>JACKQC010000018.1 GCA_024233085.1 Akkermansiaceae bacterium
GGCGCGGTTGACGCTGGTCTGGTTGGTGATGAGCCCGACGCGCTTGCCCTGGAGCAGGTCGAAGCCGTACTGCTCGGCGACGTCGATGCCGAGCTTCAGAGGGCCGCGATAGGCGGCGACCTGGCCGCGCAGATGACTGGCGCCGCCGCCGGGGGTCGTCTCGCAGGAGATCAGCACGACGAGCAGGATGGCCGCCGAAAGGCCGGCGAGGAAAAAGCTTTTGTGTTCCCGGATCATACTGCTTACTTGGGGCCGCTCACAGAATCGCTCATGGAATCGCGTCTCCTCGGTCAGTTGTTGTTAACCGGTGTTCCTGGACCGGAGTTGGATGCGGAGACGGCCGAACGTTTTCGGAAAATCCAGCCTGGCGGATTTATTTTATTTGGCCGTAATATCCACTCTCCCGAACAATTGCGCAAGCTGATCGACGACCTGCGCGACCTCTCGGAGATCGAGCCTTTCATCACCATCGACCAGGAGGGCGGACGCGTCTCGCGCCTGCGACTGATCGGTTCCGAGCCGCCCAACGCCCAGCAGCTTCGCGAAAAGGGCGACCTGAAGCTCATCAGGCGTCATGGCGAGCTGACGGGGAAAATTCTGCGGATGTTCGGCTTCAATCTCGACCTCTGCCCGGTGCTCGATCTCTCCTACGACGACGAGGCGGACAATTCGCTGAAGGGGCGCTGCTACGGCGCGACGCCGAAGGAGGTGATCGACAACGCCGGCGTCTTCAACCACGCCCTGCGGCGGGAGGGAATCCTGAGCTGCGGGAAGCATTTCCCCGGTTACGCCTCGGCGGAGTGCGATCCCCACCACGAGCTGCCGGTCATCCGCAAGTCTCTGGCGGAGATGGAGGCGACGGAGCTGGTGCCCTTTCGCGCGCTGCTCGACGATCTCGACAGTCTCATGACGTGTCATTCGCACTTTCCCTGCTGGGACGCGGACCGGCCGCGCTGGCCGGCTTCGCTTTCGAAGAACGTCATCGGGCGGTTTTTGCGCGATCAACTCGGCTACGAGGGGCTTGTCATGACCGATGACCTGGACATGGGAGCGATTCTCAACGAGGTCACCTTCGAGGAAACGATCCACGCCTGCATCGAGGCCGGAAACGACCTCGCGATGATCTGTCACCGCGTGGAATTGGTCGAGGAGGCGAAACAGCATCTCGAAAAGGTGCCTGGCCCCGTCCTCGACGACGCCCTGGGGCGCATCGAGCGGGCCAAGAAGAAGATGGCGCCGCCCTATCCCTGGTCGCCGGAGCGTTTTCGCGAGATCGACGGCCAGATCTGGGATCTGCGCGTCGCCACGCTCGGCGAGGAACGCGCGAAAGTCCTCAGCGTCGAGGACGGCAAACGCTCGCCGGTCGAAACCTACTGACGCCACTCGCTCCCTTCCTTTTTCCCTCCCCGCCCGCCATGCTCCCCGCCGTCGAAAAACTCCTCGTCATCCAGGATCGCGACCTGAAGATCCGCGCGATCCAGCGCGAACTCGATCAACTGCCGCTCGAGGAACAGGATGCCCGGGAAAAACTCGCCGACGAGCAGGCGGCGGTCGATCGCGCGAAAAAGGCGATCCAGGAAAACGAGGTCGCCATGAAAAACCTCGAACTCGACATCAAGACGCGCCAGGACAGCATCGCGAAGCTCAAGGTGCAGCAGTTCGAGACGCGAAAGAACGAAGATTTCCGCGCCATGGGCGTGGAGATCGAGCGATACGGCCGCGAGGTGTCCGAATTCGAGGATCGCGAACTGGAACTGATGGAGAAGGCCGAGGAACTCAAGAAGGGCCTCGCCGAGATTTCCGCCGCCCACGCGAAAACCAAGTCCATCGTTGACGAGGAGATCTCCGACATCGGCCAGCGCCGCGAAAATCTGGAGGCCGAACGGAGGGAACTGGAGGCGAAGCGCCGGGAGAGCGCCGCCCAGGTCGATCCGGAGGTCCTCGACGTTTACAACCGGCTCAGCCAGAGCAAGGGCGGACTGGTGGTGGTGGCCCTCGAGGACGGCCAGTGCAAAGGCTGTCACATGAAAGTCGTCAAATCGACCGCGGTCTCCGTGAAGGCCGAAAAGGAACTCACCCACTGCGAAAACTGCGGCCGGATGCTGTACTGGTGGACGGAGGAATGAGGGATGCGGACCAAACCCCGGGGGGCTGGCGAAGATTATGAACGCGGAAACCTGCGCGGTCACCTGTCCGGCTTGTTTCGAAATTTTCGAGGTTCCGGCGCCCCCGATCGTCGAAACGCTGTGCGAGGTCGATTACGATTGCGAGGTGTGCTGTCGACCCATGACGATTCGCTTCGAGCCCGATGATGGCGGGGGTTTGGGCACCGTCGTGGCGGAGGCTTTCGGGTTGGCGGATTGACGCGTTCGGTGGCCGAAACTTTTCTGTTGGCGGGGCGTTTAATGGATCGATTTTTCCAGCCATGGCGCCTCTTCAGCACTCTTCCGACGGTCGATTTCGCGCCGCCGCCCGTCCTGTGGCGGCGGCGGTCGGAGCCGTGGCATTGGCGTTGACGAACGGAAGCGCCCAGGACACCGCGCCGGATCCGGGCGCTCCACCCGCCGGCGAAAACGCGGCCGCCAATCCGGTCGACGCCCTGCCGCGGGCGGTGGTGAGTTCGCATTTCGACGCGCTGATGCGGAATTCGCCTTTCACCCGGTCGTTGAATCTCTCCGACTCGCTCATCCTGCGCGGCGTGGCGATGATCGACGGTCGCCAGGTGGCCACCGTCCTCAATCGCGAGACCAAGGAAATTTACACCGTCTCCGACGAGTTGAACGCCCAGGGCTGGAAGATGGTGGAATACCGCGGCGATCCCGACATCGAAAAAACCTCCGCCCGGATCGCGGTGGCGGGCGGCGAAGTCGTCACCGTCCGCTACGGCGACATCGATCTGAAACCCGGCGAGGCGAAGCCGGCCGCCGGTCCCAGTGGCGGGGACGTGCGTCTGAGCAGCCGCACCCGCGAGGGGCGCCGCGGTTTTGGAGGCGGACCGCCGCCGGAGGTTCGGGAAAAAATGGACCGCCTATCCGAGGATCAGCGCGCCAAGCTCTTCGAGCACATGAGCCGGCTGCGCTACGAAAAACCGGACATGAGCTTCGAGGATCGGATCAAGGTCTTCCGCGAAATGCTCGACAAGATGGATCGGAAGGCGGAGAAGAAACGGGACTGATTTATGCGAACGATGACAGCATCGAATGGCGCCAAAAAAACCGCCGCCGAAACGAAACGGCGGCTTGTGATTTTCCCCGCCAGCGAATAAAGGCATGGGGCGCCGACGGCCCGAGACGCGAAACCCGCTCCGAACGCCGGACTTTTTCGAAACACTCATGAAAACACAGACAGGCGAATCGCCTCGCCGCGTTGGCGGGGCGGGGTGGGCCGTATTGCCGGCTCTCACGGCGATTTTTATCCTCCTGCTGCCCGTCGGGCCTCCCGTGCGGTCGCAGCAGGGCGAGGTCCCGAAACAGACGGCGGAAAGCGCCGATCGATTTCGCCTGCTAGCCCAGGCACAACGAGCCGCGGCGGCCTCCGCGCAGGGGAACGACGACGGGGGGGCTTCCGCGGAAAAGAGCGACCCGGCTCCCGCGCCGGCGGCTCCGGCTCAAAAGGATGCCGACGCGGATGCTGACGCGGCGGCTCCCGCCCCCGCTCCGGCGGCTCCGCGGGCGCCCGCCGCCAACGAGAATCCGGGCGACACCAGCGCCGCGCCTCAGGCTCCGCAGGCGCCCCAAGGTCCGGGCGGTGGCGACGGACCCGGCCAGCGGCCCGGTGGAGGCGGCCGCTTCGGTCCCGGCGGTGGCGGATTCGGACAGCGCGGCGGAGGCGGTTTCGGCCCCGGTGGCGGCGCGCCCGGCGGCGGCGGAGGAGTCGACGGTTCGGCGCCGATCAGCGGTCTCACCGAGACGCCGAACGGCGAGGTTCGGATGCAGTATCCGCTCAATCCCGTCTCGGATTTGCTGAACATTTACGAGCAGATCATCGGCAAGACCATCATCAAGGACACCACCGTCTTCGACGGGCCGCAGGTCAGCCTCGTGACGCCCAATCCCGTGACCCGGCAGGAGGCGGCCCGCCTCATCGAGGCCACGCTGCAGGTCAACGGTTATGTGATTGTCGCCGAGCCCGATGTGCAGAGCGTCAAGGTGCTCTTCGGCGGTCAGCGTCCCGGCGGCCAGAGCGCCTCCTTCAGCGAGGGCGTGGTGATCTACACCTCGGAGGAATCCCTGCCCGGCGGCGAGTCGCTGGTGGGTTACTTCATGGAGCTGGAATACATCGATCCGGAGGCCGCCGCGACGATTTTCGGAAACCACGTCGTGTTGAACGAGTTCGGCCGCATCACTCCCGTCACGCATCCCCGCGGCCTGCTGATCACCGAGAGCAGCGCCATCCTTCGGCAATTCATCAAACTGCGCCAGATCGTCGACGTTCCGACCGAGGAGGCGCCGCTGATGACCGAGTTCGCCCGGCTCGAATATGCCGAGGCCAGCATTGTCGCCCAGATCATCCAAGCCGCGATGGATGCCCGCATGGAGGAGCGCCAGCGCCAGAGCGACGCCGGAAAGACGGTCTCCGGCCAGCGGGCGAGCAACAACGGCGGAGACAACAACAATAATAATAACCGCTCCTCCTCGTCCTCATCCTCCCAGCCCCAGGTTCAATACGTCCGCGGACCCGACGGACGCATGGTTCCCGCCGGCGGCAACAACTCGGGCATCGGCACCGCCGATATGCCCGCCGCCCAGCTCATCGCCGACGACCGCCTGAACCGCATCATGGTCGTCTCGGCGCCCTCGGACCTCGCCTACATCCTCGACCTGATCAAGCAGTTCGACCAACCCCTCGAGACGCGGGCCCCCATGGAGCGACCGCTCCGCTATGTGAAAGCCAATGACGTGCTGCCCGTCATCGTGGATGTGCTCCAGGACACCGGCACCGGCCAGACCCAGCTCCCCGGTGGGCGGCAGATCGAGACCCGGCCCACGCCCGTCACATCCGCCCAACTCGCGACCCTGACCGGCACCACCGCCGGCCGGCAGAACAATCAGAACCGCACCACCCAGACCGCCACCGGCACCGACACCGCCGGTTCGCTCGGCGAACGTCCCGACCAGATTGCCTTTCCCATCGACGACGTGGCCCCGATTTCCGTCCTCGTCGGAAAGACGCGCCTCATCGCCGACCGGCAGGCCAATTCCATCATCGTCATCGGCAACCGCGAGAACCAGGACATCGTCCTCGACATCATCGACCGGCTCGACCGCCGGCCGCTCCAGGTTTACCTCGCCACCGTCATCGGCGAGCTGACGCTGACCGACGACTTTCAGTTCGGCATCGATTACCTGCAGAAATTCACCCAATTCAGCGGCGACAACCCGAACGATGGCGGCGTCACCGGCGGCCTCATCAACGCCCGCGAGGACATCATCGGCGCCACCAACACCACCGGAAACATCGCCGACCTCCGCGACAACCTCATCAGCACGCCTTTCGGCCCCCTGAGCGGGCTCAATGTCTATGGCCAGATCGGCGAGTCGCTCGATGTTTTCGTCTCCGCTCTGGAGTCCACGCAAAACTTCAAAGTCCTCTCCCGCCCCGTCGTTTACACCCAGAATGGCAAGCGCGCCGAAATCACCTCCGGCCAGGAGGTGCCCTATCCCGAGACCGCGCTGACCGACACCAACAACCCCAGCGCCGTCCGCTCCACCGTCGCCTACAAGGATGTCGTGCTGAAACTCGAGGTGCTGCCGACCATCAACGAAAACAACGAGGTCACCCTCGATATCGTTCAGATCAACGACCGCGTCGTCGGCCAGCAGGTCGTCGACCAGAACGAGATTCCGGTCATCGGAAAACAGGAGCTGAACACCACGGTCACCATTCCGAACCGCTCCACCATCGTCCTCGGCGGCCTGATTTCCGAGCGCGACGAACTGACCGACTCCGGCCTGCCCTTCCTCAAGAACATTCCGCTGGTTGGCAACGCCGTGAAGTCCACCATCACCACCAAGGCCCGGACCGAGCTGATGATCTTCATCCAGCCCATCGTCGTGGACCAGGACGGCGAAGTCTACCGCGCCAGCCTCGACGAGGACGTCCGCTCCGAGATCGGCGAAGCGGCCGCCGCCACCTTCCCCGAGCCCGGCGTCCCGACCGCGAAACACGAGACCCTCCAGGCCGAACTCCGCGAGAACGAGGAAAAGCGGGGTCTGCTCGGCAAGGTGGGGCGCAAGCTTTTCGGCAAGAAAAAGGAACCCAGCCGCCCGGTCCTGATCGAAAAACTGCCCGAAGGCGAGACCGTCGCCGCGCCGCCGGAAGTGCCCGTCCCGTAATCGCGCCCGGAGTCGCGGGACGCGAAAGTCTTGATGCCCGGCGGGTTTTCGCCTATTCCCCGGAGTCGGACGGTCGGGTTTGGGACTCGACCCTGTTGACTGAATGACCTAACCCTGTTCGGTTTCCGATCCAACCCTGTTGACTTTGCCATGCGAAATTCGAAGACCCTCGCCCGTATCCGTTCCGGTGGCCTGGCCCGCTGCTGCTCGCTCGGTCATTATATCCCGGCCTACGTGTCGCTCGCGGCGCGCTCCGGCTTCGACTGCATCTGGCTCGATCTGGAGCACCGGGCCTTCGACACGCGCGAAATTCAGGCTCTGATGGCGCTGATCCGCGCCTTCGACATCGACTGCATGGTCCGCGCGCCCACGCTGGAAAAGACCGGACTCTACCGCTATCTCGAGGAAGGCGCGACGGGGCTGATGATTCCCCACGTCTCGACACCGGAAATGGCCGAGGCTCTGGTGCGGGCCTCGAAGTTTCCGCCCGTCGGCGACCGCGGCCTCGACAACTCGGGGCTGGACAGCGGTTTTCGCGAAACGACCAATTTCGAGGCTTATGTCGAGTGGGCGAACCGCGAGACTTTCCTGACCGTGCAGATCGAGACGCCGGAGGCCGTCGCGAACGCCGGCGCCATCGCCGCCGTGCCCGGGGTGGACATGCTTTTCATCGGACCGGGCGATCTTGGACTGAGACTGCGGCAGGCCGGCGACGCGGACGGATCGCGATTGGAGGCCGCGTTCCAGACCGTCGCCGACGCGGCGAAAAAACACGGCAAGGCCTGGGCCTGTCCAGTGGGAAACGCCGATGAGTTGAAGCGTCGCCGGGAGCAGGGCGCGAGCTTTCTCGCCAACGGGGGCGATTTTCTCATGCTCCAGCACGGGCTGGAAGAGCTGGCGCGCCAGTTCGAGGCGGCGGGCGCGTGACGGCGCGGTCAGTTTTCCGTTTTCCGCCACAAGGTTTCCGCCGGCCGGCGCTGTCGCCGGCGAAAACGCACTACGCCGAAGATGACCATCGCCGCGGCGATCCATTGATAGCCGGAGAGGCCGAGGAAAACCTTTGGCGTGTCGCGCAGGAACTCGTGGAAGAAGCGAAACGCGCCATAGGCGACCAGGTAAACGTGGAACAACTGGCCGGGTAGTCTTTCGAGCCGGTGGAGGGCGAAAAGGACGGCGGCCGCGAGGAGGTTGAAGACGAGTTCCACCGTCGAGGCCGGCCAGCGGGGAATGCCGGCGGCGTCGGCGCGCGTCCACCACGACTCGCCGTCCCCCGCGACACCGAGACAGCAGCCGTGAACGAGGCAGCCGACCCGCCCGAGCGCGACGCCGACGGGAACGACGAGCGCGAACCAGTCGCCGGTCGCTTTTTTCCAGCCGATGGCGTGTTTGGCGATCTCGATGCCGGCGTAACCGCCGAGCAGGGCGCCGGCGATGGTCTTGCCCGTCGCCAGTTGCATCCAGAAATCGGGCCGGCCGGCGTGCAGCCAGCCCTCGGCGAGGACGTAGCCGAGCTTCGCGCCGGAGAGGCCGCCGAGCACGCCTCCGAGGTAGATCGCCCAAAGGCCGCGCTCGCTCCGGACCGCGCGCAACCAGAGGATGAGCCCCGCCAGCAGGGAGCCTATCATGAGCCCGCGGTAGAGCCCGGGGCCGGTGGCGGCGAGCGACGGGTCAACAGGCACGGCAGGTGGTCGCGGCGGATGTCGGGGCGCCGGGCGGGGGCGCGGCGTCGGGAAACTGCGCGTAGTATCGGCAAAAGGAGTCGAGCCTTCCGTCGGGCCGAATGACGTGGGTGCAGCAGCGGTCGATGCGGTCGTCGTCCCAGGAGTGGGCGTCCATGAAGGGCTTGATGAAGAGGCGGAAGGTGTGGCGCTCGTCGAGTTCGAAGGCATGCAGCAACTCGCCCAGCGGCTCGTTTTCGCAGCCGCAGCGGGTCAGGTCGGCGAGGCGATAGCGGACCTTGTCGCGGAGGAAACCCTGGACGGCGCCGAAGTCGATGAAGTCGCCCACCGACCGGATGCCGTCGCCGGTCTTCAGCAGATAGCCGATGATGGCGCAGTTCGGGTCGCCGCAGGGCAGGGGGGTGAAATCCCCGGGGCCGAGTTTACCGTCCGACTGGGAAATCAGGCCGGTGACGATGTCCGCGGCGTTGAGGGGCTCCCCGTCCAGGCTCGCGGGATTTCGGCCGGACCGGAAAAGGGGCTGAAAACTGATGCCGCGCACGTGATCGAAGCGCAGCCCAAAGGCGACCGCTTCCCAGAGATGGGGGAGATTGTCGTGCTGAACGGTCATGGCGAGAGTGACAGGGAGGCCCATCTCCCCGGTGACGCGAAGGGTTTTCCCGCGGGTCCGGCGCAGATCGACGCCGCGCAGGGCGATCTGTCCGGCCTCCTGGGGGCCGTCGAACTGGAGGTAGAGCTGAACTTTTCCGTATTGGTAAGCCTCCCGCAATCCCTCGGCGAAGGCCGCGTCGGCCGCGATGCGGACGCCGTTGGTGTTGATCAGCACATAGTCGATGTCCGGATGTCGCTGCGCCCAGCCGAGGAGTTCGAAAAATTCGGGGTGCAGGGTCGGTTCGCCGCCGGAGAATTGCAGGATCTCGATGCCGCCCTTGCGATCGATGGCGCTCTGGATGCGGCGCTGGAGTTCCTCGAGCGGCACGTAGTCGAGCCGGGCGCCGGTTCCCGGTTGAGAATCGGCATAGCAGCTCGGGCAACTGAGATTGCAGGAGTCGACGATCTCGATCAGGGCGAGGCAGGTGGAAAGGGTCTCGCAGACCGAGCCCTCGGGAGCGAAGGCGTTGGCGCCGAGCGTGCCGGCGGGCGCGCCGTCCGAGGCGCGACGGGCGGCGGGTTTTTCCGTCCCGTTTCCGCAACAGCCATCGGCGCCGGGCGCGCACCGGTTTTCGGGCCGGCCGTGGCTGAGCCAGTAAAATCGCGCGTCGGAGGCGATACGGGTGGTGATTTCGCCGTGCTCGGGGCAGTCGCGGGTGAGCATGACTTGCTCGATCGGACCGCCCCCGTTCGCGTCGGTCTCTGAGGCGACGGCTTCCTTCCAGACGCGGGCGGGCGCCGGGGCGAGGCAGATCGGGCAGCGGCTTCGGGTGGTTTTGACGGGCGGATTCATGGGGGTGGTGCCCAGCTTAGAATACAAGGCTGAAGGAAGGCGGTGATGAGCGCGGTGGCGAGGATTCCCGAAAGGGCGATGCCGGCGAGCGTGAAAGCGAAAGGATGAAGTCGGTCACGCAGGCGAAGAATAAGGAGAAAGCCGATGTAAAAGGGAAACAGAAGCGGCGGAATCAGAATCGCCGGATGGACACGGTATGACCACCAAAGTGAAGTGCCGATGGCAAGTATGGGAGGCAGGACGAAAAACGCGATCGTGTTTAGAGCGACCCATCGAGACTCCGGTTGGAGACATCGATCTCGCCGGTTGGTGGGTTTGACTCGAATTCTGAAAGGCATGGCGAAGAGCATTCCCAAGCCGGGACGAGCACCAAAATCGAATAACCCGATGACGGTATCGATTGGGCCGATGACCGATCCGGGTCGGGAAAGGTCACAGATTCGTTCCGACCATCATCAGACAACCGGCAAAAAAGATTGCCAGCAGCGCCAGGTAAACCGCGCAGGTCATGCCGGCGCCGATCAGAAAGAATTTCCACGGCTGGGTGCCGCGCCATTTGAGCGAAATGGCGTAGCCGATCAGCGCGGGACAAAACAGGCACAGGGAGACGATCGATTTATCGCCGGCGTCGCCCCCCCGATAGGAGAAGCCGCCGAAGACGGCCAAGGTTCCCAGGGCGAACACGAAGGGCAGAACGATGAAGAGGATGAGGTTGATCCGGCGGTTGCGGGCGATTCCCTCGGGCGACGTGCCGGGACGATGCGGGAGGGGAGGGGGCGGGGCGGTGTCCATGGCTCCGAGTGATACCGGATTTTCGCGCAAAACGGAAATCGTTTCTCTCGATGGCGGAATCGAGGCGCCCCCTGCCCGCGTCAGGCGAGCAGGCCGGGCACGACCTTTCCATGGATGTCGGTAAGGCGGAATCGGCGTCCCTGGAAACGGTAGGTGAGCCGCTCGTGATCGATGCCGAGCAGGTGCAGCACGGTGGCCTGAAAATCGTGAACGTGAACCGGGTCCTCGGCGACGTTGTAGGCGAAATCGTCGGTCTTGCCGTACTGGACACCGGGCTTCACCCCGCCGCCGGCCATCCAGAGGGAAAAGCAGCGCCCGTGGTGGTCGCGTCCGTGCTTGAGCTTGTTCGAGATGTCGCCCTGGCCGAAGGGCGTGCGCCCGAATTCGCCGCCCCAGATGACGAGGGTGTCGTCGAGCAGGCCGCGCTGTTTGAGGTCCCTGACCAGCGCGGCGGAGGGCTGATCCGTGTCGCGGCACTGGATTTCCAACTGGGTGGGCAGGTTGTTGTGCTGATCCCAGCCGGCGTGCATGAGTTGGATGAATCGCACGCCCCGCTCGGCGAGACGCCGGGCGATGAGACAATTTCGGGCGAAAGAGCCTTTCCGCTCCACGTCGGGTCCGTAGAGGTCGAGGATGTGCCGCGGCTCGGTGGAAATGTCGGCCAGTTCGGGAACGGAGGCCTGCATGCGATAGGCCATCTCGTACTGGGCGATTCGGGTCTCGATCTCGGGATCGCCGGTCTCCGCCAGTTTGAGCCGGTTCATGGCGGCGAGGTCGTCGAGCAGGCCGCGCCGCAGATCCCGACTGACGCCCGGGGGATTCGACAGATAGAGAACCGGATCGCCCTCGCCGCGAAAGCGGACACCCTGAAACTTCGACGGGATGAATCCGCTGCCCCAGTAGTAGTCGAAGAAAAGCTGGCCGCAGGAGTTCTCCCGGTCGCGCGAGGTCATGACAACGAAGGAGGGAAGGTTTTCGCTGGCGGAGCCGAGGCCGTAGCTCAGCCAGGCGCCCATACTGGGACGGCCGGGGATCTGGGAGCCAGTCAGGAAAAAGGTGACGGCCGGGGCGTGGTTGATCGCCTCGGTGTGCATGGAGTTGACGACGCAGAGGTCGTCGGCGAGGGCGCCGGTGTGTCTCAGGAAGGGCGACAGCATGCGTCCGCATTGGCCGTATCGGTCGAAACGCCGGATCGCGGGCAGCATCGGCAGCGACTTCTGGCTGGCCGTCATCGTGGTCAGTCGCTGGCCCATTCGGACGGACTCGGGCAGTTGCGTGCCGTATTTTTCGTAAAGGCCCGGTTTCCAATCGAGCAGGTCGACGTGGGACGGCGCCCCGCCCTGAAGGAGGTAGATGACGCGCTTGGCGCGCGGCGCGAAATTCGGGAAAGAGCCGTCCGGCGCCGATTTGCCGGCGGCATTTTCGCCGTGAAGCAGGGTCGTCAACGCCGCCACGCCAAGCCCTTGCGCCGATTTTCCGAAAAACCGGCGACGCGTCAGGGCGAGGGATTCCGCGGCGAGGGGATGCATGAATGAATCGAGGGCGGCGGCCGGGAAAGGCTACGATCCGCCGCTTTCGCCGTCAACGGATCGATCCGCGGGCCGCGAACAGGCGGGCAAGAGGGGTTTGACCCCGGTCGGAATCGGGCTGTAAACTGACAATCCTCCCGATGCTTCCACCAGGTCCCGGAACTATGACTCGACTGAAATCCGACGTTCACGGCCGCTGTCTTTTTATCCTTCCAGCGCTGGCTGTTCTTCTTTGTCTCCCCCGAATTGCCGCCGCCGACGGAGGAAAGATCGAATCCAAACCGCTCGCGGAACCCGCCCGCCCGCCCGGTGGCGCCACGCTGATGCGGTTGCTGCCGCCGGCGGAGACCGGAGTCGATATGGTGATCCCGATCGACGGCAACCACCCGCTGAGGCGCGCCTACCACTCCAGCTCGGCCTGCGCGGCGGTGGCGATCGGCGATCTCGATCTCGACGGACGCCCCGACGTCTACGCGGGCAACGGTCCCGGGGACAATTGCCTCTACCTTCAGCGCGACTCGCTGCGCTTCGAAAACGTGGCTCCGGCTCTGGGCGTGACGGGCGGCGAAGCCGCCTGGGGGGTCGGCGTCTCGCTGGTCGACTTCGACAACGACGGAGATTTGGACATCTACGTCTGCAACTACGACTACCCGAATCAGCTATACGTCAATCTGCTGATCGACCATGGCGTTCGCGGCAAGGAACTCAAGTTCGAGGAACGCGCCGCCACGCTCGGCCTCGACGCCACCGAGGGCTCGGTGGTGTCAGCCTTCGCCGACTACGATCGCGACGGCGATCTGGACATGTATCTGCTGACCCACCAGATCTATCGGGAGGGCGGGCGCCCGATGGAACCGATCCGGATCTTCGAGCAGGGGGGCCGATTTACGGTCGAGGACAAGTGGAAGCGCTGGTACGATGTGGAGCAGGACAAGCGCGGGGACAACGGCGAATTTCTTTACACCGAGGCGGGCCGTCCCGATTACTTGTTCCGCAACGACGGCGAGGCCGGTTTCACCAACGTCACCGCCGCCGCCGGCATCACGACCGAGCGGCACTGGGGAAACTCGTCGACCTGGTGGGACTACAACCGCGACGGCTGGCCCGATCTTTACGTCGGCAACGACTTCAAGAGCCCCGATTTCCTGTATCGGAACAACGGAGACGGCACTTTCACCGAGGTGTCGAAGGGGCTGTTTCGCCACACCACCTGGTTTTCGATGGGAGCGGTGCAGAGCGATTTCAACAACGACGGCTTGGTCGATTTCGTCATCGCGGACATGATGCCGCGCACCCACTACATGCAAAAGGCGTCCATGGCCTCGATGGCGTCGCGGCAGGAGGAACTCGTCAACGTCGACGGGGTCAACCAGATCATGCGCAACACCTTTCACATCAACACGGGCACAAACCATTTCATGGAGGGGGCCTGGATGGCGGACATCGCGCATACCGAGTGGACCTGGGCCATTCGCGGCGCCGACTTCGACAACGACGGGCTGTCGGACCTGTTTTTCTGCAACGGCGTGCCGCGCCAGTTCAACCACTCCGATCTCCCGCCGATCAATCACCAGACGCTCGTCGGCAAAACTCATTGGGATCACTACGAGCACACCACCGAGCGCCGCGAGCAGAATATGGCCTTCCACAACCTCGGGGATTTCCAGTTCGAGGACGTTTCCGAAAAATGGGGGCTCGCCCATGTCGGCATGTCCTACGGCGCCTCGCTGGGCGACCTTGACGGCGACGGGCGCCTGGAACTGCTGACCTCGAACCTCGCCGATCCACTCAGCGTTTACTGGAACGCCGGCGACTCGGGCAACCGCGTCGTGGTCGAGCTTCGCGGAAAACAAAGCAACCCGCGCGGAGTCGGGTCCACCCTCACGGCGGTGACTCCGGACGGCGCGCGGCAGACGCGCCAGTTTTTTCCCTATGGAGGCTTCCTCGACGCCGATGAACCGCTGGTGCATTTCGGACTGGGAAAAAACGAAACCATCGCCGAGTTGCGCGTCGATTGGCCCAGCGGTCAGGTCCAGGTCTTCAAGAATCTGGAGGTCAATCGCCGCCACATCATTACCGAGCCCGACGAGCCCGCCGCGAAAGGCGCTCCGGTCACGTCGGAGGCCCCGAAAAATCCGTGGTTTGTCGCCTCGCCCGCCCTGGCCGGTTTTCGCCATGTGGAGCGCGAGTATGACGACTTCGCCCGCCAGCCGCTGTTGCCCTTCAAACTGTCCCAACTCGGGCCCGGCCAGGCCTGGGGCGACATCGATGGCGACGGCGACGCCGACCTGTTCCTCGGCGGCGCCGCCGGCCAGCCCGGCCAGCTTTTCGAAAATCGCACCGAACCCGGGTCGGGCGAGATCGTCCTTCAGCCCCTGCCCGCGCCGCTGCTGTCGATCGACGCCGAACACGAGGACATGGGCGCGACCTTCGTCGATGTCGACGCCGACGGCGACCTCGACCTCTACGTCGGGAGCGGGAGCGTCGAGTGCGACCCGGGCGCCGACCTGCTGCGGGACCGGCTTTACCTGAACGATGGAAAGGGCGAGTTCACCCGCGCCGCGGAAGGGACGCTCCCGGATTCGAGGGAAAGCACCGGCGCGGTCGCGGCGGCGGATTTCGACCGTGACGGCGATCTTGACTTGTTCGTCGGGGCGCGCTCGATTCCCGGAGATTACCCTCTCTCTCCGCGAAGCGTCCTGCTGCGCAACGAGGGCGGGAAATTCGCCGACATCACCGCCACGATCGCCCCGAGGTTAGCCGAATGCGGCATGGTGACCTCCGCACTCTGGAGCGACGCCGACAACGACGGATGGAGCGACCTGTTCGTGACCACCGACCTGGGCCCGATCCGCCTTTTCAAAAACCGCGAGGGGAAACTCGCCGAGGCCACCGAGGAGGCCGGGCTCGCCGGGAAGGGGCTCGCCACGCTCGGATGGTGGGCCGGCATCGACGGGCGCGACATCGACAACGACGGCGACATCGACTACGTGGCGACTAACCTGGGACGCAACACCCTCTACCGCGCCTCGCTCGAGTTTCCCGAGTTGACCTTCTATGGCGACTTCGACGAGTCGGGCAAGTCCCACATCGTCCAGGCCCGTTTCGTGGTCGAACATGGAAAGAAATCCTGCTACCCCCGCGCCACCTTCGTCGACGCCGCCCGGGCCATGCCCTACATCGCCGATGTCATGCAGACCTTCGACAATTACGCGAAGCGCGACATCTTCGGCATCTACGACACTCAGAAACTCGAGTCCGCCCTCCAGATCAAGACCAACTGCATGGACAGCTCCGTGCTGATCAACGACGGCACCGGCAAGTTCGCCTTTGTCCCCCTGCCGCATCTCGCTCAGATGTCGCCCGGCTTCGGCGTCGTGCTCCGCGACATCGATCTCGACGGACGGGTCGACTGTTACCTGGTGCAGAATCATTTCACCCCGCCCGACGAAATCGGTGAGATGGCCAGCGGCCTGAGCCTGCTGCTGCGCGGCACCGGCGACGCCGCCAGACCCTTCGAGCCCGTCTGGCCCGCCGAGACCGGCCTCGAGGTGCCCGGCGACGCCAAGAGCCTCGCGACCGCCGATCTCAACGCCGACGGTTACGAAGACCTCGTCGTTGGAGTCAACAACGCCGAACCCGTCATCTTCGTGAACGCCGCCGCCGCGAACCGCGACACCCGGCCCTTCACTGTCCAGCTCAAAGGCAAGGCCGGCAACCCGTCCGCCGTCGGCGCGCGCGTCACGGTCAAAGCCGGTGACCTCGCCCCGCAGACCGCCGAGGTCGGCGGTGGCGGCAGCTATCTCGCGCAGTCGACCGGGGCGCTTACCTTCGCCGTGCCGAAGGAATCCGGCTCCGAAATCACCGTCGAGATCCGCTGGCCCGATGGCGAATCCGATACGTCCACCGTCGCGGCCGGGTCACGGAATGCCGTTTTGGAACGAAAGTAAGAGCAGACACACGATCCGGTGGGGCGCGGTCGCGAAGCCGTCCCGACCGGAAACCCACCTGAATCCATGAGAAAACCCGAGAACCGAAACTCTCTCGCGAGCGGATGGCTCGCCGGCTTCCTGGCATTGGCGGCGCTGGGCATCGCTCTTTCCGTGACGGCGGAAAATTCAACGGCCCTTCGGGAACGCCTCGCCGAGTTGAAGGTCGGGCCGATGGAAACCCCTCCAAAGTTCACCGAAGAGAAGCTGAAGCTTGGCCAGGCGCTGTTTTTCGACCCCGTGCTCGGGGGAAATCAGGACGTGGCCTGCGCCACCTGTCATCACCCCTTGACCGCGACCGGAGATGGACGCTCCCGCGCCGTCGGCACCCAGGCCTATGTCGACAAGGGGCGCCGCATGCCGGTGGGCTTTTCCCTGGTCGATGTCGAGGGGCAGGATTCCGTCCTCACCGGTTTCAACATGAGCGGCGCCGCCCACCCCTTCACTCCGCGCAACTCGCCGGATATCTTCAACCGCGGCGATTCCGAGTGGCGCACCATGTTTTGGGACAGCCGCGCCCACAAGCGCGAGGATGGGACCTTTGCCGTCAACCAGCTCCGCCTTTCCAAATCCCCCGGCCTCTACCAGGCCGTCATGCCGGCATTTGTCGAAAATGTGCTCGCGGCCCAGGCCATGATGCCCGTCCTGTCCAACGACGAAATGCGGGGCACGAAAGGAGAGACGTCCGTCACCGGTGCCCACAACGAAGTCGGCACCATTCCCGGACAGAATGAAGAGCAGATCTGGGCGACCCTGATGAAACGCCTGCTTGAGATCGACGGATACCGCAAGCTCTTCCGCGAAGCCTACCCCGACATTCCGCTGGAAAAACTGCACTTCGGCCACGCCGCCAACGCCATCGCCGCTTTCGAAATTGATGCCTTCACCTTTCTCGACAGCCCGTGGGATCGCTACCTGGCCGGCGACGACTCGGCCCTGAACCCCCGCCAACTCCAGGGAGCGGAGCTGTTTTACGGAAAGGCGAAGTGCTTCGAATGCCACTCCGGACGCCTCATGACCGACCAGGAACCGCACAACATCGGCGTCATTCCGATCGGCCCCGGTCCCGACCACAACGAGGACGCCGACTACGGCATCGCCCATCGCAGCAACGCCGGCCTCGACCAGAAATACGCCTTCCGCACCCCGCCGCTGCGGAATGTCGAACTCACCGGCCCCTACATGCACAACGGCGCCTACCGCACGCTCGAGGCCGCCGTTCGACAGGGACTGGACCCGGTCGGGCAACTGCGGAGCTACGACAAGACCCAGTTGGAGCCCGAATTTCGCGGCGCCGTTCATGACGAGGAGGAAATCCTCACGGACGTCCTCCGCACTCTCGACGAAAAGGTGAAGGAACCGCTCGCGCTCGACGATGACGAAGTCGGCGCCCTGGTCGAGTTTCTCAAGGCCCTCACCAGCCCAAGCGCCCGCGATCTACGGAGCACCATCCCCGAGTCGGTTCCCAGCGGCCTGAAAATGGTCGCCCCCATCCCCGACGAAGCCGTTGCCGAGCTGACCAAACAGGGTTAGGTCGGTGACCCTACCCTGTTGGGCGCGGCCGCTTCGTCATTCGCGGTTCAGCACCTCGTCGAGGTTGAGGATCAACTGCGCGACCTGGGCGTAACTCGCCAGTTCGACCGGATCGAGCGACGGATCGCGCTCCCATTCGCCGGTGCCGAGCAGCGCCTCCGCCTCGGCCGGGAAACTGGCGAAGTGATCGCGCGCCTTCACCCGCGCGCGCTCGAGGATTTTCAACTCGTCCGGTTTCGGCGCGCGGGCCGTCGCTGCGCGCAGAGCCCAGCCAAGCCGCTCCGCGGGGGTCGCGCCGCCCTCGCGCACGATCCGCTCGGCCCAAACACGGGCGGCCTCGACGAAGGCCGGGTCGTTCAACGTGATCAGCGCGTGCAGCGGCGTGTTGGTTCGCAGCGGCTTCACCGAACAGGTCTGGCGGTTGGCGGTGTCGAAAAAAGTGGTCGGTCCCAGTGTCCGGCGCCAAAAGACATAGAGGCTGCGGCGGTAGAGCTTTTCTCCGTGGTCCGGAGTGTAGCCGAATTTTTCGTAGCTGAACTCCTCCCACAAGCCGGGCGGCTGATAGGGATAGACGGGAGGACCGCCGATCGTTTTCACCAGCAGACCGCCGAGGGCGAGCGCCTGGTCGCGCAACAGCATCGAGGGCAGCCGAAACCGGGCGCCGCGGGCGAGCAGGCGGTTTTCCGGATCGCGTTCCCATTGGGCGGGGCCGATTGCCGAGTTTTGACGGTAGGTCCGGCTCGTCACGATGAGCCGGTGAAGCCGTTTCACATCCCAGCCGAACTCGCGAAAGTCCGCCGCCAGCCAGTTCAGCAGGTCGGGATGGCTCGGCGACTCGCCCTGGAGGCCGAAATCCTCGGCCGTCTTGACCAGGCCGGCCCCGAAAAAGATCTGCCACTGGCGGTTGACGGTGACGCGGGCGGTCAGGGGATTGGCGTCGGAGACAAGCCAGCGCGCGAGGCCGAGCCGGTTCGCCGGGGCGCCGGCGGGCGGCGGGGGAAAGGCCTCGGGCACGGCCGGCTCGACTTTTTCCTTCGGAGAAAGGTAATCGCCGCGGTCGAGGATGTGCGTTTCCCGCGGCTCGCCCTCGCGCTCCCGCATGACCATGACCACGGGGATCTCGCGCCGGAGGGTCTCGCGTTGCGCCTCGAGCGCCTCCTTTTCGCGCTGGGCTTTGGCGAGTTCGGGAGGTCCGGCCTGCTTGAGGTATTCGGAAACGATGAGGCGCTGTTCGGCGGGAACGACGGCCTCGTAGGGGTGGTCGAGAACGGGGCGGAGTTTTGCCGGCAGTTTTTTCGGATCGGGCCGGGCCGCCCACCAGGCCGGGACCGCTTTGTCGGTCTCCGCGGCGGCGGCTTTGAGGATTTTGTCGAGGGCGGCGATGCCCTTCGCGATTTCGCGTTCGCGGGCGGTCTGAGCCTCGGACGCGAGACTTAGGGCGGGCTCGGCGACCTGGATGCGGCCCATCCGTTTGTCCACGCCTCCGTTTTCG
Organism: Akkermansiaceae bacterium; assembly: GCA_024233085.1. Classification (GTDB taxonomy): domain Bacteria; phylum Verrucomicrobiota; class Verrucomicrobiia; order Verrucomicrobiales; family DEV007; genus JAEUHH01. The sequence continues at coordinate 18,794 of JACKQC010000018.1, forward strand.
GGGAGGTTGTTGAAGAAGGCAAAGAAGCTGTAGTAATCCTTGGTGGTCAGGGGGTCGTATTTGTGGTCGTGACACTGGGCGCAGGCCAGGGTGAGGCCGAGCCAGACGGTGGCGGTGGTGTCCACGCGATCGAACACGTAGTTGTTCCGCTGTTCCTCGGCGATCGCGCCGCCCTCGCCGTTGAGCATGTGATTGCGGTTGAAGCCGGTGGCGATCAGTTGGTCCTCGGTCGGGTTTTCGAGCAGATCGCCGGCGAGCTGCCAGACGGTGAACTGATCGAAGGGCAGGTTGTCGTTCATCGCGCGCGCCACCCAGTCGCGCCAGATGTATTGGTGCCGGTCGCCGTCCTGCTGAAACCCGTTCGAGTCCGCGTAGCGCGCCGCGTCCAGCCAGGGCAGAGCCATGCGTTCGCCGTAGTGTCTTGACCGAAGCAGCTCGTCGACGAGCTTTTCGTAGGCGTCGGGATCGGGGTCGGCGACGAACTTTGCGACCGCCTCGGGCGCCGGAGGAAGACCGGTCAGGTCGAGCGTCACGCGGCGAACCAAGGTGGGCCGGTCCGCCTCGGGAGCGAATTCGAGGCCCTCGTCTCGGAGGCGGGCCGCGACGAATCGGTCGATCGGGTTTTCGGGCCGGTCTCTGCCCTCGGTTCCGCCGGGAAACGGCGGTTTGGCCAGGGGCGTGAAGGCCCAGTGCTCTTCGTATTCCGCGCCCTCCGCGATCCACTGGCGCAGGAGCGTCTTTTCGGAATTGGACAGGACCAGATTCGAGTCCGGCGGCGGCATCGCTTCGTCGGGATCGGCGGTGAAAAGCCGTTTCACGAATTCGCTTTCTTCCGGATTCCGCGGCACGATGATTCCGCTATCTTCGACCCCCGCGCGGGTGTCGAGCCGCAGGTCGCCCTTCCGTTTTTTCCGATCCGGCCCGTGGCAGGTGAAGCACTTTTCGGAGATCAGGGGGCGAATCTCGGTGGTGAAGGAGACGGGGGCACCTTCGGCCGCGAACGGCGTTGGGACAACGGTCGAGAGGAGGCCGAAAAGCGCGCAGATTTTGACGAATCGAGACCGAATGGGCATCTGGGGAAATTCTTCCCGACGCATTGGCGGAATTCAATGCGGATTCGAGATTTTGTACTTCTCGATGGCGGCCGACAATTCGGAGATTTCTCTGTCGAGCTGCTTGATTTGAGACTGGAGGTTTTTCTGTCTCATGGTGCCCGCTCCCGCCGAGTCGGACTCGATCTCGAGGGTCTTGATTCGGCCTTTCAGGTCTTCGATCGACTTGAGACGATTGGCGATATAGGGAGAATCGGCCGAGGGGGACAGACTGGGGGATCTGCCGGAGGATTCCCGGGAAATTTTGGAAACGAATTCCTGATCGGCGGGCGAAAGATTGGCGATTGGAATGTCGAACCGCTTGGAGTCTGCCTTCCGAATGACGGTGATCGTTGTTCCAGATCGTCGCAAGATCGTCGCCTCCAATTCACGTCCGCTCGAGTCTCGGAGCGTGCGGACGACGGGCAATTGGACCAACCCATTGTCGTCTTCCCCCGGTTGTTGGGGCGGACCGCAGGAGACAGGAAACAGGGCGGCAATCAGCCAAAACGGCGGTCTGCGGATGACGTTTCTTGTCATGGATTCCGAATTTCGTCGATCTGGAGGCGCAATTTGACGACCTCGGACTCGAGTCGCTGTATCTCCCGCCGGATTCCCCGGCCTTTTGGAGATGCGTACCCGATCGTTGGGTCTTCGAGTTGAGTATAGAGGCGATTGATTTCCTTGTTCAGCTTCGCGATTTCGTCATTTCGGTCCTTAACCCGGGCGGCGACCGGTTTGGCGCCCGTGGATTGCGGGATGGGGAGCCCGTACAGAAAATCCTGATCGGCCTGCGAGAGCAGCGCGATGGGATAGGAGAAGCGCTTGTTGTCTGCAACGCGGTCGAATACCACGTGGGTGGCGGTGCGTTCCCAGATTTTCGCTTTGATCTGGGCGCCGGACTGGTTGGTCAGGACCCGCTCCGTCGGGTAGTCGTCTTTGGGAATCACCATCCGCTCGCCGGCGGGTCTGGGAATGGCGAATCGTTCGAACTGATCCATCAGGTCGCCGTCACAACCGCACAGGAAAAGGAAAACGGAAACGATGGCCGCGCCCCGCGCGGATCGGGCGACGCTTTCGCCAACACTTTGGTTTCCATTTTGGGAAAAACTCATCGGGCCAACTCATGCGTAAGCAAATTTTCCGGCGATGTCGAGAAAAAATTATTCCAAATTTGTTTTCCCTTTGGCCGGGATTCACGGAAGATTCCATCCGTCCTCGTTTCAAAGTTTTCTCCATGATTTCCCTCGAAAATCACGTCTTCGCCATCGTGGGCGGCACCGGCGGGCTGGGGTTTTCGGCCGCCCGGGCGCTGGTCGCCGCCGGCGCGCGGGTGGGGATTTGCGGACGCTCGCCGGACCGGCTCGGCGAGGCGGTGGACACTCTGGGTGGAGGATCGGTCGCGCTCGGAATCCGCGGCGACGCGTCGGAATCCGGCACGGCCGAAGCCTTGATCGGCGATCTGGTGAAGGAATTCGGGCGCCTGGACGGTCTCTATCACGTGGCCGGAGGAAGTGGCCGGTCCCGGGGTGACGGGCCGCTCCATGAAGTGACCGATGAAGGTTGGCGATTCACGATCGACCAGAACCTCACCGCGCTGGCTTGGTCGAATCGGGCCGCGATCCGCCAGTTTCGCGCTCAGGGCGGCGGAGGCGCCATCCTGAACATGGGAAGCGTGCTGGGCTTTTCGCCGTCGCCGGAATTTTTCGCCTCGCACGCCTACGCGGCGGCGAAGTCGGCGGTCATCGGTTTTTCGAAATCGCTCGCCGCCTATTATTCGAAGGACAATATACGCGTCAATGTCGTCGCGCCGGCCCTGGTCGAAACGCCGATGTCGGGGCGTGCCCGGGAAAACGAAGCCATCATGGAGTTCGTGAAACTCAAGCAACCGCTGGACGGCGGGCGCGTCGGGATGCCCGAAGACCTCGACGGGGCGGTGGTTTTTCTGCTGGGACCCGCCGCCCGTTTCGTCACCGGACAGGTGCTCGCCGTCGACGGCGGCTGGTCGGTGAGCGAGGGGCGGGACTTGTAGTCGAACGTTTCAAGAAAGAGCGAAGTGATCGAGCCCGGGAAATTTTCGTTTAGTTCAATTGGAAAGCGTTGGTCGGCCATCCTTCTCGGCATTTTCTTTTTGGCTTGGGTGACGAACATAGTGATCGTGATTCGAATTGGTGGTTCGGCTTTCCCGGCCGGGCGGCGCGAGGGCGATTTCTGGATCGTTGAGGAACACGGCAAAACCGTCCAGCTTTCCGCGAGCGAGGGGTGGGCGAGCTGTTTGGCCGGATGGGCGATGGCCGGCTCGGCGATTGCTTGTGCGATAGGAGTCCTGACCCTCTATTGCCGCGGTGACATCGTGGAAAACGATTGAATTTCCCCCGAAGCACGCGGACCGTCGCCGCCTTCTCCGGAGACTCTTGAGACATGAACTACGGCATCGGCATCGACCTCGGCGGCACCCAGATCAAGGGCGGCTTCTTCGATCTGAAGAAGGGGAAAATGCTGGCGAAGGACTCCGTCGATTCGCGTGACGGGGATTGGGAGGGAAATGTGCCCGCCTTCGGAGTCGAGGCGAGAGGACTTGTGGATTCGCTCGAGAAAAGGGCGAAAAAGGAGGCCGAAATCGCCGGAGTCTCCGCGCCGGGACTGGCCCGCCGTGACGGCAGTGCCATCGCGAGCCTGCCGAACCGTCTGGACGGGCTCGAGGGTTTCGTGTGGGCCGATGTTTTGGGTAAACCCGGCGCCGTTCTCAACGACGCGCATGCCGCCCTGATGGGGGAACTGTGGCAGGGAGGCGCCAAGGGCCTGCGGGATGTGGTGCTGCTGACGCTGGGCACGGGCGTGGGCGGCGCCATCGTGGCCGACGGGAAACTGCTGCGCGGAAACATCGGACGCGCCGGGCATCTCGGTCATCTGTCGATCGATTTTCACAGCGAGATGCGGACCATCTGCGGCGCGCCGGGCGGGCTGGAGGATTTTGTGGGAAATCACAACATTGTCGAAAGAACCGGGGGGCGCTTCGGCACGACGCTGGCGCTGGTCGAGGCCGTGGCGGGGGGCAAGGACGAAGAGGCCGAGCGCATCTGGGACGAGTCCATGCGGGCGTTGGCGGCGGCGATATCGTCGATCGCCAACGTGATCGATCCGCAGGTGGTGCTGATTGGCGGCGGCATTTCGAAGGCGTGGAAGCAGATCGAGCCCCGCGTGTCGCACTGGCTGGATGAATTCGAATGGCGGCCCGGCGGCGCGCGGGTGGAACTGCGGCGCGCCGAGCTGGGCGAGTGGGCCGGCGCCTACGGGGCGGTTTACAACGCGACGATCCAACAGGGTATGGTCGACGAGTGAACAGGGTTAGGTCGGGCGGTCAACAGGGTTGGGTCGAAAACACGGCAAAAATCGATGAATTCCCCCTCCGAAAGCTACTTTGACGCCTGTGAAATCGCCCTTGCGCGGGTGAGGGCGCGGCGGGATGCGATCGCGGCCGCGGCGGACCGGTTCGCCGAGACGATTCTGGCCGGGCGGATGGTGCACCTTTTCGGATCGGGGCACAGCCGCATTCTGGTTGAGGAAATGTGGCCGCGTTACGGTTCGTTTCCGGGCTTCAATCCGATCGTGGAGCTGTCGCTCACTTTTCACAATCTGGTCGTCGGGGCGAACGGCCAGCGGCAGGCGATGTTTCTGGAAAACGTTTCCGGGCTGGCGGCGCGCATCCTGAGAAACTTCGCCCTCGACGCGGCGGACTCGGCGCTGGTGGTGTCGTCGAGCGGCACCAATGTGGTGCCCGTCGAAATGGCGGAGGAATTCCGGCGGCGCGGCGTGTTTGTGGCGGCTCTGGTGAGCGCGGACCACGCCGCGGCGAGCGAATCGAAGCGGGCCGACGGGAGGAAGCTGACGGATTTCGCCGACGTGGTTCTCGACACGGGTGCGCCGGCGGGCGACGCCGGCGTCGCGATCGAGGGGTTGGCGGAAAAGGTCGCTCCGCTTTCGACGGTGGGAGGCTGCATGGTGGTCAACGCGATCAAGGCGGAAATCGCGGCGCGGCTGACGGCGGCCGGGCAACCGCCGAGGGTGCTGGCGGCGGCCAACCAGGTGGGAAACGCGCGCGCGACCGAGCTTTTCGAAAGCGCCTACGACGAGCACGCGCGGCGCCTGGCCAAGCTCTACGCGGGTCTTGGCGACGAGTCCTGACTTGGGTCAGTTTGCGCGCCGGACGACGGCCAGCCAGTCTTCGCCGGGATCGGCCGGGGGCGCTCCGAGGGCGACCTTCCCGCCGCCGTTGACTTTGGGCACGGAGCCTTCCGACAGGCCGCCGCCTTCGCGCGGGTTGAACCACTTCAGGCCATACTCGCCTTCTTCGCCGGTGAGATCGAGCCGCGCGCCGCCTCCGTCGGGGAGGTAAACGAGGTAGATTTCCCCGGGCTTGGCGAAGCCGAATCGCGAATTGTCATGGGCGGCATTTTCGACGAGTTCGTCCGCGTTTGTCATCTCCCAGAAGGGCACGCGGTTTTCGGTGAAAAAGTCGAGCGCGATTCGGCAGTACTCCCAGCTTCGGTCGCGGGAGCGGAAGTCCTCGCAGAGGAGATCGTTTTCGGGCAGCTTATAACCGAAGTAATACTCAACCCCGGCGCCGCCGGCCATCAGCGTGCCCCAGAGGCACAGCTTGCGAATGTCGTGCAGAGTATAGGTCTTTCCCGCGGCGCGGGCCTCTCCGCTGTGTCCCGCGTATCCGGGATCGGGCGGCACGCCGTCGCTGGCGGGGTTCTGCTCGTCGTTGGCGACGATCCACGGCTTGCCGGCGCGGGTGGATTCCTCGATCCATTTGAGGGTGCGCTGGTGGGCGACGTTCCAGGGATTCTGCAGGGAAGCGCCGGTGAGGTCGGATTGGCGACCCAGCAGAGGCGGGTAGACTTTGTCCTGTTTGTTGGGAAAAGTGTGGACGACGATGGAATGGCGGTAGGGATCGGTCTCGCGAAGGTAGTGCGCCATGTCGCGCTGTTCGCCGGGGCTCTGGGTGTTTTCCTCGCCGAGATTCCAGTTCAGCGCGGGATGGTGGCCGAAACGGGCGATCAGCTCTCGGAGGTAGAGTTTTCGCTCGGGTCCGAGTTCGCCGCCGTCGAGCGACTCGGGGACGCGGCCGACTTTCGCGTCGTGTCCGACGCGATTGTCGTCCATTTCGTTTTCCTGGAGTTTGAAGTGGAGAAACAGGCCGCGCGCCGTGGCGTGGTCGAAGACGATGCCCCACTGGTCGAGCTTTGAGCAGTCGTAGTGCCGCTTGTCGTCGCGCTCGCGGAAGGGCCACACGTCGTCGCCGTCGCCGCCGGCGTTGTAGGGGAGAAAGGAGAAGGCGTTCACGCCTTTCGACGAGAGATAGTTGAGCGCTCCGATGAGGCCCTTCCCTTTGCCGTCTTTCCAGACCGGATCTCCCTCGCGCCAGTCCCTGACGTGTGGCGACCAGGTTTTGAGCGGGACGTTTTTCTTCGCGGCGCTCGCGCGGGTTGCGTCGAAGTCGGCAAAGGCGAGCAGGGTTTCGGGCGCGTCGGCGCCGGCTTTGAGAAAGCGGGTGCCGTCTCCGGCGAAGCGCGGATAGCGCTCGCCGACATACTCAAGGCAGCCGCGGGCGCGAAAATCGGGGGCGGACTTGTCGGTCGGCGCGATGGTGAACTCTCCGGTCAGGCCGTCCCAGGGCGCGAGCGGGGTTCCGTCTTCCGTTTCGTTCAGGGCGATGCGGTTTCCACCCGCGAAGGCGATGGTGTAGGTCCAGATTCCAGGTTTGGGCGGGGCGAGGTGGGCGCGCCATTTCGTGCCGGCATCGGCCGAGCTGTTGGCGGCGTCGCCGTCGGCGGCGAAATATCCCGGCACTATGAGTCGCGGCTGTCCGGACTCGTGGACAAAGGTCACGGTCATCCGGTAGTCGGTGAAGGGGTTCGGTGCCCGGTCGGTTTCTTTCGCGAACGGACCGTCAAGCGTGAGGGTGACCTTGTGCCATTGTCGCGGTTCGCCGGCCACACTGACGCTCCCGTCGCCGTCGGCCGAGGCGGCGTCCCTGGCGTGCGCGGAAACGGACAACACGGTGGCGAAAAAGGCGGGGAGGGAGGGTTTCATGCGGGCTGGCGGGTGAGGGCTTGCGGCATTGAACCCCCTCCGGCAAACAAAGGCGCGGAAAAAACGGGCACGAGCGAACGCTCGGGCGATTTGCGGGGCGAGGCTTCGCCGGGTCGGAAGGGCCGGGAATCCGTGTGACAGGGGGGGGATTTCCATGTATGAAAGTTTCGATCACGGTCGAGACGAATGAAAGAAAAGCCCCTCCGCACCAGTGTCATCGGCAGCTATCCGTTTCCGGGCTGGCTCGAATTCGCGTCGCGGAATCTTGACCAGTTTGGAAGCGCGGATCTCGCCGAGATGCAGGACGACGCGGCGATGGTGGCGATTCAGGATCAGCTTCGGGCGGGGCTGGACGTGATCACCGACGGCGAGCAGACGCGGCTCGATTTCAATCTGAGCTTTTACGGCTACCTCAATGGGATCGCGCTGGAGCCGGCTTCGCCGCGGCGCTTCGGGCCACCGGCGCACGATCAGCGCGGAAAACACGAGATCGTCGGGCGGATCGCCGCGCCCCGGGGCCTGGGAACGGTGGGGGAGTACGAGCGGCTGCGTCGGCTGGCGCCGGCGGGGCAGCGGCTGAAGATGAGTGTGCCGGGTCCCTACACGATGAGCGGCCGCATTCAGCCGAAACATCCGCGACATCGCTACCCGGATCGCTATGTCATCACCGAGGAGTTGTTGCCCATCGTGCAAAAGGAGCTGGTTCGCCTGGCCGACGCGGGGTGCGAGGAAGTCTGCGTCGATGAGCCATCGATGAGTTGCTACGGGCACCGCGAGGACACGAAACGCTTCGTGGACATTTTCAACCGGACGGTGGAGCCGGTCGTGGGGCGGATGCGGCTGTGCACCCACCTGTGTTTCGGGAACTACAAAGGGCACGCGGTCGGGTATCGGCGTTATGCGCCGCTGTTTCCGGATTTTCTGGAGCTGAAAGTCGACGAGCTGCATCTGGAGATGGCGAGCCGCGAATACGCCGAGCTGGAAATCATCGGTAAAGTGGCCGAGCGGATGGACGTCGCCGTCGGGATCATCGACGTGAAGAGCTACTTCATCGAGACGCCGGAGCTGGTGGCCGACAAAGTGCGGGCCTGCCTCGAATTCGCGCCCGCGGACCGGCTCGTCTTCGCGCCCGATTGCGGGTTGAGCCAGACGGCGCGCTGGGCGGCGCGGCAAAAACTCGAGAACATGGTGGAGGGGGTGCGCAGGGTGAGACGGGAACGGGGACTGGACGGCTGAGGCGGTGTGCCGCAATTTTTTTGACGACCCTTCGCGGCGCTCGAGGCCGCATCCCCAAGCCACCCGAAACACCGACCGCAGTGATCGTCCCCCTTCAGAAAGACGACGAACTGATCGCCGACTTCAACGAAGTCGACAGCGTGACCGGCGCGATTCACGTCTGGTGGCTGGGGCAGAGCGGGTTCCTGGTGAAATGGAGGGGGCACGGCCTGCTTTTCGATCCCTACCTGTCCGATTCGCTGACCCGCAAATACGAGGGCACCGACCGGCCGCACGTGAGGATGACGGAGCGTGCCGTCGATCCTCACCGGCTATCCGGGCTCGAGGTGGTGACCTCGAGCCACAACCACACCGATCACCTCGACGCCGAGACGCTGCTGCCGCTCACGGCCGCCAGTCCGGGGCTGAAACTGGTGCTGCCGGAGGCGAACGTCGACTTCGCCCGCCGCCGGCTCGGTCCGGCGGGACCGGAATTCGTGCCGGTGGACGCGGGGAATTTCGTCGAGGTGGGGCCCTTCACAATTCACGGCATCACCGCCGCCCATAACGAGATCGAATACGACGAACAGGGCCGCGTCCGCCACCTCGGCTACGTGGTGACCTGCGGCAAATTCGCGCTCTATCACAGCGGCGACACGCTGTGGCACGACTCTCTGGTCAAGGAAGTGCGCCGGTGGAAAATCAACATCGCTTTTCTGCCCATCAACGGAAACAAGCCCGAGCGCGGCGTGGCGGGAAACCTCAACGGCTTTCAGGCGGCCGCCCTCGGCAAGGCCATCAGCGCCAGCTTCGTGATCCCCTGCCACTACCACATGTTCGAGTTCAACACGGAGGAAACCGACGAGTTTGTCGAAAGCTGCGAGCGTCTCGATCAGCCCCACCGCGTGCTCGAATGCGGCCAGCGCCTGACGATGGGGCCGCTGGTGCAGACCAGCGCCGGTGACGCCTGGCGCAGCGAACCGGCCGAGGACGAAATCTGAGGAGAAACTCTCCCGTCCATCCGCGGTTTTCCGCGCCTGCGGGATTGCCCTTCGCCGAAAAACCGTGCAACATCGCCCCCTTTCGAAGCCACCCCGTTTCCAAACCCGCAACGACCCGAAATCCATTTTGCTTATGAGCGCCGAAAACCGATCCTCCGTCTTCATCCGGTTGTCCGTGATGATGTTTCTGCAGTTTTTCGTGTGGGGATCGTGGTTTTCGACGATCAACGTGGCGCTGGGCGCCGCCGGCCTGGGAGATCAGGTGGGAAAAGCCTACGCCGCGGTTCCACTGGGCGCGATTTTCGCCCCACTGTTTCTGGGTGTCATCGCCGACCGTTTCTTTCCCTCGCAGGTGATCATGGGATTTCTGTTTCTCGTGGGAGGCGGCCTGATCTTTTTTGCCGCCCAAGCCGCCGAGGCCGGAAAAGGTGAGCTGATGGGCAAGCTGTTCCTGGCCCACATGCTCTGCTACATGCCGACGCTGGGACTGGCGAACACCATCGGGTTCACCCATTTGAGCCGGATCGATTTTCCGAAGATTCGGGTATGGGGAACCATCGGCTGGATCGCCGCCGGGTTGCTGGTGGGGTTCCTCGGCTGGAGCGCGAACCTCGGAATCATGAAACTCGCCGCGATCAGCGCCGTCCTCCTGGGCGCGTATTCCTTTTTTCTTCCCCACACGCCCGCGCCGGCCAAGGGCAAGCGAATCGACGGCCGGGATCTTCTCATGATGGACGCGTGGAGGCTTTTGAAGAAGCCCGCCTTTTTCGTTTTCTTCATCTGTTCGGGCCTGATTTGCGTTCCTCTGGCCTACTATTTCGGGAAGACGGGCGACTTTCTCGCGAATTCGGGATTCGAGCAGGCCGCCTCGACGATGACGATCGGCCAGATGTCGGAAATCGTCTTCATGCTGCTGATTCCCTTCTTTTTCCGGCGTCTGGGTGTGAAGTGGATGATTATTGTGGGTATGTTGGCCTGGGTCGCGCGGTACCTGCTTTTCGCCTTCGGCGCCCCCGACCAGGTCGCCTGGATGATCTTCATCGGGATCGCCCTCCATGGCATTTGTTATGACTTCTTTTTTGTCACCGGGTTCATGTACACCGACCACGTGGCTCCGCGGGAGATTCGCAGCCAGGCGCAGAGTCTGTTGGTGTTTATCACCCAGGGAATCGGCATGTATGTCGGGTATGCCATCGTTTTCGGAAAGGCGTGGATGGGGATCAAGGAGGGGCAGGCGTCCCGGTTGGCCGACTCCGGCGCCCTCGCCGAGGCGATCGGCGCCGCCCGGCCCGAGGAAACTCTCGGATTTGGACAAAAACTCATGAAAATGTTCGCCGTGGATCTTCCCGAATCCGTCGACGCGGCGCTGATCGGAAAGGCGATGGAGCAGTGGAAGGCTTTCTGGATTTTTCCGGCCATCGTGGCCGCCGTGATCGCCGTCATCTTTTTCCTCACTTTTTGGGACAAAACCAAAGTCAGTGACGACTGATCCCATGCGCGTCCCTTTTCGAGTTGCCGGGATCAATTTCGACCATTTCCACATGGGCGACCTGCTGCGGATGGCGCACGAGCATCCGGACGCGGAAATTGTCGCCATCGCGGACGAAAAGCCGGAGCGGATGGCGGAGGCGCGGGAGAAATTCGGCATCCCACCCAACAGGGTTTACTCGGCCATCGAACCCTGTTTGGTCGAGACCGAGCCCGATGTCGTGATTCTCTGCCCCGCCGCGGCCCGTCACGCGGAGTGGACGGAGCGGGTGGCGCCCCACGGCGTTCACATCCTGATGGAGAAACCCTTCGCCGCCTCGCTGGCCGAGGCCGATCGCATGATCGCCGCCATGGCCGCGACCGGAAAACAGCTCGCTGTCAATTGGCCGCTGCGCTGGGTGCCGGCGCATGTGAAAACCCACGAGCTGATCGGATCGGGAACGATCGGCGAGGTGCGCGAGGTCCATTTCCACGACGGCAACCGCGGCCCCCTCTGGCACGGGGCGGACAAGATCGAGAGGGAACCGACGGCGGCGGAGAAGGATGCGAGCTGGTTTTACAAAAAGGCGGAGGGCGGCGGCAGCCTGCTCGACTACCTGGGATATGGCACCACGCTCGGCACCTGGTTTCACGGCGGAAAAAAACCGGTCGAGGTGATGGCAATGTGGGACCGGCCCGAGGGACTCGAGGTGGATGAACACAGCGTCACCGTGGCGCGCTACACGTCGGGACTGTCGAAATTCGAAACGCGGTGGGGGACCTTTTCCGATCCCTGGACCCACCAGCCGCAGCCGCGATGCGGTTTCGTCGTGGTGGGCACGGAGGGCACGATCGCCAGTTACGACTACGGGGCGACGGTGCGGGTGCAGACGCGGGAAAGACCCGAGGGCTTCGAGGTCGAGGCGCCGGCGCTGGAGGCGCCGTTGGCGAATCCGGTGCAGTATTTTCTGCATTGTCTGGCCAACGGCTTGCCAATCGAGGGACCGCTCAGCATCGAGACGGCGCGCATCGGTCAGCAGATCGTCGACACCGCCTTTCTGAGCGCCGAAACGGGCCGGGCGATGCCCTTGATTGGGGATTGAAGCGAGCGGCCGGTTCGGATACGCCGGGTGATTTTGGCGGCCTCGCGCGGTTCCTCGAGGGGGAGCCCAAGGATCGGGTTTGCGCCAAACTCGCCGTGCACGGTCGGGGAGGCCAGGGCGGGCTGGCGCTCCTTCGCGTGTCGCCGCGTTGACGTGGCGGAAAAAACGGGAATCGCGCCACCGAATCGCGATTTTTCGCGGTTTTTGCTCTCGAATTTGCAAAAATTATTGAAATTGGAAAACTTCCGAATATAATTTCAAAAATTTCCAGACTTCGGAGGCGTTATCCGGGTCTGGTTCCCGTTTCCCTGAATTCCGCCGTTCTCCGCATGAATTTCCCTGAATCCAGTCCTTACCGGCTCGGTCTCGATCCCGATGGCCAGGCGCAAAAACTCTTCGAACAGCCCGGAGGTGGCGCGGGTTTTCTCGGATTCGACACCCAGAGCGTTCGGCTCGTGGAAATCCGCAAACCCGGTGGCTCCGAAACGGCGTCCTACGCGCGGTTTCAGTCGCTGAAAGAACGCGTGAACCTGGCGTCCGGTCTTCGGCATCCGCGGATTGCCGGGGTGCTCGACGCGGGCGAGGACGAGGCGGGCGACTATTTCTACGTGACGGAGTTCGTCGAGGGCGAGCGTCTCGGCGATTACCTGGCGCGGGCGCCGAAACTTCCACCGCTCGCGGGATTGCGGCTCGTGTTGCAACTCGCGGAGGCGGCGGTGTTTTTGTCCAATCATCCGCGCCTGGCGTCGGCCGTGTGTCTGGACGATTTTGCGGTGGTGCTGGAGCGGGGGTGTTTTCTGAGTCTGCGGCTGACGGATCTGGGATTCGAGCGGGAAGAGAAACCCGTCGCGGACGGCGAACTGGCCGTGCGGTGGATCGGGATGGCCGGTCGGCTGCTTCAGGCGGTCCTGGAGGGGGGCTCGCTGCCGGCGCCCGGCGCGGACGAGGCCGCCAAACCCCTCCACGGGCCTTTGGCCGCGATGTTGGAAAACCTGCGCCGCCAGCCGGGTCCCGTCGCCATTCACGAGCTGAAATCGTTGAAAAAGACGCTGATTCGCGCGGCGGGCCTGCGGGAGATGCCGGCACGGCCGGACGCGGGCGGGATTCCGAACTCGGACTTTCTGCCCCGCGGGCCGCTCTGCCGCCTGTGTTGCGAATCGGCCGAACTCGAGGACACGGTGGAGGATCACTGGCGGCTCATTCACGAGGATTTCTGTCCGGACGGCGACACGCCTTTCGCGCTTCGCGCGAAGCCGGCGCGCCGACATGGCCGTCTCGAGTCGCGTCCGGAGCGGATCGACCTTCGTATCCTGCCGCCGGAACGTTTGCTCGGCCATTGCGGGCTCGGCGCGGTGAACCGGAAGATGAGTCACGCTTACCTTCGCGAGCATCCCAACGTGGTGCGGACGCGCTCGCTGGTCTGCACGGAAGACTTCACGCTCGTGGCGGCGGAGGGCGTCCGCGGTTTCAGCCTGATGACGCTGGCGGCGCAGCGGGGAACCTTCACCCCGCGCGAGGCGATGCTGTTGCTGCTCCAGGTGGACCGGCTGCATGCGCACTTCGAGGGGGTAAATTTTGAAATGCCGGCGCTCGATCCCTGGAGGGTGCTTTTTCATTTCGGCGAGGCCTCGGGCGACCGCGTGCGGGTGTTGGCGCGGCAGACACCCGTGACGGAGTGGGAGGCGCCGGTCGTCAAACTGCGGGTCGAGACCATCACGGACGCCGTGGTGGACAGCGCGGGATCGGCCTGGCGCTACCTGCTCGACCGATTGAACGGCAAGCCCTTCACGGCCCTGGCGGCCTGGCTGATGGAGGGAGAGCGCTTCGATCGACTTCTGGCCGAAGGACTCGCCGATGGCGAGCCGCTCAGTGACAGCGCGGAACTCGACGATCTCCTGCGCAAAGCGGCGCACTACCTCGACGAATCCGATCCCATGCAGCGGCGCAAATTCCGCGAACTTCTTGAAGATTGCCTGCTCCGGCAACCGTCCGCGGCTTTCGCGCGCCCGATGGGCGAAAAAAGCGGATTGTCGGGGGCCGAAGAGATCGAGTTCGAAATCGTCAGCGCGGCCTGACCGAAGCCGGCCGGCACGCTTTTCGAAAGGCTCCCGAGCCGCTCACTGCCCCGATGCGGGCTCGAGTCCCGCGGGCCGGCCTCCCGCCGTTCCCCCGCCCGTTGTGGTGGCGCCGGGCGCGGGCGGCGTGGTCGACGTCGTGCCCGGGGTTTCCGTGACCGCGGGTGGTGTGCTCAGCGTGGAGGTTTCGGCCGCGCCCCCGATCAGGCCGAGCGCTTCCTTGAGCCACTCGGGCGCCTTGGGGTGCGCCTCGTTCTCCTTGAGAAAAGACAACAGGCCGAGCATGGCCTCCACCTGGTTGACGTATTGATACATGTCCTTCAGCCGGGCCCACCGGAGGCCGGGCAGCGTTTCGCGCGCGAAATCGTCCTCGTCGTGCGCTTTCAGGAATTGATTGCCCTGGCCGCGGCCTTCCTGCATCTGCCGCTGCTGGTTCTGCGCCTGCCGACGCTCGTCCCGGCTGTTTCCGTCCTTTTCGAAGGCGGCCAGCATGGTGACCATCCGCGTCTCCTGCTCGATGCGCCGGTCCCAGGCCGGGATCAGTTGGGCGACGTCGTTGTTCCGCAGATGGGGGAGAATGGTCTTGTCGTAGATGCCGGCGATGTCGAAGGGCACCTCCTCCCAGCTTTCGTTGCGCCGCAGCAGGTCTTCGAGGTGATAGGCCTGGGCGAAAACGGAGCCGCCCACCCCCTGCAAAATCGATTGGTCCGGCATTTCGCTCAACGATGAAAGCCCGTCGACGTAGCTGAGGATCATGGGAAAAACGTCCTTCAATTCCTTCGTCTCCGCCGCGCGGCAGGTGAGCGCCAGCCACGCGAGCTGTTTCTGCATGCTTTCCAGAAAGCGCGGTTCGTTTTTCGCCCGATCCTTCTGGCGGTCTTCCCAATCGCGGTATTCCGAGTCGTCCCGGCCTTCCCGGACGAAGTTGACCTCCTTCGAGCAGTTCAGATAGAGGGCAAAGGCGGCTTTCGCGTCCTGCGAAGCCTTCAGGAAGGTGTCGTAGGCGCCGCGATGGCGTTCGGTGGAATTGCCCTCGACCCGGGCCTGGATCTCTTCGAGCTGTTTCAGAATGTTCGCCACCTGTTCCGGAGTCAGGTCGGCCGCCCGGGAGGACGGAGGCCGGGCCGAGAGCAGCGAGACGGCGACGGTAACGGCGAAGGTCGCGAGACGGACGGGCTGATGCGAAAAAACGGGGGGCTTCACGGTGTCGTGGGGGTTGGGATGATTTGAACGGCGGAAAGCGGGGAATCGCCCCGATCCACAGGCGCCAATCTATAGGTTTCCCGGTTTTGCGACAAGTTCCGAGTTTTGCGCCAAACTCCCTCCCTCGAATAGCCCGTCGCCGCCCCCGGGAAAGGCCACGCCAAACAGAAATCGCCGGCATCCCGCCCGCGCCCGGTCGCGAAATTCCCGTCGCCCGATGCCGAAGGCCCGGAGGCACCGCCCGTGGTCGAGCCACACCAGGCTCTCGGCGAACAGAAACAGCGTCTGAAACTGCGCGCTCCACAGGCCCGTCGCCATTGGCAGCCACCTCCGCTGAATCGATCGGAAAAACTCCCGGTGAAAGGCGATGTGCTTCGTCTCGTCGCGAACGATTTTCGCGCACGCGGACTGGAGGGGCGGATCCGGGATTCGGCGTCCCAGGAGCCCGTAGTAGGCCTCCGCGATCAGTTCCGCCGTCAGGAGCACCTGAATGTTGAATCCGAGGCCGAGCCGGTTTCGGATGAGCCGAAACGCCGAATTCGCCCAATGTCGCCGCTTCAGCTTTCCGCCCAGCCGGCCCACCATGCCGGCGAGGATCTCCGAATGCCGCTGCTCCTCCCGGACGAACAGCGCGACGGCCATCTGGTAGTCTTCGCCGGCGCCGCTTTGCCGGACAAAGCGGCGAATGTGGGAGCCGCCTCCGCTTTCGCCCAGTTGAAAGGTCGCCAGCGAGTCCGCCAGAAGGCGCCGCCGCTCCAATTCTTCGTCGGCCAGGAAAGGGCCGGGCGATTCCCAGTCCGGCTCGGTCCAGGCGTTTTGGTTCTGACGAAAGTGTTCGATCCAATGTCCGGCGTTCATCGTTTTTCAGGATTTGGGGTTTGTTTGACCATTTGTCACTGGGCGGATCCGGCCTCAGACGGCTTTCGCGAAGGTTCCGCGGTTCATCGCCATCTGGCGGAGGCGTTCGGCGACCGCCTGCACGGTTTCCTCCAGCGTCGAGGTGCCGGCGGTGATTCCCACCCGCCGCGAATCGCGAAACCATTCGGGCCGCAGATCGGCGGCGCCTTCCACCGGAAAAACGCGACAGCCTCGGGCGGCGGCGGTCTCGGCCAGTTGGGCGGTGTTGTTGCTGTTCCGGCCCCCGACCACCACGATCGTGTCGTTGTCGCGGCAGAGGGCGTCGAGCGCGTTCTGCCGGTCCTTGGTCGGCTGGCAGACCGTGTCGATGAAGCGCACCTCGCTCGCCGGATGCTCGCGCCGGATACTATCGATCAGAGCCTCGACCTTCGCGATCGGCTGCGTGGTCTGCGAAACCACCCCGATCCGCGCGAGGCCCGCCGGAATTTCAACCAGATCGGCCGCCTCGAGCACGACGATGGCTCCGGGAAAATCCGCCGTCAGCCCGCGGACCTCGACGTGTTCGCGCTGGCCGATCACCACCGGATGGTAGCCGGCCAGCACCAGGCACTCCAGCGAGCGGTGGGCCTTCCGCACCAGCGGACAAGTGGTGTCGAACACCCGATGCCCCGCCGCCGCCCAGTCCCGCCGCGCGGAGTCGGCCGCGCCGTGCGCCGTGATGACCACCGTCTCGGTGCGGGCGCTGCCGGGATCGTTCAGGTCGCCGCGGGCGACGCCGAGCGCGTCGAGCTTCGTCCGAACGACGGGGTTGTGAACGAGTTCGCCCAGCACCGTGACGGGCCGGGATTCCGCGAGGTCCTGGGTGTGGCGGACGGCGTCGCGGACGCCGAAACACATGCCGTAGTGGGTTGCGATCTGGATTTTCATGATTGGGGACTTATACTTTGTGACACAAAGTTTTCTTTCAAAAAAATGCCGAAATTTTTTCACGAGCGACCCGATTTCAGGATCTGCTCCAGGACCGCGAGGTATTCGCGAAAGGCGGTCCGGCCCTTTTCGGTCAGGGCGTATTTGGTCTGGGGGCGGGTGTCCATTTCCTTTGTGATGGAGACGTAGCCCGCTTTGAAGAGCGTCCGCAGGTGGGTCACCAGATTGCCGTCGCTCATGTTCAGTTCTCCCTTCAGGTCCTGGAAACGCCACTCCGCCCGCGCCGCCAGCAGCGTCATGATCGCCAGGCGGCCCTTTTCGTGGATCAGCTTGTCGAGTTTGTCGAAATCGATCATGGGGCCGGCTCGGCTCGGGTTCCCCGCGTCAGCAGGCCGTAAACGAGGTGAAATCCGCCGAAAGTCGCGCCCATGAACGCGCACGCCGCCGCCGGTGAGGGCGGCGCGGCGGCAAAGGCGAGCCAGGCAAATCCGGCGCCGCCCGCCAGCAGAAAGGCCGCGCCGAGCCGCCGGATCGATCCCGGCGCGAAGCTCGAAGTCGCCAGCAGTCCCAGCCCGTAGCCGAGGCCCCAGGCCACGACACAGGCCGGCAGATTCTCCCACCGCCAGGCGAAAACGAGGCCGATCGCGAATCCGCACCCCATCGCCGGAGCCATCGCCGCCAGACCGTGCCGCGTCTGCGCCGAGGGAAACGCCGCGCCCCGCGCCGCCGCCTCGCGCCGGAGCAGAACCGTGTTCGCCAGGCCCGTCACCGCCAGAACCGCCAGCCATGCCCCGAGAAACGCAGTCGTCGAAATCGACACCGGCCGAGCCAGAAAGTACCCCGCCACCGCCAGCGACAGCAGCCCCCCGAGCAGGGCCGGCGCGGACGAAACGGCCCGGTAAATCGTGGCGCGCTCCATCAAGCCGCGAATGACACGCAGGTTATCCTGCACCTCGTCGGTGTTCGGGGAATCGGGCGATTGGCTCATGCGAGACATTACTTTGCCATGCAAAGCAATTTGTCAAGCGATCGTCCGATTCGCGCCGCGACCCAACAGGGTTGGGTCGGCGACCATACCCTGTTGGGTGGGATGTCCCATTCCTCATTCGATCTCCTCGTCCCCCGTCATCAGCGGATCGCCCTGTTCCCGGCGCCAGGCGTTGAGCTTGGCGCGCAGTTCCTCGAATTTTTCGCGGTGGGCGGGATCCGCGGACAGATCGTCGCGTTCGTGGGGATCGTCCTTCACGTTGAAAAGCTGCCAGCGATCCGCGCGGGGATAGCGGATCAGCTTCCAGCCGTCGCTCTGGCGGATCATTCGCTGAGTGTCGGTGTAGTAACCGTGGATCGTGTCGTGATGCGCGGTCGTTTCGCCCCGCAGCACGGACGCGAAACTCGCCGCGGTGACGGAGGGGGGAACGGCGACGCCGGCGATGTCACAGGTCGTCGGGAAAAGCTCGCGCAGGTAGATCTGGGCGTCCGTCGTCGCGCCCGCCGCGATGCCGGGGCCGGCGAAGAGAAAGGGGACGTTGATGGTGTGCTCGTACTGGCTTTGCTTGCCGCGCAGGCCGTGGCTGCCGATGCCCATGCCATGGTCGCTGGAAAAAATGACGATCGTGTTGTCCCTTTGGCCCGTTTTTTCCAGGGTGGCGAGGACGCGCCCGATCTGGGTGTCGAGATCGTCGATGACCGAGTAATAAACGCGCAACAGATCCTTCACCGCGTCCTCGGTGCGCGGCCAGTCGAGCAGGCATTCGTCGCGTCCGGCGAAGTTTCCATGATCGAAGGGATGCTCGGGCAGAAAATTCTCCGGCAATTTCATGTCTTCGGCCGTGTATTTGCCCTCCAGCCCGGGCGGCATGAAGAGCGGGTCGTGCGCGGCGGTGAAATCCACCTGGAGAAACCAGGGCGTGCCGGGCTTGCGCTCGATCAGCGAAATCGCCGCGTCGGCGAACTTCGAGCTGATGTCGGGAGTCAGGCCCACGCCCATCTCGGGATACTTCGCCTTGCCGTCCTCGGACTGGAAAATCCAGCCGCGATAGCCGGTGACGGGGAAGCCTTTCCAGTCGCGCTGTTCCTTCCAGAACGCGCCGCCGCCGCCGGTGAAATGACCGGCCACATCGGTGTAGCCGCGCGCCGAGGGCCGGCCGGAGAGGTGCCATTTGCCGACGTGCCAGGTCTGGTAACCGGCTTGGGCCAGGGTGTCCGGCCAGGTGGCGAGAAATTTTCGCGGATTCTCGACCTTCATGCCGGCGAGGCCGTTTTCCCAACCGTGGGTGCCGGTGAGAATTTCGTTCCGGCTGACGACACAGATGGGATACGAGCAGGTCGCCCGGGTGAAGCGCGTCCCGCGGGCCGCCAGCGCGTCGAGATTCGGCGTCTCGATGCGCGGGTTGCCGAAGGCGTGAATCGCGTCGGGCCGCATATCGTCGGCGAGGAGGAAGAGGATGTTGGGCTGGCGGGCGGAGGCGCAAGGCAACACGATCGAGGCCGCGCCAAGGGCGGCGACGGCGCGGAGGAGAAAGCGGTTTGGCGATCGGAAGGGCATCCGGGAAGTGTGGGAAGGATTCGCCTCCGGATCAATCCCTTTGCCGGGAAAAGTGGCGATCGCGACCGTCCCGGGCTTGAGGATTGCGCTCGCTTTGCGAGGGGGGGGGCAAGCCGCGTAATCGCATGACAGGTCCGTTGCGGCCCCATGTCAGGCTGATACGAGCGTTTCATGGCTGTCTTTCGGCGTCATTGAAAAATGCCGGTGAATTTCCACGCTCTGGCCGCGCAATGGACCCGCTCCCGTTGGCCCCGATGAATGATCGGTGATACGGGCGGGGAGGGAATCACCTGCGCCGCTTCGTTGAACGGAGCCGCTTCGAGGGGCCGACTCCTTCGAATCGATCCTTGAGCTGACCGGAAGGCGATTTTTTCCTGGGGTGCTTATGAAAAAAAACATCCATCCGGTCCAAGTCCGCCCGCCCATCCAAACGCCGCCCCGAGTCCGCTGAACCCGCCAGCGCCAAGTGGTGGCGCGCCTTTAATCGCCACCTCGATCTCGGGCGCCTCGCGCCCGGGCCACCTGCCTCTGCCGGGTGCGCCAACTTCACGAGGCCTTCCCGCGGCGCAGGTGCCTCCACGTCCTGCCCAAGGGTTTTGTGCGCGTGCGCCACCATGGCTGGATGAGCGGCGCGGCCCGCAAAGTCCGCCTCCGCGTCCGGGCTCTGGTTTGCGGCCAACTCGACGAGCCGGCGCCCGCCGTCATCCTTCCTCCCGTTCCCCGCTGCGCGCGCCGCGGCGCGGAGATGACACTCATTGCCACGATCGAACCGCGCGGCCCTCCGCCCCGAAGATGAGCCACGACCCTCCGCCTCCCCCTGACACCTCCCCAAAAGGCCGTCTCCGCGCCGGTCGCGTCTCTTCGCGCGCCTCTGTCGCGGTTTTCCCGGCACAAACACCGCGATCCGGGCTTAAGATCCGCCTCTCGCGCCCCAACCCTCGGCCCGGCCTTCGAAGCATGAGCTTCGCGCCGCCGGCGCCAAGCTCATGGCCCCCGCGGAGCCCCTCAAAAGGCGGCTTGAAACCCGATCCCCACGCCAACGCGCTGAGGCTCAACGGAAAATCGAATCCGCAAGAGCCGCCGTCCCCGCGCCCCTGACTCCACCGGCGGGCTCGTCCAACAACGGATAGCAGTGAGGCAAGCTCACCTGCTATCTTGGGGGTTCTGCATCTTGGTTTTCGCGCGGCTCTGCAGTTGAATTGTTTCCAGTCTGGGTGCTAAGCCGCAAGTCTAAGAATAGACCAACGATACTCAATACAAACATCACCAAAATAAAGATCGGGACGGGCAATTTGGTTCCGAGTATCGCCGGAATGAAAAGACTGAGCGGCAATAAGCCCAAGTGGAGAATCGAACTCCAAATCCATCCCACCTGGAAGGCATCCTTGAAATCAACGCTCACCGCTCTCCATAACAGAAATGCCCATGCCGTTGCTCCGATCAGGAAAAACAGCGATGTCTTGATGCTGGCGAGAAGCGGCAATGACACGCCCAGCCCGATCATCCCGATCAAGAAGGCAATTGCTGCTACCACTCTCGGAAAGTGCTGTGTCATCGGATCTTTTTTGCAGAACGTCAGAGTGCTGCCACAGGCTGCCTGAGAGCACGCTCCGATTTCAAGGTTGATTGTTGAATTGTCAGGCCGCTTTCGACTCGCGCCGGGCAGCCTGTTGGTAGCCACGCCATGTTGAACGGAGCCGCTTCGCGGCGCCGACTCTCCTGATGCTACCCTTGCCACGCTTCGGTGACGATCTTTTCTTGGGGCGCTTATGAAAAAAAACAACACCACCCTCCCAGTCCGCCCGCCCATCCAAACGCCGCCGCCAGTCCGCTGAGTCCCCCGCGGATCTTGCCTCGGCCAAGTGGTGGCGCGACTTTCAGCGCCATGTCGATCTCGGTCGCCTCGCGCCACGATCCCGGGCTTCCTACCTCTGCTGGGTGCGCCAGCTCCACGAGGCCTTCCCGCACCGCGATCCCACCACACTCCGCGAGAACGAGGTCCTCGATTTCCTCATCTCCCTGCGCCAGAAGCGCCGACTCAAGGACTCCACCGTCAACCAGGCCGTCTGCGCCCTGCGCGCCTTCTACCGCGACCACCTCGGCCGGAAGTGGAGGGGCTGGAGCCGGATCAAGATACGACGCGACGAGCAACTCCCCAACGTCCTGAGCCGCGAGGAGGTCGCCCGCTTTCTCGGCGCGGTCAAGGAGGGGCGCTTCCGCGCCGTCTTCACCCTGATGTATCACTGCGGCCTGCGCCTCGGCGAGGCCATCCATCTCAAGCCCGGCCACATCGACGCCTCGCGCGGCGTCATCCGCATCGTCGGGGCCAAGGGCGGCAGGGATCGCGAGATTCCCGTTTCCGCGGAACTCGTCGAGCGGCTGCGCGCCTTCTGGAAGCGCCACCGCAATCCCGAGTGGCTCTTCCCCTCGCCGGGGCGCGGCTGGAAGAGCGCCGGCGCCACCCTGCCCGATGCCTTGCGGCGCTCCTCCAAACCGATGAGCGATTCCTCGGTGCAGGCCGCCATGCGCGCCACCGTCCTTTCCCTGGGCTGGGATCGGCGGACCGGGCATCGCCCGGTCACCTGCCACACCCTGCGCCATTGCTTCGCCACGCACCTTCTCGACGCCGGAGTCTCCATCCGCCTGGTCGGCCAGTATCTCGGGCACGCCTCGCTCAAGCCCACCCTGGTTTACCTTCACCTGACCGAAGCCAGCGAGAGCAAGGCGCGCGAGGTCCTCGCGCACTTCCCGGGTCTCTGATCCGCCCGGCTCCCAGCCCGCCATGCCCCTGGCTCTCGCCGAGGTCTTGCGCGAGCATTGGCCGCGCTTCGCGCGCGCCCACGCTCCGCGGCTCGCCGCCGCCCATTACCGGGCGGCGCGGGCCGTGCTGTCCTGCCGCACCCCCGCCCTCGGCGGGCGGCTCTGGCAATGCGCCTGCCACGCGCACGCCCGGCACTTTTCCTACCACAGTTGCAACCACCGCTCCTGCCCCCAATGCGGCGCCATCGATCAGCAACAATGGGCCGCCACCCAGGAGGCGCGGCTGCTCCCCGGCGTGCCCTACTTCCTGGTCACCCTCACCGTGCCCGACTCCCTGCGCGGCGTTTGCAAAGCCCGCCCCGCCATCCTCTACGACCTCATCCTTCGCGAGGCCGCCGGGGCCTTGAAGGACCTCTGCCGGTCCAAACTCGGCGGCACGCCCGGGTTCACCTCCGTGTTGCACACCTGGGGCCGCCAGCTCCAGCACCATCCCCACGTCCACCTCGTCGTCCCCGGGGTGGTCCTCGCGCCCGACGGCCGCGAGCGTTATCCCGACAAGCCCGATTTCCTGGTTCACGGCGCGCCGCTGGCCGCGCGCTTCCGCAACCGCCTCGAAATCGCCCTCAAAAACAGCCATCCCGAGATCCACGCCGCTCTGGTGCGCGATCATCCCGACGTCTTCCGGCTCAAATGGGTCGCCGACGCGCGCCACACCGGCTCGGGCAAGCCCGCCCTGCGCTACCTGGCCCGCTACGTCTTCAAGTCCGCCCTCGGCCCTGGTCGCCTCCTCGGCTACGACGGACAGGGCCGCCTTCGTCTCCAATGCCACCAGAGCGGCACCAACCGCCCGTTTGTCATCCTCCTGACCCCCGAGGAGTTTTTGAGGCGCTGGTGCCTCCACGTCCTGCCCAAGGGGTTTGTGCGCGTGCGCCACCATGGCTGGATGAGCGGCGCGGCGCGCAAAGTCCGCCTCCGCGTCCGGGCCCTGGTTTGCGGCGAACTCGACGAGCCGGCGCCCGCCGTCATCCTTCCCCCCGTCCCCCGCTGCGCACGCTGCGGCGCGGAGATGAAACTCCTCGCCACCATCGAACCGCGCGGCCCTCCGCCCCGAAGATGAGCCACGACCCTCCGCCTCCCCCTGACACCTCCCCAAAAGGCCGTCTCCGCGCCGGTCGCGTCTCTTCGCGCGCCTCTGTCGCGGTTTTCCCGGCACAAACACCGCGATCCGGGCTTAAGACCCGCCTCTCGCGCCCCAACCCTCGGCCCGGCCTTCGAAGCATGAGCTTCGCGCCGCCGGCGCCAAGCTCATGGCCCCCGCGGAGCCCCTCAAAAGGCGGCTTGAAACCCGATCCCCACGCCAACGCGCTGAGGCTCAACGGAAAATCGAATCCGCAAGAGCCGCCGTCCCCGCGCCCCTGACTCCACCGGCGGGCTCGTCCAACAACGGATAGCAGTGAGGCAAGCTCACCTGCTATCTTGGGGGTTAGGCCGCGTCGTCATCGAAAGAAATCCAAAACCGGACGATAGACACGGTCAAGGGCATCGTGGATGCCCATATGCTTACACAACTGCTCCACATGATTGCTACCAACCGTGAAATGCTCGGCAGCGGCCAGGCCAAGCGGTAGAAATAACAGTCCGACCAACGTAACGACGCCCCAGAGTGCGAACAACGGACTGCTCTTTGATTCAGCTTGGTCTGTCATGGCGTGGTCGATTGGCCTAACAGGTAGTTATTAAATTTCGACAAGTTTCGCCGATTGCATAGACTTAGCTCATGAGTGGACGTTGGATCAAGCGAAAAAGGGCGCGGTCGGAGTGGGGCCGGGAGCTGGCGAAGCGACGCTGGGAAAAGCACCGAGCTGAAGTGGATCGAAAAATCAGGGAAGGCGAAATTTCGGCGCCTCCGAAGGAATGGCCCTTGGAAGAACCCTATTTTGAGCTGGTTCTGACTCAACGGCCAACGGGCGAGGTTCATCGATTTGGCTTGTATCGGTCCCGCAAGGGGCGCCGGAATCAGTATCGGATCGTCCACAACGGCCGAGAGTGGAAGGCGGCGATGGGGTTGACGCGATTTCTCCGGGGTTTGGGAGCCGCCATGTTTGGACAAAACGCCGAAGCCGTCGCCCGAGGTTCCCGGTGACTCCCGGCGCTTTGCGATTGTGGAATACCCAACCTGAATTCCGAAAAGCACACCCGTAGGGATTCGAACCCCAAACCTTCTGATCCGTAGTCAGACGCTCTATCCAGTTGAGCTACGGGTGCTTTTGCGGGAATTCGCCCGGGCGCCGGTTCGGGAAGGTATTCCGCGCCACCGGCCGGAGCGAGCCCTAATGTGCGCGGTTCGCGAGGGGGTGCAAGCCGTTTTTGCCGGGCTTCAGCGGCTGGGATCGGGAATCTCGAGCGCCGCGATCGCTTCCATGGCGCGGTCGCTGAGCGCCTGGTAGAGATCCTTTCCCGCAAGGCCGGACTCGGCGATGAAATCGGTGAAATCGATCGGGTCGCCGGCGACGAGGGTAAGCTTCGCCGGCTTGGGGAAGGAATGGCCGCGCGGCAGGGCCTCGAAGGCGCCGAAAAGACGGACGGGGAGGATGGGGGCCTTCGATTTTGCGATCAACAGCCCGATGCCGGGCGCGCCGCGGGCCTTCAGTTCGCCGTCCCAGGTGCGCTCGCCCTCGGGGAAGATGAGGACTTTTTCGCCGTCTTTGACGAGCTGGAGGATGCGCTTGATGGTCGAGAGTTCGGGGTTGTCCTGGTTGACGGGGACGGCGTTCAGGCGCCGGTAAACCCACTCGACGATGCCCTCGCGAAACAGGGTGCGGCGGGCCATGTAATGGATGTCGCCGGGAAAGGCGCTCCCGATCATGGGCGGGTCGAGAAAGCTGGCGTGGTTGGCCACGACAAGGCAGCCGCCGGGCAGCTTCAGCTTTTCGGGATTCACGATCCGGCGGCGAAAATAGAGATTCGCCAGCAGATTGGAGATCAGTTTTCCTACGCGATAAGCCGGGTGCATCGGGAATCAGTCTCTCCGGGTGGCGCGGGGCGTCAAGCCGCGGGTGGCGAGTATTTTCAGGACGGCGGCCACCACGCCGTCGGCGTCGAGGTCCGAGCTGTCGATCACCTCCGCGCCGGGGGCGATGCTCAGGGGCGCGGCGGCGCGGCTGGAATCGCGCCGGTCGCGATCGGCGATGGAATCGGCGAGGCCCTGGGCCTGGCGGCGGCGGGCTCTCACCTCGGGGTCGGCGTCGATGTAAAACTTGTGCGGCGTGCCGGGAAACACGGCGGTGCCGATGTCCCGGCCCTCCATGACGACGCCGGCGGTGTCGGCGTAGGCGCGCTGGGCGGCGACGAGGCGCTCGCGCACTTCGGGGTAGGCGGCGATGATGGAGACGTTGGCGTTGACGTCGGCGCCGTTCAGGGCGTCGCCGGGATCGTCGCCGTCCACGCGGACGGTGCCGTCGCCGTTGGCTTCGCCGCATTGGAAATCCGTCCGCTCCAGCAGGTCGAGCACGGCCGCGCGATCGGAGCAATCGACGCCCTTCCGGAGCGCCTGCCAGGTGAAGGCGCGATACATGGCCCCGGAGTTCACGAAAACGAGTCCCAACTCCCGCGCCACGCGCCGCGCCACGGTGCTTTTTCCCGACGCGGCGGGGCCGTCGATGGCGATGATGGGGTGGGGGTCCGCGGACGATTCGGGCATGGGCGAATGGCGATTGGCGATGGCGGGCGATCGAAAACCGAAAACTGAAAACTGAAAACTGAATACCGATTGCCGAACTCTACTTCTGCAACTGCCTCAGTTCCGTCTCGAAGCCGGGATAGGAGGTGTCGACGCAGGCGGTGTCTTCGATGATGGTCTCGCCCTCGGCGAAAAGCCCGGCGATGGCGAAGGCCATGGCGATGCGGTGGTCGCCGAGGCTGCGGACGGTGGCGCCCTTCAGCTGCGAGACGCCGGTGATCTCCATGCCGTCGGCGAATTCCTGCACCGGCACGCCCATGCGGCGGAGGCTCTCGGCGACGGCGGAAATGCGGTCGCTTTCCTTGACCCGCAGCTCGCGGGCGTCCCGGATCGCGGTGACGCCCTCGGCGAGCGCGCCCGCGACGGCGAGAACCGGGATTTCGTCGATCACGGTCGGGATTTCGTCACCGGCGATCTCGACGCCGCGCAGTTTGCCGCCGTGGACTTCGATGCTGCCGACGGGTTCGCCGTTTTCCTCGTCGATGACTTCGTTGATGCGGGCGCCCATGCGCAGGAGCGCCTTCAGGATGCCGCAGCGGGTGGGGTTCAGGCCCACGTTGCGGACGAGCAGGTGGGCGCCGGGCATGGCGGCGGCGGCGACGATCCAGAAGGCGGCGCTGGAAATGTCGCCCGGCACCAGCAGATCGCGCGACTCGATGGTCTGGCCGCCCCAGATCGACACGGTATTCTCGACGCGGGTGGTGCGGACCAGCAGGTATTGGAGCATGCGCTCGGTGTGATCGCGGGAAAGGGAGGGCTCGGTGACCGAGGTCTTGCCCTCGGCGAAAAGGCCGGCGAGCAGGACGGCGCTCTTGATCTGGGCGCTGGCGACGGGCGACTCGTACTGGATGGCTTTCAGATCGGCCGTGCCACGGATGCGGAGAGGCGCGGTGCAGCGCTCGCCCTGGCCCTCGATTTTTGCCCCCATCAGGCGCAGGGGGATGGCGATCCGGTCCATGGGACGGCGGGACAGGGATTCGTCGCCCGTCAGTTCGCACTCGAAAGGCTGGGCCGCCAGCAGGCCGGAGAGCAGGCGCATCGTGGTTCCGGAGTTGCCGCAGTCGATCGGTCCGGCGGGGGCCTCGAGGCGTCCATGCCGACCGTGGACGACCAGGCGCGTGAGGCCGCGCCCGGTGTCGGCGGTCTCGTCGATCTGAACCCCCAGCGCCCGCATCGCCTCGACGGTTCGCAGGCAATCCTCGCTCGGCAGGAAACCGTCGATGGTGCAGGGGCCATTGGCCAGCGAGGCCAGCATCACGGAGCGATGGGAAATGCTCTTGTCGCCCGGCACCCGCATCTCGGCGGAGAAGGGCGGGGTGGCTTTGACGCGAAATTGTTTCTCGGACATCAGGATAGGGGTGGGTTCGCGGCGGGGGCCGGCGGCCGCGGATAGAGGGCGTCGCGGCGTTCCTTGGCCTGGCTCAGAAAGCGGACCAGGTTTTCCCGGTCGCCGGCTTCCAGGAAGACAAGCAGTTCGCCGATTTTTTCGCGAAAATCCAGCAAAAGCGCCGAGAGCGGCCCGCGATTTTCCAGCAGGATTTCGGCCCACATTTCGGGCGGCCCGGAGGCGACGCGCGTCGTGTCGCGAAAGCCGCCGGCGGCGTAGTTTCCCGCGTCCGCGCCGTCGCCGGACAAGGCGGTCGCGACCAGCGTGGCGGCCAGCACATGCGGCAGGTGGCTGATCCGGGCCACGGCCCGGTCGTGGGCCCCGGGCGCGAGCCGGTGGGTGCGGCAGCCCAGCGTCCGCCAGAAGGCGTCCACCCGCTCCAGCGCGGCGGCGTCGGTCGCCGCCGTGGGCGTCAGCAGGCAGGCCGCGCCGGCAAAAAGCGCGTCGCTGGCGTGTTCGGCTCCCTTTTGCTCCGACCCGGCCATGGGATGGCTCCCGACGAAGCGCAGGCCGCGCGCGGCGCAGAGCGGCTCCAGCTCGGCGACGACGGAGCCCTTCACGCTGCCCATGTCGGTCACCACGGCGCCCGGCGCGGGCGGGCCCTCGGAGTCGAGCAGGGAAAGCAGCGTCTCCCGCATCGCCCCCACGGGCGTGGCCAGGACGATCAGGTCGGCGCCGGCGGCGGCTTCCGCGAAATCGGTCGAGGCGGCAAAATCGAGGTCCGCCCGCGGAGCGATCGCGGCCCGGAGCGTTTCAAGCGGCTCGGCGCGGCGTCCCCAGACGCGGATGGCCGGGCACGGCCGCCGCGCGGCGAGAGCGAGGGCGAGGGACCCGCCCAAAAGGCCGGGAGCGGCGATGGCGACTCGCTGAAAGTCTCCCGGGAGCTGGGACATCGACGAAAAGGATCGGGAAGGGGAGGGCGCGAGGCGAAACGCGACGAGAGTCAACAGGGTTTGGTCACCGACCCAACCCTGTTGGGTCGCGATCGGGGCGCGGGACCACGGGGAAGTCGAAAATCGCGGTGGAGACCCGGAGCGGCGAAGCGCCGCCGAGCCGGTTCACGGGACCTTGAACTGGACCGTTTTGCCGGGGTTGTTGGGATCGTTGATTTCGACCGGCGTGCCGGGCGGCAGCGGTTTTCCGGTGGGATTGCCGGAGTTGTCGTATTGCTCGATGGAGATCTCGGGCAAATCGTCGCGGCCGGGAATGCGAACCATCAGGGGCTTGCCGGGCACGCCCTTGGCGAAGGGCATCTCGCCGCCGCCGCCGGAGGAGGCCGTGTTGCCGGGTTTGGGGTCCGGTTTGGGCTCTTCCTTGGGTTTGTCGGCGGGCTTGGGCGAGTCGGTGGACGATCCGGAATAGCCGAAGCGGCTCTCCCGCTGGGTGGTCGAGGTGGTGGAACTCCCGCGGGGCGACTCGGTGCCGCCGTGGCCGTAACGGGGCGGGCGCCGCCAGATGGCGTCGCCGGGCGGCGGGTCTTCGATGCAGCTTTGCAGCGCCAGGACCGCCAGGATGGCGAGGGGCGGGGCGAACAAGCGAGTCTTCATGATCGGATCGGGTGAAGGTCGGAAGAGTTTGTGTGTGTGAATCGGGAACGGGCCGAGCCTCGGAAGCGCGGGCGCGGCGGGTCCCCCATACCTTGTAAAAAAAGCATCGTTTGAAAAGCGCTTTCCTTCAAGAAAGCGGGATTTTTCGCGCCGCGTGACGGATTTTTTGGGCCTTCTCCACAAAATTCAAGCCCCCGCGCGGACGCTCGGGCGTCACGGCGAGGGCTTGCGAGTCGAGGAAAGGGGGCTGGACCGGGGAAAAGCCCGAGGGATCGGGCGGTCGGGCGGCTCAGGATTTGCCGATTTTGTCGATGACTTTGGCGGCCTTTTCGCGGCCGCCGAGGCCGATGGCGATCGCGCCGCCGACGCCGAAGGCGAAGGCCGCGGCGACGATGGCGGCGATGAAAAGGGTGCGGCTGATTTCCGGGGCGATGTTCGCCTGCGAAATGCCCATGGCGGCGGCGAAGACGATGATGGCGACGCGGGCGACTTTGGCGAGGGTGGCGCTTTTGTCGTCGAGCAGGCCGGCGACCCAGTTGGCCACGAAAATGCCGAGCCCGAGGATAACGACTCCGCCGAGGATGTCGAAGAATCCGTTCTGGAAGCCGATGGCCATGGCGGAGAGCGAGCCGAGGTTCATGCTTTGGAGCGCCTGGGCGACGGCGAGCACGATGACGCAGGCCATGGCGACGTAGCCGACGATCGAGGAGGGGCTGCGGCCCTCGGCGGAGACTTCGCCTTCGTAGCCGAGCTTGGCGGGCAGGCGGTCGAATCCGGCGGCGTTCAGCACATTGTAGACGATTTTCTGCACGATGGAGCCGAGCAGGTAGCCGACGCCGATGACCACGGCGCCGGCGAGCAGACTCGGCAGGTAGGCGGTGATCTTGGTGGTGATGGACATGAGCGGCTCGGTGACGGTGGCGAGCTTCAGGGCGTTGAAGATGGCGGGCAGCATCATCAGGATCACGCCCCAGAAGGCGAGGGTGACGAGGGCGTTGGCGACGGGCTGGCCGTCGGTGGCGCCGAGCTTGCGGTCGATCTGGACTTTGTCGAGCAGCTTGGTAAGGATGGCCCGGATGAATTTCGCCGCCACCACGGTGACGATGAGCAGGATGCCGGCGGCGATGAGGTTCGGGATCATTTCCAGGACCTTCGTGACCATGTCGGAGAAGGGCCGGGTGACCTGCTCGCTGAGGCCGGCGAGGTCGAGCGCGATGACGAAGGCGATCACCATCACGAGCCAGAAGAGGATCTTGCCCGCGATGTTCTCCGCCTTCACGTCGCCCTTGGCGCCGAGATACTCGCCGAGCTTGTTGTCGAGGGTGGTCTTGCCGAGGGCGAAGGTGACGACCCGCTCGACCATCCGGGCGACGATGTAGCCGATGAGGATGACGATGAGGGCTTTGACCACGTCGGAGGCCCAGAGGCCCCGGAGGATGGAGAGGAACGATTCCCAGGGGGAGCCGGCGGTCGCCTGGGCCAACAGGAGGGGGAGTGTGGAAGACATGGATGTGCGGAGTGTTGGGGGGTTGGAACCGGCGCGGCCTCTATTCGGGTGGCCGCTGTCCGGTGTCTTTCGACGCGGGGAAGGACCGCGAAGTCACGGGAAAAGGAGGATTTCTCCCGAGGAAACGACTTTGCCGGGTCGGCGGAGCGCTGTCGATCAAATTCGCGAAAAAACCGCCCGCCGGCGCTGGCGGGTGGCGGATTTCGCCCGCCCGGCGATCAATAAAGCATCATGTCCATCGGCTCGGGCACGGACTCCATGGTCTGGACCTGGATGAGCGGGATGATCTCGTCGCCCTTGTGCTCGTAGTGGACTTTGCCGACGACTTTCACCCAGCCCATTTCCTCGTATTTCGGCGGGGCCTTGCCGAAATCGGCGGGAATCGACAGGGGACGGGCGTCGGCGGCGCAGCATTCGATGAAGAGGCGGAACAGGCGCAGACGGGTGCCGCCTTCGTTGTTGACCTTTTCGGCCATGACCTGGGCGGTGGTCTCGACCGGCACGCCCTCCATGACTTTCATGAGTTCGTCGTCGCCGGCGGTGTAAAAGATCTGCGGCACGTCGAGCATGAAATTGCCGGCCTCGCTCTTTGGCACCATGCGCTCGAGATCGGCCATGGTGAACTCGCCCCAGGCGCTGACGCCGCTGGCGGCGTCGTCGGTCTTCGCCTCGCCGGCGGGCGGCGTGTCGGCGCCTCCGGGCGTGGTCGTGGCGGGGGCGGAGGGCTCCGTCTTTCCGGCGGGCGGGGTGTCGCCGGCCGCGGCGACCTCGGCGGGGGCGGGCGGCGCGGGAGCGGCGCCTTCGCGCGCGGCCTTTTCGGCGCGGCGCTTCGCGATGTCCATCTGGTGGATTTTCTGGGTGATGTTGCCCCACTTCGTCGTGTAAGGCTCGCTGAAGCGATCTTTCGAAACGCGCGCCGCCATCAGCACCGGCACCACGAGGATCAGCACCGCCGCCACCATCGCCGAGGGCGCCTGCTCGTGGTCGTGATCGTGATGATGGGCGTGCTCGTGGCCGTGGTCGTGGTCGCAGTCGTGATGGTGATCGCAGCTCTCGCCGTGCGTGTGGTCGTGGTCGTGCGCGTGGTCGTGTCCGCAATCGTGACCTTGATGATGATCGTGGCCGCAACAGCCGCCTTCATGGCCGTGCTTGTGATCGTGGTCATGCCCATGCCCATGCCCATGGTCGTGCCCGCGGCAGCCGGCGGCCTCCGCCTGGCGGAAGGTGGCGAGATTGAAGAGCCCGAGGACGATGAGTCCGAGCCCGGCGACCAGCGCCCAGAAACGGAAGCTGACATCGACGTATTTCTCGATCCGGCCCGTGTAGTAAAAGGCGACAAACAAACCGCCCCAGGCCAGCAGGGCGAGGATCGCGAGAACTGTGGCGAAATGGCGTGCTTTCATGGTTTTCGGAGGGGGTTGGGAAAGGCGCGGGGCGTTCGGAGCTTCGGGTTTTGACGAGATTATCGGGATTGAATCGGCGGGATTGGCGGGATGGGTAGCGAATTCCAAATCGTCTGTCTGAAATCCCGTCAACCTTGTCCAACCGGGCTACGACACATGCACCCAAGCGTAACACAGCAGCCCGATGACGACAAACAGCCCCACCGCCATGCCGGCGACGAATTTCCTCCGGAAGACGGCGAGATACATGAAGACGAGCTTCACGTCCATCATCGGGCCGAAGACGAGGAAGGCGAGCTTGGCGGAAAGCTGCACGGGAAAATTCGCGGCGATGAAGGCGTCGGAGGTGCTGCACAGGGACAGCACGAAGGCCAGGCCCATCATCAGCCCGACGCCGGAGAGTTCGCTCTGGTTGAAGATGACCACGAGCTGCTCGGTGACGTAAGCCTTGAACACCGCCGTGATCGCCACCCCGATGGTGAAATACATGGCCGTGTCGATGAAATCGCGGAAGGCCGTCCGCATCGCGTGCACCAGCTTGTCGTTGCCGGCGTGGCTGTGCGCGCCGGCGGCGGGCGCGCCGTCCTCGTCCATTCCCGCGTAGATTTCGGGCCGCAGGACGGATTCGCGGCGCATTTTCAGCACCAGCCAGCCCATGCCGACGGTGATGATGAAGGCGATCGCCAGCCGGCTCGCGGTCACGAAGACCGGTCCCTCGTTCCCGGCGCGTTCCACCTCGCGGAGGAGGAATTTCCCCTTCTCGGTGCTGAAGGCGTTGAGGGTGCTGAGGACGACGATGGGATTGATGATCGGCGCCGAGAGCATGTAGGTGATGGCGCAGGAGACGGGCAGACCCTTGCGGATGAGGCGCCGGATCACGGGCACGATGGCGCATTCGCAGACGGGAAAGACCGCCCCCAGCAGCGCGCTCACCAGCACGGCGAGGGGCTTTTTCTTCGGCAGCCAGCGGTCGATCAGGCCCGGCGGCAGGTAGGCGTCGATGAAGCCCGACACCAGCGTTCCGAAGAAGATGAAGGGCGCCCCCTCGAGCACGATGCTCAGGAACAGGTAACAAAAATCCGTGAAGGCGTTCAGTTCGCCGGGGGCCGAGGGATCCATGGCGGGGAGGTCGGTATGAAAGGCCCACCCTGAGCGCATCCGGCCCGATTTGCAAACCGCACGAACGCGGCGCTGGACGGGCGCCGGCCTTTTCCGGGCCGCCGCCGCGCGGGCCGGTCACATCATGTTGAGCATTCGCGCGTGGCCTTGGTCGGTCAGCTCGTGGCTGTTCTCGTCGCGCGCCGCCGCCGGGTTTGTCAGGCGGGCCCGGGCGCGCTCGACGAAGAAGTTCAGCGGACCGTCCTCGCGGGCCGGGTGGGCGGCCCGGGCGAAAAAATCGAGCGCCTCGGCGTATTTGCCGCCGCGGTAGAGGATCACGCCCTGCCAGAAGGCGTCGCGCCGCGCGCGGTCCGGCTCGGCGAAGCCCTCCCGGGTCGCGAGCAGTTGATAGACCTCGCTCATCATGTTGCGATCCGGATCGTAGAACATCTCCATCGGCCGCACCTCGCAGGCCTCCCGCACCAGCCGGTGCGTTCGCGCGCTGACCAGCAGGTCCGAGCCGTAGCGGCGGTTCGCCTGCGCCAGGCGCCGGGAAAAATCCGTCTCGCTCCCCAGGCCCGAGAAATAGAAATGCCGCCGCGATCCGTAAACGCCCACCGTCATCGTGCCCGAGCTGATCGCCACCCCGTAGTCGAGCCGCTGGAACCACCGCGTCTCGCACTCGTCGTTGAGGTTGCGCAGCCGCGTCCGCAGTTCCAGCGCCGCCGCGCAGGCGTCGTGCGCGTGGCGCTCCGTCGCCTGCAGGATGCCGAAAAACACCCGCACCAAGTCCGGGCTCGACTCGTCGAGGTAGCCGCCGCGCGACATCAGGAAATCCGCCGTGTTGCGCAGGAAGAGATTGCTCATCGCCAGCACGTCGGCCGGCGAGACTTTCTCGCGCAGCTCGGCGTGGTTGAAGATGCGGCAGGTCAGCACGCTCATCTCGCGCGTCGCCCCGTTGAAATTCAGCGGCTCCGGCGAGTCCATGAGCTGGTTGAAGGTCCCCCGCGACACCCGGGCGCCGAGCACATTCTGCAGCAGCCGCTTTCGCATCCCGTGCTCCGAGCCCGCGTAGAAAATCCCCGAGGCCGTCGCCAGCAGCGCCGTCGCCAGGCAGGAGAAAGGCTCGTAGAGCACCCCGTAGAGCGCCAGCGTCGGCGACAGGCCCAGCAGCACGACCAGGATGGTCAGAAAGACCAGCATCTTGTGCCCCACCTGCGGGATGTCGATCACGCACCACGTCGCCCCGAAGGCGATCGCCACGATCAGCAGATTCTCCATCCAGATCCATTGCGAGCCCGAGCCCGGCGCCGCCCCCCTTTCCGCGACGGGAAAGAACCCGATCTGCGCGTAGAGTTTTCCCAGCCACTTCGCCAGATCCACGAAAACCCCCGCGTGGTAAAGCGCCAGCATGGCGGCCGCCACGAGAAAGCCGATCAGGAAGGAAACCAGAAGGTAACGCCGCATTCGAGCCGGGAGAGACGGGAAAAAAATCGAGGGGAGACGCGTGTGACGGCAGGCACCCTAAACCCCGAACGCGGGGGAATCGACGTGAAATTCGCGAATTGTCGCCGCCCGAAAACCCCGTTTGCCCTCCCGCGCATCCGATTCAAGGTTGGGATACACACGGCCTCTCCCCCCCCTCATGCCCACGCCCGAATTCTTTTACCAGGAAATGTTCGAACTCGGTGAGGACGACACCGAATACCGCCTCCTCACCGCCGAGCACGTGTCCCTCGCGCCCTTCGGCGACACTGAGATCCTCCAGGTCGCGCCCGAGGCCCTGACCCTGCTCGCCAACCAGGCCTTCCATGATATCAATTTCTTCCTCCGGCCCCGGCACCTCCGCCAGGTGGCCGCCATCCTCGACGATCCCGAGGCCTCCGAGAACGACCGCATGGTCGCCCTCACCCTGCTGAAAAACGCCGACGTCGCCTCCGCCGGGCTGCTGCCCTTTTGCCAGGACACCGGCACCGCCATCGTCATGGGCAAGAAGGGCCAGCAGGTCTGGACCGGCGGCGGCGACGAGGCCGCGCTGTCGAGGGGCGTCTATCTCGCCTACACGGAAAACAACCTCCGCTACTCGCAGAACGCCCCGCTCACCCTATTCGACGAGAAAAACACCGGCACCAATCTGCCCGCGCAGTTCGACCTCTACGCCGCCGCCGGCGACGAGTACAAGTTCCTCTTCATCGCCAAGGGCGGCGGCTCCGCCAACAAGTCCTTCCTCTACCAGGAGACCCGCGCCATTCTCAATCCCAAGAGCCTCGTGCCCTTTCTGACCGAGAAAATGCTCACCCTCGGCACCGCCGCCTGCCCGCCCTATCACCTCACCTTCGTCATCGGCGGCACCTCCGCCGAGGCGACCATGAAACACGTCAAGCTCGCCTCGACCAAATACTACGACCACCTGCCCACCACCGGCAACGAGCACGGCCGCGCCTTCCGCGACCTCGAACTCGAAGAGCAAATGCTCGAGGCCGCCCGCACCTGCGGCATCGGCGCCCAGTTCGGCGGGAAATACTTCGCCCTCGACGTCCGCGTCATCCGCCTGCCGCGCCACGGCGCCTCATTGCCCGTCGGCATCGGCGTGTCCTGCTCCGCCGACCGCCAGGCCAAGGGAAAGATCACCCGTGACGGCGTCTTCATCGAAAAACTCGAGACCCACCCGCTCCAGTACATTCCCGAGGATCTGCGCCACCGGAAGGACACCGACGCCGTCCGCGTCGACCTCAACAAGCCGATGGACGCCATCCGCGCCGAGCTGAGCCAGTATCCCGTGACGACCCGCCTCCTCCTCAATGGCCCCATCGTCGTCGCCCGCGACATCGCCCACGCGAAGCTGAAGGAGCGCCTCGACGCCGGCGGCGAGTTGCCCGACTACTTCAAGGCCCACCCCGTCTATTACGCCGGTCCCGCCAAGACCCCCGCCGGCATGGCCAGCGGCAGTTTTGGCCCGACGACCGCCGGCCGGATGGACAGCTACGTCGATCTGTTTCAAAGCCACGGCGGCAGCCTGGTGATGCTGGCGAAAGGCAACCGCGGCCAGCAGGTCACCGACGCCTGCAAGGCCCACGGCGGCTTCTACCTCGGCAGCATCGGCGGCCCCGCCGCCATCCTCGCCAAGGAAAGCATCAAGAGCCTCGAAGTCGTCGAATTCCCCGAACTCGGCATGGAAGCCATCTGGAAGATCGAAGTCGTCGATTTCCCCGCCTTCATCCTCATCGACGACAAGGGCAACGATTTCTTCCAAAGCGTCGGCCCCGGCTGCACGATGCCGCACTGAGCCGGCCATCGCGGAGGCCGTGTCGCCGCTGGCGTGAGCGAGCGGACCGGCGGAAGACCGGAAGACCGTAAACAGGGTCAGGTCCGAGACTCAACCCTGTTGGGTCGGCCAAGCAACCCTGTCTGGCCATCAAGCAATCGCCACGAAGGCGGCAGTCATGGCGACTCTGGCTCAAGCAATGGCGGCTCGGACTCA
Organism: Akkermansiaceae bacterium; assembly: GCA_024233085.1. GTDB lineage: Bacteria > Verrucomicrobiota > Verrucomicrobiia > Verrucomicrobiales > DEV007 > JAEUHH01. Next base: position 55,300 of record JACKQC010000018.1, read on the forward strand.
AGCAATGGCGACTTGGGCTCAAGCAATGGCGACTTGGGCTCAAGCAATGGCGACTTGGGCTCAAGCAATGGCGGCTCGGGCTCAAGCAATGGCGACTCGGGCACAAGCAATGGCGGCTCGGGCACAAGCAATGGCGGCTCGGACTCAGGCAATGGACTGAATATCAATGAGTTAAGGCAAAAGCGTGGAAATGCTCGCCCTTTTGATGACATTTCGGTGGTGAGCGGCGGATCGCCATCCAGGCGGCGGTGGCCGAAATGTGGCCGCGAGCGTGAGCGAGTGGACCGCTCAAGCCCGGCGAGGACGGTGGTCGGTGGCCGGTGGCCGGAAGACTGAAATGTGGCCGCGAGCGTAAGCGAGTGGATCGGCGTTTCCGGCGCGTTTCCGCGAGCGGATTTCCCTCCGTTTTCCGTTTCTCGCACCGGTCGGGAGAATCGGGGAAAGGTGGGGCGAGGCGTCCCTGCCGAGCCGTCGTAACGCCCCGCCGCGTTCGTCCCGCCCCAACCCGTCTGCGAAACCCTCCGCGAAACCCTCCGCGAAAGAGAAAGCATAAGCAAAACGGGGAGAGTCAGGGCTTCGGCGAAGGGGTGGGAGGACGTCCGACGCTGTCGGGCATCGCGACGGCTCGGCAGGGACGTCTCGCCCCACCCGGCTGCCGCCGTTCGCTTTGTCCGCCACCGTTGGCGGGAGCCGGGGTCGGGATCGGGATCGGTCCTTTGAGCCTTGCGAAATAGTCGAGACTCGCTCGCGCGACGTATCGGTATCCAGAACGAAGGCGGTGGCCGAAATGTGGCCGCGAGCGTGAGCGAGTGGACCGCGGTTCCGGCGCGTCGCCGCTATCAGTTTTCCAGTCCGTTTTCCGTTTCTCGCACCGGCCGGGAGAATCGGAGAAAGGTGGGGCGAGGCGTCCCTGCCGAGCCGTCGTAACGCCCCGCCGCGTTCGTCCCGCCCCAACCCGTCCGCGAAGCCAACCGCGGAACCAACCGCGAAGCCATCCGCGAAACCCTCCGCGAACCCCTCCGCGAAAGAGAAAGCATATGCAAAACGGGGAGAGTCAGGGCTTCGGCGAGGGGTCGGGAGGACGTCCGACGCTCTCGGGCATCGCGACGGCTCGGCAGGGACGCCTCGCCCCACCTGGCTGCCGCCGCCAGCTTTATCCTATCGCCGGTGAACGGACCCGAGGCGGGATCGGTCCTTTGAGCCTTGCGAAATAGTCGAGACTCGCTCGCGGCGACGTATCGGTATCCAGAACGAAGGCGGTGGCCGAAATGTGGCCGCGAGCGTGAGCGAGTGGACCGCGGTTCCGGCGCGTCGCCGCTATCAGTTTTCCAGTCCGTTTTCCGTTCCTCGCACCGGCCGGGAGAATCGGGGAAAGGTGGGGCGAGGCGTCCCTGCCGAGCCGTCGTAACGCCCCGCCGCGTTCGTCCCGCCCCAACCCATCCACGAAACCAACCGCGAAACCAACCGCGAAAGCGAAAGCATATGCAAAACGGGGAGAGACAGGGCTTCGGCGAGGGGGTGGGAGGACGTCCGACGCTGTCGGGCATCGCGACGGCTCGGCAGGGACGCCTCGCCCCACCCGGCTGCCGCCGCCAGCTTTATCCTATCGCCGGTGAACGGACCCGAGGCGGGAGCCGGGGCGGGATCGGGCCTTTGGGCGGGCTTCCGAATTCTTCAAGGAGACGCCTTTGGGTGCCAATGGGGCCGAGTAAGCCGTCGGCGGCGTCGTGAGGGGTGCAAGATGGGCCGTGACGGCTGCAAATGCGTCCGAGACGGCCCGGGAATCGGGAAATCCCCCGGGGACCGATTTCTTGCCGGGCGGTTCGAAGAGGAACCGACACGCCGGCTGGAGGATGGGAAGGCGACCGCCGCTTTGGGCCTTAACCGGCGGCCTCGAGTTCGGCGGCGTAGAGTTCGGCGGTCTTTTGGCGGAGGTCGTCGAGACCGATCTCGCCTTTGTCGGCCTTCGCGAGGAGGGAGCGCTGGGCGAGGTAGTCCTTGTTCACCTGGCCGGCTTTGCTCTGAAGCATGCGCCAGCTCTTCCGGCGCTCGACGCAGAAGAGGACGGTCTGCCGGGAGATGGTGTAGTGGCGGACTTTGCCGCCGACCTCGGCCTTGATGTAAACGCCGAAGTCGGGGACAAAACTGCGGTGGTCGGGGTCGAAGACGCGGCGTTTGACGACGTCGTCCTGGGTGATGAGGACGAGCATGTCGTCGAGGTGGATGAACTCGCCGGTCTCCTCCTCCTTGATGGCCCGGAGATGCTTGCGGAAGCGGGCCTCGGTGGTGGCCCAGTGGGCGACGGTGTAGGAGAACTTGCTCTTGTCGCTGTGGGTGGCCTGGTACCAGTCGCGGTCGAGGGAGGGGTTGCCCTTGAGGTCGAAGCATTCCTGGGAAAGCTCGCCGCCCTGGGGATTGAAGACGAACTCGGGCATGCCGCGGGAGTCGCGGGCGAGCTTGGCCTGGGCGGCGGACATATCGTCGGCGACGCCGTGCTCGGGCTGGCAGGTGGTGTAGCACTGGAAGAAGGCGGTGCCGCGGTACTCGAGGCCCTCGAGGACGCTCTGGTAGAGCTTGGCGGCGTTGGCCATGGACACCTGGGCGATGTAGGGGCTGCCGTGGCCGGCGGTGAGGATCTCGGCGACGTTTTTCTTCTCGTGCAGCTTGCCCTGGGAGGCTTTGCCGAACTGGTTCATGTCGTAGCCGCCCATCATGGTGGAGCTGTCGGAATTCTGCCCGCCGGTGTTGGAGTAAACCTGGGTGTCGAGCATGACGCCCTTCACGTTGGGGCGGTTCTGCAGGATGACTTTGGAGAGGTTCTGGAAGCCGATGTCGCCGAGGGCGCCGTCGCCGCCGACGATCCAGACTTTGGGCAGTTCCTTGATCTCCTGATCGGTCATCTGGATGTCGGTCAGGTGGGTGAGATCCCAGTAGCCGCCCTCGTCGATGACGCCGGCGCCGGAGTTGGCGGCGGAGGTCTGGCCGAGCAGGGCCTTGGCGAGGCGCTCGGGGGCGACGGAGCGCCGGGCGTGGGTGAGCAGGAGGGACTCGCCGAGCAGCCAGGAAATGGTGGGGCCGTCCTGGAAGAGGGAGTTCATCCACGGATAGGGATGGGGATTGGACGGGGGGGTGGAGCCGTAGACGGTGTTGCAGCCGGTGGAGGCGCCCATGAACATGACGCTCATGCCGTTGGCGAGGCGGCCGTCGGTGGCCTGGAGCTTCCGGTGGTTGAAGGCGTCGACGCGCAGGACGCTGGTCAGGGCGGAAACGGTGTCCTCGTCGGAGACGGGGCCGTTTTCGGCGATGCGTTTGCGGGTGTCGGCGTCGTTCTCGCCGCCGAGGCCCATGAGGAGGTGGGCGACGGCCTGCTTGAAGAGGTCGTGCTCGGCTTCGTCGCGGGCTTTCAGCTCGGCGAGGCGGGCGGCGCCTTCGGCCTCGAGGCGGTCGGCGGCGGCGAGGAGGCGGTCGGCCTTTCGGTGATAGGCGGGGCGCATGTAGGCCTCGGTGACGGAGGCGATGGCGCGGAGGATGGATTTTTCGCCGCAGCCGGCGCAGGCGCCGTCGCCGGAGACGAGGGCCTCGTAATTGCGGCGGACCATGAGGTGGTTGCGCAGGGCGGCGGGGCGGGAATCCTCGGGTTTCTCGTCGTCGTAGAGGCCGAGGTATTTCTGCGAGGTGTCGGGCAGGAGCCGGGAGAAGATCTGGGCGCTGGTGAGGGTGTAGTTCAGCTCCTCGGTGTCGTCGACCATGACGAGGGCATTGTGGTCGCCGCACTGCTCGACGCATTCGCCGCAGCCTTTGCAGAGGTCGCTGACGAAGATGGAGAAAAGGCCGCCCTGGCCGGGGTTCTTTTTCTCGATGGACTTGAAGATGGCGGGGACCTTCGTGTAGGCCATGGGGACGAGGTCGAGGATGCCGTTGAACTGCTCCTTGGTCTCCGGGGTGAGTCCGGAATTGAGGGCGTCGATTTCGGCGCGGACGATTTCCTTGAAGGGGAGGGATTCCTTGGCCTCGATGGCGGCGTTCATCTTCTCGCGGGCGCGTTCCTCGACGCCGGGCAGGGCGGCGAGGAGCAGGTCGCGCTGGGCGGGGTCGGAGACGTAGTTCCGCGCGGCGGTGGCGAGCACGGTGGCGATGTCCTGCGCGGTGTTCGGGAGCGCGGTGTCGGGGCAGGCGGTGATGCACTCCATGCACTGGGTGCAGTTCTCCGGGATGTAGAGGGGGGTCTCGCGGCGGGCGACGTATTTCGAGGCGGTGGCGCCGGTGCCGGCGGCCATGACGCCGACGGAGGCCAGGGCGCCGGCGGGCTGGTGATAGCCGAGGCCGTTGCGGAACTCGCTGTCGAATTTTCCGAGGGTGTGGACGGGGTGGCGCGCTTCCTGTCCCTGGGCGACTCCGGGGTTGGGCAGGCTGGAAAATCCGCAGCCGGCGGTCGGCAGGATGGTGTGCTCGCCCTCGGGCAGCACGGGCGTCAGGCGCATGCTGGAGCGGTCGTCGTCGTCGATGTCGCCGTACACGATCTCCTGAACCCGGCTGAAGCCGTCCTTCATGACCTTCATATTCGACTCGACGACGGCGGCGCCGAATCGGCCGAATTTCTTCTCGTACTGGGCGCGGACGACTTCGTCGAATTTCGACTCGTCGATGCCGAATTCCTCCATGAACGGGGAAACCTTGAAGAAGGCGCCGAGGAAGCTGTTCCCCTGCATGCGGAGCTGGAGGTCGGGCCGGTCGGTGGCGCCCTTGGCGATCTCGAAGCCGGGCAGGGTGAAGACGCGGATGCCGTTTTCCTTCACGAAGTCGCGGTACTTTTTCGGGATGCGCTTCCAGGCCATCTCGGGGGACTCGTTCGACTCCCAGACGAGGGCGCCGCCTTTTTTCAGACCGGCGAGGGGATTGGTATGGGTGAAGGCCTTCGGATCGCAGCAGAGGACGATATCGACGTGGTTCAGCTCGCAGTTCACCCGCACCGGCGCGGGGGCGGCGACGAGGTAGTAGTTGGTCGGGGCGCCCTTTTTCTCGGAACCGTATTTCGGGTTCGCGTTGACGAAGAGGCGCGATTCGCCGGTTTCCTGCTCGAGGAGATGGGCAAAGTCACCGATGATCTCGCCGAGGTTCTTCCCGGTGGTGATCATCCCCCAGCCGCCGATGGAGTGAAATCGCGCGGCGATGGCCCCGGGTGGAAGGAGCGAGGGAGTGTCCTTTGAAATCACCGCGTAGGGATGATCGACGCCGAGCACGAAGAAATTCTCGCCGTCGGCGGCGGTGCGGCCGTCGGTCCGGGCGGTGGCGCCGGTGGCGAACTCGTAGGCGCCGAGCGTGTGCTCGGGGCGAAAGTCGCGGGAACCGACCCCATAGGAACCATTGAAAAGGCGGGGGATTTCGTCGGCGGAAATGGCGGGCACCTTGCCTTTCCCGCCGTTCTTGTGGGCTTCGAGTCCCTTGGTCAGGGCGGTCCGGATATCCCGGCCCATGGGGTTGTCGCCGGCCATGCCCTCGTCGGTCCGCTCGATGATGATGACGTTCTTCTTGCCGCGGAGCGCCTCGATGATGGCGGCTTCGGGGAAGGGCCGGATGACGTTGATGTGAATGCTGCCGACTTTCGCGTTTCGCTGCTCGCGCAGGTAGTCGCAGGCGGCCTCGATGTTTTCGGCGGCGCAACCCAGCGAGACGAAGACGGTGTCGGCATCGTCCGTCTTGTAGCAATCGACGAGGCCATAGCGGCGGCCGGTGAGGTCGCCGAATTCGGCGTAGGCGGCCTCGATGTAACCGAGAATGGGTTCGTTCCAGTTGTTTCGGCGCGCGGCAATGCCGTTCATGTGGTGCTCCTGATTCTGCACCGGGCCGAGCAGGATGGGATTCTTGAGGTCCATCATGGCCGGCACGCGGCGGCGGCGGGGGCCGAAAAGCTCGCGCTGGGTTTCGGTGGGACAGTCGATGATGTCGCGGGGATCGCCGAGAAATTCGCGGAGAAACTCCGCCTCGGGGGCCAGCCAGGCGCGCTCGGAGTGGGTGGTGAGCATGCCGTCCTGGACATTCATGCCGGGATTGAGCGCCAGCTCGTTGACCTTGCGCAGGATGATGCCCTGATCGGCGGCTTGCTGGGCGTCCTTGGAGAAAAGGATGGTCCAGCCCGTGTCGAGGGCGGCGTAGATGTCGTCGTGGCCGCAGTGGACGTTGAGGGCATGTTTGGTCAGGGCGCGGGCGCCGACCTGGAGCACCATGGTCGAGCCCTTGCCCGGCGCGTGGTAATACTGCTCCATGGCGTAGGCGAGGCCCTGGCCGGAGGTGAAGTTGACGACTCGGCGGCCGGTCACCGCCAGCGCCGTGGCGCCGCCCTGGGCGGCGTGCTCGCCTTCGGTCTCGATGGCGATCTTCTGGTTGCCCCAGACGTCGAGTTCGCCCGCCGCGAAGGATTGCTGGTAAAGCTCGCCGCCTTCGGTCGAGGGCGTGATGGGGTAAAAGACACCGCCTTCGGTGATCCGGGTTTCGACGTATTTCGCGACGAGCGTGTTTCCGTTGCAGGTGATGCGCATGCCGGGGTATTTCGGCTTTTCGCCGGAGGGCGTGGCGCTTTCCTTGGGCGTGTCGATGGTTTGTTCGGACATGAGAGGGACTCTGGGGCTGGCTGTGGTGGAGAAAAGGAGATTCGTGGGCTTGAAACGGCACTAATAGGGCAATCGGAGCCTTCGGTCATCTGGATTTTGGCGCCGCGGCGGGGCCAAAAAGCGGGGGGAAAATCGTGGCATTCGCCTGCCCGCGGCGATTTCCCTCCGGCGGGCAACCCGGTGGGCCGACCGTGTAACGCAAAAACGGGAGGCGCGCAAATTGGAAAGGCGCGGATTTTCCGCCGGTCGACAGGGCGGGAGTCGCTGAAGGCGCGGAACGCCTTTTTTCGCGCAAACTCACAGCCCCACCCGCCGGAACAGCGCGTCGAGCGGCATTTGCAGGCCGATGTAAAATTCGCCGAACTCGCCGAAGCGCGCGCTCGCCTCGTCGAAGCGCATGTCGTAGACGATTTCCTTGATGTCCTGAGCCGTGTGGGAAAAGAGCGTCACCCCCCACTCCGCCTCGTCCAACCCCGTCGAGCCGGTCACGAGCTGGCGCACCCGGCCGGCGAAGGTCCGGCCCACCCGCGCGTGGCCCGCCATCAGCCGCCGGCGTTCCTCGAAGGGTTCCGAGTACCAGTTGTCGGTCAGCTCCCTGGTTATCGACGAGTCGCCGCGGACGACGATGGCGCTCCCCAGCCGCCGCTTCGACATGTTGTAAAAGCACATCACCGGCCAGTCCGGCATGTTCGGGTAGAGTCGGTCCGAGTTGTACTTCTTCATCCGGGCGCGGAATTCCTCGATCTTGGCCGCCATCTCCGGGCTGTCCTCGGCGAGGCCGTCCTCGGCCTTCACCTGCTCGATATACTGAGCCTCGGTCGTGGTGTACTCGCTCAGCTCCGTCATCGACAGGTAGCTGTAAACCGGCGAGAGCATGTCGGGTCCCAGGGAAAGCGTCAGCCGTTTCTCGAACTCGTTGGCTTTGTGGAGATCCGCCGTCAGCAGCATGAAGGCGAGGTCCGCCTTCGGCGTCACCATGCTGAAGGCCAGCAACTGCGTCGATTCCGTCGAGCGAATCTCCTGAATCAGGGCCGTCAGGTTCGTCTTGGCCTCCAGTTGTTCCTCGTCGGAGAGCAGCGACCAATTCGTCCGGTCGATCTGGTAAAACAGGTGAACCACATGCCAGCCTTCCCGCCCGAGGATCTGGTCCCCATCGCTGGCGGCGGGAGCGGCGTTCGGATCGGCGGGATGAGGAGCGTCGGCGTTCATGGAGTGCGAATGGGAAGGGACAGTTGGGTTGGGGAAGACTCGGAGGAAGGGGGGCGGCGCGCAAAAGGCGGAAAAATCCCGCTCCGACCGGGCGCAAACCATGGACCGGGGCCGTCCCTTCGCCAACCAAAAGTTGTCCTTTTCCGTGCGGGGAAAATCCGGTTGCATGCCGGTTAATTGCCCCTATTTTCCGCACCCAACCAGCCACCCAACACCCTAAATTCACCATGGCCGACATCGATAATCGCTATCCCGAAAACACCGCCGGCGCCTTCTACGTCGATGACCAGTGCATCGACTGCGACCTCTGCCGCGAAACCGCTCCCGACAACTTCACCCGCAACGACGACGGCGGATATTCCTACGTTTACAAGCAACCGGAGAACGACGACGAGCGCGCCCTTTGCGAGGAAGCCATGGAAGGCTGCCCGGTCGAGGCCATCGGCAACGACGGCCAGTGAGCCGACCTGCGGTCGCGCGCTTTCAAGGTTTGGAAAGTCGATTGCGACCGTAAACTTCTTTTCCCAGCGAAAACCGCGCCCGGGTGACCGGGGGCGGTTTTTTTGTGGGGTGAAATCGGGACGATCGGGCGAAGCGCCCCCGTGCGGGGGCGACCACAGGGCCAGCCCCTCGGCAAAGGCCTGGTCGACGTTTCAATCCGCGCCCCCCGTGCGGGGGGCGACTCCAAGCAGGCGTAGTAAGCTGCTCCGTCGAGGACGTTTCAATCCGCGCCCCCCGTGCGGGGGGCGACCTGGACATGGAACGGCCAACCGCTCCCCGCTGAGGTTTCAATCCGCGCCCCCCGTGCGGGGGGCGACGGCAAACCTGCCGCATGAGGCCCTGTTCGACATGGTTTCAATCCGCGCCCCCCGTGCGGGGGGCGACAGTCGCAGTCCGGCGAGTGCGGGGCCGAGTGCCTGTTTCAATCCGCGCCCCCCGTGCGGGGGGCGACGGCGGAGAGCCGTCTTGATGACGCCCAATGGCTTGTTTCAATCCGCGCCCCCCGTGCGGGGGGCGACCCTAGCGCCGCGAAAAGGGAATCCACCTCAGCCTGTTTCAATCCGCGCCCCCCGTGCGGGGGGCGACCCGAAAACTGGGAATGCAATGAGCGACGAAGCCGGTTTCAATCCGCGCCCCCCGTGCGGGGGGCGACCCGTGCAGGGCGCGAGCGAGGTGAACATCGAGGAGTTTCAATCCGCGCCCCCCGTGCGGGGGGCGACCGCGATACCACCGGACCCAGCGCGCCTTGTAACGGTTTCAATCCGCGCCCCCCGTGCGGGGGGCGACCGGGCGGGGGACGCGTTCGCCGCCGCGTAACCGGTTTCAATCCGCGCCCCCCGTGCGGGGGGCGACCCCGTTCAAGGAAATCGTGAAGGACAAGCCTCGGTTTCAATCCGCGCCCCCCGTGCGGGGGGCGACCCATGTCGGCGGGGATATCGCGGCAAAAAACTGTTTCAATCCGCGCCGTGCGGGGCGACGACTCTTCTTTGTGAACAGTAGGCTTATCAATGAGTTTCGCCCGCCCCCGTGCGGGGGACTCAAGAAAACTTCCCTTCCTGCGCCGAGTCGGAGGTTTCAATCCGGCGGGGCGACAAACGTAGAAAGACCAAGAACCATGCCACTAGTAGTTTCAATCCGCGCCCCCCGTGTGCGGGATAACACCCGGCTGGAGACAGCCGGGCCTTCTTATGTTTCAATCCGCGCCCCGTGCGGGGCGACAGACGGACAGGAACGCCTCCCCGGCCAGCTTTCGGTTTCCCGCCCCCCGTGCGGGGGGCGACCGCAAGGACGCAATTTCCGCGTCACCCACGCCACGTTTTCAATCCGCGCCCCCGTGCGGGGGGCGACAACTGCCGTCGAGTCGCATCGTCCGATGACCAGTAGTTTCAATCCGCGCCCCCGTGCGGGGGGCGACTTCGACCAGGGGCTCAATGGGAGTCGGCTCAGCAGTTTCAATCCGCGCCCCCGTGCGGGGCGACCAATCCGATCGATCGGGCGTTTCAATCCCCCGTGCGGGCGACATGATGGAAAAACATGGGGTGAAAAGGTTTCAATCCGCGCCCCCGTGCGGGGGCGACCGGAAAGAACATGGGACTTACCGCCTTCTTGGCGGACGTTTCATCCGCGCCCCCGTGCGGGGGGCGACCAGATACCGAAAGCGAAGCGTTGACGCTTGGACCGTTTCAATCCGCGCCCCCGTGCGTTTCGCCCATTCGTCCGCGCCGCCGCGGTTTCAATCCGCGCCCCGTGCGGGGGCGACCCTATCGCCGGCAACCAACGCCGATGGTTGGTGTTTCAATCCGCGCCCCCGTGCGGGGACCGACCAGGCGATAGAGTTCCGTCGAGCTTGTGGTTTCAATCCGCGCCCCCGTGCGGGGGCGACCTCTACTCTTTGAAAGGGGAAACCGAGTTTCAATCCGCGCCCCCGTGCGGGGGGCGACAGACGGACAGGAACGCCTCCCCGGCCAGCTTTCGGTTTCAATCCGCGCCCCCCGTGCGGGGGGCGACCGCAAGGGACGCAATTTCCGCGTCACCCACGCCACGTTTCAATCCGCGCCCCCCGTGCGGGGGGCGACAACTGCCGTCGAGTCGCATCGTCCGATGACCAGTAGTTTCAATCCGCGCCCCCCGTGCGGGGGGCGACTTCGACCGGGGGCTCAATGGGAGTCGGCTCAGCAGTTTCAATCCGCGCCCCCCGTGCGGGGGGCGACCAAGACCTCGGGTCGGTGGGGTTGTGCTGGCGGTAGTTTCAATCCGCGCCCCCCGTGCGGGGGGCGACTCCCTCAACATAACTCGATGTAGGCAAAGCACCGATTCGTTTCTTTCCGCGAACCTTGATCGGCTAGGTCCACTCCGACAAAAACGAAGATTCTTCGACTTTCAAAGATCGTTGCATTTCAACGAGTTCGCTCTTCCGCGAACCGCCCGGGTATTCCGCGTCCGCTACGGGTTCGCGGGACGGCTTTTCGGTCTCACACGATCAGCGTACCCTCGATGTCATAGGGAGGCTTCGCGCCCACATGCTCCACCCGGTGCTGCCATTGATTTCCCAAATGATAAAAACGGAGACTGTCCACTTCGTCGTCGATGAGCCGGCCGAGCTTGGACTTCAATTCGACAAACTGCGCGGGTTCGACCTTGCATTCGAAGACGCTGTTCTGCACCCGCTGCCCGTAGTCCAGGCAAATCTTCGCGGCCCTGCGAAGCCGGGCCCGCCCGGCCCTGGTCTTCGTGCTTACGTCGTAGGTCACTAATACATACATCTTCCAGGCTCCTTTCCGGTCGGCTGTGTCGGCGGCGTTGGTGTTTCGCGTGGTCGCGGTCCCGAAGCAAGCAGCGGGACCTCATCTTACGAGAAAAGGCGGATAGGCGTCCAGATCGTTTCTCAGATGTCTCGCCAAAAGCCGGGCCTGCAGATGGACGAGCAGACCCACGGTCGTTCGCTCGTCGAGGAAGGGATGCCGGATTTCCTCCTGCTTGCGCTCCTGCCAGGCGACGAGCACGGCTTTTCGGGGTTTGTCTTTCAATTCGAATCCGCCCGCTTCGCTTTCCTCGAAGTCGGCGGTCTGAATCTGGCGGCGGTTGATCAGGCTCAGCGCGGTGCGGTCGGCGAGAAAAGGGCGGAATTCCTCCATCAAGTCGAGCGCGAGTCCGGGGCGGCCGGGCCGGTCCCGATGGAGGAAGCCGACCGCCGCGTCTAGCCCGCATGATTCGCAGGCGGAGCGGATGTCGTGCCGCAGTAGGGCATAGAGAAACGAAAGCAGCGCGTTGACCCGATCCCGCGCGGGACGGCGGCTGCGCCGCTGAAACCGAAAGTCGCCCCCGGGGTCGTCCACGGTGAGCATGCGGGCGAACACGGAAAAGTAAGCCGAGGCCGCGTCGCCCTCGATGCCGCGGAGACGGTCGAGAAACGCGGTTTCGCGGGCCATGGCGGCGGCGCGCGCGAGGGCGCGGACGGTGGACGCGACCGTGTCGGCGCGATCGGGATGGTCCCGGGCGCAGCGCTGAAGGTTGGTTCGGCAATTGGCGATCTTGGCGGCGACCATCTCGCGGGCGATCCGGACGGCGGCGCCGCCCTCGGCCGTGTCGTCGGCGCGCCGATATTGCTCCCGGCGCAGCAGGACGTTACCGGGACTGTAACCGGCGACCGCGCAGAGGAATTTGCCGTGGGGATTGTGAAAGGAAAGCGTCACCCCCGCCTCGGCGCAGGCGGCCATGAGCTGGGGGCTCGCGCCGATGTCCCAACCGAAACAGGCGATGCCGTCAAGGTTGTGCAGGGGCACGCGCAGCTTCGTCTCGTGTTCGTGCCGGACCGCGACCGCCTGCCCGTCTTTGAAGAGCCAGGCGTCCTCCAGCGTGACGAACAGGGTGTTGAGGTGGCGTTTCACGGGGAGATCTGGGAGTCTTCAGCCTTCGGTCTCCATCAGGGAGGCGAACTGGCGGTCGTTCCAGGCGGCGACGCCGCTGGAAAAACGCAGGGCGCCGGGCAGGCAGAGATCGAGGAGCGAACAGGCATCGCATTTCGGTTCGCGGGCGGCCGGGGGTGTTTCGCCGGACTCGAGGAGTTCGTGGAGCCGGCGGATCGCCGCGAGGGTGGTGTCGCGCAGGCCAGCATCGAACTCCACAGTCTGGCGACGCCGGTTGCGTCCGTAAAAAAGGTGTCCCCGGGAAATTTCGACGCCGAGCATCTCCTCGAGGCAGAGCGCCTGGGCGCAGAGTTGCACGCGGTCGCAGTCGTCGCGCTTGGGTCTGCCCCGCTTGTATTCGACGGGCACGGGAAGGGATGTGGCGCCGGGCTCGGTTGGCCGATGAAACTCGACCACATCGGCGACGCCGTGGATGCCCAGCGTGGCCGAGTGGAGATGCAGGCCGCGGACGATGCGGATTCCGTCGCGGGTTTCGTCCGGTCCGTCGTGGGCCTTGTCGTGGAGGACGCGGCCCTCGGCGGTTAGCCGGTTCTCGGCCCAGAGGCGTTCGCTGTGGATCAGCGCGCACTGCCGCTCGCAGAACAGCAGATGCTGGAGAGCGGACATCGGGCGCGAGGTCATGGCGAGCGTGGCGGGGAAGGCGGGGTCATTCGTCGCTGTCGTCCCAATCCTCGTCGTCCCAGTCGTCATCGTCGTCATCGTCGTCATACTGGCTTGGCAGGACTCCGGTGACCGAGAGGCGCTTGGTGGATGGTCGTGTGGCGGCGCTTTCCTCGATCGCGTCGCAGGTCACGAAGAAATGCCAGTCGTCCCCGTAGTCGTAGTGGAACAGCATCTTCTGGCCCGGCGAAAACACGTCGGCGACTCGGGTGGCGCTTACACCGGCGGCGGCGTCCTCGTCCTCGCCGATGTCGGCGAACAGGGTGTAGCGCTTGCCTTTCGCCCGATAGACAGAGTCCAGCCCTTCGTGAAAGCCGAAGGCATGGTCGGAATCGAAACCGATCGCCCCCAGCAGCGCGTGAGCCAGCTCGAACAGGGAAAGGTCGTCCCTCCCGGTGATCTCGACCGCCACGGACGCCTTTTCGCACGGGAGTGGGCAGAGTTGGGGCTGGGTGGTCAGGGTGAAGGTGTAGGATTTCATCGTGGGAAGGTGGGAAGGTGGGCGTATTTTTTGCGCGCGGGCGGGGTCACGAGTTTGCGAAGGGATTGACGACTTTCGCGGCTCCGTAGATTTGTCCGGCGTTCAGATCCTCCGAGTAAATCGTTTCGCAATCGGCGAGATTGGCGGAGGCGACGATTAGCGAATCCCACCAGCTCAGTTTGCCCGGTTCGAACCAGGCTCGGGCCAGCCCCAGATGTTCTTCTGTGAGGGGATGGACTTCGTATTCCTCAGACCAGGTTTGAGCGTATAAGCCGGCTTCTTTCCTCGACATGCCCAATTTGTGGAGTTTGACCGCGTTGGCGATGAACTCGCTCAGCACTTGCACGGAAAGATGGAACTTTCCCGTTGCCAACAGGATTCTGGCCGCGCGCGATTTTGCGATCTCCACCGGATCGTGGCTGACCGCGTAAAGAAGAATATTGGTGTCAACGAAGCTCCTCATCGTAGAATTTCTCCCTCGATTTCATGGCGGCCGGGCCGGGTTGCTGCCTGGCGTCGGCCATGTCCCAAAGTTTCTGGAGCCGTTTTCGCCGGGCGGCGAGCCGCGCTTGTTCGGTCTCGGAATCGGTCCCCGCGCCGAGATTTTCCAGAAATTCCCGCACCATCGCGCTGACGGAGGTTTCCCGTTCAGCGGCAAGAATGCGCGCCCGGCGATAGGTTTCGTCGTCGATTTTGACGGTGATGTTTTTCATGGCTGTGCGGCACAGTAACTGTGCTGCTTTATGCTGTCCAATTACGGTTATGGTTGATGCTCCGAATCTCGGTTCCCGTGAATTTCCCGCCACCGTGCCATGGGCACGAAAACCGGGCCGTTGTTGTCGGTTGGTTGAGTCTCGTCTTCGTTAACCCACCAGCCTCCAGCGATTTCTGCGATTACACGGCATTCCCGGCTGAGGGATATCAAATACTGCTGGCACGGAGAAGGATCGACCAGATCCGCGCCTGTCCACAGTTCGAATTCCATACCGCTCAGCCATTTGGCGGAGGCAAATGCATCCGAGTACTCCAACATTTTGTAGCGGAGCAATTCCCGGGCGAGGTCGGCACGAGTGGGGGGTGATTGGACGTTTCTCATGATCGAGCCAACCGAGTTTGGTCAGAAGCCCGGAAAAATTACCGGAGAAAGTTCACCGTTTCCCTCGTTCAAGGGAAATTTCAGGGTCGGGGCGCTTTCGATCTCACCAGTGGATTCGTTGATCGCCAAACTCCGGTGAACCTTGGCCGAGGAGATGTCACCGCTCGGGCAGTTGTGTTTCCACCAGACGAGGTGCAGGACTTCCATGCTGCCTTCGGGGCGGGCAGAGGAAGCGTCGTTCTCGAAAAGGGTCCGCAGGGCTTCCTTCAACTTCTCCGCGTCCGCGTCGCTGAATCCGGTGCCCGTTTCATCGGAGGCAAGTTGGGAATTGATGCTCCCGTAGAACACGTAGATGCCGTGGTCCACGCGGTGTTTCATGCCCATGGTGTCAGAGCCGCGCTTCCCGTCCTTGGTGTCTTCCAGATTCGTGCTTTTGGTGATCTGGGTGCTGGTGATGGACACTGGTTCGAGACTGAACGCGGTGTGAATGGAAACCGGACCGCGCACGGGAATCGAAACGCCTTCCCCTTTGGCTTTTCCTTTGAACGGGAAAATCTGTCCGAAGGCGCGGACATCATACCATTGGCGGCACGCCTGTTGTTTGAAGTCCTTGGCGTCAGTCTTGAGTTCGGAGCCGTCAATGCGAGACTTGATGGACTGGTGTTCGTCCACGCTGTTGTCGAGCGACTGGACGAGGATGGACTCTCCCATCTGCATGAGGCGATTTCGGATCTTCCGTTTGATGCAAACGTCGGAGATCTCCCCATAGTTTTCGTAATTCGTGCGCGGGCGGTTGCCATTCAGAGGATCACCGTTCGGGTTGGCGTTGGTGACCCGAAGGATCACGGCGAAGTCGTATTTGTGCTTGGTGCTCATAATGTTGGATGTTTGTCGGTTTGAGTGTGAATGAGGCTCATTGCTATTCAGATTCGTTCTCGGCGTTTTCTCCTTTGTTTCCTTTCCGGAGAGCGCTCCTTTGACAGTGGTATGCCAGAAGGAATTCGCCGTTGAGCTTCTCGTCCTTCGCGAACTCTTCCGCAGACGAAAAGCAGTCCATGACCTCGCGGATTTCTTTGTCAAAGTATTCGAGCAATCCCGGCTTGTTTGCGGCGAGAGTTCGTTTGTAGGGGACGAGTGCCTTCTCAATGTTGGTCCATGCCGAAAAAGGCTTGTCGGCAAACACCTGCATCGATCTCGCGGCGTGCGTCGCCCGTTTCTCGTCCTTTTGATAGGTGGCTTGTTCGAGCAGGTCCGCGACGGCGAGCAAGCGGCCGTAGAGATAGCTCCGGGTTTTTCGATCTCGTTCGAGTGACATGGCGTATTCTTCGTTTTTTGAGTGGAGTTGTTGTTTTCGGAAAAGGGCGCAGGCGATTCCCAAAGCTTTTTCCCATTCCCAGTTTTCAAGTCCATGTCTGGCGGTGGCGCGGCGCACGCAACCAGCGACCAGATCGGCGGGGATGGGGCGATTCTCGATGATGCACGGAAGCAGCCGTCGGCAGGTAGCTGCCTTGAGTTTGTCGTCCAAGCGGGAACCATACGCGCATTGGGCGATGTCGAATGGCGAGGGGGCACCCACGAACTTCCGGGCCTTTCCGTAGTTTTGAGGCCAGGCCGTATCGGTGTGCCACTTCTCGATACGAGCCAGATATTCGCTGGAGGTCAGTTCCCGATAGTAGCTGATTGCCATGCGCCCCGGGGTGGCGGAATCCAGCGAGAGAACCACGATTCCGGTGGTGTCTCCGAGTTCGGCTTGATAGCCGAGGAGCTTTTTGTTTAGAGCGAGGGCGGTGGATTCTCCCGTGTTCACCTCGGCAATTGAACTCTCCCCGGGATTCAGTCCCTCATTGAGGAAATCATCCTCCTCGTCGAAGAGATCATCGGTCGCGACCAATGCGTCGGGGATCGATTGACCGGTCAATGCCCAGCTCACGATCGCTTGATCGCCAAGGCGGCGGCCTTGCCGGGCGATCAACCAACGCAGCGCGTTGTGAGCCTTCTGGGTGACTTCAAATCCGACGCCGCAGGTCTGAAGCCCGTCGTTGTCGGTGAACCTGCCCCGGAAAGTGAATCCGCTTCCGTCATTCGCGGAGATCAGCTTGGCCTTGTCGGCGGCGTGGCGCAGTTTTGCCGGGTGCTGCTCTGCGAGCGTCGTTTCCTCGCCGTTGACATAGCACAACCCAACGAAATCCTGTGTACTCCCATAATATTCGTTCCAGCTTTCCCAGATCGATCGATCTCGCCAGAGGTGGGGTTCGGGATCGCCCGGAATCGCCACCACCCAGCGCACAAAGGCGTCCTGCGGGCTGTTTCCGGCCGGAAGCGCGGAAAAGATCGGTGGTGGTTCGGATTCTTTGTCCGCCCACTCATGGAGAAACTCCGCTGAGTCCGATCCTCCGGCAAAAACCGGAATGATTTTCTGATCGACAAGGTCGTGGACCAGTCGCGCTTTCTTCACGTAGTCGAGAACGATTCGGATCTTCGGGTGAGGGTTCTTCCTCTGCCAGTCGCCAAGCAGCGCAAGGTAGTTCTTGTGCGCCTCTTCCGGTTCTTTGGCAAAACCGGAGGTGACTGTTCCACCGAAATTCAGGAAATCGCCCGCCAAATACTGGAGCTTGTCACAAAGCGGATGATTGGTTGGCTTTGAACCGGAACGTCCACCTGAAGCTTCGGTGCATGGCACAAGGGTCTGCTGATCTTCCTTGGAAAGCACACGAGCCGCGATCAGGTTGGCGTTCTGGTCGAGCGTCACTTCGATGTGCGCATTTTGGGTGGTATGGGACAATGGAAGGAGCAGCGCGGCACTGCCGACTTCCGTCACGCCGACGAATTCCCGGCAGTTGTCGTAGGTCTGGTAAAGCGATTGAATCCAGTTCATGCGAGTTTGGGGTGAGGTTCATCGTGGCCGACGCTTTTCGGCGGATTGGGAACCATTTCCCGGATAAATCGGCGAACGAGGCTGGCGTCGTCGGGCCGGGGATATTCAATGATGCTGTCCTCGTTGACCTTGGCCTGCCAGAAGCGGGCATGGAGTTCGTTCTTCCCGATGGTGTCGGGGTAGTCGAACCCGTGAAACATCAGGCCGTAGCTGAGTTCACCCGCCTGCCGATGCGTGCTCTCGCCCGCCTCGAACTCGCTAGGCTGAACGTATCCCTGGCACTCCCGGGTTCCGAGGAAAATGTCGCGGCGCCCGCCCTTTTGGAGCATTCGCTTGGCGATGTCCCAGTGCTTTCCGTCAACCCGATCGGCTTTGAGATCGTCTCGATTCAGATTCCACTCGAAATGCGCGAGGACTTGGTAACGGACATCGGCCAGGTAGGTGTAGGTCGCCAAGGTGTTTCCGCCGCCGAGGTTGATCGGCTTCATGTTCTTCGCCTCCGTGCGGATTGGTTTCATGATCCGCACCTTGTCCACGATCCAGACGAATGCGGGTTTCCAGTAGATGGATTCGGTGATGCCCTTGATCGCCTCGTAGGTGGGGATGTGGTAGCTGCATTTCTCGCCTCCCGCCCGAGTGAGCGGATCGGTGAACAGGGCGTATTTGCCCCAGACTTCGTAGGTGATGCTGTTTTTTGGGGGTTCGTGCTTCATGGCTGAACGTGGAGAAAGTGTTGTTCTGAGAGAGCTTCGAGAGTGATGCCGAGATCGTCGTCATAGTGGCGTTCGTCGAGGTGGTAGATGCCTGCTTCGCCCTGGATTTCATGAACTCCATTCGTTTTGCGGAGTTTGTCGATCACATGAGGGAAGGCGTTGACCGTGTAGTGTTGGGCCTTCTTATGACGACGGACTTGTTCCGCGAGTGAGATTCTGTCGTTGGTGTAACAGGCGGTCAGGTCTCCGATAATCCTCGATCCCTCGTGTCCGTTTTTGTCGTAAGGGACCACAATCCCCTGTGTGGGCGCATCAATCACGCGGAAGGCCTGCGCGGCGGTGGAGTGTGCGTGTTTGAATTTGAGCCCGGCGAGGCACTCAGTGTTTTTGGTGCGCTCGGCTTCGGAAACGGATTCAGCGTTTGTGCTGAGTAGAGAAAGCAGCGAACAGGACTGCGCCAGTGGAGGCTCGCCTTTGCCAGCCTTGCAGGGATAGCTCATCTCGGAAGCCCGGCGATAGAACCAGTATTCGTAGAAGCGATCCATCGCCTTTTCCGAAAGAAGGTCGCCGTCAAACGCATCGGGATTTGCCGAGAATTCTTGGAAAAGGCGGTCTTTCGTGATTTGTTGTGCCTCTTCGAATTCTTTGAGCGAAGCGAACAACTTTTCTTCCGAGAAGTTGAGGACGTGGACATATCCGGTCTTCCGCATTCCGTGCCGATTGCACCGGCCTGCTGCCTGGACAATGGAGTCGAGCCCGGCAAGCGAGCGGATGACGCATCCGAAGTCGAGATCGACCCCGGCCTCGATGAGCTGCGTGCTGACGCAGATCACGGGCTCGGGACGATCCGGGTTCAGCCGTCTCCGAATCTCGGCAATCTTGTGGCGCCGGTGAGCCGGACACATGTTGGTACTCAGATGCACGACAGGCGCTGAGGGCCGCTTCTTGAGCAGTTCAAAAACGCTGCGCGCGCTGGCCTTGGTGTTGCAGATGACGAGGAGGCTTTGATGGTGGGACTGGAGTTCCAGCGCGTGTTTCGCCACTTCCTCAAACGACCATCCTCCCGGCCGACAACCATCGACGATTTCTGTGCGTTTGAGCGACTTGAAAAGGGAAACTTTGTCCCGGACGAGTCCGTTGAAGGGCTTGATTCGCAGCGCGCCGAGTGTCGGGTCGACCTTGTGCAGCAGCGGCAATGTCGCGGTGCAAAGCACGACGGTCGTTCTGGTCTGCGTACACAGAAACTCGATAGCGTTGTTGAAAAGATGAATGGTCTTGATAGGCAACGATTGAATCTCATCGAAGATGAGGATCGCGTTGCAGAGTTGGTGCATGCGCCGTGCGGTCTTGGTCCCGGCCGCGAAGAGTGCGTTGAGGAATTGGACGCTTGTTGTGAAGACGACAGGAGCGTCCCAATTCTCAGAAAGGACACGGTTGCGCCAAGTGTCCCTTTCTTCCGCGAGGTTGGAATGGTGTTCGAGGACGACATCATCGCCAAGAATTTTGCGCACCTCCTCGGCGTTCTGGTCCAGAATCGATGTGTAGGGCAGAACGTAGATGATCCGATTCACCTGGTGGGTATCGGATGAGGCGGCTCGATGAAGTGCGAAGCGGAGACTGGCGAGTGTCTTTCCGCCGCCCGTCGGAACCTGGAGGGTGAAGAGATTATCCTGCCGGCCTGCTGAATCTCGGCACTCGTCGGAAATACGGCGGCGAATCGAGTCAATCTCCTTCTCCTGTTTGAAGCCGCGAAGATGATCTTCAAACTTGCTCAGGATTGAAGACCAGTTCGGCGTTTGGTTTGAGCGGAATCTCGCGCCCTTGGGGCTTTCGAAGTCGGCGGTGCTGAGGCGATCCGCGTCGAGCAGGCAACTGAAGAGGAAACGGGTGAGGAGCGCGAATGCGTTTTGGCGAGGAATGATGTCTGTTGTGACGTTGTTGATCCCGCCGATCGCGTTCTCAAACTCGGACTGGAGTGAGGGGCCGTCGAGCAAACGATTGACCTCGTTCAGAATTTCCGGTGCCGCCTTGGCCAACGCCTCGCTTTTGTGGGTCTTCGCATCCGACCGCCCCACACGGTTGAGAAACGGAGATTTGCCCGTCAAATCCACGAAGTCCTTCATTCCGGATCGGCTGTGATGCGACATGATGACCACGCTCAAGATTTGGGCGAGTGCTGGAGAGATGCGTTTGGACGCCTGCGCCTCCCAGATCAACTGCGCCCCAGACGTGGCGTGATCGATTTTTCCTTGCCGCTTTTCGGCTTCAGCCTTGGCTTTCTCCCCGTTTATTCCGGTGATACCCCGGATGTATTTCTGAAATTCGTAGGAATATTTCCCGAGGTCGTGCAACAGCCCAAGCAACCGTCCACATTGAGGCAAACCCACCGTTTCGGAGAACGAACTGCAAAGGTCAGCCGTTTCTTCCAGATGAACCTCCAAAGTCTGGGTCGCTGAGTCCGATTTGCGGACGTGGGCAATGGCTTGCTTCATTGGTCGATTGTTTCAAGAACCATCTCCGCCGCGAAATTCCCCGCCCACCACGCGACCTTGTTCAAGTGCCCGTGCTTCGCCGCCATCGACTCGCAATGCAGACAGGGCGCGCCGTGCTCGCCCGTGCAGGCGGCTTCGGGGTCGGCGGGGTCGAGCTTTTCGCCAAACGGTGTGAAGAGGGGCTCCCATTCCTCTTCCGGCAAGACTTCGCCGGTTTTCGGATCCGCCAGGGTGTGGGCCCAAAACGATTCAGGCTGTCCGGCTTCGTTTCGCCAGCCGGAAGAGCGTTGCTCCAATTCCTCAGCCATGCGCGCACGCTAACGCGCGGCTTGAATAGTTGTCAATCGGATTTTGTTCAAAAAAACACCAATAAATAGGAACAGTAATTCGAGCGGGCGCGGGTTTTTCTTGGAATTGTCCGGAGGTCCCGTTTTTTTGGGAATTCAGCCGGTATGGGCAGGGCGGGAAGGCGGGCTGCGCTGCGCTGACAGAGGAATGGGGACAGGAGAATCGGGAAAGGGCGAAATCCGTGCCGGTGATCGGATTCGCTGCGAAAGACGAAGTGGAAGATTTGGACGAAGATTGGGGGCGACGGGTGGCTCTCTATTGGCCCCCGTCTTTCGGGGCCGGGGCCGGGTCGTTGGCTTCGGTTCCGGCGTCCGGATAGGGCAGGCCCCAGCCGGTCTTTTCGAAGGGGCGGGGCTCGCCGAGGAGATTTTTGCCCCAGTAATAAAGCAGAAAGGTGGGCGTCTCCTTCGGGAAGGCGTAGATCAGCAGGACGCGCGTCGGGTTTGGCGCGAGGGGGACGGGGGAGTCGTCGGGGAGGGGCTTGCCCTCCGGGCTGAGAATCGTGAGATGGGGGTCGCTGGCGTAGCTGACCAGCGAGACGCCGTCGACGATCTCGATGTCGTCGAAGTCGAAGGCGGCGTTGTGGCCCTCGACGGTGACATCGACGGCGACCATGCGCACGGGGATGGGCGCGTTGGGATCGGGGGCGAGATAGCTGTAGCCGGTGTAATCCCAGGCGCCGTTGAGGATGACGCGGCCGTCGCCGAGGCCGGCGGCCTGGGCGCGGGCCATCTGGTTGAGGGTGATGCCGAGCACGGCGTTTTTCTGCTCGGCGGTCAGCGGGGTGCCGGGCGCGAGGGGCGCGGGCTGGCCGGCGGCGACGGGAGGCGGGGCCGTTTCCGCCGTCGAGGGCGCGGGGGTGGCTGGGGATTCGGTGTCCTGTTTGCCGCAGGCGGCGAGAAACAGCGCGAGACAGAGGCCGCCGATGATGGTGGCGGCGTGCGCGGGGTGGGGGCGGCGGCTTGGCATGGCGGCGGCGAATCGGTTTTTGGAGTTTACTCGGGGAAATCGAACAGGGTATGCCCGGCGACCCAACAGGGTTGGGTGGGGGACTCAACCCTGTTTGCCGGGGGCGGAGCAATTGTGACTCGCATTTGCGGATCGGCAAGCCGCCAAGAACTGCGCGCACACCGGCAAGGCATGCGAAGCGATTGGCGTTTGACGGGATAGCGTCGCGATGAGATGGCCATGGGGTCGTTTCGCCCGTGCGCGTCTCTCCGCCTTAGTCCGCTAGTCCGCGTTTCCGCGATGGAAGTTCTGTTGCTCACAACTCTTTTCAGCGTGGCGTTTGCCGTGCTGTTTCTCGCGCTCTTTGTGCGCGACCGGCAGAGGCGGGTCTTCGGCGGGGCGGAACGGGAGGCGCTCCTGCCGCTGGACGATGAATGGGACGGGTCGGGGCATCACGGACAGCCCCGCGCCCATGGCTCCGAAGATCCGCCCCGGGCGGGCGAGGGGCACGAGGAGCATGACGACCACGGCGAGGAGGGGTGCGGCTGCCTGAGTGGAAAAAAACCGCCGTGTGTGGGGTGTCTCCGTCAACAATCTCAACGTATGAAGCAATAGCGATAGCGTAATCTCGAAGTCTCATGGATACCTCAGCTCAAGTCTCGGCGCCGCCCGCGGGTGGCGGTCACAAACAATCGATCGAGTTCGACGATCGCACCGTCCGCTGGTTCATGATCGCCTCCATCGCGTGGGGCATCGTGGGGATGCTGGTCGGGGTGATCATCGCCTTCCAGCTCAATTTCTGGAAGCTGAACTTCAACCTGGAGTTCCTGACTTTCGGCCGGTTGCGCCCGCTTCACACCAACGCGGTGATTTTCGCCTTTGTGGGGAACATGATGTTCGCGGGGGTCTATTACTCGACGCAGCGGCTCTGCCAGTGCCGGACGGCTTCGGATCTGCTGTCGAAAATCCATTTCTGGGGCTGGCAGCTCATCATCCTGTCGGCGGCGATCACGCTGCCGCTGGGGCTGACGCGGGGGAAGGAGTACGCGGAGCTGATCTGGCCGATAAACATCGCGGTGGCGCTGATCTGGGTGGTTTTCGCGCTGAATTTCTTCCTGACGCTGAAAAAGCGCAACGAGCCGTCGCTCTACGTGGCGCTCTGGTTTTACATCGCGACGATCGTGACGGTGGCGATGCTCTACATCGTCAACCACATCTCGCTGCCGACGAGCCTGACGCACAGCTATCCGATCTTTGGCGGGGTGCAGGACGCGCTGGTGCAGTGGTGGTACGGGCACAACGCGGTGGCCTTCTTCCTGACGACGCCGATTCTGGGGATCATGTATTATTTCCTGCCGAAGGCGGCGAACCGGCCGGTGTATTCCTACCGGCTGTCGATCGTGCACTTCTGGTCGCTGGTCTTCCTCTACATCTGGGCGGGGCCGCACCATCTGCTCAACACGTCGCTGCCGAAGTGGCTGCAGATGCTGGGCATGTTCTTCAGCCTGATGCTGTGGGCGCCGTCGTGGGGCGGGATGCTCAACGGGCTGCTGACGCTGCGCGGGGCCTGGGACAAGCTTCGCACGGACCCGGTGATCAAGTTTTTCGTGGCCGGGGTGACCTTTTACGGCATGTCGACCTTCGAGGGGCCGCTGCTGTCGATCCGGGCGGTGAACTCGGTGTCGCACTATTCGGACTGGACCATCGGCCACGTGCACAGCGGGGCGCTGGGTTGGAACGGCTTCATGGCGGCGGGGATGTTTTACTGGCTGGCGCCGCGCCTGTGGCGAACGAAGCTGTGGTCGACGAGTCTGGCGAACTACCATTTCTGGATCGGCCTGGTGGGCATCCTGATCTACGTGGCGGCCATGTGGATCTCGGGCATCACGCAGGTGCTGATGCTCAACACGCTCGACGAGTCGGGCACGGCGCTGAAATACGAGTTCGTCCAGACGGTGAACAAGGTGAACTTCCTTCTCTTCTGCCGCGCGCTGGGCGGCACGCTCTATCTCGCGGGGATGGGGATGATGGTGGTCAACATCTGGAGGACGGCGAAGTCGGGCGCGGCCGCCAACGAAACGCGCGAGGTTTTCGTCGAGGCCAAGTCGTCCAAGGACGGCATGGGCTGGGGCGAGGTCTTCCGCAACGACCCCATCGCCTACACGTTCTGGGGGCTGTTCTTCGGTATCCTGTGGTTTTTCCTGCCTCCCTTCGCGGACGTCATGGCGCTGATCCTGTGCCTGGTGATGGCCGTGCTGGCGACGCGGGCCTTCAAGCGCGATCCGCGTTCGTGGTCGGACTGGTACGAGCGGCTGGCGGAGAACTACCTGCCCTTCACGGTGATGGTTCTCATCTCGGTGGTGATTGGCGGGGCGATCCAGATCATTCCCACCGTGACGGTCAACAAGGCCGCCAACGTCGAAGACCGGCTCCAGGTGATGTACACGCCGCTGGAGCTGGCGGGGCGCGACATCTTCGTCAGCGAGGGCTGCTACAACTGCCACTCGCAGATGATCCGCATGCTCAAGCCCGACGTGATGCGCTACGGCGACTATTCGCGGCTGGGCGAGTCGATCTACGACCACCCCTTCCAGTGGGGCTCGAAGCGGACGGGGCCGGACCTGGCCCGGGAAGGCGCGCTGCGGCCGGATCCGAAGTGGCACTTCGGCCACATGATCAATCCGCGGGACCTGAGCAAGGATTCGCGCATGCCCTCCTACTCGTGGCTGTTGCGCAAAAAGACGAACATCGACGCCCTGCCGTCGAAGATCGCGGTGCAGCGGCGCGTCGGGGTTCCCTACGAGGCGATGACCGACGATGTCATCAAGGACAAGGCGCGCGTCCAGGCGATCGGAATCGCGAAGGTCCTCGTCGAGGGCAACAATCCGGTGAGCATTCCGCCCGACGCGAAGGGCTGGGAGCCCCAGTCGGAGGACGAGGCGAAGGCATACCTGGCCGACAAGCAGATCGTGGCCCTGATCGCCTATCTCACGAAGCTCGGCACCTATGAGGATGTGCCGGCGAAGGAAAAATCGCGGCTCATCAATCCGGTGCTCCCGGGCCTCCCGGACGACTTTCGCAAGATGACGTCCGAGGAGCCCAAGGCGGCCCAGCCCGTGACCGCGACGGTCACCGCTCCGTGATATTGGCGGAGGATCGAGTGTTAACCGAAAAAAGCAAACCGAGATGTTTCGAAGAGTCATCCTCGAGGATTGGCAAAACACGGCGCCGATGATCGCGCTGGGCCTGACGTTCGCGGTCTTCGTGATCGCGACGATCTTCGCTCTGGTGATGAAAAAGGATCACGCCAGCCGCATGGCCAACCTGCCTTTGGAAAACAAGAAAGAGAACAGCCCCAACCGGAAAAATCGCCATGTCTGATCAATTGCAAAAGGAAACCGGAGATCCGAATGTCGTGCTGCGTCCGCATGTCTTCGACGGCATCCAGGAATACGACCAAAAGCTCCCGAACTGGTGGCTGTTCACGCTTTACATCATGATCGTGTGGTTCGCGATCTGGTGGGTGTTTTACTACCAGTTCGGCGCCTTCAAGACGGATCATGAGCAGATCGACTCCGAGATCGCCGTGGTCGAACAGAAGCGCAATGCCCAGCTCGAGGAGCTGGTCGCGAGCCTCAACGACAAGGCGCTCTGGGAAATGAGCCAGAAACCCGACGTCATCGCCGCGGGTCAGCAGATTTTCGCCGGGAAATGCGTGGCCTGCCACGCGGCCGACCTGTCCGCCATCATGACCGATCCGGCGGGCAACAAGATCAAGCTGCCGGGCGAACCGCTCAACGACAACACCTGGAAATACGGCGGCAACCCGATGGCGGTGTTCAACACGGTGACCAACGGTTCGCCGGACATCACCAAGGGCATGATCGCCTGGAAATTGCAGATGGGGCCCGCCGACATCGTGAAGGTGGTCGCCTATGTCATGAGTCATCATAAAGAGGGAGAAGAAATCATCCTTGCGCCACCGGCCCCGCCCGCCGGCGCGCCCGCCCCGGCCGCGACATCCGCACCGGGCGCCGCGCCCGCTCCGGCTCCGGCCGCCCCGGCGCCCACGCCCCCGCCGGCCGCCAAATAGCGGCCGCGCCCGGGGCGCGGCGAATCTCATCTCCGTCTCCCATGTCCTCTCCCAGCGCTTCCTCCCGGAAACCCAATCTCGACTCGGTCACCACGATCAACCCGGACGGGTCGCGGTATTTCCTGCATCCCGCGGATGTCCATGGTCCCTTCACCCGGTGGCGCCGCGTGGTCGGCGCCCTGTGGCTGGCTATTTATGTGTTGCTGCCGTGGATTCCGGTCAACGGATTCCCGGCGGTGTTTTTCGACCTCGCGAACCGGCGTTTTCACCTCTTCGGACTGACTTTCGTCACCGAGGATCTGTGGCTGGCCTTTTTCATGCTGACGGGGCTGGGATTCGGCCTTTTCTACATCACCGCCCTGGCGGGCCGTCTGTGGTGCGGGTGGACCTGTCCCTACACGGTTTTTTTGGAGCACCTCTACCGGCGCATCGAGCGGTGGATCGAGGGGGACGCCGCCGCGCGGCGCAAGCTCGACGCGGCGCCGTGGACGGGTGGGAAGATGGCGAAACGCGTGTTCAAGCACGCGCTCTATTTCCTCGTCTCCGCCGCCATTGCCCACGTCTTTCTCTCGTATTTCGTTTCGCTGGAGCGGCTTTACGACTACATGCACCAGTCGCCGCTGGAAAACGCGAAGGCTTTCGGCGTGGTGACCTTTCTGACGGTCTGTCTTTACGGGTCCTTCGCGTGGTTTCGCGAGCAGTTTTGCATCATCCTTTGTCCCTACGGCCGTATCCAGTCCGCCCTGACCGATGACAACACGATGGTCATCGGCTACGACCGGAAACGCGGGGAGCCGCGCGGGAAGGCGAGCGATCCGGGCGCGGGGGATTGCGTCGCCTGCAATCGCTGTGTCCAGGTCTGCCCCACGGGAATCGACATTCGCAACGGTCTCCAGCTCGAGTGCATCGGCTGCGCCGCCTGTGTGGACGCCTGCAACGAGATCATGGAGCGGCTGAAACGGCCAAAGGGACTGGTCCGCTACGACTCGATGAACGGCCTGGAGGGGCTGAAGACCAAAATCCTGCGCCCCCGCGTGTTCGTCTATTCCGCGCTCCTGGCGGTCGGGGCGACGGTGTTGCTGACCTTCACCAGCCGGCTGCATTCCTCCAGCGCCGAGGCGAGCCGGATGCGCGGCGAGGCCTATTACGTGACCGACGAGGGGGTGCGCAATCAGTACGAACTGCGTCTCGTCACCAAGCGGAACGAGCCGACCACCTTCACCGTCACCGCCAAGGACGCGCCGACCGGACTGATACTCTCCGGCCTGGGCGAATCGATCGTCGTCGATCCCCAGACGGAAGTGAAGCTTCCCTTCTTCGCCTCGATAACCAAGGCCGATTATCGCGGCCGTTTCACACTGAATCTCGAGATCGCGGTGCGGCCCGGAGACTACGTCATCGAGCAGACCGTTGAATTTCTCGGCCCCAGTGCCTACGTTTTCAACGAGGAACGCAAGAAAGCCGAAGCGGCCGCCAAGTCCGCGACCGAAGCGCCGAAGCAACCCTGAAGCCGAGCCAAGATGATCGCATTATTCCGCCAGCGTCCGTGGCTTTGGGTGGTGGTGGCGTTCCTGATCCTCTTCGCCGCCTGGGGCGCCTTTTTCACCCTGGCGATCAAGTTTCAGCCGGAAAAAATCGAGGCTCCGAATGCAGATTCCGAAGTACAAAATCCGAGCCACTAAGGGACACAATGGAACACGAATTTCTTTCGCAACCGCGAAGGAACGCGAATTTTTCGATCGGCTCTGAAAACTGATTCCTGAAAACCGTGAGCCTCACCGAGCCCAATTCCGCCGCCAGTTTGTGGGGGGCCTTCGCCGCCGGAGCGGTGACCAGCCTCCACTGCGTCGGCATGTGCGGGTTGTTGACCTGCGGGCTGGGAATCGCGGGCGGCTCGGACCGGGTGGGACAGATGGCCGGTTATCACTCCGGACGACTCGCCTCCTACACCCTGCTGGGCGTGGTGGCGGGCGCGGTCGGGTATCTGCCAATCTCGCGGCTGACGGGCTCGGCGAACCTCGCGCCCTGGTTTCTGATCCTGTTCCTGGTGTTTGTCGGCCTCGGGTTGGAGCGTTTCCTGCCCTCGCTTCCCGGGGTGGGACGGCTGGTTTATCCGCTGCGTCGGCGCTTCGCCCGGACGTCGGGGGTGAAAAAAGGCGCGCTGGTCGGATTACTAACCCCGTTACTGCCCTGCGGCCCGCTCTGGGCGATGATCGGGATGGGGCTGCTGAGCGGTTCGCCGGTTCGCGGAGCGGAGCTGATGCTGGTCTTCGCTCTCGGCACCGTGCCGCTGCTCTGGGCGATGCAATCGGGGGCCGCCTTTTGGCAGCGCCGCCTGACGCCCCGGAGTGTCGAGCATCTGCGCCGCGGATTCGCGCTGCTTGCGGCGCTGGCGCTGGCGTGGAGATTCCGGGGATCGCTGCCTTTCATCGACGGTCCCTCGGGATGCGGCTGTGAGGTGGCGGGAATCTTTTGACGGATCCAGCCCACATGCCCGCCGCCGGCCCCAAAACCGGTCCTTTCACGAGCGCCGACGAAACCGCCGAATCGGAAACCGATCGCGTCTGCGTCCACTGCGGCACGCGTTACCGGCTCATCGGAGCGGGGGACACGCGATTCTGCTGTTCCGGATGCCGGTTTGTCCACGAATTGATCGCCAACGAAGGGCTCGACCGGTTTTACGATCTGCGGGGAAACAAAAACCTCCAGCCGGTGAAGTCGGTCGCGTTTCAGCGGCGCGACTTTGACTGGCTCCATCGCGAAGCCGCCGCCGCCGAAGCCGGGTGCGGGGAGTGCGGCGAGGCCGCGAAGCTCACCCTCGATCTCCAGGGCATTTCCTGCGCGGCCTGCGTGTGGCTGATCGAGCGCGTTTTTCGCCGCTTCGAGGGCGGGCTGCGCATCCTGGTCGACGCGCAGCTCGGGCTCGTCCGTCTGTGGTGGGAACCCGGCCGCTTCGATCCGGTCCAGTTCGCCGCCGAGTTGCAGCGCTTCGGATACGCCGCCGGTCCCGCGACGGACGCGACCGCCGGCGCCGTCGCGCGCACCGAAAGCCGCGCCCTGCTGACCCGGGCCGGGGTGACCGGCGGGCTGGCCATGAACGCGATGGCCTTCACCCTGCCGCGATATCTCGGGATGGCGGACGATTTTTTCCTCGCCCGGCTGTTCGAGATGATCGCCATGGCCTCGGCCACTCTGGCCTTGCTGGCCGGAGGCGGTTATTTCTTCCGCCGCGCCTGGCGGGCGCTTTCGATCGGTTCGCTCCACATGGACCTGCCCATTTCACTGGGCCTGATCGCCGCGTGGGGCGGCTCGGTCGCCGGCTGGGCGCTGAGGGTGGAGTCGCTCCTTTATTTCGACTTCGTCGCCGTTTTCGCCTTTCTCATGCTGGGAGGACGATGGCTTCAACAGTCCGCGCTCGAAAAAAACCGGGCCGTCCTCCTGGCCGGGGCGGGAAAAATCGACACCGTCACCGTGCCGGACGCGGAAGCCTCGGGCGAACGCGCCATCCCCGTCGCCGAACTCGCCGTGGGCGACACCTTCCTCGTCAAACCCGGCGAAACGCTCCCGGTCGCCGGCGTCCTGATGACGAAAGCCGGCGCCGAGCTGAGCCATGAGTGGATCAATGGCGAGCCCGAGCCGCGCGCGCTGAACGCCGGAGCCGAGGCCCCCGCCGGAGCGGTCAATGCCGGCCGTCGCTCCCTGACTTTCGCCGCCCGGGAGCGCCACGCCGATTCGCTGCTCGCGCGCCTGCTTGCCGTGACCGAAGACGCCGCGCGGAGCGGGGAGCACAGCCGGGATCTCGGTCGCGTGCTTCGCGTGTATCTCGGCCTGGTGCTGCTCGCCGCCTTCGGCGGGGCGGGCGTCTGGCTGGCTCGCGGCGCGCCCTGGCCCGCGGCCCTGCAGGTCTTGATTTCGGTTCTCGTCGTTTCCTGTCCCTGCGCGCTGGGCGTCGCCCTGCCCCTCTTGGACGAACTGGTGGTGGCCCGGCTGCGGCGCGCCGGCCTCTTCGTCCAGAACGCCGGTCTCTGGTCGCGGCTGCGCCACGTGCGGCGCCTCGTTTTCGACAAAACCGGCACCCTCACCCGCGAGACCCCGCGGCTCGTGAACGACCAAATTCTCGCCGCGCTTGACCCCGAATCCCGGCGCATTCTCGCCGCCCTGGTGCGCGACAGCCGCCACCCCGCCGGCCGAGCCATCCGCGAGGCCCTCGCCATGGCCGATCCCGCCGCGACCGCCGCCGAACTCTCGCCCATCGAGGAAACCGTCGCCCACGGCGTCGCCTGGACCGATCCCGGGCGCGGCCTCACCTGGAGCCTCGGAAAACCCGGATGGCGCGCCGAGGCGCCGTCCGCCGAGGCCGGCGCCCGCCTCGTTTTTGCCCGGGATGCGCACTGCCTCGCCGCCTTCGTTCTGGAGGAGGCGCTCCGCGACGATGCCGTCGCCGAAGTCGGCCGCTTTCGCCGCCTCGGATACGAGCTGGCCATTCTCAGCGGCGATTCCATCGAGCGAGTCGGGAAATTTGCCGCCGGACTCGGGATCGATCCCGCCAATGTCGTGGCCGGCGCGTCGCCCGCCGAAAAAGCCGCCTGGGTCGCCGCGCACGATCCCGGCCACACCCTTTACCTCGGCGACGGCGCCAACGACAGCCTCGCCTTCGATGCCGCGGCCTGTCGGGGCACTCCCGCGATCGGCAGCGGAGTCCTCGAGCGAAAGAGCGACTTCTATTTCCTCGGCCAGGGGATCGGCGCCATCGGCCGCCTGCTCGCCCTCGCCTCCCGCCGCCGTCGGATCGCCGCGGCCATCCTGGCGGTCGCGATCGTCTACAATGTGGCCGCCGTCGCCGTGGCCCTGGCGGGCTGGATGAATCCGCTGCTGGCCGCCGTGCTGATGCCGATCAGTTCCGTCGTCACGCTCGCCCTCGCGGCGGCCGTCGGACGGGAGAAACGATCGCGCGCTTGAGTGGCTGTCGAAGCGCACTGAAAAACGGTCAATTTCCCGCCGGGGATTTGTTTCCGCGCATTTATTCGATTTCGAAAACCCGAATCGTGGGGTTTCGTGGGGAGCCCGCCGGCGCCGAACCCGTTACCGTTCAACCATCCCGGCCAAAAAATGGGAGCGCTTCTCACACTGCTCGTTATCGCCACCGTTTCCATCATCGTCGTCCGGGTGGGAGCCACGGCGCTGATGATGACGGGACTGAGCTGGGACACATCGAGTTTCCAGGCCTACTCGGCGTTTTTCGGCGTCGGCTTCACCACCCGCGAGGCGGAGCTGGTGGTCGAGCATCCCGTCCGGCGGCGCATCATTCGCGATCTCATCCTGGCGGGAAATGTCGGGCTGACCTCCGCGCTGGCGACGCTGGTCGTGACCTTCGTCCATTCGTCGGAAACCGGCGACACCGTCCGCGCCGCCGGCTGGATACTCGGCGGGCTGGCGCTTTTCGTCGCCTTCGTCAACCTGCCCATCGTGAAACGCCTCCTCGACTGGGCGATTCGCAAAAGCCTGGAGCGGGCCGGCGTGCGGCACGCGCTCGACTACGAGCTGCTGCTGCGCGTTCACTCGGGATACAGCGTGTCGGAGGTGGAAGTGCTGGAATCCTGCGCGCTGGCCGGGCGCCGCCTGCGCGAATCCCGGCCCGCCGACGACGGCATCATCGTCCTCGGCATTTCCAAGGCGAGCGGAGAATTTCGCGGCGCCCCCGGACCCGAGGATGTGATCGAGATCGGAGACGTCATCACCGTCTACGGCGAGGACGAGGCCATCAAGCACCTCGCCTGAGCCCGAGAATTCGGAAAAACGGCGATCGAAAGCGATCGGTCCCGGCGAGCGGGGGCGCGAAGCTCGCCGTTGGCTCTCCGTGAAATCTCGATTAAATTGGCCGCCATGATTCCGAATTCCCCCTTCCGGATCGTCCGGTTCCTCTCCGTCCTCGCGATCGCCTCGGGTTTGGCCGCCGTGCCGCGCGCCGGATACGCCCAGAGCGGCGCGCCGCAAAAGATCGACATCGGCAACCTGCCCGCCGACGTGGTCGACGACGTCATCATCCCCATCCCGCAGGAGATTTTCGCCTCGCTCGACAAGCTGGGTAACCAGAACTGGAAGAGCCACCTGCTGCGCAAGGACGTCGATCTCGACGCCAACCGTTCGCGGACCGCCTTTCTGTTCGGGCTCGTCATCTCGGAGGGTTTCATTGCCGTGCAGGCGGAGGACCGCGACGAAGTGAAACGCGCCGGGCGTGAAGTCCTGCGGCTGGCCGGCGCCCTCGGCGTGAAAAGCGAGGTGGAAGGCCATGCCCTCGCCATTATCGACGGCGCCAACGCCGGCGAGTGGTCCGGCGTGCGCCGCGAACTCGACAGGACCCGCCAGACCGTGATCGACACCATGGAAAAACAGCGCGACAAGGAATTCGCCGATCTCGTCAGCATCGGCGGCTGGCTCGGCGGCACCCGCGCGCTGGCCGCCCTGGTTTCGGACCGTTACTCCGCCGACGCCGCCGAGCTGCTGCACCAGCCCGACCTGCTCGACCAGATCAGCCGCCGTTTCGCCGGCCTCTCGGACCGCGCCCGCATCGGAGCCATCTTCGAGCGCGTCACGCAAACTCTGGACGCCTTGAAACCGCTCATGCGCACCAACGGCGACGGGAATGTGCCCGCCGAAGCCGTCGGCAAGATCGAATCCCTCACGACCGATCTCACCAACGCCGTCTATGGAAACTGAAGCCCCCGCCGCCCGATTCGCGATTCGCCGCCGCCGCCATGCCCGGGTGCCGCCCGGGTCTCCGCGCGCGCCGGCGACGCTGCTCCCGGTGTTGATCGGCCTGATGGCCGGGCTCGCCCACGCCTTCATTCACGACGGCAAGTCCTTCGCCATCGAAGCCGCCCTGCCGCAGTTGGAGCTGGAGGAAAACCCCTTCGTCCTCCGCGAGGAATGGTGGAACGGCGAGCTGAAAGCCGGCGAAAACAAGATCATGCAGCACCAGCTCTTCAAACGGAACGAATACTGGTTCTGGGCCGGCGGCTCGATCGAGGCTTGCGAGGTGAGTATTCACGTTTACAACGCCGAGGGCACCCTTGTCGACGCCGAGGCCTTCCAGCGCGGCAACGTCGCCGGCGTGCGCGTGGTACCCGACAAAACCGGTTCCTACTACCTCCGCGTCGCCGTCGAAAAGTCCGAGGAAAACCCCGTCGAATGGGCCGTCATCTACGCCTATCGCTGAGCGGGCGGGCGAAGCCGCCGCGAGTTCCGCCTTACCCTCTTCGGTCGCCGACCCAACAGGGTTGGGTCGATGACCGTACCCTGTTGGGTCGGCGCGGTTTTCGCGGGATGGAAAAGGCGGTTTCGCGGGATTTTGGGGGTTGCGGGGCGGAGGACTCTTCTCTAAAAGAGTTGGCATGGCAGGTTCCGCATCCGCTTCCAATCATCGTCCCCGGGAAAACTGGTCCTCGCGCCTGGGAGTGATTCTCGCCGTGTCGGGCAGCGCGGTGGGTTTGGGGAACTTTCTGCGTTTTCCCGGCCAGGCGGCGCAGTACGGCGGCGGCGCCTTTATGATCGCCTACGTGATTTCCTTTCTCCTGATCGGTCTGCCGATCTGTTGGTCGGAGTGGGCGATGGGCCGATACGCGGGGCAGCGCGGCTACAATTCCTGCCCGGGGATTTTCAACTTCGTCGGGCGCCACCGCTTCGCCAAGTACGCCGGGGTCATCGGGGTCATCATTCCGGTGGTCATTTACATGTACTATGTCTATATCGAGGCGTGGTGCCTGGGTTACGCGGTGAATTTCCTGCGCGGGACCATGAAATTCGCGGACGCGGAGGCGGCGGGCGCCTATTGGAAAGATTTCATCGGCTTTCACCGCGATGGAGAAGCACTTGGCTTCGGGTTGGAAAAGGTGGGGCCGTATCTGATCCTCGTGTTTGTCCTCAACTTCGTGCTGATCTATCGCGGGCTGGCGAAGGGCATCGAGTGGTTCTGCAAATACGCCATGCCGGCGCTCATCGTGCTGGCGCTGATCATCCTGGTGCGGGTGTTGACCCTGGGCGCTCCCGACGCAAGCAAGCCGGAGAACAGCGTGGTCAACGGGCTCGGCTTCATGTGGAACCCGACCAAGACCTTTGTCGTGCAGGACATGCCCGACGGGACGAAGGCGCGGACCGAGGTGGTCGACCCCGACAAGATCGCGCTCGCCGCGAAAAATCCGAAATTCACCATCGAAACGGTCGGGGTGCTCGCGCAGTTGAAGAATCCGCAGCTCTGGCTGGCGGCGGCGGGGCAGATTTTCTTTTCGTTGTCGGTGGGCTTCGGGATCATTCTCACCTACGCCAGTTACCTGCGAAGCCGGGACGATGTGGTGCTGAGCGGCCTGTCGGCGGCGAGCGCGAACGAATTCTGCGAGGTGGGACTCGGCGGGCTCATCACGATTCCGGCCGGGCTGGCTTTTCTGGGCGTGACGGGGGTCTCGGGCCAGGGGACTTTCGGGTTGGGGTTCAATGTGCTGCCCATGGTGTTTTCCGAGATGCCGGCGGGCAATTTCTTCGGTTTTTTGTTTTTCTTTCTGTTGTTCCTGGCGGCGGTGACCAGTTCGCTGTCGATGCTGCAGCCGGGGATCGCCTTCATCGAGGAGGCCATGAATCTCGGGCGCAAGATGTCGGTGGCGGTGCTCGGGTTTATCACGGCGGTGGGCTGCGGGTTCGTCGTCTATTTCAGCAAGGATATCCGGGCGCTGGACACGCTGGATTTCTGGGTGGGCACCTTCCTGATCTTCATCCTGGCGACGATCCAGGTGATCCTGTTTTCGTGGGTGATGGGGGTGGATCGCGGATTCGAGGAGGCGCACAAGGGCGCGGCCATCCGGGTGCCCGGGATTTTCAGATTCATCCTGA
Organism: Akkermansiaceae bacterium; assembly: GCA_024233085.1. Lineage (GTDB taxonomy): Bacteria > Verrucomicrobiota > Verrucomicrobiia > Verrucomicrobiales > DEV007 > JAEUHH01. Next base: position 90,130 of record JACKQC010000018.1, read on the forward strand.
AATACGTTTCGCCCCTCTTTTTGCTGATCGTGTTCGTGATGTGGCTGCTGGTGAATGTCTTCGGCGTCAGCTTCGAGACCGGCCAAAGCAAGCTGAGCGGCTATGTCGTCGATCTTTTCGTCGAGCCTCAGGTGGTTTCGTGGATGAGTGTCTGCCTGATCGTGCTCGTCGGCGCGATGGTGACGCTGATCCTTTCGCGGGCGACGATCTACCGGTCGGAGCTGGCGAACTCCGACGGCGAATAGATCGCGGCGCGGTTGCTTAATTCTAAAATCTTCCGGAAAACAAGAGAGGAGCGAAATCCATGACGACAGGCGGTTGGATCATCATGAGCGTGTCGGTGGCGGCGGTGACGCTGCTGTTTGTCTGGTCGATCGCGAAGGTGCTGCGCACGCCGGGCGAAACGGAGAAGATGCACGGCTTCGAGTTCGAGACGCCGGACGAAAAAACGGATCGCGACCCGTCCTAAGGGCGCCGGCCCGGATGCGGGATGGAATGCGCGTTGCCGCCCGGACTTTGACGTCGTAGAATCATCATGGTGAGTGGCATGATCATCGAGTTGCCGCCCAGAGCGGAGCAGGACGCTTTCAACCGGAAGCGCTGGGAGGAGCTTTGCCGGGACACGAAGCTGGACTGGGTGGAGGAACGAATCGAAACGGATCGTCACGGAAATATTGTCATGAGCCCCATGCCCGCGGCCCGTCATGGCCGTTTTCAATCGGAAATCGTGTATTTGTTGAAGACCTTGCTTCCAGGGGGTGTGGTTCACACCGAGTGCCCGATTTCCACCTCGGACGGGGTGAAGGGCGCGGATGTGGTGTGGATTTCGCGGGAACGATTCGAGCCGATGAAGGACGACCTCTGTTTTTCGCGGGCGCCGGAGATTTGCGTCGAGGTCATTTCGCCGTCGAATTCCCCGAGGGCGATCTCGGAAAAGGGAGCGCTCTATTTCGACGCGGGCGCGACGGAGTTCTGGACCTGCGGATTCAGTGGAAAGATGCGTTTTTTCCTGAATCCGGGAGCCGAGGCGGAGGCGAAATCGGCGCTGTGCCCGGAGTTTCCGACGAAAATCGAGCTATCCTGACGGATTCGTTTCCGTCGGAAGCAATTCTTTTGAGCCCGCGGAAATCCCGGTCTAGTCTGGGAACTCCCATTCCCATGGCCCGCGATTACACCCTCAAGCGCGTTCCGCGGCAGGCGGCGTCGCAGATCGACTACGCCGCCGAACTCAACGCCCAGCAGTTCGCCGCGGTGACCGCTCCGCCGGGGCCGGCGCTGGTGATCGCCGGGGCGGGCAGCGGAAAAACGCGCACGCTCACCTACCGCGTGGCCTACCTGCTCGACAACGGCATCGCCGCGAAAAATATCCTGTTGCTCACCTTCACCAACAAGGCCGCGCGCGAGATGCTCGACCGTGTCGAGAGCCTCGTCCCCCAGGACACCGCCGATCTCTGGGGCGGCACCTTCCACTCCGTCGGAAACCGCCTCCTGCGCCGGCACGCGGAGCGCGTCGGCTGGCGGCGCGGCTTTTCCATCATGGACCGCGAGGACCAGAAAGACCTGCTCGGCTCCGTCATCGGGGAGAGCGACATCGACCCGAAATCGCTCCGTTTTCCGAAGCCCGAGGTGGTGGCCGACATCTTCAGCCTCGCGCGGAACACCGGCGAAACCGTGGAGGAACTCCTAGAGTGGCGCTACCCCTACTTCAAGCACCACGCGGAGGCCCTGCTGCGGCTGGGCGAGGCTTATGAGGAAAAGAAACGCGACACCAACTGCGTCGACTTCGACGACCTGCTCATCAAGACCCACGAGATGCTGCGGGATCACGACGACCTGCGCCGCCTCTACCAGCAGCAGTTCGAATTCGTGCTCGTCGACGAGTATCAGGACACCAACCACATCCAGGCCGAGCTGATCGACCTGCTGGGCGGTCTGCACCGGAACGTCATGGTCGTCGGCGACGACGCCCAGTCGATCTATTCGTGGCGCGGCGCGGATTTTCGGAACATCCTCGAATTCCCCGAGCGCTATCCCGGCGCCGCCGTTTACAAGATCGAGACCAACTACCGCAGCGTGCCCGAGATCCTCACCCTCGCCAACGCCGCGATTCTCGAAAACAGCGAGCAGTTTCGCAAGGAACTCGCGCCCCATCGGCCCGAGCGGCGGGTGCTGCCCGGACTCGTGCCCGTGCGCGATCCGAATACCCAGGCGCAGTTTGTCGCCCAGCGCATCCTCGAACTGCGCGACGAGGGCGTCGAACTCGACGAGATCGCCATTCTCTACCGCGCGCACTTTCACTCCATGGAGATCCAGATGGAGCTGACCCGCCGCGGCATCCCCTTCACCATCACCAGCGGGCTGCGTTTCTTCGAGCAGGCGCACATCAAGGACGTGGCCGCCTTCATGAAATTCGCCACCAACCGCCTCGACGAAGTCGCCTTCAAACGCCTCGTCAAAATGCTCCCCGGCATCGGGGCGAAGGGCGCGGACAAACTCTGGGCCGAGTGGCTCGGCGGCGACCTCGCGCGGGCCGAGACGGTGGAGAATTTCTCGGACACGATGACGAAGTTCAAGGTGGCCGCCAAAGGCAAGCCGGCCTGGGACCAGCTCGCCTACACTCTCGACGAACTGGTCGGTCCCGACGGCGTGCCGCTGCCGCCCTCGGACATGATCCCCTCCATCGTCGAGGGCGTTTACGACGAGTACCTGCGCGGAAAGTTCACCAACTACGACTCCCGCCGCCAGGACATCGAGCAACTGGAGCGTTACGCGGAGAATTTCGAGAGCATCGAGGATTTTCTCAGTCAACTCAGCCTGCTGGCCGGGCAGGACGCCGTGGCCGCGACCCAGAGCCGGGCGGAGCGCGACCGCGAGGCGGTGACGCTGAGTTCCGTTCATCAGGCCAAGGGGCTGGAGTGGAACGCCGTCTTCGTCGTCTGGCTCACCGAGGGCATGTTTCCCAATGCCCGTGTCCTCGACGAGGACGCCGACGACGGGCGCGGGCTCGAGGAGGAGCGGCGCCTCTTCTACGTGGCGGTGACGCGGGCGAAGGACGAGCTTTACCTGGCCTACCCGATCGTCTGGAGCAACGCGCACAACGGCCAGGTGGTGCAAAAGCCCTCGCGATTCATCGAGGAGATTCCCACCGGTCTGGCCGAGGAGTGGCGGGTGGGATCGGGATGGTGAAGGCCGGCCTTTTCAGAGTCATGAAACGCCTCCTCAAAGCCCTCTACCGGCGCCTGCCCGTCGTCCGCGAGCTGCGCGAAATCCGCGACCTGCTGCGGCGGGAGTCCGCCGCCCGCCGCGAGCGCGAGGCCATCCGGTGGGACGACTTCGAGCTTGAAAGAGACACGCGCTACGGCGATCCGAAACGGCTGCAGCGTTTCGCCGCCCAGGTCTGCTCGCAGAACGGCGAGGACGGCATGATCCGCGAAATATTCCGGCGCCTCGGCGAGACGGATCGCGTCTTTGTCGAAGTCGGAGTCGGAGACGGCACGGAAAACAACACCGCGTTTCTGCTCGCCCAGGGCTGGACGGGGCACTGGATCGACGGGAACCCGGCCTTCCTCGACACCGTGGCGGCCCGGCCCGAGCTGGGCGGCGGCGCGCTGAGGACGCATTGCGGCTTTGTCACGCGGGAAAACATCTCCGGCATCCTCGACGATCTGGGCGTGCCGGGGGAGTTCGACTTCCTGTCGCTCGACATCGACCAGAACACCTGGCACGTCTGGCGCGCGATGGACCGTCGCCGGCCGCGGGTCGTGGTGGTGGAATACAACGCCTCCCTGCCGCCCGACCTGGACTGGGTGGCGCGCTACCGCGCCGATCGCGTCTGGGACGGCAGTCACAACTTCGGCGCCAGCCTGAAGGCCTTCGAGCGGCTGGGCCGCGAACTGGGCTACCACCTCGTGGGTTGCGATTTTGTCGGCGCGAACGCCTTTTTCGTCCGGGACGATCTGATCGGCGACCATGTTTTTGCCGAGCCCTTCACGGCCGAAAATCACTACGAGCCGCCCCGCTACGGCACCGTGCATCGCCGCGGGCACCCGCGGAGTCTCCTGGACCGGCCGGACCCGACCGAACAGGGTTAGGTCACGGACTCAACCCTGTTGGATGGGAAGGCCCGGTTCGGCCGTTTTCTCTTCGCCCGGGGGGATGGAAGGCCGCGCTTGTCAGTTTCCGCAAAACGGGCATCGTACCCGCGCCTCAGATTCGCCATGGTTTTTTCCGCATCGTTCACGCCCGGTGGCCGCCGTTCCGCGGGGGTTTTGGTCCCGGTCTTCTCCCTCCGGACGGAGGACGACCAGGGCATCGGCGACGTCGAGGGACTGCGGCAATTCATCGACTGGGCGGCGGACGCGCGATTTGGCTTCGTGCAGTTGCTGCCGGTCAACGAGACCGGCCCCGACAACTCGCCCTACAACGCGATCAGCTCGGTGGCGATCGAGCCGATGACCATCGACTGCCGGCCCGGGAAGGGCCTGGCCGATCTGTCGGCGGAACTTTACGCGGAGGTGCTCGCCGGGCAGGACATGGAGGCCCTGCGAAGCGGCGCGGTGAAATACGAGGCGGTGCGCGCGCTGAAGCTCGACCTGCTCTGGCGGGCCTTTTCCGGCTTCGTCGAGGGGCACTACCAGCAGGGCACGGTGCGCGACGAGGAGTTTCACCAATTCTGCGAGCGGGAAAAGGACTGGCTGGGCGACTACTGCCTGTTTCGGCTGCTGATGGACATGGAGGGCGGCCGCCATGTCTGGAGCGAGTGGCCCGAGGAATACGGGACCGTGGGGCGCGCCCGCGAGTTCGTTGACCGCCTGCTGGAGGCCGAGCCGGCCAAAACGGAGCGGCAGCTCGTTTACTACGCCTTTGTGCAGTGGATCGCCCACGAGCAATGGGCGGCGGTGCGCCGCCACGCCGACGACCGGAGGGTGCGGCTGATGGGCGACATTCCCTTCGGCGTCAGCCTTTGCAGCGCGGACGTGTTCGCGAACCCGGCTCTCTTCGATCTCGAGTGGCACGGGGGCGCGCCGCCGGAGCGCCTGTTCAAGGACGACGAATTCGTCCAGAAATGGGGGCAGAACTGGGGCATCCCGCTTTATCGGTGGGACGCGATGGAGGCGAGCGATTTCGCTTGGTGGCGTCAGCGGGTGCGAAAGGTGACGGAGATTTTCTCGATGTTCCGCATCGATCACGCCCTCGGATTTTATCGCATCTACGCGTTTCCATGGAATCCGGCGCGCAACGCGGAGTTTCTCCCGCTCGGCGAGGAGGAGGCCGCCGCGCGGTGCGGGGGAAGGCGGCCGGGTTTCAAGCCGCGCGACGACGAATCCGAGGAAAACCGGGCCGCGAACCGTTCCGACGGGGAGATTTATCTGCGGACGATCCAGGAGGCGGCGGGAGAGGCGGACATCGTGGCCGAGGATCTCGGGATGGTGCCGGACTACGTGCGGCCGAGCCTCGCGGACCTCGAAATCCCCGGCATGAAAGTGCCGCAGTGGGAGCATGACGAGGCCGGCGTCATCCACGGAGCCCGGTATCCGGAGCTTTCTTTCGCGACCTACGCGACGCACGATCACCTGCCGATGCGGACGCAGTGGGACGCGGCGCGCGGGCGTCTGGAAACGGCCGAGCGCGACGGCGCCGAGTGGTGGGAGGCGAAGGGCTTTCTCGATTCCCTGTCGAAATTCGCCGGCATCGGCGCGGGCGAGAACGGCGAAACCTTTCCGCCCTACGAGGACGGCGTGCGGGAAAAGCTCCTCGCGGCGCTGTTTCGCTGCGCTTCGCGGGAGGCGGCGGTGATGATCACCGATCTCTTTGGACTCGAGGACCGCGTCAACGTGCCCGGCGTTTTTGACGGCACGAACTGGTCGCACCGGCTGGAGCCGACGGTGAAAGCCCTGTCGAGCGATCCCCGGTGGGTTTCGGACGTCGCCACCGCCAAAAAACTCTTGATCGAAGCGGGGCGGGCGGCAGAGTGAGCCCCGTCGGCACGCCGTGTCGAGAGCGGCGGTTTTTTCGCCCGCGCGGGCCGGTGAAGCGGTCGCGCCGGCATCTCCCATCCCATTTCCCTCCCACCTCAACCTTCCAGAAAAAAACATGAGCGAACCCATTCGAGTGGCGGTGACCGGCGCGGCTGGTCAAATTGGTTATTCCCTCCTATTCCGCATCGCCAGCGGCGCGATGTTCGGGCCGAATCAGCCGGTGAAACTGCAACTGATCGAGATCGAGCCCGCGTTGAAAGCCCTCGAGGGCGTGGTGATGGAGCTGGACGACTGCGCTTTCCCCCTGTTGGCCGGGATCGAGGCGACCTCCAGCCTCGACGCGGGGTTTGACGGGGTCAACTGGGCCCTGCTTGTCGGCAGCGTCCCCCGCAAGGCCGGCATGGAGCGCGGCGACCTGCTCGGCATCAATGGAAAGATTTTCACCGGCCAGGGCCAGGCCATCGCGAAAAACGCCGCCTCCGACATCCGCACCCTCGTGGTGGGCAATCCCTGCAACACCAACTGCCTCATCGCGAAAAACGCCGGCGCCGACGTGCCGGCCGACCGGTGGTTCGCCATGACCCGGCTCGACGAAAATCGCGCCAAATCCCAGCTCGCCGCCAAGGCCGGCGTCCACGTCACCGACGTGACGAACATGGCGATCTGGGGCAACCATTCCGCGACCCAGTATCCCGATTTCACCCACGCGAAAATCGGTGGCCAGGCCGCGACGGACGCGATTTCCGATCATGACTGGCTGCGCGGCGCCTTCATCGCCACCGTGCAGAAGCGCGGCGCCGCCATCATCGAGGCGCGCGGCAGTTCTTCCGCGGCCTCGGCGGCCAACGCGGTGGTCGACACCGTCGCCAGCCTCTCCGGCGTGACGCCCGAGGGGGACTGGACGAGCGTTTGCGTCTGTTCCGATGGCGGCTACGGCGTGCCCGAGGGCCTCATCTCCTCCTTCCCCGTCCGCTCGGATGGCGAGGGCTGGAGCATCGTCCAGGGCCTCGAGATCGACGACTTCAGCCGCGGCAAGATCGACGCCACCGTCGGAGAACTCCGCGAGGAGCGCGACGCGGTGAAGGAACTGGGACTGATCTGACGGATCGTCACCATTTTCCGCGCGGGACTCCCGGGAAAACGAGGCTCTCCCGCGAAAGCGGCGATTTCCGGTCCGGGCAAGGTTTGGACCGGTGGTGGAGGGTCAAAAAAAGACTTTGTAGGGATATTGTCTTTACAAAGTCATTATTCGTTTTTACGATTTCGCCTCATGGACGGCGACCGCCTGGCGTTTGGCTGCGAGATACGACACTCCCGGGCCTTTTCCCTGGTGGAATTGCTCACCGTCCTGACGATTCTCGCGGTGCTGGCGACGATCGCGATTCCGTCCCTGTATCGGTTGCTCACGGCATCCGCGTTGACGGTGGGGGCGCGGGAGTTTTCGAATCACCTCGTGCTCGCCCGAACCGAGGCCATCTCGAAACACGCGCTGATTCGGTTCGTCGTCGCCACGGACTGGGCGGAGCTGGACGGGGAGTTGCGGCGTTACAGCCTTTGGCGATGGGATGAGGAGACGACGAAGTTTGTCCGCACCACCGAGTGGAAGGCGCTGCCCGAGGGGATCGTCCTGGAGGGAGCCCTGCCCGATTACCTCGGCGCCGCCGAATACGCGCGGCGGGATCCCACCACGATCCGGGGTGACCATCCCGTCAGCCACAAGGGGGCGGAATTCGAGGCGACCGATCCGGAGAACCGGACGGTGTCGACGCAGTTTGTCGAGTTTCTGCCCACGGGAGCGGCGCGGGTGCCGGACGGGATCGAGCGAAACCTGATTTTCGTCCTGATCGAGGGATACCTCGAAAACGGCGGAGGCGGGATGGGCCGGCTGGTTCGCGTCGGCGGGACGCCGGCCGGGAAATCGGAGAACTGGGCCCAGGTGAATGTGGAAACCCTCACCGGAAAAGTGCGCATTTACCGGCCATGAAACGGGAAACCCGGACAAGCGCCGGCCGCGCCGGGGAGGGCGGCTTCAGCTTCACCGAGGTGGTGACTACGCCGACCAGGCGGGACGGGTGTTCGGGAGTTTCGACGGCCCGGCCTTCGACGATCTGGATCCGGACAACAAGAAGTCGGTGGTGTCGACCGTGGCCGACGGGGTGGTGGCGATGTGGATGCAGTGTTTCGACCTGATGGGCAACCCGATTCCCTGGTCGTCGAAGGCCCCGAAACATCCGAAGAACGATCTGGTGTTCAATTCCTCCGCCCTTTTCAAGATGGCGACCAGCGAGCCTTTCAAGGACGGCAAGACTTTCACCTACCTGCCCGACAGCGACCACTCGGTGAAGGGAAACCGGCTGCCGGCGGCGATCGAGGTCACGGTGGTGATGACGATTCGGGACACCTGCCGGACGGGCGGCGGGCTGGAGGCTTTCAAGAAGGAAAACCGGCCGCTTTCGGGAGGGGACGTGAAATCGCTGGGAAACTGGGGCCGTTTTCCGAGTATCCTCGTCAAGTTGGGCGGCGGGCGCCAGGCCGTCCGCGTGCTGGTGAACGGGCGCTTCGTCGTGGAGCTGGCTTTCGGCGGAAACAATCTCGCCCCCGTGCCGCGCTGGCTGCGCCTCTGCGATCTCGACCCGCTCCTGGCCGCGCCGGAGACGGCGGCCACCCACGACGAGCGTGTCGCCGTGCTGGAGTTCATCGACGAACTGCATCCGGATCGCGATCGGCGGTATTTCCGGCCGGTTGACGAAAAGGCGCCGACGGAAAAGCCCACCGAAACCCCCGGGACGGAAGCGCCCGGTCTTCCCACACCACCGGAACCGCCCAAAAAGGTCGCGGATTGACAAAGCACGGCCCCGGAGCGGAAACTCCGCGTCATGAGCATTTTTCCGCGTTCTCCCTTCCCGATCGCCCGAGCCGTGGCGGTGGCCGCCCTTTTCTCGCTCGCCGGCTGCGGCAAGAAAGAGCCCGGGAAGGCCGGCGGCGGCACGGACGAACGGACGGAATCCCGCGGGGTCGTCTGCGCGACCTGCCTCACGCTGACCAATCCCTTTTTCAAGACCATCCAGGAGGCGATGGAGGACGAGGCCGCGAAGCACGGCTACGAAGTGCTCTACGTGTCGGGCGACTTCGACGCCGCGAAACAGAGCAACCAGATCAAGGACTTCATCGTCCGAAAAGCCGCGGCCATCGCCATCAATCCCTGCGATTCCAAGGCCATCGGGGCCGCCATCAAGGAGGCCAACGCCGCCGGGATTCCCGTCTTCACCTTCGACATCAAGTGCCAGGACCCCGGCGCCGAGGTCGTGTCCCACATCGGAACGAACAACTTCCAGGGCGGACAGCTCGCGGGACAGGCCATGATCGAGGCGCTCGGCGAATCGGGCGGCCGGATCGCCATCCTCGACTTTCGCGCCGTGGAAAGCTGCCTCGAGCGGGTGCGCGGCTTCAAGGAAGTCATCGACCGCTTCAACGCCAGCCGGCCCGAGGGCAAGATCGAGATCGTCGCCGAACTGCCCGGCAACGGCGAGAAGGACAAGGGATTCCGCACCACCGAGGACGCACTCCAGGCGCATCCCGACCTCGTCGGCATCTTTGCGATCAACGATCCCAGCGGCCTCGGCGCGGTGGCGGCGCTGGAGAAGGCCGGCCGCCAGGATCAGGTCACCGTGATCGCCTTTGACGGTCAGCTCGAGGGCAAGCAGGCCATCAAGGACGGCAAGATCCACGCCGATCCCGTGCAGTTTCCCGAGCAGATCGGTCGCCGGACAATCCAGAGCGTCGTGGCCTATCTGGCCGGGGAGGACGTGCCGCCCGATCAGCCGATCGATTCCGCTCTCTACCGAAAGGCGGACGCCCTCCAGGACCCGGAACTGCGGTGAGTGGCCGCGGGGCGGGACGGGGTGGTGCGAAGTCCCCGGAACCGCCTTCGCGGCGGCGCGGGCGGGTGTGAATGAAAGTGGCGGTCACTTTGAAACTCTCGACGGTTGGCAGGTAAATCGTTGGCAGGATCGGTAAACGCCAACGGCGTTCGGGAGGGAAGACTGGGGAAGAAATCAGCCAGGCATCGAAGTCGTAATGCAAACGCCAACGGCGTTTCGGATGGAAGTCCGGGGTTGGAACAACCCCAGGAACCCAAAGGCAATAAATCGCCAACCCTGAAGGGGTTGCGCAGGCGGTGGAAGACGCGGCGGACGCGATTCCGCAACCCCTTCAAGGTTGGCGGCGTGAGAGTCATCGGTTCCCGGGGGTGTTCCAACCCCGGGCTTCCCTGCGCAATGCCCCTGGCATTCTCCCAAATTCGATTTGTTGACCGCCACTCTTATTCACCCCCCGCGGCGCGGCGCGGTCATTTTCTTTGAATGATTTTCCTCCCTGTGGTATCCAATGGGGAGATTCGTCGGCGTTTCCAAAATCCGAAAAGGGAAGCGCCCGGCGGGTCGGCCTTGAAAAACAGAACTCAAAGCTCAGAACCAAACCCTACGAAAATCCGATGAAAAAAATGATCGCAGCCGCCGTGGCCATCGCCGCCATGGCTCTCGTTGTCTCCGCCAAGGCGGAGGACAAAACCGTCGAAGGCACCCTGATGTGCGCCAAGTGCAAGCTGAGTGAAACCAGCGCCTGCGCCGACGTGCTGAAGGTGGGCGACGTCACCTACTACCTCGAACAGGACGGCAAAGCCAAGACCAAGGCCCACCAGTGCTCCGGTGAAGCCAAGGCCAAGGTGACCGGCAAGGAAGAAGAGCGCGACGGCAAGAAGTACCTCGTCGTTTCTTCCATCGAGAAGGAATAATCGCGCGTCCACCGCGCCGAAGGCGATTCCGAAACGAATCCTTTCCTTTCGAAGCGCCGCCCCGGGAAACCGGGGCGGCGTTTTTCGTTTTGGGGTGGGGAACGACGGGAATGTCTCTCCACACCAGTGTTTGGTGATCGGGCAAAGGGCATGGGAGAAGGAGGTGGGGCGAAGCGTCCCGCTGAGCCGTCGCGTGCCGGGAGATGTTTCCGAAGCGAAAAGTCGATCTGGAACCTTCCGGGGCACACCGGAGATCGGTTCAGCCGAAGGGAGGAGGAGTAGGTGGTGTCGGGAGGAGGGCGGGGTGAAGAAGAAAAGGATCGGGAATGGCGACGGCTCGACAGGGACGTCTCGCCCCACCCGTCGACGACATCGAGAAAGGCCTGGCGAAGGAGAGTCGCCCCTCATCCTCGTCCGAAGCCCAACTCCTCGCCGGTGAATCGATCGTATGCCACCACGTGGGGCCACTCTCCCGGTTCATGACAAAGGCCTTTCCGAACAGGGTTCATCCGGATGTATTGAAATTTTTCGTGGAAACTGTCCTCGTCCCTGAGCCGATGATCGAAAAAGTCACCCTGCCAAACGACTCCGTGGTTTCGCTTCAAAAACCCTTTCCACGCCTTGAGCGTCGCCTTCATTTTCGCTTCCGGCGGGAAACTCATGATTGCGTGAAGATGATCCGGCATCAGCAGGAGAATGTGGGCAAACCATCTTGGATTTTCCAATTCGTGATAGTGTCGTGCCGCGGAGAGGACGGCGTCGGCCACCGGATGAGGTCGCCCGTCCCGACATAATTGGGATTTGCCCGGAGGAACACAGTTTATCGTGATAAACCAAGCCGCCTCTTTCGGCGCCCACCAGGGAATTTCGTGGGGTAGTTTCCTCCGCTGTTGAAAACGAGGAGTGAAATCATCCGGTTCTTCTGGAGAGGTCATCGTATTGAGAATGGTGAGCCACGGGAGGGCTGTCGAGTCGAATGCGTCGGGAAACAGATTCGACTGACGGGGCGTTTGGTTTGCCGTTCAAAAATCGAGATTTGCGGACTCCGGTGAAGGTGGGGCGAAGCGTCCCGCTGAGCCGTCGCGTGCCGGGAGATGTTTCCGAAGCGAAAAGTCGATCTGGAACCTTTCGGGGTGCACACTGGAGATCGGTTCAGTCGAAGGGGGGGAGTGGTTGGTGTCGGGAGGAGGGCGAGGTGAGGAAGCAATAGATCGGGAATGGCGACGGCTCGACAGGGACGTCTCGCCCCACCTACCAGCGTCGATGACCGGGAAGGGCATGGGAGAAGGAGGTGGGGCGAAGCGTCCCGCTGAGCCGTCGCGTGCCGGGAGATGTTTCCGAAGCGAAAAGTCGATCTGGGACCATTCGGGACACACCGGAGATCGGTTCAGCCGACGGGAGGAGGAGTGGTTGGTGTCGGGAGGAGGGCGGGGTGAAGAAGCAAAGGATCGGGAATAGCGACGGCTCGACAGGGACGTCTCGCCCCACCAACCAGCGTTGAAGATCGGAAAGAGGACATGAGAGGAGGAGGTGGGGCGAAGCGTCCCGCTGAGCCGTCGCGTGCCGGGAAGCCTGATTCAGGCGAAAAGGAGACGGAAAACAATCCATTCGGCTCAGATTCAACAGGGTATGGTCGGTGACTCAACCCTGTCAGGTCCGGACTCCGTGCCGAAGTGAATGCCGAAAAAGTCGAAATCCGCACGAATCCGAGCAAGTACGGTGTCAGCGTCGTCGTGAAGGGTGAAAGATTGGCCGTGAAGCCCGCAAATGCCGTCGTGAAGCCTGCAAATGTCGTCGTGAAGGCTGTCAATGTGGCCGTGAAGGGTGTCAGAAGGGGCAAGTACGGTGTCAGCGTCGTCGTGAAGGGTGAAAGATTGGCCGTGAAGCCCGCAAATGTCGTCGTGAAGGCTGTCAATGTGGCCGTGAAGGGTGTCAGAAGCGATGAGTACGGTGTCAGCGACGCCGAGACGGCGGGCCGCGTCGGTTTTTGGTCCGGAAATCCGCAATAGCGCCGAGACCGCCGCTTGCGCGCCGGGCGTATCGTTTCGTAGGCTGGCGGCGTGAAAGCCTTTCGCCTTTTCCTTTCGTGCGGTGTCGTTTTTGCGGCCGTTCTGGCCACGGTGTCGGCCGCCGACCGGCCGAACATCCTGCTCCTCGTCTCGGACGATCAGGGATACGCCGATCTGGGCGCGATCAACGACGAGATCATCACCCCGAATCTCGACCGGCTCGCGCGCGAGGGGACGCGGCTGACGAATTTCTACGTCGCCTGGCCGGCCTGCACACCGTCGCGCGCGGCGCTGCTGACGGGGCGTTACCCGCAGCGCAACGGCATCTACGACATGATCCGCAACGAAGCGCCCGACTACGGTCACCAATACGATCCGGAGGAATACGCCGTGTCCTTCGAGCGCATTGGCGGCATGGACGAGCGGGAAATCATCCTGCCGAAGATGCTGAAGACGGCCGGTTACCCGAGCGCGATGTATGGAAAGTGGGATCTGGGCATCCACCGGCGTTACCTGCCGACCTCGCGCGGGTTCGACGATTTCCGCGGGCTGGTCAACACCGGCATCGACTACTACACCCACGAGCGCTACGGCGTGCCCAGCATGTACCACAATCTCTCGCTGACCGAGGAGGACAAGGGCACCTATGCCACCTATCTCTTCGAGCGCGAGGCGATCCGCTTTCTGGAAAAGCACGCCGGGGGGGAGCCGTTTTTCCTCTACGTGGCGTTCAACGCGCCGCACGGCTCGTCTTCGCTCGACCCGAAAATCCGCGGCACGGTGCAGGCGCCGCCGGAGTTCGAGAAGATGTATCCGCCGGTCAAAAAAGAGTTCCAGAAAGGCGAGAAGTACGGCGAGGAGGCCATGGTGCCGACAAAGGAGAAGCGCTACCGCGACTACCGCGCGGCGGTGACCTGCATGGACGCCTCGATCGGAAAAATGCTCGACCTGCTCGACGCGAAGGGGATCGCGGACAATACGATCGTCATCTTTTTCAGCGACAACGGCGGCAGCGGCGGCGCGAACAACGGCCCGCTGCGCGGCCACAAGGGCGACACCTGGGAGGGCGGCATCCGGGTGCTCAGCCTGGTGCGTTGGAAGGCGGGCGGCGTGCCGGCCGGGGTGGTGAACGACGATTTTCTGACCAGCCTGGAGATTTTTCCCAGCCTGGCGGCGGCGACGGGCGCGACGCCGCCGGAGGGCGTCATCCTCGACGGACACGACTGGTGGCCCTGCCTGAGGGGCGAGGCGGAAAGCCCGCGTTCCGAGATGTTCTGGAAACGAAAGAGCCGCGTCGCCGCCCGCCTCGAGAACTGGAAGTGGGTGGACATGGATGGCAAGGCCGGCGGGCTCTACAATCTGGCCGAGGATATCGGGGAGAAAAACGACCTTTCCGGGAAACACCCCGACGTGCTCCAGCTCATCAAGGATCGCTACGCGAATTGGATGAAGACGATGGACGAAGCCGAACCGCGCGGGCCGTTTCGCGACTTCTGAGAAAATTCGGAAACCGGGCGGGACTCAGCGCCGGTTCGCCGAAGTGGAGGGCGCGCGCGCCGCCCGCTCCAGGCGGTCGAGTCGCCCGCACAGGGTTTCGAGTTGCCGTTCGAGTTCGGCAAGGCGCCGGGACTGGATCAGGATCAGGCTTTTCAGTCCGTCAATGTCGGTCGAGGTGGAGGCCGGGCTTTGAAGATAGAGAAGAGCGGCGGCGTCGGTGGGATCGGCGTCCTCCAGGGCGCGCGTCCGCATCAGTTTCAGCCGCAATTCGCCGGCCCTGGCGCTGTCGCCGTGTTTTTCGCAGTGGCGGATGTTGTGAAGGAGCGCCTCGCACTCGGCGCGGGTGTCGTGGTCGCCGCGGGCGATCGCGTCGACGAGGCAGTTTCGGCGTTCGAGTTCCTCGCGGTAGTGCGGCATCTCGTGGGCGTAGCCCGCGTCGAGACGCGAGGGCGGGGTGATCGCCGGCAGGTTTCTCAGCCAGTGCTGACGAACGTCGTGCGCGGTGATGAGCCGGCCAAACTCGGGCACGGGCCGGAGCGGGTCGGCGTGGTCCCCGCGCGGGCTCGGCGGCTGAGCCCATCCGCCAAAGAGCGGGCCGAGGAGAGTGAGGGACAGCAGGAAAAGGAGGCGCTTTTTCACGATCCGGAAGTCATCGGGATTCTCCGATGGACGGATCGGCCGGGCTCCTATGCGGCAAAAACGGAGCCTTGGCGCCGCGGCTCTCAGTCGCCCCGGGCCTGCGCGAGGAGGGAAGGGGGAAAGAGACTTTCGGCCGCGGGCTCGCCGGGTTCCTCGGGCAGGTCGGCCGGCTCGAGCCGGAAGGAGGCGGCGAGGTTTTTCTCGATTTCGAACACGGCCCGGGGACCGTTCGGTTCGTGGAGAAGCTCGTCGCGATTTCGCGCCGCGAGGTCGTCGAGGTAGGTTTTCTGCCCGCCCAGCGCGTCGGCGAGCGGGCCGGAGGCGTTCCCGGCGAGGTGGTCGAGCAGGCTCTGGGCCTGGGCGAGGTGGGAATAGCTGCCGGTGTAGTCGCTTCGATACCGGAGGCGCTCGCCCCGGTCGAGGGTCTCGAGCAGGTCGGCGTATTCCATGGCGAGATCGTGGTCGCCGGCGGCCATGGCGCCATCCGCGGCCTGGAGACGTTTCTTCAGATCCTCGACGCGGAATCGAACCAGCTCGGGCTGGAAACCGGGATGATCCGCCGCGAGACTTTCGAACCGCTCGAGGGCCACGCGGTAGTTGGCCGTCGCCAGGGGCCAGAGCCCCCGTTCGCCGAGCTGAATGCCGGTTTGCACGAAAATGAAGGCGTTCAGCCAGCGTTCCTTCGGCGGGGGTTGCTCGGCTCCGCCACAGGTCGAAAGCCCCACGACCAGGGCGAGAGCGGAAAGGGTGAGCAGCGCGATTTTTCTTCGATATTCGGCAATCAATGGCATGGCGAGGAGGGGGGAGGCGCCGGACTCCGCGCACCATAACCGCGAAACGCGGTCCCCGCAACCGTGGCCGGGCGCGAGGGCTACTTCGGGGCCGCGGTTTGGCCGATCAGCTCGATCAGTTTCGCGCGAATCTTCGCCTCGGCCGTTTCCTCGAGAAGGCTGGAGCGGGCCGGCCAGGTTTCGTAGCCGCCCCAGTCGAAATGCCCGGGCGGCGGCAGGTACCCGTAGAATCCGTTGGCCAGTTCGATGGTAAACGTCGCCTTTGGGAAGGGGCTGGCCGCTTTGATGGCGAGGCCGGTCTCGGCGAAGGTCTCGCAGGGACTCTGGGCGATCGCCAGCCCGCCGACGCGAAAGGCCCGCAGCGGCAGCGACACGCGGTCGGGGTATTCGGCCAGCATCAGCGTCTCCCGCGCGTAGACCTGCGGGCGGGTGAGGCGCTTGGTTTCGCCGGGCGGAGCCGCCGTTTTCCGGGCCCACTCGAGGCGCTTGGCGTCGGGCTTCCGAACGGCGAGATCGAGTTCGGCCGAGGCGGCGGCGAGCGTGACGCCCGCGTGCCGGTGCTCGAAGCGGCCGATGGCCTCCGCGGCCTGACGCGCGAGTTCGGCACCGACGAAATTCATGCGCTCGTACGGCGGAAACCGCTCGGCGGGCGCGGAGTAATCGACCGCGTTGATGTCTCCGCTGGTGCCGTTCGCCATCAGGCCGACAAAAGGCGGGTCGAGATCCGCGGCGCCGAGGTTTTCGCGAAGCCGTTTCGCGAAGACGCCGAAGTAGTCCGCGCTGACCGTTCCGCCGGGAACGCCGCCGATGTAGTGCAAGCCGTAGGCGCCCAGCGCGGCGATCGGCCGGCCGTCGCGGTGACGGACGGAAACGACGAAGCATTCCGGATCGACCGGGCCTGCGGGCTTGGCGAGTCCCTCGCGGCCGGGATTCATCTTCACCCGTTCGCCGGTGTCGCCGAAGGGGTTGGCGTTCGTCGCCCAGAGCGCGGGGTCGATGAACCAGCGGCGATTGTGGACAAAGCGCGGCTCCTCGAAGCCGCCCCACCCGATCTCGGCCGGCGCGAGGTTGTTCACGGCTCGGCGGACGCCGTCGGCGACTCGGTTGGCGAGGAAATCGAGGTAGCCGCGATGCAGGCGGTCGTCGACCAGGCCGACCAGGGCCCGCGGCGTGGAATGGCTGTGGGTGGCCGAAATGCAGACGCGATCGGGCGGGATGCCGGTTTCCAGCTCGATCTGGCGCTTGGCGGCGTCGAAAACCTCGCGGCTGACCATGGTGCAGTCGACCACCACGAGGGCGAGCCGGCTCTGGCCGTCGTCGAAGGCGAGGCAGCGCGCCCAGAGTTCGTCGTGGACGTGTTTCGCGGGTCCGATCTGCATGATGGTGCCGTCGAGGGGCACGCCCATCAGCGGAGTGATGTTCGACATCGCGGCGCCGGCGCGAAAGCCGCCGTCCTCGGCTCGCGAGGGCGTGGCGAGGGGGATGAGAGCTGCGAGAGCGACGAGAACGTGTCGTTTCATTGGGGGCATTTCAACAGGGTCCGGTCGCGGAGTCAACAGGGTTGGGTCGGCGAGGCAACCCTGTTGGATGGCGAAATCCGCTTGCGGGGGCGGCGGGGGTGCCGGAATGGTGGCGGCTGAACGCATGAACGCTGACGAAAATCCTCCGAATTTCAAAACGTGGCTGTGGGTGTTCCTCAAGGGCGCGGGAATGGGCGCCGCCAACGTCATCCCCGGCGTGTCGGGCGGCACGGTGGCGTTCATCACCGGGATCTACGAGCGGCTCATCGGGGCGATCAAGAGCCTCAATCCCGCGGCGCTGAAGCTGCTGGCGGGCCGGCGATTTTCCGAGTTTGCGGGGAAAACGGACCTCCTTTTCCTCGTCGTCCTCGGGGCCGGGGTGGGGATCGGCATTCTCACGCTGGCGAAGGTGCTGAGATTTTTGTTCGACCGCCACGCCGTCTTTGTGTGGGCCTTCTTTTTCGGCCTCATCCTGGCCTCGGTGATTTTCGTCGGCGCCAAGGTCCGGCGCTGGGGGGCGGCGACGGCGCTGATGTTCGTGGCGGGCGCGGGCGTGGCCGTCGGTGTGGCGCTGATGAAACCGGTCTCGGAAAACGCCTCGACGCCCTACCTGATCCTGTGCGGGGTCGTCGCCATGGCGAGCATGATCATCCCGGGCATCTCGGGGTCCTTCGTGCTGCTCTTGATGGGGAACTACCGGCTCATCATGATCGAGTCGGTGGCGAAGCTGACGGATTTCGATTTTTCGGCGCTGCGGGTGCTGGTGCCGGTCGGTGTCGGCGCGGCGATCGGGCTGGTGGCGCTGAGCCATTTCCTGGCGTGGATCTTCAAGCGCTTTCACGACCTGGCGGTGTCGCTGCTGACGGGTTTCGTGGCGGGCTCGCTGCTCATCATCTGGCCGTGGAAGACGGAGGTTCGCGAGACGCTGGAGGCGGCGGGCAAGGCGAAGGAAAAGGTGACCGGTTACCAGTGGCACTGGCCGGATCCGTCGGGCGAGACGCTGGCGGCCGTCGCGGTGATGGCGGCGGGCTTCGCGCTGGTGTGGGCGATGGAGAAAGTCAGCGGCGCCACCTCGGAACCGTCGGTCTGAGACGGTGGCGGCTTGATTTGGTTTCGCGCTCTGGCACTTTGCGGGTGGAACTCCATGCCTCTCGGAAATTTCAAAAACTCGGCGGCCAGGGCGGCGCGCGCGGTGCGCGGCGGCGGGTCGCGGCATTGGCGCGCGGCGGCGACGCATCTGCGGAACCGGTTTTTCACGGGATTCGCGGTGGCCATTCCGCTCATCGTGACGATCTGGCTGCTGGTGCTGAGTTACCGCTTCATTCTGTTCGCGGGACGGCCGGTGATCGACGGCGGCGGCCATCTGCTCAATGCCTTGCTGGGCCGCTCGGCGGAGGAGGGAAATCTCATCGTGCCGCCGCCGTGGTTTCTCAATTTGTTCGGAATCCTGGTGCCGGTGCTGATCTTCATCGGCCTGGGGGTGATGGCGACCAACGTGCTCGGCGCGCGGGTGATCTCGCTGGTGGACAGGTTGCTGCTGAAGTTTCCGGTGATCTCGTCGATCTACGCGGGCCTGAAGCAGGTGATGGACTCGTTCAAGAACTTCGGCGGGAACCGCAATTTCCAGCGCGTCGCCTACATCGAGTATCCCGCGCCGGGCTGCCGGCTGCTGGGTTTCGTGACGGGCGAGTTTTTCGACCGGCAACTGAGGGCGGACATGACCAGCGTGTTTATCCCCACCTCGCCGAATCCGATGACCGGTTTCGTCGTCGTGGTCGAAAGCGAAAAGCTGACCGACTCATCGCTGACGATCGAGGAGGCGACGAAGATCATTCTGTCCGCCGGGCTGGTCGGGCCGGAGAAGGCGGTGGCGCCGCGCGAGTCGATGGCGACGGGCGGCGAGGATCCGATCGAGAGCTACGAAATCCCGCCCGTCGTGGTCGAGCCGAAGTCCTCGGTGGCCAGGGGCCGCGAACCCGCCCTGAACGCGCCGCTGGGAGGAGAGACCGGCTTCGAGGAGGACGATCGGTTTTGACAGGCGCCCCGCTTCGGCGGATGGAGTTCCCGCCATGAGTCTTTCGAAAAATTTCCGGCGCGCGGTCGCCTCGGCCGCTCTTCTGGGTTCGCTCGCTCTGGGACTGGCCTCCTGCGGGGACGGTTCGCGGGAGGACACGCTGGTGGTCGGCATGGAAATGGCCTATCCGCCCTTCGAAATGCGCGGCGCGGACAATCGGCCCGACGGCATCAGCGTGCGGATGGCCGAGTCGCTGGCGGAGTCGCTCGGCAAGGGGCTCCGCATCGAGGACGTGGCCTGGGACGGCATCATTCCCGCCCTGCAGTCGGGCAAGATCGACGTCATCATTTCCTCGATGACCCGGACCGAGCAGCGGGCGCGATCGATCGACTTTTCCGACGGTTACGTGACCAATGGGTTGTGCATGCTGGCGGGGAGCGAGTCGACGATCCGAAGCGTCGACGATCTTCCCGAGAGCAACGCCCGTGTCGCGGTGAAGAGCGGCACGACCGGCCACGTCTGGGCGACCGAGTCCCTGGAGGGCGTGGAGTTGATCGTGCTCGACGACGCCTCGATGTGCGCGCTGGAGGTGGCGCAGGGCAAGGCGGACGTGTTCGTCTACGACCAGATCTCGATCTATCAGCACTGGAAACGGCATGCCGACAAGACTCGGGCCATCCTTCAGCCGATCCGCGAGGAGACGTGGGCGATCGGGCTGCGCAAGGGCGAGGACGAATTGCGCGGCCGGGTGAACGCGTGGCTGAAAGGATTTCGCGAGGCCGGCGAGTTCGACCGGCTCGCGGAGCGTTACATGGCGGAGGAAAAGCGGACCTTCGACGAGATGGGCGTGCCCTTCATTTTTCACTGAGGGAAAAAAGGCGTGTCCGGCGGCCGGGAAACGTGCTTCTCTCGTGGCGCGTGCGAGTTTCCCCGCGTCAGACGATCGCCTGGACGGTTTCCCTCGGGTTGGGGGCGACCTTCTGCTTCTTTTTCTGGGTGCTGCTGGCACATCCCTGGCGATGGGAGGCGGTGGCGCCCTACGCGGGCAATCTGCTGGCGGGGTGGGGGATGACTCTCGCGGTTTCGGCGGCGGCGCTGCTCATGACGGTGGCCATCGCGGGCGCGCTGACGGCGGGGCAGTTGTCGGCCTTCGCGGTTCCGCGGGCGCTTTCGCGGTTCTACGTGGAAATCGTTCGCGGCACGCCCTTGCTGACGCAGATCCTGATCGGTTTCTACCTGTTGGCGCCGGTGCTGAAAATCGAAAACCGCTTCGTCGTCGGGGTCGCGATTCTTTCCGCGTTTGCCGGGGCTTATCTCTCGGAGATCTTTCGGGGCGGCATTTTGTCGATCCCGAAGTCGCAGTGGGAGGCGGCGCGCGCGATCGGCCTGACCGGGGCGCAGACTTACCGGTATGTGGTGATCCCGCAGGCGGTGCGGCGCGTGCTGCCGGCGACGGCGGGGCAGTTCGCCAACCTCGTCAAAGACTCGTCGCTGCTCTACGTGATCGGGCTGGGGGAGTTCACCATGCAGGCGCGCGAAGTGAACGCGCACACCTACGCCACCTTCGAGAGCTACGTGCCGCTGGCGCTGGGATACCTGGCGCTGACCTTGCCCATCTCGTTCGCCAGCCGCTGGATGGAGGAACGCTTCCGCTATGAACATTGAGCTGACCGGCGTCTCGCGAGTCTACGGGGCCACCCGCGCCCTGTCGGGAGTCGATCTCGCCGTGTCGGACCCGGTGCGGGTGCTGGCGCTCATCGGGCCGTCCGGCGGGGGGAAATCGACCCTGTTGCGCCTGCTGGGCGGGCTGGAGGTGCCCGACACGGGCGAAATCCGCTTCGACTCAACCCTGTTGGGTCGGGGAGACAACCCTGTTAAATCCGGGACCGCGATGGCGACCGGATTGAGCGAGCACCGGAAACGGAACGGTTTTCTCTTCCAGGCCTTCAACCTGTTTCCCCACCTCACCGCCCTGGAAAACGTCGCCCTGCCGCTGGCGAAAGTCCACGGCCTCGCGCCGGACGCCGCGCGGGAGCGGGCTTTGGCGTGCCTGGATCGCTTCCGGCTCGGCGATCACGCGGCGAAGCGGCCCGCCGAACTCTCCGGCGGCCAGCAGCAACGCGTCGCCCTGGCCCGCGCCATGGCGCACCGCCCCCGCCTGCTGATCCTCGACGAGCCGACCTCGGCGCTCGACCCGGAAATGACGGCCGAGGTCCTCGAGGTGATCGCCGAGCTGTGCCGCGACGGACAGGAAATCGTGCTCTCGACACACGAGATGGGATTCGCCCGCGCCGTGGCGGACGAGGTCGTGTTCCTCGCCGACGGGGAAATCGTGGAGTGGGGACGGCCCGAGTCGCTCTTTGGGGCGCCGAAACAGGCGGCGGTGAAGGGATTTCTCGGACGCGTGATGCGTTGGTAAAGGGACGCCGGAAAGGGCGAAAATCGGGCTCGCGGAGGGGAAAGGCCGATAATTTTCATAGAAAAAGGCTTTTTCCAGAGAATTCGATTGCCGAATCGGGCGATTATCGGTTATTGTGGTTCTCGCATTTTTGATTGCCGTTTTTGAAATTTTGCCCGTGCCCGCCGTCCGTTCCAATCGCTCGCTGCCCGTTCTTTCCGCTTCCGCGGGGGAAGGGGACGGCGTTGATCCTTTCGCGGGACTCTGTCTCGGCCGCGAGGCGGAGATTCTGGAGCTACTGAGGACCGTCCGGCAACCGGGCGGACGGCGCCTGGTGCTGATTCGCGGCGGAGGCGGCGCGGGAAAGACGAGCCTGATCGTCTCCGGGCTCGCGCCCCGGCTGGCGCGGGTGTCGGGTCCGGGCTTCGCGTGCCGGTCGGTGGAGGCCCGCGAGGGCGAAAGCCCGCGGCAAGTGGCGGTGCGGTGTTTTGACGCCGTCTGGGAGGCTTACTTTTCGGGACAGGCGGCGGCGGGCGTGTCCGTGCCGAACCGCCGGGAACTGCGGCTGGTGGTCGAGACGGAGCCCGTCGCGGCGGCCAGGCGTCTGGCGGCGGCCATCCGGGCGCGCGAGGCCCACGCGGGCGCGAGGCCGGTTCCGCGTCTGCTCCTGCTGGTGGACGGCGTCGATCGCCTGTTTCTGGAGCGGGTGTCCTACGACGATCCCTTCGGCGCGGTCTGCGGGGACGTGCGCGATCCCTTCGGTTTTGCCCGCGAAATGCTGGCGGGAGTCGGCTCGCTGATCGTGGCGATGACTTATCGCGATTGGGTTCACTCCTTTGTGGCGCGGGGTTTGAAAAAGAGCCGCGTCCCGCGCTCGCGCACGGCGGAGTTGACGCTCGTGCCGCCCGACGCCGGAGCGATCCGCCGCTCGGTGGGCGAGGTGCTGCGTCACCGGGCAAAGGCGCGGGGCGAGGCCTCGTGGGACCCGGCGCTGGCGGAGGCGCTGGCGGGCGATTTCGCGGAGAATCCGGACCTGCTTCCCCTGTTCGGCAACGCGATCGGGGCCATCGAGGCGGAGGCCGATTCGATGGGCAAAACCGTCTGCCTGCTCGACTACGACGGCACCGAGCGGCTGCCCGGCCGCCTGCGGGCCGCCGCGGAAAAGGCGTGGTCGGAGACGCGCGGGGAATTCGACGGCGCCTGGGCGCGGCTGTTTTCCCGGCTGGGCGACGCGGCGAGGCGGGGGGAATCGCTGGCGCTGTCCGAGCTGGCGCGTCAGCCGCTGCTGTGGCGCCTGACGAGCCTGTTGATCGATCGCCGGGTGTTGTCCGCGTCGGGCGACTCGCTGGAGACCGCCCGGGTGCGGCCGGCATCGGAGACGCTGCTGGAGGACTGGGAGCGCGCCCGGGAATGGCTCGCGCAGCGTTCGCCTCTCCAGTTGCAGGCGGATCAGTTCGAAAAACACGCGCTTTCGTGGGAGTCGACCGGGCACGACCCGCGCTTGCTGTTGCAGGTGGACGGATCGCTGGAACGGGCCGGGGCGCTGTTGGAAAGACATCGCCAGACGCCGCTGTTGTCGCCGCTGACGGAGCAGTTTTTGCGCGCCTCGCTCGACCGCCGGACGCAACGGCTGGCCCGCCGCCGTTTTGCGCGGCAGGTGGGACTGAGCGCCGGTCTCGCGCTGGTGGTGCTGACCGCGTTGCTCGCCATCGCGCTGCCGAGGTGGCGGGCGGCGCGGCAGGCGTCCGCCGCGTCGATCCCGACGCCCGCCCTGGTCGACACGACGGCGATGGCGGAGAAGGCGGCCGTCTCGTCCGAGCCGAAACCGGCGCCCGAGTCGGTGGTCGCGGTCGCTCCGCCGAAACCGGCCGTGCCCGTGCCCAAGCCCGAGCGCAACCCCGAGCGCAACCCCGAGCGCAACCCCGAGCCCGCCGTGACCGCGGACAATTCGCTCCCGGCGCCACCGGACCCGCCCAAGGCCTTGCCGGCCGAACCCTCCGCGGCTCCGTCGAATTTGGCCGGAAATTTGCCGTCCTCGTCCGAAGCGCCGCCGGTTCTTTCCTCCGAAGCGGCGGAGGAAATGGGGATCGCCCTGGCCAGCGCGGCCCCGCCCCTTCCCCCGGCGAAGGCCGCCGACGCGACTCCCGTCGTGGCGCGGGCCGACAACACGGCTCCTGAGAGCGCGACGACCACCGAAGGGGCGGCCGACGCGATGCCCGCGACCCGTTCCGCCCCGGACAAGACGCTGAAACAGTGGGTGCGCGAGCTGGAAAAACACCAGGCGGCCGGCGAGGTGCCGGAGTCGCTCAACGTGCTGCGAAAGATCCACGACCAGGCCCGGGACGAAAGCGACGCCTTCACCGCGGCGGACCGCCACCGCATCGTGATGACGCTGGGTAAGCTCGCCCTGCTGGTGGGCGATCATCGCGCGGCCGAAGCGGCGTGGAAACAGGGGATCGGCGGCGAATTGCACACGCGCCAGGCGCCGGCCGGCGAAAAGGCCGGCGAAGGCCGCCAGGAGCCTTTCGGCATCGATCTGCGCCTGCTGATGGCGCGCATCGCCCTGTCGGCCGGGCAGAATGCCGACGCCATCGCCTACCTCGGCGACCCCGGCGAGGCCGAAATCGCGGGGGCCGAACTGGCCGCCCTGCGCGCGGCGCTGCGCTGGGCCTTCGACGAACAGGAACTCGCCGTCGAGGGCTATCGCACCCTCTCCGAAATCACGCCGGAATACCGCGAGGCCGAAAAAGTCGAGGCCCTCCCGTGGGAAGCCGGCGCCAAGGCCCTGCTCAACGAAGTCCGCCGCCAGGCGGTGCGGTGATCGGGGGCGAAGGGGCGATGGTGACCGGGCGACTCCGAATCGTCGTCGGGGCTTTCGAAAATTCCATCCCCCAACGGTTCGCCGTCTTCGGGTTATCCTCCACTCGTTCACCCTCGCGGCCACCGTCCCCTCAGACACCCACGGCTTCGGCCTCCGGCTCCCTCTCCGGAGCCGTCGCGGCGGCGGCGGCCTCTTCTCCTTCTTCCCGCACCCCGTTGCGCACCTCGAACTCGCGGCACCAGCCCTTGATTTCGAGATCGTTGAAAATCTTGCCCATCACCCGGCGCAGGAGGCCCTTCAAATTCGGATTGTCGAGATCGGCGAGCGCGCGGACGGCGGCTTCCTTGTAGGTTTCCAGCATCAGGAGGCACTTGTCGTCGGCCGCCAGTTCGTGGGCGAGCTGGCGGACCTTGTGCAGGGCGATGCCCTCGAGATCCTCGTGGCTCCAGAGGGACTCGAGCAGCGCCTTGTCGTCGCCCTTGGCCCGTTCGCGGGCGATGGCGAGCAGGACGCTGGGGCGCATCTTTTCGAGCGCGTTGTCGCCGGCGTCCTCGCCGAGGTCGTCGAGATCGTCGCGGATCTGGTAGGCGATGCCGAGGTTCTCCGAGTAGGCGTGGAGCACGTCGGCCACCCCGGCGAGCCCGCCCGCGTAGCTGGCGCCGAGCTTGAGCGCGACTTCGAAGGCCGGCGCGGTTTTCTGCCGGAAAATCTCCAGCACCTGCCGCGACTTGAGCGGTGTCGGGTTTTTCGCCCACAGCAATTCCGCGCCCTGCCCGCGGCACAGTTCCCGCTGGCCGACCGAGGCCGCGAGGATCATCTCCGTCTTTTGCGCGTCGGTGGCGGCGCATTCGCCGATCAGGCGGTAGCCCTCTCCGATCAGCAGGTCGCCCGCGTTCAGCGCGACGGGAATGCCGTGCTCGGCGTGCAGCGTCGGCTGCCCGTAGCGTCCGAAATCCTCGTCCTCGATGTCGTCGTGGATCAGCGAGGCCTTGTGGAAACACTCGACCGCGAGCGCGATTTTCCGGATGTCGTCGGGAATGGGCTCGCCCCGGTCGTCGCGCAGCGCCTGGTAGGCCGCCACGGTCAGGAAGGGCCGCCAGCGTTTTCCGTCGCGGGCCAGCCATTCGCGGGCGAGGCGTTCCTGCGCGCCCTCGGCCGGTCCCATCACGGCGTCGATGGCCTCGGGCGAGAACCACCCGCGCACATCGTCGTGCAGGGCGTTGAGATTGAGCCGGCGGGTCTTGTCGTCGCTGGTGAGGTGGATGTAGTCCCAGACAAAGTCGATATCGACGGTGGTGTCGATGCAGTCGTCCTGCAGCAGCGGCACCGCCACGGCGGGGATGGCCGCGGCCTCGACGTAGGGAAAGGTGCGCTCCAGCACCGGCAGGCAGGAAATGCCCACGATGGCCTCGATCTGGCCCGTCTGGATGAGCGACATCACGATCGCCGAGCCCTCCGCGACCAGCACCGCATAGCCGAGGCGCTCGGCCTCGTTCTGGAAATCCTGGATCGAGCACAGGCCGCACTGCTTGCACAGCAGGCCGAACTCGTCGAAGGGCGCCGGGCATTTGTCCTCCACCCGCAGGCACTTCGGCATCAGCAGCAGGCGCTTGTGAAAGGGGATGGTGGCCAGCGTCTCGCGCCACATCTCGTTGTTCAGGCTGACCGCCGTGTAGTGCAGGTAGAGGTCGCTCATTCCCATGTCCGCGAGCAGCGCGCGGGCGTGGACCTCCAGCTCGTCCAGCGGCATGGGCGGCACCGGGTTTTCCCGCTCGATGTAGGCACGGATCGCCGCCATCACCGCGTCGCGCTCGGCCTTGGTTTGCGGGATGTTCTTTTTCGGCGGCCGGAAACGCGTCGTGGTGAGCGGGACGGGTTTCGGGACCTTTAGCGTCTGGATGACATCGGCGGGGGCTGACATGGGCCGGCTGGGCTTGGGTTCGGGAGTTGAGACAGGCGGTGGAGACCCCACAGACTGGCCGAAAAGCCGGGCCAATCAAGGAAAAGCGCGCGGCGCGAAAAAGGCGGAAATCCCGTCACGCCCCACGCTCCCGCCCACCCGCCCTTGCGGCCCCGGTCCCGCGTGCGAAGCTCTCCCTCCCGGAGCCGGCATCCCCCCCCGGACACCCCCGAATCCGCACGCTGAAAACGCCGAAGAAAATCGTCTACCTCACCGCCGGCGCCGCCGGCATGTATTGCGGCAGTTGCCTGCGCGACAACGCCCTCGCCGCCGCCCTGCAACGGCTCGGCCTCGACGTCTCGCTCGTCCCGCTCTACACCCCCATCCGCACCGCCGGGCCGCGTTTTCCGCCGCGCCGGACTCGGCGCAGACGCGGTAGAGCGCGACGAAGAGGTATTCGCTGACGAGGGCGGTCCACGGCTTCGAACCGCATTCGATCATTTCGGGCAGGGCGCGCCCGGGCCACGGCGTCCGGCGCAGCGTTTCCCGCCAGGCTTCGTCGAGCGGCAGCAGGCGGGTCCAGCGGGTCTCGTAGTGGGCGCGGCTGACCGGCGCGTTGTGGCAGAGATCGACGCGGTCCACCTCGCCGGCGAGAAAGGCGTTTTCGATTTCCAGGAGCAGTTCGGAGACCAGCGGGCTGGCCGCCTCGATCGACTGGGGCGCGGGAAAATGTTTCGCCGGCCGGTGACCGGCATCCTCGAGGCGCGACTGGACGCGTTCCCCGACGGTCCAGAAGCGCGTGGTGGCGGGGGCGGCGGCGAGGTGTTCGCGGGCGGCCTCGGCGGCGTGCTCGTTGAATTGCCCAGCCATGCCTTGGTCGCCGCCGAAAACGACAAAGCCCCGCCGGGTCGATGCCGCCGGACGGGTGGCCGGAGGTTCGGGCGCCCCGGGACCGCGGAGACAGACCGAGAGCGCGCGTTCCACCGCCCGCTGGGCTTCCGCGACGGCGTTGGCGGCCTGCTCGAATTGCGTGATGCTCGCCGCGGACATGGCCTTCATCGATTTGACCACCGCGCGGAGGTCTTCGACGTTCCGGATGCGGCGGCGGAGGATGGGGAGCGAGTCAGGCATCGGTGTCGGGGAGGGCGGCCTTCGCGGCGGCCAGGATGGCGTCGCGGTCGGCGTCCCGGAGCGTTTCGCCCGTCAGCAACCGGTCGACGAGGGCGGCGGGCAGGCGCGCCGCGGCGTCGCGCAGGCGGCGTTCCGCGTCCGGGATCGCCTCGAGCGGGATGGCGTCGAGCAGTCCCTGATTCAGCGCGCTGAGGACGACGATCTGGTCCAGCGCCGGAAGCGGGCGAAACTCTCCCTGCTGCAGGAGCAGGCGGGTGCGGCGGCCCCGGTCGAGAATCTGGCGCGTGCGCGCGTCGAGGCGGGCGCCGAACCGGGCGAAGACCTCCATTTCCTCGAACTGCGAATACGCCAGCTTCAACGCGCCGGAAACCGCGTGCAGGGCGGGCAACTGCGCCTTTCCCCCGACGCGGGAGACGGATTTCCCGATGTCGACGGCGGGGAGCTGGCCCAGCTCGAAAAGGCGCGGCGACAGGTAAATCTGGCCGTCGGTGATGGAGATGAGATTCGTCGGGATGTAGTCGGAGAGGTTCTCGGCCTCGGTCTCGATGATGGGCAGAGCGGTGAGGGAACCCCCGCCGAGTTCGGCCCGCAAATGGGTGGAGCGTTCGAGCAGCCGCGAGTGGAGAAAGAAAATGTCGCCGGGAAAGGCCTCGCGGCCCGGGGGACGATTCAGCAGGAGGGACAATTCGCGGTAGGCCCGGGCGTGGTGGGTGAGGTCGTCGTAAACGATGAGGACGTCGCGCCCCGATTCCATGAAGGCCTCGGCGACGCTGGTGGCGGCGAAGGGGGCGACATAGCGCAGGCCGGGCGCGTCGCTGCCCTCGGTCACGACGATGACGGTGTGTTCCAGCGCGCCCTTTTCCCGGAGGATGGCGAGCGTTCGCGCCACGGACGACGCGCGCTGGCCGATGGCGCAGTAAACGCACAGCACCCCCGTGTCGCGCTGGTTGAGGATGGTGTCGAGGGCGATCGCCGTCTTCCCGGTCTGCCGGTCGCCCAGAATGAGTTCCCGCTGGCCGCGTCCGATCGGGATGGCGGCGTCGATCGCCTTGATGCCCGTCTGGAGGGGCGCGGTCACCGGCGCGCGATCCATGATCGGCGGCGAGGGGCGCTCAATGGGCAGGCGCCGCGCCTCGGCGACGGGCGGGCCGTTGTCGAGCGGGACGCCGAGCGGGTCGATGACCCGTCCCAGCAGTTCCGGCCCGACGGGCACGTCGGCGACCCGGCCGGTGCGGACCACCTCCGTGCCGGTGACCACTTCGGTGCTCTCCCCGAGCAGGACGATGCCGTTGTCGTCCTCGCCGATGTTGAAGGCGATCCCGTGGAGCCCGCTCTCGAAGCGCACCAGCTCCTCGAAGCCGAGTTCGGGAAGTCCCGAGACCTGGGCCACGCCGGTCGAGACGGTGCGCACCAGCCCGACCTCCCGCAGGCTCAGTGAGGGACGAAAACGGTCGCGCGCCTCGCGAAGTCCGGCGAGGACCTCGGCCGCGAGCGGAACCAGGGCCCGGGGTGTGTCGTTGTCGCTCATGTCGTCATGCCGCGCCGGCGCCCGGCCAGCAGGCCGGTCACCCAGGTGTCGAGGGACCGCAGGTAATCCTCGAGCGTCCAGGCGATCTTGTGGCCGTCCACCGCCAGCTCGATGCCGCAACCCAGCGAAGCCTTGGTCTCGAAGGCGACGGGCGCGCCGGCGCCGAGGATCTCCCGGGCCGCCTTCTCCAGCGAGCCGCGGCGCTCGTCGTTCAAGCCGAAGGCGCTCCGGATGACGGCGCCGGTTTTCGATTTCCCGGCCCCGGCGCGCAGGGCGGCCTTTTCCGCCTCGGGCAGCCTGGCCAGCATCGCGAGAAATTTTCCGAGGATGCGCTCCTGCAGATCGGTGTCGGCGAGGTCGCGCAGCAGCTTGTCCGCGATGCCGATGACCTCGTCGTGCGCCTGGCGCGACAGCTCGCGCTGGAAATCCTCGCGCTCATGCTCCAGCGCGCTCCGCCAGCGGGTGCGGGCGGCCTCGTAGTCGGTCCGGGCCGCGTCGAGCAGCTTTTGCCGTTCGGCGGCGGCCTCCTGTTGCGCGGCCGCGAGTTCGGCGTCGCGATGCTCGGCGAGGGTCCGTCGCTCGGCCGAGAGTTTCTCAAGCTCGGCGCCGGCCGCTTCCTTCAGGGTGGCCGCTTCCGTCAGCGACTGCTCGACCCGCGCCTGCCGCTCCGCGATGACGCGGAGGACGGGCCGGTAGAGGAATCGCTTCAAGATCCAGACCAGAACGAGAAAGTTCAGGATCTGGGCGACGACGGTGAACCAATCGATCGGCATGGCGGGCGGCGGGGGCTTCAGCCGGCGGCGGCTTTTTCGACGACGTGGTTCCAGAAAGGATTGGCGAACAGCAGGATCATCGACACCACGAAGGCGTAGATGGCGAGCGACTCGATCATGGCCAGGCCGACGAACAGCGTCCGGGTGATGGTGGCGGAGGCGTCCGGCTGCTGGGCGAGGGCGGTGAGCGCGGTGGCCACCGCGCGTCCCTGGGCCAGCGCCGGCGCGATGCAGCCGACCGCGGTCGAAAACATCGCCCCGCCGATCGAGACGAGGATGGTGATGGTTTGGGTATCCATGGGTTTCAGTTGGCGTTTTCGGAAAGGGAAGGAGCGCTCGACGCGGGCGGCGGCGCGGCCGGTTTCCCGGTGTCCGCCTCCTCGTCGCGAATGGCCGCCGCGATGTAAACCGTCGCGAGTATGCTGAAAATGTAGGCCTGCACCGCGCCGGTGAGCAGCTCCAGCGCCTTGAGGAGGATCGGGAAAAACAGCGGCGCCAGCGCGAGGAGAATGCCCATCACCATAGCCCCGCTCATGATGTTTCCGAAGAGCCGCACCGCGAGCGCGAGCGTGCGGGACAGTTCGCTGATGATGTTGAACGGCAGCATGATGAAAGTCGGGTGCAGATAGCTCCGGAGGTAGCCCGCCGGGCCCCGCGCGGCGACGCCGTAAATCGGCACCGCCACGAAGACGCACAGCGCCAGCGCCGTCGTCGTCGAGAGCGAACCCGTCGGGGCCTCGTAACCGGGCAGGATGGAGCAGAGATTCGCCGTGCCGATGAACAGGA
>JACKQC010000019.1 GCA_024233085.1 Akkermansiaceae bacterium
CGCGCTTGAGGCGGCGTTTGACGATGGGTTTCAGGCGGCGGGCGAGGCGCTCCTGCAAGGCGGGCGCGGAGCCGGCGGCGAGGGGTTTCTCGAAGCGCTCGGCGAATTCCTTTCGCCCGCCGAGATAACCGGGCAGGACGAAATTCACGATGGACCAGAGGTCGCGGACGCTGTTCTCGATGGGGGTGCCGGTCAGGGCGAGGCGGCGGCGGGCGCGGAGGCGGTTGACGGCTTTCGTGACCTGGGCGTCGGGATTCTTGATGTGCTGGGCCTCGTCCAGCACGACGGTGGCGAACTCGCGACCACGCCAGGCGTCGATGTCGAGGCGCATCAGGGCGTAGCTGGTGACGAGCAGGTCGGCGGTGTCGCCCTCGGCGGCGAGGGTCTCCATCCGGCTCGGGCCGTCAATGGCGACGGCTTTGAGTGAAGGGACGAATTTCGCGGCCTCGGCCATCCAGTTGCCGACGAGCGAGGAGGGACAGACGACGAGGGACGGGCCGTCGGCGGATTTGAGAAAGGCGAGGGTCTGGAGGGTTTTCCCAAGACCCATGTCGTCGGCGAGGATGCCGCCCATCCCCCGCTCCGCCAAGGATTGCAGCCAGGCGACGCCCTCGGCCTGGTAGGGGCGCAGGGTGGCGGCCAGGTCGCCGAGGTCGCCAAACGCGAGCTTTTCGGCGGGCGCCCGGGTCCACGGCGCCTTGCCGGAAACGGCGACACCGGACGCCTCGGCCGTCTCGCGCAGGTAGGCGGCGTGGCGGTGATCGATCTCGAAAAGGCCGGGCCGGGCCTGGCGCGGATCGCAATCGGCGACGGCTTCGCTGAGGTCGTCCACCAAGGCGGGATCGAGCACGGCGAAGCGTCCGTTCGGCAGGGCGCGCGCGTTTTGCCCCATTTGAAGGAGGCGCTGGATCTCCTGTCTCGGAATCGCCTCGCCGGCCGGGGTGGCGAATTCCACCGCCATCGCGAACCAGTTCTCGCCGCCGCCGGGCTGGAAATCGAAGGTGGCCGACACGGGCTCGACTTTCGTCCGCGCGTGGGCGAAGCGCTCGCCGGCCGAGGTTTTCCACGACGGATCGAGCCTCGAACAGCCGTGGGCGAAGAAATGCAGGATGGCGGGCTTGTCCTTGAGGGCAAACCGGCCGCCGGCATCGGGTCCGGCGAAACCGAGGGACTCCAGCCGGGCGGCGGCGCGGCGCTCGAAGGCCGGGTCGGTCACGAAGACACGATCCGGCGCGGCGGCCACCTCGACGGGCTCGGCTTTCCCGCTCCCGGCGGGCCGAACCCGGGCGCCGTCCGCGTAGTCGAAGCGCAGGGTCGCCTCGAGGTGGTTCAACGAGCCTTCGAGGTCGAGGATCACGGAGGGGACGAGGACTTCGGGCAAACCGGCGCGGGTTTCGGCCGGGACTTCGAAGAATTCCTCCAACGCCTCCAACACGGGAACCGCCAAAGCCGGGTCGAGGCGCAGTCCCTCGCCAAACACCGGTCGCATTCCAGCGGGCAGGCCGGGCGCGACGGGCCGAAAGGTGTCGCCGTCCAAAACCCAGGCCACCTCGGCCCCGGCCTCGCACAGGGGCACGACGCCGGCGGGCCAATCGACGCGCAGGGTGAAATCTTTCATCCGCAGCGCCGGACGGAAGGGCCTGACCTCGATGGTGGCGGCGCGGTCGCGGCCGAATCCGACGCGGGGATGGCCCGCTAAAGCGTCCAGCAGCCGAAGAAACGCGGCGCGCGGCAGGGCGAGCATGCCGGGCACGGCGTCGGGCGACAGGCTCTTGAGCGCCTGCCAGAGCGGCGCGTCGCGGGCGTCGAGAAACAGGGTGCGGTCTTTCCCCGCGGACGCGAGCAGGGCGCGTTTCCCGGCCAGCTCGACCTCGATTCCCGCCATGGCCCGGTCGCGTTCCCAGGCGCCGGCGAGGTTGGGCGGGATGACGACGAAAAGCCGGGCGGGCTCGGCGTCGTCGGTGGCCAGTTCGGTCATCGCCGGCCAGGGATCGTCCGCCGCGGCGGTCTTCGCGGCGGTCGAAGCGCCGGGAGTCTCGATCGCCGTTTCGGGAGGGGCGGCCGACGGGCCTTTGGGATCGAGAATTTCAAGCCCGACCGCCAGGGCGTGCGCGCAAATGGCGCCCTCGCGCCGGGACAGCGGGCAGGGACAGGCGTTTTCCAGATTTGTCGCCGACCGGACCCGCACCCGCACGCGGAGCGGCTTGCCCCGGTCCTGAACGAGGCCGCTGAGGACCCCGTCGCGGTATTCGGCCTCGGCGACCTTTCCCGCGGCGTGTATCTGGCGCGCGGCCTTCATCTCGCGCCAGCCGCCCGCGTCCATGAGCAGCTTTTCCGTCAGCGGAACGGTGTCGGTCATCCCCCGCCCTCGCTATGCTTCGCGAACGATCACGCCGCTCATGTCCGTGCCGACCACCCGCACCGCCGCGCCTTTTTCGATCACACCGCTCTCGGCGACGGCGTCGACCCGCTCGCCCTCGATCCGCACCCGGCCGGAGGGACGGAGATCGGTCAAAGCCTCGCCGACCTGGCCGATCCGACGATCCGCCGGGCGATCCGTTCCCGCGCCGGCCAGCGTCTCTTTCAGGACCATCTCGCGGGTGAAGGGCAGCCGGTGAAAATGCCTCATCCACACCGTGAAGATCGTGAAGCCGAAAATCGCGAGCCCCACCGAGGCCAGCGTTCCCGGCCAGAGGCCGTATTCGACAAAGACCAGGATCACCGCCACCAGCAGGCACAGGGCGCCGACGACCCCGATGACACCGCCGGGCAGGACCATCTCCGCCAGCAGGGCCAGGATGCCGACGAGGCTGAGAACGATAATGGTGGTGAACATGACCGGCTTTCGGTGCTGTCCGGCCGGCTCAGCCGTTGCGGCCGCAGCAGGCCTTGTATTTCTTCCCGCTGCCGCAGGGACAGGGGTCGTTGCGTCCGACCTTGGGCTGCTCGCGCCGGACGGGGAGATTGAGACGCGGCCCCGAATCCGCGGGCGCGCCGCCTTCGCCCGCCGATCCGCCGCCGCCGAACCCGCCGCCGGTGAGGTCGGAGAGCACGTCGGCACGGCTGAGGCGCTGGGGCAGATTGCTGAGAAAGCTGTGATAGCTGTCCGGCCGCGTCGTCGTGCGGAAGAGCCCCTGCAGCACGTCCGTCTTGATCCGGTCCATCAGCCCGAGGAAGAGGTCGTAGGCCTCGGTCTTGTATTCGATGAGCGGGTCCTTCTGCGCGTAGGCGCGCATCCCGATCGCCTCGCGCAGGCCGTCCATCTCGTAGAGGTGCTCCTGCCAGAGCTTGTCGACGGCGTTGAGAATGACGTAGCGCTCCAGGTCCTCGAGCACATCGGGGTCTTCGTGGGCGGACTTCAGCTCGTAGGCCGCCTTGATGCGCTCGCCGATGAAATCGACATTTCCCTCCGTGTCGCGCGACTCGAACGCGGCGTCCTTTTCCCGCAGGCCGATGAGAAAGGTGGAGTTTACCCAGTGGAGAATGGCCGGATAGTCGGGCTCGCCGGAATCGAGATCGACAAACTCCGCGAAGCGCGCCGGCACGGCTTCCTCGATCACCTCGAGGATGAGCGCGTGGGGGTCCTCGGTGTCGAGCACCTCGTTGCGGTAGCCGTAAACGACGGCGCGCTGGTTGTTCATCACGTCGTCGTATTCGAGGACGCGCTTTCGGGAGACGTAATTGCGCTGCTCGACCTTGCGCTGGGCGTTTTCGACGGATTTGTTCAGCCACGGGTGCTCGAGTTCCTGGCCTTCCTCGAGGCCGAAGCGCTCCATCATCCGCGTCATGCGCTCGGAGGCGCCGAACTGCATCATCAGTTCGTCCTCGAAGCTGACGTAGAAAACCGACAGCCCCGGATCCCCCTGGCGGGCGCAACGGCCGCGCAACTGGCGGTCGATGCGCCGGCTCTGGTGCCGCTCGGTGCCGATCACGAAGAGACCGCCCAGATCGGCGATGCCTTCGCCCAGCTTGATGTCCGTGCCGCGGCCGGCCATGTTCGTGGCCACGGTGACCGCGCCGCGATGGCCCGCGCGGGAGACGATCTCGGCCTCCTGCATGTGGTATTTCGCGTTGAGCACGTTGTGGGTGACCTTTTCGCGCTTCAACATCCGCGACAGGGTCTCCGACGACTCGACGCTCGCCGTGCCGAGCAGGATGGGCTGACCCTTGGCGTGGTGTTCTTTCACCAAATCCACCACCGCCTTGAATTTCTCGCGCCGGGTCTTGTAGATTTTGTCGTTGAGATCCTTGCGTTGCACGGGCCGGTTCGTCGGGATGACGAGCACGTCGAGCTTGTAGATGTCGTGAAACTCGGCCGCCTCGGTTTCGGCGGTCCCGGTCATCCCGCCGAGTTTTTCGTAGAGGCGGAAGTAGTTCTGGATCGTGATCGTCGCGTAAGTCTGCGTCTCGCCCTCGATCTTGGCGCCCTCCTTCGCCTCGACCGCCTGGTGCAGTCCGTCCGACCAGCGCCGGCCCGGCATTTTGCGGCCCGTGTTTTCGTCGACGATCATCACGCGATTGTCCTCGACGACGTAGTGGACATCCTTTTCGTAGAGACAGTAGGCGCGCAGCAACTGCGAGATGGTGTGCATTCGCTCGCCCTGGGCGGACATTTTCTCCTGCAAATCGTGCTTGGCCTTTTCCTTCGCCTCGCCGGAGAGATCGGGATCGCCATCGATCTGGGAAAACGCCGCCGCCAGATCGGGCAAAACGAACGCGTCCGGATCGCCCGGGCTGAGAAACTCGCGCCCTTTCTCGGTCAGTTCGGCCTCGTGCTGCTTCTCGTCGAGCGTGAAGAACATCTCCTCCTTGATCGCGAAGAGCGCCGTCTTCTGCGGGTCCTTGTAAAAGTCGAGTTCGGTCTTGTCGATGAGGCGCCGCAGTTCGGGGTCCTCCATGGCGCGCAGCAGGCCGCGGTTGCGCGGCTGACCGAGTTTCACTTTGAAAAGCGACTCGCCCGCCCCCTGGGAATCGCCGGACTCGAGCAACTTTTTCGACTCGCCGGCCAGTTGGTTGCAGAGCTGGGTCTGCTTGCGGACGAGCTGCTCGATCTGCGGCTTGTAGCGGTCGTATTGCTGATCCTGGCGCGCCACCACGGGACCGCTGATGATGAGCGGCGTGCGCGCCTCGTCGATGAGAATGGAGTCCACCTCGTCGATCAGCGAGTAGTAATGCCCGTTCTGCACCTGATCGCCCTTGCCGCGGGCCATCCCATTGTCGCGCAAGTAGTCGAAACCGAACTCGCTCGCCGTCCCATACGTGATGTCCTGACGGTACTGCTCGCGCCGGATGTCGCCGCGCTGATCGTTCTGAATGCAGCCCACCGTCAGGCCGAGGTATTTGAAAAGGTGCCCCATCCACTCCGAGTCGCGCCGGGCGAGGTAGTCGTTCACCGTCACCACATGCACGCCGAGGCCGGTCAGCGCGTTCAAATACACCGGCAGCGTTCCCACCAGCGTTTTTCCCTCCCCGGTCGCCATTTCCGCGATCATCCCGCGGTGCAGACCGATGCCGCCGATCAACTGCACGTCGAAATGGACCATCTCCCATTTCACCGGATGATCGCAGACATTCCATTCGGTGCCGCTGAGGCGGCGGGCCGCGTTTTTCACCACCGCGAAGGCTTCGGGCAGGATGTCCTCGAGATATTTCCGCCGGATGGCCGGAAAATCGTCCCGTATTCCCTGGAAAAGCTCCTGTCCCCGCAGGATTTCCGCCACGGCGGCGTCACGGTCCAGGCTCCCCGCCCGGTCCGGATCGGTGAAATCGCGCAGGGCGGCGAATTCCCCCTTCAGCGCCGCGAACCGCTCCGCCCATCCCGAGAGCACGGCGAGGAGCGCGTCGGCCTCCAGCGCGGCGAGCTTGCGCTCGTTGAAAAGCTCGATGCGCTCGTTGTAGCGGTCGAGATGAGCCTTCCACCCAGCGGTTTTTTCCTGAAGCACCCGCTCGGGTTGCTGCTGGAGCTGGGCCTCGATTTCGTTGATGCGCGCCACCACCGGCAAGATTCGGCGAATCTCGCGCTGATTTTTGGAGCCGATAATTTTCTTTAAAAACCACTGGAACATGGAGGCGGGAAGGTATTTCGGAAGTCTTAAAGAATCAAGGCGGGATGCCCGGGCGGAGAGGAGAAAGGCTTTTGACCACCCGGGGCGCGATGCGTTCAAGCACCCCGGCGGCCTCGCGGACCCAACAGGGTTGAGTCAACGACACAACCCTGTTAAGTCAACCGCCGATCCGGCATGTGGCATGGCCATCCTGGCCATGATTTTCGGTGGAAAACGTGGCTTGGGCATTTTGCCCAAGTTTTCGCGGCCCCGGCCTTCGCCCCGGAAAGGCCCTTCACCCGTGCCCAACAGATCGCCTGCACCCGATCCACGGGCGGGATGCCCGTGCCACAGTCAGGCCGTCGCGACCGCGGCGTGACGCTGGAGAAACTCCTCGGCCAGGTTTCGGTAGGCGACCGCGCCGGAACAGCTCGGGGCGTACTCGATGATGGTCTGCCCGTAGCTCGGCGCTTCGCCGAGACGGATGTTGCGCGGGATGATGGTCTGATACGTGACCTCCGGAAATACCCGGCGCACATCGTTGATTACCAGCGAGGAAAGATTCGTCCGCGAATCGGCCATCGTCATCACGATGCCCTCCAGCACGACTTCGGGATTGGCGCCGGAGTTCTTGATCTGCTCGTGGACTCCGACAATTTTCGCCAGGCCCTCGAGCCCGAAATACTCGCACTGGAGCGGAACGATCAGCTCGTCGGCGGCGGCCAGCGCGGAAGTCATCAGCACCCCGAGCGAGGGCGGGCAGTCGAGGAAGACAAAATCGGCCATGCCCGTCTTCTTGAATTCCCGCAGCAGGGACCGGAGCCGGACGAGGTGGTCGTCGGCGCGGGCCAGCTCGATCTCGCACCCAGCCAGATCCATGTCGCAGGGGATCAGGGAGAGATTCTCGTATTTGGTCGGGATGACGAGATCGGCCACGTTTCCGCCGCCGATAAGGGACTGGTAAATGCTTTCGTTTTCCCCCGGCACCAGCCCAAAGGCGCTGGTCGCGTTGGCTTGCGGATCGAGATCGAGCACGACGACGCGCACCCCCCGCTCGGCGAGACAGGCCCCCAGATTCACGGAGGTGGTGGTTTTTCCGACGCCGCCTTTCTGGTTGGCGATGGCGATGATCTTCATGTTCGGATTTCGGGGGGGAACGGGTCAGGATGAGCGGGTCGCTACTGTGGCAGAAATCGCCGCCGGGGAAAGCCGAAAACCGTTTCCGATCTCCGTTCGGCCAGGGAAAGGAGACGCGCCGCCGACGCCGGCGATGCGCCCCTCACTTCGGGGCGTAAACGGAGTCCGGATCGTAGGCGGGCTCGTCGATTTCCCGCCCCAGCGGCACGGGACGGCCAAACTCGGCGGCGCCGGTTTCGACCCGCCGGTAAAAGCAACTGCGGTAGCCGTTGTGGCAGCATCCGGGGCCTTTCTGGCGGACTTTCAGCACCAGCGCGTCCTGATCGCAATCGGTGAGGATGCGCTCCACCACCTGCACGTGGCCGGAGGTCTCGCCTTTGTGCCACAGTTTCCGCCGGCTGCGGCTGAAATAGACGGCCTCGCCCTTTTCGAGCGTGAGGCGCAGGGACTCGGCATTCATGAAGGCGACCATCAGCACCTCGCCGGTGTCGGCGTCCTGCGTCACGGCGGTGATGAGGCCGGCCTCGTCGAATTTCGGGGCGAATTCGAGCCCCGTTTCGACGTGTTGGCGGTCGTCCCGGGAGGCGAACTGGATGGCTTCGGCATTCATCCGGGGACAGTGGCGCGCCTTGGCCGGTCGCGCCAGCCGATTTCGGAATTTCCGCGCTGGACACGGCATCGATCGATGCAACCCGTCAAAAGACCCGAACGATGCAGCAACAACGCGGCCAATTCATCAGCTTCGAAGGCTCCGAAGGATGCGGAAAGTCCACCCAGATCGCCCGGTTGGAGCGCCGGCTGGCGGAGTCGGGGCGCCCCCCGCGGCGAACCCGCGAACCGGGCGGCACCTTCATCGGCGAACAGGTGCGACATCTCCTTCAGCACACCGAGGAGGCCGAAAACATGACCGCCGAGACCGAGCTGCTGCTCTTCGCGGCCAGCCGGGCTCAACTGGTCCGCGAGACGATCGCCCCCGCCCTCGCCGCCGGCACGTGGGTAATCGCGGATCGCTTTCTCGACTCGACCACCGTTTACCAGGGCGCCGGCCGGGGACTGGATCGCGAAGCGCTGGCCGCCATCAACGCCTTCGCCGTGGGCGAGTGGATGCCCGACGTGACCTTCCTCCTCGACATGGACGCCGCCGCGGCCCACGAACGGGCGCTGGCCTCGGCCGGCGGTCACCCCGACCGGATGGAAAAGCTTCCGCTGGTCTTTTTCGAGCGGGTCCGTCAAGGTTACCTCGATCTGGCCCGCGAGTTTCCCGACCGGATCGTCACCATCGACGCCACCGGAGGCATCGACGAGATCGCCGCGACGATCTGGACGGTCTGCCGGGAGCGTTTCGGCCTCTAAACTAAGAATTCAGCCAATTCTGGAAGAAAAATCCGTGTCATCCGTGAAATCCGTGGTTCCGCCCACGTCCACCCGCAAACCGCGCCATTTTCCCGATTAACTCGCCATGAGCTTCCCCGTCGACAAAGCCTTCGAGCTGCTCGCGCAAAGCCGGGAGCACGGCCGCCTGGCGCACGCCTACCTGATCGCCGGTCCCGAGGGATCGGGCAAGGCGGAACTGGCCGCCCGACTGATCCGCCTGGTCAACGGCCTGTCCGCCGAAGCGAAGCCAACGCTCGAGTCGCTGCAAGGCGCCCACGTCACCCTCGTGCGCCCGGAGTCGAAGTCGCGCCGCATCTCCGTGGACGCCATCCGCGCCGCCGAGCACACCCTGCAAATGTCCGCCCCGTCCGGGGTGACGAAATTTGCCGTCATCGTCGACTGCGAACGCATGGGCGAAGGAGCGGAAAACGCCTTCCTCAAGACGCTGGAGGAACCGCCGCGCGCCTCGATGCTGCTGTTGCTGACGACCGGTCCGGAGCAGTTGCTGGAAACGATCCTGTCCCGCTGCATCCGCATTCCCCTGCTCGGCAACACGGGACCGGCGGTGCTGTCCCCTGGCGCCCGCGAACTGCTCGACGCCCTGCGCGATCACACGCTCGGCGAGCGAAAGGGCGTGTCGGCCGCGCTGGGCTTGATGGGGCGTTTTTCCGATGTTCTCAAGGCCGAGAAGGCCGCCATCGAGGAACGCAACAAGGAGGCGTTCAAAGCCGAGTCCGATCACTACAAGAAGACGACCGAGGGCAAATGGCTCGACCAGCGCGAGGAATACTACAAGGCGCTGACCGAGTCGGAATACCTCCAGGTGCGCGCCCGCTTGCTGGAATTTCTCGTGGCGTGGTTCGGCGACGCCCTGCGGCTGCGGCACGCGGGTCGGCACCTCGACCTGCCCGACTACGCCGACGCCACCGGGGCGCTTTCCCAACGCCTCGCCGGCGAGGAATTGGGACGAAAAATCGACGCCGTCGAAAAACTCCGCTCCCATCTCGCCACCAACGTGCACGAAACCCTCGCGCTCGAGTCGGCCTTCATCCGGGCCTTCGGCTGAGGGCTCGGCTCGCTTTCGGCTTCTCGCGACTCGGTTTTTCGGCTTTACTCGGCGGCCAGATGTCTCCGCTGATCCTCGCCGCCCTCGCCCTGCTCCCGATCGCCGTGGTGGGGATTTTCCTCGTCGGCCTGCGATGGCCCGCCTCCCGGGCCATGCCCCTAACCTACGTGACGGCGGCGCTGCTCGCGTGGTTTGTCTGGAAGGTGCCGGGCGCGCGTGTCGCGGCGGCGACGGTGGACGGGCTCGTCATCGCCCTGACGCTCATGTACATCATCTTCGGCGCGATCCTGCTGCTGAACACTCTCCGCGAAAGCGGCGCGCTGGGTGTCATCCGGCGCGGTTTCATGGACATCACGCCGGACCGCCGGGTGCAGGCGATCCTGGTGGCGTGGTTTTTCGGGGCCTTCATCGAGGGCGCCGCCGGTTTCGGCACCCCGGCGGCCGTGTGCGTGCCGCTGCTGGTCGGGCTGGGATTTCCCGCCATGGCCGCCGTGGTGTCCGGGATGATCATTCAAAGCACGCCGGTCTCCTTCGGCGGCGTCGGCACCCCCATCCTCATCGGCGTGAACAAGGGCCTCTTCGGCGACGAAGCCGTCGCGCGCTTCGCCGAACAGGCGGGACACGCGGCGTGGTCGGATTTTCTCGGCGCGATCGGCCTGAAGGTCGCCACGCTCCATTTCGCGGCCGGGACCTTCATTCCCCTTTTCGTGGTGTGCGTCCTGACGCGATTCTTCGGCAAAAACCGTTCCATCGCCGAGGGGCTCGCGCTGTGGCCCTTCGCGCTGTTCGCCGCGTTTGCGATGACGGTTCCCTACCTCGCGGCGGCGCGATTCCTCGGCCCGGAGTTTCCCTCGCTGCTCGGCGCTCCCATCGGCCTCGCGATTGTCGTTTTCGCCGCAAGGCGCGGTTTTCTGCTGCCACCCCGGGAAGAAAGCTGGGATTTCGAGCCGAGAGAAACCTGGCCGGCCGAATGGAACGGACGCTTCGAGATCGCAACCGAGGAAGCGGCCGCCGCCCCTTCCCTCTCCCTGGTCCGCGCATGGTCGCCCTATCTGCTGGTGGCCGCGATGCTGGTGGCCACGAGGGTGAAATGGCTGCCGCTGGGTGTCTGGCTGAAGTCTGTCACCCTCGAAATACCGAGCCTGTTCGGGACCGACATTTCACCGAAAATTGAACCGCTTTACCTGCCGGGCTCGATTTTCATCGTCGCCTCCCTCGCCACGGCCGTCCTGCATCGACTCCCAGCGAGCGGCCTTCGGCGGGCCTGGTCGCGGTCTTTTCGCACGGTGATCGTGGCCTCGGTCGCCCTGGTTTTCACCGTGCCGATGGTGCGGGTTTTTATCGAATCCAGCGGCGGCGCGGCCGGTTACCCGAAAATGCCCATCGCCCTCGCCGAGGGTGTGTCCCAGCTCGCGGGACAAGCGTGGCCCCTTTTCGCCCCCTTCATCGGCGGTATGGGAGCCTTTGTCGCCGGGTCGAACACCGTGAGCAACATGATGTTTTCGCTCTTTCAATTCGGCGTCGGCACCCGCATCGGTGTCGATCCGTCCTGGATCGTCGCCCTCCAGGCCGTCGGCGGCGCGGCGGGAAACGTCATCTGCGTCCACAATGTCGTCGCCGCCTCCGCCACCGTCGGCCTGCTCGGGCGGGAAGGGCTCGTGATTCGCAAGACGCTACTGGTCTTTTTCTATTACGCCCTGACCGCCGGCGCCCTGGGATACGCCATCGTCTGGAGTGGCACGAAGGGCTGGCTCAATGCCGGGTCCATGCTGGCCGCCGCGATCCTGTTGGCGATCGGCCTGGTGATTCTGCGAAGCCGGGCCGATCGATGAACCTCCGCGCCCGAATGCGACCCAACCCTGTTGCCCCCCGCACTCAACCCTGTTTAGTGAACCCTTTCAGACTCCGATCATCGCACCCGTTTTCGCATGCAAAGCTCCGCCCCCCGCCACCCTCAACTCGCCCCGTCCGAACGCATCCTCATGGGCCCCGGCCCGAGCACCGTGCCCGCCCGGATTCTTCAAGCCATGGCCTCGCCGACGCTGGGCCACCTTGACCCGGAATATCTGGCCATCATGGACGAGACGCGCGA
This sequence comes from Akkermansiaceae bacterium, assembly GCA_024233085.1. Lineage (GTDB taxonomy): Bacteria > Verrucomicrobiota > Verrucomicrobiia > Verrucomicrobiales > DEV007 > JAEUHH01. The sequence continues at coordinate 11,714 of JACKQC010000019.1, forward strand.
ACTGCTCCGCGCGGTTTTTCGCACCCGAAACGAGTTGACCCTCGCCGTTTCCGGAACCGGCTCGGCCGGCATGGAGGCCTGCGTGGTCAATCTCGTCGAGCCCGGCGACGAAGTCGTCGTCTGCGTCAACGGTGTCTTCGGCGCGCGAATGAAAGACGTCATGGAGCGCGCCGGCGCCACCGTTCACGCGATCGAGATTCCGTGGGGCGAATCCTTCACCGAGATCCAGATCGCCGACGCCCTTGAGCGGCATCCGAAAACCAAGGTGCTCGGCATCGTCCACGCCGAAACCTCCACCGGCGCCCACACCCCGCTGGAGGGCGTCGCGAAACTCGTCCACGACACGGGCGCGCTGCTGCTGGTCGACGCCGTCACCTCGCTGGGCGGAATGGATGTGCGGATTGACGATTGGGGCGTCGACGCCTGCTACTCCGGCACGCAGAAATGCCTCAGCTGCCCGCCCGGACTCAGCCCCGTGACCTTTTCGCCCCGGGCGCTCGAGGCGATGGATGCCCGCAAGACCAAAGTCCAGAGCTGGTATCTCGACATGACGATGCTGCGCAACTATTGGGGCGGCAACCGCGTCTACCATCACACCGCGCCGATCAACATGACCTACGCCCTCCGCGAAGCCCTTTGCCTCGTCGTCGAGGAAGGGCTCGATGCCCGCGTCGCCCGGCACCGTGAAAACCACGAGCGTCTCCGCGCCGGTCTGGAAAAGCTGGGGCTGCGCTATATTCCGGAAAAATCCCTGACCACGCTCAACGCCGTCCAAGCGCCCGAGGGTGTCAACGAAGCCGAAGGCCGCAAGTGGCTGCTGGAAAATTACGATCTCGAAATCGGCGCCGGACTCGGGCCTTTCGCGGGAAAAGCGTGGCGCATCGGCCTGATGGGTCACGCCAGCACGCGGCGCAACGTCGATCTCGTCCTCGCCGCCCTGGGCGAATTGCTGGCCTGACGCGTTGGACGCAAACCGTGGCATGGCCATCCTGGCCATGTTTTCGCGGAGGGAGCTGACCTCCCAGAAACCCCGCGTCCCACCGTCCTTGCCTCGCTGCTTTCCCATCCACATCCACATCCACATCGACACCCGGACTTGCGGACTCCTCCGAAGCGGGCGCAGAATGAGATTTCCGCGAGACATGGCATGGCGTCGTTCCTGAAGCAACTCGAAGCGCTTTTCCCGGCCGATCGGCTTCTGGTCGATCCGGTCCACCTCGCCGCCTACGAATCCGACGGCCTCACCGCCTATCGCGCGACACCCCGCGCGGTCGCGATCCCGGAAACGGCGGAGGAAGTCGTCGATGCCGTCCGCCTGTGCGCCGAGCACGGTGTTCCTTTCGTCGCGCGGGGCTCCGGGACTTCGCTTTCCGGCGGCTCGCTGCCGGTCGAGGAGGGCATCGTCATCGCGCTGAACCGGCTCAACCGCATTCTGAAACTCGATTTCGACAGCCACGTCGCCATCGTCGAGCCGGGCGTGCTCAACCTGCAAGTCACCCAGGCCGCGCTGCCGCATGGTCTCCACTTCGCGCCCGACCCGAGCAGCCAGCAGATCTGCACCATCGGCGGCAACGTCGCCTTCAATTCCGGCGGCGCGCATTGCCTCCGCCACGGCATGACCTCGAACCACGTCCTCGGCCTCCGCGCCGTGCTCGCCACCGGCGAGGTCGTCCAATTCGATGGCGCCAGCCGCGAGCGGATCGGTCCCGACTTCACCGGGCTCTTCGTCGGCTGCGAGGGGCTTTTCGGCATCGCCCTGGAGATCACGCTCCGGCTCACGCCGCGCGCCGAGTGTTTCCACACCGTCCTCGCCGGCTACGAATCGCTCGAGGCCGCCGGCGACGCCGTCGCCTCCGTCGTCGCCTCGGGTCTGCTGCCGGGCGCGATGGAGATCATGGACCGCCTCGCCATCCAGGCCGCCGAGGCCTCGGTGAAATGCGGCTACCCGGAAAACGCCGAAGCCGTCATGATCGTCGAACTCGAGGGGCCGCGCGAGGAGGTGGCCGCCGATCGCGAAAAACTCGCCGCCCTCGTCGAAGCCTCGCGCCCCGCCGAAGTCCGCGTCGCCCGCGACGACGCCGAGCGCGCCGCCATCTGGAAGGGCCGAAAGTCCGCCTTCTCCGCCGTCGGCCGCCTGAGCCCCGACTTCATCGTGCAGGACGGCGTCGTGCCGCGAAAACGCCTCGGCGAAGCCCTGCGCCGGATCGGCGCCATGAGCCGCGAGGCCGGCCTGCGCGTTGCCAATGTCTTTCACGCCGGCGACGGCAACCTGCACCCGCTGATCCTCTACGACGGCCGCGAACCCGGCGCCCTGGACCGCGCCGAGGCGCTGGCCGGCCGCATTCTGCGCCTTTGCATCGAGATGGGCGGCTCCATCACCGGCGAGCACGGCATCGGCGTGGAGAAACGCGACTACCTGCCCGAACAATTCGGCCCGGACGACATCGACGTCATGCGGCGCATCCGCCTCGCCTTCGATCCCGACGAAATCGCCAATCGCGGCAAGATGTTCCCCGGCGCCGAAGCTCCCGCCCTTTCCCAGCACGGCCTGCACCCGCTCGAAAAGGCCGGCGTCATCTCCCGCGAATGACCCTCGAGCCCGACAGCCCCGACGCCCTCGCCGATTGCATCCGCGCCGCGCCGCATTGTCTCGCCGTCGGAGCAGGCACGAAGCCAAATCTCGCCGCCACCGCTCCGGAGAAATTCCGGCGCGTTTCGACGCGTCGCCTGACCGGCATCGTCGACTACGAGCCCTCCGAATTCACCGTCACCGTCCGTGCCGGCACGCCCGTCGCCGAGATCGAGTCCGTCCTCGCCGCCGAGGGGCAATACCTGCCCTTCGATCCTCCCCTCGCCCGCGCCGGGGCGACCATCGGCGGCACGGTCGCGGCGGGCCTGAGCGGTTCGGGCGCCTGCCGCTTCGGGCCGATTCGCGATTTCCTGATCGGCGTGCGCTTCGTCGACGGCGAGGGGCGCCTCGTCACGGGCGGCGGCAAGGTGGTCAAAAACGCGGCCGGTTTCGACCTGCCCAAGTTCCTGATCGGGTCGCTCGGACGCCTCGGCGCGCTCGCGGAATTGACCTTCAAAGTGTTTCCGAAACCCGAGGCGAGCGTGACCTTTGCCATCCAGCGGATGGCCCCCTTCAATGCCGCCCGCCTTCTGAACCGGATCGGCCGCTCATCCCTCGATCTCGACGCCATGGCCTGCGACCCTGAAGGCGAAATTCTGTGGGGACGCCTGGCCGGCAACGAATCCGCTCTCGAAAAACGATTGGAACGTGTTCGGAGTGAAATACAGCGCGAATACGAATTCACTGTCACCACGCCCGAAGCCGGTGCTCGTTTTTGGGAAAGTCTGCGCGAATTCACCTGGCTCCCGCCCAAATCTCCGCTCGTGAAGATTCCGATACCCATTGGCGGTGGGGCTGAAATCGAGCCTCTCAAGGGAACACGGTTCGATCACCTGTGGCCTCACCCGGGACCACGATTCTATGACCTTGGCGGCAACGTAATCTGGGCCACGACGGCATCCGAATTGGAAAAGTTTCTGCAAATACGAAATTTCACCGGTCTCATCCTTCGGGGCCACGGCGAAAGCGCCCACAGCCTCTGGTTCGGCGCCCCGCGCCCCGAAACCGCCATCGCCCGGGCGCTCAAGCACGCCCTCGATCCGCACGATCGCTTTCCGCCGCTGACCTGACCCTCGGCCATGCTTCACACCCTCCAATCCGAAACGCTGGGCCCCCACGGCGACGCCATGAGCGCCGCGGTGACGGCCTGCGTGCATTGCGGCTTCTGCCTGCCGGTGTGCCCGACCTACCGGGAACTCGGGCAGGAAATGGACTCGCCCCGGGGACGGATCGTTCTCATGAAAAACGTGCTGGAGGGACGGCTCGATCCCGACGCCGCGCGGCCGCACATCGAACGCTGCCTCGGCTGCCTTGCCTGCGAACCCGCCTGCCCCTCCGGCGTCGCCTACCGGGATCTCATCAGCCCGTTTCGGGCGAATGCCGGGAGCGACGGCCGCGGGCGACCTTCCCGGCTCGACCGGCTCCGCCGCCGCCTGGTCGCCGCGACCCTGCCGTATCCGAAGCGATTTGGGATGGCGATCCGCCTCGCGAAAGCGGCGGCTCCCCTCGCCTCGCTGTTGCCCAAGGGACTGGGTTCGTTTTTCACGCTGCTTCCCAAGGGACTGCCGCGGCCGGAGGCTCCACCGGTTTCCGAACGCCCTTCCGGTCGAAAGCCGCGCGCCCGCGTCGCCCTGCTCTCCGGCTGCGCCCAACAAGTGCTCGCGCCGGAAATCAATCGCGCCGCCGTCGAAGTCCTCCTCGCCAACGGTGTCGAGGTCGTCGTCCCTCCCGGCCAGGGGTGTTGCGGCGCCCTTTCCTGGCACACCGGCGATCTCCCCGCCGCCCGGGATTTCGCGCGAGGGAATCTCGACGCCTTCCTCCCCGAACTCGACTCGCTGGACGCCCTCGTCACCACCGCCGCCGGCTGCGGCTCCGGCCTGCGCGAATACCCGCTCATCCTCGCCGGAACCGACCGCGAGGCCGAAGCCAAGCGCTTCGCGGAAAAGACGCTCGACATTTCCGTCTTCCTCCACCGGCTGGGCCTCGACCCGCCGCCGCCGCCCCTGCCCGAGCCGGCGGTCGCGGCCTACCACGACGCCTGCCATCTCGCCAACGCCCAGGGGGTGACCGCCGAGCCGCGCGCGCTGCTTCGGGCGATTCCGAATCTCACCCTGCGGGAGCTGCCCGGCGCGGCTTTCTGCTGCGGCAGCGCGGGCACCTACAATCTCGACCAGCCGGAAATCGCCGGTTCGCTCGGCCGCGAGACTGTGGCCCGCATCCTTCTCTCGGACCCCGAAATCCTCGTCAGCGGCAACATTGGCTGCCTGACCCAGATCCGCCACCATCTCGCCGAATCGAAATACCCGAACCGCGCTCCCCGTGTGCTCCACACGGTGGAATTGCTCGCCCTCGCCTACCGGAATGCCCCATCCGGCGTCTAGAATCCACCCATGCCCGATCGTTTTCGCACCGCCATCCACTGGTTCCGCCGCGACCTCCGCCTCACGGACAACACCGCGCTGCTCGCCGCCGTCCGGAGCGCCGAAACCGTCGCGCCGGTCTTTGTGCTCAGCGACTGGCGGGACTCGCATGGATGGACCGGCCCGAAGCGCCAGCACTTTCTCTGTGGCTGCCTCGATTCGCTCGCCCGGAATCTCGACGCCATCGGCGGCCGCCTCATCATTCGGCGAGGCGAGGCGCCCGCGGAGTTGGAAAAGCTCATTCGCCAGGCTCGGGCGGACGCCCTGTTCTTCAACCGCGATCCCGATCCCTTCGGTCGCGAAACCGAGCGCCGGGTCGCGGAATTGTGCGCCTCGCTCGGCGTGGCCGTCCGTTCCTTCAAGGATGTCGTCCTCCACGAGCCCGGCGAAGTCCTCACCGGCGGCGGCGACCCCTACCGCGTTTACACGCCCTACGCGAAGAACTGGTTTTCCCGTCCGAAAGACAAACCCGCCGCCCGGCCCCGAGCGATCCGGTCGCCCGATGGGCTCGATTCGCTCGCTCCGCCCGCGCTCCAAACCTGGAACCTGAGCCCCGACTCCGCCGCGAACCCGCCCGAAGCCGGGGAACGCGCCGCCCGCGCACGCCTGCAACGCGCCCTGGCCGGCCCCGTGCGGGTCTATGCCGAAAAACGGGATTTCCCCGCCGTCGATGGCACCTCGCGCCTCGGCGCCGACCTGCGGTTCGGGACCCTTTCCATCCGAGAGGTTTTTCGTCGCGCCGCGGAAGCCGCCGCCGCCGCGGAAACGGACACCGAGCGCGCCTCCATCCACACCTTTCAAAAACAGCTCGCCTGGCGGGAATTTTTCATGACCATCCTGCATCACTGGCCAAATGTGCTGGACGAGGAATTCGCCCCGCAATGGCGCGGACTTCCCTGGGACGACCCCGAGTCGGGCGGCGGGAAATTCGAACGCTGGCGGCGGGGGCTCACCGGCTTTCCCCTCGTCGACGCCGGTATGCGCGAATTGCGGGAGACCGGACACATGCACAATCGCGTGCGAATGATCGCGGCGATGTTCCTGACCAAGGACCTGCACCTCCACTGGCGGCTCGGCGAGGCCCATTTCATGCGCCACCTGCTCGACGGCGAGATCGCCAACAACAACGGCGGCTGGCAATGGTCCGCCGGTACCGGCGCCGATGCCGCCCCGTATTTCCGCATCCAGAATCCCTGGACCCAGACCGCGCGTTACGATCCCGACGGAGAATACATCCGCCGATGGGTTCCCGAACTGGCCGGCATCCGCGACCCGAAACGCTTCCAGACTCCGCCCGCCGACGACCGGCCCATCGCCGACGACTACCCGCTCCCGCTGGTGGATCATCGGGCCGAGCGCGGGCGCACCCTCGCGATCTTCAAACGCCACGCCACCCAACAGGGTTAGGTCACCGAGTCAACCCTGTCGGGTCCGGCCCGGTTTTCAGCCTTCCCGGCGCCCCAGCCCCGTGATCGCCGCCAACAGCATCAGCGGGAAAAGCAGGATCGCATAGAGCACCCACGGCGCCAGGTCGGACCAGCCGAGCACGGGCGCGAAGTCATACTGATCGTGAACCCGCCTCTGGATGGCAAACGCGGCGGGGATCACCGCGTTGTAGGGAAGCATGTAGGGAAAGGTGCAGGAGACGGTGTCCATCAGATTCGCCGCCCGATAGGGATGGATGCCGTGGCGTTTCCGCAGGCGATTCACCAGCGGCCCGGCGGTGATCATGGCGACGGTGTTGACCGACACGCAGAGATTCGCGAAGGACACCAGCGCGACGATGGCCAGCTCGGCCCCGCGCGCGGTTCGGGCGAGCGTGCGGTCGAGCCAGCCCATCGTGGCGTCGAGAAATCCGCCCTCGGCCATCAGTCCGATCGCCGTGACCAGCAGCAGCGTCAACACCGCCACCGGCACCAGTCCCATCGCGCCGTTCGCCAGGCTGCCACCGATCTCCCGTCCCTCGCCAATGTGAAACAAGTCCGCCACCGTAAACACCCCCAGCGCCGGTCCGAGGATCGCCGCGCTGACAATTCCCACCGTCAGGGCGGCGAGAAAATGGTATCCCCGCAAGGCCACCGCGAAGACCAACACGGCGGGTATCAGCATCGGAAGGCCCTTCGGGTCGGCCGTCTCGGCCAGCAGCCTTTCCGCCACCGCCGGATCGATCGTCGCTCGCCCGCCACCGAAAACGAGAAATCCCGCCGCCGCCAGACCTCCGGCGAGCAGGCAATATTTGAGGCGGGAACGCACGACCCCGGCCACGTCGGTTTCCTGCGTGGTGGCGGAGACGATCGTCGTGTCGGAGATCGGCGCCAGATTGTCGCCAAAGGCCGCGCCGCTCAGGATCGCTCCCATCAGCACCGCCGCATCGCCCCCCAGCACGATCCCGGCCGGATACATGATCGGCGTGAAACCGACAATTGTCCCCATGCCCGTGCCGGTCGAAACGGCGAACAGGGCCGCGAGGAGGAAGACGAGCATCGTGAAAAGCGAGCCGGTCAGCCCGAGTTTCCAGCCGATCCAGACAATCGCCTCCACCAGCCCCGAGGCGCCGAGGACTCCGGCGAAGGCGCCGGCCCACAGCCAGCAGATCACCGCCACCGCCGCCGTGCGATTCGCCATCAGGGTGAAAATCCGCTCGCTGTAGTGGGCAAAGTCCCGCACGAACACCATGCCCAGCGACAAGCCCGCCATCGCCGCAAGGATGAGGCCCTCCTCTTTCGGCGCGCCCGCGACGACCAGCAGGACGGCGAGGATCAGAAAAGTCAGCAACGGCACGGCACAGGTCCACACGCCCCCCCGAAAATGCAGGCGACCGCCGTCATCGCCGGCGATCGGGGATATTTGCGATGGTTCTTCGGAAGGCATCGTTGCGGTGAATTGGAGGCTCCGCCGGACCGGCGGCCCGCGAGTCTGACAGATCGATCCTGCCGCGTAAACCGCAACGATCGCCAAAATCGGGATTTGCCCTTCGGCGCCGAATCCTCCGCGGCGATCTCGCCGATGCTCGCGGCTCAGCTCCCTTCTTTCGCCTTTTGGAAGGACTCGCGCAGACCGTGCCCGGTCTCTCCGCCGTCCCGATCGGAACGCGGAGTTTCCTCCTCAGCCGCCGAGGAAAACCCCAGCCAGGTGACGCAGCCCAACAACACCCCGCCGCTGAGGGTCGAAGCGCTCAGAATCACCCGGTTGACCCACGGATCGTCGATCACCTGCCAGATCATCAGGATCACCAGCACCGTGACCAAGGCGATCCACCCGATGATCGTCCAAAACGCCACCGCGCGGATCAGGGAACGCCTTTTGACGCTGTCCATGTCGCGAGGTTATGTCGGCCGGAGTCGTTCTGGCAACCAAAAAATCGCAGGCGCCCGCTCACCCAAAACGCAACGTCGCGCGCTCCAGCGCGAATTCCGGCTCCGCGCCGACTACCGCCGAATCGGCATCGGGATCGAGCCCCAGTTCCCGCCTCGCGACGCGAAAAAGCCGCGCGAACACCGTTCCCACACGGTGGGAAAAGGCGCGCCAGTGACTGGCGACGAAGGCCAGAGGTCCCCGCAACTCCCGAATCACCAAGATCGTCAACAGCACCGCCGCCAACACCGCCGAAATGCCCAACCCGATGAGAATCGTCGCCATATTCATGATGGATAAAAGACGAACCGCGGTTTCAATCCATGCGCGATTTTCGTCTCCGAAAGGGACGCCGGCATCGTCGCGACTTTCCGCTGGAGAGCCGGGCGAACCTTGATTACCCTCTGACTCGTTTTATTCCTTCCCGGTCCGCGACACCTGATCCCAACATGTCGAAAAACATCAGCGCCCTCTCCTTTCGCAAAGGCATCGAGAAAAACTACTTCGAACGCATGGTCGAGGCGGCCGAGGCCCGCGGCACGGCCGAGACGAAGGAAACCGTGGCGGCGCTTTCCGAGGAATATCTCGTCGGCGAAGCCATCGCGCTCGGCGCGGTCTCGGCCTACGATTTCCTCAAGGCGGAAAACGCCGGCAAAAAGGTGTTCGTCTGCGACGGCAGCGCCTGCCTCGTCGCGGGCACCCAGGAGGGGCTCCACGAGGAACTCACCAAGTATTTCGCCGAGGAGGAAATCGGCCATATCTGCTGCCTCGGCCGCTGTCACCAGGGCGGCGCCTACCAGCACGCGGGAGCGAATTTTTCCGGCAAGGAATCGGGCGATCTCGCCGCCCAGTTCGAGCGCGGGGAGGCGGACAGCTCCGACATTTACCGTGTCGCCTCGACATTGCCGGAGCCGATCCTGACGGCCGAGTTTCCGGGCATCGACGCCTTTTACGAGCCCTTCCGGAAACTGCTCGCCGGAGGCGACCGCGGCGCGCTTTTTGCCGAGTTGAAGGAATCGAAGCTTCGCGGACGCGGCGGCGCGGGATTTCCGCTCAGTTTCAAATGGCAGAGCTGCCGCGAGGCCGAAGGCTCCCCAAAATACATCGTCTGCAACGCCGACGAGGGCGATCCCGGCGCCTACATCGACAAATATCTGATGGAGCACCAGCCCCACGCCGTGCTGTTCGGGATGATGGTGGCCGGATGGTTCGCCGGCGCCTCCACCGGCGTGCTCTACATCCGCCACGAGTACCCGGACAGCGTCCGAATCGTCAAAAAAGCGATCGAAGATCTCCACGCCGCCGGCCTGCTCGGGGAAAACATTGCCGGCAGCGGCTTCGACTTCCGGCTCAAGGTCATCAAGGGCGCCGGCGCCTACATCTGCGGCGAGGAAACCGCGCTGCTCGCCTCGCTCGAGGGCGCCCGGCCCGAAGTCCGCGTGCGGCCGCCTTTTCCCACCGTGGAGGGCCTCTTCCGCAAGCCCACCATCGTCAACAACGTCGAGACCTTCGCCGACCTCCACTTTATCGTCAAAAACGGCGGCGCCGCCTACGCCGCCATCGGCACCGCCGATTCCACCGGCCCGAAGCTGGTGTCGCTCGACTCGAATTTCAAAACGCCCGGCTGCTACGAAGTCGCCATGGGCACGCCGCTGACCACCGTGGTCCACGATCTGGGCGGCGGCTTCCGCGTGCCGGTCAAGGCCATCCAGGTCGGCGGCCCGCTCGGCGGCATCGTCCCGGCGGATCGCGTCGATTCCCTGACGGTCGATTTCGAGAGCTTCAAAAACGCCGGATTCCTCCTCGGCCACGCCGGAGTGGTCGCCATCCCCGAGGCTTTCCCGATGATCGAATACATCGAGCACCTCTTCGCGTTCACCGCCGCGGAGAGTTGCGGGAAATGTTTCCCCTGCCGCCTCGGCTCCGTGCGCGGACAGGAACTGACGCAGCGCGCCCGGACGAGCGATTATCGGATCGATCGTCAATTGCTCGACGACCTGCTCGAAACGATGCAGGCCACCTCCCTCTGCGCGCTCGGCGGAGGCGTTCCCCTGCCGATCCAGAACGCCCTGCAATACTTCGCCGACGAGCTGAAGCCCTTTTTCGAAGGCTGAAGACCGGGAGCGTCCCGGCCTTTCCACCCTCGATCCGATCTCCGAGATCGCCTATGGCCGCGGCAACGACCTCGATCTCGACGCCGCGATCGCTCCTGCCGCGAACGATTGCGAACGATCGCTATCCCAAATTCGGCTTCGAGCCGCATCCACGCGCCTGGGTCAGGGCGCCGATCGTCGATCCGGAGTGCGGGTGATTCGTGCCCGTGCCCTTTTCCCTACGAAAACCGGTTCCCAGAAAATTGCTGGAAAAAGGAAACTAATTGACGGTGACGTATCATTGCGTGACTTTCATACGGCATGCAAACCAAGCTCACCTTGCGTATGGATTCCGAGTTGATCGAAGAAGCGAAAAAGATCGCCGAACATCGCAACGTGTCGCTTTCCCGATTGGTGGCGGACTTCTTCAATGCCTTGAGCAAACGCGAATTCTCGGTCGAAATCGGCGATCTGCCTCCCCGAACCCGATCACTGTACGGAGCCCTCGAAGGCCGCGCTTTGGCCGGGGAAAAGGATGATTACCTTGAGTTTCTCGAGAAAAAGTATTCGTGACTGTCGTCGTGGACACAGACGTCGTGCTGGATGCGCTCTTGGCACGGACCCCTTTTGAAATTGACGCGGCGAAACTCTTCGCCGCGTCCGAGACGGGAAAGATTGAAGGATTCCTTTGCGCGACAGCGATTACCAATGTGCACTACATCGCACGAAAGGCGGTGGGAACTAAGCAGGCATCTCGATTGATCGGCGAATTGCTCGCGATTTTTCAGATTGCCTCGGTCACCCATTCGATACTGAAATCGGCTCAGGCACTGGGTTTCGCGGACTTCGAAGACGCGGTGCTCCACGAGTCGGCCGCCGCGATCAATGCCCAGGCGATCGTGACAAGAAACGTTTCCGACTTTTCCAAGGCAACCATTCCCGTTTACGAACCGTCGCAATTGGTTTCTTTCCTTGGCCTGTAGAGGCATCCGCAACCGGTCACGCCAGCACCTCCCGGATCACCTTCCCATCCACGTTCGTCAGGCGGCGCTCGATGCCGTTGTGGTAGAAGGTGAGACGCTCGTGGTCGATCCCGAGCAGGTGCAGAATGGTGGCGTTGAAATCGTGGAGGCTCAGCACGTTTTCCACCGCTTTGCGGCCGAGATCGTCGGTCGCGCCATGGCTGACGCCGGGTTTCACGCCGGCGCCGGTCAGCCAGCAGGTAAAGCCGTCGGGGTTGTGATCGCGGCCTTTGGCGCCTTTCTGAAACATCGGCATGCGGCCGAACTCAGTGCACCAGACGACCAAAGTGTCCTCCAGCAATCCTCGTTCCTTCAGGTCGCGGATCAGGGCGGCGGTGGGCTGGTCGAGGATCTCGGCATGGACGTCGTACTGTTCCTTGAGCGCGTTGTGACCGTCCCAGTTGAGCTTGCCGCCGCTGGCGTAGGCGCCGTTGAAAAGCTGCACGAAACGCACACCGCGCTCGATAAGCCGCCGGGCGAGAATGCAGTTGCGCGCGTAGCCGGCCTTCGTCGCGTTCGACGGATCGTCGGCGCCGTAGCTTTTTAAGATGTGGGCCGGTTCGGTGGAGAGATCGCCGATCTCCGGCACGCTCAGTTGCATGCGGGCGGCCAGCTCGTAGCTGGCGATGCGGGCCGCCAGTTTGCCGTCGGCGGGATGGCTTTCCAGATGTCGGGCGTTCATCCGCTGCAACAGGCCGCGCGCGGCCGCGTCCTGACCCCGCGAAACGGACTCCGGCGGCGTGAGATGCCGGATCGGTTGGCTGGCGCTGAAAGGCGTCCCCTGAAACTCGGCCGGCAAAAACCCGGGGCCCCAGTTGTTCACGCTGGCCTGGGGCACCCCGCGCGGATCGGGAATGCTGACGAAGGCGGGCAGGTCGTGGTTTTCGCTCCCGAGCGCGTAGGTGACCCAGCCGCCCATGCTGGGAAAGCCATCCTGCACGAAGCCGGTGGAGAGAAAATTCTCGGCCGGTCCGTGGGTGTTCGACTTGCTCGTCAGCGAATGGACAAAGGCGATGTCGTCGGTCAGATCCGCCAGACGGGGAATCAGGTCCGACACCCATTTCCCGGTTTCGCCGCGCCGGCGAAAGGCGTACTGGGGACGCGCCAGATTTCCCGACGGTCCCTGAAAGGTCACGGGCGGCCCGCCGGCGAGCGGTTTGCCGTCCTGCCTGATGAGTTCGGGCTTGTAGTCCCATGTTTCCAACTGGCTCACCGCGCCCGCGCAAAAGACGACGAGCACATTTTTCGCCCGCGCCGGATAGTGCGGCGGCCGCGGCGCGTAGGGACGGGCGGGATCGATCTCCGGCCGTTCCGAGGCCAGCATCCCCTCCCCGCCCAGCAGATGCGTCAGCGCGACCGATCCCAGCGCCGTGGCCGAGCGGCCGAGGAAACACCGCCGGTCCAGCAACAGGCGTCCCGCGGGTGAAAGGAGTTCGGCGCGAGGGTTCATCGTGAAAATTTCGCCGGCCCCGGCGGGCGACTCCCTCCACTGTCCGGCAAAATCGGCGACGGCAAAAACCGTTTTCGCGCCACATCGGCCGGGATCGATCTCGCCCGGCATCCAACAGGGTTGAGTCGATGACCTAACCCTATTGACTCCGACTCCCGCACGGCCGGCCTCAGATCTGCCCGATGTGTTGTTCGACCCATTCCCGGTCGGGAATCGGATCCTGGGCGCCGCGGCCAAGAGTCGTCAGCGCGCCCGCGCAGTTGGCGGCCCGCACGGCGTCCGGCAGTCCCTCTCCGCCGGCGAGCCGGGCGGCGAGACAACCGGCAAAGGCGTCGCCCGCGCCCACCGTGTCCAGGGGCAAAACGGCGAGCGTGTCCACCTCGAAAGCCTCGCGGGGTCCGAAAACCAGGGTCGAATCGCTGCCGCGCGTCACGATCAGGGTTTGCACCCCGAGATCCTCGAGCCGCGAACGGAGATGCGGCGCGTCCGCCGGCCCGCCGGGCACGAAATCCAGCAGCGCGCCGGCTTCGCCCTCGTTGACCACCAGAAAATCGATCCGCACCGTGCCCCAGGGAAAGGTGGCCCGAAACGGCGAGGGATTGACCACCGTGACGATCCGCTTCCGATTCGCGACGCGGAGGGCCTCGGTCACGGCGGAAAGCGGAATCTCGAACTGAACCAGCAGCACGTCCGCCTCCTGAATGCGCGGCGCCTCCGATCGGATATGCTCGCCCTCGACGTACCCGTTGGCGCCGCCGGCCACGACGATCGTGTTTTCGCCGGAGTCGTCGATGGAAATGAAGGCCGATCCGGTCGGGATCTCCTCGATCCGGGCGATCCCCCCAATGTCGACGCCTTCGTTGGCGAGATAATTGAGGTAGGAGGTTCCGATCTCGTCGTCTCCCGCCGCTCCGATGAGGCAGACGTCGACCTCCTGGCGGGCGGCGGCGATGGCCTGGTTGGCGCCCTTGCCGCCGAAGCGAATTTCGAAGTCATCCGCCGCGACCGTCTCCCCCGGAACGGGCAGGCGGTTCATGAAAGCGAGGTAATCGACATTCAGCGAACCGGCGACGGCGACTTTCGGAGGCGAGTCAGGCATGGGAATTCGGGAAGGCTAGATCGTCCCGTGCCTTTCGGCAACGGCATCTTTCGCCACCTCCGCCCTCCAATCGATCCCACCCAATCCAACCGCCTAAGCCATCATCCCGCGGATCACCGAGGCTTCGCGGGCGATGCTGGTCAGGCGCATGGCCGCGCCCTGGTGCGGGTAGCTCAGCCGCACATGGTCGATGCCGAAAAGGGCGAGCAGGGTGGCCTGAAAATCGTTGATGTGAACCGGGTTCAGGGCCGCGTCCCAGCCGATTTCGTCGGTCTCGCCGTAGCTCAGGCCGCCTTTGGCTCCACCGCCGGCCATCCACGCGCTGAAGGCCTTCGGATGATGGTCGCGGCCCGACACGGCTTTGTATCCGGGGCGGTTTTCGCCCAGGGGCGTTCGACCGAACTCGCTGCCCCACACCACGAGCGTCGAGTCGAGCAGCCCGCGCTGTTTGAGGTCCTTGAGCAGCGCGGCGATGGGCTGGTCGGCCATGCCGCAGTTGAAGGTCAGACCGCTGTCCAACTCCGAGTGATGATCCCAACTGGCGTGGATAATGTTGATGAAGCGGACGCCGCGCTCGACCATGCGGCGGGCCAGCAGGCAGTTGTTCGCGAAGGAGGCGTAGGTCCCGGCCGGGCCGCCGCGGTTTTTGCCGCCGTCTTTCGGGTCGGGCCGGTTCACCCCGTAGGCGTCGAGGGTCGCCTGGCTTTCGCCCGAAAGATCCATCAGCTCCGGCGCGGCCGACTGCATGCGGAAAGCCAGCTCGTAGTTGGAGATGCGGCTGGCGATCTCGGGATCGTGCACCTGATCGAAACGTTTCTGGTTGAGACGGCCGAGGACATCGAGACCCTTGCGCTGGAGCGAATCGGGCAGCCCCTTCGGATTGGCGAGATTGAGAATGGGATCGCCCTGGGTTCGGAAGCGGACGCCTTCGTGAATGGACGGCAAAAAGCCGCTCTGCCACAGCGTCGCGCCTCCGCTGGACCCTCGACCGGCGGTCAGAACGACGTAGCCGGGCAGATTCTGGTTCTCGGTGCCGAGCCCGTAGGACAGCCACGATCCGGCCGACGGAAAACCCCACATGGCCGTGCCGGTCTGCATCAGCAACTGGCCGGGGTGATGGTTGAACTGGTCGCTCTGCATCGTCTTGATCATGCAGATGTCGTCGGCGCAGGTGGCGAGATTCGGCAACAGATCGGAGAACCACATGCCGGACTCGCCGTGCCGCCGGAACTCGCGCCTGCTCCCCAGAAGAGTCGCCGTGTCCTTCTGCAGGAAGGCGAAGCGCATGTTTTTCACCAGCGATTCGGGCAGCTTCTGGCCGTCGAGTTCCTTGAGCTTCGGTTTGTGGTCGAACAGGTCGAGCTGCGACGGCGCGCCGGCCATGAAGATGAAAATGCAGGCCTTCGCTTTCGCCGGAAAATCCCCCCGCTTCGGCGCGAGCGGATTGACGTCGGCGGTGGCGACGCGCTTCGCCTCTCCGGCGGCGAAGGCGCCGTCCTCGGCAAGCATCGCGGTCAGGGCGGCGCCGCCAAGGCCACCGGCGCAGGTGGTGAAAAATTCGCGGCGTGTTTTCGCGAGGGATTCGAGTCGCGGGTCCATGGCGTTTCGGGGCGGAGGGTTTACGACCGAGTCAGGAACTCGTCGAGGTTCAGAATGACGCGTCCGGTGGCGATCCAGGCCGCGTTTTCGGCGGGCGAAACCTCCTCGCGGCGGTGTTCCCCGGCGAGTTCGGCGGCGGCCTCCGGAGTCTTTTCGTAGTAAGCCCGCGAATCGGCGAGCAGTTCTTTCAAAGCCGCGGTTTCGTCGGCCTCGGGCGTCCGGCCGAGCGCGATGACAAAGGCGCGGGCGAGGCGGGCGTCGTCGTTCGCCGCCTCTTCCGCCAGCAGACGTAAGGCAAACGCCTGCGCGGCCTCGTGAAAGACCTCGTTCTGCAGGGTGGTCAGGGCCTGGATCGGCGTGTTCGAGGCGCCCCGGGCCGGCGTCGTCATGCTCGCGTCCGGACAGTCGAAGGCGACCAGATTCGGGTCGGGCGCGGTGCGCTTGAAGAAGGTGTACAGGCCGCGCCGGTAACGGTCGTCGCCCTTGGAGGTGTTCCATTTGAAATTGTTCGCGTAGCTGAGCGCCGCGACATCCGCCGGCACCGGCGGAAAAACACTGGGTCCCCCGGTTTTCCTGCACAGCAATCCGGAGGCCTGCAGGGCCACGTCGCGAACGATTTCGGCCTCGACCCGGAAGCGATTCTGCCGCGCCAGCCATTGGTTCCCCGCGTCCCGATCCGCCAGCTCGGATCGCGTGGCCGAGCTTTGGCGATAGGCGGCGGAATTCACGATGAGCCGGATCATCTCTTTCCGGCTCCACTTCGCCTCGTGCCCGAATCGGCGGGCGAGCCAGTCGAGCATCTCGGGATGGGTGGGCTGTTGCCCTTTCATGCCGAAGTCGCGAACCGAGGCCACCAGCGGCGCGCCGAAGAGCCGCATCCAGATCTTGTTCACCGTCACGCGCGCGGTCAGCGGATGCTCCGGGTTGGCCAGCCACCGGGCGAAGTCCAGGCGGCTCGGCGGCGCGCTATCGCCCCCGTTTTTCAAAACCGGCCACACCGCCGGCACGGCGGGCGCCACGTCGCCGCCCTCGATGTCCGGCTGCAGGAAGTTGCCCCGGTTGAAAAAGTAGGTCTTCCGGCGGTTTTCGGTCCGTTCCGAGATCACCCGGGTGAACCCGCCCGCGTTGTCCGAGTTCCGCAGCTTGGTCAGGTCGCCCTGGAGCTTGGTGGCGAGATTCTTGTTCGTCACCTGATCCTCGATGAGCCGGGCGACGGGCGCGAAATCGTCGGCTCGCTTTTTCAGCTTTTCGGCGGCGTCCTTCGGCGGGTCGCCGGCGTAGATCACGGACAGGTCGTCGGCGTTGTTGAAAAAGGCGTAGAGATGGTAAAACTCGCGCTGGGTGAGCGGATCGTAGGGATGGTTATGACATTGGGTGCACTCCAGGGAGGCGCCCAGCCACACCGCGCCGACCGTGGTTAACCGGTCGATCACCCGCTTCGTGCGGTCCTCCTCCGCGTCCACCCCGCCCTCGAGATTGAACTGGCACATCAGGTGAAACTGCGTCGCCACCCGGTCGTCCGTCGTTGCGTCCGGCAACAGGTCGCCCGCGATCTGCCTGATGGTGAATTGATCGAAGGGCATGTCGTCGTTGATCGCCCCGATCACCCAGTCGCGATACCGAAACGCGTCCGACCGCGTGCTGTCCTTCTCGTATCCCGAGGAATCCGCGTAACGCGCCTCGTCGAGCCAATGCCGCGCCCAGCGTTCGCCGAAGTGCGGACTGGCCAGCCCTTCCTCGACGGCCTCGGTGTAGAGGCGGTCCCGCTCCTTCGCGTCCGCCTTCGCCCAGGCCGCGGCGAAGGCCTCGGCTTTCTCCGGCTCGGGAAGCAGGCCGGTGAGGTCCAGCGAAAGCCGGCGCAGCAGGGTGCCGGCGTCCGCTTCCGGGGAAGGCGCGACGCCTTCCGCCTCCAGGCGCGCCAGCACGAAGCGGTCGATCTCGTTGCGCGTCCAGGCCGCGTTTTTGACCGAGGGCGGCGCGGCATTTTCCACGGGCATCAGCGACCAGTGCTCGGGCCACTCGGCCCCCTCGGCCACCCAGCGTTTCAGACGATCGATCGCCTCCGGCGCGAGCGCTTCCTTCGGCGGCATGCGGTCGTCTTCGTCGTCCGCCAGGAGCCGCGCGATCAGCTCGCTCTTGCCCGGATCGCCCGGCACGATGGCCGGCGCGCCGGAATCCGTCTCGGCGAAGGCGTGCGCCCGCGTGACCAGGCTCAGGCCGCCCTTCTTTTTCACGCCGCCATGGCATTCGGCGCAGTGCTCGGCGAGCAGAGGCTGCACATCGCGGGCGAAATCGAGTTTCTCGGGCGCCGCCCGAAGGACGACGCTCGGGGACAGGAGGCAGGCGCCGAACGCCAGGACTCGGACGGAAGGCGGCAGGATCATCGTCGGAGAGCGGATTTTCTTCACGGCGCACCCCTCGCGGAGCCGGTACGCCAATTTGAAAAGCTTCCCGTCCGGTCCGGTGCCCGCTTTGCGGATATTGCGCAGTATCTCGCATATTCCCTCGCCGACTCAACCGCAATACCGCCATTGTCCGGGGCCACGCTTCCCGCGCATGATCGGGGGAATGACCTCCGAGACCTTCCGCTCGCCCCGCCTCGGGATCGCCGTTTTCCTGACGATCGCCGCGGCCGCCGCGATCTCCCCCGGTTATGAAAAAATCGAGGACGTGCCGAAGAATTTCAAGATGCCCGCCCCGCTCCCGCTCAAGGAATCCGTGGCGAGCATCGAAGTCTCCCCCGGCCTCCGTGTCGAGCTGATCGCCGCCGAGCCCCTGGTTATGGACCCCATCGCGATCGACTGGGGCCCGGACGGACGGCTCTGGGTCGTCGAGATGGCCGACTACCCCCTCGGGATCGACGGAAAAGGCACGCCCGGCGGACGCGTCCGCTTTCTCGAGGATCGCGACGGCGACGGGAAATACGAAAGCTCCACCCTCTTCCTCGACGGGCTCAACTACCCGACCGGCGTGAAAGCCTGGCATGACGGCGTGCTCGTCGTGGCCGCGCCCGAAATCCTCTTCGCGAAAGACACCGATGGCGACGGCCGCGCCGACGTCCGCGAAGTCCTCTATCGCGGCTTTCGCGAGGGCAACCAGCAGCACCGGGTAAACGGCCTCGTCTGGAGCCTCGACGGCTGGCTTTATCTCGCCAATGGCGACAGCGCCGGCACCGTCGAATCCGTCAAAACCGGCGAAAAAGCCGAACTCGGGGCCTTCGATTTAAAAATCCGCCCCGAAACCGGTGAAATGGCGCTCGTCACCGGCCGCACGCAGTTTGGTCGCGCCCGGGACGATTTTGACAACTGGTTCGGTTGCAGCAATTCGCGGCCGCTTTTCACCTTCGCGCTGGACCGCGACGCCCTCCGCCGAAATCCGCACGCCGTTTATCCGCCGGCCACCCTCCAGACCGCCGACGATGCCTTCGCGCCGCCAATTTTTCCGGTCGGGGTCAAGGCCCATCGTTTCAACGACCCCTTCGCCGAAAGCCGCTTCACCTCCGCCTGCGGCCTTACGATTCATCGCGATCCGCGCCTCGGCGCCGCCTTCGCCGGAAACGCCATCGTCTGCGAACCCGTCCACAATCTCGTTCACCGCGAAATCCTCGGGCGCCACGGCGCGACCTTCCGCAGCCACCGCGCGCCGGACGAGGCCGATCGGGAGTTCCTCCGCTCCACCGACCAGTGGTTCCGCCCCGTCTCGGCCCGCACCGGACCGGATGGCGCCATCTGGATCGTGGACATGCACCGCTACGTCATCGAGCATCCCGAGTGGATTCCGGAGACCTGGCAGAAAGTGCTCGATCTCCGCGCCGGGGAAGATCGCGGCCGTGTTTACCGGATCGTCTCGGACGCCTGCGCCGCCTCCGCCGTTCCCGAGCGGCTGGACACGCTCGACGACGCCGCGCTCGCGGCCCGGCTCGACTCCCCGAACGGCTGGACGCGCGACATGGCCCAGCAACTCCTCCTCTGGCGCGGAGCGGCCCCGCAAAACGTCTGGACTCAACAGGGTTTGGTCGGTGACTCAACCCTGTTGGGTCGCGTCCACCGGCTCCATCTTTTCGGCAAAGGCCGCGTGCCGGACGCTATTCTCGAGTCCGTTCTCGCCGATCCGGCGCCCGAACTGCGCGCGCAGGGCATCCGCCTCGCCGGACCGGGCCAGGCGGCCCAAGCGATCGCCCGCCTGGCGTCGGACGCCGATCCGGCGGTGCGTTTTCAGGCCGCGCTCGCGCTCGGCGACACGGACGATCCGGCGGCGGGCGAAGCCTTGGCGACGCTCGCGCTGGCCGACGCCGAGGATCCCACCATGCTCGCCGCGGCGATGAGTTCCGCCCTGCCGCACCTGGAACCCCTCGCGAAAGCGGTCGCGGCCGCCCCGGCGGCGAAACGAAAACCGCTGCTGCCCTGTCTGTTCGAAACGGCCATCGGCGCCGGCGATGGAAAGGCCCTCGCCACTCTGCTCGCGGACGCCGGCCGGCCGCCAACCGAGCGCTTCGAGACCTTCGCCGCGTTTCTTCAGGTGCTGGACCGCCGAAAACTTTCGCTCGACGCCTTTCGCGCGAAGTTTTCCGGCCTGACCGCCATCCTCGACGGCACCCGCGATCTCACCGACCGCGCCACCGCGCTCGTCGGCGACGCGAAAGCGCCCGAAGCCGACCGGCTCGCCGCCGTCTCCCTGCTCGGCCGGCGCGGCGCCGGCATCGAGGCCGA
This sequence comes from Akkermansiaceae bacterium, assembly GCA_024233085.1. Lineage (GTDB taxonomy): Bacteria > Verrucomicrobiota > Verrucomicrobiia > Verrucomicrobiales > DEV007 > JAEUHH01. The sequence continues at coordinate 32,089 of JACKQC010000019.1, forward strand.
CCGCGCCACGCTGCTCGCCCTGCTGAGGCCGGAGACGGGACCCGGGCTCCAGCGCGCCGCCCTCAACCGCCTGCTCGATCTGAACGCCCTGCCCGAGGTGTTGGCCGCCTGGCCCTCGCTGACTCCGGGACCGCGCTCCACGCTGATCGACCGTTGCCTTTCGGAGCCGAATCTCGCCATCCCTCTGCTCGACGCCATCGACCGGAAAAGCATCGCCGTCCGCGAAATCGACTCCGCCAGCCGCGACCGTTTGCTGCGTTACCCGAACGGCAACATCCGCACCCGGGCGCGCGAACTGCTCGCCGGCGCGGTCAATCCCGACCGCGAGGCCGCGATCCGCCAATTCGAGCCCGCGCTCTCGCTTGAGGGCGACGCCGCGAAAGGGCGCGAGGTTTTCCAGCTCACCTGCGCCGTTTGCCATCGTCTCGACGGTATCGGCCAGGACCTCGGGGCCGATCTCGCCGCGCTCGCCGACAAGTCGGGTCCGTCGCTGCTCGCGGCCATCCTCGATCCGAATCGGGCGGTGGAGGAAAAATTCGTCCTCTACGCCGTCACCCTCCGCGGCGGCGAAACCCTCGCCGGCCTCGTGGCCGAGGAGTCCGGCGACAGCCTCACGCTGCGCCTGCTCGATGGCACCGAACGCCGGCTTTTGCGCGGCGAGATCGCCGGCATCGAATCCACCGGCCGCTCCGCCATGCCCGAGGGCCTGGAGGCCGCGCTCGATCCCGCGAAACTGGCGGACTTGATCGCTTTTCTGCGGTCGGCACGCTGAGGCCGCCCACCCGCGTCGCGACGGGCCCGGAGATTGGCGCGGAGACCCGATTCTGTGACCGCGAAACCGCCCGGTTCGCGGCGCGTTGACGGTGAAAATCCGGGGTTGAGCCCGGCACGTTGTAAGCAATATTGTCGGCCCGCGTCAGTCGATGCGGGAACCAAAGCTCCAAACCACATAACCGAAGAAGACACCCATGAAAAAACTCCTTGCGACCCTCGCCTGCGCCGCCGTGGCCCTGGCGACCTCCGCGGTGGCCGGCGAATATCCGGACATCTCCATCTCCGAACTGAAGGAAGCCATCAAGGCCGGCAACGTGACCGTCATCGACGTCAACGGCTCGGCCTCCTTCGCCAACGGCCACATCCCCGGCGCGATCGATTTCCGCGCAAATTCCAAGGAAATCGCCTCGCTGCTTCCGTCCGAAAAGGGCGCCCTGGTTGTCGCCTACTGCGGCGGCCCCTCCTGCAACGCCTACAAAGCCGCCGCCAAGGCCGCGGAAGACCTGGGCTACACGAATGTGAAGCACCTGTCCGCCGGCATCTCCGGCTGGCTCCAGGCCGGCGAAGCCACGGAAAAAGCCAAGAAGGCCGATTCCTGATCGCATTCCCGGCTTTAGTCACCTTTGTGAGAAAAGGCGTCCCGGTTCGACCGGGGCGCCTTTTTCTTTGGTGAATGACGCCGACGCGGCGGGGTTCGAAAAACCTCGAAAGTCGAAATTACCCCTCGGCACTCTTGCTCAGGAAACTTTCGAGGGCCTCGACGACGGGCGTGCCGTTGTGCATGATGGCTTCCGCGTAGTCTTTGCGGATCTCGTCGAAGAGACGGTTCGCTTCGTCCTTTTTCCCGGCCGTCCAGGCCTCGATGCCGAGGATGTAGCGGGCATAACCGCCGACCTGGCAGCCATCGAGGTAAAAGCAGTCGCTGAATTTCTCGACCGCCTCGGTCAGGTATTTCCCGCGGTCCTCGCCCTCGCTCATCTGGCCCATATAGAGCGTGGCGCAGCCGGTGCGATTGGCCTTGTCGTATTTCTTGAGTAGCTGGGCCAGGCTTTCCTTCGCGGCGTCGGTGCGCCATTCCTTGTTGGCCACCTGGTAAAGCTGCTCGATTTCGCGCAGTTCGTCTCGGGTGTAGGTGTCGAGATCCTGGCGGGCGCGCTCGCCGGCGCGGGTCTTGTTTTTCTGACGCAGCTCGGCCAACCGGGCCTCGCGATCTTTTTCGCCCTCCAGCTCGGCGACGCGTTTCTCCAGTTCGGCGATGCGTTCGTTCTCGGCGGCGAGCGTCCAGTCGGGCCGGAAACTCGGCACCAGCGCGGCGGCGACAAGCAGGACGGCGGCGAGGACGCGCCGTTCGAGGGTGGAAGCGAGCGGGGCGTTGGGATCGATGGCTTTGATTTTCATGATTCTGAGGTGGATTGCGGGTTTCGAGTGCGCCATGGCGGGCATGGCGGAAAGAGACCTGGAGACACGGCGGGCTAGGGCGGTCTCGGCGATGGCCAGCAGGCCGGAGGCGGCCTCGCGGGGCGGGATATCGGCCAGAAATGCCGCCCGGCGGTCGCAGTCCTCCTCGCGAAGCCGCGCGGCCATCCGGCGGGCGATCCAGACGGCGGGGTGCCAGAAAAAGGCGGCCCCGACGAGACTTTCGAACAGGAGCCACCAGCCGTCGCCGCGGCGCAGATGGGTTAGCTCGTGCGCCAGAGCCCAGCGAATCTGCGCGGGAGTCAGCTTTTCGGCGAAGCCGGGTGGCACGACGATTCGGGCGCCGAACAGTCCCCAGGCCGAGGGCGAGGCCACCCGCGGCGATTCGAGGACGAGGACGCGTTTCGATTTCGAATCGGAGGCAATAAGGCGGTCCATCGCTTCGGCGAGGCGCGAATCGGCGACCGGACTGGCCCGGCGCAGCAGTCGAACCGTCCCCGCAAGCCGAACCGCCAGCCAGCCCGCGCCGACGCCTGCCGTCACGAGCCAAATCTGGAACGCGATCCTCCCGAAATCGAAAGCGGCCCCTTTCGAATTGGGCATTTCTCCGTTCGAAGCCGAATTCGGCGTGTCTTCGCTCGAAATCGAGCGGGCGCCGGTGTCTTCAAAAGCAAACGGGACGCCGGGAAAACGCGCCGGGCGCCACCATTCGATACTCACGGGCATCGGCACCAGCACCTTTAAAAGCACCAGCATGCACAAGGCGTGGCCCACACGCGCCGAAAGCCGACGCCGCGGGACAAACCAGATCGGCAGGACAAACAGCAGCGCGATCGTCCCCTCGAGAGCGCTTCGCCCCATCCAGGCCCACCAGGCATCCGACCAGGATTCCGGGAAAAAACTCATCGTTCCGCGCCTCCTTTCTCCTGGGAAGTCTCGTCGGTCTCGGCTTCATCGAGGGCTCGGCGAATCTCGGCGATCTCGTCCGGGCTCAGCTCACATTTCTTGATCATGTAGGCCAGGAGAGGCCCGCCTGAGCCCTGGATCGATTTTTCGAGCAGATTGTCGGCGACCCGCCAGAGGCTTTGCCGCAATGAAACCCGGGGGCGATAGAGAAAGCTGTTGCCGATTTTTTTCGCCGAGAGCCGGCCCTTGTCGACCAGAATGGAAAGGTAGGTCTTCACCGTCGTCGGCGCCCAGCCGTGGCGTTCGGAGGCGATCTCAACCACCTCGGCGGCGGAGCAGGATCGCAACCGCCAGACGATATCCATGATCTTCCATTCGTTGGGAGTGAGATCGCGCTTCGCTTTTTCGCTCATGGGATCGGAATCGTCGTTTGACTAAATTTTTAGTCGTTTGACGACTGGCGTCAATTCCTTTTTTCGATGCTCCCGGCGGAATCCGAAAGGCCCGCCGCCGGACTTTGGTATTGACGATTCGGAGGCGGCGCGGCACCCTTTCGGTCCATGATCTTTCGTCTCCGGCAGATCCCGCTCGTCCTGGCGGTGCTCCCTTGGCTCGCGCTTGGCGGGCGGGGGGCGGTCTGCCGATTGGCCGACGCCTTTCACCCGTCGTCGCATCATCACCACCACGAGCACCCGGCCGAAAGTTTCCACGAAGTCGACGCGACGCCCTGTTTCGGGCACGAAACGGGTGGCGCGCCCTGCCACGACAATGCTCCCCTGCCCTGCGGTCAGGATCTCGACCGCGACGCCTTCGTTTCCGGCGCGGCGGGTGGTCTTTTTCCGCCCAAACTTCCGGATTTTCCGTCGGAGTGGAATTCCATGAATTCGAATCGGAATCGCATCGAGGCCACCCTCCACCAGGCATCGCGCGACGCGATCCGGCGCCCGTCGGAGGGAGGCCGAAGTTCTCCCCTTCCGTCATCTCCGCCGCTTCCGACGATCTGCCGCTTCACGATCTGAGGCGGCAACCCTCTTTCCGATTCGAAACCGATCGGCCGACGCTTCCAATGGCGACGCCCGAGGTTCCCGGTTTCTCCGCGGGCGGATGACGCCCCTCCGCGGCCCTTCTTTTTCTCCTTCGCCTTTGCATTCGCCTTCTCCGATTGGATTTCATGAAAACGCTCCTCCTGCTTCCCCTGGCTCCCCTCCTGCTCGCCGCGTCTGTCGGCCGGGGCGACGAGGCGACGACGACGGTGGATGCCCTGATCGAGCGCGCCTACGCGAACAACCGCGACCTTCGCCTCGCGACCATCGAGATCGAGCGCGCGAAGAACCGCCTTCGCTGGTCGGGTCGTCTGCCGAATCCGGAGCTGGAAATCTCCGCCACCGACGATGGCCCCGGGCTCGACGAGGGCGAAGCGGTTTACGAAGTCGCCTTTGCCCAGCGCTTCCCGGTGACCTCTCGGTTGCGGGCCGAAAAGGCCGTCCGAAGGGTCGAAGTTTTGCTGGCGGCCACTGAAATCGCCGAGCGTAAACGCGACCTGGCCCACGAGATCGAAACCCTCGCCGTCGAACTCGCCGCCACCCGAGCCGAGGCCGATCTCCAAAGCCGCCTCGCCCAGCTCAACCGCGAAGTCGTCGCCTTCCTCGAGGAACGCGCCAGGCTCGGAGAGGTCTCCTCGCTCGAGGTCACCCAGGCCGAGCTCACCGGAAAATCGCTCGAGCGCGCCATCCGCTCGGAGGAAAAGCGTGTCGACACCCTCGACCTCCAAATAAAGCGCCTCGCGGGTCTCGACGCGGACGAACGACTTCCGGTCGCGGCGACGCTCGAAGTGCCCGGAGCCTCGCCCTCAGATCTCCCCTCACTGAAGGACGTCCTCGAGCGCCGTCCGGACTATCTCGCGGCGCTCGTCCGCGCCGACGTCTCGCGCGCCGAACTCACCCTGGCGCGGGCCGGTCGCTTCGAGGATGTCTCGGTCCGGCTTTTCGTCGAACGGGAGAAATCCACCGACGCGCCCAACGGTCTGGAGCGAAACACTTTTGCCGGCGTCGGCTTTTCGATTCCCCTGCCGCTCCGCCAGCGTAACCAGGAGGGCATCGAGTCCGCCCGTCTCGATGTCGAGGCCGCCGATCGAACCGCCGAAGCCCTGGCCTTCGCCATCGAAAGCGAACTGGCCATCGCCCGCGAGGAACTGGAGGCGACCCGGGAGCTGGCCCGCGAAGCGGCGGGCGAACCGCTCCGATTGGCCGAAAAGAATTTGACCGATTTCAGGGAGGCCCACCAAAAAGGCCAGGCCAGCCTGCTTCAGGTCCAGCGCGCCCAGGAGCAGGTTCTCGAACTCGAGCACGCCGCCATCGCTCTGCGGCGGGATTTTCATCTCGCCCGGGCCGCCCTGCGCCATGCGGCGGCCGGCTATCCCGGACTGGAGATTTCCCCGAGCACCCCCGAATCCCCATGAAAGCGAACGTTTTCGTTTCTTCCCCTCTCCTTGCGGCGCTCGGCGGCATTCTCCTTTGGTGGGGGTCCGGTTCGGCCTCCCTCCTCTGGTCCCAATCCCGCGAAGGCCTCGTCATCCTCGATGAGAACGGCGTCCGCAACCTCGGCATCGAAACGGCGGAGGTGCTGGAAACCGATTTCGAGGACTCCGTTTTCGCCGTCGGCCGGATCGAATCGATTCCGTTGCGGCGCGGCGTGGTGAGCAGCCGTATTTCCGGCCGCATCGTCGAGTTGCTCGTCCAGGAGGGCGATCTGGTGGAAAAAGACCAGGTGCTCGTCCGGGTCGAGAGCCGGCAACCCGGCGATCCGCCACCGGTCATCGACATTCGCGCGCCCATCGCCGGGCTGGTCACCGACAGCCATGTTCGCATCGGGGAACCCGTCGAGCCGGACAAGGAAATGCTCGACATCACCGACCTCGCGGAGGTTTACGCCGTGGCCCGCGTGCCGGAGGATCGCGCCGGGCGGCTGAAACCCGGCACCCGCGCCCACATCCGCGTCGCCGCGCTGCCCGACGAGGCCTTCGAGGGCGAGCTGCTGCGCTTCGGCACCGCCGCGGACCGCGAGAGCGGGACTCTGGACGCGCTTTTCAAAATGCCGAACGAGAGCGGGCGACTGCGGCCGGACATGCGCGCGGAATTTTCCATCGTGCTGGGAAAACGAGACGCCGTCATGGCCGTGCCGCGCGAGGCCCTCCAGGGCGATCCGGCCAATCGCGTCGTTTTCGTCCGCGATTTCGAACTGCCCAACGCCTTCGTCCGGGCCCCGGTTCAGATCGGGCCGCGAAACGACCGCTTCGTCGAGATCGTCAACGGTCTCTTTCCCGGCGACGAAGTGGTGACCCGCGGCGCCTACGGTCTCGCTTTTGCCGGAGGCGGCGGAATTTCCCTGAAGGAGGCCCTCGACGCCGCCCACGGCCACGAGCACAACGCCGACGGCTCGGAGATGACCGCCGGACAAGAGCCCCGAGACGGCGAAGCCGGGCACGATCACGAGCACGAGCACGAACACGGGCATTCCCATGGATTTCTCGATCACTGGCTGGAGGGCTGGACAGACCTGACGCTGTTCTTCGCCTCCACGACCGGGCTGCTTTCCGTGTTGCTGGTCCTGTCCGCCCGGCACGCGCGCACCCTCCGCGGGAGGGCGGATTCCCAAAATGCTTGACCGTCTGATCCGATTCTCGCTGGGCAACCGGCTTTTCGTCCTCGGCATCGCGGCGGTGCTGTTGACGCTCGGCATTCTGAAAAGCCGGGAGCTGCCCGTCGATGTTTTGCCCGATTTGACAAAGCCGACCGTGATCCTGCTCACGGAGGCGCCCGGCCTCGCGCCGGAAGAGGTCGAGACGCTGGTCACCGCGCCGCTCGAGAGCGCGCTGATGGGCGTCAACGGCCTGACCCGCCTGCGATCCACCTCCGATGTCGGCTTGTCGCTGGTTTTCGTCGAGTTCGATTGGGGCACGGATATCTACCGCGCCCGGCAGTTCGTGCAGGAACGCCTCCAGGCCGCCCGCGAAAACCTTCCCGAGGGCGTCACGCCCTACATGACGCCGGTGGCTTCGCTGATGGGCGAGATCCTGCTCGTTGGCCTGCGGTCGGCCGAGGGCTCGGTCGCGCCCCCCGACCTGCGCGCCTACGCGGACTGGACCGTGAGCCGCCGCCTGCAGAGCATCGCCGGCGTGGCCGAGGTGCTGGGCATGGGAGGCGGCGTGAAGCAGGCGCACATTCAGCCCGACCCCGATCGCATGCTCGCCCTGGGCGTCTCCTTCGAGGAACTCCGCGAGGCCGCCCAAGCCGCCGCGTCGAACACCACCGGCGGTTTCCTGACGTCCGGGCCGCGCGAGATCATGGTGCGCAACCTGGCCATGACCACCGACCTCTCCGCCATCGGCCGCACCGTGGTCGAGCACGTCAACGACCGCCCGATCGTCATCGCCGATGTGGCCACCGTCGCCTGGGACGTCGAGCCCATGCGCGGCGACGCCGCCGTCAACGGCACCCCGGGCGTCATCCTCAGCGTCACCAAGGCTCCCGGCTTCGACACCCTCGCGGTGACCGCCCGGATCGAGGCCGCCCTCGACGAACTCCGCCGGAGCGCTCCCCCGGGCGTGGAGATCGTCCCCCTTTTCCGCCAGGCCGATTTCATTGAGCACGCCATCGGAAACCTCACCGAGGCCATCCGCGACGGCGCCCTTATGGTGACGCTCGTGCTCGTCCTTTTCCTGCTGAATTTCCGCACCACGGCCATCACCCTGACGGCGATTCCGCTCTCCTTCACGACGACGGCGCTGGTGTTTCACGCCTTCGACATCGGGGTGAATTCGATGACCCTCGGCGGGCTGGCCGTCGCCATCGGAATGGTGGTGGACGACGCCATCGTCGATGTCGAGAACGTCTTTCGCCGCCTCCGGGAGCGCGTCTCGCACGCCCACGGCCCCGACCGCCTCGAAACCATCGCCCGCGCCTCGGGCGAAGTTCGCAACAGTATCTTTTACGCGACGGTCATCGTGATCCTGGTCTTCCTGCCCCTGCTCGGACTCTCCGGGCTGGCGGGGCGGCTTTTCACCCCCATCGCGTTGGCGACCATCGTCAGCATGGCCGCCTCGTTCGTGGTGTCGCTCACGGTGATTCCCGTGTTGTGCTCGCTGCTCCTGCGTCCCCGGCCCGGCCGGGACCACGGCGACGGGCGCCTCGTGCGCGGCCTGAAGGGCCTCTTTCGCCGCACCTGGCTGACTCTCGCCATGGAGCATCCCTTTGTCGTCATGGCCATCGCCGCCGCTCTGCTGGCCGGCGCGCTGGCTCTCTATCCCGCGATGGGGAAGGATTTCCTGCCCGCCTTCCGCGAGGAGACCGCCCTCGCCGCCATGACCGCCTCGCCCGGCACATCGCTTTCCCAAACCAACGAACTGGCCGCCATCGCCGACCGGCTCCTCGCCGAAGTTCCCGAGGTTCGCACCTTCGGCCGCCGCGTGGGGCGCGCCGAGCGGGGCGACCACGTGGTGCCGGTGTCCACCATCGAATTCGACATCGACTTCGACCCCGGCGACCGGCCCCGCGCCGAAGTGATCGCCGAAATCCACGAAAAACTGCGAGGGATTCCCGGCACCTTCACCGCCATGAGCGGTCCGCTCGCCGACCGCATCGGTCACATGCTCAGCGGCGTCTCCGCCAAGGTCGCCATCAAGGTCTTCGGCCCCCGCCTCGACGAAATCCAGCGCCTCGGCGCCGAAATCCAGGCCATCGCCCGCACGCTCCCCGGTTTTGAGAATGCCCGCGCCGAGCAGCAGGCGCCCATTCCCCAGCTCCGCATCGAAATCGACCGCGACCGCGCCCTCGCCTACGGCGTCACCCCCGGCCACCTGAACGACGAACTCTCCGCCCTGCTCGGCGGGGAGACCGTCGCCGAACTCTACGAGGGGCAGCGCACCGTCGATCTCGTCCTGCGCCTGCCTCCCGCGTGGCGCGAATCGCCGGAACGCCTCGGCCAGATGACCATCGACACCCGCTCCGGCCTGCGCGTTCCCCTGAACCTCGTCGCCGAGATCCGGGACGCCAAGGGACCGAACGTCATCATGCGGGAAAACACCCAGCGCCGCTTTGTCGTCAGCGTCAATCCCACCGCCCGCGGCCTCGGCGCCCTGGTCGAGCGGCTCCGCGCCGAAGTCGCCGAAAAAGTGACCGTCCCGCCCGGCTACTTCATCAGCTACGAAGGCGAATTCCAGGCCCAGGAGGCCGCCGCGCGCCGGATCGCCCTGCTCTCGGCCGCCGTGCTCGTCCTGACCGGCGTTCTGCTCTACGGTTACTTCCGCACGCCCGTGTTCGCCGTCCAGGTTCTGTGCGATATTCCCCTGGCCCTCATCGGCGGGCTCGTTCTCACCCGGATCATGCTCGACAACATCAGCATCGCCACCCTCGTCGGCTTCATCGCCGTCGCCGGCGTCGCCGCGCGCAACAGCATCATGCTCGTTTCCCACTACCTTCACCTGATGCGCCACGAGGGCGAGTCCTTCTCTCGGGAGATGATCGTCCGCGGAACCCTCGAGCGTCTCGTCCCCGTGATGATGACCGCCCTCGCCGCCGGCATCGCCCTGGTCCCGCTGCTCCTCGCGGCGGACCAGCCGGGCAAGGAAATCCTCCATCCCGTCGCCGTCGTCATCGTCGGCGGGCTCGTCACCTCCACCCTGCTCGGCCTGGGCGTCACGCCGGCCGTCTTTTACACCTTCGGCCGAAACGCCGCCGCCCGCGCCCTCGAACGCGACGCGCCCGCCGCCGGCTGATCGCCCTCTGTGAAGTTCAGAAAAAATCCGTGTCTCGAATTCCATGGTTCAACCCAAAAACGCCTCATGAAACACACCACCCTCGCCGCCATCCTCGTCCCGCTGGCTTTCGCCGCCGCCCGCGCGGACGAAAAATCCGCGGAAACCAAACACACCCACGACCACCACGAAGCCGGTCCCAACGGCGGACGAGTCATCGAGTCCGTCGAGCCGCACCTCGAGTTCTTCGTCACCGAGGACCGCCGGGTTCGCATCACCATTCTCGATGAAGACCTCAAACCAGTCGCTCCCGGCGACCAGACCGTGAGCCTCATCGGCGGCGACCGCGCGAACCCCACCCGGATGAAGTTCACGGTGAAAGACGGTGCCTTCGTCTCGGATATCGCTTTTCCCGAGGGAAACAACCTGCCCATCGTGCTCCAGATCAAGACCGCCCGCGACGCCAGGACGGTGATCGAGAAGTTCAATCTCAATTTGGACCAATGTCCCACCTGCCAGTTTCGGGAATACGCCTGCGTCTGCGAGCACGACCACGATCACGACGAAAAGGGCCGGAAAAAGGGCGCCGACAATTGACCCAACAGGGTTGCCTCGCCGACCCAACCCTGTTGACTCCGGGACCCAACCCTGTTGGATCGGAGTCGCATAACCGGACTTTTTCCGTTGCCGTCGGGAGGAGCGGAGCCATTTTGCGAACGACATTTTCCGTTCCCGATTTCCTACATGAGCGACAGCCCCCCGGACTCCGAAAAATCCCGCCTCGATTTCATCCGCGAGATTGTCGACGCCGACCTGAAGTCCGGCAAACACGCGACGATCGTGACGCGCTTTCCGCCGGAGCCGAACGGCTACCTGCATATCGGCCACGCGAAATCGATCTGCCTGAACTTCGGAATCGCCCGCGAATTCGGCGGGCGCTGCCACCTGCGTTTCGACGACACCAATCCGTCGAAGGAGGAGCAGGAATACGTCGACTCCATTCAGGAGGATATCCGCTGGCTCGGGTTCGACTGGGGGGAAAACCGCTTCTTCGCGTCGGACTATTTCGACCAGCTCTACGAATGGGCGGTTTTTCTCATCAAGGAAGGCAAAGCCTACGTGGACGACCAGACGGCCGAGGAAATCCGTCAGACCCGCGGCACGCTGACCGAGCCGGGCACGCCCAGCCCCCATCGCGACCGATCGGTGGAGGAAAACCTCGCGCTCTTCGAGCGCATGCGGGCGGGTGAGTTCGCCGACGGCGAGCGCGTGCTGCGCGCCCGCATCGACATGGCCCACGCGAACGTGAATCTGCGCGATCCCGTGCTCTACCGCATCCTGCGCGCCCATCATCATCGCACCGGCGACAAGTGGCTCCTTTACCCGATGTACGACTTCGCCCACGGCCAGAGCGACGCCATCGAGGGGATCACCCACTCGATCTGCACCCTCGAGTTCGAAAATCACCGGCCGCTCTACGATTGGTTCATCGAAAACCTTCCCGTTCCCGCCCGCCCGCGGCAGATCGAGTTTTCCCGCCTGAACCTGAACTTCACGGTGATGAGCAAGCGCAAGCTGCTCCAACTGGTGAAGGACGGACATGTCTCCGGTTGGGACGACCCGCGCATGCCGACGATCTCCGGGCTGCGGCGGCGGGGTTACCCGGCCGAGGCGATCCGGAATTTCTGCGGCACCATCGGAGTGACCAAATTCAACAGCACCAACGACGTGGCGCTCCTGGAAAACGCGGTGCGCGACGTCCTGAATCGCGCCTCCGCGCGGCGCATGGCGGTGCTGGACCCGCTCAAAGTGGTGGTGACGAACTACCCCGAAGACCAGATCGAGGAAATGGAGGTCGCCAACAATCCCAACGACGAGACGGCGGGCGCGCGCTCGGTTCCGTTCTGCCGCGAACTCTACATCGAGCGCGAGGATTTTCTCGAGGACCCGCCAAAGGGCTTCTTCCGCCTTTTTCCCGGCGGCGAGGTGCGATTCCGGTCGGCCTACTTCATTCGCTGTGACGAAGCAGTGAGGGACGACGCCGGCGAGATCGTGGAGTTGCGATGCACCTACGACCCGGAGACGCGCGGCGGGCAAAATCCGCCGGACGGCCGCAAGGTCAAGGGCACGATCCACTGGGTCAGCGCCCGGCACGCGATCGACGCCGAGACGCGGCTCTACGACCGGCTCTTTTCCGTCGAGGATCCGGACGGCGGCGAAGGCGATTTCCTCGATCACCTGAACCCGGAGTCGCTCCTGGTCCGGCGCGGATGCAAGCTGGAGCCAAGCCTGGCCGAGTCGAAGGCGGGCGAGCCGATCCAGTTCGAACGGTTGGGCTATTTCTGCGTGGACGCGAGGGACTCGACGCCGGAGACGCCGGTCTTCAATCGCACCGTCGGCCTGCGGGACAGTTGGGCAAAGCAAAAAACGGGAAAATAACCGCCCGAGACGGTTTACCGGACGCTCAGCGCCGCCACCTCCTCCGCCGTCAACGCACGGTCGAAGACGGCGACCTCGTCGAGCCGGCCTTCCCAGTTCGAGTCGTTGTCGCTCCGTCCGCCGACGAAAAAGCGGTCGAATCCGGACGGAAAACCCGCGGCGGCTTTCGCCTCGAGATCGAGTTCGCCGTTCAGATAAACCTTCACCGAGTCCCCGGCCCGCACGAACGCGATGTGGCGCCATTCCCAGCGCGGAATCTCCGCCTTGCCCGCGACAAGCGGATTTGTCCCGTGGAAAAAGACGAGTCGGCCCGCGTTTTCGCCCGTCCCGGCGACGCCGAGATGGTCGCCGTAGGGACCGAGGCCGTTGTCGACTCCCCGCGAGAAAATCCAGCCGCTGATTTCCCGGCTGGCCGGCGGCATGCCGTTCCACGCCCAGAGCGAGACCGAATAGGAATCCCCGAGATCGCCGATTCGGGCCCGCAGTCGTCCGCCGGCAAACATGGCAGCCCGGTTTTTCTCGCCGTCGGCGCAAAAGTAATCGGAGCGGGGTCCCTCGAGAAAAAAGGTCACGCGCGGCTCGTAAAAGGCGTCCCGGTGATTGCCGCTGGAATCGATGGCGTGCGGCCCGGCAAACTCGTCGAGACGCCACCAGGCGGCGGGTTTCGAGGCGGCGAGAGCCTCGGCGGCTGGACCGCGGCTGAGGCGATGATCCCGGCGCGGGGCGGCGGCGACGTTTTCCAGCAGGCCGATGCAGGCCTCGGCGATCTTCGGTTCGGCGGTGGTTTCCAGGCCGGCGCTGCGGGCGGCCCAGGTGTTGTAGCCGCCGAAAAGATGTTGCTCGGGCGGTGGAATGTAGCCATCGCCGCCGTTGGCGAGTTCGATCACAACATTGTGCGGCAGCGGGCTGGCGGCCTTGATTTTCAGGCCGGTGACGGCGTAGGTCTCGCAGGGCGTGGTGGCGATGCCGACGTCCCCGATGCGCAGCCCCTGCACCACGATCTCGGTCCGCTGGCGCTCGTGAAGAATGATCTGTTCGCGGGCATAGACCTCGGGCTGAGTCTTCGGCGGACGGTCGCCCATTTCGGCGACAATGCGCTGGGCCCACTCGAGACGCTGCTTGTCGGGGACGCGGTATTGGAGGGTCATGCGCCGCTCGGCCATGGCGAGATCGGCGTCGGCGCGGTAGTTGTCGATGCCGTCGTAGGCCTTCATCGCGATCCCGAGCAACCCGTCCACGTATTCGTCGATGGTCAGATTCGCGTTCCACTCGCTCTCGGGCTTGGTGTAGTCGCGCCGCCAGATGTCGCCGCTGCATCCGTGCGACATGATGCCGACGAAGGGATCGCCGGGCGAAAGCTTCTCCTTCATCGCGTTGCAAAAACGGCCGAAATAGTCGGCGCTGATGTCCTTGTCGCCGAAGTAATGCATGGAGAAATTCGCCAGCACGGCGAGGGGTTTTCCGTCGGCGGTCTGGATGGAAACCAGCGACAGATCCGGATCTTCCGGGCCGGATTCGCCGGTGACGTCGTCCCAGATCCGGCCGGAATGCATGTTGGCGCGCCCGGTGGGATTTCCAAATGGGTCCTCGGCGACGGCGCCCGGCTGGCGGATCCAGCGGCGCAGCGCTGTGTATTCGCCGGCATCGGCCTTGGCGAAGCCGACGCGGGCGGGCTTGAGGTTCGCCAGGGCGGCGGCGACGGCTTCGACGAGTTTTTCACGCAAAAATGGAACGTATTCGGGATCGGGGTCGGTGCCCAGCGCCCCCATGCACGAGGGGGCCGAGTGGGTGTGGGTCGCCGACATCAGCAGGTGATCGGCGGGGATGCCGGTCTTTTGCGCGGCGAGCGCCTTCGCCTCGTCGAGCAGCGGGCGCGGCATCATGCACGAGTCGACGACCACGATGGCGAGGGTGGTTTTACCATCCGAAAGCGCGAGGGCGCGGGCGTTGACCGGCGTGTTGACCTTGTCGAGACTGCGGCTGAGCATGCCGCCGTTTACGAGGACGGGGAGTTTCTTCGGGGTGACGTCGACCACCGCCGCGCCGGCGCGGAGTTCGGCTCTCGCGGGATTCGAGAACGGAGGCGCCAACAGAAAAAGGGCGAGAAGAAATAGGGAACGCTTCATTTTTCCCGGAAGCGTACGGGAACGCCGGGCGGGGCGGCAAGATTTCCGGCGCACGCAACCGCGCCCCGTTCAGCCGGAGTCGCGCCCGAGTTCGCCGAGCACGGAACTCAGCCACGGGAAGAGCTGCTTTTTCCGGCTCACCACGCCGTCGAGGCGATAGAGGTTTTCCTTCTTCCTCGGAAACTGAATCTTCCGCAACACCTCCTCGGGCGCCTCGATCAGCAGCAGGCTGTCGTTGCGATTCACATCGGTCACCATGAGGCAGGCGATGTCGAGACTGTGAACCTCGATCAGCCGGCCCAACTCGGCCTGGAGCGACTCGCGCACGGGCCAGAACTGGTTCAATCCAACCTCCTCGACCTGGGAAATGCTGACTTTGTAGCCGCCCTCCTCGTATTCCTTCCGGTCGGAACCGATCACGGCCTCGGGCGCGCTCGATCGCAGCACCGAACCCGCCGCGAAGAATTCCTCGGTGAACCGGTTCACATCGATTCCCGCCGTCTCGCTGAGCCAGGCGAGCACCTGGCGGTCTTCGTCGGTCGCGGTCGGCGAGGTGAGGTTGAGGGTGTCGGAAACGATTCCCGCGCACAGACAGGTTGCGATGGCCGGAGAGGGATCGACTCCATGGCTCCGAAAGGCGCGCGCCACAATCGTGCAGGTGGAGCCCACGGGCTTGTTGATGAATTGCACGGGCTCGCGGGTGACGAGGTTTCCGCTGAGCCGGTGGTGATCCATCACCTCGACGATCTCCGCCTCTTCGGCGCCGGTTACCGCCTGTGAGAATTCGTTGTGATCGACGAGGATCAATTTCGGCCGCCTCGGCGTGACGAGATCGGTTCGGGAGAAGACCCCGATCAGTTTCCGGGAGCCCGGCTCGATCACCGGAAAAAGCGTCTGCTGAAGCCCCTGGATTCTGTCCCGTAGAAGATGCAGCGGCACATCCGGGTCGAAGGAGGCGTATTCCGTCGAGACCGCCTGCTGGATCGGCCGCGATCCGCGGATGAGCTGAGTCGAGCTGGCCGTGTCGCGCGGAGTCATCAGAATAGTGACGCCTTTCGCCCGGGCCGCGGCCAGAATCGCCTCGGCGGGCCGAAACCCGCTGGTGATGACGAGGCATTTCACCCCCGCCTCGACGGCGAGCAACTGCACGCCGGCACGGTCGCCGGTGATGATGAGCAGTCGCCCGGCGTCGAAACTGGCGATGCGCTCGGCCATGACCGGTTCGCTCGATCCGGCGACCATCATGATGTATTCGACCTCGGCGTCGTCGTCGTCCTCGGGCTGGCAGGCGATTCCCGCGCCCAGCACCTTGGCAATGCTCGCGATGTTGGTCCGCACGGCGCGAACCGCCTCGCCCTCGATCTCGGTGGGAATGAGCAATTGCAGCAGGTCGAGCAACGAAAGCATGCCCACGATGCGATCGCCGGGCTCCACGACGGGCAGACTGCGAAATCCCGCCCCGGCCATGCGGTGGTAGGCGTCGAAAATCGTGTCGGACAGAGTCGCCTTGGTGACCTCGCGGTGGCAGACATCGATCGCGCGCGGCCGGACATCCGCGACCAGCCGCGGCCTCGGCAGGCCGGCCTGGGAGAGCACCCATTCGGTCCGGGAATTGGGGGTACCGCAGCAGGCGGCGACCGCCCCCGGCAAACGGGTTTGGCGCAACAGATCGGCGTAGGCGATGGCGGAGCAGATGGCGTCGGTGTCGGGATTCTTGTGTCCCATCACCCAGACTCGGTCATCGTCGGAGGGGCTGGCTTCGGTGCTGGTCACGACTGCGGAAGGAGACGAAACGGCGCAAAAAGAACAGCCGCCCGGAATCGGGGCGGCTTTCGGGGAAAATGCCGCGACTCGGCCGCGGATTCAACCGGAAAGCGCGGCACGGAGGACGGAAAGATCAGCCGCGCAGAGTCTCGATCGGACGGCCCAGAAGATCCGACCACAGAATCTCGATAGAACGATCCCGAATCTCCGAATCCCGGCAAGCCTCGATCTCAATCGAAACCGCTCCACTGCAGCGGGGATAACCTTCGACGGGCGCCGCATGGCGAACCGCGTAAAGATTCAACCATTTCCTGAAGACATCGAGATTGCGGCTAACCGATCCAAGCGCGCAATCCGCGAAATGCGCGCCGGGATGATGATCGGAGATGTGAGCATGAACAATCCGGTTGAAGACGCCAGGTTTCTCGAAAACCCGGGACAGCGGGATGGCCTCAATGATCCCCCAGTGGGCAATATCGAGATTGAAGCCCACCAGATTTTTCAACGGTCCGAATTCCTCCTCCGCCTCAAGCAGATCGGCCAGCAACACCAGTGTATCCCAGTCCCCGAAGGCATATAGCGGGCCGGGCTCAAACTCGAGGGCAACTACCAAGTCCGCATTCTCCAAATCTCCGCGGATTTTGAGAAGGTTTCTCAGGATCGCCTCGACCGCGTCATCCACCTTGGCAAGGTTTTTCGTAATCCGGCCGTCCCCCTTATCCGCGGCCGGGTCGATCGCACCCGAAATCAGGCCTCCGCCAACCGCTTCGATCATGCCAACTTCGGTCCGGCCAAAGTCCTTTTTCAGAATCCCCGCCAATTGGCAAAGATTTCTCAGCGCCATAATTCCCGGCGAATCCGCCGCGTCGGCTTCATCGCTCGGTCGGGCAAATTCGGGAATGAAGGAGGCGAATCCATGAATGGGTCTCTCCCCGGCCGCCCTGTGAATGGCGCCCGCCAAGGCCATCAGTTGCTCTGAAGTTAGCCCCGCCAATCGTTCCACGGAGGCGGCGTTAAGTTCGTCCCGACCGCCAACCTTGTCGAAATCGCTGTGCATGAATCCGTAAAATTCGATGCCGAGAGACGTTGGCCACCCACGCAGCGCCGGCTCAAACCCGTGCAGGCTCACGGAAGTAATCATGGACGGTTTTAGCCGGTCAATTGGACCAAGTTTCGCAATTTCATTCCCTGTCTCTTTCTCCCCGCCTTCGCCTCCACCAGAGATCGCGAGTTTCGACGAAAGATTTGGCACATAAAACTCCAACCATTTCTTCGAACGATGGGAATGATAATAGGCCGCCTCGAAGGGAAATGCCGGTCGCCCTTCTCTCCGACTCTCCGCATCATGAAACCAAAGCATGTCTCCGGTTCTCTCCACCCATAGCCAGCGATCCCGACAACCTCCGAAAAGAGCGCGCAGGCGATCCTGAATCTCCGAAACCCTTTCGCTAAAATGCCCCGCCATAGGGGCGATGGAAGATTCGAAGAAACTGGGATTCGGCAATTCGCTCAGTCTTGTCAAGCGCGGAACCGATTCCGAACGTTTCCATTCCCGCGCCGACCGCAGGGCCTGGGACCTTTCTCGAGCCACTTCATCAGATTGGTCCTTTCGGGCCACTTTTTCCCAGAAAGAAGCCTTGATATCGTTATCTCGGAGCGTCAGAAGCCCCGGCCCCCGCGGATCCTCGCCCTCGGAAATGGGCAACAGAAATTTGCCCACCCAGAGTGTCTCCGGCGGCAGCGGCGTCACCGTCACCCGCCCCGGAAGCACCGGTATCATTTGACCCGGAAAAAACCTCGGCTTCTCTTCGACCACGCGGGGGGCGTCGCCATTGGATTCGGCGAATTCATTCGAGAACGAGCCAAAGGCACCGCTTTCGAAGAGAGTTTTCCCCGACACCCAAAGAAAGGGACCCGTTCCGGGATCGTTGATCAAAAAGCGATCGTCGCCCACTTTCTTGCCGCACCCAACCAGCACCACCGCGTGCCCCGACTTGGACCCCGGCTTGTGATGGCCGTCCTCCTTCAGTATGACTCGACGTTCGAACTTCTCGTCGTAATACACTCCCCGCTGATACAGACGCGCCAGGTCGACCGGAAGAATCACCGGAAAGTTCGACATCACGACGGCTCTCAAAGCCTGGACAAATCGAAGCCGGGCGGGATCCAGAATCTCCCGATTCCGAACCAGAAATTCCTCGAAATCCTCCGTCTCTTTTGGGCACAATTCCGGAGGAAACGCAAACAACCGCCGCCCCGTGAGCCCCTCTCCATCCAGGTAGTGGGAAATCTGGTCCGGCTTGAGACCCGATATCCCGAGTTCACCGCCTTCGCCGCGTTGCGGACGTTTCTTTTCCGCATAATACGAAATTTCCGAGATGCCCCGGATATGTGCGGCGTGCTCGGGCAGCAGCGCCGTCGCCATGTACACGGAGGCCTGCGCGCACATCCCCCCGCAGATTTGCATGAACTGCACATAGGGAGTGGCTTCGAACTCGGATTCCGCGGCGCATCCTCCAGACTGTGCGGGGAGACATTCGCCATTGGCGGCCCACAGTTTCGTTTTCAGCACATGAATATCGGCAAAACCCGGAGGAAGCGTCAGCAGGCAGTCGGCAATGGGTTTGTCAAAGTTTCCCGGCAAACCGGCGCGGCAATTCAAGAGCGCCAGCCGGCGGAGATTCAACATTCCCTCGATGTTACCCTTGCGAACCAGGTACTGCCTAATTCCGAATCGAGGATCGGACACGTTAAGCAATTCAAGTTCGCTCCGAATCATCTGGGATGGCCCGTACCGATACGGTGACCCGCTCAGGAATTCCGGGTATTGGTCATCCCCTCTCAGCCGTTCGATTAAACGATCCACGCCCTCCAGCGCTTCCTTTCCAACCTCTCTTTCGACAATCTCGCGGAAAATGGAATTCATGGCCTCGGTCCGTCCGGAAAAAGCGTATAGAGGTGTGGCAGACCGACTCGCCACGCAAGGAAAAACCAAACGAGCGCCGCGTCCGGGAACATCGCGGCCATTCGACCCGGGCAGAACGCCCCCACCTCAGACCTGAGAGGTTGTGCGGGCCAGTTCGTAGTCCCTGTCAGTGAAGATCACCACTGGCTTCGACGCGAGACGATCCGCCCGCTTCACCGCGTCGTTGGCGCACTGCCTTGCCTTTGCTTCGTCTTCCTCGATCACCCAATACCTTCGGATGACCTCTCGAAACTCGTCTAGTCCAGCTTGAACAACCGGGCCCGCAAAACGCACCGACAATTCGGAGCTAAGCTCTTTCAAGAACGAATCGAAAGCGGTGTTCCCTTGAGACATGGCAATCAGACTTGGCAAACACGGAGAACGTCAGGCCAAAAATCCATAATGTCCATAACGTTTTGACCCGGCTTCGTTGTCGCCTTTACCCTGCGAGGTCCTTTCCGACTCTTCCATGTGTTCGATGGTCGCGTTCTCCATGCCAATGAAGTCGGTAATCAAAAGAAAAGCAAGATTTCCGCCACGCATGCCGGATGTCCAGACCGCAGCCAAAATCTTGCTTTGACGTATTAGATGTGTTTGCGAATGGACGCAAGTCCGTAGTGAAGAATTTTGAACGTTTTTTTCACAAGGTTTTTGGACTGTGGAACGCCCGCGCCCGCGCGACGCTGGTTCTGAGACACTACACCGCCTGCACCACAATGCGCGAGCCCTCGTGCTTCGCCACCCGGACGGCGGTGCCCTTTTCGAGAAATTCGCCGTCGGCAGTGATGTCGAGCAGCCGGTCGCCGAACCTCCCCTTCCCGGCCGGACGCAGATCGGTGGTCGTGATCCCCTCCAGCCCCACATAACCTCTCGACTCTCCATCAACGCCTCCGCGATCGGCCCCGGACTCGACGCCGGTCTCTATCGACGCGCCACCGGCGACGGCCTCCTTCAAAACCATCCAGCTCCCGAACTTCGTCTCCGGCAGATAGCGCATCGCCAGCAGCATCAGCACCACCGAGCCGGCCAGCCCGATGACCAGCGAGGCCGCCGCGCTCGAAAACAGGTTCCCCCACGACTCAGCCCCCGGCAGCCCTTTCCAGGTGTATTCGAGATCGACTCGATCCACCATCGCCATGCCCAATGCCGCGAGCACGAGCACTCCCCCCACCAGTCCCGGGATCACCGTCCCCGGCAGGATGAAAATCTCGACGCCGATCAGGACGAGTCCCAGCACAAAAAGCACCGCCAGCTCGTAGCCGGCGAGATTTCCCGCCCAATAATTGCCGAAAAAGAACATACCGAAAGCCAGAAGCGACGCCACGCCGGGAACGCCAAACCCGGGCGCCTTCAGCTCCATGTAGGCGCCCGCCAATCCGACGATGATGAGCGCGAAGGAGAACTTCTGCACCCAGTGGGCAAAGTCCTCCATCCCATAGGGCTCCGCGTCGACGATCTCGCCCTCGTACCCTTCCGCGGCGACGATTTCCTCCACGGTATCGGCGATTCCCTTGGCCAGCACCGGACGTCCGCCGATGACTTCGGTCGCCTGGATGGTGTTCAGGTTCAATACGTGGCCCGCGGGATGAACCGTGGTGCCGTCGATGATGACCGCCTTGTCCTGGGTCACAAAAGCCTCCGCCACGTCCGGGTTGTGCCCTTTCAGCTCGGCCATGTTCCGGACCGTGGCGATGGCCATCTGGGTCACCTTGTCGTCGAGGTTGGTTGAAAGATCCTCCCCCGATCCTGAAATTACGAGCGCGGATCCGATCGTCGCGGCCGGGCGCATGTAAATGTGATCGGTCCCGACGGCGATGATCGCTCCCGCCGATTCGGCCCGGGTGTTGACGAAGGTGACCGTGGGGATCGTCACACTCTGCAGGCTGTTGAGCAGCAGCCCCTTCGTATACCAGGAATAGCCGCCAGGAGTGTCCATGTCCAGAATCACCGCGCTCGCGCCGTCGAGTTCGGCCTTTTTCAAGGTGCGATCCATGAAATCGAATCGCGCCTTGCCCGTCGCCAGCGCGTCCTCCCCAATCTCGAGCCGGATCACCTTGCCCCGGTAGGAAACCTGGTCGCGCCTTCCGAAAATTGCCTGATCGTCCCGGGTCTTCTCCTCGTCGGCGTCCTTCCCGGCTCCGCCATCGCGGGAGGTCAGCCGATGACGATTGCGCTGGGAAACGAAGTCCCGCGGAGAAATCTCGACCGACTCCGCGCCAATCCCCTCCGCCTTCAGCACCTCGGCGACAGATTTCGCGATCGCCTTGGCGAAAAGGGGCTTGCCATCGATCGGCCGGATCGCTTCCTCCGCCGTCAGGGTAAGAACCTCCCCTTTTGGCGACACCACCTCGGTGCCGGCCTTTGCCTCGATGTCCGCGTCGATGAAGGCCTCGGCGATGGCCGGGCTGTGTCCCTTCGCCACCGCCAGGCTGCGCGCCCGGGCTTTCAAAACCGAAAGCTGCTGTGCCAGTTGCCGGCGTTGCGTCTCCTCGCTCGTCTTTTCGTCCGCCGTGTATTCCACGCCCGAGCCGCCCACGATCGCCGTCGGCGCCATGTAGATGGCGTCCGTTCCAAGCGCCAGCAGCGCCCCCGCCCCCGTGGCAGAGGGATCGACGTAGGAGACGGTCGGGATGGACAGTTGCGGCAAATCCTCCAGCAGGCGCTGATGGCTCTCCCACGAGGTTCCGCCACGAACGTTCAGGACAAACACGATCGCCTTCGCCTTTTCCTTCAACGCCGCGTCCAGGATCGCCCGCAAATCGCGGAAACGCTTGCCGTCGTCCAGATCGTCCGTCCGCACGGGAATCACCACCGCTTTTCCCGCGAGTTCCGATTCCCCGCCGCCGGGGGCGGCGCTCTGCGAAAGCCCGCGCTCGACCCCGAGGACGGCGATCAACGCCAACAGCATCCCGATGTTTCCCCGACGACACCCCGCTTTCGAAATTCCCATTTGCATGCTTACATCTTAGAAAAAGCCGGCCCGACTTCAAAGCAAAGCCGATCCGCTGACGACATTTTTTCCATGGGGCAGATCAACCGCGAGACCATCCAGCGCATCGTCGACGAAAACGACATCGTCGAAGTGATCGGCTCGTACTTTCCGGTGAAACGGGCGGGGTCGAACTATCGCGCCCTGTGCCCGTTCCACAACGAAAAGTCCCCCAGCTTCAACATCAATCCTCAGCGGCAGATATTTCACTGCTTCGGCTGCGGGGAGGGCGGCGACGTCATCCGATTCGTGATGAAATACGAAAACCTCGCCTTCCCCGACGCCGCGAAAAAGCTGGCCGAACGCGTCGGCATCCGCGTCGAGGAGGAAGTCTACGACGCCAAGGAGGAAGCCAGCCGAAAACTCCGGCGTGAACTCCAGGCTCTCCACAAAAAGGCGGCCGAATGGTTCCACCGGCTGCTGC
The DNA here is from genome assembly GCA_024233085.1 of Akkermansiaceae bacterium. GTDB lineage: Bacteria > Verrucomicrobiota > Verrucomicrobiia > Verrucomicrobiales > DEV007 > JAEUHH01. The sequence continues at coordinate 54,643 of JACKQC010000019.1, forward strand.
TGAAGAAAGACTTCGCCCAACCCGCCCGCGACTACCTGAAAGGCCGGGGCATCGGCATCGAAGTCGCCCGGCGCTGGCAGTTCGGCTACGCCCCCGAAAACGCCCGCCTCCTCATCGATTGGGCCCAGTCCGAGGGCTTCACCGTCCGACACCTCGTGGAGGGCGGACTCGCCGCGTGGCGCGAGGACGGCCGGCCCGATCGCGGCGCCTACGCACGCTTTCGCCATCGCCTGATGTTTCCGGTGGCCAACGATTTCGGCGATCCCATCGCCTTTTCCGGCCGTGTCCTCGCTCCGGATCAGCCGGGCGGGAAATACGTGAACTCGCCCGAAACGCCGCTTTTTAACAAGAGCAAGACCCTGTTCGGTTTCGACAAGAGCAAGCGCGCCATCCTCAAAGCCGGACGCGCCATCGTCTGCGAGGGCCAGCTCGACATGATCGCCGCCTTCGAGTCGGGCATCGAAAACATCGTCGCCCCTCTCGGCACCGCCTTCACCGAACAGCACGCCCGCATCCTGAAACGCCATACCGACGAGGTGGTGCTGTGCTACGATTCGGACACCGCCGGACACAACGCGGTGATCAAGGCCTTTCGCCTGCTGGCCGCCGCCGGGGTTTTGGTCCGCGTGGCCGAACTGCCCGCCGGCGAAGACCCCGACTCCCTCATCCGCGGCCGCGGCGCCGAAGCCTTCCGCGCCCTGATTGAAAACGCGCCGGAATTCTTTGATTACCAGATCGATCTGCATGGATCGCGGCGCGATTTGAGCGAACTCCGGGAGCGCCTCAATTTCGCCCGCGAACTGGCCGCCAACATCGCCCTGATCGAGGAAAAAATGCTCCAGGACTCGCTCATCCACCGCGTGATTGTGAAGCTGGGCGTCGGCGAGGAGGACATCCGCAAGCTCGTCCGCGACGCCCGCCGAACGAACCAGCGCGCGGAGGCTTCCGCCCGTCGCCGGGAAAGCGCCGATCGCAACCGCGAAGCTTCGCGGGAGGCGGCCAACGGCGCCGATTCCGCCGGGACCCAACAGGGTATGGCCGCCGACCTGACCCTGTCCAATCGAACCGTCCGCCTGCTCTGCCAATTGCTGCTCGGAAACGCCGGTTTCCGGGCCGAAGTGACCCACGAACCGCCGCCGGATTACCTCCGCGACATTCCCGGCACGGAATTGCTCGGCCGAATCTGGCGCGGCTCCATCGACCCGGACTCCCCGGCCAGCGTGTCGAGCTTTATCGCCACATTGAGTTCCCCGGAACAGAGCCGCGTCACCGCGCTGCTCAACGAGCCCATGCCGCCGCTTCCCGGGGATGTCGCCGGCTTCGCCACGGAATGCCTGCAAAGCCTTTACCGTCAGAGTCTTCAGAGCCGATCCCGGGAGATTCGGGCGCGCCTGAAAACCGCCGGCATGTCCACCGCGCAGGTCGAGCAACTGAACAAAGAACTCCTTGACCTCACCAAGCGGCTCAATGATATTCCCAAGCCCTCGATCGCAACGGATAGTGGTCAGGTCTGAGGGTAGCGTTCCCTGTTTTCTTCCCAATCGAACCGACCCATGGCCGCCCGGAAACGCAACGGATCCTCCCCGACCGCGAAAACTTCCGACGCCCGGCGGAGCGCCAAAGGCCCCGGGAAACGCAAACCCGCCGCCGCCTCGCCGAACGGCTCCGTTTCCGGAGGAGAAATTCCAGCGGCCTCGAACGGCGCCGACGTCAAGATCGTTTCCCGAATCGACTCGCCCGAAATCCAGGCCAAAATACGCGACCTCATCCGCCTCGCCAAGGAGCAGGATTATCTCACCTACGACGATCTCAACGAAGCTCTCCCGGAGGGCGCCAACGATCCGGAATTGCTCGAAGCCCTGATCGAACGGCTCCAGGCGATGGAGTTCGAGATCGTGGACGCCGGAGACGTGGACCGGCCCAAGCGCGCCAAAACGGCCAAATACAGCGCCCCGGCGGCGGAATTCTCCGAAAAAGACGCCAAGCTCGACATTCTGGACGATCCGGTGCGGATGTACCTGAAACAGATGGGTCAGGTGCCCCTGCTCAACCGCGAGGAAGAGGTCGCCATCTCGAAGCGCATCGAAAAGGCCGAGCTGCTGGTGCATCGGATCCTGTGCCGCTTCGGATTCGTCGCCCGCTGCCACGCCGATCTCGCCGAGCGCCTGATCACCGGCCAGGAACGTTTCGACCGGGTCGTGGTGGACAAGAAGATCGAAAACCGCGAGCGATACACCAAGGCGCTGCCCAAAGTTCGCCAGGCGGTGCTGGACCTGCACGAACAGGTAACCGGGCTCTTCGGCACGCTCAAGAAAATGAAGGAAGTCCGCGGACGCCAAAAGCTTGAGAGCGAACTCGAAAAAGCCCTCGCCTCCCTTCAGCGGCACTTCGGGAAGTTCTTTTTCAAGCAGCGGGTGACCGAGGAACTGATCGAAACCGCCGAGGAACATTTCGAACGTTCCCAAGCCATCCGCCGAAAGGCCGCCCGCGCCCGGGAACGCAAGGCCAAATCAGACGCCACCCGCGCCCGGACCGTTTTCGAGAGCGAAGTCTGGCTGCCCCAGGACGAATTCGACGCGCAGATCGCCGAGCTTCGCGACTGGGTCGCGGAATCCCGCAAAGCAAAGGATGAAATGGTGGAAGCCAACCTCCGCCTCGTCATTTCCATCGCGAAAAAATACACCAACCGCGGCCTCTCCTTCCTCGACCTGATCCAGGAGGGCAACATGGGCCTCATGAAGGCCGTCGAGAAATTCGAATACAAGCGCGGCTACAAATTTTCCACCTACGCCACCTGGTGGATCCGGCAGGCCATCACCCGGTCGATCGCCGATCAGGCGCGGACCATCCGCATCCCCGTTCATATGATCGAGACGATCAACAAGCTGATGCGGGTGCAGAAACAGCTCGTTCAGGAATACGGCCGCGAGCCCACCGCCGACGAAATCGCCGAGGAAATCCATCTGCCCGTCGAGCGCGTTCGGGCCGTTCTGAAAATGGCGCAGCAGCCCATCTCGCTTCACGCGCCGGTCGGCGACAGCGAGGATACCTCCTTCGGCGATTTCATCGAGGACAAGGGCGCCGAAGACCCGAGCGACACCACCTCGATGAATCTGCTCAAGGACAAGATCAAGGACGTTCTCGACACCCTCAACGAGCGGGAGCGCGCCGTGCTGGAGCAACGCTTCGGCCTCGTCGACGGTTTCAGCCGCACGCTGGAGGAAGTCGGGAAACAGTTTCAGGTCACCCGCGAGCGAATCCGCCAGATCGAGGCCAAAGCCCTTCGAAAGATGCGTCATCCGACGCGCATTCGGCATCTCGAGGGCTTTCTCGACGTTCAGCAACTGTAGCCGGGCCGCGCCGCGGTAGAAAAAATCGCGGCGCGATTGAAACCCGGAGGCCGCTCCGGGGTTTATTCGCTTGTCCGTTCCTTCGGAAACGGAAACCCGTCCCACCCAGACGCCCAGACGCCCAGACGCCATGGACTCCTTCAATCCCAACGACCCGGTTTGGAAACTGCTCGGCAAAGCCCGCCGCACCGAGGCGGGGCCGTTTTTTTCGCGCAATGTGTTGCGCGAACTCCGGAAACTCCAAGCCGAAGGCAGGGACCGCGAATCGGTCTGGACCCGCGTGGGTGCGTGGCTTTTCCGCCCCGCCCCCGCCCCCGCCTTGCTGACCGTCGCGTCCGCGGCGGCCATCGCGTGGATGGCCACGGTGGCGTTTCGGGACGCGGGTTCCCCGGGTGCGACGACGGTGTCCGCACCCGACAGTCCCCAGACACCGATCGTGACCGAATTCGACCCCGCTCGCGAGATCGGTGAAGTCGAGTACCTCGGCCAACTGATGGCCGTGGCCGATCCTTCCTCGCTCGACGACGCGGCTTTCGCGGACCTGCTTTTCCGCTGAAAGTTTCCCGCCCCGGCGGACGGGCCTTCCCTTTACCGGAAAAGCGATTCGGCGTATCGTTGCCGATGCGAATTCCCGTTCCCCTCTTGAGTTCTCTGTTCGGTCTGGCGCTGGCGGTCGGCGCGATCGCCGCCTGCACAACGGTGGCCGACACCGGCCGGAAACAGTTCAATCCGCTCAATCCCGGAGAGGAAGCCAAGCTCGGCCTGACCGAATTCGAGAAGCTCAAGCAGTCCAAACCGGTCTCCACCAACGCCGCCTACAACGCCCAGGTGCGACGGGTCGGCGCGCGGCTTTCACGGGTCATGCCCGTGCCAAACGCCGAATGGGAATTCGTCGTCTTCGAGGACGACACCCCCAACGCCTTCGCCCTTCCCGGCGGCAAAGTCGGCGTCCACACCGGCATTTTTCAAATCACCCAAAACGACGCCGGGCTCGCCGCTGTCATCGGCCACGAAGTCGGCCACGTCGTCGCGCGCCACGCCGGTGAACGCATGGCGCAGGGTGCGGTAACCGCCGGGGTGGCCGCCGTCGCGGGCGAACTCCTGCGCCGCAACACCGACATGGGCACCGCCGGACAAGTCGCCACCGGCGCCGCCATCGGCGGGGGCGCCCTGCTCCACGTGCAGCGCTTTTCCCGCATGCAGGAACTCGAAGCCGACCAGCTCGGCGCTCTTTACATGGCCCGGGCCGGCTACGATCCCCACGAAGCGGTCGCCCTGTGGCAGCGTTTCGCGGCCTGGCGGCAGGAGTCCGGCAATGTCAACAAAACGCCGGCCTTTCTCAGCACCCACCCGGTGGACGAGGTCCGCATCGCGCGGCTCCAGGAATTCCTCCCGCGAGCGCTCTCCGAATATCACCCCTGAGTTCCGCCCGGAATGGCGTCTAAGCACGCGAGCAAGACCGAACTCCGCGCGAAACACTTCGCCGCGTTGCGGAGCTGGCCCGCGACGAAAAAAGCGGCCGCCTCGGCCCGGATCCGCGAGGCGCTGAGGACTTGGCTCCGGGAAAACCGCCACTCCACCGTGGCCGCGTTCGTGCACCTGCCGAGCGAGCCGGATCTCGACGCGCTTATTTTTTCCGATGGAGCCACGCTCGGAACGGAAACTTGGTTCCTTCCGCGGGTCGAGGCGGAGGGACTCGCCTTCTTCGATTGCGCCGGCAAAATCGCCCACCTCGCTCCGGGCGCTTTCGGTATTCGGGAGCCCGATCCGGGCCGATGCCTCCGCGCCGATCCCTCCCTGGCCACAGTCATCCTGATCCCCGGCGTTGGATTCGATCCCGAAACCGGCGCCCGTCTCGGCCGCGGCAAAGGACACTACGATCGCTTTCTCGCCGGGCTCGAACTCCGCCCCGGCCGCCGACCGTTTCGGATCGGGGTCTGTTTCGAGCTTCAACTCGGTCCGATCCCGTCCGAACCGCACGATCGGCCGATGGACGCCATCGTCACGGAAGCCGGCTTCCATTTTCCAACCCAACAGGGTTAGGTCACCGACTCAACCCTGTTGGGTCGGGCACGAAAAAGCGCGCCTCCGGAAACTCCGAAGGCGCGCTTGTTTCAATTGATCACGCTCTCGCGCCGTCTCACGCGAAGAGATCGAGCACCGGCGCGCCCTTGGCTGTGACGGTGAAGGGTCGTTTCGACGGGCTGTAGAGCACCTGGTCGAGCGGCAGACCGAGCGCGTAGGCGATGGAGGCGTTGAAATCCTGAATCTTGACCAGGTTTTCGGCCACGTTCTCGCCGCCCTCGTCGGTCTGGCCCCAGACGAAGCCACCCTTGAATCCGCCGCCGGCGACCATGGAACTGAAGGCCTTCGGGTAATGGTCGCGGCCGGCATTCTGGTTGATCCGCGGCGTCCGGCCGAACTCGGTCGTCAGCACCACGACGGTGTCCTGAAGTTTGCCGCGCTTGTCGAGATCATTAAGCAGAGCGCCGACCGCTTGGTCCAGAATCTGGCATTTGTCGGGCGCCGCAATGAAAACGTTGTTGTGCATGTCCCAACCGCCCAGGGAAACTTCCACCGCGCGCACATCGTGCTCGATCAGGCGACGGGCAAGCAAACAGCCCTGCCCGAAGGCGTCTTCGCCGTAGGCTTCGCGGGTGGCGGCGTCTTCCTTGCTCAGGTCGAAGACCTGAAGGTCCTTGCTCGACATGATGCGGACGGCGTCGTCATACATCTGGGTGTAGGCGCGAACGTCCTTCACGTTGTAGCGGTTGTGGAAATCGGTGTCGAACTCCTTCGCCAAATCGAGCCGGCGCGAGAAAGTCTCCTCGTTCATGCCGCGCATCTTCGAGTTGCGCAGGCCGGAATTCGGATCGTTGATCGCGAGGGGCTCGTATTCGGGCTCGAAAAAGCCGCCGCCGCCATTGATGCGGCTGTCACCGCCGACAAAGACGGAACCGGGAAGGTTCGGGTTGAGGCGCCCCTTGTATTTCAGCAACCAGGCGCCGAGCCCGGGGTGACGAATCGTGGCCCGTTGTTCGTAGCTGGTGTGCATCAGGTAATTGGCCTGCTGGTGCGCGCCGGCGGTCGAACTGAGAGAGCGGACGATGGTCATCTTGTCGGCGTGATTCGCCAGCGTGGGGAGGTATTCGGAAATCCGGATGCCGTCCACGTTGGTGCCGATGGCCTTGGTCTGGCCCTGATTTTCGTGGCCCGGTTTCGGGTCGAAGGTGTCCAGATGTGTCATCCCTCCGCTCATGTAGAGGTAGATGAGGTGCTTGGCGGCGCCCGCGCGCTCCGGAAGGCCCAGGTTCGGCCCCAGCGCGGCCCGCGAATGGGAGGCCACGCCGAGCGCTCCCACGCCCAGGAGGGATTTGGCGGTCGTTTCCATGAAACGGCGCCGGGTGAATTCGTCGGATTGGTGGAGGATGGATTTCATGGCTGGAATCGTTTTGCGGATGTTGATTGGTTCGGAAAGAAATTGTCGAAATGGTGGGCCGGCCTTACTGGACAAAGAGGAACTGTTGGGTGTTAAGCAGCGCCCAGACCACGCCTTCGTAGGCGGCGTCGCCGTCCTTCTCCACTTCGGCGGCAACCAATTCCAATTCGCGGGGAGTCGGCTCCCGGGTCAGCATGGCCTGGAAAATCATGCGTGTCTTTTCGGCGGGGTCGCCCGCCTCGTGCAGCCGGTGGCCGAAGACGGCGAACTTGTTCGTCAGCGCCTCGACCATGGGACCGTTGAGCAGATTGAGGGCCTGAGGAACGGAAGCGTTGGAGGCCGCGTTCTCGATCACCTCGCGATCGGACTGGCCAAACTCGCGCAGGAAGTGGCCGCGGCGGGCCGGTGACTCCAGTTCGGAAGCGCGGGCCATTTGGGCGACCAGACTGGCGTAAACCTTGTATTCCTGCGCCTGCTGGTTTTTCCAGTTCTTGCGCTGGTTCTTGTCCAGATCGGCCGGCGGCTCGGGCAACTTCGGCTTTGGCAGGTTGATGAGGACCGCGTTATCGTCGGCTCCGGCGTCGCTCCCGTCGGCCGCGCCCATCCGCATTTCGCTCATTCCGAGCGCCGCGAGCAACGCGTCCTCGTCGACCTCGTTTCCGGTGAGCTTGTAACCGATGTCCCTCACGAACCGGTTGGCTTCGTTCGAAAGGTCCCGCAATTCCTGGCGGTATTTTTGATAGGCTTCCTCGTCCTCGTTTTCGCGGGCCTTGTAGAGCAGCTTCCGGACTTCTTCCTGCTTGGGCATGTTTTCGGCGAGGGCTTCGCCCAGTTCCTGGACCATGGCGACGTATTCTTCCTCGGGACGCTCCTCGAGGGAGGCGTAGATCTGGCGGACACGCTCGATGCCGCCCAATTGAGATTTCAAACGCGGGCGATACTGATCGGCCTCTGGCAGGGCCAGGGCGACAATGGAATCCCAGATCTGCTCGGCACTCATGCGGCGCAGGGCCGGTCCGGCGAAGAAATAGGGCTCGCCCAGCTCGACCTCCCCGGTGTTGGCGGCGCGCTGGTAGGTCTTGGTGTTGTAGAGCACCTGGAGGTAGGACTTCATGTCGTAGTTCAGGCCGCGCATCAGTTCCTCCAGGTAGGCCAGGAGTTCGGGATTCGACACCTGCGTCTGCTCGGTCAATTCGTCGACGGGTTCGAAGAGGCCGATTCCGAACACCTTTTTCCAGAGCCGGTTCGACACGACCTTGGTGAAGGTCGGATTGTCCTTGGCCGTCAGCCATTTCGCGTAGGCGTCGATGGTGCTGTCGTCGATCTTGCTCAGATCGATCTCGGCGCCGAACATGGTGCCGGCTTCCACCGCGTCGAAGGGCTTGGCGTCGTCGTACTGGTAATCGTGCGGCAGCTTCAGGGTCCGCTCGCGTTCGCCGACGGAGATGTAGCGGATCTGGCGGTAAAGCTCATTGACGGCCGTGCGGGCCTTTTGCTGCTCGTGATTGTAGCTTTCGTAGGCTTTTTCGCCCTTCTCGGCGATCTCGCGGAATTGATCGGCCGTCAATTGGTGCTGCTCGAGAAACTTCTGGCTGCGCTTGTCGGCGAGAAATTTTTCCACACCCTTGTCGCCGCGGATTCGCGGAAAGCCTTCCATCCCGGTCGCCTCCGAGAATTTGCGATCCTGCTCCTCCCGCTGCCATTTGGCGAGGGCGAGGCGGTTGGGGGTGTCGTAGCGGTTGGCGTCCATGCCGTAGCTGAAGGCCGCCATCTTGTAGTAATCCATCTGCGTCCAGACATCGAACGGATGGTTGTGGCACTGGGCGCATTCGAGACGGGTGCCGAGGAAAATCCGGACCGTGTTCGACATGTTGTCCAGTGGCATCCCGCGGTCGCGCATGTAGTAACCGGAGGCGCCGTTTTCCCAGATCATCCCCTTCGCGCTGACCATGTCGAAGACGAACTCGTCGTAGGGCATGTTGTCGCGAAGCGCGCGCTTCACCCACAATTGGTAGGCCGACTCGGCCTGGCTGGCTCCGTTGCCAAGCCCGGAATTGATCCGCAGGACGTCGGCCCAGAAGTTGTAGAAATGACTGACGTAGGCCTCGCTCTGCAGCAGATCCTCGATGAGACGCTCCCGTTTGTTTTCGTAGTTCGATCCGTTGAAGGCCTCCGCCTCCTCGATGGTCGGAATGCGGCCGGCAATGTCGAGATAGGCCCGCCGGAGAAAGGTGGCGTCGTCGACGGACGGGTTCGGCTGAATGCCATGCTCCTGGTAGCCTTTTTCGATCAGTTGATCGATCTTCTTCGACGCGGCCTGAAGGTCGATCGAGGGAGATTCGGGGGCTTTCTTGTCGAGCGCGTTGGCAATCGCCCGGTCGGCGGTGAAGCCGCCAAGGACAAGCGCCAGGGCGGCCGCGGAGAAGGGAAGGAGGCTGGGTGATTTCATGGAATGGCGTTCGGAATTAACGTTTGAGAGGACCGGTGTCGGCGCCTGAAACAGCTGGAACGGGTGAGGCCGGCGGCTTCCGCCACCGGAATTTCAGTTTCCTTAAGGAGAATAGCGTCGCTTCGACAAATCGTGACGATAAAATCGCCAAAAACGCCGCGCAATTGCGCTACCCGCCCCAAGCCCAGCCGCCTCCTTTTCAACCGGTGACAAGGGCGAACTTCTCGGGAAACAACCCCCGAATTCCCTCTTCGCTGGCCTCGCAGATTCCGCGTTCCGTGATTAATCCCGTCACCAGCCGCGCCGGCGTCACGTCAAAGGCGAAATTCGACGCCCGACTTCCCTCCGGGATCAGCCTGACCTCGCGCTCGCCTCCGCTTTCCCAGCCGGAAATCGTCGCCACCTCGCTCCCGTCCCGCTCTTCGATCGGGATGTCGCGAACGCCGTCGGCAATCGACCAGTCGAAGGTCGAGGAAGGCAGCGCCACGTGGAAGGGCACCCCGTTGTCCCGGGCCGCGAGCGCCTTGAGATAGGTTCCGATCTTGTTGGCCACGTCGCCGGCGCGGGAGGTCCTGTCCGTGCCCGTGATCACCAGATCGACCCGGCCACGCTGCATCAGATGCCCGCCGGTGTTGTCCGCGATCACCGTGTGGGGAATCCCTTGCTGCCCCAGTTCCCAGGCGGTGAGTCGGGCGCCCTGATTGCGCGGACGCGTCTCGTCCACCCACACATGCACCGGGATGCCCGCTTCCCGCGCCGCGTAGATCGGCGAGGTGGCGGAGCCGTGGTCGACGAAAGCCAGCCAGCCGGCGTTGCAGTGGGTGAGAATATTGACCGCCTCGCCGGCGGGTTTCGTGTCGGCGATCCGGCGAACGATTTCCAGCCCGTGTCGGCCGATTTGGCGACACCACTCGGCGTCCTCGTCGGCGATGGCTTGGGCGGTCGCCTCGGCGGCGGCGAGTTTTTCGCTCACCCTTCCGCAAGCCGCCATGGCGGCGAGCTGCCGGTCGACGGCCCACCGCAGATTGACGGCGGTGGGCCGGGTGGCGATGAGCCGTTCGGCGCTTTCGGCCACCGCACGGTCGAAATCCCCCGCCCCACCGGCTTCGGCGGCGGCGAGCGCCATCCCGTAGGCGGCCGTGGCGCCGATGCACCCGGCTCCGCGCACATGCATGTCCCGGATGGCCTCGGCGACCGCGTCCACGGTGCGGAGAGTCTCGATTTCGAAAACAAACGGGAGCTTCCGCTGGTCGATGACGCGGATCGCGCCCGATTCCCGATCCTGCCAGACGGTGCGGTAGGGAGTTCCGTTGACGAGCATTCGCGGCTGAATGTAGGGGTTTATCCCCGCGGTGTCGCCAACCCCATCAGACCGAGATACCAGCCTAGGAACGCTTCTCCGGCAAACACCCACAGAACCGCCCCCAGTGTCAGGTAGGGCCCGAATGGCAGGGGCCGCGACCATTCCTCGCGGGCAAAGGCCTTCTGCAGGAGTCCGATCACCGATCCGGCGATGGCCGCGGCAAAAACCGTGAACAAGACCGCCTGCCACCCGAGAAAAGCGCCGATCATGGCGATAAACTTCACATCCCCGAACCCCATCGCCTCGCGCGGAACCACCGCTTTGGTGCACCGGCCGCGGATCGATTTCACCGCCTCCAGCGCCACCGTTTCACCGCCGAACTCGACCTTGTCGCCGCGAAGGACGACCTCCGCGACTTCGTGTCGTTCGCCGTTGAGTTCGAACTCGCTCACCGTCAGCACCAGCCGGTCCGAGTCGCGGAAAAACACGTCGTCCCAGGACTTCGTGTGCTCGCCGATGGCGATGACGGGGTTTTCCTCCGGGTCCGGCTGGGTCACCGTCCACTCCGCCGGCTCGTCGAATTCGTAGTTGAGTTTTCCAAACGCGAGTTTCCCCAGATTGACGACCGACCACAGCAGACCGTAGCCGGCCGCCGCGCCCACCACGGCCATCCAGAGCCCCCGCCAGTGCGAGACCTCGCCGTGCAGCGCCGGAAAAGCGACGCTGGCGATCAGTCCGGCCACCAACCCGCCCAGCGTGATCGAGTCCGGAATGATGAAGTGATCGAAGTCGATGAAGGTCGCCGCGACCAGCAGGGCCATGAAGACGCAGTAAAAAAACGCGCCGCCATAGCCGATTTTGCCCACGAACGTGTGCCACACCGCCAGGAACAACACCGCCGTCAACAGTTCCACGATGAAATACCGCACCGAGATCCGCGTCTTGCACCATTTGCATTTCCCGCCCAGCATCAGCCACGTGACCAGCGGAATGTTGAGCCAGACGGGGATCCGCGTCCTGCAATTCGGGCAGAAGGAACGCTTCGGCTCGTTGACGCTCATTCCCAGCGGCACGCGGTAGATGACCACATTGAGAAAGGAGCCCACCACCGATCCGAAGATGAAGGCGAACACCAATTCTATCGTCTGACGAAGCACGATCGGGTCCATGAAATAGAGCGAAGGAAGGAGGAGGAACTCGCGGAAAATCCGAAACTCGTTGCCAGAGAGGCCGCAAACGCGACAATCAAAAAACGCTGGCACACGGCCCAAGATCGGCCAACTTTTCCAGAAAGTCTATATTTTCTAATAAATTCCATGCGTTTCGTTGCCCCCCAGTTTTCCAGCCTTGCCTTGCTCGGCGTTTCCGTGCTCCTCGCCTCCTGCGCCGGCGTCGGCGGTCCGGCCGGGAGCGGCAATGTCATCGCCCGAGCCCGGAAAATCGGCCTCGTTCACGCCCCGGAGGCCATTCCCGGAGTCAAAATCGATCTCCGCTACCGATCGGGCGGCAACGCCGGCGGACGGCCGCTTTATCCCGCCAACATGCCCTGCCTCGTCAACCGCTCGACCGCCGTCCGGTTGGCCAAAGCCCAGAAGCTCCTGCAATCGCAGGGTTACGGACTGAAAATCTGGGACGCCTGGAGACCGGTGGAGGCGCACCAGGCGCTCTGGAACGCGGTGAAGGATCCGCGCTACGTCGTGCCGCCCTCGGACGGCCTCTCGCTGCACTGTTACGGCATCGCCGTGGATGTCACGCTGGTCGACAGCCTCGGCCGCGAGCTGCGGATGCCCTCGAAATACGACGAATTTTCCCCCGCCGCGAAAGCGCGCTACACGGGCGGCGATCCGGAGATTCGCCGGAATGTCGAAGCGCTCCAAAGCGCGATGCGCGACGCGGGATTCCGTTCCATTCCCGACGAATGGTGGCATTTTGACAACCTGAACGCGACCAACGTCCGGCGCGTCTCCGCCGAATCGGTCGGGCTGAAACTTCCCTACTGAGCCAAGAACGCGACGGACCCAACAGGGTTGGGTCAGCGAGTCAACCCTGTTGAATCGGCCGGCTTTCTGACCCGGACTTTGCCTTCCCTTTCTTCACTTCATTCATGCGCCAAGCCGCCCAGGAAGTCGTTCGCACCCTCCGTGAAGCCGGGCACCGCGCCCTGTTTGCCGGCGGCTGCGTCCGCGATCTGGAACACGGCGCCGAGCCAAAGGACTACGATATCGCGACCGACGCGACGCCTCCGGAGATCCTGCGGCTCTTTCCGAAGGGCAACACGGTCGGCGCCCATTTCGGCGTGGTGCTGGTGCGGCGGGGGGGATTCGACTTCGAGATCGCGACTTTCCGCGCCGAGGGCGCCTATTCGGACGGGCGCCGACCGGACAGCGTGACCTTCACCACGCCCGAGGAGGACGCGAGGCGGCGCGACTTCACCATCAACGGCATGTTTTTCGATCCGGATACCGGGGCGGTGATCGATTACGTCGGCGGCGAGGCCGATTTGAAGGCGCGCCTGATCCGGGCCATCGGCGACCCGGTCGCGCGGTTCAGGGAGGATTATCTGCGAATGCTGCGGGCGGTGCGTTTCGCGACGGTGCTGGACTTCGAGATCGAGCCGCACACCTGGGCGGCGCTGAAAGTCCGGGCGCCCCACGCGGCGGAGATCAGCCCCGAGCGCGTCCGCGAGGAGTTGGACAAAATCTGGCGCTCGCCGCGCCGGGTGAAGGGCTTCGACCTGCTCGTCGACAGCGGCTTGATGGGGGTGCTCCTGCCCGAGGTCGTGAACCTGCGCGGTTGCGAGCAACCTCCCCAGTTTCATCCGGAGGGCGATGTTTTCACCCACACGCGCCTCATGCTGGACCTGCTGCCGCCCGAGGCGGACGTGCCGCTGGTGTTGTCGGTGTTGTTTCACGACATCGGGAAGCCCGGCACCTATTCCTACGACGCGGAGGCGGATCGCATCCGCTTCAACGGCCACGACAAACTTGGCGCGGAGATGACGGTCGGCATCCTGCGGCGGCTCCGCTATCCGAACCACCTCATCGAGGCCGTCGAATCGGGTGTCGCCAATCACATGATTTTCAAGGATGTCCAGCGCATGCGGACCGCGAAGCTCAAGCGTTTCATGGCGCGCCCGCACTTCGAGTCCGAGCTGGAGCTGCACCGCGTCGACTGCGCCGGCAGCCACGGCATGCTCGACAACTGGGAATTTCTGCGGGAAAAGGCGGTCGAATTCGCCGCCGAACCGCTCATCCCGCCCCGGCTCGTCAACGGCCACGATCTGATGGCGCTCGGCCATCCCGCCGGGCCCCGGCTCGGCGAGCTGCTGACGCAGATTCAGGATCTCCAGCTCGAGGGCGCGCTGACGTCCCGCGAGGAAGCCCTCGCCTGGCTGGCGGTGCATGCCCCGATGCCGGACTCGGCCGCCAAAACCGACCCGGCCTGAATCCGCGCGGCTTTTTGTCAAAGACCCCGCACTTTCCGCGGCGGACTTGCCCCGGTCCGTCAGTTGACCTAGTGTCCGCCCCTCCTTTTTCCCATCCCATCATGAGCGCTTCCGCCTCCACGATTCCGACCCAGCACAGCGACCCGACCAACGCGAAGATTCTCTCCGTCTCCGAGGATCTCGTGGAGGGTTTCCAGCGCCACCCATTTCAGCACATCGCCGAGAAATCCGGCGTGCCTCTCGAGACGGTCATCGAGCGTGTCCGGGCGATGACGGCGGACGGTGTCATCCGGCGCACGCGGCAGACGCTGCTGGCCACCAAGCTCGCCCATGGCGCGCTGTGCGCGTGGAAAGTCGATCCGGACAAGATCGACGCCACCTTCGACTGGATGTTCCGCGAGGATCCCTTCAGCGGCCATGTCGTGACCCGCTCGACCGACCGGGAGATTTCCGGGAGCGACTACCGGCTGTGGACGACGCTCAAGGTTCCGCAGGGCGAGTCGCTCGACGAGCATGCCACCGCCCTGAAGCGCATCACCGGCGCGCATGAATACATCCTCATGCCGGCCAGGGGCATCTTCGCGCTCGGGGTGGGCCACGTGCGCCGCAAGTCCATGGAACCCGGCGACCGCGCCGACGAGCCGGCGAAAATGACCAACACCGCCACCGTCGATCTGTCCCCGGTCGAGTGGGACGTGCTGCTGGCGATGAAGGAGGAGCTTTCCCTCGACGAGATCGGAGAGAATCCGTGGGAAAGCCGCGCCGCCATCGCGGGCGTCGATCTCGACACCTTTTTCGAGATCGCGGAAACGCTTGACCGCAAAAAGGTCATCGGCCGTTTCTCGACCTTTCTGGAGCATGTGAAACCGAGCAAATCGAGCGGCGAGCGGGTCACGCGATTCAACGCCCTCTTTCACTGGAAAGTCCCCGAAGGCATGCAGGAGCGCGCCGGCGGCGAGGTCGGCCGCCATCCCATCATGACCCACTGCTACTGGCGCGAGGGAGGGCCACAGTTCGGCGGGGTGAACATCATGGGCGTCATCCACGGCACCGACCGGGACCGCGTCCTCGCCCACAAGGCCGCCATCGACGCCCACCTCGCGGCCTGTGACATTCCGCTGCTCTACACGAATGTCTTCTGGGGCGGCCGCAGCGAGATCAAGCCCTCCGAGATTTCGCCGAAGGTGTATCGCGAATTCCACGACAAGTGGGCCGGCCAAACCAATGTCATTTGACGTGAATCCCTTCTCCTTTTTCCCGCGCCTGCCTTTCGTCGCCCTCGTCGCGACGCCGGCGATCCTCGTCTCCGGTTGCGGAAAGCGGTCGCCCGACGCCGTCCCGGACGCCTCCCCGCCGCGGTCACAGGCTTTCGCCGGGAATGGCAGGCCCCGAGTGTTTGCCGTTAATTATCCCCTCGCCTGGTTCGCGGAACGGATCGGCGGCGACGCCATCGACCTCGTCTATCCCGTCGAGCCGGGGGTCGATCCCGCCTTCTGGGAGCCGGCCGACGCGCAGATCGCCGATTTCCAGAGCGCCGATCTCATCCTGCGCAACGGCGCCTCCTACGCGAAGTGGGCCGAGAAAGTCACGCTGCCCGAGTCCACCCAGGTCGACACCTCGCGCGCCTTCGCCGACGCCTTGATCGAGGTGAAGGACGCCGCCACCCACTCGCACGGGAAAGGCGGCGAACATTCCCACAGCGGCACGGCCTTCACCACCTGGCTCGATATCCGACAGGCCAGGAGCCAGGCCCAGGCGGTCCGCGACGCGCTGGCCGCCCTTCTGCCCGGGAGAGCCGCGGAATTCGGCGAGCGATTCGAAGGGCTCGCCGGCCAGCTCGACCTCCTCGACGCCGACTTGGAAGCGGTCGGCAAATCCCTCGCCGGCCGGCCCGTGGTCGCTTCGCACCCGATCTACCAGTATTTCGTCCGTCGCTACGGACTGAATCTCCAATCCGTTCTCTGGGAGCCGGAGGTCGTCCCCGACGACGCGGCCCTGGCCGATCTTCAAAAAATCCTCGCCGCCCATCCGGCGAAGCTCATGATCTGGGAAGGC
The DNA here is from genome assembly GCA_024233085.1 of Akkermansiaceae bacterium. Lineage (GTDB taxonomy): Bacteria > Verrucomicrobiota > Verrucomicrobiia > Verrucomicrobiales > DEV007 > JAEUHH01. The sequence goes on from JACKQC010000019.1 coordinate 70,684, forward strand.
GAACCCGCCCCCGAGTCCGTCGCCAAGCTCAAGGCCCTCGGTCTCGAAAGCGTCGTCTTCGCCCCCTGCGCCAACCGCCCCGAGGGAAACGCACAGGATTTCCTGTCCGTGATGCGGGGAAACCTGAAGAATCTCGAGGCGGCCGCCCGCGCGCCCTGACGGAACGAGCCATTGGCTTTGGCCGCGCCCGATTCCACCTTGTTTCGGGTCGTCGTTCGTGCTTTGATCGCCCTCCGCCTTCCCGGCGGCCGTCCTTTCCCGTGAGGAACCCGTTCATCCCCTTTCCGGACCCGATATGATTCGAAAAACCGCTCTACTTTCCCTCGTCCTTGTTGCCCTCTCCCCCGCCGCCGCCTTGGCGCAGGATGCCGTCGCCGGCCCCTTGCCGAACTGGATCTGGCTCGGCGCCGACGCCACCGCCGACCAGACCGTCTATTTCCGGAAGACCTTCGAGGTGCCCGCCGAGCTGAAAAAGGCCGTGCTCATCGCCTCGGCGGACGATCGGCTCCAGATCATGGTCAACGGCGACAAGCGCGGCTTCAAATCCGAGAGCTGGGAGACGCCCGTCATCGAGGACATCACCGCCATGCTCAAGGCCGGGCCCGGCAACGTCCTCGCCGCCAACGCGCGGAACGGCGGCGGCGCCGCGGGGTTCTTCGCCCAGCTCACTCTCGAGTTGTCCACCGGGCAGAAAGTCGTCCTCGTCACCGACGACACCTGGACCGCCTCCGGCAAAGCCGCGAAAGGCTGGAACGACCTCGCCTTTCCCGCCGGCGCGAACTGGTCGCCCGCCACGAAGCTGATGGCCATCGGCCAGCCGCCCCGCGACAAGATCACCCCCGCCTATCTCGCCTCGCTCGCCGACCTCCGCGAGCCCCAGGCCACCCCCGTCGACCACATCAAGATCGCCGAGGGCTTCCGCGTCGAGCTGCTCTACTCCGTCCCGAAGACCGACCAGGGTTCCTGGGTCGCCATGACGCAGGACACCAAGGGCCGGCTCATCGTGTCCGACCAGTACGGGAAACTTTACCGCCTCACCCCGCCCGGCCCCGGCCAGACCCTCTCGCCCGCCGAGGTGGAGACCATCGACCTCGACATCGGCGGCGCCCAGGGCCTGCTCTACGCCTTCGACAGCCTCTACGCCGTGCTGAACACCGGCGAGCACGGCGGCCGCGGCCTCTACCGCCTCCGCGACACCGACGGCGACGACCGTTTCGACCAAAAGGAACTCCTCCGCAAGTTCGAGGAACAGGGCGGCGAACACGGCCCCCACGCCGTCATCCTCGGCCCCGACCGGAAATCCCTCTACGTCATCATCGGTGACCAGACCGCCGTCACCGACGTCGACCGCTCCCGCGTCCCCCGCGTGTGGGACGAGGACCTGCTGCTCGAGCGCCCCTACGGCCGCGGTTTCATGAAAGGCGTCATGGCCCCCGGTGGCTGGATCGCGAAGACCGATCCCGACGGAAAGGAATGGGAACTCGTCGCCACCGGTTTCCGGAACGAATACGACGCCGCCTTCAACCGCGAAGGCCAGCTTTTCACCTACGATGCCGACATGGAGTGGGACATGAACACCCCCTGGTACCGCCCCACCCGTGTCTGTCTCGTCGCCAGCGGCGCCGAGTTCGGCTGGCGCAACGGCGGCGGCAAGTGGCCCGCCTATTACCCCGACAGCCTGCCCGCCGTGGTGGACATCGGCCCCGGCTCGCCCACCGGCGTCGCCTTCGGCTACGGCGCCAGATTCCCGAAGAAATACCAGGACGCCCTCTACCTTTGCGACTGGAGCTACGGGAAACTCTACGCCGTCCACCTCCAGCCCGACGGCGCCGGTTACCGCGGCGGCTTCGAGGAGTTCATGTCCGCCCAGCCCCTCCCCCTCACCGACCTTCTCGTCGGCGGCCAGGACGGCGCCCTCTACTTCACCATCGGCGGCCGCCGCGTCCAGTCCGGTCTCTACCGCGTCACCTACATCGGCGAGGACCACATCGGCGACGACCCGAGCCCCGGCCTCACCGACGCCGCGAAAGCCCGGCTCGAGCTGGAGGCCTTCCATGGCCACGCCGATCCCGCCGCCGTCGAAAAGGCCTGGCCCTACCTGTCGAATGACGACCGCTTTCTCCGCTTCGCCGCCCGCATCGCCATCGAGAGCCAGCCCGTCGCCGAATGGCGGGGCAAAGCCCTCGCCGAGAAAAATCCCGTCGCCGCCATCCACGCCGCCATCGCCCTCGCCCGCCACGGCGACCAGAGCCTCCAGGGAAAACTCCTCGCGAATCTCGACGCCATCGACTGGGCCGCGCTCACCGACTCCCAGCGCACCGACCTCGCCCGCGCCTACAGCCTCGCCCTCATCCGCATGGGCGCGCCCGACGACGCCACCCGCCAGCGGCTCGCGACCCGCCTCGGCGCCCACCTGCCCGGCGCGACGCCGCCGCTGAATGCCGAGCTGCTCCAGCTCCTTTGCTATCTCCAGGCCCCCGACGCCGCCGCCAAAGGCGTCGCCCTGCTGAAGGGCGCCCCCTCCCAGGAGGAGCAGATCGGCTACGCCAAGTCCCTCCGCCACCTCAGGGAAGGCTGGACCCGCGAGCTGCGCGCCGATTTCTACCGCTGGTTCACCCAGGCCGCCGGCTACAAGGGCGGCGCCAGCTTCGGCCTCTTCATCGAGGACATGAAAAAGACCGCCCTCGCCAACACCCCCGACGCCGAGAAAGCCGCGCTCAAGGACATCATCGAGGCCCGGCCCGCCGCCCAGCCCCAGTTCACCTTCGAGCCCCGCGCCTTCGTCCAGGCCTGGAAAGTCGAGGACTTCGACGACGTCCTCGCCGTCGGGCTCGAGGGCAACCGCGACTTCGCCAACGGACGCCGCATGTTCGGCGCCGGCACCTGCTTCGCCTGCCACCGCTTCCAGCAGGAGGGCGGCGCCATCGGCCCCGACCTCACCTCCGTCTCCGGCAAGTTCAGCCCCCGCGACCTCCTCGAGCAGATCGTCGACCCCAACAAGGAAATCTCCGACCAGTACGGCTCCATGATCTTCACCCTCACCGACGGCACCGAGATCGCCGGCCGCGTCATGAACCTCAACGGCGACAGCATCCAGGTGAACGTCAACATGCTCGACCCCAACGACACCGTCCCCGTCGACCGCAAGCGCCTCAAGGAGATGAAGCCCTCCCCCTACTCCATGATGCCCCCCGGCCTCCTCAACACGCTCAAGAAGGACGATGTCCTCGACCTGCTGGCTTATCTGCTCGCCGCGGGCGATCCGGAGAATCCGATGTTTAAATAGGCGGGAACGCCAACCGATCGTACCCGGATGATCGATCGGAAATCTCACGATTTCCGCTACGGCTCAAACGTCCGCCGTCTCATGTGGCGGAATTCGTGAGAATTCCGATGCGCGCGCCGATCCGGTTGTCACTGCCCTTCGGTGTATTGTAAGCGGGGAAAATACGCCCCCCGGCGACCGCTGGCCGGTTGGTGGAATCGGGTCACGTTCTGGGGATGGCCAAGAAGACCAAATCCAAGCCGTGGCGCGTCGCCGACGTGACCTTCGTCGAAATCGAGATCTCCCATCCCACCGACCGACAACTGCGCGTCGAGTTCGAGTGCGGCCTGCGCATCGTCATCGCCGAGGAAAGACAGATTCCGCTGGCCGCCCGCCTCATCGATACGCTGCGCGCCGGAAAGGAGGGCGGCCCGCGATGATCGGTTTCCCCGCCGGAGTGCGCGTCCACCTCGCCGTCGAACCCCACGACATGCGCAAGTCCTTCAACGGTCTGACGGCCCTCGCGCGGGAGCTGGTTTCCCGCGGCCTGGAGGACGGGGCGATGTTTGCTTTTACCAACAAACGGCGCAACCGCCTGAAAATACTCTACTACGACCGCACGGGCGTCTGCGTGCTGGCCAAACGGCTCGAGGCGGGCACTTTCTCCTGGCCAAAGGCCTCGTCGGCGGGCTCGCCAAGCCTTTCGTTGGCCCCCGAGGCGCTGCAGTTGCTCCTCGACGGAATCGATCTGCGGGGCGCCAAGATGCGCCCCTGGTACGAACGGCGGGAGCCAGCCGAAAAAAGATCCGCCTAAAGTGGCGATCGTTCTGGCAATGGGAGGATCGCGTGCTATGACTAACGCATCGAATCCCCGGAGCAAATCATCGCGCGCCAGGCGCGGGAAATCGAGCTTCTCAAGCAGAAGGTCGATTTTCTGATGCGCCGTCTCTTTGGATCAAAGAGCGAAAAGATCGACGAGGCGCAGCTCAAGCTGTTGTTGGAGGACGGCCTGCCGCCCGAACCGCCGGGAAAAGCGCCGGCCTCCTCCGACGGGGACGCCCCGGGGGAGGCCGCGGAAGTCGGCGGCGCAAAGGCTGACAAAGCCAGGCGCGGGCGGGGCGGCCACCGCTCGCGCATCACCGGTTTGGACAGGCTGGAGGTGGAACTCACCGAGGACATCCCCGCCCTGGTCAAGGAAGATCCGGAAGCCTTCGAGCGCTGCGGCGAGGAGGTTACCGACCAGCTCGACGTGACGCCACCGCGCTACTTCATCAGGCGGGTGGTGCGGCCGGTCTTCCGCCGCAAGGTGGCCCGTCACCTGCCGCCGGTGGTGGCCCCGGCGCCGGCCACCCCGTTGGTGGGCGGCCTGCCCGCCGCCGGACTGCTGGCTCATCTGCTGGTGGGCAAGTATGTCGATCACCTGCCGCTTTATCGTCAGCAGGGGATTTTTCGGCGAAGCGGGCTGGATATCCCGCGGGACCTGATCGTCCATTGGATCCACCAGGCCATCGAACTGGTGCTGCCGGTGGCCCAAGCCATCCGGGCCGAGACCCTCGCTGGCGATTATCTCCAAGTTGACGAAACCACGGTGCGCTATCTGCGTCCCGGAACCGGGAAATCGTGGATGGGATACCTTTGGCAGGCGCGTTGTCCCGCCAGTGGCGGAGTCTTTTACCACTGGGGCGTGGGCCGGAGCCGCGATGAACTGGTCGAGTGCATTGGTGAAGACTTCGCCGGGCATGTGCAGTGCGACGCCTACGGGGTCTACGAGACCTACGCGCGGACCCGTCCCGAGGTGCGGCTCATCGCTTGCCTGGCCCATATTCGGCGCGGCTTTGTCGATTCGCTCAAGGCGGGGCCCTGCCGGCACGCGGCGTTGGTGGTCCATTTGATCGGGCAACTATACCGGATCGAGGCCGACCTGCGGGAGCGGAAAGCCGGCCCCGCCCTGCGCGAGAGTGAGCGGGCGTGGCGGAGCGCGCCGTTGGCGCGTCGCATCGGCAGGGTGCTGCGGGTGCTGCTGCCCAAACATCGCCCAGCCAGCGCGACGGGCAAGGCGTTGGCTTACGCGGCGCGGCATTGGGAAAAGTTCGCGCGTTACCTGGAGGACGGCCGATTCGAAATCGACAACAACCTGGTCGAAAACGGGATGCGCCCGATAAAGCTGGGGATGAAGAACTGGCTGTTTTTTGGAGCCGAGGGCGCCGGTCACCACGCGGCGGCGATCTACACGTTGGTGGAGAACTGCAAAGCCCAAGGCCTGCCGGTCGAGCGTTACCTCAAGGAACTGCTCAGTGTGCTGCCCGGAGTCAACGATCCGGAGATCATCGCCTCGCTCACCCCGGCCCGCGTCGCCAACGCCCGCCGCCCCGAAAGCGCCCGTTACGCGGCGTGACGCGCCCCGTCAAAAAGGGGGACATATACTCCGCTTACGGTGTATTCCACTTTGTCCTCGTCATAGGAATCCGCGAGCGCGGTCGCTTCGAGATCCAGGAAGTCCGCCCGCCCCCCCTTCCCATCGCGCTTTGCCGCCCCCTCTGTCCAGGCACGAGCCTCACGCCTCCGGCGCGAAGCTCATGGCCCCCGCCGAGCCCCCCAATCGGCGGCCCGGAACCCGGCGGTCACGGCAACACGTTGAGGTTCATCGAAAAATCGAATCCGAAAGAGCGGTAGTTCCCGCGCTCGCTTTCTCACGGCGGACTCGTCCAACAACGGATAGCAGTGAGGCAAGCTCACCTGCTATCTTGGGGGTTCGCTTGGTCGTTTTTCGGAGGTGACTTGACTCCCAGAGGCACAAGGCGTTGCACTCCCACGTCAATGTATCGTCCATCGTCTGGAAAAAGAAAGTCGGTCTTTGTAATACGAATCGGCTCGTAGCCGGCTGCCGATATCCGAATTGGACGACCGGGATATGGCATATCAAACCCCGGAAGAAGCGACATCGATACCGGAGAAATCACGTAAACGCCATGCCATCCGTAGACTGGACGAACAACAAACTCGCCATTTCGCCCGCTAACCACTCTTTTCTTCTCTGCCGGGCTATCAAGGACAATCTCCGCACCCGCTATCGGTTGCGAAGTCTTAGAGTCAACAACCCTCCCGGAGACTCCATACGAATGAACCCGGCGGTGAGGCAAAGGGACCGCACAACTTACCAGAAGGAATTGAGCGATCAAAAGACCTGCTAAGCGCAAATTCACTTTAGAGGAGAACGTCAAGCATGAGGCGCGGCTGACCGGGAGCGCTCGCTCGATGCGGGACTGGGGTTAGAGTTGAGTTTAAGCATTTGAACTCGGGGCAGGTCAGCCGTTGCTCTCCATGCGCTTGTTATCTCTTGTCGTCGTTGTGGCATCGATCTCAGTAAACGGGATGCTCCAGGAGGTCGTGATAAAACTGCTCGAAATCGATCCATGAGTCGTCAGTCTCGACAGTGCCATCGCGCAGAAAATCTGTGGCGATGTCCAGCGCTTCGCTACGTGGGATAAATGCGGAATAAGGAATGCGGTGGTATGTGTCTGGAGTGTGGTCAGGGCAAAGCACGAAGATGTCGCTCCGACCGTCGCAGGTCTTGACCAGGACGTCACGATAACCTCGCTCTAGAATAACTGCTGAACGTTCAGGAATCCCCGAATAGATGGTCATCATGGGCATGCCTGCCTTGCCGATTGGGCGATCAGGGTAGAGGCAAACATCTCCGATCAACGGAACTCCGCCAGCAGCCTTTGGATTCAGGATCGCATCTTCAAGAGCGGGTAGCCCTGGATTCTCGATGAAGAGATAGTGCTCCGACTTCAACTTCTCGCGATCCGTGTTCCTGATGCGAAGGAGCGGAGTCATTTTTTGAGATAACAGTATTAGTTTACGCATCTGGATATCGATATATTTTTCCGAAACGACATCAGCGGCGCGATTCGATGAAATGCGAAACCTCTCAAAGAGTCAAGGGTTTTAGACGCTTTTGCCGCCCTTTTCGTGACGGAACGGATTGACACGGGAAACCGAACCGTTCGGAAATCCGTAAGAACCGATATCCGCCCCCTCGCCGGCGATATCCGCCAGTTTTTTTCGATTCGGAAGAGCCGGTATCCGCCTCCATTCGCCCGCTCTTCGCAGCCCTTGGCCAACCGGCGATGGCCGGCAAAAGAGCCGCCGCAACGCGGCCTCGCCGCCCGCCAAACCGCCCCGCCGGGCGCGGCGGACCAACTCCCGGGGCACTTTCCGAACCGCGAAAATGATCGGCTGCGGCAATTTGGGGAATTTTTTTCTTGCCAACCGGCTCGGCCCGCGCTCCGATGGTGAGGATGCCCCCCGGAAAAGGAGAACCGGACGGGCGTTGACTGTCCTCCCCCAAGACCGATGATCGCCCAATCCCGCTGGCCCGTCTCCCCGTCCCGGCAACCCGGCCGGAAGACCGGACCCTTGCGATTCCCCGCCGCCGCGGGACGCCCGGACAGCCATTCGCCGCCCCGCCGGTCCGGCGCACAACGCCGGAAAACGGTTTTTTGGCGCCCCGCGGCTCCCGCCAAGCCCTGGAAAACGATTTTCCGGCGTTCCGCACCCCGCGTCAGGCACCTCGCGACGGTTTCGCGGGCTCGGCACGACGTGCAGGGGCCCGCGAAATCGTTTTCCGAACCGCGTCGGAGGTGCGGAACCCCGCGTGACGGTTTTCCGGTGTTCCGCACGACGTGCGAAGGGGTCCGCGACGGTTTTCCGCCTCCGGTACGAGGTGCGAAGGGGCTCGCGATGCTTTCGCGGCCCTCGGAGGAACGGCGAAGGGTTGGAAAACGATTTCACGGGCCTTGGATCGGAGTGCATCGCCCCGCGCGACGACCCGTCGGCGTCATTTCCCCGCGCCGGGACCGCGCGCGGGGCGAGCCCGACCCGATTCCCGCCGTCCCCGCCCTTTCCAAACCCCGATTCCCCGCCACCCCATGAGACCGGTCACCTGGGACAGCGGGATCCGATTCGATGATCCGAATCTGCGTTGGGGATCGCCTTCCTATCTGCTCGAGCCGGGCGATCCCGGCTACGCGCCTCCCGAAAACGAAGAAACCACCCAACCGAAAGGAACTCACCCCATGAGCAACAACCCCATCCCGAGAAACCACAAAGTCCTGCTGGCCCTGGCCGAGGACGCCGCCGACGGCTGCGCCCAGGCGCAGGACGACGTGGGCCTGAAAGCCACCCGCGAGGACGATCTGCGCGCCCTGCTGACAAACCTGAAAGGCGACATGACGGCCGCGCCGCCCGTGCCGGGCCTGCTCTATTCCTACGACATGGCGAAGATGCAGCGGCGCGCCGCCCAGGCCGCGCTGCGGGCCAAGGACGCCGAGGCGCGGAAGTTCCTCATCGACACGCGCGACGTGCTGAAAAAGGTGCTCGGCGACGCGCCGTCCGCCGAGTGGGTGGCGGCCGGCTTCACCGAGGTCGGCTCCACGGCGGTGCCGAACACGCAGGACGAGCGCTTCGCCAGCCTGAACGCGCTGGCGCTCTACCTCTCCCAGCACCCCGCCTACGAGGTGCCGGGCGGCGGCCCGCTGCCGGAGGTGACCTCGGCGCGCGCCACCGCCCTGCATGGCGAAGTCAGCGACGCCCGCCAGGGCGTGAACGATGCCGACACCGCCCAGCGCGCCGCCCGGGACGCGCGCGACGCCGGTCACGGCGCGCTGCGGCGGAAGCTGATCGTGTTCGTGGACGAGTTGCAGGCGCTCCTGCCGGATGACGACGCGCGCTGGGAATGCTTCGGACTGAACATCCCCGCCAACCCGCGCGCCCCCGAGCCGGCCGAGAATCTCGAGCTGAGCCCCGCCGGTCCCGGCCGCGCCCTCGTCTCCTGGGATCGCGGCGCCCGCAGCGACGACAACCGCATCCTGATTCAGATCGTCGGCACCGACACCGAATGGCGCGAGTATGGCAAGACCGGCAACGTGACCGAGACAACGATCAAGGACCAGCCCAGCGGGGCGACCTTGAGGGTGAAAGTGATCGCCCTCAACGGCAGCCTCGAAGCCAGCGACGGGCCGGAGGGGGAGATTGTGGTGGAGTGACGGGGGGAACGTCTAAGCACAGGTGATTCGCGGAACGTAGCCCGGGCGCTTTCGAAAAAGGTTTGACGGGATCGAAGCCAAATCACGTTGAAAACTGCCAGCGGGGAGCGAGTCACCTGCTGCGCGGTTAGCCTTCTGGTTTTGTAGGTCGGTAGGGTAGTGCGAAATACGATATGGAAATATCTGGACCGGACGTCAAATGAGATGATTCAGCTGATGCACTGATTCTGTATTTTCCAGGTTTAATGGGTGCCGTTAAGTTCACTGGAGTCCAAAGATTCACGGTGTAGGCAGTCTGTCCAACATGACCCTTTTCTGTGACCAGCGGCTCTGTCTCTCCAATCTCAAATAGTTTACACACAATATCGGCAGATACATTCTTCTCACCTCCGTCTGGCGGATTACGTTGTCCTGCAGTTTTGTCGTCACGGAATGCTCCAAGGGATATGGTGGCGAACAAAATTGACGGTTTGGTGACCTCGAAGTCTACGTCCAAATGATTTTTCCCATTCTTTGGCGTGACTTCTAATTCGTATTTCTGTCTTACGGGCGGGATAGTCGCATCGACCAATTCTTCCGTTTTCTCGACTTTTTTCGCGAGGCCGGCAACTGTTGCGATCAGGCCAATGATTGCGGCTAAAAGGGTGATGACCGCCGTAATGAAAGCCACGTTTCTCATCAGGTTATCTGTTGGGATTTTTGGTTCCCCGGTTGGTTCCTCTGCTGGTTTCTCTGCTGGTTTTTTCATTGGTTACTTTCAGGCTAACAGTATTAGTTTACGCATCTGGATATCGATATATTTTTCCGAAACGACATCAGCGGCGCGATTCGATGAAATGCGAAACCTCTCAAAGAGTCAAGGGTTTTAGACGCTTTTGCCACCCCTTTCGTGACGGACCGGATTGACACGGGAAACTGAACCTTTCCGGGAATCCGTAAGAATCGATATCTGCCCCCTCGCCGGCGATATCCGCCAGTTTTTTTCGATTCGGAAGAGCCGGTATCCGCCTCCATTCGCCCGCTCTTCGCAGCCCTTGGCCAACCGGCGATGGGCGGGAAAAGAGCCGCCGCAACGCGGCCTCGCGCCCGCCCCCGCCGGGGACCGGCCGGTACTTCTCCATTCTTCGGTCCGGCCAAAGCCGCCGCGGCGCTCCGGGCCACCCGGCGGCCTCGCTGGCTCTGAGCGCCCCATCGCTCCCACACCCGGGACACCGTAACGCAGCGCGGACCGGGCCGTCGAGGGGCCCCCGGGGGGAGAAGAAGGGGCGAGGGTCTCAGCCGGACAGGGTTGGGTCGCGGAGTCAACAGGGTATGGCGAGGGACTCAACCCTGTTTGCTTCAACTTCGCAAAGGAGGACGAATCAAGATCGCGGAGCCGCGATTCCGTGGCGATGGATGGGTGGGGCGAGGCGTCCCTGCCGAGCCGTCGAGAGGCCCCGCCGCGTTCGACCCGATCGATCCCGCCCGTAAAACCAACCGCGAAGGAGAAACGGGGGAAAACCCGGGCTTCGGCGAATGGCCGAAGACTGTTCGACGCGATTTGGCATTCCGACGGCTCGGCGGGGACGCCTCGCCCCACCCGGCTGCCGCCGCTCGCCCTATCGCCCGCCGTGATCGGGCCGTTGGGACCTTCGAGTTTTTCAAGTTTACGCCAAGGGACCCGAGCCTGTTGCCTCGGGGCCTCGGGGCCGGGGTCAGTCGGACGCGGCCGGGGGGGGGCTTTCGCCGGCGGCGCGCCCGAGTCGGGCTTCCACGGCGGGCTCGAGCTTGCGCTCCCACACGTAACGGCGGAAGAGCACTTTGATCGCCGCGGACAAAGGCACGGCCAGCAGGGCGCCGAGCAGACCGCCCAGCAGCAGCGACCAGAACAACACGGAAAAAATCACCGTCAGCGGATGCAGTCCGACGGAATCGCCCACGATGCGGGGGGCGGTCACCAGTCCGTTGACCTGCTGCAGGATCACGAAGATCGCGAGCACGATGACCGGGTAGGCCCAGACCTCCGGTAGCCAGTTCCAGGCGTGCAGGAGGACGGTGGCGGTGCGGCCCTCGTCGGCGACGGCGGTGACGACTTTCTCGACGATCCGGACGCCGCCGTCCTCCTGGATCTGGACGCGGGCCACCTCGCCCACGACGGCGGGCGCCTCCGTCATGACCGAGCCGGTGGCGGTGGCGCCGAAATGCACGAGCGCGATGAGGATGGCGGGCACCATGACCAGGATGTTCCCGATGTAGGGGATGAGGCCGAGGATGGCGAGAAACACGCCGATCAGCAGCGCGTAGGGCAGCCGGATCACCGAGAGGGCGAAGGCCACGAGGGCGCCGTCGATGAGGCTGACCACCATCTGGCCGCGAAAGAAGGAAATGAGGTAGCCGTTGATCTCGCGCAGGGTCTCGACCAACTGGTCCTTGAACTCGGAGGCGCGGATGGGCAGGTAATCCTGCCAGCGCTCGGAGATGGAGTGGCTTTCCTTCAGGAAGTAATAAAGGTAGATGGGCACCAGCAGGAGGCCGAGCAGATACCCGAAGAAACCGAAGGCGCCGCGCAGGCGGTCCCAGATCCACGAGCCGAAACGCTGGGCGATATTCCCGCCTTCCTCGGAAATCCACTCGACGCCGCGGTCGTAATATTTCTCGGCCACGGACACGTCGAGCCGGCCGCGCAGCTCGGCGATGCTCTCTTTGACGAACTCGGTGACGGTGGTCTGGATGTCCCGCCGGTTTTCGTAGAGGTCCTGCGCCTGGCCGAAGGAGGGCACGATGACGGCCACGGCCAGCAGCACCACGACCACGACAAAGGCAACATAGACGGTGAGCATGGAGCGGCGATGCGACCAGCCTTTCCGCTGCAGCCAGGCGATGATGGGGTCGAGCAGGTAGGCGATGATGCCGGCGACGGCGAGGGGCACGAGCACGGGCTGGAGGACGCCGAGAACCCAGCCCATCAGCAGGATGGCGCCGACGGCGATCGCGCCGATCACGACCATGGCGACGGCGGTGATGGCGATCCAGAGGGTCTTTTTCTGGAATCGCGAGGGATGACGAGGCGGTTCGGGGTCGGGCATGGTCGAGGTCGCAGGGACGGCGGCCATTCTGACCGCGATCGACGCCGCCCACCATTACAGAAAGGCGCGGCGGGTGCAATGCGAAGGTTCTCCCGGTGGGGGGGCACGAAAGCGCGGCGGCGAGGGGCGGCATCCGGCTGGTCGGCGTCCGGCTGGGCGGCGTCCGCCGATCGGGTGGGGCGAGGCGTCCCCGCCGAGCGGTCGCTTTGCCCGGGAGCCTGTGATCGTCCTCCACTTTTTCGCCAAGGCCCGGGCCGGTTCCCCCGGTTTCCTCCCTCGGGGTTTCAAAGATGGGTCGGGGCGGCTCGGCCCTGGAGGACGACGTGGCGGGCCGTCACGATCCGATTGTGAATAACCGGTGGCCAGTTGGCGCAGGATGGAATTTCTACAAGCGCCGTTCCCGGCGCTTCAGGGGAAATGGGCCGGCAAAGGGCTTTTTATCAGCGGCTTGGAAAATTCGCCGGCATGACCGAAACCGCGCCGATACAAGGCCTTTCCCGTGAACAACCGGTGAACAACTTCGTGAAAGCCGGGCAAAGGGACGCTCACATCTCGTCGTCGTCATCGTCCCCGGGCGCCCGGTCCTCGAAGCGCATGAACTCTTTCCGAAACACCAGTTTCACGTCGCCGGTGGGGCCGTTTCGCTGTTTCTGGATGGAGAGGACGGCCTTGCCGGCGGCGGCTTCCTTTTCCTCCTCGGAGTCGGCGTAGTATTCCTCCCGGTAGAGCAGTCCGACGACGTCGGCGTCCTGCTCGATGGCTCCGGACTCGCGGAGGTCGCCCATCTTCGGCTTGCCGCCGCCGCGGGACTCGGGATTGCGGTTGAGCTGGGCGAGCACGATGACGGGGATGTTCAGCTCCTTGGCGATGGCCTTGATGCCGCCGGAAATCTCGGCGACTTCGACCTGGCGGGAGTCCTGCGACTTCTTGCTGGTGCTCTTGAGGAGCTGGAGGTAGTCGATGGCGATGAGCTGGATGTCGTAGGCTTTCTTGAGGCGGCGCGCCTTGGCCCGCAGTTCCATGATGGAGAGGCCGGGAGTGTCGTCGATGTAGATCTCGCTGTTGGCGAGGTCGTTGGCCACCTGGAGAATGCGGGGAAAATCCCGCTGCGAGGACAGGAAACCGCCGCGGATCTTCTGCATTTCCACCCCGGCCCGCGAACAGATGAGACGGAGGACCAACTGCTCGGCGGACATTTCCAGGCTGAAAACGGCGGTCGCCTTGCGCTCGTTGGCCATGATGGAGATGTTCTCGATGATGTTCATCACCAGCGAGGTCTTGCCCATGGAGGGGCGGGCGGCGATGACGACCATTTCCCCGCCGTGCAGGCCGTTGGTGAGGGCGTCGAGATTGGCGAAGCCGGAGGAGAGGCCGGTGACGCCTTTGCCGCTGTTTTTGAAGGACTCCTCGATGGTGTGAATCGCCTGCATGGCGTGCTTTTTGATCGGGAGGATGTCGCCCTCCTTCTCGGCGGCCTCGCGGATCGCGAGCACGCGGCCCTCGACCTCGTCGAGCAGTTCGGTGACGGCCTCGGGGTCGTCGTAGGCGCGGCTGGCGCACTCGCCGCAGTCCTGAATGATGCGCCGGAGGACGAATTTGGCCTTCAGAATCTCGGCGTAATACTCGAACATCGACACCGAGGGCACGTCGTCGAGCAACTCCGCGACGGCCGACGGTCCGCCGACCTGCTCGATCTGACCGCGGTCGGAGAGGGCGGCGTTGAGCGTGATGAGGTCGAGCCCGCCCTGGGGCCGGTCCTGGTAGAGATCGAGCAGGGTCTGGTAGAGAATGCGGTTCGCGGGAATGTAAAAGCATTCCGTGTTCAGCATTTCGATGGCCTGGCCGATGGCTTCGTTCGGCGCCTTGAGCATGCAACTGAGCACGGCGCGCTCGGCATCCGCCGACACGGGCATGGAACGCAGGACATCCTGGGCGGAATTCGCCGCGTCATTCGCCCGGGCCGCCGCCGCGGCGCCGCCATCCCCGCGAAACGAGGCGCCGGAAGCGTTCGGCGGGCTGGCGTGTTTCTGGGTGTTTTTGGGCGGTGTCGGCATGGTCCGACACAGATGCCCGAGCCGGGTCCCGGTCGCAACGGGGGAACACGAATCCGGCGCTATTTCTTTCGAAAAACATCCGGGGTATCACAAATCGCCCCCGGTTCCCGGACCGAGTCGAGAGTGTCGATAAGATCACCTCGAAGGTTAGCGACTCCCCTCCTGCCCGGGGCTCGACGCTGTCGCGAAAGGTCCGGAATCGGAGCCCGGGAAACCGCTCACCAGTCACGGACGGAGCGGTAGGCGGCCCGGTACTGGTTCGGCGACATGCCGGTCTCGCGGTTGAGCGCCTGGCTGAGATTGGAGCTGTTGCTGTAGCCGCAATCGGCGGCGACGGCGTCGACTTTCACGTCGGTCCGGGCGAGCAATTGCTTGGCGTGCTCGAGGCGCATGCGCCGCAGCTCGGAGGCCGGCGATCGGCCGAGGTGTTTCCGGAAGGCCTTCTCCAGTCCGCGCTTGGAGAGACCGGCGTGCTCCATGACGTCCTCGAGCACCAGGCCGCGGGCGAATTCCCGTTTCATCAGTTCGAGCGCCTTCAGGACACCCGGATGCTCGACCGCCAGCGAGTCGGTGCTGCGCCGGGTGACCACCGGTCCGACGGGCACGGTGCGGGGCGCTTCCTTCATGGTGATCTCCCCGGTGAAAAGGCGGTTCAACTGGTCCGCGGCGGCGTAGCCGAGATCCTCGAGCCGGCAGTCGATACTGGACAGCGGGACCGGGGCGCACTCGCATTGGAAACCGAGGTTGTCCACGCCGAGGATGGCGATCTCCTCGGGCACGGAAATGCCGGTCTGCTTGCAGATCTCGATCAGGGTAACGCCGAGGCTGTCTTGCCCGGTGAAGACGGCCAGCGGACGCGGCAGCGCCAGCAACTGGCGGTGGACGGCCTCGATCTGCCGGGGCCAGTCGCGCACGATGTCGTCGTCCGGTTGCTCGATGACGTGAAGGGCCTCGGCGCCGATCCCGGCCCCGCGAAGGGAGCCGAAAAACGACTCCTTTCGCAGTTGGTTCACCACCACTTTCCTCCAGGAGAAAAAGGCGAACTGCCGGAATCCCCGCCGCAGAAAGTGATCCGCCGCGACGCGGCCGATCGCCTCGTTGTCCACGGTCACCCGGGGGACATCCTGGGGCATCGGCCGCACGCTCACATCCACCTTGGGCATGTCCAGACCCAGAATAAAATCGCCCAGCACATCCCCAAAACAGGTGATCGCCCCGTCGCCGGGCCAGCTCTCGGGCAGGTGACGGTCGGAAAAGAAGTAGGGCGCCAGATGCCAGTGATGCTGGATGCAATACTTCCCAATCCCGCGATACACGCGGTGATCGAACCAGTCGAATGCGACGAGAATGGTCTTCGATTCGGCGGCGGCGGCGCGGGGTTTCATGTTCGATCCCGGTGATCCGGGGAAATCCCCGGAGCGTAAAAATTCCGCCAATCCATCGCGAGGAAAAAATTCGTTTTTTCACCGGACTCGATGAAAAAGTCACCACCTTTGGAGATTACCGATTCCGGCGTCGCCGACTAGGGTGTGCTCGCGGTCGACCGGGTGACCGTCGATTCGACTCATGAGACAGCGACTTTTCAGATTCGTGGCGATGCTGGCGCCCATCGCCGTGTTCGTGTCCTGCGGGAGGGACGATGGCCCACCGGATCGAGGCAAGGAGGCGATGGAACCGAAAGCGGCGGCGAACGCGGTCGCGATCGAGCCGGGCCGGGTGCTGGTCGAGCGGGATCTTTCCCGTCTCCTGGGCGGCAATCTGGGTCTGTGGTACGAACCCGAGCAACTGAAACAGGTGGTCGAATCGGGAAGGATGGACCGATGGCGGCCCGGTCTGCTGCGAATGCCGGGCGGCTCCTGGTCGGACGAACTCTACTGGAACGGCAACGGCGTGCGGACCAACGACATTCTCAGTGAAGGCGCGACTTTCGACGCTTCGAAACGCGACGGCGCCGGCTGGCGAATCGATTACTCGGGTTATGCGCCGCAGTTCCACATCGTAGCGGGCGGCGAGCTGTCGGATTTCCACGGGCACATCGACGTGCGCGCCGCCCACGAGTTCATCCGCGACCGGGGCGCGGAGACGATGGTGACTGTCAACGCGGGCACCGGCACGCCGGAAATGGCGGCGGAGTGGGTGCGCTGGGCGAATGTGACGAACGATTTCCACGTGCGCTACTGGGAGATCGGCAACGAGCTGGAAGGCGACTGGGAGCTGGGGCATTTCCTTCCCGGCGGCGGCAAAATGTCCGCCGAAGTTTATGTCGATCGTTACCGCGAGTTCGCGAAGGCGATGAAGGCGGTCGATCCGTCGATCGCGGTCGGCGGTCCCGCGGCGGCCAACGAAGAGGCGGTCTTCGCGAAGGAACTGATCCAGCGCGGCGGCGACCTGGTGGATTTCATCTCCTTCCACACCTACCCCACCGGCTCGGACGCGACCGCGCCCGAAGCGGTGCTGGCGGGCGCCGACAGCGTGCTGGAAACGGTCGCGAGGATACGCGGCCAGATCGCGAGACACCGGCCGGACCGCGCGGACAAGATCGAGATCGGCGTGACCGAATGGCATGTGCAGGTGCACGAGGATCGAAAGACGGCCAACCTGCTCAGCGGCCTGTGGTGCGCGAAATTTGTGGGCCGGATGCTGGAGGCGGGCGTCGATTTCGCCAACATCTGGGACCTGTTTTCAACGATCGAGGAAGGCGGCCACGGCCTCTTCGATCGCGACGACGGCATGACCCCGCGCGCCGCCTACTGGGCGCTGACGCTCTGGAGCCAGGAAATGGGCGGGACGCTGGTGAAGTGTTCCGTTCCCGCTGAATCGGGGGTGACGGCGTTCGCGACCAAAGACGGGGATGGAAATCTCGCGGTGATGCTGATCAACGGGAAGGAATTCGATCCCGTCCGCCTGCCGTTCACGGTGGGCGGGAAACCCGCGGCGGGAGAGGCCGAGGCCGTGGAACTCTCCCACGCCAACTACCTCTGGAACGACTTTACCCGGCACGCCGAATGGAGTCTGCCGCCGGTCCGGAAAACCGTCGCGTTCGAGAATGGCGGTTACTTCACGCTCCCGCCGTTCTCGGCGACCGTGGTGCATCTTTCCGGAAAAGCCGCGGCCGGCGCCGATGCCGTCCCCGCGGGGTCGGCCATCCCGGGCATCCTTGCTCCCGCGTCGCATCCGGCCAATCTGCCGCTCTCCGTCTGGGTGACACTGCGCGACGAGAAATCGGGGCAGCCATTCACCGGAAAAGCGGAAACCGCGTTCGAGGTTTCAGGCCCGATCCGACTCAGGGGCAAGGCCCCGTTGATCGCTGGAGCCGCCCGGCGCGTCGAATTGACGCCGCAGGGACCGGGGAAAGCGGAGATCGTTTTTCGCGCCGGATCGCGGGAAATCCGGGAATCGATCGATTTGGTGAATCTCAGGGAACGCGAGCAGGTCGTCTGGCCCTTCGATGCGGGAAGCGATCTCTCGAAACTGAAAAGTTCCCACCATCTGACCCTGAACCAAGAAGTTCGGCGCAACGAAAGCGTCGCCGCGATCGATTTCGGCGGGCGGAAACCGGACGAGAAAGCGCAGACCAACCGCGTGCTGGAATTCGGCGCTCTGCCGGGAGAACTCGATCGAGCCAGCGTCGGCGGGGTCCGCCTGTCGATGAAGGCGTCCGACGATCTCGCCTGTGCCGATCCGAAGGCGCGGCTCCAGATCGTTCTTCAGAGCAATGGGAATCATTGGATGATCGTCGATGAGATTCCGCTCGCTGACATCGGAACCGCATGGCGGCCCCGCGTGTCCCGAATCAATCGGCCGTCGTTTCTCGAGGCCATGCCGCAGCTTTACAATCTCCTTTTCATCCTGAAATCCGACGCGGCCGTGAATGGCAGCCTCTACCTCGATGACGTTGGATTTCTCCTGCTGGAACCATGAAACCAAACCCCACACCCCTCATGCGCGCTCCCCTGATCTCGCTGGCCTTCCTCCGGGCGGCCATCGCTCTGACCGTTTGCGACGCCTCGTCGGCCGAAGCGTCCACCGCTCCCGGCCATCGCCGACCAAACGTCCTTTTCATCGCCGTTGACGACCTCAAGCCGATGCTCGGCTGCTACGGCGACAAAACGATCCGAACCCCGAACATCGATCGCCTTGCCGCGAGCGGCACCGTCTTTCTCAACGCCTATTGCCAGCAGGCCGTCTGCGGCCCCACGCGCGCCAGCCTGCTGACCGGGCTGCGGCCGGACACCACCCGGGTGTACGATTTGAAGACCCGCATTCGCGACATCCTGCCCGACGTCGTCACCCTTCCTCAGCATTTCAAAAACAACGGCTACCAGACAGTCGGCATGGGCAAGGTCTTCGACCCGCGCACCGTGAACGGGCAGGTGAAAGACGATCCGGCCTCGTGGTCGCGTCCCTACATCCAGTTCGACAAGCATCCGGACAACGCGCTCGGTTTCATGGAGCCCGGGTTCGTGGCTCGGGCCAGGGCCATTCAGGAAGCGCAGGGCGGGAAAGGCGACGGCTGGGATTCCGTGAGAAAGGAACTCGGCGGCATGCCCGCCACCGAGGGCGAAGACGTGCCCGACGACGCCTACGACGACGGCAACATCGCCAAGGCCGCCCTCGCCGTCCTGCCCGAACTCGCCGCCGCGGACGATCCCTTCTTTCTCGCCGTCGGTTTCAAAAAACCGCATCTCCCCTTCGTCGCTCCCCAAAAATACTGGGACCTCTACCGCCGCGAGGACATGAGCCTGGCCGAATTCACCACCCTGCCCCAAGGCGCGCCCGAGATCGCCTTCCAGGATTCCTGGGAGTTGAAAAACGGCACCTACACCGGCATTCCGTCGGGGCCCGGCCTGTTGCCCGAGGATCTCCAGCGCGAACTCATCCACGGCTACATGGCCTGCGTCTCCTACACCGACGCGCAGGTGGGCAAACTGCTCGACGCCCTCGCCGATCAGGGCGTGGCGGACACCACCATCGTCGTCCTTTGGGGCGACCATGGCTGGCACCTCGGCGATCACGGCATGTGGTGCAAACACACCAACTACGAGCAGGCGACCCACGCGCCGCTCATCATCGCGAAGAGCGCAAGCGGCGGAACTGGCGACGGAGCAAAGTGCGCGTCTCCCGTCGAGTTTGTCGATATCTACCCGACTCTCTGCGACCTCGCCGGCTTGCCGAAGCCCGCCGCGCTCGAGGGCGCCAGCCTCGTTCCCATCCTCGACGATCCCTCCGCCAAAGTGCGCGACACCGCCATGAGCCAGTATCCGCGCGGGGGCGAGCAGGATCTCACCATGGGCTACACCTGGTGCGACGCCCGCTACCGCTATGTCGAGTGGGTGCCGCACGATGTGGACGGCGCCAAGCCTGTCGCCGTCGAACTCTACGATTACGAGACCGATCCCCAGGAAACGAAAAACGTCGCTGACGACCCCGCCCACGCCGAAGTCCTGGCCCGTTTTCAGAAAATCGCGGCTGAGCGCCGTTGAAACAGAATTCACTGTGTCCCGCCTTTCGCCATGAAACCTCAAACGATGAAGTCTGCCCTTTTTCCCTTCATCCTGGGCTTTGCCGCCGCGCTGGTCTTGCCGGCCTGCCGGGAATCAGCCGATACCGAAAAGCCCACGCCGGCCACCCCGAGCGCCGCGAACCCACGGCCCAACATCCTGTTCCTCATCACCGACGACCAGTTCAAGGATCACATGAACTGGATGCCCGAGGGCCGAGACGCGAACGGCGGCCCCAGGAACCTCACCCCCAGCACCGACGCCCTCGCCGCGAGTGCCACCATCTTCAACCGGCAATACGTCACCTCGCCGGTATGCACCCCGAGCCGCTTCGCCGTCCTCACCGGGACCTATCCCAGCCGTTCCCGGTCCCAGGCCTTTCTCGATCGCCAGCGGGAACTCGACGGCCAGACTTCCGTGGAGTGGAACACCTTCGTCACCCCGGGCACGGTCACCCTGCCGCAACTGCTTCAGAAAGCCGGCTACCGCACCGGTATCGTCGGCAAAAATCACGTCGTCGACGTCCCCGGCATGGAAAAACCCGAGTGGCTCGCCCCGGCCGACGATCCCAAAATGCTCGCCATTCTCCGGTCGAACTACGACAAGCAATTGGCCGCGCTCCACGAAGCCGGATTCGAATTCGGCGCCAGTCTCTACTACGACAATCCCGACTTCATCGGCGTGAAGGCGCTCGCCTCGCACAATCTCGACTGGATCGCCAAGGGCGCGCTCGATTTTCTCGACGAAAAAGACGAGCGCCCCTTCTTTCTCTACTGTGCCGTGACCATTCCCCACGGTCCCGGCGAGCCCGAGCGCTCCTACCTTGCCGATCCCCGCGTCACCCCGCTGGGGCTGCTGGAGGAGCCGCTAGACGTCCTGCCGCCGCGCGACACCATCGAACCCCGGCTCAAAGAGGCCGGCATCGATCCCGGATGGGGCCGTCCCAACCTGCTGTGGCTCGATGACCTGGTCGGTGCCCTCGTCGATAAGCTCAAGCGGACCGGCCAGTTCGAAAACACCATCATCGTCTACTTCAACGACCACGGCCAGCTCGCCAAGGGAACCATCTACCAGGGCGGCGTGCATTCCGAGGCGTTCATCACCCGCAACGGTCCGTTCCCCGTCGGCCCGCGCACCGGCGTCCCTGTTTCCAACCTCGATTTCGCGCCGACGCTGCTCGATCTCGCCGGCGTCCCCGCCGATGACGCGCCATTCGACGGCAAATCCCTCGTCCCGCTGCTCGAGGGCGAGTCCGAAAAGGTCCACGATGCCCTGTTTTTCGAACTCGGCTTCGTTCGCGGCGTCATCAAGGACGGCTGGAAATTCATCGCCCTGCGCTACCCGCCGTCGATCGGGAATATGCCCCTCGCGAAACGCCAGCACGTCCTCGACCGCTTCAACGCCGATCAGGAGCGCCGCGAGCGCCCCATTTACACCCGCGATCCCAACGCTCCCTTCAGCCACGTCCAGGCCGTTCCCGGTGGCGGCGACGCCGAGCACCTGTCGATCGACAAATATCCCGCCTTCCACGACGCCGATCAACTCTACGACCTCTCCGCCGATCCCGGCGAACAGAAAAACCTCGCCGGCGACGAAGCGCATGCCGCCAAGCTCGCCGAACTGAAAGCCCTGCTTTCCGAACACCTCAAGGAAATGCCCGGCACATTCGGCGAACTGAAAACCGCGACCCCATGAAATACGGCCACTTCGACGACCAGCGGCGCGAGTATGTCATCGAGCGTCCCGACACGCCCCTGCCGTGGATCAACTACCTCGGCAGCGAGGAATTCTTCGGCCTGGTGTCCAATACCGGGGGCGGCTACGCCTTCTACCGCGACGCCCGGCTTCGCCGCCTGACCCGCTACCGCTACAACAACATCCCGCTCGACTCCAACGGCCGCTACTTTTACCTCCGCGACGCCGAAAGCGGCGATTTCTGGTCGCCCACGTGGCAGCCGGTCCGGCGCGATCTCGACCGCTACGCCTGCCGTCACGGGCTCGGCTACACCGTCATCGAATCGCGCTTCGCCGGGATCGAGGCCGAGGTCACCTACCTGGTTCCCCCGGGCGAAAACGCCGAGCTGCACCGCGTCCGCATCCGCAACACCGGGAACCGGACGCGCTCGCTCCAGCTTTTCAGTTTTCTCGAATTCTGTCTCTGGGACGCCGCCGAAGACGATCGCAACTTCCAGCGCAACCTCAGCATCGCCGAAGTCGAGATCGAAAACCGCTCCACCATCTTTCACAAGACCGAAT
Organism: Akkermansiaceae bacterium; assembly: GCA_024233085.1. GTDB lineage: Bacteria > Verrucomicrobiota > Verrucomicrobiia > Verrucomicrobiales > DEV007 > JAEUHH01. The sequence goes on from JACKQC010000019.1 coordinate 92,875, forward strand.
ACCGGGAGCGGCGGAATCATTTCGCTTACTACCACTCGGCCACCACGGCCGCGTCCTTCGACAGCGATCGCGGGAGTTTTCTGGGACCCTACGGTTCGCTCGAAGCGCCACGGGCCGTGACCGCCGGCGCCTGCTCGAATTCCGTCGCCTCCGGGTGGTCGCCCATCGCCGCCTTCTGTCTGCCTCACGAACTCGGCCCCGGCGAGGAGCGCGATTTCGTGTTCGTGCTCGGTTACGTCGAGAATCCGAAGGACAAAAAGTGGTCCGCGCCCGGCAGGATCGATAGATACCACGCCCATGTCCAGATCGCGCGTCTCGCCGGCAGCGGAGCCGTCGATGCCGCGCTCGCGGAACTGGCCGAACGCTGGAACGGCATCCTCGCGCCTTTCCAGATCGAGTGCGACGAGCCGCGTCTCGCCCGCATGGTCAACATCTGGAATCCCTACCAGTGCATGGTGACCTTCAACCTGTCCCGCAGCGCCTCCTACTTCGAGTCCGGCGTGGGCCGGGGCATGGGCTTTCGCGATTCCAACCAGGACCTGCTCGGTTTCGTTCACCAGGTCCCGCGGCGCGCCCGGCAGCGCATCCTCGACATCGCCGCGACCCAGTTGCGCGACGGCGGAGCCTACCACCAGTACCAGCCGCTGACCAAACGCGGCAACTCGGACATCGGCGGCGACTTCAACGACGACCCTCTCTGGCTCATCCTCGGCGTCGGCGGATACCTGCGCGAGACCGGCGACTTTTCCATCCTCGACCAACCCGTCCCCTACGAGAACGACGACGCCCTCGCCGCGCCGCTGCTCGATCACCTTTTCCGCTCCTGGCGGTTCACGCTGAACAATCTCGGTCCTCACGGTCTCCCGCTCATCGGCCGGGCCGACTGGAACGATTGCCTGAACCTGAACTGTTTCTCCGAAGAACCGGGCGAATCCTTTCAGACCACCGGCAACCGCGAGGGCGGCGTCGCCGAGTCGCTCATGATCGCCGGGCTGTTCGTCTATGCCTGCGGCGAGTTCGCCCGTCTACTTGAAGTCATCGGCCAACCGGAAAAAGCCGAGGAAGTCCGCCGGTCCGCCGTGGCGATGACCGGGGCGGTCGATGCCCATGGCCGCGAGGCGGAGTGGTTTCTGCGCGCCTACGACTATTTCGGAAACAAAGTCGGCAGCCCCGGGAACGAGGACGGAAAAATCTACATCGAATCGCAGGGCTGGTGCGCCATGGCCGGGATCGGGCGCGACGACGGCTTCGCCCGGCGGGCGCTCGACTCCGTCCACGAACGCCTTGGCACGCCCCACGGCCTGGTGTTGCAGGATCCGCCCCACGCGGAATACCACATCGAGCTGGGCGAGGTGTCCAGTTACCCGCCCGGCTACAAGGAAAACGGCGGCATTTTCTGCCACAACAATCCCTGGATTGTCATCGCCGAAACCATGCTCGGCAATGCCGAGCGGGCCTGGGATTACTACACCCGCATCGCTCCCGCCTGGCGGGAGGAGATCGGCGAGATCCACCGGCTCGAGCCTTACGTCTATGCCCAGATGATCGCCGGCAAGGCCGCGCCGAATCATGGCGAAGCCAAGAACAGTTGGCTCACCGGCACCGCCGCGTGGAATTACGTCGCCGTCACCCAGCACCTCCTCGGCGTGCGTCCCGGATACCGCGGCCTCATCGTCGATCCCTGTCTGCCGCGCGACCTCGGCGAAGTCCGCGTCCGGCGCCGGTTCCGCGGCTGCGACTACCGCATCGTCATCCGCCCCGCCGCGGACGGCGAGACGCCCGGCCTCGTTGTCGATGGACAGCCGACGGACGATTTCGAAGTCCCCTTTCGGTCCAACCAAGCCCGGGAGATCGTTGCTCTGACATGAGCGGCGGCCTCCCTTTGGACCACCCAACAGGGTTGGGTCAACGACCTAACCCTGTTGGGCCATCCCTTTCTTGACCCGTTTTTCGACTCTCCTTCCCCATGAACTCGGTTGATTCACCCGCCCGCGGATATTTCGACGATCGGAACCGCGAATACGTCATCACCACTCCCACCACCCCGGTCAAGTGGATCAACTACATCGGCACGCTCGAGTTCGGCGGGCTGGTAGATCAGACCGGCGGCGCCCTGCTCTGCGCGGGCGATCCGGCGCTCAACCGGATCACCAAATACATTCCTCAGACGCCCGACGGCGATTTCAAGGGCTCGACTCTCTATCTGCGCGTCCGCGGCGGCGACGGCCTCGAGATTCTCTCCCCGTTCTACACCCCGCTTCTCAACGAGATGGAATCGTTCGAATGCCGCGTCGGCCTTTCCTATCAGCGCATCGTTTCGCGGGTGGCCGGCATCGAGGTGGCGGCGACCATCTTCGTCCCGCCCGGCGAACCGGTCGAGGTGCGCGACTTCACGGTGACGAATCGCCGCGGCGAAGGCGCGGAGATCGATCTCGTGCCGGTGGTGGAATACAGCCACTTCGAGGCGCTGAAGCAGTTCACCAACGCCGACTGGGTGCCGCAGACGATGATGAGCGAAGCCGTTCGCGAGGACGACGGGCGGCTGACCTTGCTGCAGTACGCCTTCATGCGGAAAGACGGGAAAGTGAATTTCCTCACCTCGAGTCATCCCGTGTCGTCGTTCGAAACGGACCGGAAAATTTTTCTCGGCAACGGCGGCTACAGCACCTGGGCCGATCCGCGGCAGCTCCGCGAAGAAGAATTGACTTGCTATGAAGCGCGCCGCGGCGACAACGTCGGCGCTCTGCTGCTGCGGCTCGGCTCGCTGGCGCCGGGCGAATCCCGCCGGGTGCAGGTGCTGACCGGCCAGGCGCCCCGCGCCGAAGTCGCCGGTCTCGTGGCGCGGTTCCGGTCGGTGGAAAATGTCGAAGCCGGTTTTTCCGCGCTGGCCGCCTATTGGGATCGCTACCTCGACGCCTTTCAGTGCGAGACTCCCGATCCCGCCTTCGACGCCATGGTCAACGTGCATGGCGCGCGCCAGTGCCAGACGACCTTTTTCTGGTCGCGCTACTTGTCGCTCTACCAGCTCGGTCTCGGGGCGCGGGGGCTCGGGTTTCGGGACAGTTCGCAGGACTCGATGGGTGTGCTCGCGAGCATTCCCGAGCGGGCCCGCGACTTGCAGCGCAAGCTTCTGAGCATTCAGAAAGAGGACGGCTCGGCGATGCACCAGTTTTTTCCTTCGAGCATGGAGGCCAACGAGGGCGATTCCCGCGAGGAAGGCGACAAGCACTGGTACGGCGACGATCATCTCTGGATCGTGCTCGCGGTGTGCGCTTACCTTCGCGAGACAGGCGACCGCGGTTTTCTCGACGAGGAAATCACCTTCTATCAGAAAAAGGTCGCCCTCGAAGATCGGCCCTCCGCCACCGTCTTCGAACATCTGAAACGCGCCCTCGCCTACACCAAAGGCAATACCGGCCGGCACGGCCTGCCGCTGCTCGGATTCGCCGACTGGAACGACACCGTCAATCTGCCCGGCGACGCCGAGAGCCTCATGATCGCCAACCTCTATGGCGCCGCGCTCGACGAGACGATCGCGCTCTGCGAGTTTCGCGGCGACAGCGAACTGGCGGAGCAATACCGCGCCGATTACGCCGCGATGAAGGCCGCGTTCAACGAGCACGGCTGGGACGGCGCGTGGTGGCGGCGCTACTACACCGAGGTCGGCGAGCCCGTCGGCAGCGCGCAAAACGAGGCCGGCCAGATCTATGCCAACGGCCAGAGCTGGCCCGTGATCTCCGGCTTTGCCGAAGGCGAGCGCGCCGCGATCGCGCTCGACTCGGCGGACGAGAGATTGAACACGAAGTTCGGCCTCAAGCTGAGCGCGCCCGGCTACCGCGGATACGATCCCGATCTCGGCGGTGTTTCCACCTACCCGCCCGGCGCCAAGGAAAACGGCGGCATCTTCCTCCACTCCAATCCGTGGATGATCGTCGCCAACACCCGGCTCGGGTTCGGCGACCGGGCCTACCGGTATTTCCGGCAGATCAATCCCGCCGCCCGCAACGAGGACATCGGCGTCTATGAAGTCGAGCCCTATTGTTTTGCCCAGAACATCCTCGGCGACGAGCATCCGCAGTTCGGTCTCGGCCGGAACAGTTGGCTTTCGGGAACGGCCTCGTGGATGTACCAGGCCTCGACCCAGCACATTCTCGGCATTCGCCCGGCCCACGAGGGACTCGCCATCGATCCCTGCGTGCCCTCCGGATGGACCGAGTTTCGGGCGGTCCGCCGGGCTCGCGGCGCGACCTACCGGATCGCAGTCAGCAACCCCAACGGCGTGAACAAAGGCGTCGCCCGCATCGCGGTGAACGGCGAACCGGTCGAAGGGAACATCATCCCGTGGGCCGCGCCGGGAAAAGAGCTGAGCGTGGTGGTGGAGATGGGGTGAGTCCGCCTGCCTCCCCGTTCGAATCGGCAATCTGGAAATTGGGCGAAAAATCAGCGTCATCCGATCGAAATTCAATGCTGTGGAGACTCGCGGGCGTTCGCTCCCGTTGCTTTACTCGCATCCGGACGGACAACGTACGTCGGCGGATTTCCCGTCCGTTCGTGATCAAAGCAAATCCCTCGATCCAACTTTTTCCATGAGCGAAGCCAAAGCAGACGATCACCGCCTGGGCTGGACCGAACGCATCGGCTACGGGTTCGGCGATCTTGCGTCGAATCTTTACTTCCAGATGTTCAACATGTTCCTGTTGTTTTACTACACGGACGTGTTTGGGCTCGGACCGGTGGTGGTGGCCAACATTTTTCTCTTCACCCGGATCTGGGACGCGGTGAACGACCCCATGATGGGTGTCATCGCCGACCGCACCCGGACGCGCTGGGGCAACTTTCGTCCGTGGATTCTGTGGCTGTCGATTCCCTTCGGCGTGGCGGGCTACCTGATGTTCTATTCTCCGGATCTTTCGCCGGGGATGAAAATCGTCTATGCGGCCGTCACCTACACGATCGTCGGCATGCTCTACACCGGCGTCAACATCCCCTACTCCGGCTTGATGGCGGTGATCAGCCCCTCGTCGGCGGAACGAGCCCGGGTTTCGTCGATCCGCTTCATTTTCGCCTTCCTCGGCGGATGGGTCATCGTTCAGTTCCTGCCGCCGCTGAAAGACTCCCTCGGGGGAGGCGACGACGCGCTCGGCTTTCGCCGCACCATGGCGGTTTTCGCGACGCTGGCCACGGTCCTGTTCCTGATCACCTTTGCCACGACCCGGGAGCGCATTCGGCCCGAGCGAAATAGACAGACCCGCAAGGACCTTATCGACGATCTCAGGACGCTCGTCAAAACACGTCCCTGGCTCATTCTCGTGATGGCGGGCCTGCTCAATCTGACGGCGGTGGCGATCAAGAACGGCTCAAACATCTTCTACTTCAAATATGTGGTCGGCAACGAGGCCGAGGTCGCCAGCTTCGGCGGCGGCGGCTGGATGGCGATGATCCTGGGCGTGATGACGACCGGCGTGCTGATCAAATTTTTCGAGAAGCGAAAACTGATCATCTGGCTGACGATCTTCGGCGGGATTGGCATGGCGGCGCCCTACTGGATCGATCCCGAGTGGCGCGTCACCCTGCCCGGTCTCACGACCGGCCCCTACCAGATTTTCGGTCTGGACATGACCAGCATCGAGTTCATCCCCGAAAATCCGCGCTGTATCTACCTCCTCAATCTGATCGGCTCATTCGCCGCCGGCCCGCCCGTGGCCTTGGTATGGACGATGTACACCGATGTCGCCTCCTACATCGACTGGAAACACCACCGCCGAATCACCGGGCTGGTGGTTTCCGCGGCGGTTTTCTCGCAGAAACTGGGCATGGCCTTCGGCGGCTGGTTTGCCGGCGTGCTGCTGGCGTGGTTCGGCTTCAAAGCCAACGTCGAACAGACCGGCGAAACCAAGCACGCCATCCTGCTGCTGTTCTCGCTGATCCCCGCGGTGCTGATCGTCGCTCAGGGCTCGATCATCTGTTTCTACCGGCTCACCGACCGCAAGATGCGGGAAATCGAGGCGGAACTGGCGAAGCGAAAGCGCCCATAAAGTTCCCCTCAGAGCGAGGTTCGATCGAGAAGAAGACGGGAAACTCCCTCTTCACGAAGCGGACACGGCTTGCCAAGGAGGGCCAAGGGCGGCCCCGCCAAGCGCCACCGGGAACTTCCTCCTGTGGAAAGCGGTTCGGTTATTCGATCTCCCCTTCCCCGGGAAATCAATCACTCATCCGCCACGGATTCCTCGCCTTCGGTCGGCTCGGCTTCGGGCCGGACTTTCAGCGTCAGGGAAACGTCGATATCGGGATGCAGCTTGACGGGAATATCGAAATCGCCCGTGTACTTGATGGGTTGCTCGAGCACGAACTGGTGGCGATCTAGATCCGTGCCGGCTTTTTCGTTCACGGCGGTCGCAATATCGTTGGTCGTGATAGAACCGAAGGCCTTTCCTCCCTGTCCGATCGAAAGCTCGAGGGTGAGTTTCAGCTTGCGAATCTTGGTCGCCACTTTTTCGGCGTTCGCCAGTTCGTCGGCCTCGCGCCTGGCCCGCATTTCCTTGAGATGCTCGATGTTGCGAAGATTGCCTTTTGTCGCCTCGAAGGCCTTGCCGCCGGGGATCAAAAAATTGCGCGCGTATCCGCCGCGGACTTTGACGATGTCCGCTTCGGCGCCGAGGCCGTCGATTTTCTCGCGGAGGATGACTTCAGTGGTGGCCATGATGTTTCGAGGTGAAAATACGGGATTTTGGGAAAAAGAGCGGGACAGGTAGTGCCAGTTCCCGCCAAAGTCAAGCGAGGCGGCGGAGCGCGGGGCTCAGAAGAGGAGCGAGTCGTAGGGGCGCTCGTCTTTTCCCTCGAAAAAGCCGACAAATGCCTGGTTCACCACCCGGAAACCGCCCGGGGTCGGATAATTTCCGGTGAAATACCAATCCCCGTGATGGATCGGGATCGCCCGGCGTAGGTTTTCGATGGTTTGGAAGATCATCTGGATGTCCCCTTTCCACGAAAGCTTCTCCGGCCGGACCAGTTCCGCGATCTCCGCCGAGATCTGCTCGTCGGTGAAGGGTTCGTAGAGGTGCTGGACGGGATTCTCGAGAAGAACTTCCGCCATCGGATCCTTCTTCTTGGCGTCGTCCCATCGTTTCAGCTCACCGCGGCACGCGCCATAGACTTCGTCGAGGATTTTGAGTTTCCGATCCTTTTTCCGGTGAAGGGAAACGGCGGCGCGAAAGGCGACAAATCCCTTCAACTTGGACATGTCGATCCCGTAACAATCGGGATACCGGATCTGCGGCGCGGTGGAGGCGATCACGATCTTCCGCGGGTTCGTCCGGGCGAGGATATTAAGGATGGATTTCTCCAGCGTCGTTCCCCGGACGATGGAGTCGTCCAGCACCACCAGGTTGTCGCTTTTCTCCACCGCTCCGTAGGTGATGTCGTAGACGTGGGAGACCATCTGGTCGCGTCCCCTCTCCTGCGAGATGAAGGTGCGCAGCTTGATGTCCTTGTGGGCGACCTTTTCGCCCCTAGGCCAGTTGCGCAGGATCAGGTCGTCGATCAGCTCCTCGGTCAGGCCCCCGCTGGAATTCGCCGCGGCGAGGATGGATTGCTTGACTTCATCCCGCCGAAAGAGCCGCAGACCGTCCATCATTCCATGGTAGGCGACTTCCGCCGTGTTCGGGATAAAGCTGAATACCGTTTTCTCCAGATTCCCGTCGATGGCATCGAGTATCTGGGGCACCAGGGCCTCTCCGAGGGATTTCCGCTCGCGATAGATGTCGGGGTCGTTTCCCCGGGAGAAATAGATTCGCTCGAAGGAACAGGGGGTGAAGGCGCCGCGTTTCTTGAATCGCTCGATCTTCAGGTCGCAACCGGGTTTGGTCCGCTCGCGTTTTTTCATCGTCGCCACGTGTCCCGGCTCCAGTTCCCGAATTTCCCGCGCCTCGCAGCCGAACACCGTCATCAGCGGAACCCGCTCGCTGGCGAAAGCGATCACCTCGTCGTTCTCGAAGTAATGAACGGGCCGGATCCCGTTTGGGTCCCGGAGCACGAAAGCGTCGCCATTACCCACCACCCCGGCGATGGCGTAGCCGCCGTCCCAGATCCTGCCGCAGCGATTCAGGACCCGGCAGATGTCCAACTCCCGCGAAATCACCTCCGGCGTCTCCCGGCCCGCCCGTCCGGCCCGTTTTTCGCGGCGGTAGATGGCGTCGTGGGCCTCGTCGAGATGGAACCCGATCTCCTCGAGCACCGTCTGCGTGTCGGTGTCGAACACCGGATGCTGTCCCCGCGAGATCAAATGGTGGTTCAGGTCGTGGGCGTTGGTCATGTTGAAGTTGCCCAACACCATCAGCGTCTTGGTCGGCCAGTTCGTGCGCCGCACGTAGGGATGGCAGCCCTGCGATCCGAATTTGCCCGATGTCCCGTAACGCAGATGCCCGAGCAACACCTCGCCCCCGAATCGGAAATTCTCCTTCACCTGCCCCGGGAATCCCTTCTTGTACCTCGACACGATCTCCGCCTTTTTCTTTTCCAGCTCGTCACGAGACAACTTCGGATGATCCCCCTCGAACTTTCGGATCTCCTCGTCCCGCTTGCGCTCCCAGGCCCGCTCGATCTTGCCGAATTTCCGGATCTGCTCCTCCATCACGGAAATCAGCGAGTCCCGCCGCGCGCTCCGTTCCCGGAACAGATAGGCCTTTCCCAGGTCCATGTTCAGCTTGCAGCACCCGATTCCCACCCCGTCCTGGCCGCGGTTGTGCTGCTTTTCCATCAGCAGGTAGAGCCGCTGAAACCCCCACAGACAGGTCCCATACTTGTCGAGGTAGTAGGACAGCGGCCGCTTGAGCCGGACCAGAGCCAGGCCGCATTCGTGGTGGAGAGGGTCGCTCATGGTCGTGATCCGCTTCCACCCAGGTTCAGCCCACCTCGACTTTGACGCCGTGCCGGGCCGTGATCTCGCCCAGCACGCGGGCGCCGGGATGAAACCCGGTGGCCTTGTCCGCTTCGGCCGCCGGGACGATGGCGATCCAGCCCCAGCCCATGTTGAAAGTTTTCACCGCCTCCGCGTCCTCGACGTGGCTCAGCACCTTCGGCACCGCGCCGAGTTCCCAGCGCGGGATGCGCAGGTCGGCTCCCTTTTCGCCGAGCAGGCGCTCGAGATTCTCCGGCAGACCGCCGCCCGTGATGTGCGCCATCGCCCGGATATCCACTCCCGCCGCCCGCAGTCCCGCGACCACATCGTGATAGAGCCGGGTCGGCGCCAGCAGAGCGGGCATTTCCTCACGACTCACTTCGCCGGGGAACGCCTTCAAGATTTTCCGGATCAGACTCCAGCCGTTCGCGTGAAAGCCGTCGGACGGATAGCCAATCAGCGCGTCGCCGACCGCGATGCGGCCCGGGTCGATGAGATCGCTCTTTTCCGCCGCCCCGACACAGAAACCGCTCAGCTCGATCACCCCGTCCGGCACGATGCCCGGCATCTCGGCCGTCTCCCCGCCGGCGAGGATGCAATCGCAACTCTCAAGGTGCTCGGCCATGCCGGCGATGAGGCGTTTGATCTTTGCCTTGTCGATGCGGCCAATGCCGACGTAGTCGAGGAACAACAGCGGATCGCCGCCCGTGGTCAAAATGTCGTTCACATTCATCGCCACGAGGTCCTTCCCCGCGATTTCGAGCAAGTCGTGCTCGAGCAGCAGTTCGAGTTTTGTGCCGACGCCGTCGCAGCCCGTCACGATGACCGGTTCCCGGTAGCCGCTCAGGTCATAGCTCGCGGCGAAAAGGCCAAAGGCCTGCATCAGCTTGCGCTTGCCCTCGGTGCGTCCGCGCAATTCGCCGATGTCGCCGACCAACTCGGCCGCCTCGACAATGTCCACGCCCGCGGATTTGTAGGTGAATTCGGAGTCGCTCACGCGGTGGAAAGTTGAGGGGTTGAGATGGCTTCGAACAAGGATTGAAACAGAAAATACCCGCTCCCCCGGCCGTCTCCACCCTCGCCCCAATCGGGGTCGTAATGGTCGCGCGCCTTCATGAAACGCTCCGGATGCGGCATCAGGCCGAGGACGCGGCCCGTCTCGTCCCGCAGCCCGGCGATTCCCGCGAAGCTGCCGTTCACGTCGTCCGCGTAGGTCAAAGCCGCGAGCCCCGACTCTCGATAACGCTCCGCCTCGGCCGGGTCGGCGGTCACAAAGCGTCCCTCGGCGTGCGCGATGGGAAACTCGAAGCGCGCCGGGAGTTGCGACAGGAACGGACTCGAGGGATCGCGGTTCTCCAGAGTCACCCAATGGCATTGGAAACGCCCGCTGGAGTTGTGAATCAGACTGCCCGGCGGAAGCAGACCGAGTTGCGTCAAAATCTGAAAACCGTTGCAAATCCCCAGCAGATAACCGCCCCCGTCCCGAAACTCCCGCAACGCGTCGTCGATCCGCTGTTCGGTCACCAGGCTCGCGAGCCGCCCGGACATCACGTAGTCGCCGTAGCTGAACCCGCCCGACAACACCACCAGCGACACGCCTTCCAGCGAGGCGCGCGTCACCGTCGAGATCGGGGCGATCTCGGCGTCGAATCCCACCGACCGCAACGCGCGCGCCGTTTCAGCGTCGCAGTTGGTGCCGGGGAATTTCAATAGTAGGGCGCGAGGCCGTTCTTCCATAGCGATTTCAGTTCGGAAAGGGGTTCGTCGATCAGGGTTTCCTTGCCCCACTCGATCCGCAGGTCGCGATGGGCGTCGGTGGCGGCGCCGAGTTCGGCGTAGGCGACGCCGGCGAAATGCGCGGCGACCGCCTCGCGATGCTCGGGCGCGATCTCCATGACCAGCCGGCCGGGTGTCTCGGCGAAAAGCCGCGCGATTTTCGAGACGTCCCCGTTCACCGGCAGCGCGTCGAGCGAAAGGTCCAGTCCGCCTTTTCCGGAGAAAGCGAATTCCGCCAGCGCCACCGCCAGCCCGCCCTCGGAAACGTCGTGCGCCGCCAGAATCCAGCCCCGCTTCACCGCCTCGTGGTATTTCCGGTAGAGCGCCAGGTTGGCTTCAAGATCGGTGCGAGGCACGGCCTCGTGGCATGGGCTTCCAGCCCATGTTTTCGCGGGAGGCGCGTTGTCGTGGCATGGGCTTCCAGCCCATGTTTTCGCGGGAGGCGCGCTGTCGCCAGAGTCCGCTTTCCCCCCGGCTTCATGGGCTGGAAGCCCATGCCACAGCTCCCCGGCTTCATGGGCTGGAAGCCCATGCCACAGCCTCCGCGCCGCCACGCTGCCACCCAGATCCGGCCCAGTCGTCCCCATGATCGACACAACACTGTTGGGTCGGCGAAGCGACCCTGTTGTCACATGGGTCGCGTCCTCGACGATCCCCATCCCGCTGACCAATATCGTCACCGGGATCGAAACCGGCCCGTCTTTGGTCTCGAAATAATTGTAGAAAGAATCTTTCCCGGACACGAACGGCGCCGAATAGGCGTCCGCCGCCGCCGCAATCCCCTTCACCGTCTCGACCAGCGCGCCGAGTTCCTCCGGGTTGTCGGGATTGCCCATGCAGAAGTTGTCGAGGATCGCGATCCGGTCCGGGTTCGCCCCCATCGCCACCAGTTGCCGGAAACACTCGTCCACGCAGGCCGTGCCCATCTCGTGGGGCGCCGTCTTGCCCCATTCCGGCAGCAGCGACAGGCCGATCGCCATCAATTGGTCGCTCCCGTCGATGCGAATCACCGAACCGTCCTGCGGCGCGTCGCCCGCCGCGCCGGCCAGCGGCTTGAGCACCGTGTTGCCCTGCACCTCGTGATCGTATTCGCGTATGATCGGCTCCCGGGAAACGACGGCGAAGTCGGAAATGATTTCTCGGAGGAGGACATCGTATTTCCAACTCGTCATCCACTCCGAAGTCCCGGTCGGTAGCCGCCGGTTCCACTCCGACCGCATCCGCCGCACCGGCGCGTCGTGCAGCGCCGAGCAGTCCAGCTCGCACACCGTCGCGCCGTGGTGCTTCACCCTCAAAATTCCCGAGCCGTCGGAATGTCCCAACTCGGTCAGCTCGGTCTCGTATTTGTCCGCCAGATCGCGCAACGCCGGCAGCGACACCTCCTTCACCGCCAGCACCATGCGCTCCTGGCTCTCGCTGATGAAAATCTCCCAACTGACCAGCCCCTCCTCCTTCAGCTTCACGTTGTCGAGAACGATCTCGCCACCGACCTCCTCCAGCATTTCGCCGCAGGCGCTGGAATAGCCGCCCGCCCCGCAGTCGGTCACGAACTCGATCAGGCCGCGCTCCCGCGCTTCGAGCACGAAGTCGGCCGCCTTCTTCTCCTCGATCGGATTTCCAATCTGAACCGCCTGCTGATCCTCCTCGTGCGACTCGGTATCGAGCGCCGCCGACGAGAAGGTCGCCCCGTGCAAGCCGTCTCGACCCGTCCGCGCGCCGACGGCGATCACTTTCAAGCCCGCGGACATTTTCTTCCCGATGTCCGGGATCGGGATCACGCCCGCCGTGCCGCAATAGACGAGCGGATTGTAAATGTAGGCGTCATCGAACTGGATCGCGCCGCACACCGTCGGGATGCCCATGCGGTTGCCATAGTCGCGCACGCCGCGCACCACGCCGCGCAACACCCCGAGCGGGTGGATGACATCCTCGGCCTGGATTTTCTCCGGATCGGTGTCCGGCGCGCCGAAACAGAAGACGTCGAGCGAGGCGACCGGCTTGGCCCCCTTACCCGCCCCGAGGATGTCGCGGATGACCCCGCCGATCCCGGTGTTCGCGCCGGCGTAGGGCTCGATGGCGCTCGGGTGATTGTGCGTCTCGGCCTTCAGGCAGACCGCCAGATTGTCGTCGAGCCGGATGAAGCCCGCGTTGTCGTGAAAGGCCGACAGCACAAAGTCCGGCTTCCGCGCCATGATGGCCTTCGAGACGTCGTGGATGTAGGTCTTGAAAAGCGACCGGATCGTCTCCGTCTCGCCGTCGAGGGTGTGCTCGATGGTGGCGCCGAAGATGCGGTGCTTGCAATGCTCGCTCCACGTCTGGGCGATCACTTCCAACTCCACGTCGGTGGGTTCGCGCCCCCACCCGGCGTAGATTTTCTGAATCGCCAGCATATCCACGCGGCTCAGCGAGAGCTTCATCCGCTGGCTCAACTCCGCGAGCTGGTCGCCGTCGAGCCCGGATATCCGCAGCCGCCGGTAGTGGTCGGCGGGGGCTTCCGCGATCTGGTCGAGCAGGTCAGGCATGGGCCGGTTCGATCACCCTCCAATTGTGAATGGCCGCGTTGCAGATGTCGCGGATGAAACGTTTCGGGTCCGCCACACCCTCGCCGAAGACGTAGATCCGCTGCCGGATCGTGAGCCTCTTCAAGTCGAAGTCGGGCGACGGCATCCCGCGATAGAAACTCGCCACGGCTTCCTTTTCCAGGTCGAGCGCGCCGGGTTTCATCCCGTAGTCGAGCAGGAACCGAAACCCCTCCAGCGCCGGCGCGTCTCCCGATCGCAGTTCCTGGCTGACCGCGTCGACCAGCGTGTGCCGAACGAAGTCCTCCACCGCCGTCGCGTCGCCTTCGAACTCGATCTCGTAGCGGCGCGTCCGCCGAAAGGCCAGCGATTCCCGCAACGGCGCGTAAAGCAGCCCGCTGGCGTCACCGGCTTCGAGGTAACGGTCGAGAATTTCGAAAAAGGCGGTCATTAAAATCAGCGAAAGCCAGCGACGATCAGCGGTTCAGACCTCGTTCAGTTTCGCAAAATCATCCAGTTTCCCCGCCCCGCGATAGTAGGCGATCTCGTCGCTCCCCGCCGCCTGGAGCGCCTCGCGGGCCGTTTCCGGATCGATCCGGCCCAGCATGGCCTCGCGGATCGCGTCCATTTTCCGTGTCTGGATCGCGACAAAGGCCTCGTCCACCCGCGGCGTGCCGGGATACTCGCCGCGTTCCTGGCCCGCTTTCAGCAGGTCGGTGAAGGCCACCCCCTCGGCGGTGCCGCGCGTCTTCGCCTCCTTGATGGCCCCGATCCAGTCGCCATGGAAGACGTTGAAGTAATCGCGCACGGCCTGCTTGTTGTAGTGGTTCACAAAGCGCCGGCCGTCCGCCTCGAGGAACATCGTCGCGCGGAACGAGTCCGTGTCGATCGTGTCGACGAAAACGAGGTCGTCCCCGTCCTTCGCGAACTCCCACTTGATGTCCCACAGGAGCAGTCCGATTTCCTCAAGCAAATGCCGCACCACCCAGGCGCCAAGCACGGCCAGCTTGCCGCTTTTGACAAACATTTCCCCCGTCAGACCGCTCGTCGCCAGCGCCTCCTGCTTGCTGACCATCCGATCCTCGGGCTCGAACTTCGTCGTCAGGTCGCTGACCGGTTTCTCCAAATATTGCCAGGCCTCCAGCGGCTTCGTCACGCCCAGTTCGCGCTCGAAGGCCCGCTTTTCCGCGTCGCCCATGCCGAGGTATTTGCGATAGACCGAGCTGGCGCTCGTGATGCCGAAACGCACGATGTATTCCAGCGGCACCACGAAGCCGTCCCGCCGCGGAAAATCCGAGTAATCGAACAGGTGCGCCCCGAGGAACTCCGTCCGCGCCGGCTTCAGTATCTGGTAGCGCCGCACCACGTTGTAGGCGCTCGGGTTCGCCGGCACGCCGCCGCGACAGACCGCGCCGGTCTCCGCGTCGAGCATGCCCTCGTGATGCGTCCGCGCGCCGCGCGCCACGCACTCCTCGAGCGCGCCGCCCAGCAGATCCTGACGATAGTCCTCGGCCAGTTCCGGCGCCTCGCGGATGGCGTCCGCCACCTTCGCCCAGACCTCGGGTTTTCCCATCCGGGTGTAAAGCACGTGGCGAAACACCGCCCGGTTCACGTCGTTCGACGGAATCTCGAACAGCGCGCCCACGTCGAAAACCGAGCCGCGCGCCGTGGTCTGCGTCACCATCACCGAGTCGTCGCCCGGAACCGCGAACAGGCGTTGAACCGATCCTTCGTAAAAGGGGTCCGTGAGTTGAGCCGGAGGAATGGTCAGTGCGTCGCCGATGCCCGCGAAAAAAGCGCGACTGTCGCTTTTGTCACGCAAAAATCCGCCGGCCCGGAAACAAATTTTGATCGTCTCAAAACATCGGCTTTCTTGGCCCCAACCCATGCCCGATTTTTACAAACTCGCCCGAAAAATTTTGTTCCGGCTCGACCCGGAGACGGCTCATCACCTGACGTTATCCGGAATGAACGTCACCCGGCGGCTCGGATTGCTGCCTCACTTAACAGGGTTGGGTCCGGCACCCAACCCTGTTGGGTCCGGAATCGAGGTCATGGGCCTGCGTTTCCCCAACCGCGTCGGCCTCGCCGCCGGGCTCGACAAGGCCGGCACGGCGGTCGACGCCTTCGGCGCGCTCGGCTTCGGTCACGTGGAGGTCGGCACCGTCACCCCGCGTCCGCAGCCCGGTAATCCAAAGCCGCGCCTCTTCCGTCTCGTCGAGCACGAGGCCGTCATCAACCGCATGGGTTTCAACAATCCCGGTGTCGATCGCCTGCTCGAAAACCTGGGCCGATCCCGACGCCGTTTCCGCGGGGTGCTCGGCATCAACATCGGGAAAAACTTCGACACGCCCAACGAGCGCGCCCTCGAGGATTACGTCGCCTGCTTCCGGGCCGTCTATGGCGCAGCGGACTACATCGCGGCCAACCTTTCCTCGCCCAACACCAAGGGGCTCCGCGATCTTCAGAATGTCGAAACCTGCCGCGAACTCGTCGCCACCCTCCAGCGCGAACGCCGGGACCTTGCCCTCTCCCACGACGGCCGCCAGGCGCCCATTTTGATCAAGATCGCGCCCGACCTCGAGGCCGACCAGATCCGCGATCTCGCGGCGGTCTTTTCCGAGACGAAAATCGACGGGGTCATCGCCACCAACACCACCATCGACCGAGCCGCCGTCGCCGGTCATCGTTTCGCGCCCGAAGCGGGCGGCCTGAGCGGCACGCCGGTGCGCCGGCGCGCCACCGAGGTCATTCGGGTTCTGCGCGAGGCGCTCGATCCGGCCATCCCCATCATCGGAGTGGGCGGAATCTCCAGCGCGGATGACGCCCGCGAAAAGCTCGATGCCGGCGCGGCGCTGGTGCAGATTTACACCGGTCTCATCTATCGCGGGCCGGCCCTGGTGCGCAAGTTGGCGGCGATGAAATGACCCGCCGGCCCGTTTCAGTCCAGCAGCAGCGCGAGCCCGCCGACCAGCAGGCCGTTGTTGATGGCGTGGGCCGTCATCGGGGCGATCAGCGAGTCGCGCCATTCCCGGATCAGGGCGAAGCCGAAGCCCATCGCCGTCAGGGCCGGAATCCCCATCCACCCCTGCGGATGGAGCGCCGCGAAAATAATGCCATTGACCAGTCCCGCGATCAGCACCCCGTTTCCAAAGCGCAGGGATCGATAAAAGGCCCCGCGAAAAACCGTCTCCTCCATCAGGGGCGCGAAAACCGCGGCGAGGACAAAGAGAAAAATCCGTTGCGGCCAGTCCCCCAGCATGCCGCCCACCGCCGGGTGAGCCATCGATTCCGACGGCGCCAGCGAGGCCAGCAGCGCGCTGATCCCGATGCCGGCGAGGGCGATCGGCAGCATCGCGATGTAGCCCGCGGCGCCGGCGCCGACTTCGCGGAAAAATCCCCGGCCGCGGTGCCAGCCGAGCGATTTTCGGGTCTCCCGCCAGGATAGCCCGCGAATCCGCGGCCACAGGAGCCCGCACGCCAGCCCGCCGAGCACCAGCGCGATCTGGACGAGGGGATTTAGGAACAAGCCGCCGACACTTCCCAACCCGATCGCGGCCATGAAGATGGCGAAGCTTTCCAGAAAAATCCGCGCCGGCAGCCGGGTCCGGTCGAAGGCGGTCGAAAACTCGCCCCGTCGTTTCCTGGCCAACACGTAGACCAGCAGGATTACCCCCGTCATCAGCGCCAGGATCACCAGCAGCGTCAGCCCGGCGGTGATGAACATCGAAATCAAGCCCGAGCGCCGGATCTCGTCGGCCCTCGGCACGGCGCCGCCGCCATCCTCGCCCGAGGCGGGCATCAGGTGGGCGAACCAACCGAGATGCTGGGACAGCATCGCGCGTTCCGCGGGTGTCACCCCGACATCCAGCGCCTTGCGCGCCCATTCCGTCAGCGGGGTCTCGCCCCCTTCCTCGCCGGCCTGGCGCTCCAGGATCGCCACCGCCTTCTCGCGCCCCTCTTGCTCCCCCACGAAGGCATGCACCAAAGCCACCGCGGCCGCCGAACGGTCGTCGGTGATCAGTTCGTTCAATTCGTCGAGTTCCTTCGCGACCTGGGCGCGGTCGATCGCGGAAAGCCCGATCAGCAGACGCGACTGCAACTGAAGAACGGCCAACTGGCTGAGCCCGTCCTCCGTCTCCGTCTGTTCGCGGGCCGCGGAATCGAGGTAGGGCATCAGGGCGATCGCCAGCACGGCCCCGACGATCACCGGCCAGCACCACAGCCCCGGCCGCCGGTCCCGTTCGGGCAGGGGCGGCGGAGCGGGAAGATTTTCGAGTCCCTCGGTCACCGATCGATGCGGGATTTTCGCGGACCTCCTCCGAACTTCAGCCTTTGACGTCGTAGCAGGCGATGAATTCCTGATCGCGCAGGTAGAGCTTGCCGCCGATCACGACAGGGTGCGCCCAGATCTGGCCCTTGTGCGACTCCCGGGTCTTGCTTTGCGGCTCGAGCTGGAATTGCCCGAGCTGTTTGAATCCGTCCGGCGACGCCTCGGCCAGGGTCACGGTGCCGTCCGATTCGTTGAGACAGACCAGTTTCCCATCGACCACGTGGACCGCTCCCTTGGTGGTGAAGCGTCCCTTCTCGTTCCAGACCATTTCGCCCGACTTCCAGTCCTGGCAGATCAGTCCCGCGCCGTCGGAGAAGCCGTAGAGATGATCGCCGACTTTCACGACGCCGCCGTGGTGGTTTTTCATCACCGAATTGACCCAGACATCCGAGACCGTGTTGTCCGCCCCCACCTTGACCAGCTTGCAGCCGACGCCGTAGCCGGAGGAAATGTAAATCTCGTTGCCGTCCACGATCGGGGTCGGAATGACGGCTGTCTTGCCCGGCCAGTCGGAGGACCAGAGCAGCTTGCCGTCCTCGGCCGCCACCGAGACCAACTGCGTCTGGAAAAGGCGGATGTATTGCCGCGTGCCGTTGATCTCCACCGGCACCAGCGACGCGTATTCGGCGGGTCCGGGCTGGACCTCGGAGGCCTTCCATTTCGTGGCGCCGGTGTTCTTGTCCAGCGCGACGATGCCGTTGTCCTTGCCGCCGGGGCAGACGACGACCTGGTCGCCGTCGACGAGGGGCGATTCCGCGTAACCCCAGCCGCCCCATTTTCCGCCGAAGTCGCTGACCAGGTTCTTGTCCCATTCCTTTTTTCCGTCGGCGGCGTTGACACAGGCAAGCGTGCCTTTCGGCCCCAATCCGTAGAGTTTTCCGTCCGAATAGGTCGGCGTGGAGCGCGGGCCCGTTCCCCAGCCCGCCGAATAGCCGCTTCCGTCATCCTCGGAGATTTTGGTGGACCAGACTTCCTCGCCCGAGTTGGTGTCCAGACAGATCATCACCACGTCGCCGTCGCGCGCGCCCAGCGTGAAGAGCTTGCCGCCCACGACGATGAAACTCGAGTAGCCGATCCCCGCCTTGTCGTAGACCCAGAGTTTCTTGGGGCCGTCCGAGGGCCAACTGCCGGCGACGCCCTTGTCCGGCGAAATGTCATTGCCCTCCGGGCCGCGCCACCGGGGCCAGTCGGCGCCGCCCGAGGCGCCTTCGCCGCCCGCCGCGAGGCTCTTGATGTAGGCTTGGTCTTCGGCGCTCAGATCCGCGATCGGGACCTGCGCCGTCCGGTTGCCAACTTTCAAGAGGGCCTTGTCGCCTTCGATCTTGACGAATTCGGCCTCGATCTGCTTGCCGGTCGAGGCCTGGGTCCAGGTGCGGGCCTGGATCAGCCCCGGAAGAGCCATCCCCGCGAGGCAGAATGTCACGAGGAAACGAAGAGGGGTTTTGGGAACGCGAATCATGCGCCCATTGTGCGCGGAAACTCGCTCTTCCGCAACCAGCGACATTCACGCAAAAAGGCGGGCATTTTCCGGTCACAAAAGTGAGGGAGCTTCTCTCAATTCGGTGACGACTTTTCGTCATGCTGCGGGTAGCACAGGCATTCTTGCCTGTGTTTCAAATGTGGTCCCGCAGGCAGGAATGCTTGTGCCAAGCTACGACTCATCTTCATCGCTTCGAAATCCGAAGCCGGCGTCGGCCCAGTCTTCGCGAACCCACACGGGACACTTGCCCGCCAGGCCGGCTTTTTTCGGGTTGTCGCCGATGTATCGAATAACCCGATAGAGATGCTCGGCATCCCGAACGATCGAATCGTAGCTCTCTTCCTGCCAAAAAGGCCCGCGACGGCTGACAGCTTCGTTGATCTCTCGAGCCGTGTATCCTTTCCAGCTTTTGGTGATGCCTTCTAGTTCATGGCCCGGCAACGGCCGCACGATGACATGCACATGGTTGGGCATGACGGCATAGGCGCCGAGATGCAGTCGCTGGCTGTCGAATTTCGTCAAAGCGGTCACGACCCTGTTGGCATTTTCCGGTTGAGCCAGCCAGCATTCCCCGTGGCCCCGATCCAGCCATTGTTCCTCTTGCCGGGTGATCAATCGAGCATAGTCACGCCAGTCCTCCTCGGTTCTGGGCTCGGGGTGTTCCCGTTCCCAGATCCGTTTGGCTCGGGCGATTTCGCGGACGCATTTCGCGGGCAGCGCATCCGCCAATCGGAAGGTCACAAAGTAAGTCGCTCCGTCCTGACGCCAGTGGGGCAGGTTTCGGCGGGTGATTCGGACTGATTGCCAAGGATCGAACCCCTGAAATCCCGGAGGCGGATCGAGCAAGAACGGACCGCGAGCCATGCTAGGTCCGGTCGTAGCACAGGCATTCCTGACTGTGGAGAAAAAAGTGAAAAGGTTGGATCGCCGCCAACGCAGTAGCACAGGCATTCCTGCCTGTGGTTGGATCGCGGATCACGCTTAACGGATCACAGGCAGGAATGCCTGTGCTACTACAAGCGACGGCCGCGGGTAGCTCCCCGAGAATCATGTATGTGCCCGCATGCGGCCCTCCAGAGCGCCGGAATCCGAAGTCACGCCGACACCGAAAATGATCTTCGCACTTTTCGGTTTTTGCCCTTTAATGGCTTCCCATGTTTGAAGGCGCACACACCGCATTGGTCACTCCATTCGCGAACAACGGCATCGACTCGGACGCGTTCCGCGCCCTGATCGATCGCCAGATCGCGGCGGGCATCGCGGGCGTGGTGCCGGTGGGCACCACGGGCGAGTCCCCCACCCTCTCGCACGAGGAACACGTGCGGGTCATCCAACTGACGGTCGAACACACCGCGAAACGGGCGCTGGTGATCGCGGGCACGGGCTCGAACGCGACCGACGAGGCAATCTCGCTGACTCAGGCGGCCGAAAAAGCGGGGGCGGACGCCGCCCTGCTGGTGGCGCCCTATTACAACAAGCCGTCCCAGGAGGGGCTCTTCCGGCATTTCCAGCACATCGCGGACGCCACGGAGCTGCCGATCATGCTTTACTCGATCCCGGGCCGCTGCGGCGGAGTCGGCATCGAGCCGGACACGGTGGCGCGCCTCGCGGAGGCCTGCCCGAACATCCGCGCCATCAAGGAGGCGGGCGGCACCACGGAACGGGTTAGCCAACTGCGGCAGGCGGCGCCCGCTTCGTTCGAGATTCTGTCGGGCGACGATTCGCTGACCGTGCCCTTCATGGCGGTGGGCGCGGTGGGTGTGGTCAGCGTGGCGTCAAACCTCATCCCGGGGCCCATCGCGGACCTGGCGCGCGCCATGCGGGAGGGCAGGCTGGCGGACGCGCGGGCGATCCACGACCGCTACTACCCGCTGTTTTCGGCGTTCCTGAAACTGGACACCAACCCGGTGCCGATCAAGGCCGCGCTGGGCCTGAGGGGTCATTGCTCACCGGACCTGCGCCTGCCCATGGTGCGGATGCCCGAGGAAAGCCTCGCCCAACTGCGCGCCGTGCTGGAAACGCTGGGACTGTGACCGGCCAGGGGAGCGAGAAACACGCAGGGACACGAATTTTCACGAAGCTTTCTTTTGGCTCGCAGGCACTGATTGCTCTCCGGCAGTCGGCAGTCGTCGGGGTTTCAGACGAAAAGATTCGTGATCCTTCGCGGTTCAAAGTCATTCGCGGTTTCATAGAAAGATAAGCGAATATTGGCGCCGAGAAGCGATTTGCCCCGGAGCCCGGCTGGACAGGCGGCGCGCATACGCTTTGTTTGCGGGTTCCAAACACCCACTTTTTCCCCGACACCGATCTTCATGACTCCTCTGAAACTCCTCGTTACCGGCAGCCGCGGCCGCATGGGCCAGACCGTCATCGCCTGCGCCGCCGAGGACCCGGCCGTTTCCGTCGCGGCGGGCATCGACCTCGGCGACTCGTTGCCGGAGGCGCTCGCGCTGTGCGACGCGGTGATCGACTTCACGCTGCCGACCTTCACCGACGAACTCGTGGCCGCCTGCGTGGCGGACAGCAAGGCGCTCGTCATGGGAACCACGGGCCACAGCGACGCGCAACTGGAGGCCATCCGCGCCGCCTCGGAGACGATCCCGGTCGTCCACGCGCCGAACTACTCGGTGGGGGTGAACACGCTTTTCTGGCTCACACGGCGCACGGCGGAGATCCTGGGCGAGGGATTCGACCTCGAGGTGGTGGAAATGCATCACCGGCACAAAAAAGACGCCCCCAGCGGCACGGCGCGTCGCCTGGCGGAGATTCTCGCCGACGCGACCGGAGTCTCCTACGACACCGACACCCGGCACGGGCGCCTCGGCGATGTGGGCGCGCGGACGGCGAAGGAGATCGGCGTCCACGCGCTGCGCGGCGGCGATGTGGTGGGCGACCACACGGTGATCTACGCCGCCGACGGCGAACGGGTCGAGCTGACCCACAAAGCCAGCAGCCGCCAGACCTTCGCCAACGGCGCGATCCGCGCCGCGAAATGGGTCCGCGATCAGGGGCTGACCTCGGGCCTGTTCGACATGCAGGATGTGCTCGGACTGCGGTGATCCGGTTTTTCGGTTCACCCTTTTCGGTTTTCGAAAATCATGCGCGCGGGTATCGCCCTTGGCTCGAATCTCGGCGACCGGCTCGCCCATCTGCGGACGGCGCGGGAGCGGCTCCTCGCGCTGCATGAAGGGGCCGACGCGGAGTTCCTCGTGTCCTCGGTCCGTGAGACGGAGCCGGTCGGTTGCCCGCCGGGATCGGGAGCCTTCCTCAACGCGGTGATCGAGATCGTGACAACGCTCGATCCCTTCATCCTGCTGCACGAGGCCCAGGCCATCGAGCGCCGTCTCGGCCGTCCGAATCAGCGGGCGAAAAACAGCCCGCGCACCGTGGATGTGGATCTTCTCTACGCCGGCGACATCACCCTCGACGATCCGCGCCTCGTCCTGCCGCACCCGGAACTGCGGAAGCGCCGCTTTGTTCTGGAACCTCTGGCCGAAATCCGGCCGGACCTGCAACTGCCGGGCTTTGACACCTCCGTGGCAGGCCTGTTGGAGGCCCTGGCGGCGGAGACATCCGGGGCAACGCCTTCAAAAACCATTGATTGGGAATCGGCCTCATAATTGCGATTTTTATAAAATTTACATTTTTTTCTTGAAAAATTCGGTCGCGAGAGCAAGGATTCGATCAATCCCCTCTCCGGCCCCATGCATTTCCCTTTTCACACGCTGCATTTTTGGCTGATCCGCGTCGCATTTCTTTCGGTTGGTCTTTCGATTCCTTTTGATGTCTTCGGCTCGGACGCCGCCCTGTCGCCCGCCGTTCTTCAGGCCAAAATCCAGGCCGTCGCCGCCGATGCCGCGAAAAGCTGCGTCGCGATTTACTCCGCGCCGGGCGATTCCTGGGGCAGCGGCGTGATCGTTTCCGACGAAGGCCACGTTTTCACCGCCGCGCACGTGGTGTCGCGCCGGGGCGAGCTGGTCGATCTCTACCGCGCCGATGGCGGGCGCAACGTGGCGCGTGTGCTTGACCTCGATCGCGATCTCGACGCGGCGTTGCTCGTCATCCTCGACCACGATCCGGCCGACCGCGCCGCCGCGAAACTCTCGGAAGACGCCGAACCCGAATCCGGCGCGCCCTGCGTGGCGCTGGGGCATCCCTACGGCTACGACGCCGCCCGGCGCGCGTCCCTGCGCTTCGGATTTTTCAGCCACGAAAGCGGCCGTCACGATCTGCTGACGACCTGCCGCATGACGGCGGGCGACTCCGGCGGCCCGTTGTTCAGCCTCGATGGCAGACTGATCGGCATTCACAAGACCGTGGACGGCGGCGGCTCGGGCCTGGTGGCCCACGTTCCGGTGGCGCGACTGATGGAGCGCTTCACCGCCACCGCCGACGCCGCCACCGTGGCGATGGTGACTGTCTCGAATCGCTGAAAAGTTTTCCCACCACTCACTCCCCCTCCCCTCGGATCGCATGCACCCCGCCCGCCGTCTCGCCTGTCTCTGCCTCGCTCTCTCGCCGATGGTGGCGGCGCCCGCCGGCGAACCGGCCGCCGCCTCGCTTCGCGCCCGGCTCGGTGCCGCCTCGAAAACGCCGCTGGCCGCGCAAAAAACGCGGGAATCGCTGGAGGCCGCCTTTCCCGCCCCGGCGGCCGCGGCTGTCGCGATCCATCAGGGCGATCGTCGAGTTTGTCTCGCCACGAGGCTCGGCGAAAGCGGCGGTTTTTTCGCGAAAACGAGCCTTCTGACTGCGGTCCCGGCCCCGGAAACCGCGGATTGGTTCGCCGAACTGGCCGGAGGGGCGCGTCTCCCGCTCCAGGTTTTCCGCGATTTTCCGGAGGACGACCTAACCCTGTTGACTCTCCGACCCAACCCTGTTGGGTCGGCGGCCGATTTCGGGCTGCCGGACGCGCTTTCCGCCCCCGCGACGGGGTCGCTGCTGATGGCGCGGCCCGACCCGGCCGCCGTCCATGGCGTGATGGGTCTGGTGTCGGTCGAGGCGCGCGAGATTCCCGAAGACGGCGGGATGCCTGCCTCGCGACAGCGGCGCATGGCGCAGTTTCACGAGCGCGCCGGGACGAAACTGAGCGCCCGCCGCACCGGATTTCCCCGCGCCTTCGAGACGGATCTGGATCTTTCCCCGGAACAATGCGGCACGCCGGTCTTCGACATCGACGGCCGGTTGGCCGGCATCGCGATCGCGCGGGCGACGCTGAGTTCGACCCTCGTCATCCCGGCCGGGCGGCTCCGCGAGCTGTTGGCCGAAGCCTCGCCGCGCTGATGGGAGGGCGAATTTTCCTCTCTTTCTTCGTCGAGTGGAAACAGAAAACCCGGGACCGGTCTCGAACGACCGGCCCCGGGATTTTCACAAAGTGCCATTTCCGATCCACCCGCTTATCGGTCCGGGGCGGACACGGGCGGCGGGAAACTCAGTAGCGGTAGTTGTTGTTGCGATTCGAGTTTTCCTGGGCGTTGCCGATGAGGGCGCCGGACAGGCCGCCCACGGCCGCGCCGACCAGGGCGCCTTCGCCGGCGTTGCCGGACTGGTTGCCGATCAGGGCGCCGGCTCCGGCTCCGATCCCGGCGCCCATGGCGGCGCCTTGCTGGGTCGGCGTGCAACTGGTGAACGAAAAGGAAACCGCGGCGATGCCGCAGACGGCGATTTTGATGAGGGAACGAAGGTTCATAGCGCGGAAAAGGTCGCAGACCCTCTTGCCGGCGCAAGCCCAATTCTCTTGGAGTTCTTAACGATCGCGGGTTTCATCGCAAACCCGGCACCGGCCCGAAGGCGATGAATTTCGACGGCGAATCGGTCCCGGGCAGCGGAAAGTCGAAGACGCTGACGCCGGCGATGCGCTTGCCCCGAAAGCGACGCCCGTCGCTGGCGCCGAAAATCACGGGCCGACCGTCGCCCCGGTGGGTTCCGAGGTAAATCATCACATGCGAGATCGGCGGGTCGCGTCCGTCGGTCTGGTAGGTGCCGGTCCAGAAAAGCAGGTCGCCGGGCCGGAGTCGTTTGAAGGCGGGATGGTCGAAGCTGTGAAAACCGCCCGGTTCCTCGTTCAGGCCCCCCGCCTTCCGCGCCCATTGGTATTGGTCGTAGGAGGTGCGCGGCGGCCGCAGATCGACCGAGGCGAGGGTGTGATTGATGGTGCCGGAACAGTCCATGCCGCCGTTTTCGGGCGAGTTGGACCCGAAACGGTATCCCAGATCCCGGCGCGTCAGGGCGAGAGCCTTGTCGATGAGCCGCCGCACCGGCGCGGGTTGCCTCGCGTACTCGACCAGGTCGCCGGCCGCGAGGGTGGCGACCGAGACGGCGGACTCGCCCCGGGTGCCGCCGCCGGCGGGCGACAGGCACAGGATCAAGGCAAGCCCCGCGCCCGCGCGGACCGGGGAACCGGAAAAGACCGGAGAAAAGAGACGCATCGGCGGACACCGTAGCGTCCGCCGACCCGCCCCGCAACGCCCTTCCGAGCCCTCAGTCGTCGCGCTCCGTGACGAATCCCCCACGCCGCAGTTCCTCGCGGTATTCGGGGCCGGATCCCTCGATTTCGTAGCAATCGGACTCGGCGTATTTCGACGACACGGGCGAGGTGGCGCGGAACACGCCCGAAAACAGGACGGCGAGCAACCCGACGCCGAAGCCGACGAATTTCAGCGACAAGAGCGACCCGATCGCGATGACGGCGCCGACGGCGAAAAGCGACCAGGTGGCCGCCACGGCCACGGCGCGGCTTTCCCCGTGTTTCCGGCACAGGCCAACGGGCACCCGGACGCGACCGCCGAACCAGGTGGCGGGATTCATCGGATTGCGCAGGGCCTTGTTGATCACCTTTCGGGCCGGCTTGCCGCACTTCACACACCACTGGGACGGCAGCTCCGCCCCGCCCTCCACCACGATGGTGTCGCGCCGCAGGGTCAGGCGCCGCAGCATGGCGGGTGCGGGAGTGGTTTCGTCAACCGGTTCGTAACCGGCGCTCTCTGGATTTTCTTCGTTCATGGCTTTCTCCTCCTTGGTTGATGGTTATGTTCGGGTTCGCGTTTGGCGAACGACCTCACCCTGAGCCCGCCTTCCCGGATCGGCCACTACAAATTTGTGGAAAAATTGCAAAGCCGGCGTGGAATCCGTTTCCCATTCCGCGTCGGCGGTCGCGGGTGTTCTCTCTTTCTACGTCACGCGACTCGCCGTTCTTAGCGCCGGTTGGCATTTTTTTAAGAAAGGCCGCTCCCGATCGCTCCCGGGAAGCCGATTTCCGGTCCGGAAGGCGGCTTGCCAGCCGGTTCACGCCGCCTTTATAGTCCCGGCGATGCAAGCCACGGAAATCTTCAACACCGCCTCCGGCCGATTCGCCCGCACCGCGGGCGGGTTCTTCCGGCTGCGGGACTTCTCCTTCGACACACTCTTTCAGTCGCCCGATCCGGCCGCCCACCTGGAGGCCGCGCTCGGGGACGCCATGCCGGCGGAGGAGTCATCCGCGCTGGCGGGCGACGTCCTCCTGCCCCCGGTCGAGTCGCAGGAAATCTGGGCCGCCGGGGTGACCTATTTCCGCAGCCGTTCCGCGCGGATGGAGGAGGCCGAGCAGGCCGGCGGCGACATTTTCTACGACAAAGTTTACGAGGCCGAGCGGCCGGAGTTGTTTTTCAAAGCCACGCCCGCCCGCGCCCGCGGCCACCGCGCGCCGGTGTGCATCCGTCCCGATTCGAGCTGGGATGTGCCCGAGCCGGAACTCACGCTGGCGATCGGCGCAAATGGCCGGGTCTTTGGCTATACCATCGGGAACGACATGAGCAGCCGCTCCATCGAGGGGGAAAACCCGCTCTATCTGCCTCAGGCAAAAGTCTATGACGGGTCCTGCGCCCTCGGCCCGGCGCTCGTGGTGCGCGATCCGCTCGACAGCGGCACCCGCATCCGGCTGGAGATTGACCGCGAGGGACAGGCGGCCTTCTCCGGCGAGACCGACACGGGGCAGATCAAGCGCGGTTTCGACGAACTCGCCGGATGGCTTTACCGGTCGAATTCCTTTCCCCACGGCGCCCTGCTGATGACGGGCACCGGCGTCGTGCCGGACTCGGATTTCACCCTGAAACCCGGCGACGTGGTCCGTATCCGCATCGACGGGCTCGGCGAACTGGAGAATCCCGTCGAGCTGGCCTGACTCCCCTCCTCCCTTTCCGCGAGAACCATGCCCGAAGCTCCCGATTCGCCCCTCGAGTCCGGCGACGACTCGATTTACACGCTGAAAACCGCCGGCCCCGGTCCCGCGGGCACGCTGCCCTTCACGGCCGAACAACTGAAAGGTCAACCCAGCGGCCATCTCTTCGGTTGGACGCAGAATGTCGGCATGGGCTGGGACGCCTCGGGGGTCGGAGGGGGCGACTATCTGATTCTCAGCACCCAGGGTGGCATCCGGCGCGAGGACGGCACGCCGGTGGCGCTCGGTTTTCACACCGGGCACTGGGAGGTCGGCCTGCTGATGGAGGAGGCGGCGAAAACGATCGCGGCCGCGG
>JACKQC010000020.1 GCA_024233085.1 Akkermansiaceae bacterium
CTCGAGCGTCCTTCCAAAAAAAACGAGTTCGAGTTACGGGCACAGAAACGATGTTTAGGCGGTTCAGGGCGGTGGCGACCCGTTCACTTGCCTTGGAATCTCGCCGGCTCGAAAACCACGTTTTTATTCCGAACGACCAGAGAGCCAGCGCTTGGATGGCACTGGTTTTTCCGCAGTTGTTCGGACCAATCAGGACTGCGGGGTGCTCCAATTCGATTCGCTGACGCGCTCCGAAACGCTTGAAATTCTCTATTTCGACATAGTGAAGCAGTCGCATGGCAAGAGTGTGGAGCACGTCTCTGGCTTCGTCACGTCGATTTGCGGAACGCATCCTCGACCGACGCCTTCGCGCTATTCCCGAATGATAATCTCCACGCGGCGGTCGTGGGCTTCGCCTTTGGCGGGGCGGGACTGGCCGACGCCGCGGTGCACCATCTGGCTTTCGGGGAGGCCGTTGGCGGTGAGCCAGGCGGCGAGGTACTGGGCGCGGTTCTCCGAAATTTCGCGGTTCGCCTCGGGATAGGGGGTGTCGTCGGCGTGGCCGATGAGTTCGACGCGGGCCTTGGGCGATTGCCGGAGGAAGGCGCGGATCTGGCCGAGGGCGCGGGCGCGGTCCTGATAATTGACGGCGGACTTGAGGTCGTAGCGGACGGACTCGATCACGGTCAGTTTGGCTTCGACGGGCGGTTTGGACGCGGGCTTGGACGCGGGTTTGGGTTTCGGTTTGTCGGGCGCGGCGGTGGCGGCGGCGGTTTTGGCTTTGGGCGCGGTTTTCTGGCTGGCTTCGAGTTCGGCGATCCGGTCGGCTTTGGCGGCGAGTTCTTTCTGCGCGGTGTGGAGGCTGTCGCGGAGATGGGCGAGTTCCTTTTCGGCTTCGGCGAGTTTTTTCTCGGTCGCCTGAAGTTTGGCGGCGGCGGCGGTGGCGGCGGCGGCGGCCGCGGTGTCGGCGTCTTTGCGGCGCTCGGGGCGTTTTTTCGCGGATTTTTTTTCGGGCTTGGCGGGTTTCGCGGCGGCGGCGGCGGCGAAGGGGACGATATCACCGGGCCCGGCGGCGGCGGCAATGGCCGGCGCGGCGAGCACAAGGGCGAGAAGGAGGGCGGATGCGGGCAGGGTTTTCATCCTGGCGAGGGTAAAAAACCGCGAAAATTCCAGCCAGCGAAAAATGCGGGCACCTGTCGGGAATTTGGCTCCAGAGATTTTTAAAACCGTGAAAACGCCGAAAAGCGGCGGTTTTTCCCTCAAAGCGACACCGGCTCGCCGTTTCGGCGGGCGGAGGCGACGCAGGCGTCCATGACGCGCTGGGTTTTCAGGGCGATCTCGGGCCAGTGGTCGTCGGGCCGGCCGGACAGGGCGAGCGCGGCGAAATTCCGAAACAGTTTCGTCTCCTGCGCGGTGGCGTGGCCGTCGCCGTATTCGGGCACGGTGACGCGGCGGACGTGGCGTTCCATGTGAAAGTCGCAGCCGTCGATGACGAAGTCCGCGTTGGACACGGCGAAGCCGACGGTGGCGCCGAACCAGGGGAGGACGAAGTCGTCGATCTGGACGTTGCCGCGGGTGCCGCTGATATTGGCCCACTGCTGGTGCTCGGTGAGAAAGCCGCAATAGAACCCCGCGGTCGGCCCGCTGGCGAAGGTCAGCTCGGCGGAAAACTCCGCCGGCACGGCCTCGGGGCTGTCGGGGCGGCCGAGCTGGGAGATGAAGCGGCCGGAGACGGTGGCGGGCATCTCGTGGCGGAGCGCCCAGAGGGTGAGGCGGATGTTGTACCAGCCGAGGTCGCCAAGGCAGCCGAGGGGCTCGAGGCCGCTGTGCATGCGGATGTTTCCGGCGAGAAAATCGTCCGGCGCCCGGAAGCTGAACTGCGAGGCGATGCGCTTGATCTCGCCGACGCTCTCGCCGTCGTCGAGCGCCTCGCGCAGGGCGGGGAGGCGGTCGCTGTGCATGAACATGACGCCGTCCATGAACTGCACGCCGGCGGCGCGGCAGGCGCCGGTCATTTCCGCGACATCGGCGGCGTGGGCGCCGCAGGGTTTTTCGCACATCACGTGCTTCCCGGCGGCGGCGGCCTTGAGCACCCATTCCTTTCTCACGCCGGTGGGGAGGGGAATGTAAACGGCGTCCACGTCGTCGCGGGCGAGCAGGGCCTCGTAGCCGCCGACGGCTTCGGGCGGGTCGGGAAAGGCGTATTGGCCCTGGTTTTCGGCGATCCAGGCGGCGGCGCGGGCGGGGTCGCGGCTGGCGACGGCGGCGACACGGCCGTTGCCGGAGCGGTGGATGGCCTGCCAGTTTTTCCGGGCGATCCCGGCGGTGCCGAGAATGCCCCAGCGAAGGGTCGGTTGCGGGGGGGAGTCGCTCATGGGCGGGCAGTTTTGGAGCATTTCCGGCAAAGGAAAAGGGAAAAGCGCAGTTTTCGGTTGCCGCGCCCGCCGCCGGGGGAAGGGTGAGCGGCGAGATGCCGGAAGACTTGCAGCCCTACCTCGATTTCGCCCGCGAAACCGCCCGCGAGGCGGGGCGTCTGACGCTGGAATATTTCCTGACCGACCGCGCGGAGGCGGAATACAAGGCCGACGACTCGCCGGTGACGATCGCCGACCGCCGCGCGGAGGAACTCGTCCGCGCCCGCGTCGAGAAGGCCTATCCGCACCACGCCATCGTCGGCGAGGAATACGGGGCGGAGGGCGCCGACGGCAAAAGCCATCGCTGGATCGTGGACCCGATCGACGGCACGAAGTCCTTCGTTCACGGCGTGCCGCTCTACGGGGTGCTGCTGGCGCTGGAGATCGAGGGCGTGTCCGAGGTGGGCGTGGCCTACTTTCCGGCTCTCAATGAAATGCTCTCCGGCGCCACCGGGCTCGGCGCGTGGTGGAACGGCAAACCGGCCCGCCCCTCCGCCGAGACGCGGCTCGACCGCGCGGTGTGCTGCCACATCGACACGGCTTCGTTCGGCCGGGTCGGCCCGGAGCGCGGCGCGGCGTGGGAGCGCCTGCAGCGTTCGGTTTACTACAATGCCGGCTGGTGCGACGCCTACGGCTACCTGCTGGTCGCCACCGGCCGCGCGGAGATCGCGCTCGACCCGGTCATGAACGTGTGGGATTGCGCGCCCTTCCCCCCGATTTTCCGCGAGGCGGGCGCCTACTTCGGCGACTGGTCGGGAAACGAGGGCCGCATCGACGGCGGGGAAGCGCTGGGGACGACGCGGGCGTTGTTGGGGGAAGTTTTGGCGGTGATCGGTGAGCAGTAATCAGTTTTCAGTTTTCAGTTTTCCAGAAAGATCAGCCTCAATCTTTGGAATAGGAAGATCGTAAATTGAATCTCCCCCCGGAGTTCTTCAAATGCCTAATTTCGAACAGCCACCCACCATTCTTCGCCGTCGAATATGCCGTGCAATTTTTTGGCTTTGATCGCGTCTACGACGACGAATTCGTGAACCTTGGCCTTTTGAGCAATGAAACTTGCTCGCATCGGATTGTGCAAATCGTGGGGCAATCCAGAGAACTGTTCTCTTGGGACTTTATCCATGTCGGGAACTTTGGAGTGGAGGATTTCCCAGATTTGATCAGAGGTTTTCGCTCCTACCCTTCGAGCCCTGTCCTGTCGATCCGCCTCGATTTTCGCCTCTTGTTTAAGTTGCTCAATCCGCAACATGATGTATGCCCGCTCGGCGGTTTCTTTTGGTCCATCTGTCAGGGTTCTCGCCTTCAGCCAAAGCCCTTCATCAAGGATTCCCTGTTTTAACTCATCCGCCACGCGGCTCCAGTGTTCATCGTCGCTCATTGCTAAACAGTAATCGGGTTAATTGGAGATGGAGTATTGGAAAAGGAGAGAGCCATTCAACCGCGGGCTTTGCAGATGTCATTTTGGCTATCACAGGTCCCCACAAATTGTCCCCTTTTCAATTCGGTTTCTCCGAGCGCTGAATACTGATTACTGATTCCCGCCTTTCCCCTTTCCCTTTTTCTTCAAAGTCGGAGGCGCTTCCTCGGCGGGAATCCACTTCGCCAGGCTGGCGCGGAGTTCGGCGGTGGCGGGGTCGCTGGCGAGATTCTGATACTCCATCGGGTCGGACTGGTGATCGTAGAATTCCTCCTCGCCGTTGGCGTAGCGAATGTATCGGTGGCGTCCGTCGCGGATCGCGTGATTGCCTTTGCCGTGGGTGCAGACGGCCACGCCGTCCCACGCGGCGGCGGGATCGCGCAGCAGGGGCACGAGGCTCGGGCCCTTGACATGCTCGGGAACGGGCAGGCCGGCGAGTTCGCAGACCGTCGGGTAAACGCTCATGTAGTCCACCGGCGCGGAGCACAGGCCGTCGGGCTGGGTGACGCCCGGCGCGGCGATGGTGCAGACGGTGCGCGTCGCCTCCTCCCACAGGGCGAATTTCCGCCAGTGCTGTTTTTCGCCGAGGTGCCAGCCGTGGTCGCTCCAGAGCACGACGACCGTCTTGTCCCTGCGCGGGCTCCGGTCCAGCCCGTCGAGCAGGCGGCCGATCTGGTCGTCGAGAAAGGAGATCGTCGCGAGGTAACCCCGCACGCCCCTTTGCCACTGGTCGCCCTTCAGCACGGCGGCGTGGTCGCCCCCGGGATTGGCCATTTTCAGGGCGGACGGCGGGAGATCGTCGATGTCGTCGTCCTGGAAAGCCGGCAGTTCGATCGCGTCGAGCGGGAAACGGTCGAAATACTCGCGCGGCACGTGCCAGGGCAGGTGGGGTTTCACATAGCCGACAGCGAGGAAGAGCGGCTGGTCGGCGGGCTTGTTCAGCTCGCCGATGGCCCAGTCGGTCAGCTTGTAGTCGCCCATGTCGGCGGGCTTCGCGTCCAGCGGTCCCCAGTCGAAGTGATCGCGGTCGAGGCCGTTGAGATTGTGGACGCCCTTGCCGGCGGTGGGGAAGAGGCCCACCCACTCCGTCCAGGTGTCGTCGCGGCCCTCGGCCTGGAAACCGTGATAGATCTTGCCCCCGCCGAGCGCCCGGTAGCCGTTGGCGAGGAAATGCCGGTTCAGCGTCAGCGTCTCGCGCATCACCCCGGCCGCCGGATCGCCGTTCGTGTAGATGCCCGTCGTCCACGGACGCAGCCCGCTCATCAGCGCCGCGCGCGAGGGATTGCAGGCCGGCGCGGCGCAGTGCGCGTTGGTGAAAGTCACCCCGCGCGCCATGAGCCGGTCGAGATTCGGCGTCTTCGCCTGCGGATGGCCCTTCAGGACGCCCGTCCAGTCGTTGAGATCGTCGATGGCGATGAAAAGGACGTCCGGATGCTCCCCGGCGGCGCGGGAATTCCTCGCGCCGGAAAAAACGATCGCGGCCATCAGCATCGCGGCAAAAAAGAAAGGCGTGGGGTTTTTCATGGCGCGAATCCTGCCGTCAATTCCGTCGAAAGCCAAGCGAATCCCTCGCGCGGCCGAAGCCAAAAAACGCGCGGCGCGCCGAAGAATTCGGGAAAAAAATCTGTCCGCTCCGCGCGATTCCGATACACTGCCGCCAACACGAACGAACCGCGATCGATTCGCCTCCCGACCATGAAACCGATACGCACCTCCCAGAAAGCCCTCGCTCCGGCGGCGGCATTGCTTTTCGTCCTGACCGGCGTGGCGCGCCTCGCGGGGCAGGAAGCCGCCGAGACGCCGAACACCCTGAGCGACGCGGAGAAAGCCGACGGGTTCCGGCTTCTTTTCGACGGCGCCTCGCTCGACGAGGGCTGGTCTCAGAAGGGAAACTGGGAGGTCCGCGACGGCGCCATCGCCCGCGTCAAGGGCGGGGGCTCACTGGTGTGGGAAACCGAACCCGTGCCGGACGATTTCGAACTGCGGTTCGAATGGAAGATCAGCGAGGGCGGCAACAGCGGCGTCTATTACCGGCCCGGGCAGTACGAATACCAGATCCTCGACAACGCGAAGCACTCCGACGGCACCAACCCGCGCACCTCGGCCGCGTCCCTGTACTTCGCCGTGGCGCCGTCGAAGGACGCCACCCAACCCGTCGGCGAGTGGAACAAGGCCCGCGTCGTCTGCAAGGGCACCGTCATCCAGCACTGGCTCAACGGCGAGAAAGTCGTCGATTTCGACTACACCGACGAGCGGTGGAAGGCCGATCTCGAACGGTTCAAAAACCGCGGCGGCGATGTCGCGGCGCGCGGCGCGAAGTTGTCGTTTCAGGACCACGGCGACCCGGTTTTCTATCGTTCGATACGGCTGCGCGCGCTCCCGGCCGATGCCGACATCGCCCACGCGACCGTCGAGCCCGCGCCCGTTCCCGCCGAGGCCCTGACCAAGGAGGCCGCCATCCTCGACCGCATCCGGAAAAACCGCGAAGCCCGCGAGAAAGCGGTGAAGGGGAAGTGAGCGGGGCGGTTTTGACAGGTTTTATCGATTGCGATGGGTTTTGCGCTTTCGGGCGGGGGCCGGGCCGGGGAGCGATCGATCGACTTGAGCCGAAAGAGCCATCGAGATAGACTGACACCATGGTAACGGTCGAAGACATTCGCGATTTGTCGCGCGACGAGAAGCTCCGGCTGCTGGAGATCATCTGGTCCGATTTGACCCTCGAGGGTGACGATCTGGAGTCTCCGGCGTGGCACGAAGCGGCGTTGCGCGAAACAGAGGAACGGGTTGCTTCCGGCGCCGAAAGAGCCATCGACTGGGAAGAGGCAAAGGCGCTCCTTCGCGCCGGTCGGCAATGAGAGTCAAGATTCAGCCCGCGGCCTTGGCGGATCTTCAGAAAGGCTGGCGTTTTTACGAGAGGCAGCAAGAGGGGTGGGGGGATTATTTTCAGGAATCGCTTTTCGTGGACATCGATTCATTGGTAACCCTCGGCGGCGTTCATCGGACGTTTTTTGGTTATCATCGTTTGTTGTCCAAGAAATTTCCCTTTGCCGTCTATTATCGGGTCGAGGGCGGGGAAGCGGTCACGATCTGGCGCGTGCTCGATTTGCGGCGGCATCCGAGGGCGATCGAGAAAGAACTCAGCCAAGGTGAAGACGGGCCTCGTTGAACAGGGTTGAGCCTTCGACCCAACAGGGTTGGCTCGGTCACTCAACCCTGTTGACTCCGGGGCGTTTCCCGGCTCTTTTCGGGTCGAAACACGATCCACCAAACCATGACGAAACACACAGACGCGGCCCCGGATGGCGCCGGGGGACCGCCGGAAATCGACATCGCCTTTTTGCTCGAAACGGCTCGCCGGGCGGGCGACGCCATCCTCGAAGTCTATGGCACGGATTTCGCCGTGGATGTGAAGGAGGATCGCTCGCCGCTGACGGAGGCGGACCGGGCGGGCAACGCGGTGATCGTGGCGGCGCTGCGGGAGCGTTACCCGGAGATTCCGATCATTTCCGAGGAGAACAAGGAGACGCCCCACGCCGAGCGGAAGGACTGGACGACCTTCTGGCTGGTGGATCCGCTGGACGGAACGAAGGAATTCATCAAGCGGAACGGCGAATTCACGGTGAACATCGCGCTGATCCACGGCGGCGAACCGGTGGCGGGCGTGGTGTTTCAGCCGGCGGCGGACCGGATGTACTGGGCGGACCCGGCGACGGGCGCCTGGCGCAGCGTGGACGGCGGGGAACCGGAGCGGCTGCGGGGCGGCGCGCATTTTTCCGAAAAAGAGGCCGTCACGGTGGTGGCGAGCCGGTCGCACCTGACCGACGAGGTGCATGCCTTTGTGGCGGAGCTGGAGGCGGCGGGCAAGGCGGTCGAGTTTCGTTCGTCGGGCAGCTCGCTGAAGCTGTGCCTGGTGGCGGAGGGCGAGGCGGACGTGTATCCGCGGCTGGGACCGACGATGGAGTGGGACACGGGCGCGGCGCACGCGGTGGCGCGGGCGGCGGGCCGCGCGGTGCTGAACTGGGAGACGCGCGAGCCGCTGCGATACAACAAGGAGAGCTTGCTGAATCCGTGGTTCGTGGTGGAGTGAGGGGATGCCGCTTCGATGAAGACGCCGCCGGAAAGCCGCCGTGGTTGGATGCCCTGGGCCATCGGCTGGGGCGCGGTGGCGGCGGCCTTGGGTGTTTTTCTGCTGGTGTCGGACACGCCGGACGAGATCGGGGAGGCGATCGCGGCGCGCGAGGCGGCGGGCAAACACGCGCAGCCGGAGCAGACCATGGCGCTGGCGCTGTGGTGGGGCGCGCTGGCGAATGTGCCGCTGGCGCTGCTGATGGCGGCGGGCGCGAAGCTCTGGGCGCGCGCGCTGCCGGCGCCGAAGGGCGGGGCGAACTGGCGCGAGGGCACGCGGGCGGCGTGGCTGGCGATCGGTGTCATCGCGGTGCTGGCGGGCGGCCTGCGGTGGAACCTGGCGGGCCGGAGCCTGTGGTGGGACGAGCTGTGGTCGGCGCAGCACGCGGTGGTCGGTTATTATCTGGGAAAACCGGACGATCCGGTGGACGGCCGCTATTTCGCGAAGCCGAGCCCGGCGCGGGCGATGTGGTTTTACACGAAGCCGACCAACCACGCGGTGGCCTCGGTGCCGGCGCAACTGAGCCACCGGATCTGGCGGGCGGCGACGAAGCCGGCGCGGCCGGAGCTTTTCAGCGACCGGGCGCTGCGTTTCCCGACTTGGCTGGCGTCGATCGGGGCGGTGCTGGCGGTGGGCTGGCTCGGGGTGCGCTGGGGCGGCCCGTGGGCGGGCGTGTGCGCGGCCCTGCTGCTGGCGGGACATCCGTGGCACATCCGGATGGGGGTGGACATGCGGGCCTACAGTTATCTGGTGCTCTGGGCGGCGCTGGGGTGCGCGGTGTTGACGCGGCTGCTGGACAAGCGGCACGGGGCCTCGTGGGGCGCGTGGTGGGCCTTCGGGGCGGTGCAGTTTCTGCTGGTCTGGTCGTTTTTGCACGCGACACCGGTGGCGCTGGCGTTTTTCGCGGTGGCGGCCTTCGCGATCCCGCGCAACTGGCAACCGCGCGAGGCGCGGCTGACGGCATTCTCGCGGCTGGTGGCGGTGAACGTGGCGGCGGCGATGGCGTATCTTTTTTTGTTCGCGCCGAACGTCGCGCAGATGCCGGTCTGGGTGCCGAAGGAGCTGGACCGCAACCACGGGCATTCGCTGACGGCGGGGCGCGCGCTGGAGACGGCGACGGATCTCTTCACCGGCATGCCGCTGAAGCTGGCCGAAATGCGGGAGACGCGGGGGCTGGCCGATTTCGCCTCGCGTCCGGCGGCGCTGCGCTGGGTGGCGGGCGTCCTTTTCGCGGGCGCGGCGCTGGCCGGGGCGTGGTGGCTGTGGAAACGGCGCCGGGACTGGGCGTGGTCGGTTTTCGGACTGTTCCTGGCGGCGGCGGGCGTCTCGGCGGCCTTGTGGTGGACGCAGGGCTATTACTATTCGCGTTTCGTGGTGTATCTGCTGGCGCCGGTGTCGCTGCTGATCGGGCTCGCGGCGGGCGCCTTCATCGCGGAGGAGAAGAAGGGACGCCACTGGCGGGTCGGCGCGGTGACGGCGGCTTTCGCGGCATATTTTGCCCTGGTGATGCCGGCGATCGGGAATCTGCGGGAGCGTCCCTACGCGCCGCTGCGCGACCTGGCGAATTTGTTCGCCGAAACGCGGGCGCGCGCGCCGGAGGCGGTCTGCGCGGTGTACGGTCACGGCGGCGAGACGATGCCGACCTACGATCCGCGGATGCGGCAGGCCTTTTCCCGGGCGGAGCTGGAGGCGCTGATGGCCGAGGCCCGCGGGAAAGGCGCGCCCTTGCTGGTGGCCTACGGTCATGGAACCTTCAACCGCGCGCAGGTGCCGGACGGCTTCGCGCTGCTCGATGACGAGGCGCTGTTCCGGGAGACTCGGGTGCTGGACGGCATCGAGCCGGACTTCTGCTTCCGCGTTCTCGCCTACCGGGGAAGCCCGGGAGGCTGACGAAAATTTTTAAGACCGCGATGGCCGACCCGACGAACACGAACTCCGAACCGAGCGAGCCGTCGCCGCGCGCGGAAAAGGCGCGGCGGCGCTGGCTGTTTCGCTGGCTGGTGAAATTGTTCGCGTGGTTCGGGGCGATGATCCTGGTCGCGGCGGTGATCGTCTGCGGGGTGGCGTGGCTGGCCTGGCGCAACCTGACCGGTCTGGCCAATCTGGTCGCCTCGGAATTCGCCGCGCCCTATCGGATCGAAATGGGACACGTGGACGCCTCGAAAAAGGGCGTCATCCGCGTCCGCGATCTGAGGCTGAGTCCGGACACGCTGCCGGAGGGCGCGCCGCCCCTGCTGGCCATCGCCGGGGTGACGCTGGACTACGATCTGGCGGAACTGCGGGCGGAGCGGAAATTCCGGCGCATCGCGCTGGAGGGACCGGTCGTCCGGCTGAGCGACGCCTCGCTGCCGGGGGGGGAGGGGAAGGCCGCGGACGGCGGCGAGGACGGCGGCGCGGCGCCGGATCTGAGCGCGCTGCGAAAACTGACCGACCAACTGAGCGTGAAAGGCGGCCGGGTGGAGTCCGAGCTGACCGGGGCGCCGCCTTTCTCCTTCAACTGGGAACTGGAGGCGGGTGCGCTGGACTTCGCGGCGGAGGAATGGCTCAGCGAGGCGCCGGTGACGCTGAAGCTCGCCGATGTGACCGCCGGAAAAAACGGCGACCTGCTCCGGGCGGCGAAAATCGACGCGGCCGTGAAAGTCCGGCCGAACCTGGGCGCGATCGAAGTGGACGAACTGGCTCTTGGCGGATTCTCGGCGCGCCTGACGCCGGCGGACCTCGCGGCTTTCGGCGAGAAAAACGCGGAGCCGTCGTCCCCGGCCGCCGGCGGCGACGGCGAGGCAACGCCGAAGAACGGCGCCGGGAAGGGAAAAGGCGGGGGCTTCGCGGTCGTGATTCGCCGGCTGAGACTCCCGAACGCGCGGTTCGCGGCGGCGGGTTTCGACGGTTCGGCGGGCGCGGGATCGATGCCGGTGCTGCCCGATGTCTCCTTCGAAACGTCCGTCGACTGGCGTGACCTGAGTTTTTCGGCCGGGAACGGCGAACTCGGCGCGCCCGGGCCGCTGGCGCTGACCCTGCGCCGGCTGCGGATCGCCGGAAACGCCGCGGAGGCGGGCGACGCGCCGGCCCTGGCGACGATCGACGCGGTGACGGCGGAGTTTTTGCCCGCGGAGTTGTCCGGGCCGAAACGGCGGGTGCGCTCGCTCGCGCTGGCGCGGCCCGTGATCGAGTGGTCGAGGGAAACGACGGGACGTTTCGCCGCCGGATCGGCCAAACCAGCCGCTTCTCCCGAGTCCGCGGCGGCACCGTCGGAAGCCGGCGAGGCGCCGGGTGTTTTCACGGTCGATCGGTGGACGGTCGCGGACGGCGAGGTGACGCTGCGGGATCTCGGCGCGGCGGACGCGCCCCTGCCGGCGGCGCGCTTCGGGATCGAGGGCGATTTTCGGGACTTGAGTTTCGGCGACGGCCTTCCGGAGTCGCCCGCCGTGCAGACGCTGACGCTGCGCGCGCCGCGAGTCGGCGACCGCGAGGAGGAACCGGCCTTCGAGGCGGAGTCGATCGAGGCGCGGTTTCGGGTGGCGGACGTGCTGGATCGTCACCGGGTCGAGTCCTTCGCCATGAAAAAGCCGGTGCTCAACCTGACGGACACGGCGCTGCCGGCCTGGGTGGTGGAAAAACTTTCCGCCTCGAGCGAGGAAGCGGCGCCTTCCGAGTCTCCGAACGCAACCGAGCCGAAGGAAGAATCGCCGCCTTCCCCGATCTGGACGGTGGATGAACTGGCGGTCGAGGAGGGCATTTTCCGGGTGGACACCGGCGCGCGCGGCGACACGCTGCCGAGGACGCAGGGGCAGTTCCGGCTCGTCAGCCGCGAGGCGGAGGCGGGCGCCGGCACCGGGAAGGACTTGGCCGGCGAGGCGACGCATCCGTATCGCGTCGAGTTGACCCGCATCCGGGTGCGGAGCCGCCCGCCTCGGTCCGGAGAGGCAGCGGTCGCCGACCCGAAGGCCGCGGAGGTTTCGAAGGCCGGGCCGAGACCCCGGCCCGACGGTCTGCCCGAGGCCCCGGCGGAGCCGGACCCGTCGCCGCGCCTGGGCGGGCTGTTCCCGAAAGACGCCCCGCCGCCCCCGGCTCCCGCGGACGGCGCCGAAGCCAAAGTCGCCGGGGAAGGCCAGGAACGGGGATCGAACGGGTTTGACGTGGGATTTGTGAAATCGCTGATCGTCGATTTCACCGCCGAGGGCCTCCAGCGCGACCGGCGCATCGAGAAGATCGCGATCGACGGGGCGACGCTGCAAATCGGCGAGGGGCTGCGGCAGTTTGTCGAAGGGGACGACAAAGGGAAGGCGGGGGGAGACGGCGGAAAGAAACCGGAGGCCGCCACTCCCGGCGACGGCGACGCGGGGAAGACCGTCGGCGGCCAGGCGGCGGCGGCGGCAAGCGAGCCGGAAAAGCCGGAGAAAGGGTGGCGGATCGGCGAATTTTCGGTCGAACACAGCCGGGTGCGGTTCGAGGCGCTGATTCCGCAGATCGCGGGGTTGGAGTTCGACATCGAGACGAAGCTCGAGGACCTGCCGCTGAGCGGGACGGGGATGCAGCTGCAGGACAAGCCGCAGAAGATCGAGCTGTCGGGCATCGAGATTCGCGATCCGTACGACGGCTTCCTCCGGGTGGCGTATCTGCCCTCGGTTTTCGCGGAGTTCACCCTGGCGGGGCTGGCGAATCGCCGGGTGGACAAGGTGGACCTGATCGGGCCGGAACTGAATGTGGGGCAGCCGCTTTTC
The DNA here is from genome assembly GCA_024233085.1 of Akkermansiaceae bacterium. GTDB lineage: Bacteria > Verrucomicrobiota > Verrucomicrobiia > Verrucomicrobiales > DEV007 > JAEUHH01. The sequence continues at coordinate 12,658 of JACKQC010000020.1, forward strand.
TGGTGGGTCGACTACCAGCGCAACTACCGGAAGCAGAACGAGGGCGTGGCCGTCGGCTTCGAGGGCGCGGTGGCGCCGGACCCCGCGCCGGCGGAGGACGCCGAAGGCGAGCCGGGCTGGGAAATCAAGCAAATCAACGCGCATTTCGGGAAGATCGTGATCGCCCCGGTCGGTTACCCGATCGGGGTGGTGCCCTTTCCCTTCGAGGCGACGACGAACATGGACAAGGGGGACATCAACCTGAAGCTGCGGATTCCGAACGAGGACCACGTTTACGAGTTTCCGAACCTGCAACTGTCGCTGCACGGGCTGGAGGGAAAGATCGAGTTCAACGTGCCGATCAAGCAGGAGAGCAACAACCTGGTCCAGACCTTCGAGCTGAAAAAGGCGGTGTGGCAACAGTTTGTGGCCGAAAAGCTCTACCTGACGGTGACCTACGACACGAACGGCATCTTCGGGCGCTTTGGCGGCGCCGCCTACAACGGCTACGCGGAGGGCGAGTTCAATGTTTACCTCGACGATCTGGGCAAGTGGGACGCCTGGGTTTCGGGCACGGAGCTGGACATGGGCCCCATCACCCGGGCGATCGCGCCGGAGCAGTTCGTGATGGACGGGAAGGTCAGCGGCAAGCTGGTCTCCGAGGGGCGCAACCTGGTCTTTGGCGAAACCTACGGCGAACTGGTGTCGCTGACCCCCGGCCGGATCAACGTGACGAAGGTGGACGACCTGCTGGAGAATCTGCCGGAGTCCTGGTCGGCGTGGAAAAAGAGCTTCGCCAAAATCGGCTTCGACGTGCTGAAGGACTTCGACTACGACGAGGGTCGCGGCGATTTGTATTTCCTGAATCGGGACGGGTGGCTGCGCCTCGCGCTCGAGGGGCCGGAGGGCGCGCGAAAATTCAACCTTTACGCCCACGACTGGCGGGGCGAAAAGAAGACGGACCCCGACGCGGAGACCGCGGCGGGGGACACCGAAACGAAACACGAAACCGAAACCAAAAACGCGGGCGCCGTCGCCGCGACCCAACAGGGTACGGTCGGCGACTGAACAGGGTTACCTCGAGAAGTGAACAGGGTATGGTCAGCATTGGCGGCCGCGGGGGGCATTCTGGCCTTTCTGGGCGGCTGCAAGGCGGTCGACGTCAATGTCGGGACGAAGGACCCGCTGAAGGTGGAGATGGACATGGAGGTCCATGTCTATCAGCACGGGGAAAAGGACGAGGCCTCCGAAAAGGCGCGGGCGAATTACAAGGACGTGATGGCCAGCCGCCGCAACCGGATGGCGGAGATTCAGGAGCTGAAGAACAACCGGCTGGTGGGCGAGACGCACGAGGGGCTGCTCTCGGTGCGCACGCTGCCGGCGGGCGACTACGGCGACTACGTGAAAAAAACGGTGGCGGCGGAAAACGATGACCGGGAATTCATGATGAATCACGAGGCGCAGGAAAAAGGCACGCCGGTGGACGAGGTGCGGCGCCAGCAATGGCGGCACTGGCAGCGGAAGAGCTTTCCCGGCGAATGGATCGAGGTCGAGGGCGAGCAGCCGGGAAGCCACCTGTGGATGCGCAAGGAGGGGGCGTCGGAGGAAAATTAACCGTTCGAGCTTGGTGGATGAGCGAGGTCGGGGTCGGGGTTGGCCGTGTCGGCGTTCGTTTTTTGGAACTTACGTGGGGCATTTTTTCGTTGCCCGAACCGGGGCCAATGCCTTAAAGGGTTCGGCTTTCCGAAAAACCAACCCAAATCCTCCGGTCAAAGACCACCCTATCTTATGAGCACCATCGACGATATCACCGACACGCACGATCCTGGGATCGCGTCCAACGCCAAGCGCCTGTTGTGGGCGGGTTTCATGGCCATTCTCGCCGCGGGCGTTGGCTTCGCGATTCGGGGAGGCATTTTCGACAACTGGGGGAGCGAGTTTGGATTCACCGGCACCCAGTTGGGCGACATCGGCGGCGCCGGATTCACGGGTTTCTGTTTTGGCATCATCATTGGCGGGGTCCTGGCGGACAAGATTGGCTACGGGAAACTGGTGGTGGCGGCCTTCGCGTTTCATGTGATCTCGGCGTTCGTCACATTCGCGGCGAATCCCGGTCAGGATCAGCAAACGGCCTTCAATTTCCTGAAATGGGGAATGTTCATTTTCGCGCTCGCGAACGGGACGCTGGAAGCGGTGGCGAATCCGCTGGTGGCGACCTTGTTTCCAAACAATCGGACGCATTACCTGAACATTCTGCACGCCTCGTGGCCGGCGGGCTTGGTACTCGGCGCGGCGGTCGGGTGGATTCTCGACGAAGGGATGCATCTGAGTTGGAAGGTGCAACTGGCCCTCTATCTGATTCCGACGGTGCTGTATGGGATCATGTTTTTCGGCCAGCACTTTCCGAAATCGGAGGCGAGCGCCAAGGGGGTCAAGTTCTGGGACATGTTCAAGGATGTCGGCATTCTCGGAGGCTTGGTGGTCTGTTACCTGGTGGCGCTCTTTTTCAGCGCTCAGCTGGGCCTGCCGAAGCTCTGGGCCTATCTCATCGGGGGCGGGCTCCTGCTGGTAATCGGCGTGATGACCCGGTTTTCCCTCGGGGCCATTCTCTTGTTCGTGCTTTTCATCACGCACGCCCTGGTGGGCGCGGTGGAGTTGGGGACCGACCAGTGGATGCAGAACATCACGGGCAACATTCTCTCGCCCGGTCAGGGCAAGCTGCTCTTTATCTGGACGTCTCTCGTCATGTTCGGGCTTCGGTTCTGCGCGCATTTCATTGAAAAGAACCTCAAGCTCTCCCCGATCGGGATTCTCTTCGTGTGCGCGGTTCTGGCCTGTGTGGGCTTGAATCTGACGAGCATGGCCCAGGGATTCGCGATGGCCTTCCTTGCGCTGACGGTTTATGGGATCGGGAAGACTTTTTTCTGGCCGACCATGCTCGCGGTGGCATCGGACCGCTTCCCCCGCACGGGCGCGGTGGCGATTTCGCTGATGGGAGGCATTGGCATGATGAGCGCCGGGCTGATCGGTTCGCCCGGGCTCGGGTATGCGAAGGACCGCTTTGTCGGCGAGGAACTCAAGAAGGAGGACGCGGCGCTTTACGACGCCTACAAGGCGGACAAGGGCTCGAAATTCACTATTTTCGATGAGGTCGTGGGCCTGGACGGGAAAAAACTGGGCGAAGCGAAGGGAGCCGAAACCAAGACTCCGGAGCAGCAAAAGGTGGTCGATGCGGACATCCGGGGCGATCGCCGGACCTTGGTGGCGGATTCGTTCATCCCGGCGACGATGGCGGTAATCTATCTGCTGCTGCTCCTGGCGTTCAAGGCCATGGGGGGCTACAAGCCGGTCCAAATCACGCGTGAACAGATTGCCGGTGGCGTCGAGGGACCGATGGAAGCCTGAATTCGGAGGTGCCCGGAGATCTTTCCGGAATTTCGAAAGCCCGGGAAATTTCCCGGGCTTTCGTGTCTCCCCTCAATCCCGACTTTTTTCGGAATGAAGCTCTACACCTACGCGAAGTGCGGCACGTGCCGGAAGGCGGTGGCGTGGCTGAAGGCGCGGGGGATCGATCCGGAGGAGATCCCGATCCGGGAGCGCCCGCCGTCGAAGGCGGAGCTGATGCGGATGCTGAAAGGCCTCGGCGGCGAGTTGCGGCGCCTGTTCAACACTTCGGGTCAGGACTACAGGGCGTTGAATCTGAAGGACCGGCTGCCGAACATGTCGGTGGACGAGGCGATCGGGCTGCTGGCGGGGAACGGCAATCTGGTGAAGCGGCCCTTTCTCCTCACGGACGCGGGCGACGCGGTGGGATTCGACGAGGCGCGATGGTCGGAATTGCTGGGCGGGTGAGGCCGGCGGCTCTCGAAGCCTTGCATTGCGGGCTTTCGGAGCGCAGGATGTGAAAACGGCGAGACGCATTTTTTTATTGTAGAAGTGGCCATAATTTCCGAAATTCGAGCCCCTCGTCGCCTCCGGGGCGGGTGGAAGGACGGAATACGAAAAGGCGTCGCCCGAAACGGAAACACCTCAGATTTACTCAAACGCTAACCGGACAGAAACCTTGTACGCGAACGAAGATTACCTGATCGAACTCCTGCAGGAGAGCGGCCGCCTCGAAAAGAGCGATCTCGACTCGGCCCGGCAGATGAAAAAGGGCCAGGACACGATGCTGGAGACGCTCCTGAAACTCGGGAAGCTCACGGAGGAGGACGTGGCGCGCGAACTGGCGGTCAGCTCGGGGATGGATTTCGTGGATTTGACGAAGCTGGAGATCGATGAAGCGGTGACCGGCGCGATGGAGGCGGAGGTGGCGTTGCGCTACAAGGTGGTGCCGGTGGGCTTCAACGGTTCGCACCTCTACGTGGCGGTGAGCGATCCGCTGGATTTCGACACGCTCGACTCCGTGCGCCATGTGATCCAGTACGAGCCGGAGTTTGTGTGCGCGACGCGCGCGCAGATCCGGCAGTGCCTGATCGAATTCTACAGCGGCGAGATGACGGCCGAGCAGGCGCAGGAGCTGAACGCCAGCACGGTCACGGTCGGCGGCAACGACGACATGGGCGCGGGCAAGGAAGGCGGCGACGCGCCGGTGATCCGTCTGGTGCATCAGATCCTGGCGGAGGCCTACCAGCATCGGGCGTCGGATATTCACATCGAGCCGTTGGAAAACGAGCTGCGGATCCGCTATCGCATTGACGGTTCGCTGCACAAGGTGGCGAGCCATCCCCGCCGCCTGATGTCGGCCGTCGTCAGCCGCATCAAGATCATGACGGGCTCGATGTCCATCGCGGAGAAGCGCCTGCCGCAGGATGGTCGTATCCAGGCCTCGATGAGCGACCGCGACCTCGACCTGCGTGTCTCGACCGTGCCGACCAACCATGGCGAGAGCGTGGTCATGCGTATCCTGGACAAGCAGTCGCTGGTGATAGGTCTGCCGGAGCTGGGTTTCTTCGCCGATGACCAGGAGAATTTCAATCAACTGATCCGGCTGCCGGACGGGATCCTGCTGGTGACGGGACCGACGGGATCGGGCAAAACGACGACGCTCTACGCCTGTCTGAACGTGATCAACAAACCGGACCGCAAGATCATCACGGTCGAGGACCCGGTGGAATACCTGTTGTCCGGCATCAACCAGGTGCAGGTGAAGGAGGACATCGGGATGACTTTCGCGGCGGCGCTGCGGGCCATCCTGCGCCAGGCGCCGAACATCATCATGATCGGGGAAATTCGAGACCTCGAGACGGCGTCGATCGCGATCAACGCGAGTCTGACGGGGCACTTGGTCTTCAGCACGCTGCACACGAACGACGCGCCGTCGGCGGTGGCTCGTCTGGCCGACATCGGGGTGAAGCGGTTCCTGATTTCCAGTGCCGTTCGGTCCATCATGGCCCAGCGGCTGGTCCGCAAGATCTGCAAGGACTGCGGCGCGGACGCGACTCTGTCGGACAAGGAGATCAAGTCCCTGAAACTGGACTCCAAACAGATGGAGGGGGCGACCATCAAGGCCGGGACGGGCTGCCGGACCTGCCGCAACACGGGGTACAAGGGCCGCATGGGGATTTTCGAGATCTTCAACATCGACGAGGAAATCAGCCACATCATCAACCGCAATGAATCGACGCCGCAGTTGCGCAAGCGGGCGCGGGAGTTGGGGATGCGGACTCTGCGCGAGGACGGTGTGCGAAAGGTGCTGGCCGGCCGCACGACGGCGGCCGAGGTGGTGCGCGTGACGATGTCGGACTCGGATTGAGGGGGAGCGCGACCTTGGCGAAGAACACGAATTTTTGACAGCGGGAGAACAAAGACATGAATGCGGAAAGCGTTGCCGATTTGCTGGTGGCCCGGGATGTGATCGACCACGGGCAGCGGGACGATCTGGTCTCGTCGGTCGAGCAGTCCGGTAAGGATGTGGTCTCGGTCCTCGAGGACTATCAGATCCTGACTCGGGACCAGCTTTACCAACTGATCGCCGAGGACATCGGCGGCGAGTATTTCGACCTGAGCCAGTTCACCCCGGCGCCACAGTTGTTGAAGGCGTTGCCGGCCGGGATGGCGCGGCTTCACGAGGCGATTCCGATTCAGATCACCGAGGAGGGCCTGATGGTGGCGCTGGCCAATCCCCTCGACCCGCAGGGGCTGGAGGAACTGGGTTTTTCGCTCGGGCACGCGGTGGTGCCGGCCGTCGCGGAGCCGAAGCAGATCCGCGATTTGATCGAGCGCTTCTACGGGCAGGATTCGGAGGGGATGAACCAGGCGCTGGTGGAACTCCAGCGTGAAGCCGCCTCCCTGACCGGGGATGATGCCGCGTCGGAGGCAAACTCGGCGCCCATCATCCGCTACGTCGATCTGGTGCTCTACCAGGCCATCAAGGAAAGGGCTTCGGACATTCACTTCGAGCCCTTCGAGCACGACTTCAAGATTCGTTACCGCGTCGACGGCGCGCTCTACGAAATGGCGCCGCCGCCGCAGCACCTGAAGGCGGCGATCATTTCCCGCATCAAGGTGATGTCGAATCTCAACATCGCCGAAACCCGTCTGCCGCAGGATGGCCGCATCATGAAGACCATCGGAGACAAGCAGGTGGACATGCGCGTTTCCACCCTGCCGACGGCCTACGGGGAGAGCGTGGTGCTTCGTGTCCTGGACCGTTCGAACGTGAATCTCGATCTCGAGAACCTCAATCTCCCGGAATACATCTTCGAGTACATCACCGACACGATCGAGAAGCCGAACGGCATTTTCATCTGCACCGGACCGACGGGCGCGGGAAAAACCACGACCCTGTATGCCTGCCTCCGCCGCATCAACACCGTCGACAGCAAGCTGCTCACCGCCGAGGACCCGGTCGAGTACGACATCGAGGGCATCATGCAGGTGCCGATCAATGACGGCATCGGCCTGACCTTTGGCCGCGTCCTGCGGGCGTTTTTGCGGCAGGATCCCGACCGCATTCTCGTCGGCGAGATGCGCGATCTGGAGACGGCCCAGATTGCGATTCAGGCCTCCCTGACGGGACACCTGGTTTTTTCGACGCTTCACACCAATGACGCGCCGGGCGCGGTGACGCGTCTCATCGACATGGGGTGCGAGCCTTTCCTGGTCGCGGCGACGCTGGAGGGAGTGCTCGGGCAGCGTCTGCTGCGCCGCATTTGCGACAACTGCAAGGTGGCCTACCGACCGAGCGAGGCGGTGCTCGCGCAGATCGGCCTGACGCTGTCGGACGTGGGGCGGCGGGAGTTTTACACCGGCCGCGGATGCGAGGTCTGCAACGACACCGGCTACAAGGGACGGCAAGGCTTGTTCGAACTTCTCGACGTGACGGACCCCATTCGCGAGATGGTCACCCAGCGCGCCTCGACCGTGGTGTTGAAGCAAAAGGCGGTCGAAATCGGCATGCGGACCCTGCGCGAGGACGGCCTGCGCAACATTTTCGAGGGGATCACGACCATTGAAGAGGTGCTGAAATACACCTAAAGCCGGCCTCGGGTCGGAAAATCGGAGCTGGTGGCGCGAAAAACAATCGGCGGCGGAACGATTTTTTGGCTTGGAAAAGGGGAGGCGATCTTTGTAATCTCCAAGTAAATACACGACCCAAGATTTTCCTGACAAAAAAACAGCAACGGACAACCCATCATGGCTAATTTTGAATACATCGCGCTGGATGCGAAAGGCGAGGAAACGACGGGGACCATCTCGGCCTCCGACGAGGCGGATGCGATCTCCCAGCTGAGAAGGAGCGGGCTCTACCCGACGCAGGTGGCCGCCGAAGGACGGGGCGGCGTATCCGGAACGGCGAAGCGTCGCGCCAAGAAAGCCCAGAAGACCCGTTCGGCCGCCCGCGGCGGCGGAAAGGGCGGAAAGGTGAAGAGCAAGGTGCTGATGATTTTCACCCGCCAGTTGGCGACGCTGGTGGACGCCGGACTTCCGTTGCTCCGGGGGCTCACCGTGTTGGGAAACCAGGAGAAAAACAAGGTGATGCAACGCACCATCAACACGCTCGCCGATTCCGTGCAGAGCGGCAGCACCTTCTCGGAGGGCCTGGGCCAGCATCCGCGGATTTTCGACAAACTTTATGTCAACATGGTCAAGGCCGGCGAGTTGGGCGGCGTTCTCGAACTCGTCCTCGAGCGCCTTGCCGAATACCAGGAAAAAGCCCAGAAGCTGAAAAACCGCATCGTGGCGGCCATGGTCTATCCGATCATCGTGATCGTGATCGCGATGGCGATTTTGATTTTCCTGATGGCCTTCATCGTGCCGAAGTTCGAAAAGATCTTCGAGGAAATGCTTCAGGGGCGCCCGCTGCCCAAGGTGACGCAGTTGGTGATCGATGCCAGCCGCTGGATCCAAGGAAGTTGGCTTTGGCTGCTGCTGGGATTTGTCGTCGTGTACGCGCTGTGGAAGGTGTTTGCGGCCAGCCGCGGCGGCCGGGTTCTCATCGACCGGTGGCTGTTGAAGATGCCGCTGATCGGCCCGATCCAGCTCAAGAGCGGTATTTCACGGTTCAGCCGGACTCTGGGGACGCTGGTGACCTCCGGGGTTCCAATCCTGCAGGCGCTCAACATCACCCGCGAAACGGCGGGCAACGTCGTCATTTCCAAGGCCATCGACAAGGTGCACGAGGCGGTCCGGGAGGGGGAATCTGTGGTGGCTCCGCTCGAAGCGAGCCGGATTTTCCCGCCGATGGTCATCAGCATGGTCGATGTCGGCGAGGAGACCGGTCAGTTGCCGGACATGTTGCTTAAAGTTGCCGACGTGTACGATGACGAAGTGGACAACGCCGTCGAAGCGCTGACCTCCATGCTGGAGCCGATCATGATCGTGTTTCTGGCGCTGATTGTGGGGACCATCGTCATCGCGCTTTTCCTGCCAATGGTCGATATCATTCAAGGCTTGCAGGAGGGTGGTTGATTGGCTAGTATTTACAATGTCAAACAACAGGAATGCCATGAGGATTGTCAAAGATCGTGTCCGCGCGGGTTTCACCCTGCTTGAATTGTTGATCGTGATCTCGGTGGTGGCGGTGCTGGCAAGTATTGTGATCGCGTCGCTGCCCGGGATCATGGCAAACATCAAGCGCAAATCGATCCGGCAGTTTGTCGCGGAATTGGAGGCGGGTCTGGAAGATTACAAACAGGACAACGCCATTTACCCGCTGAATCCGGAGGGGGGGGGGGCGAGCGGCAGTTCTAAGGTAGATGACGGCGTGGCGGTCCAAGGGGCGGTCATCCTCTACAAGCACCTATCCGGTGATTTCGATATGGATGGGCAAGGAACTGTGGACGATGACATGACCATCTATGTGGAGCGGCTCGACAACTGGTCCAATCGCGAGAGAAATGGGCGAAAACCTGGACAAGAGCGCTCCGCGCCTTTTCAAGGAGGCTATGCAGTGGTGGATCCTTTGGGGGGGCCGGTACGTTATGTCGCGTTTCCGCCGAACATGAAAAACAAGCCGACCCGGAATCCCACCTACGACATGTGGTCGGTGGCCGGCGCCGATGCCGAACACCCCGACTTCAGCGACGAGGCCAAGTGGATCACCAACTGGGGGAATTGATTTCGGTAACCAACCTCTTTCAGGAATGAACCACGAGACCTCTGTCGCGCGCCAAACGGTGGGGTTGAGGGGCGACGGGTTCGGTGGATTTACGCTGATCGAGTTGCTCGTCGCGATTTCGGTGGTGGGGGTGCTTGCATCGATTACGATCGCGTCGATTTCGGGGATCATGGCGACGATGAAGCGGCACCAGATTCGCCAGCTTCTGGCCACGCTCGAAGGCGGGCTCGAAAATTATCGCCAGGAAAACGGCGTCTATCCCGTCAATCCCGGGGCGGGCGACGATACTGCCGCCGTCGAGGGCGCGGTGATCCTCTACCGCCATCTTTCGGGAGATTTTGACATGGATCCCCAAGGTACGGTGGATAATGGCAAAACCGTTTACGTCGAGGGGCTCGCCCATTGGTTCAAGAATGGATATTCGCAGCCTTTTCACGGCGGATTCGCCGTGGTGGATCCGCTCGGAGAACCTGTCCGGAATTTGGCTGATCCACCGAATCAGGATCCAAAGGCCACGCGAAATCCGAGTTTCGATCTCTGGTCGATCGCGGGAGATCGGAAAAAACCGCCGAACGAAGCGCAATGGGTCACCAATTGGTGAGCGAAGCGCTTGGCCGCATCGAACGTTGTTCTCTTCGGATTTCCTTTCCGGAAAGCAAGCCTTCTCAACCCAGATGATGCGCCAGCATCGCTTGGGTGAATCCGTCGAAAAGCGGATGGGGATGTTTCGGCTTCGATTGAAACTCCGGGTGGAACTGGACCGCCAGAAAGAAGGGGTGCGCCGGGATTTCCACGATTTCCGCGAGTGTGCCGTCGGGTGAGGTTCCCGAAATCAGAAGACCGGCGTTTTCCATCGTTTCCTTGTAGGAATCGTTGAATTCGTAGCGGTGCCGGTGACGTTCGTTCACCTCGTCCCGGCCGTAGAGTTCCCGCGCCCGGCTGCCCGCGCGGAGTTGCGTCTTCCACGTGCCCAAACGCATCGAGGCGCCTTTTTCGCGAATGTCCCGTTGCTCCTCCAGCAGGCAAATCACCGGATGCGGCGTGTCGGGGTCGAATTCGATACTGTTCGCCTTGTCCAGATGGCAGACATTTCGGGCGAATTCGATCGTCGCGATCTGCATCCCGAGACAGAGCCCAAAATAGGGAATGTCGTTTTCCCGCGCGTACCGGGCGGCCAGGATTTTTCCCTCCGTGCCGCGATCGCCAAAGCCGCCCGGGATCAACACCCCGTCAACCGCGTCGAGCAGAGCGGCCGCGCCCGCTTTTTGGATGTCTTCGGCGTCGATCCTGACGACATCGACACCGCAGTTGTTGGCCGCGCCGGCATGGGTGAGCGATTCGTAGATGCTCTTGTAGGCGTCCTGCAATTCGATGTACTTGCCCACCACGGCGACCTTCACTCGGTGCGCCGGATGGACAACGCGATCGACGAAGGCCTTCCACTCCGTCAGGTCGGGTTCGGGCAGGTCGAGGCCGAGACTCCGGGCCACGACGGCGTCGAGCCCCTCCTCGTGCAGTTTCAGGGGAGCTTCGTAAATGGTGTCCGCCACATCCAGAAATTGGATCACGCCCTCCCGCGGCACGTTGCAGAACATCGCCAGCTTGCCCCGCAAATCGTCGTCCAGCGGATGTTCGGAGCGACAGATGATGACTTTGGGAGCGATCCCGATCTCGCGCAGTTTGGCGACGCTTTGCTGAGTCGGTTTCGTTTTCAGTTCGCCCGCCGCCTTGATGAACGGCACCAGCGTCACGTGAATGAAAGCCACATTTTCGTGACCCACCTCGTCCTGGAACTGGCGAAGCGCCTCCAGAAAGGGCAGCCCCTCGATGTCGCCGGTGGTGCCGCCGATTTCGGTGATGATCACGTCCGCCTCCATTTTCTCGGCGACTTCGTGGATGCGACCCTTGATCTCGTCGGTGACGTGCGGGATCACCTGCACGGTTTTCCCGAGATAATCGCCCCGCCGCTCCTTGCGGATCACCGATTCGTAAACCTGCCCGCTCGTCAGGTTGTTCAGCTTGGAAAGGTTCGCGCTGGTGAAGCGCTCGTAGTGGCCGAGGTCGAGGTCGGTCTCGGCCCCGTCGTCCAGCACGTAAACTTCCCCGTGCTGAAAAGGGCTCATCGTGCCCGGATCGACGTTCAGGTAGGGATCGAATTTTTGAAGCACCACCTTGAGCCCTCGGTGTTCGAGCAGGGTGCCCAGCGACGCGGCCGCGAGCCCTTTTCCCAAGGAACTGACCACGCCACCGGTGACAAAAATGTATTTCATTTAACCTGACTTAACAATCGATCGTGGAGTATCGCTGCCTGCTCGGGTGTGTCAACGCCGGGAGAATCGTCATCTGTCAGAATTACCAGAATCTCCGCGCCGTTCTCCATCGCCCGCAGTTGCTCCAGCCCTTCCGCCCGCTCCAGCATCGAAGGTTTCCACCGCACAAATTGCAGCAGGAAATCCCGCCGAAACCCGTAAATCCCCTTGTGCCGAAAGTGGCGGAGGCCCGCCGTTTCCGGATTTCTCGGATACGGAATCAAGCTGCGGGAAAAATAAAGCGCCCGGCCGCGGCGGTCGATCGTCACCTTGACCACGTTGGGATTGTCGAAGTCCGGATCGTCCGCCGCCATTTCGTTGGCCGCCGTGATCATCGGACAATCCGCCGATTTCACCAGCCGGTCCGCGAGCCGGTCGATCAGTTTCGGGGAAATCAGCGGCTCGTCGCCCTGGATATTGACGATGTGGGTAAAACTGGCGCGTTTCCGGGCGACTTCCGCGATCCGGTCGGTGCCGCTCTCGTGATCCGACCGCGTCATCACGACCTCCCCTCCGAAAGCCCGCACCGCTCTGGCGATGCGTTCGTCGTCCGTCGCCACCGCGACGGCGTCCAGCTTTCGGCAGGCGCGGCAGCGTTCCCAGACATGCTGGATCAACGGTTTTCCCGCGATCGGATGCAGCGGCTTGCCCGGGAAGCGCGTCGAGCCCCAGCGCGCGGGGATCACGCCCAGCACCGCGGCCGGCGATTGCGAAGGGGAAGGCTTTTTTGCCAAGGATCGAAGAGGGTTGCCTCCGCGACTGAACAGGGTTCGGTCCCGGAGTCAACAGGGTCTGTTCGCGAATGACCGCCGAAACGGTGTTTTGTTTGAAGCGCGGCGGCCCATCTGCCATACTCCGGCTTCCGGCGCGTTCGATTTGGAAAGAATGTCCCCGCGCCGCCCGTATTGAATCCTGAATCGATGAATTTCCTCCGTCTCGCGAAAAACTGCCTCCCCGCGGTGCTGCCGGCCCTGGCCTTGGCGGCCACGATTGCCGGCGCGCGGGGGCAGGAAAACGCGACGGATGCAAAACCGGCCGCCGCTCCGAAACTCGACCTCAAGGCCTTCCCCGGCGCGCTGGTGGACAAGGTTGTTGTGCCCGTGCCGGCGGAAATTTTCGCCGTCCTGGACAAGTTCGGCCAGCCCGACTGGAGCGGCCAGATCCAGCTTCCCGAGCGGAACCCGGTCTCGGCCGGACGGGTGCGGCTGGCGCTGGTTTTCGGGAGCACGGTGGCCGAGGGCTTCATCGCCGTGCAGGCCGAGCGCGGCGAATCCATTCAGGATGTCGGCCGGCGGGTTCTCCGCCTGTCGGAATCGCTCGGACTGGGAGACGCCGTGGTGCCCCACTGCCAGAGCATCATCGACGCCGCCGGCGAGAAGGAATGGCGCCGCGTCCGCGAGGAACTCGACCGCACCCAGCAGACGGTTCGCACCACCATGGAAAAGCTCCGCGACGACGACCTGGCGAATCTCGTCAGCCTTGGCGGATGGTTGCGCGGCACCGAGGCCGTGACGGCCATCGTCTCCGGCACCTACAGCCCGGACAAAGCCGAGTTGCTGAACCAGCCCGACATCGTCCGCCATTTTCGCGACGAAATCGCCGCCATGAACCAACTCGTTCGCTCCGAGCCGGAGGTGGTCGCGATCGCCGAGGGGCTGAGCGTCATTCTGGGCGAGATCGAAAAAGCCGAGGGCGCCGCTCCGTCCGCCGATGCCGTGCTGCGCATTGGCGAGACCTGCCGGACGCTGCTCGAGGGTTTCTATTTCGAAAAGCCGAAGCCGGCGCCCACCGGATCGAATTCCCAGCCGTGACCGCGCCATTTCCCCGCCCTTTTCGCCGCCGCCGCGTCCTGGCCCGGGCCGCCTTCGGCCTGATCGCCCTCGGCGCGGGGAGCGCCGCCTTTGCCTTTCTCGACGAAGCCCTATCCGCCGCCTACGAAGCCGCGGTGCCCTACATCGAGCAGGGATTCGAGGTGCGCGAGGACCATTGGAACGGCGAGATTCCCAGCGGCGAGCCGAAGCTGATTCGTCACCAGTTGTTCCGCGGAAACGAATACTGGTTCTGGCTCGGAACGAGCTTTGAAAACTGCGAGCTGGCTCTCGAAGTTTTCGACGCCGAGGGCAACTCCGTCGGGCTCGAATCCTTCGCGAAGGGAAGCACCGCCGGGGTGCGCGTCCTGCCCTCGAAGACCGGCACCTACTACATCCGTGTCACGGTGACCTCGAAGTCTTCCGAATCCGCGCTCGACTGGGCCGTGGTCTATGGTTACCGGTGACGGCCCGCAACCCGTTTCGATCCGACCCACAGTCGCCCGTGACATGGACAGCCAGACCCTCGAGTTCGAAAGCCCGCACTTTCTCCAAAGCCTCTTCGCGCACGATCTGAACCTGCTCAAGCGCCTCGAGGACGCGTTTTCCATCGCCGTCACCACGCGCGACGGCTGGCTGAAATTCGAGGGCGACGAGGCCGCCGTCGAGGCCGCCCGTCAGGTCTTTGAACAGTTGGAAAAAGCACGCCGCAAGGGCGTCGAGATCAATGCCCGCGGCTTTCAGTTCGCCATCGACCAGGTGAGATCCGGCGACGAGGGCGAGTCGCTCGACCAGATGGCCGACCTGAAACTGCTCGGCTCCGCGACCAAGCCCACCGTCCGTCCCCACACCCGCACCCAGTACCGCTACCTCATGGCGCTGCGCGAGCACCACGTCGTCTTCGGCGTCGGTCCCGCCGGCACGGGGAAAACCTACCTCGCCATGGCCCACGCCCTGCAGATGCTGCGCGACCGTGTCATCGACCGCATCGTGCTCACCCGGCCCGCCGTCGAAGCCGGCGAGGCCCTCGGTTTCCTGCCCGGCGCGCTGGAGGAAAAAGTGCTGCCCTACCTGCGTCCCCTCTACGACGCCCTCTACGAAATGCTCGAGCCCGCCGAGTCGCAGAAGTTCGTCGAGAAAAACCTCATCGAGATCGCCCCGCTCGCCTACATGCGCGGACGGACGCTGAACCGCGCCTGCGTCATCCTCGACGAGGCGCAAAACGCGAGCCGCGAACAGATGCTCATGTTTCTCACCCGGCTGGGCAACGAATCCTCCTGCGTCGTCACCGGCGACCCGTCGCAGATCGACCTGCGACCCGTCGGAAAGTCCGGCCTTCTCGAGGCGATGCGGCTGCTCCGCGACGTGGACGGCGTGCGTTTCATCGAGTTCGAGAGCCGCGATGTCGTCCGCCACCCCGTCGTCCAGCGCATCATCGAGGCCTACGACCGCGGCCGCGCCGCCGCCGAGCGGGAAAACGCGACCCAACAGGGTTAGGTCGGACGTCATACCCTGTTGGGTCGGGCGAGTTTTTTCGAAAGAACGGGGGCCGCCGGCGCGTATCGGGCGGTATGACACCGCTCTCAACGACCGTCCTCCGCCGATGGCTTTCGAAATGGGGACGCCGCCTCTGGCTGCCGGCCTTGCTGGCCTGGGCCGCGACGGTTTGGCTCGGGTCGGAAAAATTTCTCAAACCCAACCGCATCGTCCTCGAGGAACGACACGTCCGCGCCATCGCGGATCCGGCCGAGTACGGTTTTTCGCTGACGCGTTTCGCGGCGGAAATGGCGGATGGCGTGCCACTGGACGCCTGGCTGATCGAGCCCGAGGAAAATCCCGGCGCGGCGGTCAAGACGCGCCGGATGCGCGAGCGCCTGGCCGCCTCGGGAAAAGTCGCCGTCCCGCCGCCGGGAAGCGCCCGGGGAACGGTGCTGTTTCTGCACGGCCGGGGCGGCCTGAAGGAAAACGCCTTCCCCGTCGCCGAACGTTTCGTGGCGGGAGGCTGGCGTTGCGTGGCTTACGATTCGCGGGCGCACGGAAAGAGTGGAGGCGAGTTTTCCACCTACGGCGTGCTGGAAAAGGACGATGTCCGCCGTGTCCTCGACGGCGCCGAGGCGCGATTCGGCGGGCGGTTGCGGCCGTGGGTGATCTTCGGAAACTCGCTCGGCGCGGCCGTGGCGCTGCAGGCGATTCCCTCGGAGCCGCGCCTGCGCGCCGGCGTGGTGGTGTCGCCCTTCGCCGAATTGCCCGAATTGACGACGCGCGCCGCGAAAAACGTGCTCGGCGGCTGGGCGCCGGGCTGGCTGGCGGACGCCTCGACCCGTCTCGGCGGTTGGCGCGGTGGATTCGATCCGTGGGCGATCCGGCCCGTCGAGGACGCGGCGAGCATCCGCATTCCCATGATGGTGTGCCACGGAGAGCTGGACCGCGTCATTCCCGTCGAGCATGGCCGGCGGGTTTTCGCGGCGCTGCCCGAGGGGGGTACGAAGGTCTGGCGCCCGGTGCCGGGGGCTTACCACTACAATGTGCTCGCCACCGGCGGCGACGATCTTTATCAGGACATTGTCGAGTTCTGGGGGCGGGCCGTCGCGCCGCCCTGACGGACCGCTCAGAGTCCGAAAGCGTCGTCCATCTGCCTGGCGACGGAGGCGAGATCCTCGGGACCGCCGCCCTTGACCTCGGCGGCCAGCCAGCCGTGGTAGTTGATCTCGCGCAGCGCCTTGCGGACATCCGGGTAGTCGATGTCGCCCTCGCCGATGGGGGTGAACTTGCCCTCGGCTCGGGAAAACCCCTTCACATCGAGCTTGAGGACGCGCTTGCCGAGCGCGCGAATCCAGTCGCCCATGCCGCCGTATTTCCAGTGGTTGCCGATGTCGAAATGCATCCCGACCCACGGCGTGTTGAAGTCGTCAACGTATTCGACGAATTTCTCGGCCGTCTGGTCGGCGCCGCCTTCGTGGTTGTAGAGAAACTGGTTCCAGACATTCTCGATGGCGATGGAGACACCCAGCTCGGCGGCGAGCGGGATGGCCTTGGAAATGTTTTCGACCGAGCGGGGCCAGATTTCCGCTTCGGGGCCGTCCTCGCCTTTGCCCACCACCAGCAGCACGGAATGTCCGCCGACCGCGTGGGTGTCGCGCAGGGCGTTCTGGAGGTTTTCGAGCGCCTTGGCCCGGGTCCCGGCGTCGGGGCTGGTGTGCCGGACGGACCAATGCTCGGCACAGACGGTCCCGTCGACCGGCAAACCGGAGGCGTCGATCGCGGCCTTTGCCTCGGCGATGTCGAAACCGGGCGCGTTGAGTTCCACGCCGTCGAACCCGGCCGCCCTGGCCGCCTTGAATTTCTCCGTCAGACCGCCTTCGACGCCGATCATGCCGATCTTGAGCGTCTTGAAAAGCCGGCCCGCGAGGGCGTCGGCGACATCGGGCGCGGCGATCGAGGCGGGGCGGGGAAGCGCGGTGGCGGCGCCGGCGGCGGCCGCGATCTTGAGGAATCGGCGTCGATTGGGGAGTTTCATGGCCGAACTCTAACCGACTCCCGAGCCGGATGAAAAGCCCTCATCCGCGCCAATCGAGCGGCGCCGTGACGTGGCGACCGCGGGGATCAGTTCAGCGCGCAGAGGGGCAGCCGCGCCTCGCCCTCGCGCCGAAGACCGGGGGCAACCTCGCCCGGGTCGCGCGGCCCGACATTTTCGACATCCTCGGGCACGAGCATCAGCAGGTCGCGGTCCTGCCGGCTGATGTCGCTGAAAATCATCGTCACTCGAAAGACGCGTTCGCCGTTGGTGGAAACCGCCGGCTCCGACCCGACCACGATGACTTCCGCGGCGATAAATTCGCTCTGGCCGGCGTCGGGAATCGCCACGTGCAAGCCGAGGGCGATGGTGGCGCCGGACTCGAAAGCCTTGCGGGATTCGATGACCACGCCGTGTTCGTTCGCGCTCAGGACCGTGATGACCGGGCAACGGCTTTCCTCCGGCGAAAAACGGCCGCCGCCTTCGACTTCGGGGGTGTTTGGGTCCGCGGGACTCATTCCAGCGTGCGTTCCTTAACGTGAAAACGGTACGCCCCGGCCCGGAATGTGTCAAACGGGGAGAAACCGAGTCTTGAGAATCTTCGCAGTTTTGAAAAAAACCCGGCGGGGCCGAAAACGCTTTGAAGGCGGACCGGGGAACGTGAAAGATAGCACTCCGCCGCCCGCCCATGCATATCCAGGACATTTTCCAGAGGCATCGACCGACGATCTCCTTCGAGTTTTTTCCGCCAAAGTCCGCCGAGGCGTCGGAGTCGCTGTACTCGACGATCACGGATCTCGAAGGGCTCAAGCCCTCCTTTGTCAGCGTGACCTACGGGGCCGGCGGATCGACCCGGGGCCTGACCCACGACCTCGTGGTGCGTATCAAGGAGACGACCTCGCTCGATCCCATTCCCCACCTGACCTGCGTCTGCCACCAAGAGCCCGAGATCCGGGAAATCGTCTCCCGCTACGCCGAGGCGGGCGTCGGGAACATCCTCGCGCTGGGCGGCGATCCTCCGACGGGTTTGAAGGACTACGACCGCTCGCGGGATTCCTTCCGGCACGCGGCGGATTTGGTGGCTTATTTGAAAAAGTTCAACGATTCCGGGGGTCATCCCGACCCCCGCGGCTTCGGCGTCGGGGTGGCCGGTTTTCCCGAGGGCCACCCCGCGACGCCGAACCGGCTCCTGGAGATGGATTACCTGAAACGCAAAGTCGACGCCGGGGCCGACTACATCGTGACGCAGCTCTTCTTTTCGAACGCGGACTTTCACGATTTCCGAGACCGGTGCGAGCTGGCGGGCATCCGGGTTCCGATCGTCGCGGGCATCATGCCCATCCTCAGCGCGAAAGGCATGGAGCGCATGGCGGAGCTGGCGGCCGGCGCCCGAATCCCGGCCAAGCTGCTCCGGTCCATCGCCCGCGCGGGGGACGATCCCGAGGCGGTCGAGCGCGTGGGCATTCACCACGCCACGGAGCAGTGCGTCGATCTGCTCGAAAACGGCGTCGCCGGCATCCATTTCTACACGTTGAACAAGTCGTCGGCCACCCGGCGGATCTACGCGAATCTCGGACTGCGCGACACCGAGGCGGTCCAGACGGCGAGGGGCGGCTGAGTTTCCCGGAAAAAACCTCGGACCACGGACACAGGCATGGCGGCGGATCGGGCCAAATTTCCCTGGCGCGCCCTACTCTACGGCGTTGTGCTGCTGTATCTGGCGGGCGACCTCCACGTCTTTCACGGCCCGCTTCGCGGGGTGATCGACCGCCGCAACGCCCGCGGCGAGTACGCGCGCCGCCAGGCCGTCGAAAACGGCTGGATTGCCACCGTGAACTCGGAACCCATCACGCGGGAGCAATTGAACCGCGCCGTTCAGCTTCACCTTTACCAGCGGGGCGCGGACTACGCCGGGCTGTCGGACTGGAACCGCCGCGTCACCCGCGGAGCCGTGCTCAAGCAGCTCATCCGCGACACCCTGGTCCGGCAATACGCGCGCGCCGACAACGTCCGTCCGACCTCCGCGGCGGCGGAGGCGCATTGGCGGCGTTTTGCGGCTCAATTTCCAAGTGAGGAAGCCATGCTGGAGCGCGCGCGGGCGATGGGATACTCCGACGCGGAGACGCTCCGCGCGGAGGTGACCGATCAGCTCACCCAGAGGCTCTGGCTCGAGGAGCGGGTCAAGGCCGCCACCGCCGTGACCGAGGCCGAGGCGCGCGAGTGGTACGAGGCAAACCGCGGCAAGGGCGCCGGATTCGTCGATCCAGAGCGGGTCCGGGCGCGGCACATCTTTCTGAGCACCGTCGTCGAGGACACGCCGGAGCGCGAGGCGGCGATTCGGGAAATTCACCGGCGCCTGACGGCGGAAGAGGCCGATTTTACGGCCCTGGCGGCGGAATTTTCCGAGGACGAGCGAACGAAACATCGTGGAGGCGACCTCGGCTGGTTCGGGCGGGAGCGGATGCCGCGCGATTTCTGCGATGTGGCTTTCGGGCTGAGACCGGGGGAGACCAGCGAGCCCTTTCGCGGCGCTATCGGCTGGCACGTGGTGCGGGTATCGGACCGGCGGGCGGAGCGTCCCCTGGATTTCGAGGAGATGAAGCCGGAAATCCTCGCCCTGCTCGAATCCGAACGCCGCGCCTACGCCATCGAAATCCTGCTCCGGCGCCACGAATCGGTCTCGGTGATCGTGGTCTTTCACGAGGTGCTCGCCGGGATGCCGTGAGGGAACGGCGGAGGCGGTCGGCCGGTGGGAGGGAGTGGATGCTTAGTTTTTGAGGGCGAGGCGGGACCGTTGGCGATTGACGATCAGTAGAAACACCAGAGAAAAAAACGCGCTCGCCAGGTAACAGGTGATTTGCATGGTGGTTGTGATCCGCAGAGGCAGGGTGGCGTCGGGATACCAGGCATGGGGAAAAAGTTCCCGTTTTGTGCGGTCGGTCCACCATCCGGAACCGGCGGACACGATCTCGGTCGCGGCGACGACCGCCGCCGTTCCCGCGAAAAGTGCCCATTTCGAAACTTTCGGACGCGAGCCATTTCGGCCCACGATCACGCAGGCGAATCCCAGGACGAATCCCGGCCCGATCGAAGCCCGGAGGGCGTAGGCCGCCGCCAGCCACTTCGGATTAGCGATTCCCCAGAGCGGCTCGTGATAAATCGTGAAATGTTCGGGTGCGATTCGGACGATGTATTGGTCGTGGGCGATGGCATAAAGAGCGACGATCGCCCAGACCCCCGCGAGGATCGAATAGGTGACCGAACGAGGTTCGTCCGTGAGCCGAACGTGTAGCATGAGCGGATCGGGCAAGTCTGGCTTCGCTGGGTTCGAAAACAGGGGCGGGACGAGTTCACACGGGACGCGAAGCGCCCGGAAAGGGGACAGAAAACCATTCCGAACCTTTCCGGTCAATGCTCCCAAATCCGCTCCTGCCGAGCGGAGGCAGGGTGCGACCGGGCGCTACCCGCCCCGCGCCTTGGCCTAGGACCCCAGCCGCATCACCGCCCGCGTGCCGCCGGCGCCGGATCCGCGGTTTTCCAGGCGGATGTCGCCGCCGTGCAGCAGCATGGCCTGACGCACGAAACAAAGCCCCAGGCCCGAGCCCTTGCGGCCCGTGACGGAGTGTTTCAGCGAGTAAAACCGGTCGAAAATCCGCTCCGCCGCGTAGTCCGGCACTCCGGGCCCCTCGTCCTCGATCCGCAGTTCCACCCCGCCGTCCTCCTCTCCCCGGCCAAGCAGGACGCGGATTTCTCCGCCGTCGGGCGAAAAGTCGATCGCGTTCGTCAGCAGATTGCGCACCGCGATCTGGAGCGTGAGCGGGTCGCCCGCGATCCACTTCGAAGTCCCGGCGTCGTCCGTTTCGGCGGAGAACTCTTCGGTCAGGCGCAGAGTCTTCGCTTCCAGGCGGGGCCGGAGCGTCGCGATCTCGTCGCGGACCAAAGCCGCGAAATCGAGCTTTTCGATTCGGTCGGGCGCGGTCCGGCTTTCCAGCGCGGCCAGCTGCACCAGACGCCGGACCAGATCCTCGCAGCGGCCGGTCTCGGCGCGGATGTTTTCCAGAAAACGCGCGCGTTTGTCGTCCGGCATGTCTTCGTCGAGCAATTCGGCGGCGCCGCGGATGCCGGCGAGCGGGCTCTTCAGTTCGTGGGTGAGCGCCTGGACGTAGTTTTCCACATAGTCGAGGCCCTCGAGTTCGCGGCGCATCGCCTCCAGCGCGCGGCTGAGGGTGCGCAGTTCGGCGTGCCCGAGTTCCGGCACCACGGCGCGTCCCCCCATCCGCACCGCCCGGGCATGGCGGGTCAGCCTGCCGATCGGGCTCAGCAGCCAATAGGTCCACGCCGCCCCCAGGGTGGCGATCACCGCGCCCGCCGCGATCGACCACCGCAGCACGGCGGCCCGGGAGCCCTCGGCGAAAGGCGCCATCGCCTCCTCGGGCCGGGAAACCGTGAGCACCCCGACCACCTCGCCCCGCCACCGGATCGGGGCCGCGACGAAAAAGATCGTGCTGCGCGAGTCCTCCGGATCGCGGCGCGAGGCGCGGACGCCGTATTTGCCGCGCAGAGTCAGCAGGATGTCGTTGTATTCCGAGAAATCCTGTCCCTCCCGTCGTCCGCCGTCCGAATCGTAGAGCACGACCCCGTCGCGCCCGGTCACATACACGTGGGTGGCGATCGCCGTCTTGTGCAGATCGTAGATCTTCGCCTCGAATTTCCGTTCATAGGCCGCCGCGAAGGCCCCGCGAAACCGCCCCGCGTCGATCTCGCCCGACGGCCCCAGATCCGTCTCGACGATCGACGCCAGCAGATGCGCGAAATCCACCATCGGCTCCTCGGCCGCCTGGGAATACTGCCGCTCCACGTTCTTCCGCACCGTTCGCATCAGCCAGAAAGTCCCCGCCCCCGCGAAAAGGAGGAATCCGGCGATGATGAGCAGGGTGATGCGCATGGGGCGATTGGCGGGGTCGAAAGCTCGATTTCTTACTCCAGGCGCGGGAGCGGAGCGAGGTCCGGCTCGACGAACCGGTGTTTCGCGGCCGGGTCCATCCGGCGCGCCGGCGTGTAAAACAGCCGCAGGATGTGGTGGCTCATCAATTCCGGATGACGGTCGCAGAATTCGTCCGCCGTCCGCGCGGGAAACGTCTCCGCGTAGGCGCGCCGGACCGTGTCGATGATGCGGAGCAGGGCGACGGTGGTCGTCTCGTTGTAACCGCTGGTCGGCGACTCCACCACCCCGTGCGCCGCGTTGGTGGCCCGGATGCCCGCCCGCACCCGATCGAGCGCTTCCTCGAACGAATAAACCTCCAGCAGGAGAAAGGCGACCGCGACATGATTCCGCTGGCGCCACTGTTCCGGCGAAAGCGTCCCCGCCGCGAAGGCGTCGAGAAGCGCCCGATCCGCTTCGTGGGTGGATTCGTTGATGCTCATGTTTGAAAGGGGAACCCGCGGGGAGAGAGACACCGCTTTTCGCCAACAATTCCGAAGGACCGGGGAGAAAAGGCCGCCTCGCCGGGCTGGCGCAGGATGACCCGCCAACAGAAAGATGATACCCGCGGCGCCCGTCGCCACCAAGCGATCCCGGAGAAAAAAATCCGCCCCCCTTGGCGAATCCAAAAAAGAAGAATTCGTGTCCATCTGCGGTCAAAAAAGATAAGCGAAAATCAGCGTGGATAAGCGGTTCCCGCCGCCGCCGCCGCCGCCCGAATGCGTCAGACTTTCGAGAGTTTGCCGCTGACCCTCCCGCGAAAATCCCCAACCTTCCGGCATTTTCCGCCCCCATTCGAAGGGTCCCTGCTTTCCTCCGAAATCCACCGCCGACTCCCGGGCGATTGTCGCTGGCCTTCGAGCCTTGGCCGCGATCTCTCGAGAAACGGCTTCCATCCTTCGAGCCATGGCGGCGGACCTTCGAGAGAAGCGCGAAAACTTTCCCGGGAACTCCGGTCCCTTTTCGGGTCAAAAAGGACATTTTCAGGCAAAAAAGCCCCCTTTTCCCCAATTATCCGACTCAACCCTGTTGGGTCCCCGACCTGACCCTGTTGGATTTTGGACCGAACCGAGTTGAATCGGGTCGAGTCTCATGTCTGTCGGGAAAACAAAGAGTTTTTCCGCGCACCTTTTTCTTGTCTCCGCGAATGAACTGCGCCAAAAAAATCCAAGAACGAACACAGGCATGCGAGTCCACCGTTTCCGCCATTCGGCGAACGCTTGCAATCTCGGCTGGTTTTCTTAAATGGCTCTCCGTTTTCCGGGTTTCCCGACTCGGGTCCGGTGCCGCATGATCTTTTCTGCATCAAGTTGAATAAATTATACTGTTCACCTGAAAAATTGAAGATTTACTGGCAAATCCTGATTCTCCTCTTTCTCGCTTCCTGCGCGGAGAAAGAGTCAGCCGGTCCTGACGGTGGACCGGTTGAACCACCGGAGCCGGAAATTACCGAAATCGTGTGCCCCGTTCATGAGGTTCCGGTCCACAAGGTTCATGCTTCATACGCCATCTCCTGCCACGCCTGGGATCCAAAACTAGGGCTTACAGTCGAACAAATCAGAAACCGATTCCCTTACGCAATTTGGGATTCGAATCTTCATCGGGTGGATGAATCCGAGGGTGCGAAGTTTCCCAGATACAATCTTGTCTGTAATCGTTGCCAAGACAGTTGGGGCAAGTATGCCGCGGAGAATTCACCTCCCCCGGACGATAGATTTGTGATTTCGATAACCGAATTCCAGAAAATCTTGATCAACGAAACGGAATTTTCGATCGAGCAAGTCACGGCTGTCGCCAAGGCGACTTCGAGTCATTACGCCAATCCTCGCCTCCTCATCCGTGCCCACGGATCAACCGATACGGAAATCATCAAATCGGTAGTTGATGCCTGTGCGGAGGCAGGTCTCACGGATGTCATTTTTGGATCGTATGACACCGGTTCCGAGATGATCCCACCACAGGCGGCGAACAAACCAGAGTAGGCGAACCTCCCCCATTTTGAGTCGAAGACCTTATGGACAACGACCGGATCGACCGCGAGCAGCGCCGGATCAAGAACAACAGAGATCCGCCTCGCCGCGGATGGGGGCGAATGTTGAGCTTGAAGGAGAAAACACTGGAAGCCCGATCGACCGGCGCCTACAGTCACGAAATGACCACTCAAGAGATCAAGGATCTTCCGATAGACCAAAAATTCCAGATCATGGAAGCGATTTGGGAAGATCTTCGTGAGCGAATCGAGCGGATCGAGATTCCCCAGCAATACAAGGATCTCCTGGATGAGCGGCGCGCGAGGGTTGCGAGCGGAGAGGCTCGCCTCCTCGACTGGGATTCTGTGAAATCGACCATTGGGAGACCGTGATTCGAGTTCAGATTTCCGAGGAGGCGCTGCGGGATTTGAACGAAGGTTTTCTGTTCTACGAGCGCCAGGAACCAGGCCTTGGCGATTACTTCGTCACCTGCCTTCGTTCGGATATCGAGCGATTGAAGTTCGCGGCGGGAACCCACCGGATTGTCCACGAGGATTACCAACATGTTGTAAGCAAAATTTTCCCGTACGGTGTGTTCTACACGCTCGATTCGAAGGCCGACCTCGCGATCGTCTGGGCGGTCATCGATCTCAGGCGCGATCCTCGATGGATTCGAGATCACCTGGAAAGGCAGCCCTAACCCAACGGAACGCGGGCGGGCTTGAAGAGGTCAAGCGGGCGGATTTCGAGACCCGCGTCCCCGCCATCCCGAAATTCCAGGCTTGTTCCGCGGCCTCAAACCGCGAATGCTGACGGGCCATGAAACGCCTTTTTCTGCTTCCCGTTCTCCTGCTCGGCGCCGGCTGCGATGCCACCGGCGACGGCCCGATACCCGCCGCCGGCCAGGGCATTCTGGTGGGCGAGGTCACGGACCATGCCGCCTTTGTCCAGGTGCGCCTGACGGCGACCGGCCGGCTCGTGGACCGCGATGTTCCGGGGAGGGCGGGCACGGTGGACTTCACGCTGTCGGAAACGGGAAACGCCGACGCGGCGTTGGCGGAGACGCAAACGGTCGAGGCGGCGGCGGACCACGATTTCATCGCCCGCGCGGCATTCACGAAACTGAAGCCGGGCACGGTTTACCAGTGCCGGACGCGGCTCGCGGTCTCCGGCGGCGCGGCCGTCGAGGGGCCGGTGGCGACTTTCCGAACGCTGCCGGGCGCGGCCAAGGCGGACCCGGTGAAGCTCGTCGTGGTGACGGGAATGAACTACGCGAAATTCCACGGAGACGACCGGATCGACCGCGAGCAGCACAAGATCGAGAACAACACGGACCTGCCGGCGCCCTATGCCGGTCCGGACAAGGCGCTCGGCTACCCGGCGCTGGCGTCGATTCTGAAGGAGAAGCCGGACGCCTTTGTCGGCACGGGAGACAATGTGTACTACGACACGCCGGACAAACCGCGCGCGGAGTCGATCCCCGAGCTTCGCCGGAAATGGCACGAGCAATTCGTGCAGCCGCGCTACCGCGATCTCTTCGCCGCGGTGCCGACCTACTGGATGATCGACGACCACGACTATCGCTACGACGACTGCGACAACACGGGCGACGATTTGCCGACCCCGGCGCAGGGCCGGACGATGATGATCGAGCAATTGCCGGTGGCGGCGATGGAGTCGGGCGAGACGGCGAAGACCTACCGCACCCATCGGCTGAACCGCGATCTCCAGATCTGGCTGCCGGAGGGCCGGATGTATCGCAGCCCGAACGCGATGACGGACGGCCCCGACAAGACGATCTGGGGCGCCGAGCAGAAGGCGTGGCTGAAGGAAACGCTGCTGGCCAGCGACGCGAAGTTCAAGCTGCTCATCTCGCCGACGCCGCTGGTCGGTCCCGACGATCTGCGCAAGACGGACAACCACTGCGACATCGGCGGCTTTCGCCACGAGCGGGACGAATTCTTCGCCTGGCTGAAGGAGGCGGGTCTCGACCGGCGGCATTTCTACCTCGTCTGCGGCGACCGGCACTGGCAGTATCACGCGATCGATCCCACGGGCCTCGAGGAATTCTCCTGCGGCGCGCTGGTCGACGCCAATTCCCGGCTCGGCCGAAAGTCGGGCGACCCGAAGTCGACCGACCCCGAGGGCCTGATCCGGCAGCCCTATCTCCAGAGCCCGCGTTCGGGCGGCTATCTGGCGATCGAGGCGGCGGCCGGCAAGCTCATCTTCACCTGGCGCGACGAGCACGGGGTGGAACTGCACCGGGAGGTGAAGGAGTGAGACAACGAAGCGAACGAGGCACTGACATGAGAAAATCTCCCACGGCGGCGGAGGTGGCGTGAAGGTCGTGGATTGAAGCGGGAAGGAAGGCCTGACGAGCCCCGATCGCGTGCCTGTTCGCGGCGCGGAAGGCCCGGCATGATCGGCGGCATCCCCATGAAGACCCGCCTTACCCTTCCCGCTCTCCTGTCCGCCGGGCTGCTCGCGTTGACGGTCCTCATCCTCGGCGCGGCGAACCCGGAGCCGCCCTTTGGCGCGACGCCGGAGCCGCCTCCCCAGCCGCCGAAACCGCTCGCGCCCCACGTGCCGGTGACGTGGAAGGCCGGCTTCGCCCGCGCGACCATCACGCCGGAGAAGCTGATCTGGATGTCGGGCTACGCGGCCCGGAAAAAACCGGCCGAGGGCAAGGTGCAGGATCTTTTCGCGAAAGCGATGGCGCTGGAGGACGAGACGGGCGGGCGCTTCGTCTTCGTGACGCTCGATCTCATCGGCGTGCCGCAGGGCCTGCGCTGGCGGGTGGCGAAACGGGCGGAGGAACAGTTTCAACTGCCGCCGGAGCGGCTGCTGCTGAACGCCTCCCACACCCACAGCGGTCCCGAACCGTGGCGGCGGGCCGAGCCGCCCACCGAGGAACAACTCGAGAGCCAGAAAACCCGCGACTCGTGGGAATACACGCGGGATCTGGAGGAAAAGATGGTGGCCATCATCGGCGACGCGATCGGGAGGCTCGAGGCCGCGCGGATCACCTTTGGCCACGCGCGCTGCGGTTTCGCGATGAACCGGCGGCGCGACTACTCGCTGCCGGAGGGGCATCCCAACGCGAACAAGGCGCCCAATCCCGACGGCCCGGTCGACCACGCCGTGCCGGCGCTGCGGATCGAGGCGCCGGACGGCGCGCTGAAGGGGGTGCTCTTCGGCTACGCCTGCCACAACACGAGCCTCGGCTTCCAAAACTACTGCGGTGACTACGCCGGGTATGCGCAGGAATACCTGGAGGCGAATCGCGAGGGTTTCCAGGCGATGTTCCTGATGGGCTGTGCCGGCGACCAGAATCCCTACCCGCGCCGCTCCGGCGTGGTGCCGGGCGTCACCGATCTCGAGCTGGCGATGCAGCACGGCCGTTCCCTGGCCAACGCGGTCGAGATGGCCCTGACGGTCAATCCGCGCGGGGTGGGCGGCGGGATCGTGGCCGGCTACGAGGAGATCGACCTCGTTTACGCCGATCCGAAGAAGCCGAACCATCCCTACCCGGTTCAGGTGGTCCGCTTCGGAAAGGACGTCACCCTGGTGGCGCTGGGGAGCGAGGTGGTGGTGGACTATTCGCTGCGGTTCAAGAAGGAACTCGCCGGCGAGGCCGACGTGTGGGTGGCCGCCTATTCGAACGACTACACCGGCTACGTGCCGAGCCTGCGGGTGCTGAAGGAGGGCGGCTACGAGGCCGCCGCCGGCCACGCGGAGGATGTCGAGGACCGCATCGCGTCAAAAGTCCGCGACCTCTATGAAAAGACCGCCCGACCCTGAGGCGGCGGCCGGGCGGCGCCGGCGGGACTGACCGAAAGCCAAGCTGACTTGGACTGAAGAGAAGTTGTGTCATCCGGGACGACGCGTCGCCGCGGGAGGCGTGGCATTGACGTTGCCCGCGGGGCCGCCAATTTTTCCCGTGACTCGATACCGGGAATGGGCCAATTCCGGCGCGTCCTCGGGCGCTTCCTCCACCACCCCGCGACCCGGGCCCGAATGGATGAACACGATCCCGCCATCCGGATCGACCTTCAGAAACCCGGTGTGATTGTCCAACCCCACGAGGTAGTATCCTTCCCCTTGAAGTCTGACGCCTTCCAGAAAGGCCTCCAGCGGCGCGTCGCTGTAACGCCTGATCGAATCCGGCTCCGCAAGGGCCAGTATCATTTTCTCGGAAGCCGCCTGGGCCAGCCGAACACGATCCAATTCAAGGCCGGCCTGTTCCAGGGTCGTGGTGACAAAATACCCGCAGGCGATCGAACCCTGGCGAGGGGTTTGGGACGTTCCCGTGAAAGTCCAGGCGGTTCCCATCCACTCCTGATGGATGGCCCTGAGTTTTTCGTCAAAGGCTCTTGCCTCCGGGGTCCGCGGGAGGAGGTGGATATTTTTCGCCGTCTCAGGGGGCGGGGGTTCCGGATCCCCGCCGCAGGCGACGAGCAGAATTCCGAGAAACAGGATGGATGGTCTCCTCATCGTTCGGTCGCAAGGTTTTTCGGTCCTCCAAGTTTTCCCACCATGACGGGCTCCATTCTGGCGGGGCGAGCCTGGAGTGGCAAGACATCCGCGCGGCGCCCTTCGTTCAACAGGGTAGGGTCGGCGACCCAACAGGGTTGAGTCGGCGCGGGGCGGTCAGCTCTCGGGATCGTCGGCGCGGGGTTCGTCGCGTCTCGGTTCCGTCCCGACCCACAGCACGTTCCCGTCGGGATCTTCGAATTTCATCTCGTAGGCCCAGCTCCAGTTCCGGGGCTCCTGCGCGACTTTCGCCCCGGCCTCCCGCCATTCCTGAAAGACTGTCTCATCCTCGAGCCCGATCCACACCCACTGCGGGGACGCGGGGCCGAATCCTCGCGCGAGCATCACGCCGCATCCGTCGCGCGACACGGAGCCGATCCGGCTCCCCTCCTCGCCTCCCCAGTCGAGCCGGAAACTGAGCACGCGGGTGTAGAAATCGAGGCTCCGAGCCAGATCGGATACGGGCAGCACGGGGATGGTGTTCTCGATCTTGTTTGGGGGTGTCATAGGTCAGAGGAATGGGTTTGTCTTGGTTGGTGAGGGTGAATGAGATCGTGGCTGCTCATGGTCTCATTCCCTCACCCCACGGCCCGCCGAAACGCGGCCTCGTAGCCGACCGCGCCGTCGACGCCGCGGAGCTGGAACTTGATGACGCTCTCATTGCCTTCGCGGCCGAGATCGACGCAGAGGAAGCCGCCTTTCACGCGGTGGAAGCGATGGATCGCGGGGTCATGGCCGGGGGTGCCGCCGGCGTGGGAGTCGCTCGCGGCGCCGACGCTGAACTCCTGCACGCCGGTGGCGGGATGGACGGAGTGATACTGCCAGTGGCGGTCGCCGCAGACGACGAAAAAATTGTCCGGCACGTGGTCGCGGATCCAGGCGCGGATTTCGTCGCCCTCGTGGGCGAAGCCGGCGTTGGAGTGGTTGTCGTTCTTGTTCTTGCGGTCGGGTCCGACGAGCGGGGTGGGGCTGACGAGGACTTTCCAGGTGGCGTCGCTCTCGGCGACGGTGCGCTTGAACCAGGCCTTCTGTTCGGCGCCCCAGATGGTCTTGTCCGGGCCGTCAGGCATCTTGTTGGGCGAGCGGAAGTCGCGGCCGTCGGTGAACCACACCTGCAGGTCGCGGCCCCAGCGATAGGTGCGGTAGATATTTTCGCCCATGGGAGCCTGCTGGCGGAAGATCTCGAGTCCCTGGTCCCAGGTCAGCTCGCCGGCGGTCATGCCGGGCCAGCCGTCGTTGGTGAGGCTGTCGTGGTCGTCCTTCAGCCAGTAGCTGGAGGCGTTGCGCATCACGGCGACGAGGCGGGGGAGGCTGAACATCCGCTCCCAGTGCAGCCGGGCGAGGGCGGGGGTGACGGCGCGCGGGGCGTTGCTGTCGTAGTAAACGAGGTCGCCGGTCATGCAGACGAAGCGCGGCTCCAGGGCGAGCATGGAGGGATAAATGGGGTGGCCGTCGGGATGATCGCGGTCGGGATAGCCCTGGCAGGTCATGACGCAGAAGCGAAACGCGCTCGGGGTGTCGGCGGCTGGGGCGGTGAAAAATTTCCCGGGAAAGGCGCCGTGGACGGGCCCGTCGTCGCCGGGGCCGGCGGTAAGGCTCTCGTAGTGATAGGTGGCGCCGGGTGTCAGGCCGTCGAGCCGGAACTGGTGGATGAAGTCGGTGGCCTCGGTGACCGCGATCCAGGGTGTCTCGACGGCGTCGGAAAGATCGGCTTTCCGCCCGTAGCGGAGGCGGACGCGGCCGGCCATGCCGGGGCAGGCGCCCTCGATCTGGTCGGCGGGGACGGTGACTTTCTCGCCTTTCTTGGGCCGGCCCTCGAAGAGGACGCCGTCGTGGTTGCGCTCGGGAAATTTCGTCAGACGCGTCCAGACGATGGCGGTGGTGTCGGAGACTTCGCCGACGCGGGTGCCGGTGGCCTGGTGAATGGTGGCGGCATCGGCGGCGGCATCGGCGGCGGCATCGGCGGCGGCATCGGCGGCGCGCGCGTCGTGCGGCAGCCCGAGGCCTAGGCCGAGGGTGGTGGCGGCGGCCGCGGCGGTGCTTTCGCGCAGGAAACGGCGGCGGGAGCGGGGAAAAGCGGTGGCGTCGGCGGGTCGGGGCGATTCGGGAGGGTGCATGGCCATGGCATAACCGGAAGGGGAGGGCGCTGTCAATGGGTGATGCGGGCGCGGGTGCGGGCGCGGCGGCTCATGGGCAACCCAAAGGGAAGGTGGGGCGAAGCGTCCCCGCTGAGCCGTCGCTTGCCTGGGTGGTTTGCGACTCGGTCCCGCCCCCGCTCTCCGGTGTCGTGGGCATTTTTTTGGAGGAAGTCCGCGCGGGACACCTCGACGGCTCGGCCGGGACGCCTCGCCCCACCCATCTTTTGGCCAATGGACGATCGGAGGGTATGCCCCGGTTTTTCAAGCGTCAATGAACGCGGCCACCGCCGCCGCAGTCGGCGCTTGCGGAGGACGGAGTTGGGGCGGAAAATTCGGGCGATGTTCTGGCTTCGGCTCGTCTGGTATTCCCTCCCGCTTGGGGTCGCGGCCGCGGCGGTGTGGCTGACGCTCCAGGCCCGCGAGTTCGAATACCGCGCCGATTCGGACCTGGTGCTGCTGATCCCGGAGCGCCCGGCGGCCTTCAATCCCCTCGCGCCGTCGGAGGGCGCGGCGCGCGACGTGACGGAACTGATCTACGACCGCATGATGCGCCGCGACGACGAGCTGATTCTCCGGCCGAACCTGCTCAAGTCGCTCGAATACCGCCGGCGCACGACCTTTTATTTCACCGGCGAAAAGGAGGCCGAAAAAGCCGCCGCGAAAATCGAGTCCTCCAAAACTGAATGGGCCGCCTGGGGCCTGGCCGACGCGGTGCGCGAGGGCGCCCTGATCCACATCTCCCAGACGCTGCCCCAGCCGGAGGCGCCGGACCGGGTGGCCGAGGGCTTCGACCCGAAGGGCCTGGCGAAGCTGCTGCGCGTGCGCCTGACCCTGAAAGGCGCGGTGAAACCCTCGCTCCAGAGCTTTCTCGGCGGCTCGATCGAGAAAGGCCAGATCCAGCACACCCGCTACGACGGCGACCGGGTGGCCGACCTGTTCCTGCTCGGCGACACGGACCTCTTCCTGAAGGAGTTCGAGCTTTACTACCGGTCGAATCCGAATCTCGAGCCCCTCATCGAGGTCGCCGAGACGACCTCGCGCATTTCGACGCTGGAAATGACGCTCGAACTGCGGGACGACGTCGTCTGGCACGACGGCGAGGCCTTCACCGCCGACGATGTGCTTTTCACCTACGAGGAAGTCACGCGCCCGGCCGCGATGTCGCCGCTGAAGGAGGGTTTCGCGTCCATCGCCCGGCTGGAGAAGGCCGGCGAATACACTCTGCGGGCCGATTGCCGCGAATACTACGCCCCCATGGCCGAGGCGTGGGAGGCGCTGGCGCCGCTGCCCGAGCACCGGCTGAAGACCGCGGTCAGCCCGGCGGACTGGGCCGCGTTTTTCGCCGCGCCGGTTGGCACGGGACCCTTCGCCCTCGACCCGGAGGCCTCCGCCGCCTCCGGCAAGGACGAGCTGGTTCTGCGGCCGAACGAAGCCTACTTCCGCGGAAAACCGCTCCAACCCCGCCTGCGCTACCGCGTCATCGCCGATCCCGAGCGCCGCCTGCTGGCCTCGCGGCTGGGAAACATCGACGGCTGTCTCCCGCTCGGCCGCGAGCCCCTGCCCGATCTGGGGCCGGCCTTCGTCGCGGCGTCCGATGTGGCGCGTTACCACACCTTCGTGGCGTGGAACCTCGACCGCGAGCTTTTCCAGGACAGCCGCGCGCGCCAGGCCCTCGCCTGGCTGGCGGACGTGCCGAAGGTCCTCGCCGACGCCGCCTCCGGCCCGGAACCGCTCGCCGGCTGTCGCGGCCTGTTTTTTCCCGACAGCCATTTCTGCCAGGCCGTGCTCCCGGCGATTCCCCACGACCGCGAAGCCGCCGAGCGCGCCCTGACCGACGCCGGCTGGAAGCGCCGGGGCGGCGCCTGGCAGTATCCCGAGGGAAAAGCGGCGGCCTTCCGCCTCGCCTACGACCGCGCGAACCGGCAGCACAGTCGCCTCGCCGAGGCGCTCGCCGCGCACTGGCGCGAGGCCGGCATCGACGTCGCGCTGGAGGGGCTCGACTGGGCCCAACTCATCGAGAAACGCCTCGCTCCCCGCGAGTTCGACGCCGCGCTGCTGGAGTGGGAACTCGGCTTTGGCCGCGACCAGTTCGCCGTGTGGCATTCCTCCCGGGCCGGGCCGGGTGGCGCGAATTTCTCCGGCCTGCGCAACGCCGTGGTCGACGATCTGCTGGTCAAACTGCGCGCCACCGAAGTCGAGGACGAGATTCGCCGGCACGCCGAGGCGCTCCAGGCCCAGATCCACGAGCTGCAACCCTGCCTGTTCCTGTGCGAGACGGGCGGCGCCATGCTTTTCCGGGCCGACGCCGTGAAACAGTCCCGGCCCAAAACCGCGGGCGCGCGAAGTTTCGACGCCGTCTCCACCGGACGCGCCGGACTTTACGCCGGGCGCCCGTGGTGGGTCCGCGACACCGCGGAAACCCGCCGCCTCCTCGAGGAGGAGACCGCGCCCGCCGCTCTCGCCGCGCCGCCGAATTCCTGACCGCCGATTTCTTTTTTGTCCGCTTCTCCCCACCGCCCATGCCGTCCGCCATCGTCCGAGGAGTCCTGCGCCTGATCGTCCGGTTGATCCTGACCGCGGTGGTCTTGCTGGCGGCGGTGCAGCTCTCGCTGATGCTGGCGCGCGGGCAGGGCGGCGGCGAGGCGGCCGGGGCCGACGCGCTCGAGGTGGCGCGGGCGATCCCGGCGGGCGAGGTGCCGCCCGGGCTCTCGATTCTGGAGAACGGCGGCGGCAACGCCAAACCGGCGAGCTGGATCGACGAGGCCCTCGCGCGCGCGCCCGGGTCGCTGCGGATTTTCGGTCTGGCGGTGTTGGCCGCCCTGGCGACCGGTCCCGCCCTGGGCACGCTGGCCGGGCGCCACCGCCGCCTCGGCTTGGCGCTGGAGGGACTGCTGAGCCCGCTGTTCGCCGCCGTGTGGCTGCCGGCTTTCTGGGGAGCCTGTCTCGTCGCCTGGGTCCAGGTCGCGTGGTGGGGGCATCCCGGCTTCGCCGACGCGCCGGGGGCGATCAACGACGCCCGCGGCCTCGAGCCCTGGTGGCGCGCGCTGCCGCCGGCCGTCCTCGTGACGCTGAGCATGCTGGGCTGGCAGGTCCGCGCCGTGTCCGGCGGGCTGAAGCGCGCCGCCCGGGCCGGGCACGTCCGCGCCGCCCACGCCCAGGGGCTGGCGGGAGCGGGACTGTTTTACCGCCATGTCTTTCGCAACGCCCTCGAGGCACCGGCCCGCTGCCTCGACCGTTCCCTGCCCGCCATGCTCGGCACGCAGATCCTCGTCGAGTGGGTGCTGCGCTTTCCCGGCCTCGGGACGCTGCTGGTCGACTCGGCGCGCGAGGCGCAGTTTCCCGGCATGCTCGTCGCGGGCGCCCTGCTGGCCGCGCCGTCGCCGGTCTTTCGGTTTCTCGGCGAAATGCTCCACGCCGCCACCGACCTGCGCGCGCGCCGGCCGGCCGCCCTCGCCCCCGACCCTGTTGGCTCCCTGACCTAACCCTGTTGGGTCCGCCACTCAACCCTGTTCGATCCGATGCCGAAATCCGCCAAGCGCCAGAATCGCCGCCGCCCCCGACTGCGGCGGGCGGCCGGTCGCGCCGCCGGGCGACTCTGGCTGGGCTGGGATCCCTACCTGCTGCTCGGCTGTTACGCGCTGGTCTTCGGCCTCCTGGGCGCGGCCCACATCCTGCTGCCCTCCGCCAAGGCCGCGGCCGACGGCGCCCGCGCCTGGCTGGCGCCGAATGTCTCCCACTGGTTCGGTCTCGACGCGGCGGGCAACGATCTGCTGATGCGGTCGCTGCGGGCCGGCGCGGTGTCCCTCTGGATGGCCCTGCTGGCCACGCTGGCCGGCGGAGCCGCCGGGCTCGCCGCCGCGGCCGCCGTCGCCCTGGGCGGGCGCGACCGCGGCTACCGCCTGCTCGCGAAACTGTGCGACCTGCCCGCGCTGGCGCCGGGGCTGATCCTGCTTTTCATCCTGTCCGCCGGCGCCGGCCAGGGTTTCTGGATATCCGTCGCCCTGCTCGCGCCCTTCGTCGCCGTTTTCGCGGCGGGCCGGGCCGCGGCCTGGTTTTTCGACTGGGAAATCGCCGGCGACGTCCTCGCCGCCCGGACGCTGGGCTACTCCCGCGCGCGGCTGGTGTGGGAGCATTACGTGCCGCGTCTCTGGCCCCGGGTCACGGCCCTGGCGGCGGGAATCCTGCCGGCGGTGTTG
Organism: Akkermansiaceae bacterium; assembly: GCA_024233085.1. Classification (GTDB taxonomy): domain Bacteria; phylum Verrucomicrobiota; class Verrucomicrobiia; order Verrucomicrobiales; family DEV007; genus JAEUHH01. The sequence continues at coordinate 47,648 of JACKQC010000020.1, forward strand.
CTGGCGCAGGCGGGCCTGAGCTTTTCGGGCTTCGGCGCGGGGGCGGAGGCGCCGGATCTCGGGCGCGTCGTGGCCGAGGGGCGCGCGCACCTTTTCGAGGCGCCCTGGGTGGCCTTTTGCCCCGGGCTGATGTTGTGGACATTCACCCTGATGCTCGCGATGCTGGGCTGGGCGGTGCGCCGCACGGCGGGCGAGCCGGTCGTCGAGCGTGTCTTTTAAAGAACGAGAAGCCTCTCCTTTTTTCCGGTCCCCTTGAAAAAAACCCGCCCCAAACCCGGTCTCGGCGAGACGCTCGGCAAGGCGCCGCCCCTGCTGGAAGTCGCCGGCGTCACCATCGACTACCCGCGAAAGGGCGGCGCGGAGCCGGTGCTCGGCGCGCGGAACGTCTCCTTCTGGCTCGACCCGGGCGAGGTGATGGCGCTGGTCGGCGCCACCGGCAGCGGCAAGACCACCCTGACCCGCGCCCTCGGCGGTCTGCTGCCGCGCCGGGCCCGCGTCCTCGGCGGCACGGCGGTGCTCTCGCCCGGCATCAACCCCGACGGCCGCCACCGGCCCGTCGATCTGCTCGCCGCCCCGGCCCGGCAGATGCGCCTGCTGCGCCGCGAGCGCCTCGCCTACCTGACGCGGGAGTTTTCCACCCAGCTCAACCCGCTGCTGACCATCCGCCGCCACATCCGCGAGGCCGTGCGGCTCGGGCGGCGATCTATCGAGTTCGCCGCCGAGGCCGCCTGGATGCCGGTGCTCTACGATGTGGGGCTCGTCGAGCCCGAGACGCTGCTCGACCGCTTTCCCGCCCAGGTGCCCGGCATCGCCCTGCAGCGCCTGCTCGTCGCCATGGCCCTGATGCGCGGCGTGGAAATCCTGATCGCCGACGAGCCGACCTCCTCGCTCGACGCCGCGGCCGGGGCGCAGTTTCTCCGCCTGCTCGACGACCTGCGAAAACGCCACCGGCTCGCCATTTTGTTCGTGACCCATTCCTTCGGCGCTGTGCGCGGTTTCGCCGACCGCGTCGCGGTGCTCTTCGAGGGCGGGGTGATCGAGACCGGCCTCGCCGACCAGGTGCTCAATCGCCCGAAGTCCGACTACACCCGCGCCCTGCTCGACTGCGTGCCCCGGCTCGGCGAAAAACGCGCCCGCCTCGGCGAAGTCGATCGCGTCGCCGCCCGCGATGCCGCCGCCCGCGTCGGTGCCGTCGAGGCCTGAGCGCCGCTCCGAACCGGCTCCCCGCTTGCACTTTCGGCGATTCCGGAGAACTTGCCGCAACATGTCCGGAACAAAGAAACCTGTCGTTCTCATCATTCGCGACGGCTGGGGCGACAACCCCGGCGGCGACGCCGCCGCCCGCCAGAACGGCGACGCCCCCCGCCTGGCGAACACGCCATTTCACGACCGCCTCTACGCCGAGTATCCCGTCAGCCACATCAGCGGCAGCGGCGCCGATGTCGGCCTGCCCGACGGCCAGATGGGCAATTCCGAAGTCGGCCACCTCAACCTCGGCGCCGGCCGCATCGTTTACCAGGACCTCACCCGCATCAACAAAGCCGTCGAGTCCGACGCTCTCGCCAAGAGCGAGATTCTCCAGGAAGCCTTCGAAAAAGCCGCCGGCGCCCGGCTTCACCTCATCGGTCTGGTCTCCGACGGCGGCGTGCACAGCCACCAGGATCACCTCGTCGCCCTCGCCCGCACCGCCCGCGACGCCGGCGTGACCGACATCATGGTCCACGCCATCACCGACGGCCGCGACACCTCCCCGACCGGCGGCGAGAAATACCTCGGCTACTGCGAGGACAAGCTCGCCGAAGCCGGCGCCCGCATCGTCACCGTCATCGGCCGCTATTACGCCATGGACCGCGACAAGCGCTGGGAACGCACCAAGCTCGCCTGGGACGCCATCGTCCACGGCAAGGGCGAAAAATCCGAGGTCCTCGCCTCCGAGGCCGTCCACGCCTGTTACCAGGCCCAGAAAACCGACGAGTTCCTCCTGCCCATCATCTTCGACTCCCACGAGGAGGACCGCGTCCGCGACGGCGACGTCGTCCTGTTTTTCAACTTCCGCGCCGACCGCGCCCGCCAGCTCAGCCAGGCCTTCCTTTACCGCGACTTCAACGGCTTCGCCCGCGGCAGCACCCCGAAGGTCCACTACGTCACCCTCACGGAGTACGACGAAAACTACGACTGCCCCGTCGTCTTCCCCACCGAGACCCTCGACGACGTGCTCGGCAAGGTCGTCGCCGACGCCGGCAAGAAACAGCTCCGCATCGCCGAGACCGAGAAATACCCGCACGTCAGCTTTTTCTTCAACGGCGGCGTCGAGGAACCCTTCGAAGGCGAGGACCGCGAGCTGCTCCAGTCCCCCAAGGACGTCGCCACCTACGACCTGAAGCCCGAAATGAGCGCCGAGGCCGTCACGCAAACCCTGCTCGCCCGGCTGCCCGACTACGACCTGGTGATCCTGAACTTCGCCAATCCCGACATGGTCGGCCATACCGGCGTGCTGGAGGCCGCCATCCAGGCCGTCGAAGTCATCGACGACTGCGTGCGCCGCGTTGTCGAAAAGACGCTCGAACTCGGCGGCGCCCTGCTCATCACCGCCGACCACGGCAACTGCGAGCAGATGATCAATCCCGACGGTTCCCCGCACACCGCCCACACCACGAACCTGGTCCATCTCGTCTACGTCGCCGCCGACGCCGCCGACTATCGGTTGGAGGACGGCATTCTCGCCGACATCGCCCCGACCCTGCTCGAGCTGATGGGCGTCGAAAAGCCGGCCGCCATGACCGGCTCCAGCCGCCTGAAGGCGAAAAAGTAATCCTTCCCGTTCGCGGCCACCTTCCCAGGTCGAGGGAAAACTTGCGTCCGTTTGCGGTTCAAAAAGACCGCCGCCCTTTCAAGGAGCGGCGGTATGATACCGCCGGCGGAGCCCCGGCCTCCGCGGACAGGCGCGGGCGGTATCATACCGCCCCTCCCTGAAAGCCTCACCGTCGCGGTTCAAAACGGGGGATAACCAAGCCGGAGTGCGCCATGCGAGGCGCCATTTGGGTTTGGAGACCACCAAAGGCGAGGCCGGGCACCGCCGCCGGAGGGGGATGGCGACAAAATTTGACCCGAAGAAAAAAGAGGGAACTCTCGAAAAAAAGAACGACGATGCGCCTGCAGACACCTCGGCAAGCTGGAATCCGGCAAATGCCGCATTCTGACAAACTCCGCGCTCCGATGAAGACGATTCCGTTTCCACGATTTTTCGGCCCGATCGCCTGGCTGGCGGCGATTTTTTCATCCGGCGCGACTCTGGCGCAGGAGAAGAAGGTCGATATCACCGAAAACCAACTCGCGCAGTGGCTGGAGCGTTTTCCGGACGCGGACACCGACGGCGACGGAAAACTTTCGCTGGCGGAGGCGGACGCCTACCGGAAGAAGCTCGGGATCGGCGAGCCGGGGAAGCGGGGCGGGGCACCGAAGACTTTCGCGGTCGATCCGGGCTGGGAGGGGCCGGAATTTCCCGAAAAGGCCGTCTTTCGCCTGTCGCCGGAAGGGATCAAGGCGGCAAACGGGGGCGAGGCGCGGGCCTTTCCGAAGCCGGCGGACGGGGTGCTGCGCGTGGTGGGGACGGGCCACAGCTTCATGGCGCCGGGCTACAAGACGCTGCCGGCGATCTGCCGGTCGGCGGGCTTCGAGCAGCCGCTCCACACGCACACCGGCGGCGGGGTGACGGGCAGCGCGCGCTACAAATGGGAGGAGGAAAACGGAATCTTCCAGTTCGATGGCCGGCCGAAGCCGGTCCTGCTCTCGGCCATCGCCAACGCGGATTGGGAGGCCATGATCTGGGGACCGTATTACCAGGACAGACCGGCCTATTACGAGTGCTGGATCGACTTTTGTCTGAAGTATCACCCCGGCATGAAATTCTATCTCTCGGACGCGTGGCCGCAGGTCGAGCAACTCGGCGAGATCCCCCGGAACGAGGAGGTCCTGACGGCGGAAACCGTGGCCCGGCTGGGCCGGGAAAAGAACGCGCAGTATGGCACGCTGATCGAGACGCTGAATGCGAAGTATCCGGGCAAGGTCTTCGTGCTGCCCACCAGCGACGCGCTGGTGCTGGCGGTGGAGCGGTTCCACCGGGGCGAACTCGAGGGGGTGGAGGGGATCAACCGCGCGATCGGCAAAAAGGAACGCTCGATCTGGCGGGATCAGCTCGGGCATCTCGGCCCGGGCTTCGAGTGGCTGGAGGGATATGTGTTTTACGCGACGCTCTACGCGAAATCGCCGGAACTGATCGCGGAGGACATCGCGCCGTCGGTGAAGCAGGCGGGTGGTTTCCCGGGGCGCGCGCTGGACAAGGTCTTTCGCCAGATTGCGTGGCAGGCGGTGATTCATCATCCGCTGAGCGGGGTGCGGGACGCGGATGGGGATGGCGTGGGCGACGCTTTGCCGTGAAGGTCGGCGGGGTGGGGGAGGCGGACGAATTTTCGGGTATTCGGGGATTGACTTCCGGGCGGGCGTAAACAATTTGAGGGGTCGAAACAGTGGCAGGATAGCTCAGGGGTAGAGCAGAGGACTCATAAGCCTTTGGTCGGCGGTTCAAATCCGCCTCCTGCTACCAGAAAAGACCGCAAGAATTCGCGGTTTCATAATTTTCAGAATCTCTTCGAAAACGTTTTGGGGTGGAGCGCGTGGGAGCGGAGAATTTCTTGAAAATTTCTTCTGAAATCCGGTTGCGGGGATGGGGGCACTGACTATATTCCCGCCCCTCGCCGCTGGGGGAGTCGAGTGATCGGTCTTTCTGGCGTCGGCTTTGACCCTCTCTCACGAGCCCCGTGAGGAACGCGGAGCGCGAGCAAACCCCAAAACCCGGGGATGGCGCGTGTCCGAATTCGGGTCGGAAAAACCAAAGTGTGAGAGAATTTTATCGTTTTGTGAAGAATTTGTCCCCGGGCGTGACGGCCTCTTGACCGAAGCGGTCACTTCCGGGAAAACCCTGAAACTTTCAGCCAGACGGAGAAGCGTTATGCCAACCATCAACCAGCTCGTTCGCAAAGGCCGGCAGGACAAGCCGTTCAAGTCGAAGTCCCCGGCTTTGGATTCCTGTCCGCAGCGCCGCGGGGTGTGCCTGCAGGTGTACACCCGCACGCCGAAGAAGCCGAACTCCGCCCTCCGAAAGGTCGCCAAAGTCCGCCTGACCAACGGCGAGGAAGTCATCGCCTACATCGGTGGTGAGGGCCACAATTTGCAGGAACACTCCATCGTGCTGGTGCGCGGCGGACGTGTGAAAGACCTTCCGGGGGTGCGCTACCACGTGGTGCGCGGCGCCCTCGACACGCTGGGCGTCGACAAGCGGCGCCAGGGCCGTTCCAAATACGGCGCGAAACGACCTAAGCAGAAGGCCGGCTGACGGCTCGGTCCGGCGGGTGGGCGAATCTGAAAGACGGCCCCCGCTCCCGAGTTCCGAAACCGGTCTTCCGCGGCGATACGAATGATTTAGCCAGACTGAATACAATCCTATGTCCCGTAGAAAAAGAGTCTTTGAAAAGCCGGAGATCACCGATCCCCGTTACGACAGCCTGTTGGTGGCGCGTCTCGTCGCCAAGGTCATGGGCCGGGGCAAGAAGTCCCTCGCCGAGCGCATTGTCTATGCCGCCATCGACCGCGCCAACGAAGGGTCCGAATCGGTCGATCCGCTGGAGATCCTGAACCGCGCGGTGGAGAACGCCAAGCCGCGCGTCGAGGTGAAGAGCCGCCGCGTGGGTGGCGCGACCTATCAGGTGCCGCTGGAGGTGGCGCCCGATCGCCAGGAATCGCTGGCGATGCGCTGGCTGGTCAACGCGGCCCGCAACCGCAAGGGCACGCCGATGCACGTGGCGCTGGCCAACGAGATTCGCGACGCGAGTTCCAACCAGGGAAGCGTGGTCCGGAAGCGCGACGAAACGCACAAGATGGCCCAGGCCAACCGCGCTTTCGCCCACTTCCGCTGGTAACTCCGACCGATTTGACGCGGCTCGCGGGCCGCCGACGGATGGAAGCCCGGCTTCCTCCTCTCCGGCGAGTCCCTCCGAGTCCGGTAACCTTGATTTCAACGCCTTTACCTTTCTTTCACTCAATCCCATGAGCGCCAACCCCAATTCACCGAAACGAGACATGCCGCTGGAGCGCACCCGCAACATCGGGATCGCGGCGCATATCGACGCCGGCAAGACCACGCTGACCGAGCGCGTGCTGTTCTACACGGGGATGATCCACAAGATCGGGGAGGTGCATGACGGCGCCGCCACGACGGACTGGATGGAGCAGGAGCGCGAGCGCGGCATCACGATCACCTCCGCCGCGGTGAGCTGTAAATGGAAGCAGCTCGAGCAGCCCGGCATTTACAAGATTTTCTCCGGCCAGGAGCAGCGGGTGAACATCATCGACACTCCCGGGCACGTGGATTTCACCGCCGAGGTGGAGCGTTCCCTGCGCGTGCTCGACGGCGCCATCGTTGTTTTCTGCGGGGTGGCCGGGGTGCAGCCCCAGTCCGAGACCGTGTGGCGGCAGGCGGTGAAATACAACGTCCCGCGCATCGTTTTCGTCAACAAGATGGACCGCGTCGGCGCGGACTTCGCGAATGTCGTCAAGGAAGTCCGCGAAAAGCTCGGGGCCAACGCCCACCCGGTCCTGATCCCGATCGGCGCCGAGGACCAACTGAAGGGGCAGATCGACGTGATCAACAAGAAGGCGGTCATTTACACCGATGACGACGTCTTCGGGTCCACCTACAAGATCGAGGAACTGAGCGACGAGCAGCGCAAGCTGGCCGACGAAGCCTACGAATCGCTGGTCGAGGCCCTCGTCGACGCCGACGAGGAGATCGGCATGATGTATCTCGAGGAGGCGGAGATCACCCTCGCCGACGTCAAGAAAGCCCTGCGTCGCGCGACGATCGCCAACAAGGTGGTGCCGGTCGCTGGCGGTTCGGCTTTCAAGAACAAGGGTGTGCAGTTCCTCATCGACGCCGTGGTCGATTACCTGCCCAGCCCGCTGGAGATTCCGCCGGCCAAGGGCCAGGACCCGGACGACGAGTCGATCGTCCTCGAGGCTCCCGCCGACGACAACGCGAAATTCTGCGCGCTGGCCTTCAAGCTTTGGTCCGACAAGTTCGTCGGCAAGCTGGTCTTCATCCGCGTCTATTCCGGCACGATCACGAAGGGCGACCAGGTCATCAATCCGCGCACCCGCAAGAAGGAGCGCATCGGCCGCCTCATTCAGATCCAGTCCGACGAGCACAAGGACATCGAGACTTGTTACTCGGGCGATATCGCCGCCATCGTCGGCATCAAGAACGTCAAGACGGGCGACACCCTGCACGCCGACGACTACGACATCATGCTCGAGCCGCCGGCCTTCCCCGAGCCGGTCATCTCGATGGCCGTCGAGCCGAAGACGAAGGCCGACCAGGAAAAGATGGCCAACGCCCTGCAGCGTCTCGCGGAGGAAGATCCGACCTTCGTGGTCAGCACCGACGAGGAAACCGGCCAGACCATCATCGCCGGGATGGGCGAGCTGCACTTGGAGATCATCCAGGACCGCATGAAGCGGGAATACAATGTCGAGACCAACTCCGGCAAACCGCAGATCGCCTACCGCGAAACGATCACCGTCGAGACCGACGCCGAGCACAAGCTGGTGAAGCAGACGGGCGGCCGCGGCCAGTACGGCCACGTCATTCTGAAGATCTATCCGAACGAGCGCGGCAAGGGCCTGACCACCGACAACAAGATCGTGGGCGGCACGATTCCGAAGGAGTATCACAACGCCTGTTTCGCCGGGATCAAGGAGGCGATGAACAACGGCGTCATCGCCGGCTACCCGGTGGTGGACGTGCATGTCGAACTGCTCGACGGCTCCTTCCACGAAGTCGACTCCAACGAGCAGGCCTTCAAGATGGCGGCCATCCTCGCGATGAAGGACGGCTTCCGCAAGGCCAAGGCCATCCTGCTGGAGCCCATCATGGCGGTCGAAGTGGCCACGCCCGAGGATTACCAGGGCGACATCATCGGCGACCTGAACCGCCGCCGCGGTCGCATCGGCCAGATCGACTCGAAGCAAGGACTCAGCATCGTGAAGTCCGAGGTTCCGCTGGCGGAGATGTTCGGCTATTCGACCGACATGCGCAGTCTTTCGAGCGGTCGCGCCAGTTATTCGATGGAGCCCTCGCACTTCGAGCAGGTTCCGAACAACATCGTCTCGCAGATCATCGAGGAGCGCGGCGGCAAGTAAGCAAGAAATTCAGAAAGGATCACCCGACATGCAAGGCACCAGCATCCGAATCCGCCTGCGGGCGTACGACCACCGGCTTCTCGACAAGTCGACGCAGGACATCGTGGAAACCGCCAAGCGCACCGGCGCCAAGGTGGCCGGCCCGATTCCGCTGCCGACCCGCATCGAGAAGTTCAGCGTGAACCGCTCCCCGCACGTCAACAAGAAGTCGGCCGAGCAGTTCGAGGTCCGCACCCACAAGCGCTTGCTGGACATCGTCGATCCCACCGCCCACACGGTGGACGAGCTGAAGAAGTTGAACCTGCCCGCCGGGGTGGACATCACCATCAAGATCTGAATTCGCGCCGGCCCGCGGGTGGACGGAGGTCCCCCGGCCCAGAACCCCATTAACTTTCCCTTCCCATGAGCATCGGATTGATCGGCAAGAAACTCGGCATGACCCGCATCTTCACCGAAGACGGCGAGGCCATCGCGGTCACCGTCATCGACGTGAGCGACAACGTTTTCGTGCAGAAAAAGACCCAGGAAAAGGACGGCTACACCGCGGTGCAGGTCGCCTTTGACGACCAGAAGGAATCCCGCCTCAACCAGCCCGACGCCGGCCATTTCAAGGCCCACGGGACGAAGGCCAAGCGTTTCGTGCGCGAGTTCCGCCTGGAGAGCGACGAGCAGTTGCCCGAGATCGACCATCCCGGCCTCGACCTCTTCGAGGAGGGGCAGTGGGTGGACATCATCGGCACCTCGAAGGGCAAAGGCTTCCAGGGCGTGATGCGCCGCTACAATTTCCAGGGCCAGCGCATGACCCACGGCTCGATGATGCATCGCCGCCCCGGCGCCATCGCCGCCGGTTCGACCCCCGGCCGCGTGTGGAAAAACCAGAAAATGCCCGGCCAGCACGGCAACTTTCACAAGACGATCCAGAACCTGAAAATCGTCCGCAAGCGTCCCGAGGACAACGTGCTGCTCATCAGTGGCGCGGTGCCCGGCGCCAAGGGCGGTTACGTCATCATTCGTCCGGCCAAGAAGAAAGAGGGTCCCGTGCAGGATCTGAGCCAGAAAGCCGCTCCGGCCCCCGCCGCCGAGACCCCCGAAGCCGCCGCCGAGTGATCCCGGCTCGTCCTCATCCCGTTTTTCACCCTTAGACAACCTTTTTCCTCCCAATCATCATCATGGCTGCCAAAGCATTCACCCTGGACGCGGCGAAGAGCGCGAAAATCGCGGTCATCGAGGACGGGCGCGGCAATCAGGCCGTGCACGACGTGATCACCGCGATGCGGGCCAATCGCCGCTCCGGCACCGCGAACACCAAGACCCGCGGAGAAGTTTCCGCCTCCGGCCGCAAGCCCTGGCGCCAGAAAGGCACCGGTCGCGCCCGTTCCGGCGGCAACGCCTCCCCCATCCACTACGGTGGCGGCGTCGTTTTCGGCCCCCGGCCCCGCGATTACTCGAAGAAGGTCAACAAATCCACCCGCCGCCTCGCTTTCGCCCGCGCCCTGACCGAGCGGATCATGGACGGCGACGTGTTGACGGCCAAGGATTTCGCCATCGGCGACGGGAAGACGAAGAGCTTCATCCAGGCCGCCGGAGCCCTCGTGGCCACCGATCGGCTGCTCATCGTCGGAAAAGGCTTCGACGAAATGACCAAGCGCGCCGGACGCAACCACCAGCACGCCCTGCTGATGACCGCCGACGAAGTCAACACCGAGCACCTGCTCTATTTCGACAAGATCGTCGTGCTCGACGACGCCCTCGAAACCCTCGCCGCCCGCACCGGCGGCGAATGACCCGCGATTTCACGCCCACCCCGAACGGAGACATGAAAGACATTTTCCAGGTTATCGAAAACATCCAGCTCAGCGAGAAGGCCACGCTGTTGACCGAGACGAACAACGAATACGTGTTCAAGGTCGATCGCCGCGCCAACAAGCTGGAAATCAAGCAGGCGGTGGAAAAGCTCTTCGGCAAGAAAGTCGAGCGCGTCCGCACCGCCAACTACGACGGCAAGAAAAAGCGCGAGCGCCGCGCCGATTTCGGCCGCACCGCGCACTGGAAAAAGGCCTTCGTGAAGCTCCAGGAAGGCGAAACCATCGACCTCGTCTGATTCGTCCGAGAATCCACCTTTTAACCCGCAACCTTTCGCGAGTCATGCCGCTGAAAAAATACAACCCGGTCACCCCGTCCAGCCGCTACAAGCTGCTGCCCGACTTTGCCGAGATCACCAAGAAAACGCCCGAGAAAAGCCTCCTGGTGACCCTGAAGAAGTCCGGCGGACGCAACAACAACGGCCGCATCACCTGCCGTCATCGCGGCGGCGGCCACAAGCGGAAGTACCGGATGATCGATTTCCGCCGCCAGCGTCTCGACGACACGGCCAAGGTCGTCGGCATCGAGTACGATCCGAACCGCTCCGCCCGCATCGCCCTGATCGAGTACGGGGACGGCCAGAAGAGCTACATCCTCGCCCCCCGCAACCTTGAAGTGGGCGCCGAGGTGCAGGCCGGCGAGAAGGCCCCGATCAAGCCCGGCAACGCCCTGCCCCTGTCGAAGATCCCGACCGGCACCGTGATTCACAACGTCGAGATCGTCCCCGGCCGCGGCGGCCAGGTCGCCCGCAGCGCCGGCCAGAGCTGCATCCTGAACAACCGCGAAGGCGACTACGCCCTCATCAAGATGCCCTCCGGCGAGATTCGCAAGATCAACGTCAAGTGCTTCGCGACCATCGGTGTCGTCGGCAATTCCGACCACATGAACGTGCAGAGCGCCAAGGCCGGCCGCACCCGCTGGAAGGGCATCCGCCCCACCGTGCGCGGCATGTGCATGAACCCGGTGGACCACCCGAACGGCGGCGGCGAAGGCAAGTCGAAGTCCGGCGGCGGACGCCAGCACCTCAAGAGCCCCTGGGGCCACGCCAAGGGCCAGACCACCCGCAAGAAATACAAGCCGAGCAACAAGTTCATCGTGCAGCGCGCGAAGAAGAAACGCCGCGGCTGATCCCACTCCGACCCGAACCGATCGTTTTCCGACACGTTAACCACCCCCTTTATTTGCCATGGGCCGTTCACTGAAAAAAGGACCCTTCGTCGACCAGAAACTGCTGGTGAAAATCGACACCCAGAACGAGGCCGGCTTCAAGAAGCCGATCAAGACCTGGTCGCGCCGCTCGATGATTACCCCCGATTTCGTGGGCCACACCTTCCTGGTCCACAACGGGAAGGATTTCATCTCCGTTTTTGTCACCGAAAACATGGTCGGCCATCGGCTCGGCGAGTTTTCCCCGACCCGGAAATTCGCCGGCCACAGCGGTCACAACCCGAAAATCAAAGGCTGACCCAACCCTGTTTGGTCCCCGACCCAACCCTGTTGACTCCTTCCCGTTTTCCCGACCCGATGACTCCTCCCCGTCAGACCCGATCGTCTCAACCGGCCGGTGGCACTCGTGCCGCCCTGGCGGCCGGAGCGGCGGCGGCGTTCGTGACCGTGGTGAGCCTGGAGGTCGTCGCCCCGGGACGGGCCGTCGCTCAGGAAAGCCGTGCCGCGCGCCCGGCCGCCTCGATCGAGGCGGAGGAGTTGCGGACCGCGCTCGAAGTTTCGCAAAAACAGCTCGCCGACACCCGCAAGCAGCTCGCCGCCTCGGAAACCAAGGTCGCGGCCCTCAGCGAGAGCCTCGCCGAGTCGAACCGTGTCTTCGAGGACACTCGCAAGGCTTACGAGGAATTGTCCCTGCGGATGGCGGCGTTCGGTGTCGATTTGCTCAAACCCGACCCGAAGAGCCTCGAACAGCGCCTGCTCAAGGCGGTGCACGACCAGGACCTCGCCGAGCAGGAGAAGCAGAAGATCGCCGCCCGGTTGCTGCGCCTGAGCGAGGCCGTCTTCAACCTGCTGCGGACCGTTCCCGAATCGCCCGACCGCGCCGGCGTCGAGACCGAGCTGCGCGCCGCCAACGAAACCCTCGGACTGGCCACCACCCCGGCGCACGAAACCGCGCGGAACCTGTCCGACGGACGCGTGGTGAGCATCGATCCGGAGATCGGCCTGCTGGTGCTCAATATCGGACGAAAGAGCGGCGTGCGCGTCGGAATGCCCTTGCGCATTCTGCGGGATGAACGGACTGTCGGCGCCGCTCTGGTCGTCGATGTGCGCGACGGCATCTGCGGCGCCGTGCTGCGGGACCTCGCCGCCAAGGGCGAAGACGTCAAGGTGGGCGACCGAATTCTGCCCGAGGTGCAGCAACTTTGAACCTTTAATGATCGATTTTTGAATTGTTAACAACTCGCCGCGTTTCACGATGGAAGTGACTTCGACCTACAAATTCGCCCGCGTCTCGGCGCGGAAGGCACGGGAAGTGGCCCGCGAGATCCAGGGACTGCCGGTCTCGGACGCGCTGGACATCCTCACCTTCACGCCGCGCAAGGCTGCTCACCTCATCGGCAAGACGGTGAAGGCCGCCATGGCCGACGCGGAAAACAACTTCGAACTCTCGCTCGACAAACTCGTCGTCAAGAGCGCCATCATCGGCGAGGGACCGACCTTCAAGCGCTTCCGCCCGCGCGCCCGCGGCTCCGCGTCGTCGATCCGCAAGCGCACCAGCCATATCCGCATCGTCCTGACAGATCTGGAGGGCGCCGAAGACGCCGCCGCAGAGACCGCTCCGGAAACCGAGGCCGCCGCCGCGCCGAAGAAGAAAACCGCCGCGAAGAAGAAAACGGCCGCCGGGAAGAAGACCGCCGCGAAAAAGAAATCCGCCGAGTGAAGAGGCGTCCGCCGCGCGGTTCGCAGCCGCCGGCCCTGCCCGACCGAATTTCCGATCATCACCCCGAATTTTTCACAGGAGAACAACACAACGCCATGGGTCAAAAAGTTCATCCCACCGGTTTCCGCCTCGCCGTCAGCAAGGACTGGCGCTCGAAGTGGTACGCCCCGGAGAAGGATTTCGCCGATCAGCTTCACAGCGATCTGCGGGTCCGCGAGTATCTAAAGGAAAAGCTGCAGATGGCGGCCATCGCCAAGGTCGTGATCGAGCGCGCCTGGAACAGCGTGCGCGTGACGCTGCACACCTCCCGCCCCGGCATCGTGATCGGGCGCAAGGGCGCCGAGATCGAGAAAATGACCAGCGACATCAGCGGCATGTGCGGCGGCGCCCAGGTGAAGATCGACATTTTCGAAATCAAACAGCCCGAGCTGGACGCCCAGCTCGTGGCGGAAAACGTCGCCGTGCAGTTGGAGCGCCGGATTTCCTTCCGCCGCGCCATGAAACGCGCCGTGCAGACGGCGATGGACTTCGGCGCGGAGGGCATCCGCATTCGCGTCGCGGGCCGTCTGGGCGGGGCGGACATCGCCCGCGCCGAGGCGTATCGCGAGGGCAAGGTGCCGCTGCAGACCCTGCGCGTGCCGATCGATTTCGGTTTCGCCGAGGCCCGCACCACCTGGGGGGTGATCGGCGTGAAATGCTGGATCAACAAGAAGGAAGACGCCGGCAACGCCGCCGGCTCGAACCGCCGTCCCGGGGCGGGAACCCGCCGCGGAGGCCGCCGTCACTGAGAAGCGGCGACCGGGCGCGAACGCAGAAACGAATTTTCAACACCAGACTGAGGAGACACAGCCATGCCTTTGATGCCAAAACGGGTCAAGTTCCGCAAGACCCATCGCGGAAGCCGCGCCGGAAACGCCAAGCGCGGAACGAAAGTGAGTTTCGGGGAGTTCGGCCTGCAATCGCTGGATCGCGGCTGGATCACCAACCGCCAGATCGAGGCCTGCCGTGTTTCCATCAACCGTTACCTGAAACGTAAGGGGAAGGTCTGGATCCGCATCTTCCCGCACAAACCGGTGACCGCCCGTCCCCCGGAAACCCGAATGGGGAAAGGGAAAGGCGCCCCGGAGTTCTGGGTCGCCGTGGTGCGCCCGGGATCGATGCTTTTCGAGGTGGGTGGCGTGTCCGAGACCGCCGCCAAGGACGCCCTGCGCCGCGCCTCGGCGAAGCTCGGCCTCCGTTGCCGCTTCGTCAGCCGCACCCAACAACACGGCTGAACCGCCGCCGGCCGTTAACCGCCTTTTTCCATGAAAATCAAAGAAATCCGCGAACTGAGCAACGACGAACTGGCCTCGCGCCGCCGGGACCTCAAGGAAGAGGCCCTGAATCTCCGCGTGCAGCAGGAGAGCGGCCAGTTGGAAAATCCCGCCCGCATCCGCCTGATCCGGCGCGAAGTGGCCCGGATCGAGTCCGTCCTCTCCCAGCGCCGTGTGAAGGCCGCCGCGGAAGCCGCCGGCGCCTGAGCCCCGAGGCACCCCGCCGGAATACACGATTTACCCTCCCAGATATCACGAACCTTTCCTCCATTCGACCATGAGCGAAGCCGCCGCCAACACCGATCCCCAGGCCGCCGACAATCGCGGGAAGCGCAAGACCCGCATCGGCGTGGTTGTCTCCGACAAGATGAACAAGACGATCGTCGTCGAAGTGGTGCGCCGCGTGCCGCATCCGCAGTTCAAAAAGATCGTGAAGAAAACCACCAAACTCTACGCCCACGACGAGAAGGGCGAGGCCAAAATCGGCGACAAGGTCCTCATCATGGAGACCCGCCCGCTGAGCAAGACCAAGTGCTGGCGCCTGATCGAGGTTCTGGCGCATTGATCGATGACGCGGAAGCCGGCGCGCCCACCCATTTTCCCCTTCTTTCCGAACCCAACGATCCCCCTTTCGTCATGATCCAGATGGAATCCAAATTGCAGGTCGCCGACAACACCGGCGCCCGCGTCGCCAAGATGATTGGCGTCATCGGCAAGCGCACGCGCTCGGCCGGCATTGGCGACATCATCACCGCCCACATCCGCGAGTCGATCCCCACGGCGAACGTGAAGAAGGGCGATGTGGTCCGCGCCGTCGTCGTGCGCACCGCGGCCCCGATACGCCGGGCCGACGGATCGGTGCTGCGCTTCGACCGCAACGCCATCGTCATCATCGACAAGGACAAGAACCCGCGCGGCACCCGCATCTTCGGCCCCGTGGCCCGCGAGCTGCGCGAAAAGAATTTCATGAAGATCGTTTCACTCGCACCGGAGGTTTTGTGATGGCCAAGCGAATCAAGACACACGTTAAGAAGAACGACGAAGTCGTCGTGATTGCCGGAAACCACAAGGGAGCCACCGGGAAGGTGCTCCAGGTTTTCCCGGAAAAGAGCCAGGTGCTCGTCGAGGGCGTCCGCCTCATCAAAAAACACGCCCGGCGCAGCCAGGACCGTCCCGAGGGCGGCATCATCGAGCGCGAAGGCCCCATCCATATTTCGAACGTCAAGAAAACCGGCTGAAGCCCCCCGCGAGTCCGCCCTCCGGGCGAGACCGGCCCCGACCCCTGATCCCTGACCCTTGAACCAGACCATGGAACCCACCATGCAGACCCTCTACCGGGAAAAAGTGGCCCCGGCGTTGAAGGAGAAATTCCAATACGCCAACGTCCACCAGATCCCCAGGCTCTCGAAGATCGTCCTCAACAGCGGCTTCGGCCAGACCGACGACCGCAAGGCGACCGCCGAGATCGTGATGGACGAAATCGCCGCCATCACCGGGCAGAAACCCGTGCCGACCCAGGCCAAGAAGGCCATCTCGAACTTCAAGCTGCGCGTCGGGGAAACCATCGGCGCCCGCGTCACGCTGCGGAACCGCCACATGTGGGAGTTCGCCGACCGCTTCATCAACGTCGCCGTGCCGACCATCCGCGACTTCCGCGGCGTGTCGCCGAAGAGCTTCGACGGGCGCGGCAACTACACCCTCGGGATCAACGACCACACCATTTTCCCCGAGATCGAGATCGACAAGGTCAAGCGGACCGTCGGCTTCGACATCACGTTTGTCACCACCGCCACGACCGATGACGAGGCGCGAGAATTGCTCATCCTGCTTGGCATGCCCTTCCGCAAGCCGGGGGGCGGCTCCACCCGCGCCGAAGGCGGCGGCGGTGACGAAGGCGACGGCGGCGAGGAAGGCGCCGAATGACCGAAACAACCCGGCAGGATTTTACCCGCAGTTTTTAACCCGAAAAGAACATGGCCGTTGTCAGTGACCCCATCGCGGACTTTTTGATCCGCTTCAAGAATGCCACCCGCGCCGAGAAAGAGGAGTTCACCGCTCCCTTTTCCAAGGCCAAGGCCGAGATCGCCCGCATCCTCAAGGAGGAGGGCTATCTCTGGTCCTACGAAGTCTCGACCGAGGAAGGCTCGCACCCCACCATCAAGGCCAAGCCCAAGTATCTTGACAGAACCCCGGCCCTGACCGATGTGAAGCGCGTGAGCCGCCCCGGCCTGCGCCAGTATGTCGGCGCCGGCGAGATTCCCCGGGTGCTGGGAGGCATGGGGATCGCGATCCTTTCCACCTCGAAAGGGCTCATGACCGGCCACCAGGCCCGCAAACAAAATATCGGCGGCGAACTGCTCGCCCTCGTGTGGTGACGACGCGCTCCGCGGACCGCTTTCCCACCGCCCGTTTTTCCCGAACGACCCCATCCATTTTTCCAACCCGAAAACCAGAGAGCCATGTCGCGCATCGGCAAAAAAACCATTTCCCTTCCGGAAAAAGTTTCCGTGAAGGTGGACGATCAGTCCCACGTCACCGTGGAAGGCCCGAAGGGCAAGCTGGAGTGGGATCTCCCCGCCGGCATTTCCCTGGTCGAGGAAGACGGACAGATCCGCCTCGACAAGGAGCGTGAAGAGCGCCGCCTGCGCGCCCTCCACGGCACCAGCCGCAGCCTCATCGCGAATATGATCCAGGGGGTGAGCACCGGTTTCACCCGGGAACTGGAGATCAAGGGCGTCGGTTTTCGCGCCACCGTCAAAGGGACCGTCCTCGACCTCAACCTCGGCTATTCCCATCCGCTCGAGCACCCCATCCCCGCCGACCTTACCGTGACGGTCGAGGAGAACACCCGCATCAAGGTCGAAGGCATCGACAAGCAGCGCGTCGGCCAGTTCGCCGCCGACGTTCGCGGCTACTACCCGCCCGAGCCCTACAAGGGCAAAGGCGTCCGCTACAAGGACGAATACGTTCGCCGCAAGGCCGGCAAGAGCGTGCAGAAGTAACCGATTCCCGCGTTCCCACCCTTCGCGATTTCCCAATCCATTCCCGACCCAACATGAGCCAGTTCAACCGCAAGAAAGCCCGCGCCAGCGTCCACCGGCGCATCCGCAAAAAGGTGACCGGCACCCCGGAGCGCCCGCGCCTCTCCGTGCACTTTTCCAACCGCAACGTCTACGCCCAGGTCATCGACGACGTGGCCGGCCGCACCCTGGCCGCCGCCTCGACCAAGGACCCGGAGGCCGGCTCGGCCGGCGCCAGCATCGACTCGGCCGTCAAAGTCGGCCAGTTGGTCGCCAAGCGCGCCAAGGCGGCGAAGGTCGGCGGCGTCGTCTTCGACCGCGGCGGCTACATTTTCCATGGCAAAGTCAAGGCGCTGGCCGATGCCGCGCGGGAAAGCGGACTCGAATTCTGAAGCAAGACAGCCGAATGAGCGAAGAAACCAACAACGATACCCCGGCCGAAGAATTGGAAACGCCGGAGGCCAACGAAGCCGCGGCCGAAACCCCGGCGGCCGAAGCCCCGGCGGTCGAAACCCCGGAAGCCGAAGCCGATGCCCCGGCCGATGCCGAAGGCGACAGCAGCGGTGGCGCCGCGGAATCTTCCGGCGAGGAGCGCTTCGACAAACTGGCCGCCGCCGAGCGCCGCCTGGGTGAATTCCGTAGCGGCGAGGAAGGTCCCGAATACCACGAGAAAGTCGTGCACATCAACCGGTGCGCCAAGGTGGTCAAAGGCGGCCGGCGCTTCAGCTTCAGCGCCCTGGTCGTCTGTGGCGACAAGCAGGGCCGCGTCGGCTACGGATTCGGCAAAGCCAACGAAGTCTCCGAGTGCATCCGCAAGGCCAGCGACGCCTCCCGCAAGGACATGGTCGAGATCAGCCTGCGCGACACCACCATCCCCCACGAGGTGATCGGCGAATACGGCGGCGGTCGCGTGCTGCTGCGGCCCGCCTCGCCCGGGACCGGCATCATCGCCGGCGGAGGCGTCCGCGCCGTCGTCGAAGCCGCCGGCATCAAGGACGTGCTCGCCAAATCGATGGGCTCCAAGAATCAGTTCAACGTCGTCAAGGCGACCCTCGCCGCGCTGGAAACCCTGCGCACCCGCGACGAGATCTTCCAACTCCGCGGCAAGAAAACCCGCGACCAGAAAGCCATCTGACCGATCATCCACCGCCGGCGCGAAGCCCGCGCCCGCCCAACCATTCCTCCAACCGATCCAGGACCATGCGACTGCACGATCTCAAACCGAATCCCGGCTCCAAGCACCGGCGCAAGCGCCTCGGCTGTGGCGAAAGCTCCGGCCACGGCAAGACCTCCGGCAAAGGCCACAAAGGGATGAAGGCCCGGTCCGGCGGCGGCAACCGTCCCGGTTTCGAAGGCGGCCAGATGCCCATCATGCGGCGCCTGCCGAAGAAAGGGTTCAACAACGCCCAGTTCTCGAAAAAATACGCCGTGGTCAACGTCGCCGCCCTCGAAGCCAAATTCGACGACGGCGCCGAGGTGAACGAGGAGACCCTCCGCGCCGCCGGCCTCGTGCAGGGCGGCGCCTGGGACGGCGTCAAGATTCTCGGCAACGGCGAGCTGACCAAGAAACTCAGCGTCACGGCCGACAAGGTCAGCGCCGGGGCGAGGGAAAAGATCGAGAAAGCCGGCGGCAGCGTCTCCGTGACCGCCGCTCCGGCCGAATCCGAGAGTTAAGGCACCCAACCCTGTCAGGTCATCGACTCAACCCTGTTTGGTCCGCGGCATAACCCTGTTCGATCGAAACCGTTTCCCCCTCCGCCGACGTCATGATTTCCGCGTTCGCGAACTCCCTGAAAATTCCGGAACTGCGGCAGCGCATTCTTTTCTCGCTGCTCGTCATCGTCATCGTCCGGCTCGGGGCGAACATCACGCTGCCGGGGGTGGACATCACGGTGCTGCAGGACATCCTGCGCAAGATGCAGGAGCAGGCCGGGGGCAGCACCGGTTTCGCGGCGGTCGCGGCGCTGATGAACGTCTTCAGCGGCGGCGGCCTGCAAAACTGCGCCCTGTTCGCCCTGGGGATCATGCCCTACATCAGCGCGTCGATCATGATGCAGTTGCTCACGGCCGTGATACCGCGTCTCGGGAAACTGGCGCGTGAGGAGGGCGGCCGGCAGAAGATCAATCTCTACACCCGGTATGTCACCATCGCCCTGTGCCTGTTTCAGGGATACATGCTGGCGCAGTCGCTCATCAACCCCAGCGCCAACCCCATCCTGCGGAATTACGCCGAAAAATCGGCCAGCGAACTGGTTCCCGACGGCGGGATGCTGTTCGTGTTTTCGACCGTGGTGATCATCACGACCGGAACGCTTTTCCTGATGTGGCTCGGCGACCAGATCACCGAGCGCGGCATCGGCAACGGGATTTCGCTCATCATCACGGTCAACATCATCTTCGCCCTCCCGGGCGCCCTGTTCCAGGTTTACAAGACCTACGTGGAAGGCGCGGCGGGCAACCCGCTCAAACCCCTGCAACTGGTGGCGCTGATGCTCTTCCTGTTCTTCGTGGTGGCGGCGGTCATCGCCATCACCCAGGCGCAGCGGCGGGTGAGCATCCACTACGCGAAGCGCGTCGTGGGGCGCAAGATGTACGGCGGCCAGACCCAGTACATGCCGCTGAAGGTGAACTACGCCGGCGTCATGCCCATCATTTTCGCGCAGGCCATCCTCCTGTTTCCCTCGCAGATCATCGGGTTCCTGTTCCCCAATCAGGAATGGGCGCGCGAGCTGTCGATGGCGCTCGGCGGGGGCGGCCGCGGATGGGTCTATTACTCGCTGTCGGCGCTGATGATCTTTTTCTTCAGCTATTTCTGGGTGGCGACCATGTTTCAGCCCAACCAGATCGCCGACGACCTGAAGAAGAACGGCGGTTACATCCCCGGCGTGCGGCCCGGGAAATCGACGGCCGAGTTTCTCGATTACACCATGAGCCGGCTGACTTTTGCCGGGGCGATCTTCCTGACCATTATTTCGGTGCTGCCCGGCATCCTGAGCCGCGTGATGCAGGTGCCGCCGGTGGCGGCGCAGTTCTTTGGCGGGACGAGCCTCCTCATCATGGTCGGCGTGCTGCTCGATGTGATGCGGCAGGTGGAGACGCACCTGATCCAGCGCCATTACGACGGTTTCCTGCGCAAAGGACGCATCCGGGGACGCTTCGACCGGCCGGGCGGCAAGGGCGCGGTGGCCTCGGGCACCTCGATCGTGTGGCTGTTTTTCCTGGTCGCGCTGCTGGTGATCGTGGGCATCACGTATTTCCTGATCAGTCAGGGCAAGTGAGAGCCGCGCCGGGTCTTCCGCCACGGAAATTGGGCGGTTTTTCCCCGGGCCACGGCTGAATTCAGAGCGGCCGGACGCAACCATGGACCATCCCGCCGGCGGCCAACGAACCGGTGGTGGGTATTACGATTTTCTGAAGGGAATTTTTTCGCGAATGGCCAAGAAGAAAAAACGCATTCACTACCGCTTCGGGCGGGAGGCGGAGGCGATGCGCGAAGCGGGCCGGATCGCCGCGGAAATTCTCGCCGGCACGGCCGAATTGGTGAAACCCGGCGCCACCACCGGCGAAATCGATCGCGCGGCGGCGGAGTTGATCGCCGGTCGGGGCTGCCGCAGCGCCTTTCTGGGGTATCGGGGATTTCCGGGCCATATCTGCATTTCCCTGAATCAGGAAGTCGTCCACGGCATCGGAAATCCGAAGCGAGTCATTGGCGAGGGCGACATCGTCAAAATCGACGTGGGCATCGTGACGCCCGGCGGATGGGTGGGGGACAACGCGAAGACCGTCGCGGCCGGCACTCCCTCGCCCGCGGCGCTCCGGCTGATGTTCGCGACCGAGGAGTGCCTCGAGGTGGCGATCCGGCACGCCCAGACCGGCAACCGGCTCTCGGATCTCTGCGTGGCCGTCGAGGAATGCGCGCAGGGGTTCGGATATACCGTGGTTCGCGAGATGGTCGGACACGGCGTGGGCCGCGAATTGCACGAGGAACCCCAGGTCCCGAACTACTGGGATTTCTCGACCATGGGACGCGGACCGAAACTGGCACCGGGGATGGTCCTGGCGATCGAGCCCATGATCAACGCCGGCACGGCGGAGATCGTGATTCTCGAAGATCAGTGGACGGTGGTGACGGCCGACGGGGATCTTTCGGCGCATTTCGAGCATTCGGTGATGATCACCGAAGGGGAGCCGATCATTCTGACACCGAGGCCGCGCCTGGTGTCGAGGCAGGCCGTGCCGGATGCGGTCGCGGCGGAGGTTTGACCAATTTTGAAGTATGGAAAAAATGAAGGTTTTTGAGACTTTTGGGGATGGCAAAAAAGTGCCCCGCTTTTTTTCCGGAAACGAGATTCCCGCCTTGCCAGCCGGGAAACATGTGATAAAGATTCCGTCCCCCGCCTCCCGAGGTGGAAGCGCCGATTTGTGCCCGCGCGCCAGAGGTTTGGAGCCGCTGCCGGCTTGAAGCGAACCGGGGGACCAAAGCCAAACGAATCATTCATTTTTCTCATGAAAGTCAGACCGTCCATCAAGCGCCTGTGCAGCGACTGCCGCATCATTCGCCGCGAGGGGATTTTGCGGGTCATCTGCAAAAATCCGCGGCACAAGCAGCGCCAGGGCTGATCGATCGGCTCCGATTTTCCGTCGAGTTTCCCGCGAAATTTTACCCACATCTCCCATGGCCAGACTGCTTGGTGTCGAAATTCCCAACGAAAAGCGGATCGAAGCGTCGCTGCCCTATATTTACGGCATCGGACGCACCACCGCGAAGAAAGTCCTCGAGGAAGCCGGGATCGATCCCGATATCCGCACCGGCGAACTGACCGACGATCAGCTCAGTCGCATCGCCCATTCGGTGACCAACGGGGGCATCCTGATCGAGGGCGATCTGCGCCGGGATGTGCAGGGGCACATGAAGCGCCTGACCTCCATCAACTGCTACCGGGGCATCCGTCACCGCCGCGGGCTGCCTGTGCGCGGCCAGCGCACCTCCACCAACGCCCGCACCCGCAAGGGCAAACGCAAGACCGTCGGCGTGATGCGCGCCAAGAAGTAAGCGGGAATTTTCGCCCCGGCCGCCCGGCCCGCTGAAACGGGCGCCGTTTCGATCCGATTTGTTTTTCCACAGCCATGGCTGAAGAACCCGAAACCAACAACGAAACCGAAACTCCCGTGGCGGCCTCCGCGCCGGCGGAAGAACCGACTCCCGCGGCGGCGCCCGCCGCACCCGCGGAAGAGGCTGCCCCGGCGGAGGAATCTCGTCCCCCCCGGAAAAAAGAACGCACCGCCGAGGACGTGTTCCTCGAGCTGGAGGGAGCCGAGGGCGGCCCGGAAAAGCCGAAAATTCTCAAGGCCAAGGGCAGCAAGAACGTGCATGCCGGCGTGGTGCATGTTTACGCGACCTTCAACAACACCATCGTTTCGGTCAGCGATCCCAACGGCAACGTGATCGGTTGGTCGAGCGCCGGCAAGATGGGATTCCGCGGTTCCCGCAAGAGCACGGCTTACGCGGCCCAGTTGGTGTCCCAGGACGCTTGCCGCCAGGCCATGTCGCACGGCCTGCGCCAGGCCGAGGTCCGGGTCAAAGGCCCGGGCGCCGGGCGCGAATCGGCGGTCCGCGCCGTGCAGGCACTCGGGATCGACGTTCTCAAAATCCGCGACGTGACGCCCGTGCCGCACAATGGCTGCCGCCCGAAGAAGGCCCGGCGTGTCTGAGGCCCGATGGCGCGGAATCCAGAGAAACACGAACGTTTTCAGAAACTCCGAACGATTTTCACATCATGGCAAGATACACGGGTCCCACCGACAAAATCAGCCGCCGTTTTGGCGTGCCCTTGTTTGGTCCTTCGAAGTCGCTCGAGCGCCGGGCTTATCCTCCCGGCCAGCACGGGGCGCGCAGCGGTCGTCGCAAGCGTTCGGACTATGCCATCGCCCTGGGCGAAAAGCAGAAGCTGCGCCTTCAGTACGGAATTCTGGAAAAGCAGTTTCGCCGCTATTTTGCCGAAGCTTCCCGCCGCCGCGGCATCACCGGCGATATCCTGCTTCAGTTGCTCGAACTCCGCCTCGACAATGTCTGTTACCGGCTCGGTCTCGGTAACACCCGGCGCGCTTCCCGGCAGTTGGTCAATCACGGGCACGTCCTTGTGAACGACAAGAAGGTGGACATCCCGTCCTACCAGTGCAAGCCCGGTGACGTCATCAAGGTCAACGACAACAATCGCTCGCGCCAACTGGCGATGCGCGTCCTCGACTCGACCCAGGCCCGGCCCGTGCTGGACTGGCTCACCATGGATCGCGACAAGATCGTCGGAGCCGTGACCCGCGTGCCCGAGCGCGAGGAGATCGACCCGATGGTGAACGAGCAGCTCGTCGTCGAGCTTTACTCCCGCTGAGGAGTCTCCCTTCGTCCGCGGAGGCGTCCCACGACGGCTGGTGTATCCGGCCGGCCCCGCCGTTTTGTTCCGGTGGAGAGGACCGGCGTTGTCACGGGAGGGAATTCCGGGACAATTGGCTGGCGATGCGCCGATTTTACGCTAAGGTCTAGGCCCTTCGAGAGCCCCATCAGCGGGCGCGCCTTTCCCTTCAAAACGAAAACATCCCAAACTGCGTCAGCGAATGCACCGGTTCACCTTCTCCCTCGCCGTGGCGGCGATTCTGTCCACCTCGGCCCTCTCGTTCCCTCAAAGTGCCTCCGCTCAGGACGCCGTCGGCGAGGCCGCCCGGGGTCTTCTGGAAAAGTACAAACTGGCGCTGGTCGTGGTCACGGTCGATGGGCGGCTGCAGGCGGTGACCGACGGTGATCCGCTGCCCGACCGCGAACAGCAGCGTCGCACGCTCGGGGTGACGATTCGTGACAACGGTCTCATCGCCATTTCCAACGCCTCGGTCGATCCCGCCGTCGGATTGGAGGGGCAAAAGGCGCGCATGGGCGACAAGGTGGTCACCATCCAGTCGGCGAAGACGGAATTCGTGAATGTCGAGATCAGCTATGGCGACAAGACCATCCTGCCCGGAAAAATCATCAAACAGGATGTGAACTCCGACATCGCCTTCGTGCTTCCCGACGCCGGGGCGGCCCAAGCGATCAAAAAGCAGTTCACCTTTGTCGACTTGAAACAAGCCGCCCAGGTCCAGGTGGCGGACGAAGTGGTCGGGTTGTCCCGATCCTCGGCCGCGTTCTTCTACATGCCGACGGTGATCGTCGGGCGCGTGACGGCGATTCACACCTCCGACCGGACCTTTTACATCACCACGGCGGGCACGGCCCAGGGCATCCCGATCTTCGCGCTGGACGGTCGGCCCGTCGGCATCACTCTGGAGCGGATACTCGACAACAATCGATCCGGAATCCTGGGCACGATCGCCGCCGGTTCCATCAGCATCATGGCCGACATCGCGCTCGACGCCGCCAGCAAGGAGGGAGCGGCCGCTCCCGCGACCGGGACACCCGCTCCGGCCGCGCCCGCGGCTCCGGCTCCAGCCCCCGCGGCTCCGCCCGGAAACTAAGCGCCTTTTCCAGCTTTGGGCATCCGGTCCGGTGGAAAGGGGTGAGAGTCGAGGGTGGCCGGAGGTTCGATCCGATGCGGTGCAACACCCGGAAGAAAACCCGATTTCCCAACCGGCTCCCGATCGTGAAAAAGACAAGTTCGCTCCTGAAATCCCCGCGACCGAATCGACGCGGCGCCTCGATTGGAACGATCGGTTCCATCGCCCTCGCCATTTCTATTCTGGCGACCCGGAATGCGCCCGCTCAGGGTCAGTCTCAGCCCTTCGAGTTTTCCGATGGGGAACGAGTTGTCCTGATCGGAAACACCCTGGCGGAGCGTTTCGTCTATTTCGGCTGGCTGGAGACGCGGCTTCAGCTCGCTCATCCCGACAAGCATCTGTCGATCCGCAATCTCGGATGGAGCGGCGATGAGGTGGCCCTGATGCCTCGCCCGTTGGATTTTGGCTCGCTGGAGGATCATCTGGCCGCGCAAAAAGCCGACACCATTCTCCTGTTTTTCGGTGCGAACGAGTCCTTCGCCGGCGCCGCCGGAGTGGAGAAATACGGGAGGGATCTCCGTGCGCTCTGCGAAAACCTGCGAAGCCGGAAGTTTAACGAAAAGTCCGCCCCGCGGCTGGTGCTCCTGTCGCCGATCGCCCACGAACAACTCGGGCCGCCCTGGCCGGATGCGGGCGACCGCAATGTCGAGCTGGAACGCTACACCGACGCCACCCGCCGCGCCGCCGAGGCGCTGGATCTGGTCTTTATCGATCTTTTTCATCCCACCCGGACCCTGATGGCGGAGAATGGCACCGGAAAACCGCTCACGATCAATGGAATCCACCTCACCGACGACGGTTGTCGCGCCGTGAGCGAAATCATCGCCGCCGGCCTCGGCATCACGGATCCGCTGCCCGGGGATGTTTCGTCGATTCGCTCGCTGGTGATGGAAAAGAACCGCCAGTTTTTCCTGCGATGGCGCCCGGTCAACGCCGAGTACGTCTTCGGCCGTCGGAAGGAGCCGTTCGGCGTCATCACCTTTCCTCCGGAAATGGAACAGTTGGACAAGCAGATCGCGGAACTCGACGGGAAGATACAAGCCGCCGCCGCCAAACTCAGCGCCCCGAAACCATGAGGATTTTCCGTTCCGAAACGAATCGGTTCCCGCGTCCTTTCCTCCTTTGGACGCTGGCGACCGCCTGTTTTAGCCTGTTGGGAATCGGAACCGGGCGGGTGGACGCGACCGATCTGGTCGGCGGCGAGGCGCCCGTCCTGTTGAGCCCGGAGGAGGCTCTCAAGAAATTCACGATGGCCGACGGCTTCGAGATTTCCCTCTGGGCGTCGGAGGCGGACATGCCGCTGCAAAGTCCGTGCGCGATGACCTTCGACAGCGAGGGACGGCTCTGGGTAACGAATATCCCAAGCCAGCCCCACGCCAAGCCGGACGTCAAACCGGACGACTCGATTGTGGTGTTGCGGGACACCGACCGTGACGGCAGGGCGGATGCCTCCACCGTTTTCGCGACCGGGCTCTATCTGCCGATGGGGTTGGCGGTGGCGGACGGGGGCAAGACCGTCTACGTCTGCGACGAGCCGAATCTGCTGAAGCTCACCGACGAAGACGGCGATCTGAAAGCCGACAGGAAAGAGATTTTTCTCCACGGCTTCGGGACCGAGGACAATCACCACTTCATTTCGGGGTTTCAGTGGGGACCGGGAGGTCGCCTGTTTTTCGGGCAGGGCCTCTTTCTGAACACGCAGGTGGAAACGCCATACGGTCCGGTGCGAGCCCACGAGGCGGCCGTATTCCGGCTCGATCCGCGCGACCAGAAGCTGGAAGTGTTCGGGAACTACGGCTGGTCGAATGTGTGGGGGGTGGTCTTCGACGACTGGGGGCAGGGGCTCATCGCGGACGCGTCGCCGGCGCTGAACTATTATCTGAGCCACACCACGGGCCGGTTCGATTATCCGAAGCCCGGCAAATACGACAACTTCATTGCGGTGCGCGGCGGCTATTCGTTCACGCCGACCGGCCGCCGCCCCTCCTGCGGGAACGAACTGCTCTGGAGCGCGCATTTTCCGGAGGAAGTCCGCGGCTGGTACGTCACCAACCAGATGAAAGGCTGGCACGGCCTGCGTTGGTACCGGCTGAAGGAAGAGGGCAGCGGTTATGTCGCCGACCAGCCCCGCGGCGAGGAGGAACTCCTGACGTGCTCGGACATTATCTTCCGGCCCGTCGCCCAGCAGATCGGGCCCGACGGCGCGCTCTACGTGCTGGATTATCACAATCCCATCGTCGGCCACACGACCTACAGCTTTCGCGATCCGCGCCACATCAAAACCTACGGGCGCATCTGGCGAATCACGGCCCAGGATCGGCCGCTCGCCTGGCAGCCAAAGATCCGCGGGGAGGCCGTCGAGACCCTTCTCGATCTTCTCAAGGACCGGGAAAATTTCCGCTGGCGCTATTTCGCGCGGCGCGAGCTTCAGGAAAGGAAGCCGGAGGAAGTCCTGCCCGTCCTCGAAAAGTGGATCGCCGCGACCGCGGACGAGCATGACTGGTGCGAGGCGCTCTGGGTCGAGCAGGGATTGAATCATTACGATCTCGACCTGCTTCGACGGCTTTTAAAAGCCGAGAGCCACGACGCCCGGACCGCGGCGGTGCGCGTGCTCCGCTACTGGCAGGAAAAGCTGCCGGCCGGCGAGGCGGCGACCCTGCTCGAGGCGGCGGTGACCGATCCCAGTCAACGCGTCAGGCTCGAGGGATTGGTGGCCGCCGGCTGGTATCGCGACCCGGCCCGGGCCATCGAGATCGCGGCCCTCGCGTTGGATCGGGAGATGGACCTCGGTTTTCAGTTGGCGGCGCAGGATACCCTGACCTGGTTGGCGAAGCGGGTGGACCCGGCGCCGGAGTCGGTGGAGCGCTTTCTGCTGCCCACCCGGGACGACGCGACGCTGCTGACCCGCAAGATCGACGAATCGGTGGCCCGGGAGTTGCTGAGCCGGTCCGCCATTCCCGCCGGGAAACACCGGGAAGCCCTGGCGGTGTTGGGCGAGTCCGCGGGCCGTTCCGCGCTTGAGGAATTGCTTCACCAATTGGGAAGCCCGGAGAAGGCCGGCGAGAAATTGCTCCCGGTCCTGAATGCCCGCCTGCTCGACTGGGATGCCGGCGAAACGGAAGCGCGAGTTCCGGACCTGGAATCGCTGGCGACCGCCTCGACCGACGCGACGATTCGCGCCCACGCCGGCGCCGTGCTGGTTCGATTGGGACGGGAGGCCGAGCCTTCGGAGAAATCTCCCGCCGCGAAAAAGATCGATTTTCTCGGGGCGGTCAAACTCGCCGGTCGCGGCCGGGTTCCCGGACCTCTGGCGGACGCCGTCGAAGCCCTGCTGGCTCCTTCGCAACCGGTGTCCGTGCGCCAGGCCGCCGCCGCCGCGATTCCCCTGTTCCCCGACCGGGACGCGGCCCACCTGAAACTGCTCGCCGAGATGGCCGACGCCAACGCGGGCAAGGATTTGCCCACCAGTTTCGCCGCCCTGGAGGCGATGAAGCGCATACCGCAATCGTCGTGGCCCGCCGAATACGCGAACAAAACCCTGACACGCATCCGGATCAGTGCCACGCCCAATTTGCGCTTCGATCCGGATCAGTTCGCGGTGAAGGCCGGCAGCGCGGTCGAGCTGACCTTTTACAATCCGGACAATCTCTACCACAACCTGGTGCTCGTCGACGCCGGCGCCCTCGAAAGGGTCGGCACGGCCGCGGACATGATGGCGGGAGTACCCGACGGGCTCGAGAAAAACTACGTGCCCGACGATCCGGGAGTGCTGCACTGGACGCCGCAGCTCACCATCGGAGGGGCGCGGACGCACGTTCTGCGCTTTTACGCGCCGGATAAGCCGGGCGATTACCCCTACATCTGCACCTTCCCCGGCCACTGGCGCGCCATGCGGGGGGTGATGCGGGTGGAGTGAAATTTGCCCACTTCCCGGTTACCTCAACAGGGTTTGCCCGCCGACCCAACAGGGTTGAGTCAGTGACCCAACCCTGTTGGGTGTCCGCCGATCCGTTTTTCTCGAAAATGACCAAATCGATCGAATTCGACCTGGAGGGCAAAGACCGGGAACACGCCTACCGTTTGCTCGGCGGCTTGGTGACTCCGCGTCCGATCGCGTGGGTGACGACGCAGGATCGGGAAGGCCGGGTCAACGCGGCGCCGTTCAGTTTTTTCAACGTGCTGGGAACCTGCCCGCCTATCCTGGGATTCGCCCCGGGAAACAAGAGCGCGGATCTTCCCAAAGACACAGCGCGTAACATTCGCGCGACGGGAGAGTTTGTCGTCAATCTGGTGGACGAGGCGGTGGCCGAAGCGATGAACCTGACCGCCGCCGAACTGGAATACGGCCGGAGCGAGATCGACCACGCCGGCCTGACGGTGGCGGAGAGCGCGGTGGTGGCGCCGCCCCGGATCGCCGAGGCGCCCGTGGCGCTGGAATGCCGGGAGTGGTCCACGCTGGAGTTTGGCCGCAATCGTTTGGTGATCGGACGAATCCTCCGGATTCAGGCCCGGGAGGGAATCGTCGATCCGGCGACTCTGCGGGTAAATGACGAAGCTTACCTTCCCATCGGCCGCATGCGGGCGCCGGCCCAGTATTGCCGGACCCGGGATCGCTTCGACATGGAGCGTCCGGATTGAATCGGCTCAGTTGCGGGCCAGGATCACGCGGCGGAGGCGCCCGACACCGCGCCGGATGCGGGCTTTGACGGTGCCGATCGGTTCGCCGAGACGGCGGGCGATTTCGTCCTGGGAAAGCCCGTCAAAATAAGCCATCTCGATCGCCTGGCGCTGGATGTCGGTGAGTTCGATAATCGCGTTCCACACCGTCTCGCACTGCTCGCGGCGCATCGCGAGGGCGCGGCCGTCAAGATGGGGTTTCTGGGGATCGGCGGTTTCGCCGGACTCTTCCAGGGAGGAGCGCAGGCGATGGCGCCGCCGATTGGCGCGGAGGCGATCGATGGCGCGGTTTCTCGCCAGAGAAGTCAGCCAAGTCACGGGGCGTCCCCGCGAGGCCTCGTATAGTCCGGCTTTCCGCCAGAGGGCGAAAAGCGTTTCCTGAAGGACTTCTTCCGTGTCTTCCGCCTGATTGAGAACCTGAAAGATCGCGGAGTAAAGATGTCGGGAATAACGCTCGTAGAGCCGGCGAAAGCTGTCGCGATTGCCGTTGGCGATGCCGCGCAACAGCAACGTGTCGCTTTCGTCATCGAAAGCGGAGGATTCAGGCGTGGAGGCATTCATATCAATAACACTAATAAATGGGGCAAATTTTGCTTCAAATGGATTTGGCATTAGATTTCCGAATATAGAAAATCTTTGGGTTAGCGAGGCTTTTGATCTCGATCCGAAAAAAATCGAATGCGCGGGAGGAGCCGACGTGCTTTCGATGATGATGGCGATCCAATCCAGAAGCGGAACCGTTTTGTCGGTTTCGGAGCTGACTCGTTCGATCCGGGACACGCTGGAGGGACGTTTCGGCACGGTCTGGGTGGAGGGGGAAATCAGCAATTATCGTCCCCACGGCTCGGGGCATCATTATTTCACGCTGAAAGACGACACGGCTCAACTGTCTTGCGTGCTGTTTCGCGGACAGGCCCGAAACCTGTCGATGCGGCTCGCCGACGGGCTGAAGGTTCAGGCGGAGGGGGAGATCACGGTGTACGAGGCGCGGGGGCAATATCAGTTGGTGGCCAAATGGTTGCAACCGGTGGGCCGCGGGGAGTTACAGGCGCGTTTCGAGGCCTTGAAACGGAAGCTGGAAGTCGAGGGATTGTTCGATCGGGGGGCGAAGAAGCCGGTGCCCCGGTTTCCCCGCTGTGTGGGGGTGGTCACTTCGCCGACGGGCGCCGCGATCCGGGACATTCTCAATGTGTTGAGCCGACGCGCGCCGTGGGTGCGGGTCTTGGTGTTTCCGGTGCGGGTCCAGGGCGAGGGAGGCGAGCGCGAAATCGCGGAAACCCTGAACTGGATCGGAAGCCTTCGGACGGGAGATCTTCCCCCCATCGACACCCTGATCGTTGGCAGGGGAGGCGGCAGCATCGAGGATCTTTGGAATTTTAACGAGGAGATCGTGGCCAGGGCGATTCATGCCTGCCCGATTCCGGTGATTTCGGCGGTCGGACACGAAATCGATTTCACCATTGCCGACTTCGTGGCCGATTTGCGGGCTCCCACTCCGAGCGCGGCGGCGGAATTGGCCGTGCCGGACGGGGAAGAACTGGTTCGGAGGCTCGGCTCCCTGTCGGATCGGCTCAATGCCGAAGTGGAGGACGCATTGGAGCATTTCGCGATGGTCATGGAATTGACGGAGAAAGCGCTCCTTGCCCACGAGCCGAGACGCCTCCTGCAGGGCTACGCGCAGTCGATCGACCACGCGCAGGAGCGGCTTGGGCAATGGGTGGAGTCGGCCATGGTGGAGTTTTCGGGAAGGCTCGATCTCCTCGGGAGTCGATTGGGTTCCCAGCGTCCGATCGACCGAATCGAATCGGAACGGAACGCCGCTGGGAGATTGTGGGAACGCCTCGATTTTGCCGGCAAGATCGGAATGGACAAGACTGGCGACACGCTGGCCGGTCTCGCAAAGGCGCTGGAGATGCTGAGCCCGTCGAACGTGATGGGGCGAGGCTATTCGATGACGTTCGATCGCGATGGGAACGCCGTGATCGATCCGGCGAGGGTGGAAGCGGGGGATATTCTCACCACTCGGGTGGCGAAAGGAGAAATCGAGAGCGTGGTTCGCGGATGAGATTTTCTGGGAAAACGAAAAAACCCCGGCGGACTGGGGCGTCCGCCGGGGTTTGTCGATGAGTAATGGTAGGTCGAGAAAAGGACTCAGGGCATCAGCACCCTGTCCTGATCGACGGCCAACAGGCCGCGGGACTCGCCCTCGTCGCCGGCGGCTCGTTTTTCGAAGATCTCGAGACCGTCGCGGGTCTTGACGACCGCGCCGGGCTCGCGGGAGTCGAGGCGTTCCGAGGCGACGTTGCCGCCGCAGTAGCCGACCACGGCCTTCTTCGAGTTCAGCCAGGGATGAAACTCGCCATAGGTGCCGACGCTTTCCTGCTCGTCCGCCACCAGCGGGGAACGGCTGAAGGTGGTGTCGAGCTGGCCACTGACGTAGGTGTAGGTCACCTCTTCGGTTTCCAGCTCGCCATTCTCGCGCGGCGGGCGTTGCTTTTCCGGATTGGTGGTCTTGTACCAGAAGATCGACTCGGTATCGATGTAACCTTCCTGGATCAGAACATTGAACGCCTCGGTGGAGGTCCCCAGATCGGAGTCCTGATCCCCGCTGTCCGCCGCGTCGTCGATTTTCCACGAGGGATAGGAACCCTCGTAGTCGGTCGCGAACGACTTGCAGGCGAGGATGATTTGGCGGACGTTGCTGATGTCCTTGGTAATCTTCGCGCTTTCCTGCATCCGGGTGAATGCGGGCATGGCGAAGCTGGCCAGCACGGCGATGATCGTGATCACCACCATGAGTTCGATCAGGGTGAAGCCCTGATTTTTTCGTTTCGCTTTCATTTCTTGTAGTCCTTTTATTTGGGTATAAGGCCGTTTCCGGCATATGACTGCATTGGAGCCGTCACGAGAGCCCCGCACTCGCGGGAACCATGGCCGACTCCGGGTACAGACTGCCAGTTTCGCGAAACGAAGGCAAGAAAAACCGCCGGTTTTCGACGATTCCCGAATCGCCGCCGGAGTTCCCGGAAAAAGAAACGCGCGGAAACGCGAGAACCGGCGTTCAGGAGGAAGCGCGTCTGAAAATCACTGTGGCCAGGGGCGGCAATTGAACCTGGATCGACTGGTCGCGCCCGTGGGAGGAAATTCCCTCCGAAGGCGCTCCGCCAAGGCTGCCGACATTCGAGCCGCCGTAGCGGTCCGAGTCCGTGTTGAGGATTTCCTCGTAAAACCCGGCCTGAGAGACTCCGACCCGGTAATCGCGCCGCGGAACGGGGGTGGCGTTGACAATCACCAGCAGATCCTCCCCGCGTCTCCCGCGCCGAACGAAGGCGAAGGTGCTGTTTTCGTTGTCCAGATGATCGATCCACTCGAAGCCCTCGGGCCGATGATCGAGTTCGTTCAAGCCGGGCTCGCTTCGGTAGAGGCGGTTGAGATCCTGCACGAGAGTGCGCACGCCGGCGTGTTCCCGATGCCCGAGCAGGTGCCAGTCGATGCTGCCGTCGAAATTCCACTCGGCCGACTGGGCGATCTCACAGCCCTGAAAGAGCAGCTTTTTCCCGGGGTGGGCGAACATCCAGGCCAGAAACAGGCGCAGGTTGGCGAATTGCTGCCAGCGGTCGCCCGGCATCTTTTCCAGGAGCGACTTCTTGCCGTGCACCACCTCGTCATGGCTCAGCACGAGGATGTAATTCTCGTGGTAGGCGTAGATCATCGCGAAGGTCGCCTCGCCATGGTGAAAGCGCCGGTGCACGGGGTCGCGGCTCATGTATTGCAGGAAATCGTGCATCCAGCCCATGTTCCACTTGAAGCCAAAGCCCAGGCCTCCGGTGTCCACCGGCTTCGACACGCCGGGGAAGGCGGTCGATTCCTCCGCCGCCATGACGATGCCCGGGTGTTCGGCGTAGCAGACCGAATTGAGTTCCCGCAGAAAGCCGATCGCTTCGAGGTTTTCGCGTCCCCCGTGCCGATTCGGAACCCACTGGCCCTCCTCCCGCGAATAGTCGAGGTAAAGCATCGACGCCACCGCGTCCACCCGGAGGCCATCGATGTGATATTCATCCAGCCAGAACAAGGCGTTGGCGATCAAGAAATTGCGGACCTCGTTGCGGCCGAAGTTGAAAATCAGCGTGCCCCAGTCCATGTGCTCGCCCTGGCGGGGATCGTCGTGTTCGTAGAGGGATGTCCCGTCAAAGCGCGCCAAGCCGTGGTCATCCTTCGGGAAATGCGCCGGCACCCAGTCGAGGATGATCCCGATACCCCGTTGATGGGCACGGTCCACGAACTCGCGAAACTCGTCCGGGCTTCCGAAACGGCTGGTCGGCGAGAAATAACCGCACACCTGATAACCCCACGAGCCGTCGAAGGGAAATTCCGTCACCGGCATCAGTTCGATGTGGGTGAAGCCCATCTCCGCGACATAGTCGAGCAGGCGATCCCCCAGTTCGCGATAGCTGAGAAAGCGGTCGCCCTCCTCCGGGACTCTCGCCCAGGAGCCGAGGTGAACCTCGTAGATGGAGACCGGCCCCTGGTAGAGATCGCGCTCGGCGCGGGAGGTCATCCAATCCGCGTCGCCCCATTCGTAGCGGTTCAGGTCGTGGACGATCGACGCGGTCGAGGTTCCGTGTTGGGAGAAAAAAGCGAGGGGATCGCTCTTCTTGAACAGCCTTCCGTCGCCGCCGATCAGCTCGAATTGGTAGTGGTCGCCGGGGGCCGCGTGCGGCACGAAGATTTCCCACACCCCGGTCTCGACCCGCTTGCGCATGGGATGGACGCGCCCGTCCCATTGGTTAAAATCGCCGGTCACGCTCACCCGGCGGGCGTTCGGCGCCCAGACGGCAAAGCACACACCGGTCACCCCGTCGAATTCCGCGGGGCGGGCGCCGAGCTTTTTCCACAGCCGGCGGTGTGAACCCTCGGCGAGGAAATACATGTCCATTTCACCCAGCATCGGAGGAAACCGAAAGGCGTCCTCGACCGGCCCGCGCGCCGTTCCCGTCGGGTCCACCCACCTCAAACGGTAGACCGGCGGCGCGCCGTCGGCGGGCGAACCGAGCCGGCCTTCGAAGACCCCCGCGGGGTGCCGTTTCGCGCACTCGATCTCCCTCCCGTCGTCGAGGAGGATCCAAAGCTGTTCAGCGCCGGGTCGCATGGCGCGGACGATCCATTCGCCGGACTCCGGGCACGCGTGGGCGCCGAGCACCGAGAAAGGATCCCCGTGCTCGCCGTTCGCGATGCGCTCGACTTCGGCGGCGTCACGGAAATGGGGGGTGGGATCGGGCATGGGTAAAAGCGAGTGGCGCCGAATGAACAATTTCCATTCGCAAAGTGCGCGGTAAAAATGCGTCGGCAGGATGCGGGCCGGAAAAGATTCGGCCGTTTTACCTCGTTTACAAGCACTCAGCGTCTCTCCGGGGTTCGAAGGGGCGGGCGATTTTTCCGCCACTCGGCCTTGCGCGGGTGCGACGGTTTTCGGATAGTGCCCGCCCGGTGAACCTACGTCCCCTGCCCACGCCGCCCGAGTTGTTTCGGCTGTTCGAGCGGAAGCAAATCTCGCGCGAGCAATTGCAGACGGCCATGGCCCTTCACGCCCGCGCCCTGATCGAGGAAATGGTCGAAGCGCGGCGGAATCCCGTCGCGGCGCTGCTGGAGACGGTTCGGAATCGGGCCGCCGCGGCCGTGCTCGCCCGCCGTCACGGGAGCGCCAGAGTTCGCGAAGTGTTTGCCGCGCTCGGAGCGGTCGAGGATTTTCCTCCGGCCCAGATCCTGTGGAATGCCTCCCATCCCGAGGTGCCCCTTCACTGCTTCATTCGCACGGGGCGCCACCCGTTGTTCCGCGTGCAAAAACTCGCCATCAAGCCCCTCCTTGCCGACATCGCCGTGGAATACACCGTGTCCGCCGAGTCCCCGCTTTACCGCGAACGGCTGCGACTGCGGCGCGACCGATTGGGGCGCCTGGAGGTCGTGGAGAGGCGGGGCGATTCGTGAAAAACGGCGCCTCGCCCCGAGGCGTTTCCGGCGCTTGAGAAGCCATCCACCCGGCGCTAGTATCCGCGTTTCCCGCCTCCTCCGGGGGCCTATCAGCAAACACCAACGACACGTTTATGGGCAGAGCCTTCGAATACCGCCGAGCTTCCAAGGAAAAACGCTGGGACAAGATGTCCAAGGTCTTTCCCAAGATCATCAAGGCCATCACCGTCTCCGTCCGGGAGGGCGGCGCCGATCCTGAACTCAATCCCCGGCTCCGGGCCGCGATCGCCAATGCCAAGGCCGAAAACATGCCCAAGGACAACGTCGACGCGGCCATCAAGCGCGCCACCAGCAAGGACGCCGGCGAGTTCGCCGAGATCGCCTACGAAGGCAAGGGACCCCACGGCGTGCTGATCTTTGTCGAGTGCGCCACCGACAATACCAACCGCACCATCGCCAACCTCAAGACCTGCTTCAACAAGGGCGGCGGCCAGATCGTCCAGACCGGTTCCCTCGAATTTCTTTTCTCCCGCAAAACCGTCGTCGAGTTCGACGTGCCCGCCGACCGCGAGATGGACGAGATCGAGCTCGAACTCATCGACCACGGCCTCGAGGAACTCGAAATCAACGACGGCGTCGCCTACGCCTACGGCGACTACAGCGACTTCGGCAGTCTTACCAAGGCCATCGCCGGAATGGGCATCGAATCGCGCAAGGCCACGCTGAAACGCATCGCCAACTCCCCCATCGAGCTGTCCGAGGAACAGATCGCCGATGTCGAAAAACTTATCGACCGCCTCGAGGACGACGACGACGTCCAGGCCGTTTACACGAACATCTCCTGAGCCGCCGGCCCCGCCCGCGGTCAGAGCGTCTTTTCGAAAAACGCCGCCATCGCCTCGACGAAGGGCGTTCGCCAGGGTTCGGCGCCCCACTGGCCGTGCCTCGCGCCCGGAATCATGACGAACTCGTTCGTCACTCCCAGCGCGTCGAGTTTCTTCCGCATGTCGACGTAGCGCTCGCCCGGCTGGTCAAACTCCCCGTCGAGAAACAGCAGCGGCGGCGTCTCCGCGCTGACGTGCGTGATGGGAGAGCCTTCGGCGTAAATCTCCGGATTCTCCGCGTATTCCGCGCCGAAGAAAATCGAGCAGTTCTCGATGTGCCGGTTTTTGGCCGCCTTCACCCGCGCCACCTGGTCAACGCCCGCGCCCATCAGCACGGCCGCTTTCAGGGTGGCGGACGGCTGGCCCGCGCTCTCGCCCGCGAATTTGCGGTCGCCGGTCGTCGCCACCATTCCCACCAGGTGTCCGCCGGCCGAGCCGCCGACGCCGCCGATGCGCTCCGGGTCCAGGCGCAGCTCCCCGGCGTGCGCCCGCATCCAGCGAAGCGCCGCCTTGCAGTCCAGCACCGCTCCGGGGAATTTCGCCTCCGTCGCGAGCCGGTAATCCACGTTCGCCACCACGTGGCCGTGTCCGGCGAGCATCGCCGCCACCGGCTGGAACGCGTGACGGCTTCCCCCGGTCCAGCCCCCGCCGTGAACCAGCAGGACGCCCGGAAAGGGGCCTTCGCCCGCCGGGAGATACACATCCATCGTTAGATCGCGGCCCCCGGGCGAGGCGTAGACGATGTCCCGGCGCGCGGTCACGCCCTCGGGTGGCGGAAGTTGCGGCGGCCCCTTCGGCTTCGGCGCCTCCCGGGAAAGCGCGACGGCTCCCCCCGCCGCCAGGGCCGCGAACATCGCCACGAACCGTCCCGCGATCGCCGTGTTCACGAAATGTGGGCTCCCCTGGTCTCCACGAAAACCGCGTAGAGCGACGAACTCCCCGTCATGAAGAGCCGGTTGCGCTTCTGGCCGCCAAAGCACACGTTCGAGCAGATCTCGGGCAGCAGAATCTGTCCGATCCGCTTTCCATCCTCCGGCGCGAAGACATGCACCCCGTCGTAGCCGTCGCCGACCCAGCCCGCGCTCGCCCAGATGTTGCCGTCCTCGTCGGCGCGGATGCCGTCGGCGCCGCCGCTCATCTCGCCCAGTTGCATCGAGCAGAAAACGCGGCCGTTTTCGAGCTTCGTGCCGTCGGCGGAAAGGTCCCAGACCTTGATCGGCTTGTGCTCGCCCGCCTTCGGCTCCCCGGTGTCGGAGACGTAGAGCTTCTTGTAGTCGGGGGAAAAGCACAGGCCGTTGGGTTTGTCGATCTCGTCGGCCACCTTCGCGATCGCGCCGGTTTTCGCGTCGATCCGGTAAACCGCCTCCTTCAGCTCCAGCGGACCCTTGTTTCCCTCGTAGTTCATCATGCTCCCGTAGCCCGGGTCGGTGAACCAGATGGCGCCGTCGGCCGGATGCACGACCACGTCGTTGGGCGCGTTGAACGGCTTGCCCTCGAAGCTCTCCGCCAGCACCGTGGTCTTCCCGTCCTGCTCGTGGCGCACCACCCGGCGCGTGCCGTGCTGGCAACTGATCTGCCGTCCCTGGTAGTCGAAGGTGTTCCCGTTGCTGTTCCCGGACGGGTGCCGAAAAATCGAGACGTGCCCGTCCTCCTCGAGCCAGCGCAGTTGGACGTCGTTCGGGATGTCGCTCCACAGCAGGAAGCGCCCGACACCGCTCCAGGCCGGACCCTCCGCCCACAGCATGTTCGGGCTGTGATAAAGGCGCTGGATCGGCGTGTTGCCGATCTTGTATTTCGCGAATCGCTCGTCGAGCACCACGATGTCCGGGTCCGGGTAGCGCGTCGGGATCGTTCCCGTCCAGTCGCGATCCCTCGTCGCGGGCTGTTGGGCGAAGAGACCTCTCCGGGCCGCCAGGGTCGCCAGCACGGCGGCGCCCGCGCGGGTAAAAAACCGGCGCCGGCTCCGGTCGCCGACGAAGGCTTCGACTTCGGGCGCGAGGGCTTCGGCCACTTGGGGATGAACAGGGGATGGGTTCGGGGAATTCATGCCCCGGATTGTAATGAAACCCGCCCCCGCGGCCAGTCTGAAATCGCGTGAATCGCCACCCGCTCGGGTCCGCCACTCAACAGGGTATGGTCAAGGACCTAACCCTGTCAGGTCCCTCACCAGAAACGGTGGAGAAAACGGCCGATGACGCCTCGGGGTTTTTCGGGCGGCGGCTGGGTGTTGGCCGGCACCTCCATCGCCTCGCGGCCGTCGGCCGACGGGACCGACTGCGGCGGAACGGGAGCGCCGGGTTCGCCGGCGATGGGCCGGGCGGTCGGCGCCTCGGTCCGGCCGCCTCCGGAGGGGCCGAACATGGGGCGTTCGAACCCGCCGCCGTCGTTTGTGGCGGGCGGAGGCGTCGCCGCGGTGGCGTTGAGATCCGGCATGGGCGGCAGGCCGCGGTCGGTGCGGCGGTAATCGTCGTTGTCGAGCGCCGAACCGGGCGCGGCGGGCGCGGGGGCTTGCGGGATGTCGTCGGTGGCCAGCTTCGGCATCGGGGGCAGGCCCCGGCCCGTCATGG
Source organism: Akkermansiaceae bacterium (assembly GCA_024233085.1). Lineage (GTDB taxonomy): Bacteria > Verrucomicrobiota > Verrucomicrobiia > Verrucomicrobiales > DEV007 > JAEUHH01. Next base: position 86,621 of record JACKQC010000020.1, read on the forward strand.
CGGGGTTCGAAGGCGGCGCGGTGGCGTCCGTGAGGGCGTCGGGATCGGCCAGGTTCGGCACGGGGGTGATGGAATTTCCGGGGCCGCTCTGCGGGCCTTCGCGGACGACGGCGCTTTGGATTTCCACGCGGTCGACGGGGTTGTTGTTCGAGTCCGTCACGACATTGGCGACGGCGTCGAGCGCCTCGAGGCCGCTGACGACTTTGGCGAAGACGGTGTATTCGCCGTCGAGCGCCGGGATTTCGCGCAGGCAGACGTAGAACTGGCTGCCGCTCGAGGCCTTGGTCGGGTTCACGGCGTCGCCGAGGCGGGCCATGGCGACCGCGCCGCGGACGTGGGCCATTCCCAGCTCGGCGGGCACGGTGTAGCCCGGTCCGCCGGTGCCCCAGAGCGCCTTTTTCGAGACATCCTTCGTCATGGGATCGCCGGCCTGGACGATGTAGTTGGGAATGACGCGGTGGAACGCCAGACCGTTGTAAAAGCCCTCCTCGCACAGTTTCTTGAAATTGGCGCAGGTCTTCGGCACGTCGCGCTCGTTCAGCTCGATGACCACCTTGCGCGTGTCGCCGCCGCCGATCGAAACGGTCAGCTCCACCGTGGTGGCGCGGGCGGTCGCCGCGGCGGCCAGCAGGGACAGAGCGACCGCCAGGGCCGCCGCCGGGGATGGGTTCAGTGTCGTTTTCATGTTGCCGGGTGCGGACGCGGTTTCACGGTTCGGCTTGCTCGAATGTCCGGACTTCCAAACCGAAACTCAACTTACCGTCTGGCCCGGCGGTGACAAGCTTCGTTTCCGGTTCGGCCAGGTCGCGGCCCACATACGCGAGCGCCAGAACGCGGCCTTCCGCGGGGCTGAAAACCACGCTCGTCACGGTGCCGGCCGGTTTTTCGCCGGCTCCCGTTCCGGATTCGGCCGGGAAAATCGCCGCGCCGGCCTCGGGCCGGAAATCGTTCGCCGCTCGATTCGCCGGGCCGGCGAGCAGACAGAGGCGGCGATTCACGCGACCGACGCTCTCGATGCGCGAGATCACCTCCTGCCCGAGGTAGCATCCCTTGTGGAAATCGATCGCCCGCCGGTCGAGCCCGGCTTCGGCGGGGAGGATGTCGGGCGAAAGTTCCGCGCCCCAGGCCGGCACGCCGTGGCGGACGCGGATTTCCTCGATGGCCTCGGCCGGCAGCAGCCCTTCGGCGGCGGACACCGCGTCGCGGGAAGCCGCCGCGACCCAAAGATCGTGACCGGCGGGGCCGAAGCGATTCGACGCCCGCCAAACCGCGCCGGGCAGGCCGGGCCGCTCGCCGAGACAATGCAGCAGGGACCATTCGCCGGTGATGTCCTCGATCTCGCAGTCCTCCGAAATAATGTAGCGGGCCAGACGGGCGAACAGGCTGTCGCGCAGCGTGACGGGGGCGTCGATGACCAGGTTTTCGCCGCCGACATTCGCGGTCACCTGGACGACGCCGTCGAGTTTGCCTTTGAGATTGCAGACGCAGGCCTCGAGGGCGGCGGTGTCGTCGAGGCGCGCGACATTGGCGGAGACCTGGCCGTTCAGCCAGCGGACGCGGTCATTCCCGGTGACGCGAAAAACCGCGCGTTCTGTGAGGTCGATGCAGGGCAAGGGGCGAGAGGGGACAGGGATCGGGGAATGAGGGGCGGGATCGGGACAGGAGTAACACAATTTGTTCCATGGTTTCCAGCCCGCGCCACCCTTGTCGCCGGTCGGCCGGTCTTTCAATCGCCGAATGAGAACGAGTAGAGCTTCGCCTTTCTCAACTCGAACCGCAGCCGGATGACCTCCGGCGCGAGGGGGTCGCTCCAGTTCAAACGGCCGTCGGTCACCGTTTCCCGGACCGGATCGGCGGTTCGCACCGTCCTTCCGTCCGCGTCGACCACGCTCGCGACGACCGACCCGCCCGCCGCCACATCGGCGCTGATCCGGATTTCCCGGCCCGTGAAAGGAATCGCCGCGGTGACGATGACGGCGCCTTGGTCCGGGGATTCCGGTTCGTAACCCGCGAAGCCATCCGGCCGAAGGGTCGCCAGGCAAAGCGACCCCGTGCGCCAGCCGAAGTGGAGGTAATCGCTGCCGCCGTAGTAGAGCCGGATCTCGTCCTTCAGGAAAACCGGGCCCGCGCAGGCATAGACACAGCCGTAGTCGTGGGCGAGCGGCGTCTCCGAGCACGGGATCAGCGGCGTGCCGGGCGCCACGCGATGCCACGCCCGCGTGTCGGGGCTCCAGGCCAGCTCCGTCCAGACCCGGTCCACCGGCGGCTGCGCGTGAATCGCCACCAGGCCGAGGTAAACCCCGCCGTGGAAGCACACCGGCATGGCATAGGTCTGGAGGCTTTTGTCGAGCCCCTCCAGCACGACATCCGGCTCCGACCAGTTCACGAAATCCGCGCTCTCGATCCGGGCCACCTGCCGACCCAGCGGGCCAAGGGTGCGGGTCATGGCGACATACTTCCCGAGCGTCGGCGCCCAGAAGGCGTTGTTGTGCGTGTCGCCGCGCACCTGGATGCCCTCCAGCCGGTGCGGCGGCGCCCAGTGCAGCCCATCCGGCGAGGCGCTGACCTTCAGTCCCTGAAAGATCGTCTTGTAGGCCCGTTGCGGATCGCTCGCGTGCGGATCCCGGAAGACACCGGCCCCGTGAATGCCGCGCCAGACCAGGTTGTTGGCAGTGCCGCCCTCGTAATCGACCAAGCCCAGGCTCGGTTTTTCCCAGTGGATCCCGTCCCCGGACTCCGCGTAGCAGAGCGCCATCTCGCGTCCCTTCGGCGGCCGGTAGGGCTTCGCCCGTTCCTCGAGCGTCATCCCCTTGGCGGAATGATCGACGATGAAGGGACAGTACCAGCAGCGGTAGCGCTTCGTCGCGGCGTCGTAAACGATGTTCCCGTAGAGGTTGTCGAAGCGCTTTTCCCAAGGCCGGTCCTCGCCGAAGAGCGGATTGGCCGGGTGCTTCCGAACCGTGCCCGGAATGAGCTTTGCGTGTTCCGCACTCGCGACCACGCGGCTGTCGAGAAGGAGGAAACGGTCGCGCGGCGGGGTTGACGAGGAATCGTCTCCGAGGGCTGCGGTGGTCGCGAAACTGGTCAGGGCCAGGATTGAGAAAGAATTGGCAGTCATCCGGATTCGTTCAACGCGTCGAAGATTCTTCGGAGACGGATAGCTCGGGAGATGAATAACTTGGTTCATGCGGAACGGTTAGCCGTCGGTGTGGAGCCATTTGTTCGCCGATTTCTGGAATCAGATTTCCCGTGGAGTAAAGTATATAGCCTCTACGGGAGCAAACCTCTCTCGTCCTCGAAGCAACCGCACGGCATACACCAACGATCGATGGCTTCCATCACCGTGGCTGAGGGTGTACGTCGAACCCGGATCCAGGCTTTGGTGCTCATTTTTGAGGTCTGTTACAACGATCGGTGAAAGGCGGGATACATCAAAGTTCTCAGCAACAGGAACGCAAGGTCGAAACCATTTTGGTTTGTGCAATTGCTCATCTAGAGAAGGCTCCGAAGCCAATCTTTCAAAAGTATAGCCGTTTTCGCGAATTCGTTCAGCCACTGATCTCAGAGAATGGCTCCCATGTTTTGGAACGATGATTTCATTTTCTCGATGAATTGGCTGAACTGTAATCTCGAGGAATTCATCGATCTTTTCGAATTGAAGCCACTCCAATTTCCGTGGCGGTGACAGCCTTTCCTTGATGCCTTTCCCGAAATTGCGTAGCGCCCTCAATTCCCCCATACAGAGAAGCCGTTTAATCTCTTCATACGTTGTCACACGACGCTTCATATAATTCACTTCTTTCTTTCGGCGGGCGATTCAATAGTGATGCAACAACCGATTCACTTGGAACGTAACGGTTACTCAAAAGTCGAGAAAACTTCCATCGTAACTTGCTCGCCATTTTCACCCGTGAATTTATAACTCAACGACGCGCGACCCGTAAGGAAATTTTTTCCATCGGCCGACCGCGGAAGACGAGATGAAAGCGCTCGAAAATCCCCGTTTTCCTCCCGTGCAATTTCAGGCATCTCCTTTCGCTGGATCTGGCGGATTGATTCAACCCTGTTTGGTCCCCAATCCAACAGGGTCAGGTCCGGGACCCAACAGGGTTGGGTCGACATGGGGGCCGGAAGGGGGCAAATCCCGGTTACTCATGGCCGTGCCGTCGGGCGCGTCGTTCGCGAGGAGGGGCAGTCTCCCCATTCGCGTCAACTTGACGAAATCGAAGCGCTCAAAGGACCGATCCAGTGCCGGCTTCCGCCAACGGTGGGGAAAAGGCGCACGGCGGCAGCCGGGTGGGGCGAGGCGTCCCGGCCGAGCCGTCGCGATGCCCCGCCGCGTCCGTCCCGCCCGATCCCGCCCTCGAAACCATCCGCGAAAGAGAAACCGGGAGAGTCCGGGCTCCAACGGATGGCCAGAGGACGTCCGACGCTTTCGGGCCTCACGACGGCTCGGCCGGGACGCCTCGCCCCACCCACCCATCCATCGCCGCGGAATCGTGGCTCCGTGATTTTGTCTCATCCTCCCGCGTTCAGGGCGACGCCGATGGAGGCGGTTTCCAACCGCCCGCAGAGCCAGCGCAGGCGCTTGGAAAGTGTATCTCTTGGATTTCCACCGCCCTCCGATGCGCCAAACTCGCTCCAGCCCCGTTTTTGGCGGAAAGGACGGTTTTGGATCGGAAATCGGCGCCGAACTTCGGGAAAAATCGATTTTCCCACAGGAAAAACCATTTTTCCCATGGGGTTTGGCGTTGTTCCCATGGGGTTTGGCGTTGTTCCCATGGGGTTTGGCGTTGTTCCCATGGGGTTTGGCGCTGTTCCCATGGGGTTTGGCGCTGTTCCCATGGGGTTTGGCGCTGTTCCCATGGGGTTTGGCGTTGTTCCCATGGGGTTTGGAGCAATTCCCATGGGTAGCGCCGCAATTCCCATGGGGTTTGGAGCAATTCCCATGGGGTTTGCTGAAAAACCCACGGGGTTTGAGGCCATTCCCATCGGGTTTGCGGCAAAACCCGCGGGGTCGGCGGCTTTTCCCGGAGGGTTGACCGTCATTCCTCCCGGATCACGGGCTTTTCCCGCGGGGACTGCGGGCGATCGTGGCCGGAATTCGGCCGCCCGAGCGGCGATTCAGGCGGGCGGAAGGCCGCCCACGAGCCGGCGCAGGAAAATGCCGGCGCCGAGACAGGAAAAGCTGACGAAGGCGCCGACAACCATGGGCAGCCAGAGCTGCTTGTCGGAATAGATCTCGGCGCTCTTCGGGCTGCCGGGCACGTGGATGACGCGGACGCTGTCGCCCGCCTTCAATTCGTGGCCGAAGGTGCTGGTGGTCACGAAGTCGAAGGGCTCGGCGCCCTCGGGGGCGCAGTGCACGTGGAGTTCGTGGGTGATGCTGGCCCGGCTCCGCTGGCCGTAACTGTCCATCGATTCGCCCGGTTTCCGGGAGCCGCCGCCGCCGTAGGTGACCCGGGTGGTGACTTCGGTCACCGCGCCATCGATCACCTGACCGAGGACGACGAGGCGAACCTGGTTCCAGAGCAGGGCGCCGAGGAAAAAAACGCCGGCCGCGAGCAGAATCCAGCCGAGCGCGGAGAGGCAGCCGCGATTTTTCTGAAGGGCGTGGTTCGAGTTCACAGGCAAATCGATCGGGGGATCGGGAAACCGGGCGAATTCACACGCCGCAGCCGATTTCGAGCACCTTCTCGGCGCCCTTCGGCCCGAGTTTCCAGAGGGTGGTGGCGCCGCCCTCGTAATACTGAGAGTGCAGGACGATCTCCATGACGCCGTCGCCGTCGAGGTCGAGCAGGCCGCCGACGTGGTGGACGTTGGGGGCGTTGAACTCCTGGGCTTTCTCGTAAAACTCGCCGTCGAGGATCTGGGTGACGACGCGCCCGTCCACGACGCGGCGCAGGGCGACGAAGGAATAATCGCCGGGGCCGGAGGCGGTCGGCGCGCTGCCCTCGCCGTCGGCGGTGGGGTAATGGGTGGCGGCCAGCAGCACCTCCTCCTCGCCGTCGCCGTCGAGATCGACCCGGAGATGCTGGGTGATGCGGACGTCGGGCTTGCGGATGCCCTGGCCGGCGAGGATTTCGGCCACGGCTTTCACGTAAACTTCCACGGTGTTGTCGGCGATCTTCACGGGGCGCGGCAGCGGGTTCCACGGGGCGGCGACGGCGATGGCGGGGGTTTCGTCCGGCTCGGTGTCGAGGGCGGCGATCCAGACGTCGGGGCAGACATCGACGTCGGGCCCCGCGCGGCGGGCCGTCACGCGGCCGGCTTCGCCTTTCAGGGTGAAAAGGCGGAAGGCGGCGCCGGGCGCGATCGTTTTTCCGGCTTGCTCGCTGGTGAGCCATTTCCCGTCGCGAAAACCGCCGATCACATAGCGGTAGGGCAGCTCGAGGAAGGTGGCCGGCTCGGCGGCGGCGGAGAATCCGGCGGCGGCGGCGATCAGGAGCGCGGTCGGGCCAAAAGATCGGAGGCGGTGCATCGCGTGCGGGGGGGGAAGAGGCTCGGGAAATGTCGTCCGCGCGGCGAAGAATCCCATCGAAAACTTCGGGCGAGGTTCAGATAGAGTGTGAGGGAAGCCGGGGGGGGCTCAAAGGGTCGATCCCGTGTCGGCTCCCGCCAAGGGCCGAGGATAACGCGAACGGCGTCAGCCGGGTGGGGCGAGGCGTCCCTGCCGAGGCGTCGTGATGCCAGATCGCATCGACATTTTTCGGCCATTCGACTGAGCCCTGGCTTTTGGTCTTTTTTCCTTCGCGGCTGATTTCACGGACGGGATTGGGCGGGACGAACGTGGCGGGGCCTCGCGACGGCTCGACAGGGACGTTTGCCTTCGGCGATCTCCGCTGAGTTTCGGTTCGCCCCACCACTCCATCGCTCCGGAATCGTGGTCCCGCCATTTTGGCTCGTCCTCCGGCGCTCAATTGCCGCGAATGGGCGAAATGGCCACGCCAAGTTGGCCAGCCCGAGGATCACGGCAGCTCGTCGAGGGCCTCCAGGAGCGGGCGATAGGCGAAGTCGTTGAGCAGGGCGATGGCGCCGCGGTCGCTCGGATCGGCGGCGACCTCGCTGTGGATGCCCAGCGCGTTGTGCATGGCCTCGACGGCGGCTTCCAGATTCTCGGCCCAGGCGTCGTCGTCCTTGGCGGCGCGGGCGATGGCGGCGTTCCGGGCGGCCTCGACGGCGGTGAGGTAGTGCAGGGCGAAGGTGTAGCGCTTCGCGTGGTGGAGGATCCAGGGCCGGGCGCCGTCGCGGGCGCGGGTGTTGGCGCGATACATTTCGCCGACGGCCTTGCCGTAGAGTTCCTTCCCTTTGGCCCACCATTCGGGGGCGGGCTCGGCGCCGGCGTAGTGTTCCATGAACATCTTCGGATCGGGCACGGCGAAGGCGGAGTCCGCCTTTTCGATGAGGGCGGAAACTTCGGCGACGGCGGCGAAACCGAGCGCGAGGGTTTCCGCGACGCCCTCGCCGCAGATGGGGGTGGCGAGGTCGCGCAGGGCGCTCTCGGGGGTGACGGAGTCGTCCCAGGCGGCGCGGGAGAGGTAGTGAAGCTCGGGATTGAAATCGCCGACGATGGCCGCCTCGACGGCGAAATCTCCCGCGGGCAAGACGACCGGCGCCGTTTGCGGCAGGAGACCGCCCTGTGGCTGGCCGAGGGAAATCGTGGCCGCCGCGGCCGGGGCCGGGTCGCTCGTCAGGCCGAGGGCGCCGGCGGCGTCACGAATGCCGGCGAGCCATTTTTCCGCGGCGCCGGGGTCGCCCTCGAGATCGGGATTGGCGAAAGACTTCGCTCCGCCGAAAACGGAGCGGCCGGCGATGTCGCCGGTGACGTCGATGGGTTCGAAGGCGATGGGCTCGTCCTTTCCGGGAAGGATGACGGCGTTGAAGGCGAGCTTGGCGAGCTGTCGCAGCAGTATTTCGTGATCGGCGACGGTCCAGGCGGCCTGGCTGGCGGGGCCGTTCGCCCGGACGCGCCAGGCGCGGGTGGCGTGGCGCGGGGTCCGGACAATGTCGAAGCCGTCGAGGGTGAAGGCGGGCTTTTCCCTGGGCGGGAAGTCGCCGCCGGTGAGATAGCGCATCCCGTTGGCGTAACCGTATTCATAGACGGCCCAGAGGGTCGCGACGGGGCTGTTCCCGGCGATGACGAGACCCGAGGGGGTTGACTTGACGACATGACCCTGTTGGCCCAGATCGGCGGTCAGGGCGCCCGCTGACTGGGCCGCGCCCAGCCGGATCACGCGGGTCGCGCCCTCCGGCGGGTTGCCCTTCGCTATCGTGACCCTGGCGTCGAAGAGCGTCGTCAGCAGGCCGGTCAATTCCTTCGCGGCATGAGTTTCCAGCGGGGCGGCGTTCGGATCCGTCACGAGGGTGACGGAGGGGCCGTCGGCGGCCGAGACGGAGGAAAGAATCGCGGCAAGGCAAAGGGTGGAGAAAAGGGTCGTTTTCATGGGAAAGGGAGGAAGAGGGGGGGAGCGCTCGGCGGCGGCGATCACTTCGCCTCGCTGGAAACGCAGAACACGCTCTCGCGGGTGCGGATGAAGAGCCGGCCGTCGGCGACGGAGGGAGTGGCGAGGATTTCCTCTCCCATGTCGTTTTTGGCGAGAATATTCAGCTCGGGCTTGTCGTCGAGCACGACGACGAAGCCGTTGCGGCCGGCGATGTAGATCTTGCCATCGGCGGCGATGGGGGAGGCGTAGTAGTCGCCGAAGTTTTTCAGCCGCGTGCGGTCCCACACGGTGGAGCCGTCCCGGGCGTCGAAGCAGCTGGAAATGCCGCCGCTTTTCACGACGTGGAGCCGGTGGTTGAAGACGAGGGGCGAGGAGAGATTCGAGGGCGACTTGTTGTCGATGTTCCAGACGACGTGGGTTTTCGTCACGTCGCCGGCGCCGCCGCCGCGCACGGCCTGGATGGTGTTGCCGCCGGCGGCCTGGTTGTCGGGATGCTGGAAGGCGGTGTCGATCTCGGTCTCGTCGATCAGCTTGTCGTGGTTCTTGTCGGAAACGTCGAAGCGCTCCAGGAATTCCTTCGGCATTTCCTCGCGGGCGAGCTTGCCGTCCTGGTTGGTGTCGAGCCATTCGAGCAGGGCGAACTTCAGCGTGCGGGTCGAGTCGCCATAGCTCTGCACGGCGACGTAGATGAGGTCGCCATCGACCACGGGCGAGGTCATGATGGTGCGCAGCAGGCTGTTGCAGGTCCAGATTTCCCGGCCGGTGGCGGGGTCGTAGCCCTTCAGTTTGCCCGAACCGGCGAGGACGAGGTCTTTGCGGCCATTGGCCTCGCAGATGACCGGGAGCGAGTAGCCGGCCAGCATTTCGGGGCGCGAGGTTTTCCACAACGGCTGGCCCGTTTTGGCGTCGAGCGCGACGACGAAGGGGTTCAGGTCGTCGTCCTGCGCGAAAAAGACGCGCCCGTCATGGACCACCGGCGAGGCGCCGGCGCCCCAGTCCATGAGGTAGGCGGGCGGGGGTAGCTCGTGTCGCCAGGCGTCTTTTCCCGTCGCGGCGTCGAGGGCGAGAAGGCCCAGGGTGCTGAAATAGACATAGACGCGCTCGCCGTCGGCCGCCGCGGTGGAGGAGGCGTGGCTGTTCGGCGGCGTGATGCGGGGCAGGTCGCCGGCGGGGAATTCGCGTTTCCACAGTTCGCGGCCCGAGGCGGCGTCATGGCCATAGACGACGAAGGTTTTCCCGTCGACGAGGGCGGTGTTGAAGACGCGACCGCCGACGATCACCGACGAGCCGATCCCGTCGCCGAGCGTGGCTTTCCAGAGGACTTTCGACTCGAAGGAAAACTCCGTCGGCAGCGGATCGGTGCCCGTGGCGATGCCGGATCCGTTGAGGCCGCGGAACTGCGGCCAGTCGTCGGCGGAGGCGGTCGCCGCGGACATGGCGAGTGAGGCGGACGCGGCGAGGAGGAGAGAGGCGGTGCGGGCGTTCATGAATGGCGTCGATTACACCAAGTCGCGGCGACGCGGGCAATGGCCCATTTCGGCCATTTGGCGGGGCGGGGATCGGTTCCGGGAGAGAGAGCGTTTGTTTATCGGAAGAGGGAAAATCCGGAAATGCCGCCGCCCGGGCGATGGGGGCGCGAGCGGACCGAATGAATGCGCCGGCGATTGGGAAGGCGTCAAAGCGAGAGAAGGGAACCGGCCGAGCCTGCCGCAAAAGAAGGAGCGTGCGCAAGAGAGCGGGAGAGCGGGAGAGCGGGAGAGCGGGAGAGCGGGAGAGCGGGAGAGCGGGAGAGCGGGAGAGCGGGAGAGCGGGAGAGCGGGAGAGCGGGAGAGCGGGAGAGCGGGAGAGCGGGAGAGCGGGAGAGCGGGAGAGCGGGAGAGCGGGAGAGCGGGAGAGCGGGAGAGCGGGAGAGCGGGAGAGCGGGAGAGCGGGCGGGTGCCGGCAGGGAGATTCGATCCCGGAGGCATCGCCCCTGATCCCGGAGGGATCGCCCATGAATAGCCGGGAGTCGAAGACTCCCGGAACTCCCGGAACCACCGGTTCGCCCGGAAAACCCCGGAGGGGTTGACCATGGGGATGTCGCGCCGACCGAGCCGACCGAACTCAGCGAGACCATCACGGAAGAAATTCCGGCTTCCACTCCAAATGAGCCGCTTCGACAAGGCGTTTCAATTCGGCCACAAAATCCTCGCGATCGGACATCGCGCCGCCCGCGTGGTGAGCTTCCTGGTTTTTGATGTAGTCAATCAGGGCCGGACGCGCCTCGGCCGCGACAGTGAAGGCGCCATATCCCTCCTGCCAGAAATCGAAGCGTGGAAACACCCCTTTGCCTTTGATCCAGGCGGAGGACGCGGTCTTGATCTCCTTCACCAGATCCGCCAGCGCAATGGTGGGATGGAGAGAAGTGAGGATGTGGAGGTGATCTTCAATGCCGCCGATCCGGTAGAGGTGACATTGCCGATTTTTGAGAATCCCCCAGATGAATCGATAGAGGTCGTCGCGCCGGGATTTTTCGAGGACGGGAGCCCGGTGTTTGGCGCCAAAGACGATGTGATAGGTGATGTCCGTGTAGGTGGCATGGGAAGAGGATAGGACAATCACAGCGCAATGGGCAACCCCAGGTTGTTTTTGGGTCGGACGCGGCCCCGGTCGATGACCCCGGTATTCCGGGTGATCCTCCGGGATCAATTTGGTGCCAGGCTTTTGGTTTTGAGTTTGAGGATTGCGGATGGCGAGATCTGCCCGGCTTTGGCATTGGCTTGGCTGTGGCTGGCTGGGCTGTGGCTTGGCCTGTTTGCTGCTGGGCTGTGGTGTAGCTTGTTGGCTGTGGCTGTGGCTGTGGCTTTGGCTTTGGCTTTGGCTTTGGCTTTGGCTTTGGCTTTGGGCCTGTGCGGCTCAATGTGGCTCTCAGAGACTTGGTCGGGCTCGGTTCGATTGTCCCATTCCGCCCCTCGGAAAACCGATCTCGGAGGGATCGCCCATGAATAGCCGGGAGTCGAAGACTCCCGGAACGAAGACTCCCGGAACGAAGACTCCCGGAACTCCCGGAACTACCGGTTCGCCCGGAAAACCCCGGAGGGGTTGCCCATTGGGGATGTCGCGCCCTTTCCATGGCGTGGATGCGCGGACTTTTCTCGCCAAATCCCGCCCAACTGCGGCCATCTTTTTTTCATGCCGGCTCCCGTTCTTTTCACCCGACCCGCTCCGGGCTGGTCCTTCGTGTGCGCGCTGCTTGCGATCGCCTGCGCCACCCTCGCGCGGGCCGACGAAGAAAAGGTGCTCTTCAATCGCGACATCCGCCCCATCCTTTCGGACGCCTGCTTCCAATGCCACGGCCCCGACGAAAAGGAGCGCAAGGGCGGTTTCCGCCTCGATTTGAAGGAGGAAGCCCACATGCCGGGGGAATCGGGCGCCACGCCGCTGGTCCCGGGCAAACCGGACGCGTCCGAACTCTACGTCCGCGTCCTGCTCCACGCCGACGATCCGGACATCATGCCGCCGCCCAAGTCCGGCAAGAAACTGTCCGACACCCAAAAACAAACCCTTCGCCGATGGATCGAGCAGGGCGCGGAATACCAGGGCCACTGGGCGTTCATCAAGCCGGAGCGCCCCGCCGTTCCGGAAAACGGCGAGAAACACCCGGTGGACGCCTTTCTGCGCGCGAGGCTCGATCGGGAAGGTCTCTCCATGCGGCCCGAGGCGGACCCGGCGACGCTGCTGCGCCGGGTGTCGCTCGACCTCACCGGCCTGCCGCCGACCCTCGCCGAGCAGGAGGCTTTCGAAAAAGACACCGCGTCCGGCGCCTACGAGCGCGCCGTGGACCGCCTGCTGGCGTCGCCCCATTTCGGCGAGCGCATGGCGATCGAGTGGCTTGATTTCGCGCGTTATGCGGACAGCAACGGATTCCAGAGCGACGGCAGCCGCCAGATGTGGCTGTGGCGAGACTGGCTCATCGACGCCTACAACCGGAACCTGTCCTTTGACCGGTTCACCATCGAGCAGCTCGCCGGCGACCTGCTGCCGCACCCGACCGAGGAGCAGATCATCGCGACGGGTTTCAACCGCAATCACCGGCTCAACGGCGAAGGCGGACGCATCGTCGAGGAGTGGTTCGCCGAAACCGTCATCGACCGGGTCGAAACGACGGGGATGACGTGGATGGCGCTGACCCTGAACTGCTGCCGCTGCCACGACCACAAGTACGACCCGATCTCGCAGAAGGAATTCTACCAACTGTTCGCCTTCTTCAATTCCATCGACGAATCCGGCGTGCTCGGTCCCGAGGGCAAGAACGGCGTCAACACCCCGCCGCTCCTCCGCGTGGCCGACGCCCCGCAAAAAGCCGAGCGCCTCCGTCTCGATGCCGTCATCGCCGCCGCGGAAGCCAGGGCGCGCGACGCCGAAAAAGCCATGCCCGCCGCCTTCGCCGCCTGGGAAAAGGACCTGCGCGAAAAACTGTCCGCGAACCGTTCCGTCTCTCCCTGGACGCCCCTGGCGAAGGAAACCGCCAAGAGCGCGGGCGGCGCGACCTTGACGAGGCAGGCCGACGGCGCCTGGCTCGCCGGCGGGAAAAATCCCGTCAACGACACCTACGAAGTGACCGCGCCCCTGCCGGTGGACGGGAAATTCGGTGGCGTGCTGCTGGAGGTATTTCCCGACCCGTCGCTGCCGAACCAGAGTCTCGGCCGCGGATCGAACGGGAATTTCGTCCTCACCGACGTGGAAATGCGGCTGCGCCATTCCGGCCAGAAAGATCCGGCGGGCGATCTCGTGCCGCTGGCGAAGGCGGAGGCCGACTACGAGCAGGCCAACTACCCCGCCGCCGCCGTGGTCGAAAACGCGAAGGCCGGCGCGGCGAAACGCGCCAAGGGCTGGGCCATCGACGGGAACGCGGCCGACAAGCGACTGCCGCGCCGCGCGATCTTCCTGCCGGCGACGGCGATGGCGGTTCCCAAGGGCGCCAGCCTGACCGTGAAACTCATCCATCAATCGCGGTTCGGCGATCACAACATCGGACGCTTCCGCCTTTCCACCACCGCCCTCGACCCGGGACTGGCAAAACTCGACGGCGGGCTCGGCCTGCCCGCGGAGATCGGCAAATTGCTCGCCGGCGACCCCGCGAAACGGAGCCCGGACGACCGGAAGGCGCTGGACAAATATTTCCGCGAAAAAGCCGACAACCCGGTCACCGTCGCCCGGGCCACGCTCGACGCCGCGAAGGCGGAGCGCCGGGAATTCGAGGAAAAGCTGCCCAGCGTGATGGTCATGGAAGAACTGCCCGAGCCGCGCGACGCCTTCTTTCTCACCCGGGGCGAATACGACCGGCCCGCCGACAAGGTCGGGCGCGGCCTGCCCGCCGTGCTGCCGCCGCTGCCCGAGGGAGCGCCCCTGAATCGGCTCGGCCTCGCCCGTTGGCTGGTGTCGGGCGAGCATCCGCTGACCGCCCGGGTGTGGATCAACCGCGTGTGGGAACAGCTTTTCGGCGCCGGCATCGTGAAGACGACGGAAAACCTGGGTTCCCAGGCCGACTGGCCCGTTCATCCCGATCTGCTCGACTGGCTGGCGGTCGAGTTCGTCTCGCCCACCGCGCTTCCGCCCGTCGGCGGCGCGCCCGCCTCCGCGTGGGACATGAAGGCGATGCTGAAATTTCTCGTCACCAGCCGCGCCTATCGCCAAAGCTCGGCCGCCACCCCCGATCTCTTCGCCCGCGATCCGGACAACCGCCTGCTCGCCCGCGGCCCGCGCTTTCGCCTGCGCGGCGAGCTGGTCCGCGACCAGGCGCTCGCCGCCGCCGGCCTGCTCGCCCCGAAAGTCGGCGGCCCCAGCGTGCGGCCCTACATGCCCGAGGGCGTCTGGGACGAAACCAACCGCTACGGCGACCTGCGCAACTACAAGGCCGGCGCCGGCGACGACCTCTACCGCCGCACCCTTTACACGATCTGGAAACGCACCGCCGCGCCGCCGACGATGCTGCTCTTCGACGCGCCCGCCCGCGAAGTCTGCATCCCGAAGCGCTCGCGCACCAACACCCCGCTCCAGGCCCTCGCCCTGCTCAACGAAGTCACCTTCGTCGAGGCCGCCCGCGCCCTCGCCGAGCGCATGATTCTCGAGGGCGGCGCCACCGCCGACGAGCGCCTCGCCACCGGCTACCGCCTCGCCTGTGCCCGAAAAGCGGACGCCGAATCCCTCGCCACCCTCCGGGGCGGTCTCGAGAGCCGCCTCGCCGAATTCCGCGCCCGGCCGGAGGAGGCCGCGAAACTGATCGCCCACGGCGATTCGAAGCCCGCCGCCGGCCTCGACCCCGCCGAGCTGGCCGCCTACACCGTCACCGCCAACCTTCTCCTGAACCTCGACCGCGTCGTCACCCGCGACTGATCCTCCGAATTCCTCAGCCCATCGCCCATTCGCTTTCCATGAATCCGATGCTCGAATCGCTCGAATCCCGTCCCGACGCCGGCGCTCTCCAGGATTTCCTGAACCGGCGCGTCTTTCTCCGCAACGGCGGTTCCGCCCTCGGCGCGGCCGCGTTGGCGAGCCTGTTGGGACGCCCGGACGACGCCCGTGGCGCCGCCTCGAACGGAACCGGCCTTCCCGGTTTTCCGAACCACCCGGCGAGGGCGAAGCGGGTCATCTATCTCTTCCAGTCCGGCGCCCCGTCGCAGATGGACCTCTTCGATCCGAAGCCCGGGATGGAAAAGCAGCGCGGGAAGGACTTGCCCGACTCGATCCGGCAGGGCCAGCGGCTCACCACGATGACCTCGGGCCAGAAGAGCTTCCCCGTCGCCCCGAGCATGTTCAAGTTTGCCCGGCACGGGGAGAGCGGCGCGTGGATGAGCGAGCTGCTCCCGAACCTCTCCGGCGTGGCGGACGACCTGTGCTTCATCCGGACCATGCACACCGAGGCGATCAACCACGACCCGGCGATCACCTTCTGCCAGACCGGCCACCAGCTCGCCGGCCGGCCGAGCATCGGCGCCTGGATCGGCTACGGCCTGGGTTCGGAAAACCGCGACCTGCCCGCCTACGTCGTGCTGACCTCGTGGGGCACCGGGCGCGCCAACGACCAGCCGCTCTACGACCGGCTCTGGGGCGCGGGCTTTCTGCCGACCCAGCACCAGGGGGTGAAATTCCGAAACTCCGGCGATCCCGTGCTCTATCTCTCCGATCCCGCCGGCATGGACCGGAAAATGCGCCGCGGCATGCTCGACGAACTCGCCGCCCTCAACCGCCGCGACCACGAGACCCAGGGCGATCCCGAGATCGACGCCCGCATCTCGCAGTACGAAATGGCCTTTCGCATGCAGACGAGCGTGCCGGACCTGATCGACATCGCCGACGAGCCCGACCACATCCTCGATCTCTACGGTCCCGAGGTGAAGACGCCCGGCACCTACGCCGCCAACTGCCTGCTCGCCCGCCGGCTGGCCGAGCGCGACGTGCGCTGCATCCAGCTCTTCCACATGGGCTGGGATCACCACGGCGGCCTGCCCAACGCCATCAAGGGCCAGTGCCGCGACACCGATCGGGCGACCGCCGCGCTCATCACCGACCTGAAACAGCGCGGCCTGCTCGACGACACCCTCATCGTCTGGGGCGGCGAATTCGGGCGCACCATCTACTCCCAGGGCGCCCTGACCGAGACCAACTACGGGCGCGATCATCACCCGCGCTGTTTTACCGTCTTCCTCGCCGGCGCCGGGGTGAAAAAAGGCTTCACCCTCGGGGAGACGGACGATTACTGCTACAACATCGTCAGCGATCCCGTTCACGTTCACGATTTGAACGCCACGATCATGCACCTGCTCGGCGTCGATCACAAGCGCCTCACCTACCGCTTTCAGGGCCGCGACTACCGACTCACCGACATCCACGGCGACCTGGTGACGAAGATCCTGACCTGAGCCGGCGGGGCCGGAAATTCGAAATCCGAAAATACTCCCGACTCGTAAAGTCGAACACCTTGAGCACTGACCGCAACGAACAGGGTTGAGTCGGCGACCCAACCCTGTTGGGTGGGACGATCCCGTTGGAGAACAAAACAGGTGGGGCGAGACGTCCCTGTCGAGCCGTCGAGTGGCGGAGAGTTTTGGGCCATCAAGGCCAACGCGCCGGCGACTTGCGGCGCCCGAATGGAGGCGACGGAAAAAGATCCCGCTCGAGTCATCGATGGAAATGGCGGTGGCTCGACGGGGGCGTCTCGCCCCACCCATTGTCGTGCTAGTCAGGCAAGCGCTTCGCCATTCACGCCGACATCATCCGGTGAAACGACGCCGGCGGCTCGGCCTCGAAGACAAGGCGCTCGCCCGACCACGGATGCGCGAACGCCAGGCGGTGCGAATGCAGCGCGAGGCGCTTGTTGTCGCGGATCTTTTTCCCGTATTTCGCGTCGCCGACGATGGGCCAGCCGCGGTCGGCAAGATGAACGCGGATCTGGTTCTTGCGGCCGGTCAGCAGAGTGATCTCCAGCAGCGCCCGTTCGCCGACGGTCTTCAGCACACGGTAGCGGGTGTGGGAAAGCTTTCCCTCCTCCGGACGATCGGTCGAATAGACGCGCCGCGCGGCATTCTCGGCGAGGTGGCTCGAAATGGTGTCCTCCGCGGGTTCGGGATGACCTTCCACGATGGCGAGGTAAATTTTATCCGCGTCGCGCCAGTTCTCCTGAAGCGTCACTTTCGCCTTCTCCGATTTGGCGAAAACCAGCACGCCCGAGGTGTCGCGATCGAGCCGATGAACGACGAAAACGCGGGCCGGCGATTTTGGGTTTCCCTTCCGCGCGTAGTCGCCCAGCGCCGCGTGGGCCGTCCGGCCGCGGTCGCGCCCCGTTCCCACGGTCAGGACGCCGGCCGCCTTGTTGACCACGATGATGTCCCGGTCCTCGTGAAGAATTTCGAGGCCCCGAGGCTGGTGCTTGCTGGGAACGGAGGATCGGTGGCGCGGCACGGTCCGAATCTCCGCCGCGCGCCCGCGCCCGGCAAGCGGAGAAGCGAAAATCGGCGCCGCCCTGCGGTCGGTCGGGCTCGGTTCAGGCGATCCCGCGGTTTTTCTCGTCGATCTGGCGGTTCAGGGTGCAGTAGTCGTGGAGCCAGCCGACCAGAAACAAGCCGCCGGTGCAGAGGTAGAGGATGCCGGTCAGCCATTTGCCCATGTACATCCGGTGCAGGCCGAAGACGCCGCCGAAGGTCTGGAGCAGCCACGCGGCGGAGTAGTCGACATTTCCCGCCGTGTATTTGCGGTCGGCCTTCCGGTCCATGCCGGGAATCAGGAACAGGTCGATCAGCCAGCCGACGCCGAGCAGGCCGCCGGTGAGAAACCAGATCGTGCCCGAGACGGGTTTGCCGTAGTAAAACCGGTGCGCCCCGGTGAAGCCAAAAATCCAGAGCAGATAGCCGATGGCCTTGCTGTGGGTGTCGGTTCGGGTTCCCGGGCTGGAGGGCGTCTGGAAGAGGGTGGGGTCGGCGAGTTCGTTCATCGTTTTGAAGACTGAAGATTCGGGGTTCAACAACGCATCCAGATTCGGGGAATGATTTCCCGGTTCCACTACAATCTCGGATTGCAATTGTATCGCAAAATGGCTTTGCATCGACGCTTGAAGGCTCCGTCCCGTCGGCGTATCTGTTGAGCATGCGAACAATTCACTATTCGCTTCATCGGGAAGACGGCGACTACGTGGCGCAATGTATCGACTTCGACGTGTCCAGTTTCGGCGCCACCCGGGAGGAAGCCATCGCCAATCTGCGGGAGGCGGTGGAGTTGTACCTCGAAGATTTGCCCACCGACAAAACCGGCCCGGTTATCACCGAAACGTGCGTCGGCGAGTTTGCGGTTGCCTGAGATCGATCGAAGCTTGCCGTGCCGAAACGCCTTTCGTCCCACGATTTTATCCGGCTGCTGAATGCGAATGGATTTGTGCAGCTTTCTTAGCGCGGAGGTCATGTGAAATACCGCAATATCGTGGGTCGCACGGTCATTGTGCCTCATCCTCGAAAGGACATTCCGGTCGGCACGATTCGTTCGATGATTCGGCAGAGTTGTCTACCTTCGGAACTTTTCGGCTAGCCAGCGTTTTTGAAGACTGTTTCTGAGTCACTTCGCCAGCGACGCCCGCTGATCCTTCACGCAATCGTCGTCCATCGGCACCGGATCGCCCACCTCCTCGACCGGGTGGGTGTAGAGGTAGCGCCACACGGGCTCGAAGAGGAAATTTCCGTCAGCGTCCTTCGGCGAGGCGCCGCCGGGCGTGACGCTGGAATGGGCGCGCTTGTCGTCGCCACCCACGTCGGCGGCCGAAATCAGGCGCCGGGTGTTTCCGAAGGGCGGTCTCGCCTCGTCCACGTTCACGATGGGACCGAACGCGTTCAGCCCGATCAATTCCCAGGAGCGGCAGTAGTGATCGCCCGTCCAGCCCCCGTCGAGCACGTGGCTGAAGCCAAAGTAGCGGTTCGGCGGCGTGGCGGAGGGCAGGGCCTGCCAGTTCTGGTACTGGTCGCGCGGACCGCAGAGCATGACGACTCGATCGACCTTCTGGTGTTTCGCGAAACGCGCCGACGTGGTCGAGCCGTGCGAGCTGCCCGACATGATGACCCGGTCCCAGCGGACCCCGTTTCCGTCCTCGGTGAGAAAGAAATCCCAGCGGCCGGCCGGGTTTTCCCTGGCGAGCCATTTCAGAAAAATTCGCGCGCGCTCCATCATCCCGTCGGGCTTGGGAATGTCCACCACGTCGCTGAAATCCTCGCCCGTCGCCGCCTCGAGCCGGACATTCCCCCGGCAGGTCTCGCCGACGGGCGTCTCGGTGCAGACCTTGGAAAACCAGCCGTTCGCGTAGTGCGGCTGGATGGCGTGGAGACCGTAGCTGTTGAGTCGCTGCAAAAGATTGTCGTTATACCCCATCATCCAGATCACCAGCTTCCCGGCCGGCTTGACCGAGGTGTCCACCGTGGCGTACTCGAGATCCCGCGGCTTGCCGTCCTTTTCGAAAATGAAATCGATTTCCGGATGTTCCTTCGCCCGGGGATCGAGTTCGCTGGCGCGGGCCTTAAGCACGTGGCGCCGCGGCGCGGGATCGTCGAAGGCGAGCGTTTCGGCGCGTTTTTCCTGGGCGGAAATGTCGATCGCGAAGGCCGAGAGGAAAAGGACGAGGAGCGAGATTTTCATGGGATCGGAAAAACGAGATCGCCCGACCCCGGCCGCCTGTCCAATGCCAAAATCGCCCTTCACCGCAACCCCATCGACTCCGCCTGCGCCAGGACGGTGAGGAAGGGCACCTCCTCCAGCAGTCCGAAGCGGTCGTCGCGGTTCAGGCGCTCGCGGGTCGTCGCCGGACTGGAGATTCCGCACAGGAAACGCGCCAGTTGCCGCGGCTGGCGCAGCGAGGCGTGGCCCTCGTCGGCCAGCGTCCGCATCGCCGCGACCCGGTCGGCGGACAGCTCGTCGGGCAATCCGCACGGCAGGGATTTCGCGCCGTTTCCATCGCGACAGTTTCCGCAGTCGCCGCAATCCCCGTCCATCTCCTCGCCAAAGTAAGCCAACAGCCGCCGCGTCAGGCATCCGCCCGTCTCGCAATACCCGATCGCGAGCCCGAGCCGCTCGATCTCGCCGCTCTCCCGCCGCGCGAACAGCTCGCCCAACTCCGCCGCGATGCCCGAGACCTCCCGCGGCCCGCCTTCCGCGAGCCGGTAACCGTGACGGAGACCCGAGGGCTTCGCCGCGACGTCGCCAAGATCGACCAGATAATTCAGCGCCCGCCGAATCCGCTCCGGCGGCTCGCCGATTCGCGCGCCGACTTCGTCGACGTCGATAGTCAGCCAGGTTCGCCCCTGCTTCGCCGCGCCGAAGACCGACCGCAGGAAGCGTTGCCGGTCCGACGTGTGGCCCGCGAGAATTTTGTCCTCCGGCCGCAGGAAACGCACCTGATAACCGGCGTAAAACGGCCCCGTCGATTCGATGACGCCCTTGAGTTCGAGGTAGGTCAGCGCCGTGGCCACGACCAGCGGCCGGATGTCCTTCGCCGCCGAAAGATCGTGGCGCGAAACGCTGAACCGTTCCCCCTGCAGCAGCACGTGCTCGACCAGCGATCGCACCGCCCGTCCCGAGGGCGTGTCGCCGTAGACGAAGTTCTCCAGCACGATGCGGTCGTCGCCGCAGGCGAGGATTTCGCACACCGACGGCTTGCCGTCGCGCCCGGCGCGGCCCGATTCCTGGGCGTAGTTTTCGAGCGACTTGGGAAGATTGTAGTGAAAAACCGCGCGCACGTCCGCCTTGTCGATTCCCATGCCGAAGGCGATCGTCGCCACCACGATGTCCACCGCGCCGGCCATGAAATCGTCCTGCACCCGGGCGCGCCAGTCGTCCGCCAGGCCGGCATGATAAGCCCTCGCCCGGAGCCCGTTTTTCTCCAGAAATCCGGCCACCTCCTCCGCGGTGCGCTGAAGGGTGACGTAAACGACGGCCGCCGAACCCGCCGGCAGTTCGCGCAGCCGGGAAAGCAGCAGCCCCTTTCGCTCGCCGGCCGCGCAGGGCGTGACGCGATAGCTCAGATTCGGCCGCCGGAAGCCGGTCCGCACATGATCGGCCTCCCGAATGCCGAAAGCCCCGCGAATGTCGGCGGCGACTTTCGGCGTGGCGGTCGCCGTCAGGGCCAGGACGCGTTCGACGCCCAGCTCGCGCGCCAGGTTCGCCAGTTTCAGGTAGTCGGGCCGGAAATTGTGTCCCCACTCCGAGATGCAGTGCGCCTCGTCGATGGCCAGCATCGCGAGACGGGTGCGGCGCAGTTTCTGGAGGAACCCCTCGTTGGCGAGCCTTTCCGGCGCCACATACAGGAGCCTCAGCGAACCGTCCGCCATGCGGTCGTGGATGGCCCCCGCCTCGGCCGCCTCGAGCGTCGAGTCCAGCCGCGCCGCCGCCACGCCGCGCGAGACGAGCACCTCGACCTGGTCTTTCATCAGCGCGATGAGCGGGGAAACCACCAGCGTCAGGCCGTCCAGCAACAGCGCGGGAAGCTGGTAGCACAGGCTTTTTCCGCCGCCGGTGGGAAACACCGCCAGGGCCGGGCGCCCCGCCAGGAGGACGTCCACGACCTCCCGCTGTCCCGGACGAAATCCGGCATGCCCGAAAACCTTGGAAAGCACGGCGGCGGGATCGGCGGTCGGCATGGGCGAAAGAACGGGGAGAGTCAACAGGGTTGGGTCGGCGACCCAACAGGGTTAGGTCCGGCGGTCAACAGGGTCTGGTCACGAGCCGCAACACCGGACCGTCCCGGTGAGGAAAACCAGGAAGGCCGCGGCCACCAGCGACACCGCCAGCACGGCGAAGCGGTCGGGCCGGACCGGGTTTCGCGACGCCCGGGCGGGTTCGGCGAGGCGAAAGGGCAGGGCCGCCAGCCGCTCGGCGGCCTCAAGCTCGCGCCCGCGTTCCCGCACGACGCGGTCGAAGTCGCGGGCCGCGTCGGCTTCGCGGAGTTTCTCGCGGTAGTCGGCGCCGGGCTCGGGATCCGGGGATTCGGCCCGCGCTTTTTCCATTTCGCGAAGCGCCTCTTCGGCGGCGTCGAGTTCGCGATGCACGCGGGCGGCCTCCTCGTTCAGGAATTCGCGGGCGATTCCCGCGGCGTCGCGGCGCCAGGCGGTTTCCTCGTCGAGAAAGGCGTCCACGATCGCGGCGGCGAGCTTTGTCGCCAGATCGGGGTCGCGGTCCTCGACGGTGACGGAAACCAGGCGCGTCTGGCGGACCAGCCGGGCGCGTGCCCGGTCGGCAAGCCACTGGGCGCGCTCCCCGGCGTCGAGCCCGGCGACCTCGGCGCGGCTCGGGAACGGCTCGGTCTCCATGACGCGCTCGAAAAGCGACGCGCGGCGCAGTTTGATTTCCACGGTCCTGAGAAAGTCCGCCTCGTCCGGCTCGGCGTCGACCACCCCGTCGATGTCGAGCACGCGGGGATCGTGGGGCAGCACTTCCAGCCAAGCGGTGGCTTCGTAAATTTTCGGCATCGCGAAAATCCAGGCCGCGCCGATCCCGAGCGGCAGCAGGATCGCGGCGGCCACGGCCCTCGGACGGCCCCGGAGGCGGGCGCAACAGCGCGCGGGGTCAAAATCGCGGCAGGCCGGCGTGTCTTCGGGGGCGGCATTCATCGGACCGCGACCGTACGGGCGGCGCGAAACGGGGTCAAGCCCGGCCGGCCACCCGAAAAAAGGCCTTTTTCCCTCCGCGTTTTGCCCGTCATTTCCCGGCGCATGAAAAAGGCGAACCCGGAACGTCGCTTGCCCGGTTTCCTCGTCATCGGGGCGATGAAATGCGGGACGACCACGCTCTATCACGATCTGCGCTCGCACCCGTCGATTTTCCTGCCCGACAAGGAGGGAAATTTTCTTTTCGCGGCGTATCCGGGGCCGGTGTACGCGGCCGCGTTCGCCCCGGCGCGGGAGGGGCAGCTTCTCGGCGATGTGTCTCCCGACTACGCGAAACTGCCGGAGTCCGCGGCGGCGGTTCCGGCGGCCCGCGCGCTTTTTTCCCGGTCGCCGAGGCTGTTGTATCTCGTGCGCGATCCGATCCGGCGTCTCCTGAGTCATCATCACTTCGTCTTGACGCGGCGCGATGGTTCGGGGCCCGCGATTCCGCCGACAATCGACCGCGCGGCGGGGGAGTTTCCCGCTTTGCTGAACTACAGCCGCTACGCGACACAGTTGCGTCCGTGGATCGACGCCTTCGGGCGCGAGGCCGTGAAGGTGATTCGTTTCGAGGACTATGTCGCGGATCGGGCGGCGGCTTTGGCCGAAATCGGCGAGTTCCTCGGGTTGGCGAGGCCGTTTCCGGACGCCGGCCTGGCGACCGTTCACAATCCCAGCGCCGGACGGCCCGTGCTGACGCCGTTCTGGAGCCGCGTTCGCCAAAGCGCCGCCTATCGGCGTTTCGTGCGCCCGCTGACGACGCCGGAAATGCGCGACCGGCTGCGGCGCCTGCTCCTGCCAAAATCGGGGGGAAATCCCGCGCGACCCGGCCGCCGCACGCTCGAGTTTCTGATCGCGGAACTTGGCCCCGAAGTCGCCGCGCTCGCCGACTTGACCGGCTCGGACTCTCCCTTCTGGGATCTGGAGGAAACGGCCCGCCGGATACTCGACGCATGACCGCCGACTCGTCCAGTGCCGCGCGCCTGACCGCGCTGTTTTCCGCCGGGCTGGCCGCCGTGCTGGGCGTGGCGGCGTTTCTTTTTCGGGATGGCGATGTGTTTCTCGTCACCGGTTTCTTCGCGCTGGCGATCGTGGCTCTGCCGGTGGCGCTGCGAAAGGATTACCCGCTGTTTTCCCCGTGGAGCTTCGTCGTTTTGTGCGTGACGATCGGGCTCACCCTGCGCGGCGTGTACGCGGGCTTCGGGATTCCGGACGCGGAAACCCTCGACGACCTTTACCGGCTGGGCCGCGATGGGGCTTACTTTGTGCGTCCGGCAATCCTGCTGCTGGACGGTCTCGGGCTGATGACGGCGGGATTCCTGTTCCGGCTTCCGGCGAAGCCGTTCGCGTTTTTGCGGGTCGGCGGCGAAGACCTGCGCGCCGGGGCGGCGCCCGTGGGCTTTGTGTTGCTCGCGGTGACGCTGGGCGCGGCGTTTCTCTACATCCAGCGGACCGGAGGGTGGGAATCGGCCTTCGTTTCGGCGAAACGAACGCCGATTCCGGATCTCGATCTCTCGGACGGCGCCTACGCGTCGCACGGCGCGCTTCGGTGGCTTGGTTCTCTGGGTATCTACGGCCATCTGGTCCTGGTCGCGACATTGCCGGCGGCGGATCGGGGGCGCGGACTCCGGATTGCCCTGGCCACCGCGCTGCTGATCGCGGCGTGCGTGGTTCCGTTTTACGCCAGCCTTCGAAGCGAGGTGGCGCTGAACCTGTGCCTTTCCGCCGCCGTTTTATCCCTCGTCCAACCGCGTTTTTCGCCGCCCCGGCTAGCGGGCCTGGGGGTGGTGGCGCTGCTCGCGATCCAGCTCATGACCCTGCTGAGAAGCGAGCGGGACGACGCCGGCGCGCTTTCGCGACTCCGTTTTGGAAGGCAGGCGATCGATTCGCTCGTCCTGAATCGCAACCAGATCGAACTGGCCAAGACGGCCCACATTTTTCACGCCATTCCCGACGACCTCGACTTCGCGCGCGGCCGGACGATCGCGGTGTGGGCGCTGGCGCCGATCCCGCGCTCGCTGTGGCCGGAGAAACCGGTCGTTCAAGCCGGGCCGGAGATCGGGAGTTCGCTCTACGGCCAGCGCGTCGCGGGCGTGCCGCCGGGATTTGTCGCCGAGATGTACTGGAACTTCGGGGTGGCGGGCGTCGCGATCGGCTGTCTGGCGTTCGGAATGTTGCTGAGGTATTTGGATGACACGTTTCGGCCGCGGGGTCCGGAATCGCCGGGCGGGGTTGTGCTTTTTGTGGCCGGGCCGATGCTGTTCGGTTTTCGCGTCCTGGGCAACAGTCTCGGCCACGGACTTTTCCAGTTGGCCGCGAACCTGGCGATGGCGGCGACCGTCCTCTGGCTGACCGCGAGGCTGGGTCGGTGGCGCCGGGTGACGCGAATGTTTTGATCGAGAGCGAAAATGCGAATCCTGCACGTTGTTTCGACCCTCTCCCGCGCCGGCGGCGGCATATCCGTGGCCGTGTCGGAGTGGTGCGGTCACTTGGCGGCGAGCGGCGTGGAGGTCCTGCTATTGACGCGGGAAGAAGCGGAGGAGGAACTCGTCTCGATCCCCCCGGGCGTCGATCTCGCGGCGGTTCCGGGCGGAAAACTGCTGGGCGGCCCGTTTCTCCGGCGCGTGGAGGCCGAGCATGCCGGGAAGCCGTTCGCGCTGGTGCATCAACACGGGCTCTGGACCCCGGCGGCGCGGGCGGCGGCGCGCTTCGCCCGGCGGCACGAATTGCCCACGGTTCTTTCCCCGCACGGAATGCTGGAACCCTGGGCGTTGGAGCACCACGCCCGGCGCAAGAAGGCGGCGATGCGGCTTTACCAGCGACGCGACCTCGAGGCGGCGGCCGTCCTGCACGCGACGGCGGAAAGCGAGGCGGAACAATTTCGGCGACTGGGATTTGGCCAGCCGGTGGCGATCCTGCCGATCGGGGTCGAGTTGCGGCCGCCGCGACCCGCGAGCCGGCGGGAGAATCGGGTGGCGCTCACGCTTTCACGGATCGATCCGAAGAAAAACCTGGCCGCGCTGTTGAACGCCTGGAGCGCGGTGCGCCCGGAGGGGTGGAAACTGGTGGTGGCGGGCGCGGGCGACCCGGTTTTGACGGAACAACTCAAAAGACAGGCGAGGCGGCTGGGCCTGGCGGAAACGGTCGAGTTTCCCGGCGCGGTTTTCGGAGCCGAAAAGGGGGCTGCGTTCGAAAGGGCGGATCTTTTTGTGTTGCCTAGTTTTTCGGAAAACTTCGGCATCGTCGTCGCCGAGGCCATGAGCCACGGCCTGCCGGTCATCGCGACGACGGGAACGCCGTGGCGCCTCCTGGCGGAGAAACACGCCGGCTGGTGGGTGGCGCCCGAGGCGGGCGCGCTCGCGGCGGCCCTGCGGGAGGCGACAGACTTGTCCCCGACCGAGCGGGCGGCGATGGGTTCGCGGGCGCGCGGTCTGGTGTGCGAGCGGTTTCAGTGGCCGGCGATCGCGCACGACACGCTGGCGGTTTACCGGTGGATGCTGGGCGACGGGGAAAAACCGGCGTGCCTGTTGTCATGATCGCGCCGCCCGCCGATAGTGCGGCCGATGATCGATCTCTCCGCCTATCGCACCGGCGACTACGATCCGGGGCCGCTATGGCGCCGGGTGCTGTGGTATGGGGTGAGCGCGATATTTTTCGAGACGCGGATTCCGTGGCCGAGCGCGCTGAAAGCCGGTTTGCTGAGGTTGTTCGGCGCGGAAGTCGGGCCGGACGCGGTGATCAAGCCGGACGTGAAGGTTAAATTTCCCTGGAAACTGCGAATGGGACGGCGCTGCTGGATCGGCGAGCGGGTCTGGATCGACAATGTGGCCGAGGTCGCGCTGGGCGACCAGGTCGTGCTGTCGCAGGGCGCCGGCGTTTTTACCGGTAACCACGACTACACGGCGCCGGGCTTCGATCCGCGGCCCGGACCGGTGACGATCGGCGACGGCGCCTGGATCGCGGCCAAAGCGATCGTCTGCCCCGGCGTCTCCATCGGCGAGCTGGCGGTGCTGACGGCGGGCTCGGTCGCGACGCGGTCACTGGAGGGCGGGGCCGTTCATTCCGGCCATCCGGCGACGCGGAAGCGGGCTCGGGAAATTCGCGACACCAATCCCGACTGACCGATGGAACCGCGCCGCGTCCGCCGACCCATCCTGCTGCTCGGCGCGCCGCGTTCGGGGACCACGATGCTGGGAAATCTGCTGGCGGGGCATCCGGCGGTCGCATACTGGGAGGAGCCGCGCGGCGTCTGGACGGCGGGCAACGCCTATCGGCGCGACGATTCGCTCGCGGAGACGGACCTGACGCCGCGGATCGCCCGGCGGATTGACGCGGCGTTCGCGGATTTCCTGAGCCGAAGCGGTCGGGCGCGTTTTCTCGAAAAAACGCCCGGAAACCTGCTGCGGCTGCGTTTCATCCGCGCGCTGTATCCGGATGCGCTGCTTATTCACCTCACCCGCGATCCGCGCGCCGTGGTACGTTCGGGACTGGCAATGCTTTCGACGCCGCCGCGGATGGATCGCGTGATTGACCGGCTGCGGACGACACGGCCGAGCGACTGGCCGGCGCTGGCGCCGCAGTTTTTTCGGGAGGTGGTGGCGCGGCCGTTCCGGGGCGGGCGAAAGGTTTTCTGGGGCCCTCGGCCGCCGGGCTGGAGAGGCTGGCTGGACCTGCCGCCCGAAAGGATGCTGGCGCGCCAGTGGCGGGAATTGGTCACGGCCGGCCGGCGGGACTTGGAAACATTTCCGGCGGAAAACCGCTGTGAACTCCGCTATGAGGATTTCGTGCGCGCGCCGGAGGCGCACCTGCGAAGACTGCTGGCCTTTTGCGGTCTTGAGGAAAATGACGAGGTGCTCCGCCGGGCGCGCGAAACGGTCACGACCGACCGGGCGGATGGATGGCGGACCGAACTGAGTAACGAGCAGGTCGCCGCCGTCGAGGATGAAACGGGAGAAGCGCTCGATCAGGACGGCAGTTCCCAGCCTTTACGGTAGGTTTTGCGGATCAGCGCGTTCGCCTCGGGGAGATTGGTGACTTTCATCGCCTTCGCGTCCCACTCGATCTTCGCGCCGGCGCGGAGGGCGACATTGCCGAGCAGGACGACCTCGGTCATGGGGCCGGCGTAGTCGAAATGGCTGAGCGCTTTGCCCTCTCCCTTGCAGGCGGCAATCCATTCGGCGTGATGGGCGCGGTCGTGGTTTTCGAGCGAGCCGTCGAGGCGGGGCAAGGTCACGGGGACTGACGCGTGATCGGCCACGGTGGCGCCGGACTTGAACAGGCCCTCGCCCCACGGATCGGGAACGTAGTAGGTGTCTTTGGTCCCGACAAAGATGCTGCCGTTGGCGGCGAGTTCCCGCTGACCGGCGATGGCGGCGTCGGGTTTTCGTTTGCCGTCGTACCAGACCAGTTTTCGGCCGTCGGCGTAGGTCCAGGTGATGGTGGCGGCGTTCGGGGGCGACTCGGTGTGGGAATCCGACGCCTCGGCCTCGATTGAGACGGGTGTGTTGAGATCGAGGGCGAAGAAGGCGATGTCCATGTTGTGGCAGGCCATGTCGCCGAGGGCTCCGGTGCCGTAGTCCCACCAGCCGCGCCAGTTGAAGGGCAGGTAACTGGAATGATAGGGCCTTTCCGGCGCGGGGCCGAGCCAGAGATCCCAGTCGAGCCCGTGGGGCACGTCCTGTTTTTCGGCGGGCCGGTCGAGGCCCTGCGGCCAGATGGGCCGGTCGGTCCAGACGTGGATTTCCCGCACATCGCCGAGCACGCCGGCGCGGATCAGCTCGACGGACCGCCGCGAGCCGGAATGGGAATGTCCCTGGTTGCCCATCTGGGTCACGACGCCGGTTTCGCGGGCGATTTTCGCGAGCAGGCGGGCCTCTTCGACGGTGTGGGTGAGCGGTTTCTGCACGTAGACATGCTTGCCCTCGCGCATGGCGCGGACGGCGGGGTGGGTGTGGGTGTGGTCGGGCGTGGAAACGGTGACGGCGTCGATTTCCTTCCCGATTTCGTCGAACATTTTCCGGAAATCGGTGAAGCGCTTGGCGTCGGGGTATTTTCGCATCGTGGCGGCGGCGCGGCGCTCGTCGACGTCGCAGAGGGCGACCATGTTTTCGCCGAGGTCGCCGCAGAATCCGGTGTCGACGCCGCCCTTTCCGCCGGCGCCGATGCCCGCGATATTGAGCCGCGAATTGGCGCCGAGGACATTTCTCCGGGAAACGAAGGGAAAAGCGATCGCGCCGGCGGCCGCGGCGGCGCCCCGGGTCAACAGGGTGCGGCGCCGGACCAAACAGGGTTGGGTCGGGGAGTCAACAGGGTTGGGTCGGATCATGGGCTCGGGAGGGGTGAAAAGGCTCGGGGAGGCAGCATCCGGCGTTCGGAAGGGCCTTGGCGAGCCCTTTTTGGCCCGGCGAGGTTGCGTAATCGCGGCCAACGGCGGCTTGATCCGGCGGGCGGCGGGTGATTGGATTCGGGGGAAATCTTCTTATCACCCCACTTCA
>JACKQC010000021.1 GCA_024233085.1 Akkermansiaceae bacterium
TCGCCGTCACCACCCGACGCGGACGCCGGCGCCGTAGCTGTGGGACCATTCTTCGTCCAGACGGGCGAAGGCCTCGATGCCGAGGGTGGGGGAGATGTTCAGCAGGGCGCCGATTTTGCCGGCGTGGAAGTTGGTGTCGTAGATGGCGCTGAATTCGTAGGCGGCATACAGCTCGAAGTTGCCGGTGACATTGAACCGGAAACCGGGCTCGACGAACAATCCCCAGTCGGCGGGGTCGAACTCGGGATCGTCGGTCTCGGCCTTCAGATAGCGGGGGCCGACGAGGCCGTAGAAGCTGATGCGCTTGCTCTTGCCGATCGGCACGTAGCCGCCGACGCCAAAACGGACGTCATGCACCGCGATGCCCTCGCCGGTGGCGTCCTCGGGACGGGAGAGGTGGTATTCCGCGTGAAAAAGGAGGTTATCGCGCGGGGAAACCATGACTTCGGTGGCGAGCCCGTGGCCGTTGGCGAAGTAGTCGCCCGGATCGCCCTGGAAGGAGGTGCGTTCCCAGCCGAAATCGAAATAGTTGTAGCGATGCGCGAGATCGTCGGCCCGCGCGGTCGCGAAACCGGACAGCGAGAAGGCGGCGAGGAGGGCGAAGAGCTTGAATTTCATGGCGCGAATGGTCCGAAGTGCCGGACTTTAGGAAAGGGGCGCGAATTTGTCAAAACTTTCCGACGAACGCGATGGGGACGGCGAGGGGCACGCGCCGTCTCAGCCGTTCCAGTCGCGCCACAGCCATTTGAGCATCTCGGGGAGCATGGCGCCGGCGTGGGCGCTGCCGTGGAAACATTCGCCCCACCAGTAGCGGAAATCGTAGTCCTGAAAGGCCAGGGCGGTCTCCATCTGGCGGTTGGCGAGGGGCCAGTTGCCGAACTGGTTGTCGAGGTCGTTGGTGCCGTCGAGCAGGGCGGCGCGGATGGGTTTGCGCTCGGTTTTGCGGATCAGGGAGGGGTAGGCGTTGGCCCCGCGGATATCGACGAAGGTGCCGACCCAGCCGAGCACCTTGCCGAACTGGTCGGGGCGTTCCCAGGCGGCGGTCCAGGCGCAGGCGCAGCCGCTGGAGCCGCCGGCGATGGCCCGCATCGCGGGATCGTCGCTGAGCTGGAGGCCGTGGTCGGCCACGATTTGCGGGATGATTTCCTCGAGCAGAAAGCGGACGTAGAGGTCGCCGAGCGAGTCGTATTCGAAGCCGCGGTTGCGCGGTTTCTCGCCGGGTTTCTGGCCGGCCGCGGCGCCGGGATTGATGAAAAGGCCGATCGTGACCGGCATTTCGCCGGAGGCGATGAGATTGTCGAAGACAGTGGTCGCCCGGAGCGGGCCGCTGGGGTCGGCGTGGCGGAGTCCATCCTGGAAAACCATGAGCGCCGCCGGTTTCGAGCCGTCATACTGAGCCGGGACATAGACGGCATACTCGCGCCGGGTGTCGGGAAAGATTTTCGAGTCGTTCCACTCGTGGCGATGGAGCGTTCCCTTGGGAACGCCTTCCTTCGGCAGCGAATCGGCGGTGTGGTCGTAGGATTCGACTTTGAGATTGCCGCCGCCGAGTTTTTTGCCGGAGGCGGCGCGGAGTTCGTAGTCGAGAAGCTGGCAGTTCGGCAGGGTGACAGCGAGGGCGTGGAGCCCCTTGTCGTCGAGGCGGACGAGGTCGCCCAGTTTTTCCTCGCCGCCGTTCGTGCGCACGAGCGACACCGGTTCGTCGGAGGCGACGGCGACGAGCAGGGTCGTTTTTTCGAGTGCTCTCGCGGTGCCGCTGGCAAAGGCCTTGTCGCCCCAGCTTTTGCGGATGAGAGCGGCGGCCTCGGAGGGTTTGGCGGGAATGAGCGCTTTGAGTTCGATGGCGGACGGCGGAGTCCACTTGGGCTTCGCGTCCTGGCCGGGAGCGGGACCCGCGACGCCGGCGAGCACGAGGAAGGCGGTCAGCGCGGCCGCGGAGGATCGGGAGGGGAGAAGTCGAAAACGGTGAGACATGGCGGCAACGATGGCGGAAGCGGCGGCGTTTGTCACGTTCGGGTTGGGAGGCCGGGAAGGGACTGTCTGAGCCGGGTGGAAAAAATTGCTTTTCAAGCTGTCGGGGGACTCACTATGCTGGCGTGAATGGGCAAGCCAGAACTGACGAAGCTGAGATTTCGGGCGGGCGTAATAGTGGCCGCGTTTGCCATGGGAGTCGCCATATTGGGAAATCCGGGCCGGGTGTCGGGAGACGAAGCGGCGGTGCGGGTGGCGGTTCTTCCGTTCGCCACGGAGGGAAATCACTGGAGGTCCCATGACTACGGGCGCGAATTGGCGGTTCAGGCGATTTCGGTGATCGCGGACATCGACGGGATCGACCTGGTGGAGCGGGACGCGGAGTCTCCCCTCTGGGACGAGGTGGCGATCCAGCGTTTTTGGGACGATGCGCCCCGGGCATCGGGCACCTGGCTGAACGCGGACGCGGTTCTGCGCGGGGCATTCGAGGGCGCCAACGACGCGGCGTTGCGGGTGGAACTGGTGGACACGACGAACGCGGATGTGCTGGCGTCGCGCCTGTTTGAGGAACATGTTTCGTGGGGAACGATCGAGCCGTTCCGTTCCCAGTTTCGAGAACAGTTTGGGAAGACCATGGCGGAGCTGGTCCGGGAGGGGATCGCCCAACGGGCCGAAAGACGAAAGTCGGTGCGGGTGGCGCCGATCTTCTGCAAAAACGCGTCGGACAATCGCCGGCTGGATCATATGGAGACATCGATCCACCGCTGGCTGGTGGAGGAACTGGAAAAGAAACCGGGGGTGGAGCCTCTGCGATTCGGCGGCGCGAACGAAGCCATCGATGAGCGCGTTCTCGAGATGCTGGGATTGACCGCCGGGCGGGAGGACGGCTGGACGGGCGTGGCCGATTACTTTCTCTGGGTGACCTATTCCGAGGTGCCGGTGAACGAATCGACCGCCCTCGAGAATCTGCCGGTGAGTCTCACGATCCAGTGGTTCTCGAGGGATGGGCGACCCGGACGGGTGGGGAATCCGTCCATCCCACTGAGCGGGCTGGAAAGCGGTTTCCGGACCCTGGCGCGCGAGATTCCGGATCGCCGGGCGCCGCCAAGCCCGAACGGCGGAGATCGCGTCTGGGCAAAGGCGCTCTCGGATCGCATCCACGAAGAGGCGGCCCCCCGGTTGCCGAAACCCGTTCGGGAAATCCTGGGAATCCCCGAGCGGGGAAAGGAGAATCCTTCCTACGCCGAACGGTTGATCGAGACGGCTTGCTTTTTCGATCCGGGCGATTGGCGGAAAAACGCGGCGCGCATCCTGTTGCGGCCGGTCGGATTGAATTCGACGAGTTGGAATCCGGTTGATTGTTATCGTCAGGCCTCGGATCGCCTCGGATGGATGGAGGGTGTGGTTTCCGGGGGTGAGCCTTCAGCGGAACGGTCCAGGGCTTTGCTGGAGATCGTCGAAAAGCAGTGGAAGTTGCTCGAGGCGGAATGGTTTCTGCCGGAAGGGTATCGACCGGAGTGGATGTCCGAAACGCCGCCACCGCCCTGCCGGGAAAAATCGTTTCTCGATCGGTGGGCAAGTGGGTTCGAGAGCGCGCTTTCCTTCGCGGCGAAAGGCGATGGGAAGATTTTTGAAACGGAGCATTTCTGGGTGGGTAAGAATCTCTGGGACCTCTCAAATTGCCCCGGGCTCGATCCGGGACAACGCGAAAAAATGGTGCGCGCGCTTTTTCGGTCGCTCTCTCCCGAGGGCAGACTCCAGCTGGCCGATTCCGACGCGGACGATCTCTTCGATCTCGAATCCCTTATTGGTCACCGGGCCTTGGTTTCGGCTCTGAACCCGGATGGATTCACCGGAGATGGCGAAAAGAGCGCTCCGGCGAAAAGTCCGACCGGGCCGGCTCCGGCGGTGACAACGGTGGCGAAGAACTCGACCGGGAAAGCACAGTATTTCGAGGCCAAGGCGCGATACCCGGTGTTGCCCGAGCCGGAATCGCATCCGATGTGGACGGCGCCGATGCGGTTCAACAAGTCGAATGTCGGTTCGTGCAACCATTTCATTCCGAAGGAATTTCGACGGGTTGGCGCAAAACGGTTTCTCGTTTACGGGGAAATAAAGGACTTGAGTTACAGCTTTCCGGCGCACTTGCTGCTTGATTACGGGAACCTTTCGATTCGGGTGTGTGTTCGGAAGACAAATCGAGGCGAATTTGGAGACGTCCCGGTTCCAGAGGTGATAAGCGACGTCCGGAAGAGCGTTTGGTCGAGCGACCATACATGGGCGGTGGCGTGGCGGGACGTGCCGGTGAATCGAAACGACAAATTGGCGGAACGGGAGCGCCTGATCCTGTGGCGGGAGCAAACGGGAACTGTTCGGGACATTTCGCCGGCTGATGGAAACCTGTTGAGCGGCACCCGGGACGGTCTGGCTCTGGTGGACAATCAATGGGTCTATCTGGTGGGATTCGGCGAGAAATCGGTCCGATTCAATGTGGCGGATGTGACGGCGCCCGAAATTCGCTGGCGGACCTTCGAGTCGCCCTTTCCTGACACGGCGGCTTCCACGAGGCTGAAAGGGGCGCCTCCGTGGGATTCCCGGCTGGTTTCGGCGGGGAATTGGCTTTTGGCGTGGGATTCGAAAGGAGGGGGGCTTCTGAAACACGGCGAGACGACGTTGCGTCCTCTGGCGCCCATGCTCGACGCCGTGATCGCTCGCGAGGCGGAGGAGAGAAGGAAAATCTTCGCTCCGGGAAAGATGCTCACGAGCAATTCGCCTCTGTCCGTCAAAAAAATGGAGAGGGACATCGATCCCGCGACCCTTGAACAGATTTTAGATCGATTCGGACTGCGCCTTCGCTCGGTCGCGGGGGCAACCGACGGATTTTGGCTCCTCCACTCGTCCGGCGTTTCGCAATGGATACCCGACGAAGAGAGAATCGGCACACACGGCGTCGTCAGTCGATGGATCCTGAAGGATTCTCCCGAGGGTCCCAATGTTTATCAGAATCTTGGCGAAATGGTGCAGGAAATGGCCTTCACGGATCGGCATCTGGTGATCCTCGACAAGGGAACGCGGACCAGCCTGGTGCATCTGGTCGACCGGGCGACGGGTCGCCATCTCGGGGCGCTACTGTTTCGGTCTCTGGTTCCGGCTCACTTGCTGGCGGTGGGCGACGAATGTGTGGTTCTCGGCGAAAAATCGGATTCGGTTAACGCCATTTGGCCGCTCGCTCCGGGGATCGGTTTCTCCGTTTCCGAGCAGGCGGCCAAATTGTCAACGTCCGAACCCCCGGCGATCGCTCCGAGGAAGGCTCCGACCGGGAAGGTGTGGATTCCGCCCAATAACGCCGCGCAAACCGGCGAATCGCCCGAAGATCAGGTCCGGAAGGCCTTTGAATCCGGAGAGGCGGACCGGATTCGAGAAGTCCTTGGCTCGCCCGATCTGCGTCGCCTCGCCCTGCGGGACACCCACCTGATCCAGACCGTCGAATCCGGGGACGCGAAAACGTTGCGGCTCCTCCTCGAAGCGGGCGGCAATCCGAACGCGATCGGCGAATCCAGTCCATTGAGGCAGGTTAAGGGCGAATTTCGGCTGGCGCGGGCGCCGACCTTGCTTATGCGCGCCGCGAAGCGGGGAGACCGTGACATGGTGGCGCTGCTGGTCGAATTCGGAGCCAGCGCGCCGCTGCGGGACGAGCATTTTCGAAACGCGTTCGACTACTCACCGGACGAGTCATTTCGCGAGTGGTTCGAGGAGCTCTGCGCCGACCAGATCGCGGCCGACAAGCTGATTCCGGTCCTGTCGGCTTATTTTGGGATCAGATCCTACTGGCTGGCTTTTCCGGAGTTGAAGGAGCCGGGCAAAGCGGTTGAGACGCTGCGGGACGCGCTCGTTCGCAATCCAAACCTGGTTCATGTCCTGCTTGGCGATGGGGATTCGATCCTTTGGAAAATCGTTTACGCCGACTCCTGGGGCGGAGACAGCCGGCGGGAGGGAACCGTTCTGAAGACGATTCCCGGACTCGACCTCAACGCCGTGGATCGCCTCGGCCGCAATTTCCTCGCCCGGGCTTTCGTCCGGGAGGAGTGGGATAATGGAGGCGTGCCGACTTTCGAATTCGCGCTGAAACTTGGAGGCAACCTCGATCTCGAGGACCGATTCGGCAAAAGCGCGCGGGATTATTTTTCCGAGAAACTCGCCGCCGAAACTGAGAAACGCGCCGGAAAGCCGATCGGCGAACACCTGACCAAACTGGCGGAATTGATCGAGGCGTGGCCAAAACCGTGAGCGCCGTTTTTCGCCTTGGCGAGGGGGGAAATGATGGCTAGTTTCCCGGATACGATCTTAACCCGACCGACGACCCGCCATGTTCCGCTCCTTCGGCAGTTCCCTGATCACGTTGTTCATCGTCCTGATGGCCGGCTTCATGCTGCTCTTCATTTCGAAGGGCAGCTCCGACCTCGCCTACGAGCGGGTGCCGATGGAGAATGACAAATCGAACGCCACCTACATCGCCGAGTTCAAGGCGGAACTGCAAAAAACGCAGTCCGAGTTGACCGACGTCGCGAGCACGGACAACCAACCCATGGAAGACACGCCGAAGGCCAAAGGCGACGGCGAAAAGGTGGTGCTCTGGATCAGCGTGCCGGGCTTTCGCGGCGACCTGATCGAGGCGACCGACACCCCGTTTTTTGACCGGATGAAGTCCGAGGGCGGCTCGACGACGAAATACCGGCCGAACTTCCCGCCGCTGACCTACCCCGGTCACATGAACCTCGCCACCGGCACGACGCCCGAGAAACACGGCATCACCCTCGACCGCATTCGCAACGGCGCCGAGGTGGTGGACAAACCGATGGACGCCGCGCTGCTGACGGCCGAGCCGATCTGGACCACCGCGACGCGGCAGGGCATCCGCACCCTGGTTCACGACTGGCCGCTGTCGCAGAACCAGTCCGGCGAAAACGCCGCCGCCCACTTCCTGACGAGCTACGATCCCGCGCTGACCGACCAGCAGCGCCTCGACGCCCTCTGGGAGGCGTGGTCGAACGACAAGGACGAGAAAAAACTCCGCCTCCTGATGGTGAAGCTGAACGGCCTCAGCGACGCCGCCCTGGCCAACGGGCCGAAGGAGGACGGCACCCTGAAGGCGGTGAGCGCGCTCGACGCCGCGCTGGGCGAGTTTTTCAAGAAGATCGAGGAAAAATGGACCGAGATCGGCCCCCCGGACGGCAATCTGGGAGTGATCCTCACCACCGACCACGGGATGGTGTCGCTGGAAAAGAACATCAACCTCCGCCAGCTCCTCGGCGAGGATCTCGGGAAACACCTCGACATCGTGGCCCACGACGCCATCGGTCACCTCTATTTCAAGGACATGCCCGAAAACGAGGGACAGAAGACCCTGCTCATCAAGCAACTCGATGACGAACTGAAAAAGCGCATCTATTTCCGCACCCTCAAGCCGGAGGAACTGCCCGCCGACTGGGGTTACAACGTGCCGGGGCGCATCGGCGACCGCGTGCTGGTGCTGAAGACCGGCTACGCCTTCACCGATCACGAGGCGGCCGAGCCCGTTTTCGACCCGAGCGAGACGAGCACCTTCAGCGCCTTCGGTTTCCCGGTGGAGGATTCCATCCGCATGTCGGGCCAGGCGATCATCTGGGGCTGGCCGAACTCTCCCGCTTCCGGCGACCTGGGCGAGATCGGGTCGCAGTCCTTCCACGCCACGGTCTGCAAGATGCTCGGCATCCAGCCCGCCGCGGGCGCCGTGACCGATACGCTGCCGGTGAACTGATCGAGACGGGGCGCGTTTGTGCGACCGGTTCGCGGGTGGAATCCCGGGGCCCTGTGCTATGCTTCCGGCATGGCTTACCCTTTCCCCGCTCGCCGAAGCCGCGCCCCACGGGCGAGGGAGATGAGCGTCTTTTTTGCCGTGGCGGCGGTGGCGGCCGTTTCTTCGTTCGCGGCGGAAAAAGCCCCCTCGAAAGGCGAAAAACTCTTCGCGCTGACCGTGCGGCCCCTTTTCGCGGAGAAATGTTTCGGCTGCCACGGGGAGGACCCGGAAAAGATCAAGGGCGACTACGTGATGACCGACCGCGAGTCCCTGCTGAAAGGCGGCGAAACCTACGGCAAGGACGCGGTGGTGGTGGGCGACGGCGCGAAGAGCCCGCTCTACGCCATGGTGTTGCGGGAGGAGCCCGATTTCGAGATGCCGCCGAAGGAGGCCGACCAACTCACCCGCCAGGAAGCCGACGCGATCCGCGACTGGATCGACGCCGGAGCGCCATGGCCGGAGGACGCGCGGATCGCGTGGATTCAGAAAAACCACGCCCCGGGCGTGACGGTGAAAACCTCCGGCGGACTCAACGACGGCTGGACCCACCGCCGCTACGATCCGGCCGGGCTGTGGGCCTATCGCCCGGTGAAGGCGCCCGACCCAACAGGGTTGGGTGAGGGACTCAACCCTGTTGACTCCCTGATCGGCGCCGCGCTGGCCGAAAAGGGCCTGAAAGCGGCCCCTAGGGCCGATCCGCGGACCCTGATCCGCCGGGTGACCTTTGACCTCACCGGTCTGCCGCCGAAGCCGGAGGAAATCGAGGCCTTCGCGGCGGCGGCGGAACGGGACGCCGAGGGCGCCTGGCGCGATCTGGTGGATCGGCTGCTGGACAGTCCGCAATATGGCGAGCAATGGGCGCGGCACTGGCTGGATGTGGTGCGCTACGCGGACAGTTCGGGCTTCGCCAACGACTACGAGCGTCCCAATACCTGGCGTTACCGCGACTACGTGATCCGCGCCTTCAACGAGGACAAGCCCTACGATCAGTTCATCCGCGAGCAAATCGCCGGCGACGAGATCGACCGGGGCGATCCCGAGATGCTGATCGCGGTCGGCTTCCTCCGGATGGGGCCGTGGGAACACACCGGGATGAGCGTGGCAAAGGTGACGCGGCAGCTCTTCCTGGACGACATCACCGACTCGGTCGGGCAGGTTTTCCTGGCCCAGGCGCTGCAATGCGCGCGGTGTCACGACCACAAATTCGACCCGGTGCCGACGCGGGATTACTACGCGATGCAGGCGGTCTTCGCGACGACGCAGTTCGCCGAGGTCGACGCGCCCTGGTTGCCGGAGGAGAACACCGGCGGCATGGAAGAGGACGAGCGTTACCATCGGCTGAGAGACGAGGCCAACGAGGCGCTGCTGGCGCGGCTCTCGGAAAAACAACGCGAATACGAGCGGGCGTGGTTCGCGGAAAAGGGGCTGCCCTACCGGAGCCGCGCGGAGGCGAAGAAGGCGAAGGCGCCGGCGAAGGACCTGCCGCCGGGCAAGCTCTTTCGGACGCCGGACGAGTTCGGGCAGGAGCGGATCGGACGGAAATGGGACAACCGGTTCGGGTGGGAGTTCGACCGATACCGGCCGATCGCCTACACGGTTTACGATGGCAAGACCCGCACGGTGAAGGCCGAGTACAACCGCCTGGAGATGCCCGGGGACCCGATGAAGGAGGGCGAACTGGAAAAGACGGCCATCCTGCAGACGGGCAATCCCTTCGCCCCGGCCGCTCCGGTGAAGCCCGGAGTGCTGAGCGCGGTGCCGGGCGGGCTGGATACCGCGATTCCCGACGCCGTGTCGGGCCGGCGCACGGCCCTGGCGGACTGGATCGCCAGCCCGGAAAACACGCTGACGGCGCGGGTGATGGCCAACCGGGTATGGCTCTGGCATTTCGGGCGCGGGCTCGCGGGAAATCCGAACAACTTCGGCTCAACCGGCAAGCGCCCGACGCACCCGGAGCTGCTCGACTGGCTGGCGAACGAGCTGGTCACGAACGGCTGGTCGATCAAGCACCTGCACCGCGTCATCCTGAGTTCGGAGGCCTACCGGCGATCCTGCGAGCATCCGGACGCGGCTTCGGTGAGGGAGAAGGACCCGAACGGCGCCGATTACGCGGCCTTTCCGCCCCGTCGGCTGTCGGCTGAGGAGATCCGCGACGCGATGCTGGCGGTGTCGGGCGAGCTGAATCCGGAGATGGGCGGCATTCCCGCCCGGCCGGACATGAATCTGGAGGCGGCGCTCCAGCCGCGGATGATCATGGGCACCTTCGCCCCGAGCTACGTGCCCAACCCGCGGCCCGAGCAGCGCAACCGCCGCACCATCTACGCGCACAAGACGCGGGGGCAGCGCGATCCGTTTCTGGAGACCTTCAACCAGCCGGGGCCGGACAAGTCGTGCGAGCTGCGAGACAGTTCCAACGTCACGCCGCAGGTGTTTTCCCTCCTGAACAGCGAGGAATCCGCCGACCGGGCGCTGGCCTTCGCGGCGCGGGTGCTGGGCGAATCCAACACGCCGGAGTCGGCGGTGGAGCGGGCCTTCCGGCTGGCCTTCGGCCGCGCGCCGTCGGCGGAGGAGGCGGCATCGGCCTTGGCGCACTGGCGGGAATGCGAGAAACTCCAGGCCGGTGTCAATCCGCCAAAGCGGGAATGGCCCGCGGAGGTCGTGCGGGAGGCGAACGAGGAGAACACGGGCAAGCCCTTCACCTTCACGGAACGGCTTTTCGTTTACGAGGATTATGTGCCGGACCTTCAGCCCGGCGATGCGGACGCGCGGACGCGGGGCTTCGCGGACCTGTGCTTGATGCTGTTCAACGCGAACGAATTTGTGTATGTCTATTGACTGCGGGTGACATGAAAACCAGGCGCGAATTTCTCCACGGACTGAACGCGAGCCTCGGCGGCGTGGCTTTTACCGGTATGCTGGCCAGGGAAGCCCGGGGGGCGACGAAGGAGCCGCATTTTCCCGAGGCGAAGGCCAAGCGCTGCATCTTTCTCTACATGGAGGGCGGGCCGTCGCACATCGACACCTTCGATCCGAAGCCGCGGCTGCGGGACCTGCACCTGAAGGAGTTCACCCGCGAGGGCGAGGAACAGTCGGCGATGTCGAGCGGGAAGCGCTACTACGTGCAAAGCCCGTTCGAATTCGTCAAGGCCGGCCAGTCGGGCGCGGACATGTGCTCGCTGTGGGAGAATCTCGCCGGCGTGGCGGACGAGCTGTGCTTTTACCGGGGGTTGCAGGTCGATTCGGTGAATCACCCAACGGCCAACTATCACGTCAACACCGGCAACCAGTTCGGCGGCGATCCGGCCGTCGGAGCCTGGGTGAACCACGGGCTCGGCTCGGAAAACGAGGATCTCCCCGGCTTCGTGGTGCTGCCCGAGCTGGCCTATCCGCAGGGCGGCGCGGCGAACTGGTCGAACGGCTACCTGCCGACGAGTTTCCAGGGCACGCCGCTGCGGCCGAAAGGATCGCCGCTGCTCGATATCCGGCCCCAACCGGGCACCACGCTCGAGCATCAGCGGAAAAACCTCGACTTCCTCGCCACGCTGAACCGCGAACACGCCGGGCGGCATCCGGGCCACGAGGAACTGGCGGCGCGGATGAAAAACTACGAGCTGGCCTATCGCATGCAGACGCAGGTGCCGGACATCGTGGATCTCGATCGGGAACCCGCCGCGGTCCTCGAAAAATACGGCATCGGCAAGGAACCGACCGACAGCGTCGGGCGCCGCTGTCTGCTGGCGCGCAAGCTGGTGGAAAAAGGCGTGCGTTTCGTGCAGCTCTACGCCGGCACCTGGGACTCGCACGACTACATCGCCAAGGCGCACGGGGCGCTGATCCCCGCCGTGGACCGGCCCATCGCGGCGCTGATTTCCGATCTGAAGGAGCGCGGCATGCTCAAGGACACGCTGGTCGTGTGGATGGGCGAGTTCGGCCGCACCCCGGACAACGGCATTCGCGGCGGCGGCCTCGCCTACGGACGCGATCACAATCCCAAGGCCATGACGGTCTGGCTGGCCGGGGGAGGCGTGAAGGCCGGGCACACGATCGGGGCGACGGACGAGATCGGCGGCGAGGCGGTGGAATGCGTCCATCACCTGCGCGATTTCCACGTCACCCTGCTGAAGCTGCTGGGACTCGACGACAACCGGCTGACCTACTTCCATGCTGGCCGCTTCAAGCAGCTTTCCCAGTTCGGCGGGGAGGCCATCGCCGACCTGATCGCCTGACCGCCGCCGCGTCGGCGGGTCATTCCGGCTTCGGTTCTGGAGCCGACGGGGCCGGGGCGGGTTCGGGCCCGGCTTTTTTCTCCGGCGTCTCGATCGGATACAAGGCGTCCCCGGGTTTCACCCGGCCGGACTTGAGGAGCGAGGCCTGGGCATCCGGCGGGTAGTGACCGCTCACGTATTTGCCGTGGTCGAAGACGGCGTCCCACATCAGCGTCCGGTCCTCGGCGTAGTCGACGACGTGACCGTCCCACTGGAGGTTTTCGACAAAGGCCCCGCTCCAGCGCGGGCTGCCATCCTCGAAGAAAGTCCGGTGCGGCCCGATGGCGTGCTCGCCCCGCCAGGCGGCGTCGCGTTTCAGGTTGCCGTTCTCGAACCACTCGCGGTGGTGGATCTTCACCCCCTGGCTGAAATCCTGGATGCGGTAGAGGGCGCCGCTCGGGTAGTAGTGAATCTCGGGGCCGTGTTTTTTCCCGTCCTGATAGTTCGCGAAGTAGCGGATGTTGAAAAACTTGTCGCTGTTGACGATGGCCCCGGTGTAGGGCTTTTCGCTCTCCTTCAGGCGAAAGAGCCCGTCCGGTCCCTCCCCGATTTCACCGCGGTTCGGGAAGGCCTTGCGCCGGGCGGGCTCGGAGGCGTCGGCGCCGGGGGCGGCCTTTTTTCCGCAGGCCGCGCCGAGCATCAGGCAGCCGAGGCCGAGCGGCAGCCAGAGGGCGGCGGGCGAAAAGACGCGGAACGACCGGGGAAAGGAGATCATGGGGCGGCAATGTGAATCCGCGCCCCCCGGACGCAAGGACGATCTTTTGGAGGCGGTTGCAATCCCCCGGGGGCGGTGATAG
Source organism: Akkermansiaceae bacterium (assembly GCA_024233085.1). GTDB lineage: Bacteria > Verrucomicrobiota > Verrucomicrobiia > Verrucomicrobiales > DEV007 > JAEUHH01. The sequence goes on from JACKQC010000021.1 coordinate 12,870, forward strand.
AGAGACACCGGATGCTCAGACGCCTGCTAAGCGCCTTCTCGAAGGCTCCCGACGAAACGCCGCTGTCGGCGGTCGATTTCTCGAGGCTCTATGGAGCTTACTTGAAGAGGATGGCTCCCGATTGCCGGTTCGAGAGCGCCGGCGAGTTGCAGCTTCGCGTCAGCTTCGGCGAAAAGGGCAGCCACACCGTCTTCCTCGACAACGCCTACAGCCAGTACCTCGCCCATCCGGAGCGGCGCGACGAGATCCTCGAGGTCTACATCGGCTCCCTCCTCGAGGCGCTTCAGGAGGAGACCCACAAGATCGACGCCGAACGCATCGTGCCCGTCATCAAGGACCGCGGCTGGCTCGAGGGCGTCAAGGAATCCCTGCTCGCCCGCGGAGCCGACGCCGAGAGCCTGCCCGACTACGTCAGCGAAAACTACAACTCCGAACTCGCCATCTTTTTCGCGGAGGACAACGAGCGCAACATCCGCTACCTCACCGAGGATGCCTTCGAGGAACTTCAGATCGACCGCGAAACCCTGCGCGAACGGGCAATCGCCAACCTCCGGCGTCTCGTCCCGCAAATCGAGGTGATGGGCGAGGGCGGCACCTACATGATCACCGCCGGAGGCGACTACGAGGCGAGCCTGATCCTGATCGACTCCGTCTGGGAGGACGGCCGGATGGAGGTGGACGGGGAAATCCTCGTCGCCATCCCGGCCCGGGACCTCCTGATCGTCTCGGGCACGGGCAACCCCGAAGCCATCGAGCGGCTCCGGCAGGTCGCCAGCGAGGGCAACGCCCAGTTTGCCTACAACCTTTCGCCGGTGCTTTTTGTGCGCCGGAATGGTGTTTTTGAGGTTTTCGAAGGTTAAGAGTTGGCTATATTTAAGGCTTTCGAAGAAAAAGGCCGGAACTGTCCCCGATCTTTTCCCGAACCCGCCTTCCCGAAACTCTGCCCTCTCGACCGCATGAGCGATCCCGTCGCGAACTGTACCCTGGAATTGGCCTGCACCGTCGGCTCCATCTGCAACGCCGAAGACGCGCTCGAAGACGGCGCCGACGTCAATTTCGGCGGTGGCGCCCCGCTTTTCGCCGCCATCTTCAACCGAAATCGCGACATGATCGCCTACCTGCTCGATCACGGGGCGGACGCCTCGTTTTTCGTCGCCGAGGCCCGGTTGCGGGTGCTCGGGGCCGATCGCGCGGCGCTGATCGAGGCCCTGATGGAGGGCGCTCCGCCGGATCCGAACGCGATCGATCCCGTCACCATGGCGGAGTTGCACCAGGAACTCCGCGACAGCGGCATCGAGAGCCCCATCAAAAACGGCGATTGGGACGGCCTGAACCGATTCAGCGACAAGCTCGGGCGCATCGGGGCCGAGGCGGCCCGGGCGCTGGTGGAGGAGGCGCTCGATCTGCTGCGGCCGGCCAAGGCTTTCGGCGACGCCGCCCTGCTCGAGTCCGTGAAAGCGGAGAAGAAAAAACTCGCCGCCATTTCCGAGCGCTATCGGGAGGCCGCCGAGGACATCGAAAACCTCGCCACGCTCTTCCTGATGCAGTCCAACGATCCCGCCGCCAACGCCGAGCCGGCCCCGTTCGAGGTGGCCGATCCCGCGCCGGAGGCGGGCGGGGACGAGCTTCCGCCAGACACATCCGAAGCCGGGACCGCCGATCGGGACGAATCGGGCACGGAAAAATCTTCGCCGCCCCCGCCCGTCGCGGTCGGGATCGGCTGACGATGTCATGAGGCCGGACGACGGAGGAAAACCAGGCGACCGAGCCGCATGGCGGAGCGCTGGACGGCGCGTTCGGCGCGAACGATGGCGCGGGTGAGCCGGCCGTGGGCCTCGGGCGAGAGGGCGCCCTTCCGGAGGGCGCGATCGGCGATCGCCGCCAGGTTGGCGAGGTCGTTGCGCTCGCCCAGCCGGGTGCCGAGGCGCGAAATCCGCGCGTCGAAGGGACCGGACGCGCGCCCCGAGAGCGCGGCGGCGAACTCGCGCTGATAACGCCATTGTTTGACCGCCTTGCGCCACTCGTGCCAAATCTCGGGATCGTCCCCGTTTCGGCGCGCCACCAGACAGTCGCGCCGGGCGCGGCCCCGCGAACGCCGAAGCTGGCGCCGCAGTTCCCGCCGCACCCGTTTCGCGTCGGACCAGTCGAGCCCGTTCCAGGCCGCGATTTCGTCGTCGAGGTGGCGGATGACCGTTTCGAGGGTCTCGACCCAACAGGGTTGGGTCGGTGACTCAACCCTGTTGGGTCCGAAAGCGTCCAGCAAGGCGGCGAAAGCGGTCCTTTCCGCCGTTTCGGGGGCATTTTCGGCCAGTTTACGAGCCAGCTCGAGCGACACCGCCCGGTCGCGCGCGTGGGAGAGCAGGCCCGAAAGCTCGCGCAGCGCGTCCCGCCGCGCGCGTGAAAGGTCTTTCCCCGCGATGCCGGAGGCCAGCCGCCACGCGGCCCGCAGACGTTTCGTGGCGACGCGCAGGCGGTGGACGATTTCCTCGTCCTCCAGCGACTCGGGACCGGCGAGCGACGCCCGCGCCTCGCGGGCGCAGGCGGCGCAGAGGGAGGAAAGGGTGGTGGCTTCGGTGGCGGTCACGGATTTGGAAAACCCGCCGGAGACATGCCACGCCGAGGCGGGGACTTCACGCGGTTTTCTCGGGATTCTCCGCGAGATCCGGCGCCTCCGGACGATCGATCAGGTGACGGAAGCGGTTGTAGAGGTAGCCCATCGCGAGCAGCACCACCGCCACGACGAAGAAGGCGTAGATGCGGTAGAGGGGATCGACGATATCGACGGTGAAAATGCGGACCAGGCAACAAGCCAGGCCGACCAGGCCGACGATGCGATAGGGGCGCAGCCGGGCGGCGAGTCCGGTGAGGAAAAGGGCGATGGCGGCCACGCCCCAGAAAACGGTTGTCAACTGGGTGTGCCCGAAATGCGGCGCCGCGATGGCGGGAAAGGCCAGGCCGAGCGCGGCGAACCCGTGCAGCCAGGCCAGCCCGAGCGGGGAACGGCCGCGGTGGACGAGGAAGAGGCCGTTGGCGATGACGAGGATGGCGGTCAGGGAAATGGAAAGGCGCCAGGCCGTGCCGGACCCGGAATCGATGGCCTCCACGACCCGGAGCAGCCCGCCGAAGTAAGCCAGGCCCAGCGGCAGCGCGGACCAGGCCCCCAGCCAGGAAATGCCGAGCCGCCGCCACAGCAGGGTCAGGGCGACGGCGAAGGCGGCCAGCACGCCGAGGTGCCAGGGATTCGGCGCGGCGTGAAAGCCGGTCACGCACAGCGTCACCGCCGCGAGCAGCCCGGAGACGATGTGAACCGTCTGGACGCCGTGGCTTTTCAGCGTGTCGCGATCCGCCGCGGCGCGCCGCGCCGACAGACAGAGCCAGGCGAACACGGCGGCGGAAGCCAGCCACCAAGGAAGCGAACCGTCCTCCCAATCGTGGTCGAGAGCGGCGGAAAATCCGTGCGCCAGCGCCAAACCCAGCGGCAGTCCCGACATCCAGGGCAGGGTGCGGATCGGCGCCGCCGCGGAGACGATGGCGATTCCGACGGCGAGAGCGGCGTCGGCCATAAACACGGTCGGCATGGCCGCGTTTCCGCGAAAAATCCAGTGCACGGCGAAGATCCAGACACCGTGCAGGGCCGCGTCGAAGAGTCGCAGCCAGGGGCGGGTCGTGGCGTCGGTCTTCCTCCAGAGGACGAGCGCCGTGGCCAGGGAGACGACGGTCAGGGCGGCGGCGCAGAGAATCAGTTCGCGGAGAGGCCCCGTGGCGCCGGAGGAATATTTGACCGTGTATTCGAAGAGCCCGGCGGCGAGCGGGATGCCGCCGGCGATCGCGGGCACGGCGTCCCGCGTGGCGAAAGCGGCGGCGAACAGGATGGCGGCGGCGATCGCGAGGTGAACCGGAAGCAGGAAGGCATTCCCGGTGAAGGCGAGCCAGACGATCGCTCCGCCGATCCAGAGGGCGAGCAGGCAAAGCAGGGCCAGGGCGATGTCGCCGTCCCAATCGGCTCCGCGAGCTTTTCGCGGCGCGAGGCTTTGCTGGATCGCCAGAAGGCTCCCGACGGCGGCGGCGATCCAGACGGGCCAGTGCCCGGAGAGGTCGAAGCGCGCCCGGGCGTTCCAGAGCAGGTTGATCGCGGCGAGAAACCCGAGTCCGGCGAAAAGCGTGCCGACGACCGATGAGCCCGTCCACGCACGCGGCCAGAATCGCCGGACGCCTTCCGCCAATCCGAAGCCGAGAGCGGCCAGCCAGAATTCGAGGGCGAGATCGCCGTTGGTGTTGAAATTCTGGTCGAGAAAGACGACTCGATACACCGGGACCAGCGCGAACAGGCCGGCGAGAATGGGAGGGAACCGTTTCGTGAAAACGGCGGGCGCGGCGAGCGCGAGGGCGAGCAGGGTGAGAAAGACCAGGCGCCCGTTGGTGGCGTCGACGAGGTGGCGGTTCGGTGACACGGCAAGCTGGATCGCGCCCAGGGCGATCAGAGCGGCGCCCAGCCCGCGAAGCAGCGCCACGGGATGAATCGAAAGCGCGCCCGACTCCGCTTCCGTCCGGAGGGGTGCCCTTCCGTCCCAGCGCGCGTGGAGGGCGAGCCAGGCCGAGAGGCCGAGCAGCGACAGCACGCCGATCACATCACGGACCGGCCGCCATTCGCCGACGGTGACAACCGGGTCCGGCAGGTCGCGCAGCATCCAGACGGCCGCCGCGGTGAAAACGACCGCGAACCCGATTTCGATCCAGATCAGCCGCGAGCGGCGCCAGGTCCACAACAGGGCGCCCGCCTGAAGGGTCAGCGAGAGCCAGCGAACCGGTCCGTCGAAACGCGCCACGAAGTAGAGCGCCAGCAGGGCGGCGGCCTTGAGGAAGAAGGTCTCGACGAGAGCGACGGGATGTTTTTTCCAGAATCGCAGCGCGGCAAAGGCGAAGATCAGCACGGCAAAGACGAGGTAAAAATCCTCGAGATGGTCGCGAAAAGCGAAGCGGGTGGCGACCCAGCCCGCCAGCACGGCGGCGGAGGTGTTGAAGACGGCGATCCAGCGCAGGGCCCGGCTCTCGAACGGGCCGGAGGCCGGCGCGGATTTCTCGGCGGCGAGGAAATTGGTCAACTCGAGCAGGGCGGCGAGAAGGACGATGGAGCCGAGGGCGATCGGGAATGCGGGCGCGTGCCCGGCCGCGGGCCAGTCGCCGGCGGCGAGCAGGAGAAATCCGCTCCAGGCACCCGCCGCGGCCACCGCGAACGGCGGCAACCAGCGCCGCGGCCACAGAAGGGCCGAGCCGCCGGCGGCGAGGATCAGCAGGCCGGTAATCACGAAATTGTCCAGGTCATGCCGGTGGGAAAATCCGCAGGAAACGAAGCCGAGCGCCAGCGCCATCGTCGCCACGTGGCGATCGGCCTTCCACAGGCTCCAGGCGAGGATGAGGATCAGCGCCAGACCCTGCATCGCGAGGGCCAGGGCCGGGGCCTCGTCGGGGATCACCTTCGTGGGCTCCAGTGCGTAGGCGGCGAAGGCCGTGAAGTAATACAGCGACAGCCCGCCCGCCGAAACGAGGCGACCGAAGGCGGTCACCCGCCTCTCCAGCCACATGCCGAGCAGGGTGACGCCCGTCGCAATGGCGGCGAGGGCGGCGATCCGGACCGGGGGCTGGACGTCCTCGGCGATGCGGATGCCGAAAAACACCGCCGCGATGATGCCGATGACCAAACCGATCCGAGTCAGCCACCAGCCGAAGATGGCGGCCTCGGCGTTTTCGCCGCTCGGCGGCCAGAGGTAGAGCCTTTCGAGCAGGGGACGCCATGGGAAAGCGTTCGCGCTTTCGCCGCCGACGGCGGCGGCGGCGGCGTCCCGCGGGCCTTCGACGGTGCGAATCGCCACCGTGACTTTCGGCTTTTCGGGCGACGCGGGGCGGGACGGCAGCGGCGGCGGTTCGGCGGCCGCCTTTTCCGGCAGGGGAGGCGGCGAGGATTCGCGGGAGACGGGTACCGGCTTGTCGGTGGCGGTTTCGGGTTCGGCGGGTCCTTCCGGCGCCGGCGCCGGCGCCTCGGCGGCTTTGGGTTGCGGGGCCGCCTGGCGACGCTCGCGCTGCTCACGCTTGAGAGCGGTGATCTCGGATTCCAGATCGGAAACCCGGTCGCCCAAGCGGACGAGAGCGGCGATCAGCCAGACGACGCCGGCGCTGAAGAGAAAGAAAAGGAAGACTTCCATGGTCGAACGGGGTGCGGTTCCTGTGAACTCGCGCCATTCTACCCGAAAGGGAACGGAAACCCGAAATCGATAATCGAATTTCGACAATCGATCTCGTCGATGAAAAACCTCGCTACGATCTCCTGAGCGAATGTTCCTTGAAGAACTTCACGATCAGCGCCGGCCCGGCCCGCGGATACCGATGGCCGCCGTCGTGCAGGAAAACGATCAGGGGCGCGCCGTTTTCGGAGGGGTATTGGGTGCAGCCCTCGGCCCAGGCCGAACCCTCGGCGCCGCAGCCGTTGACGGTCTTGACGCGCTCGATCATGAGGCTTTGCCAGGAATATTTCACCAGCGGATCGCTTTCCGAGGCGAGGTGCAGGACGGGCTTGGGAGTCAGTTTGTTCGCGCTGCGGGCGGCGACGGCGGCCGAGGGGGCCACGGCGGCGAAGACCTCGGGGCGCTCGCCCCAGAGCAGGTAGGTGAAGCCGCCGCCGTTCGAGTGTCCGGTCGCATAGACGCGGGTTTCGTCGATCTTGAACCGTTCCTTCGCCGTGGCCAGGACGGCGTCGAAAAATTTCAGGTCGCGATCTCCCTCCGCACCGGGCTCGGACTGCCAGCCGTTGCGTTTTCCCTCCGGGTCGGTGAGGCGTCCCGGGGTGGGCAGGCCCTGCATGTAGATGACGACCGCCTCCGGCCACTCGTCGTGCAGGCGAAAACTCCGCGCCGCCTGGGCCGCCCATCCTCCGTGGCCGTGAAACCCGAAAACCAGGGGCGAACCCTTTTCCGAGGGCTTGGCGGGAAGGTGGATCAAGGCCTTCCGCTCGAGACCGTCGACGGTCCAGGTGTGCTCGAGGGGCTGGGGCCTCGCGGCGTCCTGGGCGCGGAGCGGGGTCGAGACGACCGCGAGGGCGGACAGTAGCAGAGGCAGGAAGGTCGGCGTTTTCATGGTTTTTCGGTCGGGGTGGGCCTTTCGACGGGTTCGTAGTATTCGATGTAGCCGATCATCATTTCGTCGTCGGTCTGGCGGCCCCACTTGACGGTCCGGGTCGGGTCCGGGTTGGCCTGGTTGGCGGCGCTGTTGTCATACCACGCCGTCGCGCGCACCCGGGTGCCCCGGGGCAGGTGTATCGGTTCCTTCAGCCGGTAGTAGAGCTGCCAGTTGAAATCGTAGCGCGGCACATCGAGCAGCGTCGTCGTTCCCTCGGCACCGTCGATTTCGTAGCGGAAGGCCTTTCCGCGCGTGTGCAGGTGCGGGAGAAATCCGAGGACCGTCATGTCCGAGGGGACGGGGCGCTCGGCGCTTTCCTGGTGGTTCGGCGCGCCGGCCGGGATGGAGATTCGCGTGTTGGCGACGCTGGCGACCTTCACCTCGTAGCGGGGCTCCTCGTCGGCGAAGAAGAAACCGATGCGCGTCAGGTCCTCCGTCGCGGTGCCGTTCGGCGTGTAGTGCATCTGGAAGCGCAGCTTCGCCCCGGCGGGCAGTTTTTTCGCCATGCCGGCGGGAAACATCTCGCCGCTCGTGCCGGGCACGTAGAGGGCGTAATAGCCGCCGATTTCGCTGAAGCGCTCGTTCGGATTCTCCGGATCGACGGCGAAAACGATCACGTGATGCACCACCTCGCGGGCGCCGGGTAGGATTTCGAAGCCCCGAATCCAGCGGTCCCCGGTGAGATGGGTGGGCACCACGAGGTTCACGTAGGGCATCTGTCCCTCCGCTTGGACCGGGACCGGCTTGTCGAAGGCGAATACGGCGTCCGGCTCGCCCAGAGTCCATCCCTCCCCGGAAAACGCGAGCGGCGCGGGCGCCTCCGCCGGATCGCCCATCGGCCGGTCGGTGCTGGAAAGCCAGGCCAGCAGGTCGCGGCGGTCGCGCGCCGACAGCGATCGGTCGTTCGCCCAGGGCGACGATTCCCCGGCCTTCGGGGCGGCGGCGAACCACGGGGGCATCGTGCCCTCCTCGATCACCCGCCGGATCACCTTGGCGCGGTCGTCCACCTCGGCGAAATCGTCCAGCGCGAAGGGGGCGATCCCCGATTCGTGGTGACATTCCAAACAGTTCTGCCGCAGGATCCGGGACACGTCGCGGTGGTAGGTCACCTCGCCGGGGTCGGCCGCCTCCGCCGGGGCCGGGGCGAGATCCAGCTCGCAGCCCGGCGCCAGAGTCGCCGCGATCCGGGGGCGCGCGTTGCCAAGCATCGCCGTCACCGCGTCGAGCAGGTAAGTCTCGCGCGGCTCGTCGCGGCTGTAGTCCACGCCATAGCGATCGTCCAGAGCCCCCCGATAGACCAGCGTGCGCGCCGGATCGATCAGAAAAACCTCCGTCGTCGTCCGCGCCCCGAGCGACGAGGCGAAGGCCTCCTCCGAATCGTGAACGTAGGGACCGGAAAAACCGTGCCTCTTCACCGCGGCGGCGAGATCCTCGGGCTTCTCGCTGGCGAAGGGGTTCACCAGAATGAAGGCCACCCCCCGGGCCGCGAGATCCTTTTCCAGCCGGGCCAGCGCCGGCGCGTAGCGGAGACTGACGGGACAGGTCGTGCTGGTCATCGCGATCGCCACGCCCTTCGACGCGGCGGCGATTTCGCCGAGCCGATGCGTCCGACCCGCGAGGTCCGCGAAGCCGATGTCGGGAACCTGCCGCCCGATGCCCGCCTCGCCCGGATTCGTCACCTCCGGGCCGCTCGTCCGCACCGGATGCGGCGGCTCCGTGGCCGGCGGCACCAGACCGTCGAGGCCCTTGCCCTCCCGCAGCGCCAGGATCGCCGCCTTTGCCTCCTCGAGTTGCACCGATCCATCGGCGTCCCGATCGAGCAGCGCGAAAAGTTTCGGCTTTGAAACCTCCGCCGCGGTCAGCACGCCGTCGCCGTCCTTGTCCGCCCCCTTGAAAAGCGCCTCGACCGGCCCCTTGAGCCCGCGGACCGCCGCTTCGGCGTCTTCGGCCCCGAAGGCGGCGCGGGTTTCCTCCAGCGTGATGGTGCCGTCTCCGTTGCCGTCGAAGCGCTTGAAAAGCAGCCGCTGCGGCAGTTCCGCCCGCGTCACTTTGCCGTCCCCATCCCGGTCCACCCGGCGAAAGGCTTCGTCGGCCGTTTCGGAGCGGGCCGTGGCCGGGGAAAATCCCAACGGAAGCGAAACCGCGAGGAAGGCCGCGGCGCGACGGAGGCAAACGCAGGAGCAAAGCGGGAAGCGGAGCATCGTTCCCAATAGAACGCCGGGAACGCGGAACGGTTACATTTTTCTTCGTTCCGATCCGGGGTGGGACGGAGGGACGCCGCGCGGTCGCCCGGTGCCCACGGGCGCGGGACTGGCCGGTTGCAAGGGCTGTGTGCTTCCAGGCGGGACCGGGAGCGCGGCTTCGTTTGCCGGTCGGGGGCTGTCGGCGAGGATTGGCGACCGGGAGGACGATGTCAGGTCTTAGGCGAAGCCGAAGCCGAAGCCGTTGCGTTTCGACCCTTGTCCGGCGGGTCGATTTTAGCGTGGGAATTCATTTCGGGATCACGATCCATTGATCAACTGCGATTACATCGCTCTTGTCTCTGTTTGCATCTTTAATCGCTTGAACGGACACCCCATATTTTTGTGAAATTCGGAAAAGCGTATCTCCCTTCTTGATCTGGTAAAGCGTCTGGAGATCGCCTTTGATTGCCGATTTTGAAGTGTTTACAATCAAGTCCGTCATCGATCTATCGTCGGGAACCACAATGACCGACCTGGTAGGTTTGGTCCGCGTAGCCCTATTCGCTCGCAAGGCCATGACCGTTGCGGTAACTCCGACGAGGAGGGCTGTTGCAATGTAGCCAATAATTCTCGATTGCATCAGTTGCAGCGGACAGGGTTTCTTCACCGAAGAGTAAAATTCCACAGACGCCACCCTAAACAGTGATGAGCGGCGTCCACAATTTTGGGGAAAAAGCGGCAGCCCCGCAACCATCCTTTCGCCCTCCTCCGCGGAACGTAAACGCCGGCACCCGCACGACAGCACCGAGAAACCCCGACAGAACCCCCGACCGGACGCGGGCGGTAAAATACCGCCCCTCCTTGGAATTTCCCCGCCTTCGATCGCGCCCCTCAAAAACCCAAAAGAGAAAATTCGCGTCCCTTCGCGGTTCCAAGAAATACATAAGCGCCGATTTGCCTTCGGCGGTCTCCGCTTCGCTCCGGCTGCGAAGATCCGCAGTTCGAGAAAGAACCGTTCCCATCCGCGGCCCGGAAGCCATTTCGCTTAGTTTGTCGCAGCAAAGCCGGAGCTTGGAGGGGGTGAGCCGGAGCTTTGAGGCCCCGATCGGGAGCTGGGGAGCCCCCCATCGGCGGCTATCGAGCCCCCGATCGCCAGGTCCATAGCTCCCGATGGGCAGCTCCGAGCCCCCGACCACCACCTCACGAGCCCCCGATCGGGTGCTCCTTAGCTGCCGATCACCGGCTCTCCAGCTCCCGATCGGCGGCAAAAAGCTCCGGCGTCGGAGCGATCGAGCACCCCATCGGCAGCTCAAAGCTCCGGCTCACCAGCTCCGAGCCCCCGATGGGGTGCTCGGAGGGGGGTACCCCCCTGCTCGGAGCACCCCTCTTTTGGATTGGTAACCGGCTTGCTATCAGAATTTTGCGGCAATTCCGAGTCAATTCGGACGCTGAATGCCGATTTCGGCTCCTGAATCGGCCGTTTTCGAATCAACCCTGTTGAATCCCCGATCTGACCCTGTTGGACTTTGGACCCAACAGGGTTGAGTCGGGGACCCAACAGGGTTGGGTTGGTAAGTCGTGGGCGGGGGAATCGGCCGCCCCCGGCTTCGGCGGAGGGGTGAGGAACGCCCGAGGCCTCCCGGGCATCACGGCGGCTCGGCGGGGACGCCTCGCCCCACCCGGCTGCCGCCGATCGCGACGGGGGCGCGGTGTGGTACGGTGCGGTGCGGGCCAATCGCACGGTCGCGAGGGGTGGCTCGGGTGAATTTGGCCTTCAGCCAAACCCGATTTTCACGATCAAAACCCTGGGGCGTTGCCCCAGGCTACGGTGAACGAAGGCCTTCAGCCTTCGGGGGCCAGCGCGAATCTCCCGGCGATCCGGCCGCCTTTCACGCAGGGGGCAGTTTTCAGTTTTCAGTTTTCAGTTTTCAGTTTTCGGTCGCCGGTCGCCGGTTGCCGGTTGCCGGTCGCCGGTCGCCGGTCGCCGGTTGCCGGTCGCCGGTCGTCGGTCGCCGGTCGTCGGTCGCCGGTCGCCGGTCGGTCGTTGGTCGTTGGTCGCCGGTCGGATTTCAGTCGCCAGGCTTTCGGAGTCGCCGGTCGCCGGTCTTTGGTCGCAGTTTGGTCGCCGGGCTTTGGGCCGGTCGTCGGCTTTGGGTTGGCTTTGGGTCGGGCTTCGGGCTTCGGGTCTTTGGTCGCCGGTCGTCGGTCGTCGGTCGTCGGTCGTCGGTCGTCGGTCGTCGGTCGTTGGGCTTCGGATTTCGGATTTCGGATTTCGGATTTCGGATTTCGGGCTTCGGGCTTCGGGCTTCGGGCTTTGGGCTTGGGCTTCGGGCTTCGGGCTTCGGGCTTCGGGCTTCGGGCTTCGGGCTTCGGGCGTTGGCCAACGGCCAACCTCACCCTAGCCTGGGGCAACGCCCCAGGAAGGGCCGTGCCGAGCCGGTCGTTGGCTGAAAGCCAACCTCACCGCTTCCCGGCAAAACGCCGCCCACGGCCACGGTCACAACCACGGCCGGCCCTCCGTCGGCGCGGGCCAATCGCGCGGTCGCGAGGCGATCTTTCAACGCAGGGGGATGGTCACCGACACTACCCGGCTGGGTTGGGCGGAGAAGGGCCTCCCGAGGCGAGGCGAGGCGGGCGGGCGGGCGCATACAGGGGATTCCCTCGCGGGGCAAGTGCCGCTAGGGTGGAGGGCATGAAACGCCGTCAATTCCTCCGACAATCCGCCTCGTCCGTCGCCGCCACCACCGTCGCCACCGCCGCGACGACGGGGGCGCTCGGGTTTCCCGCGATCCTGCGCGGCGCGTCGCCGAACTCAAAGCTCCGGGTGGCCTCGATCGGGGTGGGAGGGATGGGCGGGGTGACGCTGAAGGGCGTCGCCAGCCACCCCGGGGTGGAAATCGCGGCGCTGTGCGATGTGGACGCCACGGAGCTGTCGAAGGCGGCGCGCAGTTTTCCCGGGGTGGTCACCCGCGCGGACTGGCGGGAACTGCTGGCGGGGGACGCGGACAAGTTCGACGCGGTCACGATCGGCATCCCGGATCACATGCACGCGGCGCCGGCGGTGACGGCGATCCGGGCGGGGAAACACGTTTACCTGCAGAAGCCGATGGCCTCGACGCTGCACGAGTGCCGGACGATCGCGCGGGAGGCGGCGAAGGCGGGGGTGGTGACGCAATTGGGCAACCAGGGGCGCTCGAGCCAGGAAAGCCGGCAGGCGGTGGAGATGATTCGCTCGGGGCTGATCGGAAAGATCAAGGAGGTCATTCTGTGGGAAAACAAGAAGCTCAACTGGTGGCCGAAAAACACGGAACTGCGCGCGCCGGGCGACGCGGTGCCGGAGGGCTTTTCCTGGGATCTGTGGCTCGGGACGCGGGAGGCGCGGCCCTATCTGGACGCGACCTACCAGCCGAAGGCGTGGCGGGCGTGGTTCGACTTCGGGGTGGGGGAGATGGGCGACATGGGCTGCCACCATTTCGACACCTCCTTCGACGCGCTGAAGCTGACGGCGCCGCTCCGGGTGCGGCAGGATGGCGACGGCAGCTCGGGTCCGCTGTGGGGCACGCGGCGGCGGGTGGAGATGATCTTTCCGGGATCGGACATCACGGCGGGCGACACGGTGAAGCTAACCTGGCACGATGGCGACGCGCGGCCGGCGGAGGGCCTGATCTCGCTGCCGAAAGCGGTCGAGACGCTGCCGGAATCGGGGACTTTCTGGATCGGGGAGGCGGGCGCGATTTTCAAAAACTACCGGGGCGGCAGTCCGGTGCTGCTGCCGGAGGAGAACTTTCCGGCGGCGAAGTATCCGCCGAAGCCGGCGCCGCGAAACCATTACCACGACTGGGTGGACGCGATCCTGGAAGGGCGGAAGGCGTGCGGCGATTTCCACCACGGGGGGCCGCTCTCGGAGACGGTGCTGGTCGGGGCGCTGGCGGATCGTTTCGCGGGCGAATGGCTGGAGTGGGACCGGGAGTCGATGGCTTTCACCAACAGCGCGGTGGCCAGCGGGCTGGTGAGGCGGGAATACCGGGACGGGTGGGCGATCGAGGGGCTATGAGCGATAGTCGGTGGTCGGTGGGTTAGGGGGGTGGCAATTTTGGGAAACAATGAAGACGATGAGACGAATCATTTTTCTGCTGGGAATGCTGGCGGTGCCGGGGATGATCCCGGCGGCGGAGGGGACTCGTCCCAATGTCCTCATCATTCAAACAGACGAGCACAATTTCCGAACCTTGGGCTGCTACCGGGCGCTGCTGCCGCCGGACCAAGCCTTCATCTGGGGCGAGGGAGTGAAGGTGGACACGCCGCATATCGACTCGATCGCGGCACGGGGGGCGATTTGCACGCGCTATTACGCGACGTCGCCGGTCTGCACGCCGTCGCGGGCGGCGCTGATGACGGGACGTTACCCGCAGAACACGGGAAGCATTTCCAACGACCTGCCCATGCTCGACGAGATGGAGACGTTCGCGACGGTGCTGGCGCGGGAGGGTTACGACACGGGTTACGCGGGCAAATGGCACCTCGACGGGCCGGCCAAGCCGGGCTGGTCGCCGGCGAGGAAATTCGGGTTCGAGGACAACCGATATCAGTTCAATCGGGGTCACTGGAAAAAGCTGGGGGAAGACGAAAATGGACCGAAGGTCGCGGCCGTTAACGCGAAGGGGCAGCCGAGCTACGATGTCGCTGGTGCCGACGAGACCTCGTTCACCACGGATTTTCTGGCCGACCGGGCGATCGAGTTCGTGACTCGGAAGAGGGACCGGCCTTTCTGTTTCATGGTCAGCATTCCGGATCCGCACGGGCCTAACACGGTGCGGGCACCGTACGACACGATGTTCGATCCGGCGCCGTTCCGGCAGCCAGGCTCGGCGCTCGCCGCCGGGCAGAAGCTCCCGTCGTTCGCCCAAGTTTTGCAGGATCGGTTCAACTCGCGGCAAATGGCGCTCTACTTCGGGATGGTGAAATGCGTGGACGACAACGTGGGGCGGCTGCTTGCGGCGTTGCGGGAGACGGGACAGTTGGACAGGACGATCGTGCTGTTCACCTCGGACCACGGCGACATGTGCGGCGAGCACGGGCGTTACAACAAGGGCATTCCCTGCGAGGGATCGGCGCGGATTCCCTTCGTGATCGCGGCGCCGGGGCTGATCCCGCCCGGCACGGTGATCGAAGAGGCGCTCGGGACGGTGGACTTCAAGCCGACTCTGCTCGGCCTGCTGGGAATCGGAACCCAGGCGAAAATGGAGGGGCGCGACGCGTCGGAGCTGTTTCGGAAGGGCGAGGCACCGGCGGACTGGGTGGACCGTGCCTACGTGCGGATCGGCGGGACTGGCAAAGGCGCTTCCGGATGGGTGGCGGCGTTCACGAAGCGCCACAAGCTGGTGCTTTCGCCGACGGACGATCCGGCGCTCTTCGATCTCGACGCGGACCCTTTCGAGCTGAAGAACCTGTTTGGCGATCCGGCGCAACGAGGCCTGCTCCGGGAACTGGGCGGCGGGCTGAAGGACTACCTCGCCACCAGTGGAGATCCCCACGGAGAGTCGGCGGCGATTCGGTCGGATGTGGCTTGGCTGGTGTCGGGTGACGCCGAAGCCTATTCGCCTCCACCGCGTCTGAAGCGGATGGGCAAGGCCGCGGAAGGGAACGAATAACCAATCACGGTCGATTCAGGCTGGGTAACGGATGAGGAACTCGGGTAATTCGATTTCGGCGCGGAGCGCCGCATGGATGATGTTCGCGGTCCTGGTTTGTCCAGGGATCGAAGGATTCAATCCCCGCCTTGCGGCGTCGGAGCCAAAGAAGGTTCCGAACATCCTGCTGATCCTGGCCGATGATCTCGGATATGGCGATCTGGGTTGTTTCAATGACCAGGCCAAGGCCGCGACGCCGAATCTGGACCGCTTGGCGGAGGAGGGAATGCGATTCACCGACGCCCATAGTCCAGCCACGGTCTGCACGCCGACGCGCTACAGCCTGATGACCGGGCAAATGGCCTTTCGCGTGCCTCGGGGCGGCTCGGTCTTCACGGGAGTTGGGGGCCCCTCGCTGATCGCTCCTGGACGGCTTACCCTGCCGGCCATGCTGGGGGCGAAAGGCTATGCCACCGCCGCCACGGGCAAGTGGCATATCGGACTGACGTTTTTCGATCGGGAAGGAAAACCGATCCGCGAAGGGGGGCTGGAAGCAGTGCGACGGGTTGACTTCACTCGGCGCATCGAAGGCGGGCCGTTGGATCACGGTTTCGGGCGATTCTTTGGCACGGCTTGCTGCCCCACGACCGATTGGCTCTACGCCTTCATCGACGGGGATCGGGTGCCGGCTCCTCCGGCGGGTCCGGTGGACAAGGCGCTCCTGCCGAAGCATCCCTACGCCAACGATTGTCGTCCCGGCTTGATCGCTCCGGATTTCCCGATGGAAGAGGTCGATCTCGTCTTTCTGGAGAAGAGTCGATCCTTTCTCGAGAGTCATGTCCGCGAGGCACCGGAACAGCCGTTTTTCCTTTTCCACGCCACTCAGGCGGTGCATTTGCCGTCGTTTCCGGCGAAAGAGTTCCAGGGCCGATCCGGCGCGGGGCCGCACGGGGATTTCATCCAGGAACTCGATTTTGTGGTCGGTGAACTGCTCGCCACGCTCGATCGATTGGGCCTCTCGGACAATACGTTGGTCATCTTCACGAGTGACAACGGTCCGGAGACCACCAGTGTGATCCACATGCGCGCGGATCACGGCCACGATGGAGCGAGGCCGTGGAGGGGAATGAAACGCGACGATTGGGAAGGGGGGCATCGGGTGCCGTTTCTTGTCCGATGGCCCGGTCGGGTAAAGCCCGGAACTACCAGCGCGGAACTCGTCAGCCTGACCGACGTGATGGCCACGGTCGCCGGGATCGTTGGCACCGAATTGCCCGACGAGGCGGCGGAAGACAGTTTCAGCCTGTTGCCGGTTTTGACGGGTGAGGATAAGGGCTCGATTCGGCCCTACCTGCTCGAACAGGCATTCGCGGGCGCGCGCACGCTCTCGATCCGTCAGGGACGGTGGAAATATTTGGACCATCCCGGGTCCGGTGGAAACGATTACGAGAAAAACCCGGACCTCAAGCCGTTCGCGCTTCCCGAGACGGCGCCCGGAGCGCCGGGGCAACTTTACGATTTGGAGTCCGATCCCGGCGAAACGCGCAATCTCTACTTCGAGCATTCCGACAAGGTGAAGGAACTGAAGGCGTTGCTCGAAGAGTCCAAGTCGTCCGGCCGCAGCCGTCCAAGAACGAGCGGTCCGCCCTGATCTCAACCCCATCACCCCCATGAAAAGACTTCTCTCGCTCGTCATTGCCCTGTCGCCCGGATGGGCGGCGGCGGAGATTGTGCCCGCCACCTTCGATCTCGATGCCATCCGCGATGTTGGCTCCCTGGAGACGAAGGTGCTGCAGGACTGGAAACCGGCCGCGAAGGTGAATGGCATACGGCAAAAGCTGATCGAGATCACCGTCTGCGAATGGTGGCCCGGTCAGAAAGTCCGCCTGCCCGTGACCCTGTGCGCGCCCGATCCGGGCAAGGGACCTTGCGAAAATGTCATTGTCGCCAACATGGGCCTCGCTCCGAAGGCGGCGCTGCCCGGTGGCGCCATGCTGAAGCTGCTCAACGAGCGCGGTGTCGGCGTGGTGCTGATCGGGATGGGAACGATCGACGCGATGGAACCGGTGGGAAAACTGCACCTCGGCATGCGGGAACAGTTGCTGAAGACCAAGGACGCGCGTTACACCCCGGCGTGGATCTGGGGCATGAGCGACATGCGCGCGCTCACCGCCGCGATGGCGGAGCCGGCGGTGTTTCAGCCGAAGCGTGTGCTCGCCACGGGTGGCTCCAAGCGCGGAGTCGGGGCGGCGATCTGCGGAATTCACGACGACCGCTTCACCGCGATCCTTCCCGTGGTGGCGCCGATGCTGGGAAATCCGGGCGGTGCCTATGTGCGCGGGAGCGCCCTCCTCGACGAAATGGCGGCCAACGAGGCTTTCCTTGAACAACTTCCGCCGGGACCGAATCCGTTCGGGTTGCCCGACACGGCTCGCCAGGCGCTGCTGGAGCGCGAGCAACGGCGGATCGATCAAGCCATCACGCGCGACCTGGCGCTCGCGGCTGGCTGGTCAGAGGTCGAGATGCTGGCGATGAACGATGCGGCCTGGGACGCCTGCCGAATTGCGACTTACTTGGATCAAGTCAGAGCGCGGGGGCTGGAGTTCTTCTATCACGTCGGTTCCAACGACAACGTGTGTCCGGCCCTGCGGTTCCTGGGCGAGCGACACCCGGATTTTCCCCTCTACATCCTGCCGGGAGGCCAGCACGGTGGCCCGAAATCCAGCGGCTTCACTCTGCAGACGCCCTCGCAACCGGAAGCGGACGAGAATCTCCTCGCCTTCGCCAGTCATCACTTCTTTGGCGGCGATCCCTTGCCCTCGGCGCCGATGTTGCGAGTCGAACCCGATGCTAAGGGAATGACCCTGAAAGTGACCGTCACGATGGGCGAAGGCATCCGGCCCGAAAGGAACTCTGTCTCCTGGTGCGTCGATCGCAGCCCGCCCTACACCTACGCCACCGAATACGATCACTGGGAATCTAAGCCGCTTACCGAGACGGCGCCGGGCACGTTCACCACTGAAATCCCCATTTCGGCAATGGCATCCACTTTGGACCTCATTTCCACCCACACTCGGACCGCGAGGGGCCTTCCTTTCCATTTCAGTTCGGCTTATCACCGTTGGCAGCGCCCGTGAAAAAAATCACCTGCACTCATCCGTGAAACAACGACTTCTCTGCCTCGCTCTCCCTTTCCTTGCCGCCTCGGCCGCCCGCGCGGAGAAACCCAACGTCCTGTTCATCTACGCCGATGACTGGGGATGGGGCGATCTTGCCTGTCACGGTCATCCGGCGATCCTGACGCCGAACCTCGACCGCCTGGCCCGCGAGGGGACTGATTTTCACCAGTTCGTCGTCTGCAATCCAGTCTGTTCGCCGAGCCGCACCGCCATTGTCACCGGGCAGTATCCGGCGCGGCATCTCGTGCATCAGCATTTTTCCGGGCACGACGACAATGTCGCCCGCGGCATGCCCGACTGGCTCGACCCGAAAGTGACGCTGCTGCCTCGGTTGATGAAGGAGGCCGGTTATGCAACGGGGCACTTCGGCAAATGGCATCTCTCGGGCAATGGCACCGGAATCGACGCGCCGCTGCCTGCCGAATACGGCTACGATGAGGCCGCTGTCTGGACCGGTCCCGGGCGCGGCGTTTTCGAGGGGACCAGCGTCGCGGACAAAGTGGGAACCGCCCATGACCAGGTCGGTGCCGCCTTCCAGACGATCGCGGCCGCCGAGCACGTGCTGCGGTTCATTCGCCAGTCAAAGGAAGAAGGAAAGCCGTTCTATGTGAACTTCTGGCTGCACGAAACGCACCACCTCGTCGCAGCCACCGACGAGCAGAAGGCGCCCTATCCCGACACGCCGGAGCCTCGGCGAACTTACTACTCCGCCGTCACCCGCGCCGACGCCCAGATCGGGCGGGCGCTGGACCTGCTCGACGAACTGGGACTCGCGGACAACACGCTGGTCTTCTTCTCCAGCGACAACGGCCCGGAGAATTCGCACCCGAATCCCGGGCAAAAATTCTTCTATAGCGTCGGCGACACCGGCGGACTGCGGGGTCGAAAGCGCAGCCTCTACCTCGGCGGGGTGAACGTGCCCTTCCTGGTGCGGTGGCCGGGTCACGTGCCGGCGGGACGAGTCGACAAGACGAGCGTTCTCGCGGGAGTCGATGTGTTGCCCACCGTGCTCGCCGCCGTCGGCATTTCCGCGCCGGAAGGCTATCGGAGCGACGGGCTCAACGTTCTCGACGCGCTGGAGGGCAAACCCTTCATCCGGGAGGCGCCGTTGTTCTGGGAATGGCGAGGGCCAAACTCTCAGCCCGCCGACTGGCCCCAACTCGCGATGCGGGAGGGAGACGACGTGTTGCTCCTGACCCGCGACGAGTCGCGCATCGAGCTTTACGATGTGATCGAGGATCGCGCCCAGCAGCAGAATCTCGCCACGTCCCGGTCCGAGCGAGTTTCGGTGATGAATACCGCCATCCAGGCCTGGCGCCGGACCTTGCCCGCGCCGCTGGAGCCGCCGGTCCCGACCGTGAAATCCCGTCCCTCGCCGGCGAGCGCCAAGGGCAAGCCGATCGATCGGGCCGTCGTCTTCAAGCGCTGGGACAAGGACGCCGACGGCTTTCTGTCTCTTGAGGAATACACCAACGGCCTCGCGGAGAAGAGTCGGGCACCCCAGCGTTTCGCGGCCTTTGACAAGAACCAGGACGGCCAGGTGTCGCCGGAGGAATTCACGAACCCCTGAGCGGTGGCCGCCTGGGCGCCCACGATGACCTGGCCGACCCAACAGGGTTGGGTCGATGACTCAACCCTGTTGGGTCGGCGGTTTCGGCTTGCCCGACTCGGGTGGGGGCTGTTTTGTGGGCGTGCAAACGGATGTGTTTTCCCTGGTTCGCGATGGATGCGTGGGTGGCGGTGACCGAGCCGGTGATCCCGGCGGGCGTTCACAAGTGGACGCTTGGCACGGTGATCGTGCTGGCGGCGGAAACGCTGGCGGTGGCGAGCCTGGCGCACGCGATCATGAACGCGCGAACCTCCGCCGGGGCGTGGGCATGGGCGCTGGGGCTGCTGTCTTTTCCCTTTGTCGCGGTGCCGCTCTACTGGGTGCTGGGCCGGAAAAAATTCAACGGTTACCGGCAGTCGCTGCGCGAGGCGCGGGAGAGGCACGAGGACCTGGTCGAGGAAATCTCCGACGCGCTGGAGCCGCATTTCAGTGTGCTGGAGGGCGAGGCGGCGCGCTTCGGGTGCGTGTTGCAAAAGCTGAGCGAGCGACGGTTTACCGACGGAAACCGCGTCGAGCTGCTGGTGGACGGGCGGCACACCTTCGAGGAAATCTTCCGCGCGATCGACGGGGCGAAGGATTACCTGCTGGTGCAGTTTTTCATCCTCAAGGAGGACGGCTTCGGATTGGAATTTCGCGATCGCCTGATCCGGAAGGCGCGCGACGGCGTTCGGGTTTTCCTGCTCTACGACGAGATCGGCAGTCACCGGCTGTCGAAGCGATACCTGTCGGGATTGCTGGAGGCGGGGGTGGTGGTGGAGGCGTTCCAATCGACACGGGGGCGCAGCAATCGCTTTCAGATCAATTTCCGAAACCATCGGAAGATCGTGGTGGCGGACGGCACGGTGGCCTTTGTCGGCGGGCATAATGTGGGGGACGAGTATCTGGGGCGCGATCCACGCTTCGGCCGTTGGCGCGACACCCATGTCCGTCTGACGGGGCCGGCGGTGCAATCGACGCAGTTGGTCTTTCTTGGGGATTGGTACTGGGCGCGGCGCGAGGCGCCGAGGTTGAACTGGAAGCCGGCTTTCATCGATCCGGAGGGCGGAATGACGGTGTTGCCGCTGGCGACGGGGCCGGTGGACGATCTGGAGGCGGGCACGCTGTTTTTTCTCAATTCGATCCACTGCGCCCGGGAGCGGCTGTGGATCGCGAGTCCCTATTTCGTGCCGGACGAGTCGGTGCGGGCCGCGCTTCAATTGGCGGCGCTGCGGGGGGTGGACGTGCGGATCATGATCCCAGAGAAGCCGGATCACCGCACGGTCTATCTCGCGGGGTTTTCCTATCTCAGGGAAATGGAGGCGGCCGGAGTGAGGATGTTCCGGTATCGCGACGGCTTCCTGCACCAGAAGGTGATGCTGGTGGACGATCGCCTTGCCTCGGTCGGGACGGCGAATCTGGACAACCGCTCGCTGCGGCTGAATTTCGAAGTCAGTCTGGCCGTGCTCGATCGGGAATTCTGCCGCGCGGTCGAGTCGATGCTGGTGGAGGATTTCGAAAACTGTCGCGAGATCGACGGACGCGATTACTCGGAAAAACCGCTCCCGTTTCGAGTGGCGGTCCGGCTCGCCCGCCTCGCGGCGCCGGTCCTGTAGCGGAATGCGCGGGAATTTTGCGCCGTCCGCCTCTCACGGGTCGAGGGCGTGTCCCGAGCGCATTTTTTTCTTCCAATCGTCGGGCATTTCGGAGACGTCGCTGTCGTCCTCGTATTGCTTCCGCAGCGTTTCGAGTTCGCGCTTCGTCGCGGCGATCCGCTCGGAGTAGGCGGGATCGTTGTAGAGGTTGGAGAGTTCGTCGGGATCCTTTTCGAGATCGTAGAATTCCCACTCGTCTCCGAACTGATAGAAATGCATCAACTTGTAGCGCTCGGTGCGGATGCCGTAGTGGCGGGGCACCATGTGAACGCTCGGATATTCGTAGTAGTGATAGTAAATGCTGTGGCGCCAGTCGGCGGGTGTTTCGCCCTTCAGCAGCGGCGCGAGGGATCGGCCCTGCATGTCGGCTGGAATTTCGACGCCGGCGACATCGAGGAATGTCTCGGCGTAGTCGAGATTCTGAATCATGGCCCGGCTGCGCGAGCCGGGCGCGGTGACGCCGGGCCACTTGGCGATGAAGGGCATGCTCAGGGATTCCTCGTACATCCAGCGCTTGTCGTACCAGCCGTGGTCGCCGACGTAGAATCCCTGGTCGGAGGAGTAGATAACGATGGTGTTCTCCGACAGCCCGAGCGACTGGAGAGTGTCCATCATGCGGCCGACGCTTTCGTCCACGCCCTTGATGCAACGCAGGTAGTTTTTGACGTAACGCTGGTATTTCCAACGCACGAGATCCTTACCGGCGAGGCCGGCTTTGTGAAAAGCCTCGTCCTTTGGGCCGTAGGCCTCGCGCCAGGCGCGCATCTGCTCGGGGGTCATGCGCTTCATGTTTTGCCAGGCGGAGCGATCCTGCCGCTGCTGGGCGGCGGGTTGGTCGAAGTCGGCGGTCAGGTCCACGAAGAGGTCGTAGTTGAGGTCCATGTGCCGGTCGATCTCCATCTCCTGGAAGCGGGCGGGCGGGGCGTTGTCCTCCCAGGTGTCAAAAAGGGTGGCTGGCTCGGGAATCTCGACATCGTCGTAGAGGTGCAGGTGGCGCGGGGCGGGCATCCAGTTTCGGTGGGGCGCCTTGTGCTGCATCATGAGCATGAAGGGCTTGTTCGGATCGCGTTTTTCCTTGAGCCATTCGACGGCGAGGTCGGTGACGATGTCGGTGCAGTATCCCTCGATGGTGATCTTCCCGTCGGGAGTGAGAAAATCGGGATTGTAGTAGAGCCCCTGGCCGGGCAGAACCTTCCAGTCGTCGAAGCCCTGCGGCTTGCCCTGAAGGTGGGACTTGCCGTAGATCGCGGTCTGGTAGCCGGCCTTCCGGAGCAGCTTCGGGAAGGTCTGCTGATTCCAGTCGAAGGCGTTCCCGTTGTTCATGAAGCCGTTCTTGTGGCTGTGTTTGCCGGTCTGGATGACCGCGCGGCTGGGTCCGCAGATGGAGTTGGTGCAGAAGCTTTTCTCGAAGAGCATGCCCTCGGCCGCGAGCCGGTCGATGTTGGGCGTGGGGTTCACCGATTTGAGCCAGCCGTTGTAGGCGCCGATGGCGTGCGGGGCGTGGTCGTCGGTGAAGATGAAGAGAATGTTCGGCCGCGGATTGTCCGCGGCCGCCGCCCGGCCGGCGCCGGCGATGCCGAGCAAAAAGGGAAGGGCGAAACCGAGGAGGGAAAGGCGTTGAAACGTCATGGCGGGCTCATCTTTCCGCCGATTCGGGGGCTTCGCAACGGCGGAGTCGCAGGTCTCGCCGCGTTTTCCAGCCGCGCCAGCCTGCCAGCAAGGCGGAAAAGAGAATGGCGATCAGCGCGCCGCCGCCGGCCAGGGCCATGTCGCGGTGGGCATCCCAGACGTCGCCCTGCGTGCCGAGGTAGGCCATTCCGAGATCGCCGCCGACCGTTTCCGCGGCGCCCCATTCGATCAGTTCGTAGAGCGCCGAACTGGACAGGGTGAGGTCCAGAGGCAGGAAATAGCTCCAGAAACCCCGCGCCTCGACGACGCGGAGAAAAAGCTGGCGGATGGGCAGGGCGATGAAGAGTCCGTAACTGAAATGCACGAAGCGGTCGAAGTGATTGCGTTCCCAGCCGAAAATCTCGTTCAGACTTCGGCCGAACCAGGCGCGAGTCCAGTCGTTGTAGGGCACCTCGGCATAGGTGTAGTGGGCTCCCGTCTCGTGCAGGCACATGAACAGCCCGATCAGCACCCAGTGGGCGCGCGTCAGCGGCACCCAGCGATAGACCGCCGTGAGGATGGCGATGACCGGAAGATTGAGCACGTTTTCCAGCCACCAGTCGCGCGGAAACAGCGGACGCCAGGCCGACCACGCAAAGACCGCCGCGAAGACGGCGGCCAGTCCGAGAACCAGGCCGCGGTGGGAGGCGTTCGCCGTGCCTCCGGGCGAGTGAAGCGTCGGGGCGTTCATTCCCGCAAGCATGCGCCCGCCGTCGGCAAATGTCGAGGCGCGGCCGGGTCAGGGCCGGCCCAGTCCGCACGCGTATTCGAACCACGACGGGCACAGGGCCTCCATGCCGGGCTTGAGTTTTTCCAGTTCGGCGGCCGGGCCATGCACCTCGAGGCGGATCAGCTCGGAATGCGTGAGCGCCTCGTCGAGCAGGGCGCCGACGTTGGCGAGATGCGCCTGCACCCCCGCCGCGCCGCGATAGGCCTCGCGGCAGAAAATTTCGTCGCCGTTGACGGTGAAGTCGTAGAACAGGCAGGCGGGCTCGCTTCGCGTCTTTTCGACGAACCGCGGCAGGAGATCGCGGAAAGCCGCGAGACCCGCGGCGTCGTGGGCGCGAAAGTAGGGATGGAGGCTGACGACATCGCTCATGGCACGTTTCTGTCCCGCGGAGGCGGATCGGTCAAGACATTCCGGCGTCCGGTCACGTCCTCATTCCGACACGATGAGTTCGCCCTTCATCACGATCCAGTGACCGGGAAAGGTGCAGAGGTAGGGATAGACACCCGGTTCGCCCGGCGCCTCGAAGCGCAGAATTTCACCGGTTTGCGGGTCGAGCAATCGGGTGTGGAAAAGAATCTTGTCCGACTCGGGGATGAAGCCCTTGGACAGGCCGGCCGGGTCCTTCGCCATCTCGTTGCCGGCCATGCCGACCTCCTCGAGGGCGCCGGGTTTGACGATCGTGAGATTGTGCTGCGTGGCGTCGGGATTGAGCAGGGTGAGCTTCACCGGTTGTCCGGCCCTGGCCTCGATCTTCGTGACGCTGAAGAGCAGGCGTTCCGGCACGCAGGAGATTTCCACCGTCTTCAGATCGGCGCGCAGGTCGAACTCGGCGTCGTCACCCGTCGCCTTGGCGTTGAGGATCTTGATCTGGTCGCCGCTCTTCCAGGAACGCGAAAATTCGGCCAGCTTGGGGTGCGCTGTCAGGAAGGCGGGATCGTTTTTCCAATGGGCCGCCAGACCGGCCGATCCGAGGGCCGAGCGCACGGCGTAGGCCAGGTGATCGCCCATCGGGTGGTCCAGCACGTCGAGCAGAGCCTCGAGCGCGGCCGGCGTGCCGATGTGGCTCGCCGCGATCGCCGCCTCGAGCCGCACGATGCCATTCTCGTCATTGACGCGCGCGCGCAGGGCGTCGACGCCGTCGTTCGGGAGGTCCGCGTGCCACCAGCACAGCATGCGCGTCGCGGCGGCGCGGGCGAGATGGTCCTCGCACTCGAGCAACTCGCCGAGCAAGGCGGGGCGGGTAGCTCCGATATTGCGAAAGGCCCACAGAGCCTCGATCTGGTCGTGGCGAACGCCGCCTGTTTTCGACGGCGAGATTTCGGCGAGCCATTGGTCGAGCGCCTTTTCGACTTCCGCCGGGTCGTGCCGGTCGCGCAGCTCGCGTTTCGTCCAGTAACGATAGCGGTATTCGGGCCGCGCGAGGTTTCGGACCAGCTCGGCGGCGGTCGCGCCGTCGATTTTCGGCGGGTCCTGGAGGGTGGCGCCCTTCGGCACGATGCG
Organism: Akkermansiaceae bacterium; assembly: GCA_024233085.1. Taxonomy (GTDB): domain Bacteria; phylum Verrucomicrobiota; class Verrucomicrobiia; order Verrucomicrobiales; family DEV007; genus JAEUHH01. The sequence goes on from JACKQC010000021.1 coordinate 38,170, forward strand.
CCAGATGCGTCCGCTTTTGCGGTCGCGGCGCGGATCGCGGAGGGAGTATTGCATGTGGCCTTTGACCGGGTTGTACCAGTCGCAGACATACATCGCGCCGCGCGGGCCGTGGCGCAGGTCCACGGGGATGAAGCTGAGGTTCGTGGAAAAAAGCAGGTCCGTCTGGTAGGCCTCCTCGAAGTGATCGTCCTTCTCGATCCACTGGTGGAGTTCGACGCGGTTGGTCGGCTTGTAGCGCACCTTCACGAAGCCGCCGCGCGTTTCCTCCGGCCACATCGGGAAATCGACGAACTCGTGGCCGCACACCCCCGAGTAGGCCGGGAGGTTTCCCGCCGCCGGATGCTGCTCGGGGTAGGGCGGGTTCAGGGCGTGAAACGCGTCCGCGAAGATCGGATGGCTCGCCACGTGGAAGCCCCAGCGGTCGAATGTCACGCCCCACGGGTTGGTGTTCGGATAGTTGCCGAAGGAAATCAGCCGCCGCGTCGCGGGCCGGAAGAGGAACCACGCGCTGTTTTTCGCCCGGATCGGCCCGTAGGGCGTCTCGACCTGGCTGTTGTGAAAGATCGACTCCCGGAAAATCAGGTCCCCCTCCGGCGTCCAGGCGAAGTCGTGGAGCGCGTGATGGGAGTCCTCCGTGCCGAAGCCGGTCAGCACCTTTTCCTTTGTGTCCGCCTTTCCGTCGCCGTCCGTGTCCCGCACCAGCGCGAAGTGCGGCTCGTCCGAGACATAGACGCCGTCGCGGGTCAGCTCGAAGGACAGGGGAATGTGCAGTCCCTCGGCCCAGACGGTGGACTTGTCGGCCCGCCCGTCCCAATCCGTGTCTTCGAGGATGACGATCTTGTCGTCCGGTTCCCGGCCGGGATAGACATGCGGGTAGGTCGTCGAGCAGCTCACCCAGAGGCGGCCCTTCGCGTCCCAGCGCATCTGGATCGGGCAGGCGATCTCGGGAAACTCCTCCTCGCTGGCGAAGAGATTCACCTCGAATCGGGGATCGACCTTGAAGGCCGCGAGTTCGGCCCCGGGATCGAGCCATTCGTTCGCGCCCCGGCTCTCGATCACCGCGTCGAGCGGCGGAAGGTTCGAATCGTCGACCGGTCGGCCGCCGAAGGTTTTCCCCCTGGCGATTTCCCAAATCCGCGCGTCGCGGTTGGCGACCATGAGATCGAAGTTCCGCATGGCGGGCAGGAAATCGAGATAACCGTAGTCCTTGTTCCGTCCGCCGGTGTAGTAGAAAGTGTTCAGCGGCCGGTAGCGGCGGAAATACTGCCGGTTCTTGTCGACAACCACGGCCCGGAGTTCCTCGTTCTCCGGCGGCGCGGATTCGCCGAAAGTCTGGCGAAACAGTTCCTCGGCGAACACCCGGTAGCCCTCGCCGGTCAGGTGGACGCCGTTGATCGTCAGCGTCGTGGCCTCCGGGTCCATCGCCGCCTTCGTGCCGCCGAAAACGTTCGCATAACCGACTTGCTCCGCCTCGGCGACCTCGGCCATCGCCTTCGCGTAGGCGGCCAGGCGCTCGTTGTTCAGGTCCGCCGCGGGCACACCCGCGATGTTTTCGTTCCCGATGGGCGACACCAGCACGACGCGCGGCCCGGATTTTCCGTTGAAGGCGCTCGTCTTCAGATCGATCAGGAAAGTCGTCAGGCGGGCCTTGAATTCCGGCAGTCGCTCCACCCCGGCGAAAGATTCGTTGAAACCGTACGCCGCGAAGATCACATCCGCCTTCTCGTGGGTCAGATGCTGCTTCAGGCTGGCGAAATTGTCGGGGCGCGGTTGCAAGTCCACCTCGTCCGCCGACCAGGCGAGCGTGCGCACGGTCAGGTTCAGATCGGGATGGGCCAGTTGGAGCATGGCCTCGAAATGCCCGTGGTCGGCCGCGCGATCGAAGAGCGTGTTGCCGATGAAGACGACACGGTCGCCCGGTCGGAGTTCGAGCGGCAGGGTGGTGGCGACCGGCGCGGCGCGTTCGGCGACGGGCGCGGATTCCGCATAGATGCCGAATTGCGCGAGAGCCGGGTCCTCCTCCGGTTTCGGTTTGCCGGAGTCGGTGTTTTTGGCGTCGTTGACCTCCGGCATCGGCGTGGGCCGAAGGGGATCGCGTTTCTTTTTTGCTTTGGCCGGCTTGTCGGCGGCGGCGGCGACCCCGAAGAGCGCGGCGAACAGGAGGGCGAAAAGGCGGGTCGTTTTCATGGTCGGTTTTTTCGGCCCGCCACCTAGCCACAAAAGCCCGCCCCTGGCCAGCGCCGGGTTCGGGAAGAACCGCGAAGGGACACGAGTTTATCCCGAGGCTCCGCCGACCGGCCCGACTCAACAGGGTTGACTCGGTGACCTAACCCTGTTGGGTCGCGCGGAAGGCGTCGAATTCCCGCAGAAAGGTCTCCATGTAAACTTCGGGACGGAATCGGTCCATCGACCCGGCCAACCGGGCGCGCAGATCGGCGTGCGTTTCGGGTCGGGAGAGGACGGCGACGATTTTCTCCACCGCCTCGTCCTCGGTGTTGAAGCGCAGATCCTCGTTCTCCACAATTTCGGCCGGGCCACCCACGGCAGGCACGAAGGGAATGCACCCGCTGCCGGCCATCTCGGCCACGGCGATCCCGAAAGCCTCGGCCGGACGGGCATGGAGACCGAAGGACACGCGCTTGAGCAGGCCGTCGCGCTCGCCGGCGGCGAGGAAACCCGGCAGACTCACCCAGTCGCGGGTGGCGGCGAGCTTCTGGATTTCCCGTCCGTACTCGGGTGTCTCGAAGCTGCCGGCGATGTGGAAGTTGACCGGAAATCCGGCGTCCCGCACGCGGTCGAGGATGCGGATCATCGGCTCGACGCGTTTTTCGGGGGCGATGCGGCCGAGACAAACGAAGCCGAGCGGATCTCGGGCAGAGTTGCTTTTGTCATCCGCGAGGGGATTGAAAGCGACGGGAGGAAACAAAACGCCGGCGCAGGCCACGCCGAGATTTTGGGAAAGAATGCCGCGGGTCCAGTCGGAATTCGCCAGCACGTGGTCGCCCCGGCCCGGCAGGGGCCGGTCGGCGTCGCCGCGCAGGAGGTCTCCGGCGGTGATGTAAAGCCGGCGCGGCAGGTGATCGCGATGCCGCGCCAGCCGGAAGGCGTCCGGGTCGAGCAGACGCCTGAGGGCCTCGCTGAAGGTGTAGTCGCCGACGAGCTGGATACCCGGGCGGCCGAAGTCGACGAAGTTGTAGGCGCTGACGCAGACTTCGTAGCCGGGAGCCAGGCCGCGACAATAGCGTTGGAACCAGCCGGATTGAAGATGGGCGAGCCGGCCGCCGCTGTTGACCCCGGGCAGCTTCGGAGCCCGGATGACGCCGATCTTTTCGGGGCTCACCGAGGTGCCGTAAACGCGGTTGAGCTTCTCGAAATCGACCGGGGACGCGGAGACGAAGGCCACTCCGGCGTGGCCCGCGTTTTGCAGGGCCTGAAGGGTCCACATGGTGGTCGCCTCGGAACCGCCGAAGCCCATCCAGGGATGGCACACGAGGGCAAAGCCCCGGGAGGTGAGCTTGGATAGCGACTGATTCAAAGGCGGGGAAATGAGTGGATGCGCGGCCCTCCCGGGAAACGGGCAAAATAAGCGAATCGTCCGTTTTTGCACGTGGAGAAATTGCCTGTTCTTGCGAAACTTACGGATTTTTTTGCCAGTAATCCCAAAAGGTGGGTATCGGTTGACCTTTCCTGCGGGCCGGGAATCCTTTCGGAAGGTTCGCGCGATGGTTGGCGGACCGAGTTTTTTTCTATGCCGGATTCCGATTCAACAACTGCGCGCCCAAAGGCGTTCGATTGGCGCGGGTGGGGTGTCGATTTTGTGCTGCCGCTGGGTCTGGCGGCCCTGGTTTCGTGGTGGATGACGAGCGACGGCCGGGAATTGGCGTGGCAGAGGGCCCTGACCGGGCCGGACGGCGAGTGGGAATCGGGAAAGGCGGCGGTATGGCAGGGGCTCTACCGGTATGGCCCGATGCCGGCCATGGGGGTGGGTTTGCTGGCCATTTTCGGAATCGTGGCGGGAATCGCCTCGGTGAAATGGCGCCGTTGGCGCCGGGTTTTCGTGTTTCTCGTGCTTTCGCTGGCGCTGGGGCCGGGCGTCCTGGCGAATCTGGTTTTCAAGGAATACTGGGGCCGTCCCCGGCCGCGGGAGGTGGCGGAGTTCGGCGGCCGCCAGGCCTACGAGGTCATTTGGCCGCGCGATCCGGCCGGTGAGGGCAAGTCGTTTCCCTGCGGGCACGCCACGGTCGGGTTTTTCTTCGTGGCGGGGTATTTCATCCTGCGGAGGAAACGGCGGGGCCTCGCCCTGCTGGCGCTCGGAGGCGGGCTGGCGTTCGGCGGTCTGCTGGGCTACACCCGGATGGCGCAGGGCGGACACTTCGCGTCGGACGTGATCTGGGCGGGCGCGATCGTGTTTGTGGCGGAGGCGGGGGTGTTCCGAGCGCTGGGCTTGCATCGCCGTCTGCTCGACGATCGTGATCCGCCCGTCGCCCGGAAATCGGTGCCGGTTCCCGCCATGCTGGGCGGCGGCCTGGCGGCGATGGGCATGGTGGCGGGAGTCCTGCTCGGCACGCCCTACTCGGCCCGGCGGGACTGGCATCCCCTGACGCCCGGCGCGGACACCCTGCCTCTGAAGGTGTCCCTGACCTTTTTGCTGGGAGAAATCACGGTCCGCCCCGGCGCGTCGGTGACCGTCTCGGGCGAGGCGGTCGGCCATGGCGTCCCGACCTCGGAGATCGCGGAGCGGTGGGAGGAGGAAGTCGATGGCGACGGTTTTCTGCGGTTGAAATACCGGCAGCGGAGCAGCGGCTACCTTACCGAGGTCAGTCAACAGCTCGCGGTGACGATTCCCTGGAGCCGGACCGCCCACGCGAAGCTCGGCTTTGGCCCCGGCGAATCGATTCTCGCTTTGAACGATTCGGGGCCGGAGATGGAGGATACCCGGATCGCGCTGCTGCTCGACGGCGCGGATTTGACGCTGGAGCTGGACGCCGGAGCGCGGCTTTGGATCGATCCGGAGGGGGTGCCGCCCGGGACGGTCGAGGGATTGGGAAAGGACGGTTGGTGGCGGGCCGAGCCCGCGACGCCGGGCTCGGAGGGGCCGGTGTTTCGCGTGACGATTTCGGAGTGGAAAAATGGCGCGCGACTTTCAGTCACCCCCCGAAGCGGGGCATCCGAAGGCACTTGAACCTTTCGCCGGGCATGGCATCGCGCTATGCTGAGCCCGATCGAAACGGAATCGAAGCGATGAAAATTTCGAAAACAGGCGCGCGGATGGGCACGTTTGGCGCGGTGATGTTGGCCGCAACAGGTCTGGCGATGGCTCAGACCGAGACCGCCGCTCCCGCAAAGCCGCCGCCGCCCTCGCCGGAGGAACTCGCGTGGATGAAGGAACTCACGCTTCTCGCCCCGGGGGGGCACAAGGAACTGAGGCCGGTCGAGATCAAGTATCGCCTGAGCTGGAACAACGTCCTCAACGCCGGCGAACTGGATGTGGCCATGAAACGAGAGCCTGTCGAGTCGGTCGGAATCTGCCTCGTGGGCACGGCGGACGCCCGCAGCTCCGGTCTCGCGCGGGCGCTCTGGTCCTACGACGCCGAGGCGAAGGCCACCGTGCTGCCCGGGACCCTGGAGCCGAAATTTTTCGAACTCGCCGAGACCGAGCGGGGAAAGAAATTTGCCTATCAACTCGACTTTCAGCCCCGCGCGGTGTCGAGCCGCACCACGGAGTTCCCAAAAAAAGCGAGCGAAGATCCCAAGGTCAGCGAGAAGACCTACCGGTATCAGGCCGTTAAGGATATCCTCTCCACTGTGCTCTACGTGAGGAGCTTCGAACTGACGGAGGGAGAGACGATCAAGACCCTCGTTTCTCCGTTTAACCGCCCCTACTACGTCGCCCTCGAGTGCCAGGGGCGGGAGGAACGCAAGATCAAAGGCGAGAAGCACGACGCCATCCGACTCGGGGTGGGCATTCGGAAGGTGAACGGGAACAAAACGCTCCAGGACTACGACAAGATGAAAGCCGCCACGATCTGGCTTTCCGACGATGAGTTCCGGCTGCCGCTGGAGGTTCACGCGGATATTTTCGTCGGCTTCATTTCCGCCCGGATGCTGGAACGGGCGTGGCTGGAGTGAGGGGGGGAGATTTCAGTTTTCAGTTTTCAGTTTTCAGTTTTCAGACTCCAGACTCCAGACTCCAGACTCCAGAAAACTAAAATCACTGAATGCCGATCACCGATAAGCCTTCGCCACCTCCTCGCCGAGGGTGGCGATGCCTCGGCGCACGATGTCTTCGCTCTGGGTGTAGCTGAGGCGGATGCACTCGCGACTGTGGGGCCAGTCGGCGGTGTCGAGGCCGAAGAAAAAATACTCGCCGGGAATCACCAGCGTCTTGCGCGCCTTGAGGCGGCGATAGAGTTCGCGCGTCGGGATGGGGAGGTTTTCGAACCAGATCCAGAGGAAGAAGGCGCCTTCGCCGCGGTGAACGCGCCAGGGCGCGCCGGCGGGCAGATGTTCGTGGAGCAGGGTCTTGGCGAATTCGGATTTCGCGCGATAAAAGGGCCGCACCACGTCGCGGCTCAGGCGCAGAATCTCGCCGCTCTCCATCAGCGGGGTGGTGAGAGCCTGGCCGACATTGTTGTTTGCGAGGCTGGCGATGGCGTTGATGGCCGACAGCTCGCGGATGATGTCCTCGCGGGCGACGACAATGCCGGTGCGCGTGCCGGGAAGGCCGAGCTTGCTGAGGCTCAGGGTTAGGATGATGTGATCGTCCCAGACGGGCGTGACTTCCTCGAAAATCACGCCGGGAAAGGGCACTCCGTAGGCGTTGTCGATGAGCAGGGGGATTCCCCGCTCGCGCGCCACGGCGCTCAGGCGGGCAATTTCGGCGTCGGGGAGCACGTTGCTGCTCGGGTTGGTCGGGCGCGACACGGCGATGGCCGCGATGTCGTCTCCGGGGGCGAGGTTTTCGAAGTCGACGTGGTATTTGAACTCCCGGTCGCCGATCCGCTCGATGGCGGGGCGCCGGGCGCTGAAAAGATCGCGGCCGACGCCCTGGTCGGCATAACCGATATACTCGGGCACCAACGGAAGCAGGACGCGGCGGTGGGAACCGTCGGCGAAATCCCCCGCAAAGCGGTTCATGAGGCAGAAAAAGGCGGTCTGCCCGCCATTGGTGACGGCAATGTTTTCCGGCCCGAGGGGCCAGCCGAATTCGCGGCGCAGCAGTCCGGCCACGGCCGTGCGGAATCGGGGATTGCCGGCGGGCTGGTCGTAGTCGGCCAGCATGGCGTCGAAGGCGGGCGTGTCGGCGAGCAGTTCGGCCATGCGCCCTCGCCACAGGGCCTGCATTTCGGGGATGTGACCGGGATTCCCGCCGCCCATCATCAGCATTTCCCCGCGACCCGTGGTCATGGCCTCGCCGAGGTCATCCATCAGTTCGAGGATGCCGCTGTGCCGGGTGAGGCTCTCGGCAAAAACGGACTTCGGCCACTCGGGAGGCGATACCGGGGAAGCGATGGGGGGAAAATCGGACACGCCGACACCATTCGGGCTCGCGAAGCGGGCGGGCAAGCGGCTTTGCCGACGCGGACCGGACCGGACCGCTCAGCGATCGATCACCTGGAAACCGTCGTTTCGCAGAACGATTTCGCCTTCCGCCGTCAGCGGGGTGATGAGGTTCGGCCCGATCTTCAGGCTCGGCGGACCGCCGGAGAGGGTCAGGAGGCCGCCCTCGGCCCGGTAGGTGACAACGCGGGCGGAGGCGATCTCGAGGGCGCCGCCGGCGGCATGGCGATTGACCTCGATGGCTCTGCCGCGGGCGACAAAGGTGTCGATGCGGTCGTCGCCGACGGTTCCCGCTTCGAATTCGATGCGGTCGGCTTTCAGGACGAAATCCGGGTGTTTCACGATCACGCCGCCTTCATAGACGAGCCGGTCATTCTCGGGACTGCGGAAAATGGAGTCGGCCGTCACGGAGAACTCGGCGAGCAACTCGCCGGTGACGGAGTCGGGATTCCCGTTGACGAACGCGGCATCGGGGGCGCCGGGCGCGACGCCGGTGATGACCGGGGCCTCCGGCCCTTGGGCGATGGCGCCCGCCACGGCGGAGCGTTTTGCCGACGAACGATGGGAGGGGGAAAGGCCCGGGTCTTCCGTATCGGCGGGCAGGACCCGGAGTTGGAAGACGGTTTCGACGCGGGCCGCGGCGCCGTCTTCGCGGTGCAAGGCGGGGCCCTTCGCGAGAACCAGCCACAGGAGGCCGAGTGAGATCATGACGGCGGCGGCGGCCTTCATCCAGTCCGCGGCGCCGAAACGGGCTTTTGCCGGCAGGGGGCGGCGAAGGGGCTCGGGTTTGTCGACGGTGAGCGCGCGGACGGAGGCGATGAGGCCCTCGTCGTCGCAGGAGCCGAGGCGCGCGTGCTCGCGCAGCAGCGCGTCGAGCAGCGATTCGTCTTGGCTCTGGGGATGATCGGGTCCGTTGTCGGAGTTCATGGCGCTCGGGGGGGAGTCGGGTTCCGTCAAAAGATTGCGGAGTCGCCGGGGCTTTGTGACTGGGTTTCCATTTTTCGCTCCACGCATTCGCGGAGCATGTCGCGGGCGCGCTGGAGGCGTTTGCGCACGGCGGCGGGGGCGATGCCGAGGGAGGCGGCGGCTTCGTCGCCGGTTTCCCCGCGATAGTAGCAAGCGTGGACGGCGGCGCGGAGATGCTCGGGCAGGCGCTCCTGGCATTGTTCCAGGGCGTCGAAGACGGTGGCGTTCCGGACGGCTCTTCCGGCCTGCCACAGAGAAACGGCGGCATCCATTTCGGCCAGGGCGTTTTCGGGCAGCTCATGGCGGCGGTTCCGGCGCAGCCACTCGCGCCATTTGTTCCGCAAAATCCCGCGCATCCAGGCGGCAAAGTCCCGGGTGACGTCGAAGGTGTCGATCTTCTCGTGGGCGAGGACGAAGGCATCCTGCACGATTTCCCGCGCCGTGTTGACATCGTGCGTCAGCGCCCGGGCATAGACGAGCAATTCGCGGTGGTGTGTCCGCACCAATTCGTCGAAGCCGGCCGGATCTCGCGGATTGGGCTCGTTCTCGCCGTCGGGCATGCGTTCGGGATTCATCGGCGCCTTTCCCGGTTATTGACTGACAGCCGCTCCCGTTGTGACGGCCTTTTCAGGGGTGACGCCGCGACGGCGGCGGGCGGGCGGGCGGCTCAGGCCTCCGTCTTTTCCACGAAGGTGGCGGAACGGAATCGCCCGATGCGGAAGGGCTCGTCGGGGCGAAAACCCATGCGACGCCGGATGGCGGCGAGCTGTTTATCCACGGTGTTGAGGCCTTTCTCGCCGGGCAGCATCAGTCCCTGACGGCCCGTTTTGCGGGCGGTGAGCACGACGCCGTAAATCTCCGGGTCCAACTCGATGATCGAGCCGACCTCCTCGGGAGGGGTGATAACCGTGACTTCGATGCGGATTTTCTTCAATTCCGTCTTCTTCAGCGGAGGATGCTGAACGTCGTTCCGGGCCGCCTCCATGACCTGGGCCCGGGTTTCCTCGATCAGGTTTTCCGCCTCGGGTTTGACGATGCCGGCTTGACCGCGCAGTTCGCCGTCCAGGGTTCGAAGCGTGACAATGACTCCGTGTTTTTCCGAGAGGAACTCGCTCGTCTCCGCCTCGGGACGCTTCTTTTTTGTCAGCTCGCTGGTCAGATGCTCGCGGGCGATCCGGGGCAGGAGTTCGCCACTGTTGTCACCAACAATGGGCTCGATCGCACGGGATTTCTTCGATGCCATAACCTCAAAAGTTCAAGGATGAGACTAGCACACGGAGCCGGGATTGTGATGCGTTTTTTTGAGAAATTGTCCCGATGGGGCGGAACCGGAGAGTGAGACGATTCGGCGCCTCTTCGGGATTTCGGGAAAGAACCGGAAAAGGTTCATCCGCAAACGGCGTCAAACGCCTCCTCGAGCACGTCGAGCCCCTCGGTGAGCTGGGACTCGTCGATGCACAGGGGCGGGCAGAGTTTCACGGTGCCGCCGCCGGTGCCGACCGGACCGAAGAGCATCAGGCCGCGCTCGACGGCGTGTTTGACGATGGCGAAGGCGGTGTCGTGATCGGGATCGAGGCTGCCGGCTTCGGGAACCATCTGCACGGCGCCGACCAGTCCGATGGCGGCGGCTCGACCCACCCGGGCCGGGTATTTCTTCTCGAAGTGCGCCATGCGGGCGGCGAGGACCCGCTCGAGGCGGGCGGCGTTGTCGATGAGGCCCCCCTCGACGATGGCCTTGATATTCGCCAGCGCGGCGGCACAACACACGGGATTTCCGGTGTGGGTGGAGGTCATCGACCCGGGCGGGAAATGATCCATCCAGTCCGAGTGCCCGATCACGGCACTGAGCGGGAGGCCGGAGCTGATGCCCTTGCCGCAGACGATCATGTCGGCCCGGACCTCGTAGTGCTCGAATCCCCACATTTTTCCGCAGCGGCCAAAACCGGCCTGCACTTCGTCAAAAACGAGAAGCGCCTCGTTCTGGTCGCAGAATTCGCGGAGGCGGCGCATGTAGTCGAGCGGCAGCAGCAGGGCGGTGCCACCCTGGTAGGTTTCGAGGCAGACGCCGGCGATCCGGGAGGGTTCCACGCCGCGGTCGGCGAGGGCCTTGAGAAACCCGTCGAAGCTGGTGTCCCGGCCACGAAAACCGTCGGGAATGGGGGCGTTGACCATGCAGGGGTCGTGATGGACGATCCAGTCCTTCAGCGCGGGGATGCCGCCGGCCATCTGAGCGCCGAGCGTGCGGCCGTGAAAGTCGCCGTGAAAGGTGACGATCACGTCCTTTTCCGGTCCGCCTTTCGGATGGGCGTGGGCGCGGGCGATCTTGATGGCGCATTCGATCGCCTCGGAGCCCGTGGTGAGGAGGAAAACCTTGTCGAGGTAATCCGGCGCGCAGCGGTCGACGAGGTAGGCGACGAGATCGGCCCGCTCGCGGTTGGGAAAGCAATAGGTGTGGTGCAGGGGACGCTGGACGACTTCGGCGAGCGCGGCGGCGGCCTCCGGGCGTCCGTGACCGGCGTTGGTCACCAGCACACCGGAGGAGAAATCGAGCCACTTGTTCCCATGGCGGTCGAACACGTGGACGCCCTCCGCGTGGTCCCACACCACCAGCGGCTGTCCGCTCATGGAACGCGGCTCGCAGCGGCGCAGGATCTCGACGATCTCGCGGTCGTCGGGATGCGGGATGGGGGTGCGAATTTCCCGATTGGCGGTGGCGACCGGCGCGGGAAGGGTGACGGGTTCGAATTGGAAGGCGTGGCCCATGTTGGGAGCTGGAGGGTTGGGGACTGGAGATCGGGGTGAACGGGACTTAAGAGAAGCCGGAAAGTCCCGCCTTCAATGACGAAAATGGGAAATTCGTCCGGTTCCCGCCCGGGGAAGGATCATTCGAACTCGGCCTCGAGAGCGTCGAGGTATTTCGACACGCGGTCGTCGCGGGCGGGATGACGCTCGCGATCGAATTTTTCGCGCAGTTCGCGGTATTGGCGATAGGTCTGGCTCTTTCCGGCGGCCCCGGTGGCTTCGTAGTAGTTGAGGTAATCCTCGACCCGCCTGGCGGTGAGGCGGACGCCTTCGCGCGCCTGGTCGATGGATTTCAGCTCGTCGCGGAGGCCGAACTTCTTTCCGGCGACCAGTTGTTGCACCGCCCGCTGGTAACGCAGAAGCACCGTGCGATAGAGCGGGTGGCAGCGTTGCCCGAGCGAGCGGAGACGGGCGTCGCATTGCTCGAGGGCGGCTTCGCACCCGTCCCGGCCGAGAAATTCGTCGTAATCGTGCAGGCGACCGGCAAAGGCGCCATCGGGTTTCAGATGCGGAAGAAATTTGAGAAGGCCTCCCTTCGCCCGGGGCGCGGCGGGGGTGAGCCGGATGGCCAATGCCTCCTCGAGGAGGGTTTCGGTCTGTTCCACCGAGAGGAATTCCATGGCCTGCATCTGCCCCATCTGGGCGATCTGGAGCGACCACCACTTTTCCAGGGCGTCGCTGCTTTCGCGCAAGCTCGGAAAGTTCTGCCGGAGAAGCGGCCCGATGTCGCCGCCCGGGACCGTGGCGAGCTGCGACAGGGTCTGGCGAAAATATTCGGGACCGCGCTCGTCTTGCTGGTCGAGGAGGGCGGCCACCAGCGCGGCGGCCGAAGCCCCGTAAACCTGGGTCGACACGGGATCGAGCGCGGCCGGATCGGTGGTCAGAATGCGATCGATCGACAGCACCTGGCGGCTCTTGACGATGCCGGCGTAGAGATCGGAGGGACGGCCGTCGCGGCGGTATTTCAGATATTGCTCGAAACCGTGGACCAGCCATTCGGGAACGGCGATGCGCTCGCCGGGGAAGGCGTCCGGCTCCGCGGCATAGGGCCGCAACATGCGCTCGTAAAGCAGCAGGCGGATCAGCTCTCGCGTGATTTCGTCGTAGGACATGTCGCCATGCATCCGCACCGCGAGCCGGAGCGAAAAACCCGTCGGCAGCAGCTCGATCGGGTAGGGCAGGGCGGTGCGCTTGTCCTCCGCGAACTCGTCGACCCCGCCCTTCACCTCGATGGCGATCGGCGTGCTCCACGGCTCGCGGTCGTGCAGCACCGCCCGCAGTCCCTCGTCCACCGAATCGGCGAAATGCAGAAAGGCGGCGCGCGTCTTGGGATCGGGCGCCTCGACGTGTATCTGCTTGGTCTGGCCCGGAGCGATTGGCGGCGCCGCGCCGTCGGGGGCCGGCCCCTCAAGCGGGGAGGATTGCCCGGAGACCGGCATCGGCGACGAAACCATCGCGCCCCAGGCGATCGCCACCGCCGGGAAACAGGCTCGCCACGCCGCCACTGTGCCAAATCCCATTCTCACCGGCGGAGACTATACCCGTGGCCCCCGAGGATTGCCGAGAAAATCCAGCCACCAGGGTCGCCGCGCCATTCCGGGAGAGATCGGAAAGGCAAACCCTTTCAATGAAACCGCATGGAATAGAGATCGGCGTTTTGGAGCGTGAACCGCAGATGAACCGGTTTCCCCGCCTGGGCCGCGATCGGCTCGCCGTTGTCCCATTTCACCGTCGCCTTGACCGAATCGCCGGTCAGCGGCTCGGATTTCGCCAGAGTGGCGCCCTTGGGATCGAGCAGTTCCACCGACACCGAGCCGCCCTCGCGCGCCGCGTAGTTCAGCGTCAGGTGATTTCCCCGGTAGGCGACCGCCTTGGTCAGCACCTCGCCGGGCTCGCCCGCCGCCCGGAGCGAGACAAAACCATCGAGCCGGTAGACGAAGCGCCTCACCCGACCGGGCACCGGGCCGTAGTAGGCCTCGGTGGCGTAGACGGAGATTTCGTCCGGTTTTCCGGGGAGCTGGACCATGCCCCAGGTCATGTAGTTGGAGCGGTTTCCCCGGCGGTCTTCCGGCGCGTCCTCGGGGATGACCGGTTCGTTGTAGCGAAGGAATTCCACCCCGTCGCGGCTGATCATGAAAATCGGCTCCACCCGCTGGCCCTCGTCCGGCAGGTAACGGGTCGGAAAACCGAGATACACATGCGGCGCGCGGAAGTAGGGGCGAATCGCGTTGGTGTAGAGATGCTGGGCCGGCGTGCCCTCGGGATAGGTGAGATCGGCCTGGTTTTCCCAGGTCAGGAAGTCCTTCGACGTCGCCGTGCGAATGGCGCGCACCTTGTTGGTGAAAATCCGCCAGTAGGCCCGGTATTCGCCCCGCGCGCCGTCCCAGAAGGCCAGGTTCTGCGAGTCGAAAGCGCCGTCCGTGATGATCGGCTCGCTCCGGACCTGGGTCCAGCGGACGCCGTCGGGCGACTTGAAATAGAACAGCCCCTTGCCGACTCCGCCGCCGCTGCCGATGGCCTTGTAGCGCGCGTCGGCGGCGCAGTCGGGATTGTCGTCCCGAAAAGCCGTGAAATTGTGGCCGCCCGCGCCGTTCCAAACGATGTTGTTGTCCTTCGAGCCCTCCCATTCGAAAAGGCCGAGCTTCGGCTTCTCGAAGCGCAAACCGTCCGCGCTCTCGGCGTAGCAGGTCGTCTCGCGGTGCAGCGTTTTGCCGGGGTTATTCGGGTCGTGCCGCCAGCCGCGGTAGATCATCCGGATCCGGTCGCCATCCTGGAAAATGGTGTAGTAGCCCGAGGTGTTGCCCTCCCAGGACGCGTCGGCGGTCAGCACCACGTCCCGCGGTTCGGGCCGGTGAAGATGAAAAGAAACCCCGTCAGCCTTTTCCTCGATCAAAAAATCGTCCGCGAACAACTCGAGACGGTCGCCGAGCGCGATCGGTTCGCCGGCGGCGGCGAGAAAGGGTATCGCCAGCAGGGACGGCAGGGCGAGGATTGCCGGAAGGCGGCGGGGGTGGAAACGGCTGTTCATGAGGGGGATCATAGGCAAAGCGACCGCGGATCGTCAATCCGCGATGGCGGGACACACGCTCCGAGCGCGAAACCGGACCCAACAGGGTTAGGTCGGTGAGTCAACCCTGTCGGGTCGGCGGCTTTTCGGCCAGCAAATCGGGCCGGATCGCGCGGGTGCGCTCGAGGGCCTTTTCCCGTCTCCAGGCCTCGATGCGCGCGTGGTGTCCGGAAAGCAGAACCTCCGGGACGGCCATCCCCTCGAACTCGGCCGGACGCGTGTAGTGCGGCGCTTCCAGCAAGGGAGGGCCGCCCTCCGCCGGCTCCGAAAAAGACTCGACTTCGGACGACGCGTCGTCGCCCAACACCCCGGGCAACAGGCGCACGATGGCGTCGGTGACGACGGCGGCGGCGAGGGAGCCGTTGGTCAGCACGTAGTCGCCGATCGAGATTTCCTCGTCCGCCAGCGCCTCGACGACGCGATGATCGACGCCCTCGTAATGCCCGCAGAGGAGGATCAGGTGTTCCTCCCGGGAGAGCCTCCGGGCATCCTCCTGGCGGAAGGGACGGCCCTGCGGCGTCATCAGCAGCACGCGGGCGCCGGGGGAGTCGCGTTTCAGGTCGCGAACGGCCTCGAAGAAGGGTTGCGGCTTCATCACCATGCCCGGCCCCCCGCCATAGGGCACGTCGTCGACCTGACGATGGCGGTCGTGGGTCCAGTCGCGCAGATCGTGGGCCGCGATCTCGACGAGCCCGTTCTCCCGCGCGCGCCCGACGATGCTCTCGCTCAGCGGAGCGAGGCAGAGACGCGGAAATATCGTGACCAGATCGATCTTCATCGGGCGGTTGCGACCACGTTCGGGCATTCGAGGGCAAATTCAATTCCGCCGGCAAGGTTCGCGCGGGTGGCGAATCGGCGTTGAAAAACCGCGGGAATCGCTGATGCTTGACGCGAGTTAGCCATGAAAACGCACGCATTCAATTCGCGGCGGCGGCGGGAGTTTCCCGCGCTATCCCCGCGGGGAATCGCCCGTGTCGCCGGCTTTTCAGTCGCGATGGCGATCGGGATTTTCTCCGCCCCGCTGACTTCCGCCCAGGAGGCGGTCGCGCCTGTCGACGAACTCGCCGTCAAGGAACAGATCAATCGCTCCCGCGCCGAGGCCGAACGCCAGCGCGCCCTGGCGGAGGCGCGGGAACTCCGCGAAGCCAAGCAGCGCGCCGGCATGGTGTCGGGCGGGACGGCGCCCAGAGGCTACACCCGGGAGCAAATCGCGGCGTGGCGGGACCTTCAGAGCAACATCAAGGTGTCCGAAAAACCGGACACTCCCGCCTCCGCCCCCATTCAAAACGCCACGACTCCGCCTCCACCGCCCCCCGCGCCGGACCCGAACCGGATTCCGCCCCCTCCCATGCCCGCGGCCGCGCCGGGACCGCTTCCGCCGTCGGGCGACGATTTTCTGGGACCGGGAGAATCGATCACATCCGCCGCCGCGCCGATCCTCCCCCCGGCTCCGGCGGCCACGGAATCCGCGCCGATCGCCCCGATCGACGCCCCGGTGGCCGAATCCGCTCCGGCCATCGAGACCTCCCCGGCCGTGGTCGCCGTCGAGGAACCGAAAAAGAAAGGTTTTCTGGGTAACCTGATCGGCCGCATCGTTCCCGGTGGCGGCGATTCGGAGGGACGCGAACGCGAAAAAGGCGGCGGTGGCGGCTTGTTTGGCCGGAAAAAAGACCGCCAATCGCCGGCGCCGGCTCCCGCCATCGGGTCGGCCGAGGTGATTCCGCCACCGGACATTCCGGCGGAAATGCTGATCCGCGACACGCCGCCGCCTCCCGGCGTTGCTCCCGACACCTCCCAGTCCGCCGCGATTCCTCCGATGTCTCCGTCGCCTCCCGCGCCGGCGGTGGCGACGACAGGCGGACCGGTGGAGGCGGGGAGCGCGTCCTTTGTGATCGTCAACGCGGAAGGCGGGGCGCTTTTTCGTGTCCAGGGAGGTACCGAGACCGCGAATCTGCCGGCCGGGACGGTCATGCGCGCCGCGGCCCGGCATGGGGCGAGCCTCGAGGTCGAGCTTGCGAACGGCCGGCGGGGATTTGTCGAGGCGCGGATGGTTCGCGAGGCGCGGTTCGACGAGGCGGTCGGCTTTTACGCCGAAGGCGGCGGCCAACCGTGACGCGGGGTCAATCCCGGGCGCATCGGGCGGCCGCCCGGATGACCACTCCGGCGATGACACAGCCGACGAGGTTCGACACGAGATCCCAGCCCGTGTTTTCGTAGCCGCCGACGTTGGTGTTCGGCAGCGACAGGGTGGCGAAAAATTCGATGACCTCGTTGAGCGCGCCGAAGCCCATCCCGGCGGCGCCGCACAACACGAGCAGGCCAAAGGTCGGGCGCGGAGGGACTCCGGAGGGATCGCGCAGGGTGGTGCGGAGGATATGCCAGCACATCCAGGTCGTGATGCCGAAGCCGTAGGCGTGGACGACTTGATCGTATTTCAGACGGTTCGGGATCAGCCACCAACTGTAAAGCACCCGCTGATCCCCGTTGAAAGGCACGCCCTCGGGCAGCGGCACCAGGCCTCCCGCCATGTGCAGCAGGCCCCAGATCGTCAATCCCCACAAAATGCCGCCGGTCAGGGCCACCCGGCGATGCACGTGGAGGATCGCGCCGATCAGGATCAGCATGACGACGATGTAGAAAACGAACTCGCCGTTTCCCCGCAGGCTCGAAACGATCGCGGAGATGGCCAGATAGGCCGAGGTGAAAAGGCCCAGCGCCATCAGGCGGGGCGCGGCGGCGGGGGACGGTTCGTTCATGCCGGGTGACGGCCACAGTACCGGGATTTTCGCCGAATGTCGAACGGGTGCGCGCTCGAAATTGGCGGGAACGCGCGATGGCCGATCGGACGGTGTCCCGGGAGAATCGGTCGCGTTCGCCTCCGGCAACCTTCTTTCCGAACTCGCCATGAATCCGCCCGTGCTCTCCCGAAGCTTCGCCCTCGCCGCCGCCGCCGCGCTGATCCTGACTCCCTTGTCGGGCCAGGAGAAAAAGGATCCGGTTCAGGCCCGGGAGCGCCCGGTCACGTCGGCGGGAACGCACGTGCCGGTTCCGCTGGGGCCGGCGGCCAACGACGGGAGCGGGCTGGCGTTTCCGGACCGCTTCGTCACCGTCGGCGGCATTCCTTTCGACCTCACCGGAGACTCCGGGGCGGACAATCTTTTTCTTCACGAAGCCTGCTGGCCAAAATGGAGCGAGGATCCGAGCCGCTACTACGCGGACTACGATTCAGCGCCCGCGACGCCGGGCGATCCGCTGCGTCCGTTTTTCCGGGTCCCGGTGACCGACTACCAGGCGGTGTATCTGCTGGCGACGGCCGAGGACGACGAGGCGTTTTCGCAAACGGTAAGTCTGCGGATCGGCGCCTTCGACGGGCCGCGGCGCACGACGATTCACGATTTTTCCGCCGAGGTTCCCCGTCGGCACGGTCGTCGAACCGCGCAGACGGTCCTCGAAATACCCGCGGGCGGGGAGGCCGGGAAACTGTATCTGGTGCGTGTCCCCCTGGGAAAGGCGATCGCGCAGGACTTTGCCTCGGAATGGGCGCTCGATGTCGAGGTGACCAAGGAACTGCGACTGGCGGTCCGGCGGCCGGATCCGAACCGCTATCTCATTCGTCCGCTGGGCCCGCCGAGCGGCGTTCACATCCACGGGATCACCTTCGCCCGCAGCGAGGTGCAGATGCGGGTGACGAGCGCCGAAAAGGGCCACGTTTTCAACCAGCCGGCGGTGCCGACCTTCCATGTTTCACTGGAAAACGTGGAGCGGCGCAAGATTCCCCTCGTCATCGAGGCGGAGGCGACCGATGCGCGCGGAGAAAAAACGGTCGTGATCTCGGACGAACTGGTGCTCGATCCCTATCGCCGCCTGGAGCGGGACCTCTCGCTGCCGGTGCCGAATCGGGGGTGGCACCGGTTGACGGTCAGCCTCAAGCGTGGGCGGACCGTGCTGCTTCGGCGCGAGACGAGCTTCGCGGTGTTGCCGCCCGACACGCGACGGCATCGCGAGACTTCGCCCTTCGGCACCTGGGATTTCGGAGGGGCGCACTTCACGGCCCGCGAGGCGGACGATGTCGGTCCCCTGTATGCGAAAGCGGGGCTGCGATACGGGATGTTCCCGTTTTCCGCCGAAGAACGGAGGCGCCACGGCGTGCTCGCCGGAAATGAGCCGAGATCGGCCGATCTGCTGGCCGGAAAGCTGGAGGAGGATCCGGACTTTCCGCAAAACGTGCTGATCTTTCACGAAAACGCGATCTCGGGCCCCCACATCATGCGGACGCCGGACGTTTTCACCGGGCGCGGACCCTACGCCTTCGACGAGAAGGAAAAGGAGAAATTCGACCAACTGTGGGAGGAGGCGCACGCCGCGGCCCGCGAGGTTCGGGAGCGCTTTCCGGACGCGAAGATCAAGTTCGGCAACGGGAACCCCCACCTGCTCGAGGAGTTCCTGCGGCGAAAATTTCCCAAGGAATTGTTCGACGCCCGAGGCAACGAGGCGGGCTCCTTCATGCGCCCGCCGGAGACCCAGCCGCTCGACTTCGTCTCCAACAACGCGGGATTGTGGATGGACCGGCAGATTCTCGACCATTACGGATACGCCGACAAACCCGTCTGGCAGTGCTACGAGATCACCTACCCGAGCACCAATCCCGGAAATCTCTCGGAGCGGACCCAGGCGGCTTATTTGGTGCGCCACGCGATGCACTCCCTCGCCTGGGGCGTCCCGGTCATCCGGCAGGGCTGCATCTGCGATGTGGGGAATTCGTACTATTACAGCAACTGGGGCGCGACCGGCTTTTGCCACGCGTTTCCGGAACTCAATCCCAAGCCGGCCTACGTCGCCATCGCCACCCTGACCTGGCAGCTCGACGGCGCGGCCCACACCCGGACGCTCGACACCGGTTCGCCCACGACCTACGCGATGGAGTTCAAAAAGGCCGGCGACGAGGGCTTTGTCACCGTGCTGTGGACAATCCGCGGGCGGCGGAGCGCGCGGCTCGACTGCCCGGGCGGCATCGCCGGCGCGGTCGATCTGGCGGGGAACGCGACATCCGCGGAACCGACGCTTCTTCTTTCGCCGGAACCGGTCTTTGTCAGCACGCCGAAACCCGTCACGGCGATCGCCCTCGACCCGGCGGAGTATGCGCCGATGCCCCAAGGAAAGGCGTCGAAACTTTCGAGCCTCTCCCGCCTGGCGGAGTGGGAACTTGAGGCGGATCGCGATGCGGTGCTGGAAAACCACAACTTCGAAAATCCGCGCCGGAAAGGCGGTCTCGACCTGGCCGAAACGGCCGAGTTCGAGGGCGAAAAGGCGGTCCTGTCCGTGTCCCCGGTTTTTCCCGGGGAAGGTTCCGCCCACTTGCCCATCTATGCCGCGCTGAAGTCGAAGAAGCCCGAAGGCATTCCCGTTCCGGGCGAGCCGACGGAGATTGGTCTCAAAATCAACGGAAACGGCGGCTGGGGACGGGTGATTTTCGAGATGACGGACGCCTCGGGACAGGTCTGGACATCGATCGGCGCCGCGCAGGCGGGGGATCCGCCGAGGTGGATGGAGGACTGGATGAGCCCGGAGGAACTGGCGCGGATGGGCGCCGTCTCGGTCGGAGACTGGAACACCAACGATTCCTGGCAGCGCAGCCGGATCAACTTCGAAGGATGGCGTTTCCTGCGTTTTCCGCTTCCCGGCAACTATCCCGGCGAGGGATATCACTGGCCCTACTCGAGCCAATGGCGCCACACCGGGGACGGAGTCGTGCATTATCCGCTGAGTTTCCGGCGGCTGGTGTTCGAGTTTCCGGAGAAAATACTCCACGGCACCGAGACACGGACCGTGCCGCGCCGGGAGATTTACCTGAAAGACTTGATGGTGACCTATCGGCCTCCCGCGGAGGCGTTTGTGGCCGAGGAATTGGATTAGAGAGCGACCCAACAGGGTTGAGTCTCCCACCCAACCCTGTTGGGTCGAGAATTCGACAGGGTTGAGTCGGGGCGGGGAACCGCTACATTCGCGCGCTCCGCACCATGGCAATTTCCGTCTCAACTCCGGGCGACGCGCTTTTCTCGGCGTCCGACCTTCGGCTCTCCTTTGGGAATCAGGCGATTCTCGACGGGGCGACCCTCGCCGTTTGTCCGGGAGAGAAGGTCGGGCTGGTCGGCCGCAACGGCTGCGGCAAGTCGAGTTTCCTGCGCATTGTCGCGGGCGAGGAGGCGGCGGACGACGGGGTGATCTCGAGAAAGCAGGGACTCGCGGCGGGATATCTGCCCCAGGAATTTCAACTCGACGAGGGCGCCTGTGTGCTGGAAAACATCCGCGCCGGGGCGGCGGAGCTGATCGGCGCGATCGATCGATACGAGCATGGGAGCGGGCTGGGATCGGCGGAGATGGACCGGCTGCACGCCCAGATCGATCATGCCGACGGATGGAACCTGGAGGCCCGGATCGAGATCCTGATGCGCGAGCTGTCGGCGCCGCCGGCGGATCGGGTGGTGCGCACGCTTTCCGGAGGCGAAAAGCGGCGCGTGGGTTTGTGCCGGGCCCTGGTGAGCCAGCCGGACCTGCTGGTGCTCGACGAGCCCACCAATCACCTCGACGCGGAGGCGATCGCGTGGCTGGAGACCTATCTGGCCGCGGCGGGGGGCGCCTGTCTTTTTGTCACCCATGACCGGTATTTTCTCGACCGGATCGCGACCCGGATCGTGGAGCTGGCCGGGGGGCGGTTTTTCTCGCACGAGGGAAACTACAGCGACTACTTGATCGCCAAGGCGGAGCGCCAGGAGCGGGAGCAGGCGTCCGAGCGCAAGCGGCGGCGCTTTCTCGCCCGCGAAATCGAGTGGGTGCGCGCCGGGGTAAAGGCGCGGGGAACCAAGCAGCGCAGCCGGTTGGAAAACTATTACGCCGTGAAAGCGCGGCGATCGCCGGAGGCGGAACTGGATATGGAACTGGTCATTCCGCCGCCCCCGAAGCTGGGAAACGTGGTCGTGAATCTGGAGGAGGCGGGCGTTTTCATGGAGAGGACGCCGCTTTTTCTGGGGCTGAATCTCGAATTTCGCGCCGGCGAATGCGTCGGGGTGGTGGGGCCGAACGGCGCGGGCAAAACCACGCTGTTGCGCGCGATCTTGGGCGAGCGGAGACCGGACGAGGGCGGGGTCGTCATCGGGAAGCGCACGGAATTCAACCACGCCGACCAGACCCGGCTGGAACTCGACGAGGACAAGAGCGTTCTCGACGAAGTGTCGCAGGGGGTCGAGTTCGTCCGATTCGGGGAGGAGA
The DNA here is from genome assembly GCA_024233085.1 of Akkermansiaceae bacterium. GTDB lineage: Bacteria > Verrucomicrobiota > Verrucomicrobiia > Verrucomicrobiales > DEV007 > JAEUHH01. The sequence continues at coordinate 59,831 of JACKQC010000021.1, forward strand.
CTCTCTCGGTGAGGGCTTACCTGAAGCGTTTTCTTTTCGCCGACGACCGGATCAACGACCGGGTCGGCAACCTCTCCGGAGGCGAGAAAAATCGTGTGTTGCTGGCGAAAATCCTCCGGAGGGGAGGGAACTTCCTCGTGCTCGACGAGCCGACCAACGATCTCGACCTGCAGACGCTTCGAGTGCTGGAGGAGGCGCTGGTGGCCTTCGAGGGTACGTCGGTGGTGGTCAGCCACGATCGGTGGTTTCTCGATCGCGTCTGCGACCGCTTGATCGTTTTCGACGGAAAAGGCGGCGTCGAGGTGAGCGTGGGCAATTACTCCTACTTCCTCGAAAAACGTCGCGCCCGCGACGCGGCCTTCGGCGCCGCCAAACCCAAAACCCCGCGGCCGAAACGCCAGCGACCGGACGATGCCACGGATAAACCGCGCAAGCTGAAGTGGAAAGAGGCGCGCGAACTCGAGGGCATGGAAGCCGCCATTCTCGAGGCGGAAGGGGACATCGAGGAGTTGGAGCGATCCCTGAACGATCCGGCGTTTTACATCGAGAATGCCGTCCGGGCGCCCGCCATGATCGAGGATCTGGAGCGCCGCCGCGAGGCGGTGAAAGCGCTCTATGACCGGTGGGAGGAACTGGAGGCGGTTCGAATTGCCTCCGAAGCTCGGTAGGAACGAGCCCGAGGGAGAAATCAGTCGTCGCCTCCGCCGCCGAAAATCCGGGCGCGTTGCTCGGGAGTCAGACGGGCGAGCGTTTCGGCCAGGTTTTTCGCGTAGGCGGTGTAGCGTTTCGCGTCGCCGCCGCTGTCGGCCGCGCAGGCATTCGCGATGTCGCCGGCTTCGGGTTTCTCTCCCTTCTTGTACTTGCCGTAGGCGTGGGCATTGCCTTGGCCGTTGTTGGCGTTCCCGGACCCGGGAGACTCGCCCGCCCAGGCCGCCGCGGTGACATTCACCAGCAGCAGGACGGCGAGTCCTTTGGCGAGTTTAGTGGGCGTCTTCATCGTTTGAATGGGGTGATGAAAATAGAGTAGTAGAAATTTCAATAAAATCAAGAATTAATATCAAAAATAATCGCAATTGCATTTTTGAGGTATCAAAGCTCGGTGAAGAAGGGGTGAGGAAGGGTGAGTTGGCGGGGCGATCGAACTTCGCTCCGTGCATCAAAGACGGATCGAATCGGAATCGTGCCTCCCTGTCCGCGACCAATGCGGAACGGAAGTGGAGTGGGGAGAAACCCGCGGTGGCGCCTGCGAAAGCCTGGAGGAGCCGAGAGCGAGGCGGCGGAGGATCAGTTGCCGCCGAAAACGCGGGCGCGTTGTTCCGGGGTGAGCTGCGCCAGGGTCAGAGCCAGATTTTCGCCGTAGCGGGTGTACTGGCTGGAGGCGTTGCCGGAATCGTTGGCGCAGGACTGGGCGATGGTGTTGGCGGGGGGTACCGTTTCGGTGCTTGTTCCGGTGGTGCCTGTTCCGCTGGTGTCGGTCGTGTCCGCCGGGGTGGTTCCGCCGCCGCTGCCTGTTCCAGTTGACGAATTGTCGCCGTTAAGTCCGGCGAGCCATTCCATAAAACCGCTCAACCAATCCGAGAGCGAGCCGCACTGGGCTGGCTGCGCGCTGAAAAGCGTGAAGCAACAGATCAGCATCGAGATCTTCGCCAGGAATCTGTTGGGGTTGTGCTTCATTGAGGAAAAGCTTCCTCAAGGTTACAGTTGTTATAGAAAAAATGCAAGTAATAAAATTTATGATTATTACTTAAGAGAATCGATTTATTTACGAATCTTGAAGAATGGCGCGACGCGGTGCCTGTGGGTCGGGCGTATTCCAGTCCGCCGGGAGGGCGCGATGGCCGCCGTTTCGACGAATCTGGCGAACTAATTGCCGCCGAAGACGCGAGAGCGCTGCTCTGGAGTGAGCTGCGCCAGGGTCATGGCCAGATTTTCGCCGTAGCGGGTGTACTGGCTGGAGGCGTTGCCGGAATCGTTGGCGCAGGACTGGGCGATGGTGTTTGCCGGTGGAGCGGCTCCCGAATCGGCGGGATTTGTTCCCGCGGGGGAATCCGCGGTGGTTCCTGTGTCCGATCCGGTGCCGGTTGTGGCATTGGTATCGCCGTTGAGCCCGGCGAGCCATTCCATAAAACCGCTCAGCCAATCCGAGAGCGCTCCGCACTGGGCCGGCTGCGCGCTGAAGAGCGTAAGGCAGCAGATCAGCATCGAGAGCTTCGCAAAAAATCTGTTGGGGTTGTGTCTCATTCGGCTGGGGTTTCCGATGGTAGGCCTAAAATATGACAAAATTTGCAATTATGCAAGCAATAATAATTATGAAAATTATTTAAGAGAAACGAATGACTCGAGAGAGGTCGTTGGGGGCTGCCGGGCCTTCGGTGGGGTTTCGTCCGGCGGGCCGTGACTAAGGTTGGCGGGCTTCGAGCGCCCGGCGCATCATCGGTTCCCTTGCCTCGATGCTCTCGCAAAGGGCGAACTGAACCCGCGCCCGGTTCAGATTGTGCCCGTCGTGGGAGGTCTTGAAATAGACGTCTCCGGCGAGGTGGTCGGCGAAAAAGCGCAAGCCAAGCTCAAAAGCGATCAGGCGCACCGAGTCGTAAAGATAGTGTTTGTCCGCTTCGGTGAGAAAGGCGTTCGCTTCGCGCAGGTATCCCCTGACCAGCGAGGCGAAAAGGTCGACGTCCAGGCGGACCTGGCTGAGGTCGTCGGTTTCTTCTCCCGCCGGGTTGCAACTGCTGCGGGCGCAGTCGCCGAAATCGTAGTGAATGAGTCCGGGTTTCACCGTGTCGAGATCCACGATGCTGGTGCCTTTGCCCGTGAAGTTGTCCACCATGATGTTTGTGATCTTCGGATCGCCGTGGATGGGGCGAAGTTGCAGCTCGCCCCGATCGAGGGCGTCTTCGAGGACGGTGGCGAAGGCGCGGCGCTCCTCGACGAATTTCGCCAGGCGGCGCGCCTCCGAGGAATGATCCAGCCGGCCGCGGGCGTCCTCGGAGGTGAGGACGGCGTCATATTTGGCCAGATACTGGGGGGTGATGTGAAATCCGGGCAGGGTGTCGGCGAGTTCTCCCGCGGGGAAATCCGAAATGATGCGCTGAAAATGGCCCAGAACCACGCCGGCCTCGACCGCGTGCTCGGGGTTGTTGAGTTTTTCGAAGCTCGAGGCGCTGGCGATGAGGGAGAGGGCGCGCCAATATTCGCCGTTTTCGTCGACCGAATAGTCGCGTCCGTCGTGGGCGGGGATGACCCGCGGCAGTTGCCAGATGCGATCGGCCTCTTCCGCCTCGGCCTCGAGGCGCTGGTGGGCGTGATCCGTGACCGCCTTCATGTTCGCCATCACGGCGGCGGGATCGGCGAAAACTTTTTTGTTGATGCGCTGCAGGATGAACTGCTCCTCCGACGAAGTGGTCCGAAAAACGGCGCGATAGGTGTCGTTGACGTTCCCCGTGCGAATGGGCTGCAGGGCGACCAGCCGGCCGGGGACCTGAAAGCAACGGGCGACGGTTTCCGCGGGCATAATGGGAGAGGGTAGGGGGGAGGATGGGGGAAAATCGGAGGAACGCGATCGTCGGGGAGATATCGAGGAGGGACGGAAGGCGCGAGGTTACCACAGCGTCGTGTGGTGCCAAGTCGGAGATTTAGCGATGAATGGGAATTTTTAGAGAAACAAAAAATTCTGAATCCTCTAGATCGAAAATCATTGCGATTCGCGCCCAGTTTGATTAAAATTAACATAATTATCAGAATTAATATTTATTTCTGAATAATTAAGAAACGCGAATCTTCTATGATTTTTCTCGATCAATCCGGTCCGACGCCTCCTCGGCGCGTGCTCTCCCTCTTCGGAACCCGGCCCGAGGCGATCAAATTCGCGCCCGTAATTCATGCGATGGAGCGCCGCGGCTTCGAAACCATCAACGTCAACTCCGCCCAGCACCGCGACCTGTTGCTGCCCCTGATCGAGCATTTTCAGATCCGCATCGACCACAGTCTCGACGTGATGCGGGAGGGGCAGACGCTCAACGGGGTGGCGGCCCGCGTTCTCGAGGCATTGGACCCGGTGCTCGCGGAGTGCCGGCCCGACGCCCTCCTCGTGCAGGGGGACACCACCACGGCGATGGCCGGGGCGCTCGCGGCCTGGAACCGCCAGATTCCCGTCGGGCACATCGAGGCCGGGCTGCGATCCGGGAATCCGCACAGTCCGTTTCCCGAGGAGATGAACCGGCGCCTCGTTTCCCAGATGGCGAACTGGCATTTCGCGGCCACGCGCCGGAACTGGCAGACGCTCAAACGCGAGGGCGTCGCCGCGGAGAGCATCTTTATCACCGGCAATCCCGTGATCGACGCCCTGAAATGGACCCTCGCCCGCCCGGGCGAGAGACCGCCGCTCGGTGGTCTGCTGGAAAAACTCGCCGACCGCCGTCTGATCGTGCTCACCACCCATCGGCGCGAGAGCTTCGGCGAAGTGATGGGGGCCAATCTCGAGACGATCCGCGATTTCGTGGATCGCCACGAGGATGTTGCCGTCGTTTTCCCCGTGCATCCGAATCCGCACGTCAAGCGGGTCGCCGCCGAGATTCTCGCGGGCAATCCCCGGGTGCATCTGGTCGAACCGCTGGCCTACCCCGAGTTTCTGGCACTGTTGTCACGCGCGTGGTTGCTGGTCAGCGATTCCGGCGGCCTGCAGGAGGAGGCGCCCAGTCTCGGCAAGCCGCTCCTGATTCTCCGGGAAAACACCGAGCGCCCCGAGGCCGTCGAATGCGGGGCCGCTCGACTGATCGGCGGTTCCGCCGTCCGTCTGCGCCGGGAACTGGAAAAGGCCCACACCGACGACGCCTGGGCGCGGAAGGTCGCTGCCATGGACAACCCGTTTGGAAACGGCGAAGCCGCCGAGCGCATCGTGGACGCGCTGCTGCGCCCCGTCGCCGCCGCCGCCGCCGCCGCCTGACCCAACAGGGTTGGGTCGGGCACCCAACCCTGTTGGGTCCGGATTGAACGCCACTTTATCGGAAACCCGCGAAACGCCATGCCAAAACCCGTCGCCAGCCTGTCACTCGATCTCGACAATCAGTGGGCCTACATGAAGACCGCCGGCATCGCGGGCTGGGAGGAGTTCCCCAGTTATTTCGACGCCGTCGTTCCGAGAATTCTCGAGACCTTTTCGGCGCTCGGCATTCGAGCGACCGTTTTCATCGTGGGGCAGGACGCCGAGTTGGAGAAAAACCAGGGCGCGCTCGCCTCCCTCGTCGAGGCCGGGCACGAGGTCGGAAACCATTCCTTTCACCATGAGCCGTGGTTGCCCGGCCGCACCGGCGCCCAGATCGAGGAGGAAATCGCGCGGGCCGAGGAGGCCATCCTCGCCGCCACCGGTCGGCGCCCGCGTGGCTGGCGCGGTCCCAGCTTTGTGTATTCGCATTCGGTGTACGAAACGCTGGCGCGCCGGGGCTATCGCTACGACGCCTCGACCTTTCCCACCTTTGTCGGGCCGGCGGCGCGGGCCTATTATTTTCTGAAAAGCGGCCTGAATCCCCGCCAGCGAAAAGACCGGAGCGAACTCTTCGGAACGCTGAAGGACGGGCTCAGGCCGCTGAAGCCCTTTCGCTGGGATCTGGGGCGCGGTTTGGAATTGCTGGAGATTCCGGTGACGACGATGCCGTTTTTGCGCACCCCGATCCACCTCAGCTACCTGCTTTATCTGGCGGCGCTCGCGCCGGCGGTGGCGCGCGGTTATTTCAAGGCGGCGCTCGCCCTTTGCCGGATGACCGGGGTGGAACCTTCGCTGTTGCTGCACCCGCTCGATTTCCTCGGGGGTGACGATGTGCCGGAATTGGCGTTTTTCCCGGCGATGAACCGCGACGGCGCGTGGAAGACGGCGCGCACGCGGGAGTTTCTCGAAATGCTGGTTCGCGATTTCCGGCCGGTGACCATGGAGGAACACGCCACCCTCGCGCGGGGCGTCTCGGCGGCCGGCCTGCCGGTGCTGGCGCTGGCGGGCACTCCCACGCGCTGAAACGGAGACGCGCGGGCGCGGGCGTTGATATTCTAGTGCGTCAGCGGCTGGCCGGCGTCCTCCCAACCCATCAGCCCGCCGTCGAGGTGGTAAATGTGGGTGAAGCCGAGCTTCTTGAAGGTTTCCAGCGATGAGGTGGATCGCCCGCCGCTGCGGCAATGCACGAGGTAGGGGGCGTCCTTGGGAAGCTTGGCGATCTCCGATTCGAAGGAGGCGTTCTTGAAATCGATGTTCTTCGCGCCCTCGATGTGACTCAGGGAAAACTCCTCGGGCGTGCGGACGTCGAGCACGGTCACGGTCTTGAGCAATTCGGCGGCGCCTTTGGCGTCGACGTGTTTCACTTCCGCGGCGGAGGCGGGCGCGGCGCTCGTCGCGGAATCGGCGGGCTTGGTTTCGGGAGCGGGCTGCTGCTCGCAGGCGCTCAGGGCGATCGCCAGGGCGGCGAGAGTCGAGGTCGAAAGCTGGGATTTCATCGGGGAATTTCGGTGGATCGGAGGCACGATAGCAGCGGAGCGGGGGGAGGCAAGCCTTCGGGACTCCGTGGCGCGGATGGCGGCGCGGATGCGCCCCGCCGCGGCGGCTTGAGCCGTCCCGGGTTTCGGATACGATAGGATGACATTTCCCGAGTGGCGGGCCATGTCCGACGCCCGACTCTTTCACCTAAATTCATTCTTCAGGCCAACATGAAACCGATGCCCGAATCCACCCTGCCCAGAGGTGTCGCGACGCGCGGCGCTCTTGCTGTTTGCGTCACTTGTCTCGCGATATCCCTTTTCCTTGGAAACGGAGCGTGGGGACAGGACAAAAAGGAAGAGGCGAAAAAGGAGGAAGCCCCCAAAGCGCCCGCCAAGTCGATTTTTCCGGACAAAAATCTCGAGAAAGCGGTTCGCGAACAGGTTTTCACCAAGCGAAACAGCGACGAACCGATTGTCGCCGAGGATGTGGCGAAGATTTCCACCGTCCGCGGCAAGGGCATGGGGATCAAGGATTTGTCCGGGCTCGAGCATTGCAAGGCTCTCATGTCCATAGAGTTGTCGGACAACGAGATTGCGAGCCTTGCTCCCTTGAAAGGGCTCGAAAGGCTTCAGCAGATCATCTTGAACAACAACAAGATCGCCGATCTCGCTCCCATCGCCGACACCGTCGCGCTCCAGTACATCGGGATCGAAAACAACCAGGTGAAATCCCTCGAACCTCTCCGGAAACTGGAGCGGCTCTCTTCCCTCTACGCGGATGGCAATCAGGTGGCGGACATTTCCCCCTTGTTGAAGCTGCCGAAACTCGGTTCCATCTACCTGAAAAACAATCAGATCGAAAAGATCGACGGAGTCGGCGGCGCCGGGCGAGAGGGGCAGATCTGGAGCCTCGGCCTGAGCGGAAATCGGATCAAGGATATCGCCCCCCTCAAGGGCCTCAAGCCTCAGAGCTTCATTTTCCTCGACGGCAATCAGATCGCCGATCTGGGCCCGCTGGTCGAGATGATGAAATCCGATCTCGCGGGCGAAAAACGCTTCGCTCCCTACGTGCAGGTGTACCTCGCCGGCAATCCGCTGAGCGACGCCGGCAAGGCCCAGGTTGCGGAGCTGAAAAAGCTGGGCGTGCGCGTCAAAGACCTCTGAACCCGGCGCTCCGGGGCCGCTTTCGCATTTGACCGGGCGGGGAAACCGGTCAAAGGAGTCCGGGGCCGGTGTCCGTCCGTGGAGCCGGTTGTTTTTTCGCTCTTCGATGTCCAATTCGTCCGATCTTGTCGCCCGGTGGGCGGCGCGTTTTGCCGCCGGCGCGGAGGCGCCCGTGCGCGTTCACCTGATCGGGGTGGCGGGTTCGGGCATGAGCGGCTTGGCTTCGCTGCTGCTGGGCATGGGCCATCGTGTCTCGGGCTCGGACAAGGTCACGACGATCGAAACGGAGCGGCTGGAGAAAGCCGGGCTCGTCTTTTCCTCCCCCCACACCGCGGCCGCGGTGACGGACGCCGAGGTGGTCATCTATTCCAGCGCCGTGAAGCGGGGAAATCTCGCCTACGACGAAGCGGAGAGGCGCGGCATTTCACGGCTTCGGCGGGCCGAGGCGCTGGCGGCGATCATGAGCGGTCAGAAAGGGATCGTGATCGCCGGCACCCATGGCAAAACGACGACTTCCGCGCTGATCGCCCACGTGCTCCGAACGGGGGGGAAACAACCTTCCCACTATGTCGGCGCGGAGATTCCGATTCTCGGGTCCAACGCTCATTGGGAGCCGCATGCCGAGTGGTTTGTGGCCGAGGGCGACGAAAGCGACGGCACGTTGGTGAATTTCGAGCCCGAGCATGCCGTGCTGCTGAACGTCGAAGCCGAGCATCTGGATTTTTACGAGGATCTGGCGGCGATCGAGGCGGTTTTCGCCCGATTTTGCGATCAGACGCTGGGCAGGGTGATCTATTGTGCCGAGGACGCCAATGCCAGACGCCTCTGCGGCGATCGGGCGGGCTCCATCGGCTACGGCTGGGCGCCGGAGTCGTGCGACTATGCCGCCACCGGGCTCGAAAGACAGGGGGCCGGCACGGAGTTCGACGTGGTGCGGCGCGGCGAGACGCTCGGGCGGGTGCGCTTGGGCATCCCGGGTCGGCACAACGTGCTGAACGCTCTCGCCGCCATCGCGCTGGCGACGGAGCTGGGCATCGGGCTGGATCGGCTCGATGACGCGCTGGGCAGCTTTCGCGGGGCGCGCCGGCGTTTCGAATTGAAGCGACAAAGTCCTTTTGTCACCATCGTCGATGACTACGGTCATCATCCCACCGAGATTGCCGCCACGCTCAGGACGGCCCGGGAACAGCATGCCGGCCGGCTGATTTGCCTGTTTCAACCCCATCGCTACACCCGCACCCGCTTGCTGCGCGACAGTTTCGGGACCGCTTTCGACCCGGTCGACGAGCTGTGGGTCACCGATGTGTATCCCGCCAGCGAGCCCCCGATTCCGGGAATCTCGGGAAACACGATCGTCGAGGCGGTCGATGAACTCGGCCAAGCGGCCGCGGCGCATTACCACGCGGACAAGACCACGCTGCATCTCGCGGTCGGCGGGCGATTGCAGCCCGGCGATTGGGTGATCACCCTCGGGGCCGGCGATATCCACGAGACGGGGTCCCGCCTGGCGCGGGATTTGGACACGCTCGACCGCCTCCGAGACACGCTGGGGGAGGGGGACGACGCCGTGCTGCGGCTTTACGAGCCCATGCGCCGGCACACGACCCTGAAAGTCGGAGGCCCCGCTCAGTTCTGGATCGAGCCGGAAACCGTCGCGGGTCTGGCTCGGGTGGTGAAATTCTGCAACAATCAGGGCCTTCCTCTCCGCATCGTCGGGAGGGGCTCGAATCTCCTGGTTCGGGACGGCGGCATACCCGGTGTGGTCGCCAATCCGGCAAGGGGCGAATTTTCCCGCGTCGAGGTTCGCGAAGACGGAACGATCGAAGCCGGCGCCGGCGTGAAATTCAAAGCCCTCGCGGCCGCGGCCCAGGCCGCCGGGCTCGGCGGCTTCGAATGGATGGAAGGCATTCCCGGCAATGTGGGAGGTTCGCTGCGGATGAACGCCGGAGCGATGGGGGCGGAGACTTTTGACCGGGTGGTCAGCGTTCGAATGATCGATTCGGCTGGCGAGGTGATCGAAAAAGCGGCCGCCGACATGGACGCCCGCTACCGGAATGTGCCGGTGCTGGCCCATCATGTGGCGGTGAGCGCGGTGTTTCGCGGCGCTCCGGAAGAGGCCGGCGTCATTGCCGCGAAACTTGACGCCTCCAAGGCCAAGCGGCGCGAAAGTCAGCCCGTCGCCGCCAGTGCGGGGTGCATTTTCAAAAACCCGGGCCCCATCGGCGCCGGACAGTTGGTGGATGAGATGGGGCTCAAGAATTCGGCGGTTGGCGCGGCCCGTGTCAGCGAGGTCCATGGGAATTTCATCGTGAACGACGGCGAGGCCACGGCGGCGGAGGTTTTGGCGCTGATTGCCCGTATCAAGTTGCAAGCGAAGGAAGAAAGAGGCATAGAATTGGAGACCGAAGTGCAAATCATCGGCCAGGACGAACCCCTTTGACCGCCCTGACCGCGGAAATCACCCGATCATGAACGACCCCGGAAATCCCGATCCCGTCCCGGACGCCGGTGACGCTATGCCCTCCCTGAGCATGGAGGAGCAAACGTGTCGGACCTGTCGATTTTTTGTTTTCGCCGGAACGGATCGTGCGCAGGCGCCGGCGGGCGAGTGCCACCGCTATGCGCCGCGCGTGTTGCTGGCTCCGTTCGCCGAGTCGGACGCGACATCCGCGCCGCCCGCCCGGTGGCCGGTGGTGGCGTGGCATCTCTGGTGTGGCGAATGGGTGGAGGGCGTCAGCTACGAGGACATGATCCGCATGGCGCGAAGCATCGGCGAGGTTTGAAAAGCCGGCGCCAACCGATCAGCCCATCGCGGAGAAACCGCTCGAATCCGCTCGATTTGGGAGCTTCATTCAACAGGGTTATGCGCTCGACCCAACCCTGTTGAGTTGGCGACGGTTCTTCGTTCCCGAACCCCCTGGCTGGCTTACTGACCGCCGCCGGGCTCGAAGTCGACCGGGACGGAGACTTTCGGGAAGGCCTTCAGCGTCAGGCTGAACAGCACTCCGTATTCGTCGTCGCCGGAACGGTTGTCACGAATGATCCCGCCAATGCTGGCTGTCCAGCTCGCCAGATCGCGATGCAATTGGTACTGCTGGATTTCCAGGGTGCTGTCGTCGGCCTCGAAGCGATGCACGGTGCTGAAGCCCCACTGGTCGCTCAGGCGGGTGTAGGTGCTCAGCGAGATCAGGTCGGAATTGCGGAAATAGGGATGATCGTTCAGCTCGTAATACCCGACTCCGAACTGAAACCAGTCCGTCGGCATGAAGTAAACCGAGCTGTTGATTTCGGTGAAGTCCATTTCCTCGCCGAACACGGGAACCTGTGAATCCACCCGGGCGGAGAGCCAGGGAAGGGGCGACCATTGGATTTCGTTGAAGAGATTCGAGAAATCGCGGTTGAACTCCGGATCGTCGATGTAGGAATCGAAATAGGTATTGAGCGACAGCCAGTTGTGCGTGCCGCCATTGCGGCGGGTGAGCAGGCGGTTTTGCGCGCCGATCCGGGCGATCTGCCAGTCGCGAATGTCGTCGGTCGGCGTGTAAAGCGGCAGATCGATGGGTCGCAGGCGGGTGGTCGGCGTGAGTCGGTCGATTGGCGTGAAGCGCGATCCGATCTCGTCGGTGCTGACCAGGGAGTAGTTCACGTAGGGCTGGAAGACATGCATCAAGCCGTCGATGCCGAGCGTCGAATTGACGACGTTGGGGTACTGCTTGGAGAACTTCATGGATGTCTCGACGCCGGCGTGGGCAATGGTCCGGTCGAAAGAGTCGATGTCGGGATCGTCGATGCTCGAGTAGTTGGTGTAACCGACGCCGGCGCGCGGGACGACGTTCAGCCAGCCGCCGATGGATCCGGGATAAAGCACTTCGTGGTAGGTGTCGAAGCGCGTGTAGCCGCGGGGTTCGAGCGCCTGGGTGATGCCGTCGACGACGGAACGGCGGGTGTCCGGATCGAAATCTTCCTCAAGCACGGTGCCGTCGGCGTCGACGAGCGACCCGTTGCGAAGGGTGTAGGTGCCGGCGTCAAGCCCGTCGAGGTAGCTTTGGTTCAGCGTTTGCTGCTCGATCAGGTTCGCGCGACCCTGGTCGCCGAGTTTTTCCTCGAGGATGCCGGCGGTGGTGTAGCCATTGTAAAAGAACCCGGTGTCGGCCAGCGGGGTGCGGATGAAATCGATCGCCAGTTCGGGAAGGCGTTCGTCGGTCTGGAAGAAATCGTTCAACTGGAAGCGGCCGAGAAGCGAAATCGTGCCCCAGGGGTTGCGCTTCACGAGGTTGAGGATGTTGTCCGGCTGCGGGTCGGTGCGGTATTCGGCCGGGAAAAAGTCCTCGTAGAAATACTGGTCGCTCAACTTGTTGATGTCGATGTCCAGATAGAGCGTGCTTTTTTCGGGCCCGGGCAGGTAAACGCGGTGCTGGAAATTGACGCGGTAGCGGTCGGAATCGATCGGCTCGGTCCGGGCGCGGCCGCTGTAGCTCTCCTGCGGTGAATCGTCGGAGGCGAAGTAAAGGTTGAGGCGTCCGAAGTTTTCCTTGCCGCGAAAGCGCTCGGATTTGAACTCGATGCCGCCGGCGATGCCGCGCTCGGTCCGGTAGTCGAGGTGGGCCTGGGCGAGGGTGTGATCCCCGATCATGAACCCGTACTGGTTCAGCAGGAAGGCTCCCCACGGAGTGCTGTAGCCGGGGACAAAGTAGTAACCGAGTTCGTCGTCAAGGGGCTGGGACAGGTAGGGGAACCAGAAGATCGGCGTTTCACCCGCGTAGAATTTCACGCCCTTCATCGTCACCTTGTCGCCGGGGAAGATTTTCATCCGCTTGGCACGGATCCGGAAGTTCGGATTCGACGAGTCGTGCGTCGTGAAGAAGGCCTCGTTCATTTCGATCACGTCCGATGAATCGGTCGGGACAGCGAGGTCATTGGCCTGATAGAATAGGGGATAGAGGCCGCTCCGCAGGTCGGTCGCGGTCATTTCGCCGGTCGTGGTGTCGTAGATGATTTCTTCGCCGGAAAAGACGGTGCCGTCCTTGTAAACGGTGACGTTGTCGCGGGCGTAGATTTTGCCGCTGGATTGCTGGAATTCAGCCTCCTGACAGCGAATCACGACATCTCCGTATTCGATTTCGACGTCTCCGACGGCTCGGGCCGTGCCGAGAACCTCGTCGAAGGAGGTGTCGTTGCTCTTGATCTGGATGTTCTGGGCTTTTTCGACCACCTGATCGAGGCCGTCAGTCTGGGCGAACGCCGGAAAGACCGCCGTGGCCGACAAACAAACCATGACGATGCCCGAAAGCCGTGTGAGCAGCTGTCGTGAAGTAAAAATCATCTCCCTACGCTGAGTGTTGATCAAAGTATACCATTTATGAAGATTCGTAAAAGCCTTTCGCTGGCGGATTCTGGTCTTCATTTGTGGTGAACCCGCTTCTTTAGCAATTTCCGGACAAAACACCAACAGAAAAATCGTTCGGCGGCCTTGTATTTTTCATAATCGGCGAAACTCGATCCTTCAATCCGCCCCGTTGCGCTTCAGGCAGCACCCGCAATGGCTTTCCTCGCGGAAGAAGGCCAGAAAGCGTTTCGCCGCCTCCGGCCACTCGTGGGAATCGGTTTCTCGCAGGGCTTGCGGGAGCCCAAGGCCTTGACAGTAAAGGATTTTGAAGGCCCGCTTAATTCCGGCGCGTTCGTCCGGGGAAAGGCCCGCTCTTCGCATGCCGACGGCGTTGAGCCCGGCGATGCGGTTGTAGTGGCAACCCATGAGGAACGGGGGCACGTCGAGCGAAATTCTCGATCCGCCCTGAATCATCGCCAGGTCGCCGACGCGGACAAACTGATGGAACACCGAACCGCCTCCGAGAAAGGCGCGATCGCCCAGGCGGACGTGGCCGGCCAGCAGGCAGTTGTTGGCGATGACGTTGTCGTCGCCGATCCACACGTCGTGGGCGAGGTGGGCCCCGGTCATGATGAAATTCCGTGTGCCGACGCGCGTCACGCCCCCGTCCCGCTCGCTCCGATGGATGGTGACGTATTCCCGGATGGTGTTTTCGGGGCCGATCTCGACGCGACTCGGAGTCGCGGGATCGAATTTCACCGACTGGGGGTCGGCGCCGATGATGGCTCCCGGGCCGATGACGGTCCTGGGACCGATCTTCACGTCCCCGATCAGCTGGGCGTGGGGGCCGAGGCGGCACCCCTCTCCGAGGCGGACGGGGCCTTCGACGATGGCATAGGGTCCGATGTGGACGTCCTCCGCGATCCGGGCGGCGGCGTCGACGATGGCGCTGGGATGTATCGACGGCATGAAGGCGTGGGCGTTTGGGCTTGGCGGACAGAACAGGCTCCGGGGCGGCAGTCAACCGGGTCCGCGGCGAAAATGCATCCGCCGCGGTCCGCTCTCACAGCAGGCCCGATTCGCGGAAGCTGTGATAGGGCGGGGCGTTGTGGCCCGAGGGCACGCCGATGATGACGTGGTCGCGCAGGGCGATCTGGAAAAGCTCGCACGCTTCGCGCAGGTTTCGCGTCAGGCGAATATCGGCCTGGCTCGGGGAGGGATCGCCCGAGGGATGGTTGTGGACGAGGATGAAGGAATGCGCCGAATGCGCGATCGCGGGGCGAAAGATGTCGCGGGGGTGCGCCATGCACTCGTCCAGGGTGCCGAGGGTGATCGGTTCGACGCGAATGAGGTTGAGTCTTGGATCGAGGAGGATCAGGCGCACGCATTCCTGATTGAGCGCCTGCAATTCGGGGCCGAGCAGTTCGTAAACGTCTTCGGGCGACTCGATGGGGCGGCGCAGGTAGGTTTCCCGGGCCAGCCTCCGGCCGAATTCGAAAACCGCCGCCAGCTGCGTGGCCTTCGCCGGGCCGATCCCGGGGACTTCGGTCAGGGCCTTCATTTCCTGGCGGGAAATGGCGCGAAGCGAGCCGAAACGCCGCAGCAGCTCGCGGCCAACCTCGATCGCGCTCATGCCCGGCAGACCCGAGCCGAAAAAAATCGCCAGCAACTCCGCGTCCGAAAGCGATCCCGGGCCGCGGGCGGCGAGTTTCTCCCGCGGTCTGTCGTCTTCGGGGATCTCGCGAATCCGGGGGGAGCCGCCGGGAGTGGGAGAGTTTTTCGAGTATCGCATGGCGGAGGGAGGCGCGCGGGGATTCACCCGCTTCCGCTTCCCCGTGTCATAACCCGGCGAAGCTCGAAAGGAAAGTAAAAGGGTGGCGCCGTTCAGGGCTGGTTGGGGAAATCGCAAAAACGAGAGCGCGTTTTTGCCCCCAGAAAGATCGATTTTTTGACAAAAGGGGCGTAATCTCCTATCTGGTAGGCAAAAATTTTCATTTTCTAAACTATCAATGATGAGAAAATTATCCGGCCCCGCGGTTTTTCTCGCCTTCCTGCTGGTCGCCACGGCGGCGTCGGCGGAGGCCTACCCGCTCACGCTGGAGCAGCGCGCCCGTCTGAAGGAATTCCTGCCCCGCACCTTTGGCGTGCTCGACGCGCAGGGTCCCGCCTATGTCGTCGCCCTCGGGGACAGCGTGACGTGGATGTACGCCCAGGACGAGAACAACGGAAACATGCTGCTTTCCTACCTCTCCGCCTTTTGCCACGAGCTGTCGCGCGAGTTTTTCTATCCCGGCGGGGTGAAGCTGCTCAATCCCGAAAAGGGCATGCCCGACAAGCTGAAGGCCCATCTCGGCAATGAGATCTGGCTGGAAAACCTCGCCGTTCCCGGCCGCTGCGCGCTGGACGCCGTGCAGCGCGTCACCACCGACGCCTTTCTCAACGACCCCGATCTGGTCGTCGTCAACTTCGGCATCAACGACTCCGTTCGCGGCCATTCGCTCGAGTCCTATCGCAAGGCTCTCCAGCGCGTCGTCGACGAGTGCCGGGCGCACCGCGCCGACGTCATCATCATGGCGCCGAACCTGATCCGGAGCTCCCCCGGACCCACCGGCTACGGGCTCACCCGCACCTACGCGACCGTCGCCGCCGAGGTTGCGCGGGAAAACAAGGTGCTCTTCTGCGATCTCGGCCGCGTCGTGGCCCGAAGCGGTGGCTCCATTCCCACCGGGGCGGAGCCGGAGGCGCTGATGTCGATGTTTGGCGACCGGCTGGCGCGCATGTTCGACTTTGGCAATCCCAGGCAGTTGCCCGAGTCCCTGCATCCCAACGAAAAGACCCACGAAATGATGGGCAAGGCCTTCTACCAGGAACTGCTCAACGGCCCGCCGCCGCGCCAGTTCTCCGTCAATGGCCGCGGCCGTTTCATCGACGGCGAGAAAGTCGAGGTCGAGCTTTCCCTGCGCAACCAGAGCGACGTCGAGCGCGCCGGCGTTCTCACCGCCCTGGCCATGGGGCAGTTTCTCGAGCCCGTCGAGCCCTACCACGCCTTCACCCTGAAACCCGGGCAGAACGTCTCGATCAAGATTCCCTACCAGCGCATCCGCCGGTCGAAAAACGACGACGTGCGCCCCGTCCACATGCCCACCGAGATCGGGGATTCAAACCTGCGCCTCAGTTACTTCCTCGCCGATGGGGAGGGCTCGGACCTGTATGACCTGGTCACCCGCCTCGAGCCCGTCGGCGTGGTCTGGACCGCCCAGCGATTCACGAATGTGACCGACTCCATCCAGTTTCTGTGGAATCTCGTCAGCGGTTCGGACCGCGACGTGCGCGGCCACTACGTCATCGGCATGGGCGGCATCAAAAGCCAGCCGACCGAGTTTTCGCTGCCGCCGCTCGGCCTGAAGAAATTCCAGGCCAAATTCCCCTTCACCCCGCCGCCCGGCGCGGCCCGAATCAAGCAGCCGGTGTGGCTGGAGATCGAAGTCGATGGGAAGACCTTCCGCTTCGATCGCGAGATCGAGATCACCCGCGACATCGTGCTGGGAAAAAAGGTTTCCATGTCCCGCTTCGACGCCTATTCCGGCGACGAGAAAGTCGGCGCCGAGGAACTGGCGCCCGGCACCCCCGGCGTCCTGTTCCGGGCCGACGCCGACGAGCAGGCGGTCTTTTTCAGCTTCGACTTCGAGGGGCTGGAGTTCGTCCCCGTGCCGAACGACGAGTCGCTGACCGTCGACATCTCGCTCGATGCCCGCCCTCCCGACCAGGTGGGGACCTTTGGCTTCGTGGACAAGCTGCGGATCGTCGCCGGAGTGCCCGACACCAGCGTCCGCGTCGAGAAACCCCAACTCGCCGCCTTTGGCGACGGCTATAACATGGTGCTCGATCCCGCCGGTTTCGGCGTCATGCTCAGGACCAAGTCGCCCGAGTCACGCCGCCTCGAGGTGAAAATCCCCCGCCAATACCTCTTCCGGCACCCTTGGAATCTCGACCAGCCCGGCGCCGTGATGGGGATCAACGTGAATCTCTTTCTCAATGTTCTGGACACCGCCGGCGGACAGGCCATGGCCCCCGGCGACCGCCGCTTCGTCCTCACCGCCCCCCGGCTCGACATGGGCGCCAGCGCCTATTTCCGCGACGCCCGCAGCCTCGCCACCCTGCGCCTGACCAGCAAGGACGCCGGCACTTGGACCGCCTTCCTGTATTGATCCCCTCCCGGGACTGCCGCCGTTTTCCGTCGCGGAGCCGATTGCAATCCCGCGCCCCCGCGCCCCCTCGGGCTTGCCCTCCCCGGCGAACCCGATACAATGCGCCGCCATGACCATGAAGAAACCCTCCATCTCCCGCCTCGCCCTCCTCGGACTCGCGATGCTCCCGCCCGGGCTTTCCATCCTCCGCGCCCAGGAGGCCGCGCCCGCTGTCGCCCTCGCCCCCCTTTATCCGAACCTCCAGATCGAGCGCCCCGTGTCGCTCCAGATATCGCCCGACGGCACCGGCCGGCGCTTTCTCGTCCAGCAGACCGGGAAAATCCGCGTCCTGCCCGCCGACGAGAACGCCGCCGAGGCCCCGACCTTTCTCGATCTCTCCGACCGCGCGATGGCCGAGAAAGACTTCGAGGAAGGCCTGCTCGCCCTCGCCTTTCACCGCGATTTCAAGAACAACCGCAGGTTCTACGTCACCTATTCCCAACAGGGACCAAAACGCCTCCGCCTCAGCGAATTTCAGGCCTCGTCCACCGATCCCGGCGCCGCCGACCCCGCCAGCGAGCGCGTCCTGCTCGAAATCCAGCAGCCCGAGTGGAACCACAACTCCGGCATCCTCGTCATGGGACCGAAGGACGGCTTTCTTTATATGTGCGTCGGCGACGGCGGCGTCCGCGACGGCGTTCATCTGCTCTCGCAGCGGCTCCAGGCCTGGAATGGCAAGGTGCTGCGTCTTGACATCGACGGCCGCTCCCCCGGCCGCGAATACGGCATCCCCGCCGATAATCCCTTTGTCGACACCCCCTTTGCCTGCCCCGAGATCTGGGCCCTCGGCCTGCGCAATCCCTGGGGCGGCGCCATCGATCCCGAGACCGGCGTCTTTTACCTCGCCGACGTCGGCCAGGACCTGTGGGAGGAGATCGACGTCATCGAGAAAGGCGGCAATTACGGCTGGAATCACCGCGAAGGCCTGCACGACCTGCCCTTCCGCCCCCTGTTGTTCGAGCTGTTGAAGCAAAAAGACAAAATCCCGCCCGGCACCGTCTTTGTCGATCCCATCCACGAGTATTCCCACGCCGACGGCCTCAGCATCACCGGCGGTTGCGTGTATCGCGGCGCGAAGCTCCCCGCCCTCGCCGGGCATTTCCTGTATGGCGACTGGAAATACGGCACCCTCTGGGCCTTGAAATACGATGCCGAGGCGAAAAAAGTCGTCGCCAACCACAAGCTCCTCGCCGCCGCCGATCCCACCCAGCCCGAAGTCCAGCCCACCGGGTTTTACCCCGACGAAAACGGCGAGCCCATCGTGCTCGACTGGCGCGGAGGCCTGTTCCGGATGGTGGCGAAGTAGGGGAGGGGGGGCGCAAAAGCCCCGCCCCGAAGCAAGGCGAGGAACCCGGGTGGGGCGGGCACAACAGGGTTTGGTCGGTGACCATACCCTGTTGGGTCGGCTCGGGGCGGAGCCCGGTCCGCGCCATTCGGCCTGCGCGGATTTTGTCCAAATCCGGTCGGTTGCGTTGACAGCCCGCGTGGGGAGAAACGAAAATGGTGCGCGAATACGCCGCGCGGGGCGCGGGAAAACCGTTCGTTTGGCCGCTTCGCCGATGATAGGCTTCCGGGCGGCTGGACGGCGGACACAGACGCGCCGCCAACGATTCGAACCCTCTCCGAAAATCCGACGATGAAACGCCCCTTCCTTCCGGCTCTTCCTCACCTCACATTTCTCGGTCCGGTGGCGGCGCTGACGCTGCTGGCTCCGGCGGCTTCGCGCGCGGCGGACGGCGATCCGGCGGTCGAGCCGGCAAAGCCGAAACCGGAGGAGGAGGCGCCGGCGGCGCAAGCGGTGGCCTATGGCGAGGCGCTTCGGGGGCTGTTGCCGGTGGCGTATTGGAGTTTCGACCAAAAAGGGGCGGATCTCGGCGAGACGGACGGCTCGGTGGCGTACGGTCAGGAGGGGCCGACGGCGAAGGATTTCAAGACCTTTCCGGAGGGCAACCGGGCGGCGGCTTTCTCGGCGAAGGAGGGCAAGGCGGCGGGCTTCATCCGGGTGGAGGACCCGGGGCCGGGCAGCCAGTTCGACTTCGACAACGGGGACCCGATCACGATCGAGGCTTGGGTGAATCCCTCGGCGGAGGTGCCGAAGGGGGCGAACATGTACATTCTGGGCAAGGGCCGGACGGGCAATCCCGGCGTCGACGGGAACAACCAGAACTACGGTCTGCGGCTGTTTCTGAGCGGTTCGTCGCTGAATCTCAGTTGGCTTTTTCGCAGCCGGGCGGAGGGCGACCAGCCGGGTGACTGGCACCGGTGGGACTCGACGGCGGGCATCACGCCGGGCTCGGGCTGGCACCACGTGGCGGTGACCTATGTCTTCGGCGAGCCGGACAGCATGCGCGGCTACATCGACGGCGAACCGGTGGACGGCGTGTGGAGCACGGCCTACGCGGGCAAGACGGAGCGCGCGCCGGTGGTGGACGACGACGAAATCTGGGTCGGCACCTCGGGCGGCAAAAACGCGAACATGACTTTCCAGGGGCTGCTGGACGAGGTGGCGCTCTACCGCCGCGCGCTGACGGAGGATCAGCTCGCGGACCGCTATCCGGTGGCGCCCTATGTGCCGAAATCGCCGGCCGGACTGGAGGCGGGCCGGGTGCGCGTCGAGGTGGTCGAAAATCTCGGGAAGGCGGGGAAATGGCCGCGGAAATTTCCCGAGCCGGCGCTGAGCTACGACGAGGAGGTCTTCGGCTTTTTCCAGGTCCCGCGGAAGTACGGCGGCTCCGGCGTGCGCGAGGACTGGTCGAATCCCTTCCTGCTGCGCGCGTCGGCGATGGTGACGCTGCCGGAGGGCGAGCAGCACCTGCTGCTGCGCACGCGCGGCAAGGGCCGCCTCTGGCTGGACGGACAGGTGATCGCGGAGACCGAATACGGCAACTACAGCGGCGGCGGCCACAACGAGGTTCACGAGGACGCGAAGGTCGAGGCCGGACACCTGCGCTACCTCGGCCCGGGCGACCGCGAGACGCTGGTCACCGTGACCGGCGGCGGCGGGCCGCGGCTGCTGGTGCTCGAAATGCTGGCCGGCAACGGCAAGGTGCGCGCCACGCTGGGCGAGACCACCCTCAGCCTGCGGGGGGCCGACGGGGGATACGCGCTGCTTTCGCCGGCGGGCCGGGACTATCCGCTGACCGACGCGGGCTGGCTGGCCTACCGTCGCGACCGGGCGGAGAAATTGGACCGCATCGACACGGAGAACCGTCTCGCCGTGCGGGAAAAGGAGAACGCCTACTGGGAAAAACGCCACGCCACCGCGCGGGAGACCCTCCCGGCGCGGCCGGCGGACGCGAAGGGCGGGATTGACGCCCTGCTCGAAGTTTCCTGGGCCCAGGCGAACGCGGAAGTCGAAAAGGCGGCGGGCGGCATCGATTTCGGCTCCCAGATCAAGCCCATCCTCGCGGAAAACTGTTTTCGCTGCCACGAACAGAAGGCCAAGGGCGGCCTGCGCCTGCACACCCGCGAGGCGGCCCTGAAAGGCGGCGACTCCCAGGTGGCGGCGATCGCGCCGGGCAAGCCGGAGGAAAGCCTGCTGCTCGAGCTGATCCATCCCGACGCCGCCGACGACATCATGCCGCCCAAGGGCGATCCGCTGACGGCGGAGCAGCGCGACCTGATCGCGGCGTGGATCGGCGAGGGCGCCTCCTATTCCGAGGGGCGGAAAATCGAACCGGCCGCGCCGACGGGCGACCTCGAGTTCCTCCGGCGCGTCACGCTCGACACCGTCGGCGTGGTGCCGTCGGCCGAGGAGATCGAGACCTTCCTCGCCGATCCGGCCGAGTCCCGCCGGTCGCGGGCGATCGACCGCCTGCTCGCCGATCATCGCTGGGCCGACCGCTGGACGAGCTATTGGCAGGATGTGCTGGCCGAGAACCCGAACATCCTCAAGCCCACCCTGAACAACTCGGGACCCTTCCGCTTTTGGATTCACGAGGCGCTGGAGGACAACCTGCCCATGGACCGCTTCGTCACCGAGCTGGTGATGATGGAGGGCAGCCAGAACAACGGCGGGCCGGCCGGTTTCGCCATGGCGGCGCAGAACGACGTGCCCATGGCCGCCAAGGCCCACATCCTCGGCACGGCCTTTCTCGGCGTGGAAATGAAATGCGCCCGGTGCCACGACGCCCCCTACCACGAGTCGAAGCAGCGCGATCTCTTCGAGCTGGCCGCCATGCTCAACCGCGACCAGATCACCCTGCCGAAAACCTCTTCGGTCCCGATGACGACTTTCTCCGGTCGCAAACCGCTGATCGAGATCACCCTCAATCCCGGAGAAACCGTGACGCCCGAGTGGCCGGCTCCCTTCGCGGAGAAATTCGTCGGCGCCGTGGACGAGTCGCTCCTGCGCGATCCGAAGGACAGCCGCGAACGCCTCGCCGCGCTCATCACCGCGCCGGGCAACGAGCGTTTCCCCCGGGTGGTGGCCAACCGCTACTGGAAGGAGCTGATGGGCGAGGGGATCGTCGAGACGGTGGACGACTGGGAGGCCTCGCAGCCGACTCATCCCGAGCTGCTCGACTATCTCGCCCGCGAGTTGGTGGCCAGCGGCTACGACGCGAAGCATGTCGTCCGCCTGATTCTCAATTCCAAGGCCTACCAGCGCAAATCCCGGCCGCTCGAGCCCGGCGTGACGCCGGATTTTTCCGCGCCCGTGCAGCGTCGCATGACCGCCGAGCAGGTCGTGGACTCGCTTTTCTCCTCGGTCGGAAAGCAACTCGACTCCGAGGAACTGACGATGGACAACGATGGCACCCAGGTCGAGAAGGCCATGACCAGCCTCGGTTTCCCGCGCCGGGCCTGGGAATTCACCTCGCTTTCCAACGAACGCGACCGCCCCAGCCTCGCCATCCCTAAGGCGCAGGTCATCGTCGATGTGCTCGAGAACTTCGGCTGGCGCGCCTCGCGGCAGGAGCCGAAATCCCTCCGCGAGACCGACCCGAACGTGCGGCAACCGGCGATTCTCGCCAACGGTTCGCTGGGCCGTTGGGTGACCACCCTGAGCGAGGACAGCGGCATTACCGCCCTGGCGGCGCGGCCCGACATCGGTCAGGACGAACTGGTGGACCAGGTCTTTCTCCGCTTGCTCACCCGCAAACCGACCGACGAGGAGCGCGTGATGTACGCCGAGTTGCTCAGCGAGGGCTTCGGCGACCGCATCGTGCCCGAGTCGGAGCGTCCGCCGGTCACCGAGTTGCCGCCGCTCAAGCACGTGGCGTGGTCGAACCACCTCTCCGCGGAGGCCAACACCATCAAGATCGAGCAGGAACGCCGCGCCCGCGAAGGCGACCCGCCGACCGTCGCCCTGCGCGCCGGCTGGCGTGAGCGCATGGAGGACATGCTCTGGGCGCTGATGAACTCTCCCGAATTCGTTTACATGCCGTGATGACGGCGCGGCGATTTCGAACGAAACGCCTCCATTCTTTACCAACCCTCCCTGAAAACTCCCCTCCCACGATGAACAGGCGACACTTCATACAAATGGCCGGCGCCGGCGGACTGGCGGCCGGCGCGCGATTCTCCCTCGGCGCCGAAGGCGGCGCTTATCCGCAATTTCCGCTGGGCAAGGCCGAGCACTGCATCCACATCTGGCTCGGGGGCGGCGCGGCGCAGATCGACACCTGGGACCCGAAGGCGCTCGGCGACGCCAAGGCGAAGAAGGCCGGTAGCTACTATCCCGCCATCGACACCGTCGTGCCCGGCGTCCGGGTTTGCGAGCATCTGCCGCGCGTGGCGAAGCTGATGGACCGTGTCACCGCCGTGCGCACGGTGAACCACGACGTGATCGACGAGCACGCCGCGGCCTCCAACCGCATGCACACCGGGCGCAACGTCAGCGGGACCACCGTGTATCCGTCGATCGGCTCCATCATCGCCCACGAGCGCGGCCCGGTCACGGAAGGCGTGCCCTCGTATGTGGTGATCGGGTATCCGAATTTTTCCCGCGGCCCCGGGTTCCTCGGCGCGAAGGCGGGTTTCCTGTACCTGCTCGACACGGAAGCCGGTCCCGCCGGTCTGAAACGGTCCGAACACATCACCGACGGTCGCCAGGCGCGCCGCGAGACCCTGCTCGCCTCGATGCGGAAGACGGCGGGGGATTTCCGCGATCCGAAGGCGATCGGCGGCTACGACGAAGCCTTGCGCGACAGCCTCAGCCTCGCCGGACCGGAGTTCATGGAAGTCTTCGACCTGAAATCGGAGAAAGGCGACCTGCGCGAATCCTATGGCGGCGAGTTCGGCCAGCGCTGTCTGCTGGCCCGCCGGCTCGTGCAGCGCGGGGTGCGTTTCATCGAGGTTTCGCACAACATGAACTTCGTCAACGGCACCGGCTGGGACACCCACAATCAGGGACAGCTCAAGCAGCACATCCTGATCCAGGAACTCGACAAGGCCATGTCCACCCTCATCACCGATCTCGAGGCGACCGGGCTGCTCGAAAAGACGCTGATCGTCGTGAACACCGAGTTCGGCCGCCCCTCCGCCTTCGACGGCGGCGGCGGTCGCGGCCACCAGGGTTCCGCGTTTTCCGTGGTGCTCGCCGGCGGCGGACTCAGGCATCGCGGCGCCCACGGGGTGACCGACGACGAGTGCAAGGCGCCCGTGGAAAACCCGGTCGGCGTGCCCGACTTGTTCGCCACCATCTTCGCCAATCTCGGCATCCAGCCGTTGAAGGAGCTTTTCGACGGCGACCGCCCGGTGCCGATCACCGACCAGGGCAAGCCGATCGCGTCGCTCATGGCGTGAAGCCCCGCGATTTGCCGCCGAGCGGGCGCGGCCTTTCCTTTTCCGACTTAACAGGGTTGGGTCGGTGACTCAACCCTGTTGGGTCCGGCGCATTCGCGCATGGGTTCCGGCTGTTTTCGGGCTTCGTCACGGGGTATTCTGGCCCCCGCATGACGACGACGATTTCGACGAAGATGAAAGCCCTCCGCGTTTCCTGTCTCCTGAGCCTGCTGGCCGCCGCGGCCGCTCCCGGCGCCGAACCGCCCGAATTCGAATGGAAGGCCGTCGAGATCGACCGGATCGAGATCGGCTACGGTCTGCAATTGACCGATGTGGACGGCGACGGCAAGACGGACATCGTTCTCGCCGACAAGTCGACCATCCAGTGGTATCGCAATCCCGGCTGGGACAAACACATCATCGCCGAGAAACTCACCGAGCGGGACAACGTCTGCGTCACCGCCCGGGACATCGACGGCGACGGAAAATGCGAGATCGCGACGGGCGGGCAGTGGAATTTCCCCGAATCGATCAAGGACGGCGCGGTGTTTTACCTGATCCCGCCGGAGGACCGCGCCCAGCGCTGGACACCGGTGGCGCTGGAGCACGAGCCGAGCACCCACCGCATGCACTGGATCGCCGGGCCGGACGGGAAATTCAGCCTGGCGGTCAAGCCTCTGCGCGGCAAGGGAACGATCGATGGCGAGGGACCGGGGCTCAAGATATTGGAGTACCGGATGCCCGACGATCCAAGCGACGCCAAGGGATGGACGACCGGTGTCATCTCCGATTTCATGCACATGTCGCACAATTTTCACCCGGTGAACTGGGACGACGATCCCGAGGAGGAACTGATCGCGGCGGCGAAGGAGGGAGTGTGGCATTTCGACCGTCAGGGCGGCGAATGGAAGGCGCGGCAACTGACCAACGAGTTCGCCGGAGAAGTCCGCGACGGGAAACTGCCCGGCGGCCGCCGTTTCGTCGCCACGGTGGAGCCGATGCACGGCTCGAAGTCGGCGGTCTATGTCGAGCCCGCGAACGGCGGCGAGGGGCTCTGGGAACGCGCCGCGATCCTCATCGATCCCATCAAGGATGGCCACGCCATCGCCGTCGCGGACTATCTGGGCGTCGGGTCGGACCAAGTGGTGGTCGGCTGGCGCGCCATGCATCCGAAAGAGGTCGAAGGCGAGCCGGGCATCGCGCTTTTCACGCCGCTCGACGAGGCGGGCGCCCAATGGCGGGAAACCCGCGTCTCCGGTCCCGAAGTGGCGGTCGAGGACATCAAGGCCGCCGACCTGAACGGCGATGGCCGGGCCGACATCGTCGCGGCGGCGCGACAGACGAAAAACCTGAAGATTTTCTTCGCGGCGCCGTGAGTGAAACGGCTTCGCTGGATCGGGATAAACGCGGGAAAAATGAGGCGCTCGACGGCAGTCCGGTGGTGCTTGGGGATGGCGATCGTCCTGCAAGGCGCCGTCGGCGCGCGACCGGAGGCCGCGGAGCCGGTGGATTTTGTTCGCGACGTTCGTCCCATTTTCGAGAAGCACTGCTACGAGTGCCACGGCGAGACGAAACAGAAGTCGGGACTGCGGCTCGATGTGAAATCGGCCGCTTTCAAAGGAGGCGACGAGCACGGCGCGCCGTTCGCTCCGGGCAAGGCGGCGGACAGCGTGCTGATTCGATTGGTTTCCAGCCGGAACGAGGACGAGGCGATGCCGAAAAGCGGCGAACGCCTGACCGAAGGGGAAATCGACACGCTTACCGCCTGGATCGATGCCGGGGCGGTCTGGCCGGAGGGAGTCGACCGCGTGAAGTTGGCCGATCCGCTGGACCATTGGTCGTACAAGCCCTTGCGGACGGATTTCGGCGGGGCTCGATCCATTGACGACTTCATCGACGCCAAGCTCGCCGGGAAAGGGCTGGCCCGGTCGCGGGAAGCCGATCGGGTGACCTGGCTGCGTCGCGTTACCTTTGACCTGACGGGATTGCCCCCGACGCCGGAGGAGGTGGCGGCGTTTCAGGCCGACCAGGCCGACGGCGCCCACGAGCGGGTGGTGGACCGGCTGCTTGGCTCGCCCCACTACGGGGAACGCTGGGCGCAGCATTGGCTGGATGTGGTGCGCTACGCCGACACGCACGGATTCGAGGTGAACACTCCGCGCCCCAATGCCTGGCCTTACCGGGATTATGTGATCGAGGCGTTCAATCGCGACACGCCCTACGATCAGTTCATTCGGGAACAACTGGCCGGCGACACGATGGGAAAGGACGCGGCGACTGGTTTTCTCGTGACCTCAGCCGTATTGCTGCCGGGGCAGATCGGCAAGGACGATGCGTCGAAGCGCCTCGCCCGCCAGGATGAGTTGGGAGAGATCGTCATCAATACCGGCGAGGCCTTTCTGGGGCTGAGCATCGGTTGCGCCCGGTGCCACGACCACAAGTTCGATCCGATCTCAACGCACGACTACTATTCGCTGCAGGCCTTTTTCGCCGGAGTGGATTACGGAGACCGGCCGATCCGGACTCCAGAGGCTGAGGCGGCTCGTCAGGAGTCCAAGAAGCTGTCCTCCCGCCTCGGGGAGATCGAAAAGACGCTCGCGTCCTATGTCCCTCTCGTGAAGTCCGGCGTTGCGCGGCCGCCGGTCAGTCCCGCACAGAATGTCGAGCGATTTGCTCCGGTGAACGCGCGCAAGGTGCGGCTTACGATTCGAAAAACCAACAATTTGGAACCCTGCATCGATGAGTTGGAGGTCTTCGACCGGGAAGGCAACAACCTCGCGCTCGCCTCGCGGGGCGTCCGTCCGGTGGCCTCGGGAAGCAAGACTTCGGTCAACCGGCACGAGCTTCGTTTCGTCAACGACGGTGAATACGGCAATTCGCGCAGTTGGATGTCCAATGAGATGGGCGGTGGCTGGGTGTTGCTGGAGTTTCCGCGCGAGGAGACCATCGAGCGCGTGGCGTGGGGCCGGGACCGGCTCGGAAAATTCAAGGATCGACTCGCGATCGAGTACGCCATCGAGGTGGCGGACGACTCCGGCGATTGGCGGCTGGTGGCGGATTCCACCGATCGGAAGCCGTTTGATTCGGAAAACGCCAAGGCGCCGCAGGACTTTTCGCTCGCCGGACTGGAAGCCGGGGATGCCAAACAAGCCAAGGCACTGCTCGACGAGAAGAAGGCCATCGAGCAAAAGGTCAGTTCGCTGGGGGAACGAGAGATGGTGTATGGCGGCGTTTTTCGCGCGCCCGAACCCATGCGGGTGTTGCATCGGGGAGATCCCGAGCAGCCGAAGGAGGAGGTCGGTCCTTCTGTGCTGAGCGCACTGGGAAACTTGTCGCTGCCAAAGGATGCCCCCGAGACGGAGCGAAGGGTCGCTTTGGCCGACTGGATCGCCCGCCCGGACCATCCCCTGACCGCTCGGGTGATGGTGAATCGCCTCTGGCAGGGACATTTCGGCATCGGGTTGGTGGAGACATCGAATGACTTCGGTCACAGCGGTGTCGCTCCGGCGCACCCGGAGTTGCTCGACTGGCTCGCGTCCGAGTTTGTGCGGTCAGGCTGGTCGGTGAAGCACCTGCATCGTCTGATCGTTCTTTCCGGGACGTATCGGCAGTCCTCGTTGGCGGAAAACGCGAAGGGACGGGAGATCGACGCCGACGCGCGACTCCTCTGGCGGTTTCCCTCGCGGAGGCTGGAGGCGGAGACGATTCGCGACACCATGCTCGCGGTGAGCGGACGGCTGAGCCCAAAAGCGGGCGGCCCGGGATTCGATTTGTTTCAAAGTCGCGGTGGCCTGAGCGGCTTCCCGCCGGTTGAGCAGTTCGACGAGAAAGGGCGGCGGCGCATGATTTATGCCCACAAGATCCGGATGGAGCGGGAGGCCGTGTTTGGTGCCTTCGACTGTCCCGACGCCGGGCAGAGCATCGCCCGACGGCGCCAGTCGACCACCCCGATCCAGGCGCTGAACCTGTTCAACAGCCGCTTCACGATCGATGAGGCCGAGGCCTTTGCCCGGCGGGTCGAAACTGAAGCCGGTTCGGGCGCCGATCCCGCGAGCCGGATTCGGCGCGCCTACCAACTCGCCTATTCCCGCGAGCCGGCTCCCGATGAGCTGGCCGACGCCGCCGCGGTCGTGAAGGAAGCCGGTCTGGCGACGCTTTGCCGCGCGATCTTCAACAGCAACGAGTTCTTGTTTTTGCCCTGACCGGTGGGTCAAAGGCGATCGAAACGCACCCTCAGCGTCTCGTAGCCGAGCTTCCGGTCGAACTTCGCCTCGTGTTCGATGCGATCGACGGCTTCGAGGATTTCGATTCGTTTCACTTTTTCACAACAGAGGCGTAAAAGCGTGCGCAGGATAAGCCGCGCGTGCGGGGCGCCAAGGCAGAGATGCGTGCCGAAACCGAAGGAAAGGTGCGGATTCGGCTTTCGATCGAGGCGGATTTCGTCGGGAGCCTCGAAGGCCCGCTCGTCGAAGTTCGCCGACGCCCAGCACAGGCCGATTCGTTCGCCCGGCTTCACGGTCACGCCGTGGATTTCCGTCTCGTGCGGGCAGACGCGGCCGATCTGGGTCAGCGGCATAAAAACCCGGAAGAATTCCTCGCTGGCCAGGGTGATGCGCTTCGGGTCTTCGCGCAGGAATTCCAGCGCCTCGGGATGATTGGCGAGATAACCGAGGGCGCAAACGATGGTGAAAATGATGGTGTCGCGGCCGCCGGCGAACGCGAGATTCGCGAATCCCATCGCCTCTTCCCGCGTCAGCTTTCTTCCGCGATATTCCGCCTTCACCAGCGCGCTGAAAAAATCTTCGCCCGGATTTGCCTCCGCCTGGTCGAGCTGGGCGTGCAGGTATTCCTCCAGCACGGTGCCTTTCTTGAATTCCCCACCCGTGACTTTGAAGACATGGATGCCCCACTCGATCCACGTGTCGGCCTCGGTTTCGGGCACGTTGAGCAGATAGGTGAGCGCGCGTGACTGCACCGGCAGGGCGAAGTCGTTGACCACCTCGATTTCATCGCTCGTCAGGGCCTGGTCGAGCATTACCTCGAGCAACGTTTCCACCTGCGCGATCATCGCCGGATCCTTGGCTCGCTGGAAGTAAGGCTCCGCAATGGCCCGGTAGTCGGTGTGCTCGGGCGGGTCCGTTTCGATGGGCAACTGCCGCATCGATCTCACGTCCTCCTCCGAGGGAATCGGCACCCGGAACGGCGAATCCGAGCTGTAGGTTTCCCAGTCCTTCGAAGCTTCGCGCACGTCTTCGTGTCTGAGCAGCATCACGATCTTTTCCCCGTGAAAAGGGCATTCGAGCACTCCCGAGTCGTTGCGGGCCTCCCGGAAAGGATCGGACACGGGAATCGACGGATCGACTTCTTTGGCGGCCATGATGGCGGGATTCTTAGCGCCGTTTCAGGGCGGGCGCAACGCGTGCCGGGGACACGATCGGGCGGGTTCCGGAGGCGGCGTGACGGACGTAATGCAATGAGCGGACGAAGCCGCGATTCACTCCACGCCGAGGGGCCACTTCTCCGGATCGATCTCGTTGAGAACGTTGCGGAGGCGGCGTTTTTCGGTCGGGGAAAGCTTGGATTCCTCGGCTTTGTCCCGATAGATCTCCTCCAGCAATTCCCGGACTTTGGGATGGCGCTGGGCGTTGCTGACCAGGGACCAGTGGGCGGCGTTCGGCATCTCGGTGTAGAGCGGCTTGTAATCGTCGGGCACCTTGGCGAAGTCGGGCCGATCGGGGAAATCGACGAAGATGAAGATGTTCACGATGCGCCGGATGGCGGCCTTATCGCCGGTGGCGTAGAAGAAGCCCCACAGCATGTCCAGGGAGTCGCGCCGGTCGAGTTTCATCTCGAGAATTTTCGGCATCTCCTGTTTTTGGTCGGTGAATTTGTCGCCGTATTCCTTCTTCAGCACGTCCTCGGCCTCGGAGGTGCGGGAAAAGAGCATGGCGGTGTGGAGCACCTGCAGATCCTCGGGGGAGAGACCCTTCAGATCGGCGTACCACTGGGCGATCTTGTCGCGGTTTTGCCGGATGACCTGGCTGAGAAAGGCGATCAGCGGCGGACGGGCATGCTCGTCGGTGAGGGTGCCGTCGGCGCTCCAGTTCTTCAATTGCCCGACGAAGCGGTCCGGGGTCGGTTTCCGGTAGTAGTACTCCAGCCAGTCGTCGCCCTCGCTGGGAACGAAGTCGGGCCCATCGGGCCCGTCGTCCTGGGCCGCCGCGAACCCGGCGAAAAGAAGCATCATTCCCACGAGGAACGTGGGAAACGGCGATCGGAAAACACGCGCGGACATTTCCGGAGAATGCGCGGAAGGGCGGGGGAATGCAATCCCGGAATTGGCGGCTTTTTTGGGGAAATCGCTTGAAAATGTTCAAAAACCCGTAAATTCCCGCGCATCATGGCTAAGAAAAGTTGGATTGAGCGCAACAAGCGCAAGCAAAGAACCGTGGCGAAGTACGCGAAACTGCGCGCCGAGTTGAAAAAACGCGGCGATTACGTGGGCCTTTCGCTGTTGCCGCGCGACGCCAGTCCGACCCGGACCGTCAATCGCTGCGAAGTGACGGGCCGCCGCCGCGCCTACATCGGCCGCTTCAAAATGTCCCGTATCGCCTTCCGCGAGTTGGCTTCCCAGGGCCTCATTCCCGGCGTGACGAAGTCAAGCTGGTAGCGGCGGCGAGGGCGGGTATTTTCCTTTCCGGTTCCGGCGGTTGGCGGATCCCCGCCGCGCCGGAGAAGACATGCCCATTTACGAGTACATCTCCGATGACCCCGAGAAGGGGTGTCGCATCTGCAAGCGCGGCTTCGAACTGCGTCGTCCGGTGGACCGGGCTCCCCTGGAAAAGTGCCCGCTGTGCCGCAACCGGGTGAAAAAGGTCATCTCCCGCGTCAATACGCCCAAGGTGGCGAAGCCGCTCTCGGTCGCCGACGCCAAGAGCGCCGGGTTTACCGTGCTGGAAAAGCGCGACCAGGGCGTCTACGAAAAACTATGAAGCTCCCGAAATCCCCGTCCGATGGCACCCGGCTTGCCGGCGGGGCGCGCGCGCGTTTTCATCGCCGGTCGCTTGGCGGACTCGGATGATCGCGCTCCGGGACATCCCCTGCCTCGCCGCCGCTTCCGCCGGGCACGAACTGACCCTCAACTACGGGGAATTGCAGTCGGGCTACGTGGGGTGGCAGGTTTTTCTGCTGTTGCTGTTCGTGGCGCTCAACGGTTTTTTTGTCGCGGCGGAGTTCGCGCTGGTGAAGGTGCGCACCAGCCAGCTCGAGCCCTTGGTCGAGGCGAAGAAAAAGAGCGCCGTTCTCACCGGGCACATCGTCCACCACCTCGACGCCTACCTGTCCGCCTGCCAGTTGGGCATCACCATCGCGAGCATCGTGCTCGGTTCCGTCAGCGAGCCCTTCATCTCGCGGCTCCTGCAACCGGCTCTCAGTCTGGCGGGCCTGTCGGAGGGTTGGATTCGCTCCCTCTCTTTCCTCGTCGGGATTTCGGCGATCACTTTTCTGCACGTGGTCGTCGGCGAACAGTTGCCGAAGGTGCTGGCCATCCGAAAGTCCCTTGGCGCGGCGATGCTGTGCAGCCGTCCCCTGCACGCGTTCTATCTGGTGTTCCGCCTGCCGATCCGTCTCCTGAACGGCTGCGCCACCTGGCTGCTGCGCACGGTCTTTCGCGTCGAGCCGGGCGGCGAGCATTCGGCGATCCACAGCGCGGAGGAACTCGCCATCCTCGTCGAGCAGACCGGTGTCGCGGGCGAGGTGACCGAGACTGAGCGTGAAATCCTCATCAACGCCCTCGAACTCAACGAATTGACCGTGCGCGACATCATGACGCCGCGCAACGAGGCCGTGATGCTCGACGTCAACAAGTCCTTCGAGGAAAACATCGACCTCGCCATCGAGTCGAAGCACACCCGTTTTCCGCTCGTGGAGGGGCACCTGGATCACACCCTCGGCCTGGTCCACATCAAGGACCTCCTCGCCGAGATGCGCCGCGAAAATCCCGACCTCCATCGCATTCGCCGCGATCTGGCGCCGGTGCCGGAGTTGATGCCGCTCGATTCGCTGCTCCAGACCTTCCTCGAAAGACACGCCCACATGGCGCTCGTGGTGGACGAGTTCGGCGGCGCGCTCGGGCTGGTGATGTTCGACGACGTCGTCGAGGAACTTGTCGGCGAGATTCAGGACGAATTCGACGAGGACGACCGGGAGTTTCGGCGCGTGGATTCCAACGAATTCGTGGCGGACGGCACCCTGCCCCTGCATGAGCTGGCCGAGCACGCCGATATCGAACTCGGGAGCCCGGACGTCAGCACCGTGGGCGGGTATGTGACCCATATCATCGGACGCCTGCCGGAGATCGGCGAAACGGCGATCATCGAGGGCTACGAAGCAACGGTGACCAAGGCCGACGAACGCAGCGTGCAGGAGGTGCGTTTCCGACGCCTCGAGCCCGTGGCGGAGGAAGACGAAAACGGAACGCCGGGCGGGGAGGGAACCGCCTGACCGAGGCTTTCGCGGCCGCTACGCGTTGGCGGCGCTCCCCGGGATTTCGCGCGGGTGCCGCGCGGCTTGTTCATAGGCGTGAGCGGCGCGCAGCAGATCCGCTTCGCCGAAGGGCCTGCCGAGCAGTTGGAGACCCACGGGCAGGGGTTTTCCCGGTTCCTCCTCGATGAATCCACAAGGCACGGAGATGCCGCACAGGCCGGCGAGATTGGCGGAGAGGGTGTAAATGTCCGCGAGATAGAGCGAGAGCGGGTCGTCGAGCTTTTCGCCCAGCCTGAAGGGCAGAACCGGCGAGACCGGCGAGGCGATCAGGTCGACCGACGCGAAGGCCCGCGAAAAATCGTCGCGAATCAGCGTGCGAACCTTTTGCGCGCGGAGGTAATAGGCCTCGTGGTAGCCCGAACTGAGCACGTAGGTGCCGAGGAGGATGCGGCGCTTGACCTCGTCGCCAAAGCCTTCCTCCCGGCTGCGTTCGTAATGATCGAGCAGGTCGGTGGCGCCCTCGGCGCGGTGCCCGTAGCGCACGCCGTCGAAGCGGGCGAGATTCGCCGAGGCTTCGGCGGTGGCGATGATGTAGTAAACCGCCACGGCGTGGCCCGTGTTCGGCAGCGAGATCTCGACCGGTTCGGCGCCGAGCGATTCGAGCTGCTTCACCGCAGCCTCGACCAGCGACTTGATGCGGGGGTCGAGCCCCTCGGCGAAATACTCGCGCGGCAGTCCGATTTTCAGCCCTCCGATGTCGCGGCCGATGGCGGAGGCGTAGTCCGGCACCTCGCGGTCGAGACAAGTCGAGTCGCGCGGGTCCGGGCCCGCGATCGCCTGGAGAAGCCGGGCGGCGTCCTCCACCGTCTTCGTCAAGGGACCGATCTGGTCCAGCGACGAGGCGAAGGCGACCAGCCCATAGCGCGAGACGCGGCCGTAGGTCGGCTTCAAGCCCGTCACGCCGCAAAACGCCGCCGGCTGGCGAATCGATCCGCCGGTGTCCGAACCGAGCGCCGCGACGGCGAGGTCCGCCGCGACCGCCGCCGCCGAGCCGCCCGACGAACCGCCCGGAATGCGCGTGGTGTCCCAGGGATTGCGGCAGGGATGG
The DNA here is from genome assembly GCA_024233085.1 of Akkermansiaceae bacterium. Classification (GTDB taxonomy): domain Bacteria; phylum Verrucomicrobiota; class Verrucomicrobiia; order Verrucomicrobiales; family DEV007; genus JAEUHH01. The sequence continues at coordinate 93,345 of JACKQC010000021.1, forward strand.
ATGCCCGAGTTCTCCGTCGACGATCCCATCGCGAACTCGTCCATGTTCATCCGCCCGAAAGGGATGGCGCCGGCCGCGCGGAGTTTTCGAATGACGGTGGCGTCGTAGGGCGCCGTGTATTTTCCGCGGAGTATTCGCGACGCGCAGGAGCAGGGCTGCCCCTTGGCGTTGATCAGGTCCTTGATGGCGATCGGCACGCCGCCGAGGGGCTTGGAAAGATCGGCCGCGGCCGCCTCGGCCAGCGCGGCGTCCAGATCGTGCGAGAGATAGGCGCCGATCCCGCCGTCGCGCGTCGCGATCGCCTCCGCAAGCGAACGAAGCGCGTCCGCGGGGGTAAGATCGTCCGAGCCGTATGCCGCCCGAAGTTCGGAAATCGTGTGTTTCACCGGTCGAAAAAAAAAAGAAAAACGAAAGGAAGGGCTACTCGACGACTTTGGGCATCCTGAACTGGCCCTGCGAGACTTCGGGCGCGTTGGCGAGAGCCTCCTCCGCGGTGAAGGATTCGCCGTGCGGCGCGTCCTCGCGCATCACGTCGAAAACCGGGCTGGCGTGCGCGGTCGGTTCGATCTCGGAAACGTCGACGCCTTTCAACTGCTCGACGTGTTCGAGGATGTGCCCGAGTTGATCCTGGTAACGCGACACCTCCTCCTCGGAGAGGGCGAGGCGGGCGAGTCTGGCGACGTAGCGGACGTCCATCGGAAGTCGAGGGAGGAATGGAAAAGGCGGAGCGGCCAATTTTGCCGGGAAAGCCGAAGAATCAACCGAAAGGACCCCGACCCAACAGGGTTGGGTCCGAGGGTCAACCCTGTTGGGTCGGCCGCTTTTTCCCGCCCTTTTTCCCGGATTTTCCCGCGTTTTCGGCCTTTTGCCGGTTTCGCGAGAGATGATCGAGCGCCTCCATCTCGGTGATCTGCCCCTGGTCGCCCTGTTGGCTCATCCAGGCGTCCAGTTTCGCGCGAAGGGCGGCGAGGGTTTCGGCCTGGGCGGGATCGTCGGCGAGGTTGTTCCATTCGAGGGGATCGGTGGCGAGATCGTAGAGTTCCACCGCGGGCCGGTGCTGGTAGCGGCGCACCTTTTCCGCCGCGTCGGCGTCGCCGGCCCGGGCCGCGCGCACCCACGACTCGAACTCGGGCGACTGCACGCAGGCATTGCGGAACGTCTCGCCGGGGGTGAGATTGACGATCAACTTGTGCGTGTCCGAGCGGACGGAGCGGATGCCGAAGTGGTCCGAGCCGTTGTTGATGCCGCGGGTGGTCATGAGGGCGAAGACGTGGTCCTTGTGCCGGTCCGTCTCGCCGCGCAGGACGGGGAGGAAACTGCGGCCCTCGAGGACCGGCGCGGGCGCGCCCCCGGCGGCGTCGATGAAGGTGGGCAGCACGTCGACGTATTCCACCAGGGCGCCGGAGACAGAGCCGGGCCGGATATGGCCGGGCCAGCGGGCGATGAGGGCGGTCTGGATGCCGGAGTCGTAGAGGGTCCACTTGGCGAAGGGCATGCTGTTTCCCTGTTCGGTGGTCACAATGACCAGGGTATTGTCCGCGACGCCGTGCTTGTCGAGCAGGGCGAGAATTTCCCCGACTTGACCGTCGAAATAGGTGATCTCGGCGAGGTAGCGCGACCAGCCGTCCCGCGTTTCGGGCGTGTCCACGTGGTAGGGCGGGAGGACGACTTTCTCCGGCGGGTAAGCCGAGGGGTCGCCTTTGTTCCACGGGGTGTGCGGTTCGTTCGAACAGGCGAACAGGCAGAAGGGCCGCCCGGCGATGGCGCATTCGCCGACCAGGGCGTCGATGGCCTCGGGGTCGGGGTTGTTGGCGACGCCGGAATATTCGAAGGGAAACACGGTCTCGCGCGGGGCGATGTGCGTCTTTCCGCTGAGGGCGACGCGGTAGCCCAGGTCGCCGAGGTAATGGCAGACGCTCTTCGTCCCGTCCTTCGCGAAGGTGTGGTTCGGGTAGGCGCCGCTCTTGACCGGATACAGGCCGGTGTAGAGATTGTGCCGCGTGGGGGAGCACATGGGGGCGGCCTGAAAGCAGTGGGTGAAGCGCATGCCCTGGGTGGCGAGACGGTCGATATTCGGCGTCCTTGCCTGGCCCCCGTAGCAGCCCAGCTCGCGATGGGTGCAGTCGTCGGCGATGATGAAGACGAAATTCGGCGGCGCCGCCTCCGCCGCGGGAACGATGGTGGCGAGCAAAAAAGGCAGGGAGAGCAGGGCCGGTGGGAACGATTTCATGAGTTTTCCGGGCCATCGTTTACACGCCGGGCGGGGGAGTCATCAAACGATTTCGTTTCGACAAACCGGCTTTTCCGAAACTTTTCGATCGTCGCCGGGTTTCACATCTCAATCCGCAACAACCCTATGAGCCGTTATTCCCCCCGAATCCTTCCGGCATTGCTCGCGGCCCTCGCCGCCACCGAAATCGCGACCGCCCAGGAAAACGTTTCGATGGCCGCCTCGACGGAATTCACCCGCGAGCAGCTCGATTTTTTCGAAAAAAACATCCGCCCCGTGCTGATGGATCGCTGCTTCAAATGCCACTCCGAAACCGCCGAAAAGGTCAAGGGAGGCCTGCTGCTCGACACTCGCGAGGCCGTGCTGCGCGGAGGCGACAACGGCCACGCGGTGGTGCCGGGCAGCCCCCGGGAGAGCCTGCTCTACACCGCGATCACCTACACGGACAGCGACATGGAAATGCCGCCGAAGACGAAACTGCCGGAATCGGTGATCGCGAATTTCGAGAAGTGGATCCAGATGGGCGCGCCGGACCCGCGGCGCGAGGATCCGGACAGCTCGCCCGCCAACAAGCCAAAGGAAAAATACACCAACACCATCGACATCGAGGCGGGCCGGGATCATTGGGCTTACCAGAAACCGGTGAAAACGAAGCTGCCCGAGGTCTCGGATCCGGACTGGCCGAAGCGGGACCTCGACCGTTACGTGCTGGCCAAACTGGACGAGGCCGGTCTCAAACCGGCGCCGGAGGCCGATCCGAGGACGCTGGTGAGGCGCTTGTTTTTTGACCTGATCGGTCTGCCTCCGACTCCGTCCCAGGTGGAGGGGTTCGTCCAGGCGTGGGAGCGGGATGCCGATGCCGCGCTGGCGGGAGCGGTGGACAAGCTGCTGGATTCCCCGCGCTTCGGCGAGCGCTGGGGGCGCCATTGGCTGGACGTCGCGCGCTATGGCGAGTCCAGCGGCAAGGAGGCCAATGCCCTCTACCCGCACGCCTGGCGCTACCGGGACTACGTGATCGACTCGCTCAACGCCGACAAGCCCTTCGACCAGTTTGTGCGTGAGCAGATCGCCGGCGACCTGTTGCCGGCGGAGTCGGACGAGCAGCGCGCCTCGCGGTTGGTGGCGACCGGCTTTCTCGCCATCGGCACGAAATCGCTCAACGAACAGAACACGCGCCAGTTTCGATTCGACCTGGTCGACGAGCAGATCGACACCACCACCCAGGCCATCCTCGGCACCACGGCCGCGTGCGCGCGCTGTCACGATCACAAGTTCGACCCGATCCCGAGTTCGGACTATTACGCCCTGGCGGGCATCTTTCTGAGCAGCGAAACGTTTTTCGGCACCGCGCGCAACCAGCAGAACCGGCGCGCGACGGGGCTGGTCGAGCTGCCGGTCCCCGACGCGAAGCCGCCGATCGATCCACTCTCGGTCGGCCAACTGATCGACCTTCAGTATGCCCTGTATAATCAGCGGGAGCAGCTCGACGGCATCCAGGAGCAGGCGCGCGAGGCCCGGCGCTCCGGCGACTCCGACACGGCGCAGCGGCTCCAGCTTTCCACGTTGCGGTTCTCCGGCCAGATCGGCCTCGCGGAGGCCCGGCTGGCGCTCTACGACGAGGATGGCCGTCCCAAACCGCTGGCCATGGCCGTGCGCGATCGCGAGGAGCCCTTCGACTCGCAAATTCTGATCCGGGGCGAGGAGGAAAAGGCCACCGCCGAGCGCGTGCCGCGCGGGTTTCTCCAGGTCATCAAAACCGGGGACGAGGAGCCCATCTCCGCCGACGAAAGCGGACGCCTGCAGCTCGCGGACTGGATGGTTTCGCCCGAGAATCCCCTGACGGCCCGCGTTTTCGCCAACCGCGCCTGGTATTGGCTGACGGGGCGGGGGATCGTGACCTCGGTGGACAACTTCGGCGCCACCGGCCAGGCGCCGAGCCATCCCGAATTGCTCGACCACCTCGCCATCCGGTTCATGGAGAAAAACTGGTCGATCAAGTCGCTGGTCCGCGAGCTGGCGCTCAGCCGGACCTACCGGATGAGTTCGACCTATGACGAGGCCGGCTACGAGAAGGATCCCGACAACAACCTCCTGTGGCGGATGGCGCCCCGACGGCTCGACGCCGAATCGCTGCGGGACGCCACCCTGGCCGTGTCCGGCCGGCTCGACCTCGCCCGTCCGGTCGGGTCCGCCATCGCGAAAGCCGGCGACGGCTTCGTCGGGCGCACCGTCAACGAGGCCACCGTCAAGGCCGCTTCGAACCACCGCTCCGTTTACCTGCCGATCGTTCGCGACCTGGTGCCGGAATCGCTCGATCTCTTCGATTTCGCCGATCCGAGCCTGGTGATGGGCAGCCGGGACGTGACGACCGTGCCGAGCCAGGCGCTTTACCTGATGAACTCCGATTTCGTCCGCGCGCAGAGCGCCGCGATGGCCGTCCACCTGACCGAGGACATGAACCTCTCGGGACCGAAGCTCGGCTACATGGCCTTTTACCTCGCCTACGGACGCCCGCCGACGGCCGAGGAGGGACGCAAGACCAAGGCCTATTTCGAGCGCTTCGTCGACACCGCCAAACAGGCCGGAACCGCCGAGTCCGAGGCGCGCGACCAGGCCCTTGTCACCTTTTGCCAGGCGCTGCTGTCGAGCGCCGAGTTTCGCTATTTGAACTGAGGTTTCTTGAACTCCGAACGTCTCGTTTCCCCATGAATGCCATCCCGACTCCCACGCTCTCCCGCCGGCTCGCCCTGCAATCGCTCTCGGGCGGGTTCGGTTACCTCGCTTTCTCGGCCCTGAGCACGATGGCCGCCGAAGGCGAGAAAAGCCCGCTGGCTCCGAAGGAACCGCACTTCGCCCCCAAGGCCAAGCGCGTCATTTTCCTCTACATGCGCGGCGCGCCATCGCACGTCGACACCTTCGACCACAAGCCGGACCTGACCGCCGCCAGCGGCAAGACGGCTCCGAATCGCGGCACGGCCAAGCTCCTCGGATCGCCGTGGGAATTCAGCCAGCACGGGAAGAGCGGCCAGTGGATCTCGTCGTTGTTTCCCAATGTGGCGAAGCACGCCGACGAGATGTGCATCGTCAACAGCATGCACACCGACATCCCGAACCATCCGCAGGCGACCGTGCAGATGCACACCGGCAATTTCCAGTTCGTCCGCCCCTCGATGGGCGCGTGGGCGCTCTACGGGCTCGGCACCGAAAACCAGAGCCTCCCCGGCTTCGTCACCCTCTCGCCGCCCGCCGCGGTCGGCGGGGCGCAAATCTACGGCAGCGCCTTCCTGCCGGCCATCTACCAGGGCACGCCCATCGGGCGCGAGCAGCAGGGCCGTCGTTTCGGGGCGAATCAAAATGACTCCATCGCCAACATTTCGAACGGTGGCTCGCTCGACCAGTCGCTCCAGCGCGTGCAACTCGACTACATCAAGTCGCTCAACATCGAAAAACTGAAACGCGACGTTCACCAGCCCGAAGTCGAGGGCGTCATCGAGTCCTTCGAACTCGCCTACCGCATGCAGGACGAGGTGCCGAAGGTGCTGGACATCTCCGGCGAATCGGCCGAGACACAGAAACTCTACGGCATCGACCGGCAGGCCACGGCTCAGTTTGGCCGCCAATGCCTCGTCGCCCGACGCATGGCCGAGGCCGGGGTGCGCTTCATCGAGGTGACCCACGGGAACTGGGATCATCACCGGAATCTTCGCAACGCTCTGGAAACCAACTGCGTCCAGATCGATCTGCCCATCCACGGCCTGCTCACCGACTTGAAGCGCCGCGATCTGCTGAAAGACACGCTCGTGATGTGGGGCGGCGAGTTCGGCCGCACGCCGCATTCGCAGGGCAACGATGGGCGCGATCACAACAGCAAGGGATTCTCGCTCTGGATGGCCGGCGGCGGCGCGAAGGGCGGGCTCCGCCACGGCTCGACCGACGAGCTGGGTTACCAGGCCGTCGAGGGCAAGGTCCACGTCAACGACTGGCACGCCACCATCCTGCACCTGCTCGGGCTCGACCACGAGCGCCTCACCTACCGCTACGCCGGTCGCGACTTCCGCCTGACCAACATCGCCGGCCGGGTGGTGACGGAACTGGTGGGGTGAACCGGATCGAACAGGGTTGGGTCCGCGACCCGACCCTGTTTGAGGTTGGGGGGCGTTGCCCGTGGAAGAGATAGTTACCCAAACACCCCGCTCCGCAAATCGCGCAGCACGCGAAGGTTGCCCCATTCGGCGCCGCGCATCTTTCGGGCGCCCGATTTTCGGTTCGGACCGTAGCGGGAACGATGGGACTCGAAGACACCGTTGACGAATTCCACGCTCCCGAAGACCGCTCCATCGCAGAAGTAACGCACCCGGCAACGGAGAATTTCCGGAATCGAGAGCTTCCCGCCTCGCTCGAACTCCGCTTCGACCCTTTCCTGGCTGAAGCCTTTGCGGCTTTTCTCGCCGTATTCCGGGTCGCCCTCGCGTTCCTCGCCGTGCCCGAAGAGCAGGAGCCGGTATTTCGTGGCCGTGTTCGCCCAGGTGATCCGGCGATTCACTCCGTAGGACGTCTGTTCCAGAATGATCGCCAGCCCCCGTCGCGCCACCCGCCGACCTGCCACCGCCTCCGCGTATCCGCACCAGATGTAATCCTTGGGATCGCTCACCATCCCGGCCCGCACCGGATTGAGGTCAATGTAGGCCGCCATCGTCAACAACGCCTCCTCCGAGCCCTCCACCAGCACGCTCTTGAACCGATCCTCCCATAAGGTGCCTCGTCGGTTGTTGGTGCGGTTGTACCATTGGGTGAATCGCTGTTTCAGTTCCTTGAGAAACACGGATAAATCGCCCCGCCGCGATTCGTAGCGATCCAGAATCTGACGCAGCCATCGTTCGTCTCCGGACGCCCGCGCCCGGTCGATCTCCTGGCGGATGTGAAGCATCTGCGCGTCGTTGTAGAGGATCGGCAGCATGTCCAGCAGCGCCTCGACCGTCAGCCTGGCCAGGCGCTCGCGCGCCGGCACGCGGACCAGAAGATGGAAATGGTTGGACATCAGACAAAACGTCACGACCTCGACCCCGCAAAACGCCTCCAGCTTGCGCATCCATTTCCGGAAATAATTTTTCTCCTTTGCGTTGAAAATAAAACGCTTATCCACCACTCGCGACATGCAGTGGTAAAACGCGTCGCCTTCTTCTCGAATCAACCGGGCTTTTCTCATGGCTGTGGCAGGATGGGGAATCGGAACCAGAATGCAAGCACTTTTTCAATAACTGACCAGTCCCTTTATTCTTTATTCTCGGCCGTATTCTCGGCCGGACGATCCTCGATAGCCAGCCGTTGGGCGTCGTCGAGCGGGGCGTCAAAACCGAGGAACGCGCCGAGGCTCATCGGCAACCCGTCGCCGTCCGGCGTGACCGGAGTCCCGTTGGCATCGGCGCGCGGCTCCCATGAACTCGCGCCGATCACCGCCTGGGCGGGGCGGCCGGCCAAACTCGCCTGGGGCACCGCGATCCAGGGCAGTCCATTGACGTAAAGGGTCAACACTTTTTCAATAATTGACCAGTCCCTTTATTCGCTTATTCGCCGTTTTCCGGGGCCACTTCAGAATGCCAAAATATCAGTCAATTTTTGTCGTGTAGTGTGATTTTGCCTTCCTCCAAAGGAGAACCAACAAGGCAATTTCAACAATCGCCGCAGCAATCATAACCCATAACGATATTTGACAATACTGATGGACACCCTCTAGGCTCGAACGCTCTTGAACTTGATGCGAATCACCAGTTGCCCCAAGTGATCCACCAGAAGAAACGTCCTCTTTAGTAGCCACTCCTTCACTCTTCCGCGCTTTTGGATCTTTTTCTTTACCAACATTGGATACACCATTCTTATAATCACCTTCCACATCAGAGAGAACCGTCGCTCGATCAGCGATAACCAAATTTCGCTGCCTTACTAAAGTTGAAATCACCCTCCTGGCATCCATTTCCATAATATTATCGTCTTTCTTATCTGAAGGCAAAAGTTCAAGAGCCTCTTTCACCTCTCTTGAAAACGAAACATCATCAAAAACAAAATATGCCAATCTAACAATCTTTAATTGCCTATTACCTTTCGCTTTGCCTCTCGCAACTTTTTCGAGAGCCACCCTATATCGATCAGGATTCTTAATGATATCATCGTTGATCGCTAGCTGATCAAATGCCAAAGCTTCTAGAATAACTTGATCCGGGTCCATCTCCCCCTCAGCCGCAAACACAATCACTTGCTTCGACAATGCGAGAAAGACAAGAGTCAAAACAATTGAAAATCCTCTAATTTTCATCTTTATATTCTATTTCAAGACGTATCGCAGCGAAAACGCTATCTTCCTGCTCTTTTGAAATCCTTATCTGATCCATAACTTGATCCGCGACATTTTCCGACAAGGGAATCAAGTCTTCCCCCATAAGATTCCACGATTTCCATAAAGAACTTTCATGCTCCAAAACACCAAGAGAATGCAGCACCTCATGTGCAAGGCAATGATACCCCTCTGAGATCTTAGAGAAGCCGCTATAAAGTGGATTTTGAAATTGTGAATCTAAGATAAAAATATTTCCTGCATATTTATTCCCATCTTCAATATCGGGAAGAACTCCGTAGTCAAGCTCGAACCCAAAACAATTCTGTGAGGTAATCGACAGATTCGTTGGAGAGGACCGCGCCGCCGAGGTGAGCGTGTTCCAAAGCCGGATGCTTGAGCAGGCTGGAAAATCCCTCATCGGTGATTCGAAAGTCAAAGTCGACAGCTATCAGTTTGGGAAACACCGGAAGTGAATCCAAAGTCGAATCGCCAAGGGAGCTGGAATGAATCCAAAGTTCTTCGAGCTGGGGAAGGCTTTCCAATTGCCGGAACATGTCCCCCTTGAGACGGCCCGACCAATGATCCATGATCGTGAGTCTCCTTAAATTTTGCAGTTTCGAGATCTCCCCGAAAAGTTCGGCGGACCAATTCACGTTGTACAGTTCCAACTGACTGATGTCGGAATTCGAAGCTAGGCTCCGCATATCCCGCCCGTTGAAGTTGGAGCATCCAACTGAAACAACACGAAGTTTGGGGAGGTTGTCGAAGCAATGACGCCCCCTTTGAGGCAGCGGTTCAGCGCCCAAATGCAAAGCGAAAACCTCGTCGAACCAATCGACACCCTTTTCGGAGAGTTTGTGAAAGAGATTGGGAAATTGCCGGGCGATTTCGTTCCACTGATAGCGACTAATACTGCCACCGGTTGCGCTCGCCAACGACTCCACGGCATCCAAACGCCACGAATGCACCACACATCGCCCTATCCAAACGAGAACCATCACTCCGATCACCCAGACGATCCTGGCTGTCGGACTTCGGGGAAGCAGGTATCTTCTCATCGGAGCGGAACTTCTACGCTGCATCCGTTCTAACCGATTCACTCCAACAAGACAACCAAATTCTGAAAACTGAAAACTCAGCCAAAATCCGCCACCTCTACGTTCACATCCCCTTCTGCCATCACATCTGTCCCTACTGCACTTTTCTACTGCACTTTTTCAATAACGGACCCGTCCCTTTATTCTTTTATTCTTTCATGTCTTTGACGGGAAACGCGGGGTGACTTTCCTGCGCGACTCAGTCAGAAAATGGATTGCGGAGGCAGGCAAGTGAATGTTCCCGATCGAACAGTGAGCGATGGGAATGGCAAGGTATTTGGAAGGGGCTCCGTCGTTCGCGTCGTCCGGAGATGCCGGGGGCATCGAAGAAATTAGCCGGTCGGTTGAGCGCAGCGACACCACCGGAGCCGAACCACCCAATCACACGCATCCCGGCAGGGATGCCAGCAGCGG
>JACKQC010000022.1 GCA_024233085.1 Akkermansiaceae bacterium
CGAAAAAAAAATCATTTAGCCACCTTTTGCTGGAGAACCGATGGAAATTTCGATAACCAAGCAAAAATAAAAGTAAATCACGAATACATTGTTGCGTTCGCGCGAAATGCCGAAGCTTTTGAATACCCTCAGGTTGTCGATCCATCAACTCCAGCCTCAAGTAAACTGATGAGGCCAGAGATTCGAAATACAATTGTAAAAAATGGCCCAAAGAATCCAATTTCTTCGATAAGAATTCCAAAAGGTTTCCCTGCCGGCTTTGCGGAGGGCGTTCTCTATGAAGCAGAAGGACAATGGCCTAAATTTGAGAGTGCGGCCAAGGTAAAAGCAGGGCGTGTTGTAGCGCCGTTTGAAGTTTCCAGTGGTTGGAGTTCAAAAAGATTGCTGGAGAAGTTTATTGGAAATGAACTGAGTCCTATTACCGATAGCAAGGGGCAAGAAACTACATTTGAGTTTATGCCTTCCGGAACAATAGAGATTGTAAAACGCCGTGAAAAACCTAGCCATGTAATTTCTACCCTCTCGGGATTCAGTTCGACTCAAAATATGTCGGCACGGCTTAAACAAATGGGCATCAATTTCGATTATCCAAAGCCAGTGGAACTAATTCAGTATATTGTATCGCTAGTTGGAAATGACGGATTGGTATTAGATTCCTTCGCCGGCTCCGGCACGACGGGGCACGCGGTGCTGAAGCAGAACGCGGAGGATGGCGGCACCCGCCGGTTCCTGCTGGTGGAGATGGAGCCGGGCATCGCCCGCGACATCACGGCGGAGCGGGTGCGCCGGGTGGCGGCGGGCTACACGGACGCGAAGGGCAAGGCGGTGCCGGGCCTGAGCGGGGGCTTCCAGTATTGCCGGCTGAGCGCGGAGCCGCTCTTCAACGAGTTCGGCGACATCCGCGACGATGTGACCTACGCCCAACTGGCGGATTTCGTCTGGTTCGCCGAGACGGGAACGGGGTATGTGAACGGGAATGCGATAGGGACGGCTGGCCCAGCCGCCCGCCAGACGGGGAAAAGGGGACGCGAGGGCAAGAAGGGCGCGAACGACGGCGGAAACGACGGCGGAAACGACGGCGGAAACGACGGCGCGACCGACGGCGCGACCGACGGCGGACGCCTCGGCGAGGCGTCCCTACCGAACGCGTCCCTGCCCGATACGCCGCTGCTGGGAATCCACGAGGGTCGGGCGATCTACCTCCTCTTCAACGGCATCCTCGGTGACCGGCGTCCCGAAGGGGGCAATATCCTGACGCGTCCGGTGCTCGACAGCCTGCCGCCGCACCCGGGCGAGCGGGTCATCTACGCGGCCGCGACGCGACTCGGCGAGGCGGCGCTGCGCCGGGCGGGCATCACCTTCAAACAAACGCCGTATTCGATCCTGGTATGAATACCGTGCAGCCCGCGGGGACGGCTGGCCCAGCCCTCCGACGGATGGAAAAGGGCGGACGCCGGGCAAAAAAAGGCGTGGCAGGCGGCGAACGCCTCGGCGGGGCGTCCCCACCGAGCGTGTCCCCTCCACCAACGCTTCCCTCCGTTCGGAGGCGAAATTGATTTGAATCGACAAGATGGACGACGAAAGATTGCCGACGAGGAAATGGCTCCGCCATGAAATGCCGATCGGGGTAAGCGACCCGGCGCCGGTTTTTTTCGTCACGATTTGTTGCCAGGTACGAGGCCGCAACCAACTGGCGACCGAAGATCGGTGGGCTTTTCTAAAAGAATCGATCATCCAACGGAACGAGACCGGAGTCTGGTCATGCACCCTTTGCCTGGCGATGCCGGATCATGTGCATGGATTTTTTCGATTCGATGCCGACCGGGGCATGAAGGGGGCGATCGCCGATTGGAAACGGTGGACCGCCCGGCAGGCGGGGATTGTCTGGCAGAAGGGGTTTTTCGATCACCGGTTGAGGAGCATGGACAGTTTGATGGAAAAGCGAAGTTACATCCTGTTGAATCCCGTTCGGGCGGGATTGGCCGCCGAACCCGACGATTGGCCCTACGTGTATGATTGCCGCCAATGAAACGTTCCACGGAATCAGTTGAGATCGCGCCGAAGCCGAAGGTAGGGACTGCTGGCCCAGCCGTCCGCCATACGGAAACAGGTGGTCACCATCCCATTCATGGCGCGAAAGACGGCGGAAACGGAGGCGAAGCCTCCCTGCCCTTGGCTTCCCGATCGGAGGCCGGCATCGCCCGCGGCCAGACGGTGGGGTGTAGGGTGGGCGCGAAGCGCCTTGAAGGATTGGGACCAACGTTGAGACCGTAAACCCCTCTCGTAAGACGAAACGCCGCCCATGCCGACCTTCACCCCCAAGCTCTACCAGCAAAGCGCGCTCGACAGTATGGCGCACTACTTCCGCGACTGTCAGCGGATGGGGAATGCGGACTACGCGTTTCAGGAGACGACGAAGGCGCTGTGGGGCCGGAAGTCGGACTTCACGCCGCTGCGGGGGGAATTCGACGAGGCGATGCCGTATTTCTGCCTGCGGGTGCCGACGGGGGGCGGCAAGACTTTCCTCGCCGCCAAGAGCGTGGCGATGGTGAACAGCCTCCTGCTCCAGACAGAGCGCAGCGTGATCTTGTGGCTGGTGCCATCGAAGACGATCCGGGACCAGACGATGGACGCGCTGAAGGACCGGGAGCATCCGCTGCACGCGGCGATCCGCGAGGCGGGTCCGGTGACGGTGATGGACCTGGATGAGGCGAAGGCGCTGATCCGTTCCACGCTGGAAACGAGCACGGTGATCATCGTGGCGACGCGGCAGGCCTTTCAGGTGGGCAATGAGGAACTGCGCAAAGTCTATGAGGACAGCGGGGCGCTGATGGCGCTGTTCGACGGGCTGACGGAGGAGCAGCGGACCGGGCTGCTGAAAAACGAGGCGGGATTCGCCCCCCGTTCGCTGGTGAATGCGCTGCGCCAGCGGCGACCCTTTGTCATCATCGACGAGGCCCACAACAGCCGCACGGAGCTGGCCTTTGACATGCTGGCGAAGTTCAATCCCTCGGGCATTCTGGAGCTGACGGCGACGCCGGACACGGAGACGACGCCGAGCAATGTGCTGCACTCGGTCTCGGCGGTGGAACTGAAGCGGGAGGAGATGATCAAGCTGCCGATCCTGCTGGAGACGGTGCCCGACGCGCAGAAGTGTCTGGCGCTGGCGATCGATCAGCGGGACCAGCTCGACGCGCTGGCGAGGCGCGAGCGGACGGAGCGCGGCATGCCCTACCTGCGCCCGCTGGTCCTGATCCAGGCGGAAAAGCGGTCGGGCACGAAGGAGACCCGCCACGTGGAATGGGTGAAGGAGGAACTGATGACCAACCACAATCTCCCCGAGGAGGAGATCGCGGTGGCGACGGGCGACGAGCGCGGCCTGGAGTCACTGGCGACGGAGTACGAGGGCGGGATTTTCTCGGAGAAGTGCCCGGTGAAGTATGTGATCACCCAGCAGGCCCTGGCCGAGGGCTGGGACTGCGCCTTTGCCTATGTCCTCGTCAGTCTGGCGGAACTGCGGAGCGCGACGGCGGTGGAACAGCTACTGGGCCGCATCCTGCGCCAACCGAATGCGAAGCGGCGCGAGGCCGAGGCGCTGAACCGAAGCTATGCCTACGTGGTGTCGAAGGATTTCGGCGAGACGGCGAACGCACTGCGCGATGCATTGGTGAAGGGCTCGGGATTTGAGCGGACCGAAGCAGCGGATTTCGTGGCGGCGCGGCGGCCGGAACAGACAAAGTTGGATTTCCAGCGAGGGCCGCGCCGCGTGGAATTCACGCCGATGACCGTGCCCGTGGCAGAGGCGCTGGATACCGGGAAGCTCTCTTGGGAGCTGAAAAAGAAGGTTCATTACCGTTAAAAAACGAAAGAGCTGGAGATCAGGGCTCCCTTGTCGGAGGAGGAGACCATCGAACTCCAGGAATCCGCGGTGATGGACGCCACCCGCGACATCCTGCGGCAGGCGGGTGAATACAGCCGCACGAAGGCGGTTCAGGTATTCACGACGCCGTCGGAACTGGGAAAGGCGTTTTTCGTGCCCCAAATGGAGGTGTGGTTGGATGACGAATTGCGCCTTTTCGACGAACCTGAGGCGATTGATTATCCTTGGGAACTGCCTCTTTACCGTTCCACGCCAACGACCGAACAAGTCGGACAACTGATCGGCGCCACTCGATTTCGGGAAGGCGGCTTCGTCGACATCGACGACGAAAGGGGCCGGGTGACGACGCGTTACGCAAAGGACCTGGAGCGGGATCTTGCGCTGGCCTACACACCGGAGCACTGGACCGAGGCAAAGCTGGCGGCGTGGTTCTGTCGCCAGATCCCTGACCCGACGATCACGCACGCAAGCAAGACGGCCTTCGTGGCGGGGTGGCTGGCAAATCTCCTCGAAAACGAAGGCATTGATTTGGCCCGGGCAAACCAGCAGAAATTTCTGCTCCGCAACCTGCTTGCCGAATACGTGAGCACGCTTCGCCGGGACGCAATCCAAAAGGCTTGTGACGCGTTTCTTTTCGGCGAGGGAAAGGAGGAGCGGGTACGGATTGGATCGGAGTATTCCTTCGAATTTCATCCCGACGCCTACGGACCGGATCGGGACTATGACGGCAGGTACGGGGAATACGATTTCGAAAAGCACTACTATCCCCGGATGGGAGATTTCGATTCGAAAGAGGAATACGAATGCGCTTGCTGGATTGATCGCCAATCGGAAGTGGTCTTCTGGGTGCGAAACCTCGTGCGAAAGAATGGGGCCTCGTTCTTTCTCCAGAAGGCGGACGGGCGATTCTACCCGGACTTCATTTGCAAACTCACCGACGGGCGAATCCTCGCAGTGGAATACAAGGGGAAGGATCGTTGGACTGACGCCAAGCCCGATCGGGACATTGGCGAACTTTGGGAGGAACTGAGCGAAGGGAAATGCGCCTTTGCAATGGTGACGGACAAGAAGTGGGAAATGGTATCGGTGAAATTGCTCGTGGAAAACTAGCCGTCATATCGCTTCCAAAGCATCATGAAGCGCAAGCGCCCGCCTCACGAATCGGACCCGCGGGTCCGGAGAGCGGCCGGGTAAAAAGGGCGGACACGGCGGTCCGCCGTCCAAGGGGGAAAGGGCCGAATCGGGCGGATTGAACCCTGTTTCCCCGCAAAACCCAACAGGGTTGGGTCCATCCGTGTAAACCTAATTCCCGCAACGCGTTAAAAATCAATAATTATTGACTTTTGTCACTTGACAGGCAGTGAGCCGCGGCACGCTGTCGGTGCAAAATTCACTCACCAGCCCACTCGGGCGGCTCGCGGACAGCGGCCGCGGACTCATTCCTTCGGTAACCCACATCCGCGCGCTGGCAAGAACCGTCGGGTGGTTCCGGCGCGCCGCCAAGCTCATCCAGCCCGAACACCTCCTGCTCGCCCTGCTCGCGGCCATCGCTTTCGGCGAACGCTCCGCCCGCGCCATCGCCCTGGAGCTGGGCATCTGCTCGGACATTAACGTGTCCCGCCAAGCCGTCTGGAAACGACTCCGCCTCCCCGGCGCGGTTCGCTTTATGCAAGCGCTCTGCCAACAGGTCTTGCAACGTTCGTTGGCCGATCCCGCTTTGCTCGCCCTGAGCGATTCGCTCAAAAAGCAGCTCGCCTCGCCCATCCGCCGCGTCCTCCTCGGCGACGCCACCACCTTTACGTTGCATCCGAGCCTCGCCGCGATCTTTCCGGGGTCGAAAAACGGCAAACCCGTCCCCAAATCCCACCTCAAACTCCAACTCGTCACCGACCTGCTCTCGGGCCGCTGGATTCATTTCTCGCTCGATCCCTACGGTCGGAGCGACGCGAAAGCCGCCATGGACATCCTGCCGCTGCTGCGCGCCGGTGACCTGCTCATCCGCGATCTGGGCTACGCGTGCATGGCCAGTTTCCACGGGATCATTGCCGCGAAGGCGTTTTTCATTTCCCGGCTCAAAGCCCGGGTCCATGTCCTCGACGAAACCGGCGAGCGCATCCCGCTGCGCCAGACCTTGCGCCGGCTCGCTCCCAACCAGGGCGATCTTGTGCGCCTGCCCGTGTTGATGACCGGAAGCGACCGGGTGCCGTGTTTCCTGGTGGCTCAACGGGTGCCTCAAACCGTGGCCGACCAACGTCGGCGCAAGCTCAGGGCCAAACACAAAAAGCAGGGATTCAAACCGCCGGGCAAGCGCTATCTGGAGTTGCAGGATTGGACGATCCTGGTGACCAATCTGGAGGAAAAGCAGGTCGCCAATCCTCAGGTATTGGGGTGGTATCGGATGCGCTGGCGCATCGAGACGATCTTCAAAGCGTGCAAGAGCCACACCGGGATGCTCCGAGTGGCGGGGCACAAGACCAACGCGCATCATGCCAAGGCGCTGGTGCTCGCCTGGGTGTTGGCGATGATCCTGTTGGCCCATCGCGGGAGCTTCGCGATGGTGAACCTGCGCCGCATCCAGGGGGATGCGGGAGGCGGCGGAGAACCGCCTTGGGAGATGCGATGCCATCGAACCAGTATCTTCAAGATGACCGAACGTCTGATGCGCTCGCTGGGCATGGAGATCGAATTCGCGGGGGCCGGATTCAATTTCGAAGAACACTACCGACGCACCCACCACTACTGCCTGATCCACAACCAAACCGAACTCGCCAAAAACCGACAATCACTCGCCGAAATCCTCCATTCAAACCTGCTGATCCAAAGTTAGGTTTACACCAATGGGGTTGGGTCCCCGATTCAACAGGGTTGGGTCGGGAGAGGGGCCAAAATCGGCGGCTTGGGGGGCGATTGAGTGGAAATTGCCTGGAATCAGGGTGTTGCGACCGTTTTTCGAAGTGGGGGAAGGGTCTCTCCCAGATGGGTAAAGGGGTTCTCCGAGATGGGAGAAGGGGCTCTCCCAGATGGGTGAAGGGGCTTTCCGGGATGGGTGCATGGGCACACCCGGATGGGTGCATGGGCACACCCGGATGGGTGCATGGGCACACCCGGATGGGTGCATGGGCCCACCCGGACGGGTGCGTGGGCACACCGGGAGGGATCAATGGGCGCACCGGGAGGGGTGCGGGATCGGTGCGTGGGCACACCGGGAGGGGACGCGAGGGAGGATGCCTTTGGGGGTGGCACGCTTCGAGGGAAATGGCCCCGGGGAGGGGCGGTTTGCCGTCGACCGCGGTCGAGAATGGGGCTCCGTCGGCGGGGGCTCCAGGCATGGGCTCCGGGCATGGGCTCCGTCGGCAGGGGCTCCGTCGGCGGTATCATACCGCCGCTCCCTGAAGACCACCGCCGCTCTCTGAAGACCACCGCCGCTCCCTGAAGTCCACCGCCGCTCTCTGAAGATGGGCCGGCCGCTTTTCGACGCTGGAAAAGGATTGGCACGGAGGGGGTGTCTGTCTATGATGACCGGGCTATGAAACGGAACCTTGCAACATGCATCGCCTCGGCCGGGATCGCGGTGACGATTCTTTTGGGAATGACGGGGCCGGCGGGGGCGGACACGACGGTCGTTTACGACGACACGAAGCCGACGGGGGAATCCAGCTCCGTGACGGTGAAAATCGCGGGCGGAAAGATGGCGCTGCTGCTCGGCGACGGGCAGAAGGCGGTCTTCGACTCGGCGACGGAGGAACTCGTTCACACGGGGCCAATGGGCACCTTTCGCCTGAAGCCGGAAACGCTCTCGAACGCGCTGGACGCGGCGAGCGCGGCCATGGCCGAGGCGCGAAAAAAGATGGAGGAAACCCTGAAAAATCTACCGCCGGAACAACAGGCGATCATGCGCCGGTTCATGGAGGAAAAATTCAAGCCGCCGGGTGGCGGCGGCGCTCCGGCGGAGGCGCCGACCCTGACCGACACGGGCCGGACGACGGTGATCGACGGGCGGACGGCGGCGATCCTCGCGCAAAGCGAGGGCGGGGTGACGACGGCGGAGTTTTTCGTGGTGCCGCACGAGTCGGTCGGGATGCCGAAGGAGGACTACGCGGTGTTCGAGGCTTTCGCGCGGTTCGCCGAAAAGATGCAGGCCGGCGTCAGCGGCAAGAAAAAGCAACCGGGCCTCGACTCGGCGGCGATCCGGGACGGCAGGGTGCCGCTGCGCACGGTGAAATACGATGACCGGGGAACGGGAACGGTGCGTTCGACCCAATCGGTGCGTTCGATCACCACCGAAAAGGTCGATCCGGCGACTTTCGAGCATCCGCCGGCGACGGATCCGCCGGGCCTTGGCGACTTGCGGGGTCTTCCGGTCCCGAAGCCCTGAAACCCGGGCGGGGAGATCAGCGGAGGAAATCGCCGCGATCGAGGCCGAAGCGGGGCTCGAAGAGGTAACTGAAATAGAGGGCGGCGCCGTAGTCCTCGAAGGCGGCGGTTTTCGAGAAACCGGCGTTGGCGCCGAGATGCCAGTGGGGATTCAGCTCGAAGAGGGCCTGGACGCGGGCGGTGAAGGTGAGGGAGCTGTTTCCGGCGGCGTCGTAGTAACGGCCGTCGGGCGAGAGGGGCAGGACGGGGGCGCGGGCCTGGTCGTTGCTCTGCGCGCCGGCGCCGACGTAGCCCTCCAGCAGCCAGGGACCGCCGGTCTCGGTGAGGAAGCTGGCGCCGAACATGCCCATGACGAGGGAGTCGGGGCTGAAGTAGCCGCCGTGGCCGGTGGTGAAGTGGCTGAGGTTTTTCTCGTAATGCTCGAAGTGAAAACTGGGGCCAACGGACAGGTATTCGAAGCCGGGGAGGTCGATGGCGCGGTTCACGCCGGCGGTGAGGGAGACGACGGAATTGTCCGCGACCTGTTCGCCGGTGAGGCCGGCCCACTCGAAGGCGCCGTAGGCTCCCCAGCCGCCGCCGAGGCCGAGGTAGCCGTCGGTGCGCAGGCCGGACTTCACCACGCGGCCCCAGGCGTCGCCGGTGTAGGGGTCGACGATGCCGGTGTAGGACAGGATGGACTCGGTGACGGACTCGGAGAAGGCCTCGACGCGCCACTCGCCGCCGTCGCCTTTCAGGTCGAGCCCGATGGCGCCGACGGGCCGGGCGTCGACCTCGCCGCCGAGGGGGGTGGTGCCGAGTTCGGCGAAAAACGCGGTGGCGCCGTTTTCCTGGCGATAGGCGAGCCGGGGCTCGACGAGGCTGTCGGCGGAGGTCGTGACGCGGCCGCGGTCGAGCGAGTCGAGGGTGTCGGGCGGGGCGGACCCGACGAGGCGGTCGCCGGTGAAATCGCCGGCATCGAGGCTGAGGTGGCGGAGGTTCAGGGTCACGGACTGGTTGTTTTCGGGCCCGAAGACGACGGTGCCGGAGACACCGGGGAGGGTGACGGTGCTCAGTTCGGAGAGGCCGGCATCGCCGGTCTTGGACCGGAAACCGGCTTCGAGCGCGACGCGGTCGCTGTCGGGGACGAGGCGGCGGCTGGTCTCGAGGGGTTCGCCGGCCTGGAGGGCCTGGGCGGCGCCGGCGGCGGGCGAGACGCCATCGAGGGGACGGATGGGTTTCGGGCCGATTTGCTGGTATGGGGCGCCCGGCGCGGCGTGGCGGTTGCGCCCGCGCGGGTAGTTGGCGGCCTGGGGCGGGGACGCGCCGTGGGCGCCGGCGGCGCGCTCGCGTTCCTGCCGGGCGGCTTCCTGGCGGGCGGCGGCCTCGAGGACGGGGTCGGCGGTGGTTTTGAGGAGGCCGCCGAGCGATCTGGAGAGTTGGGACAGGTCGTAAACGCGTCCGTCCTGCTGGAGGCTGTAGGTGATGCCTTCGGCGGTGTCCTTGTCGGGACTTTCGCGGTAGAGACGCTCGAAGAGGCTGGCGGACTCGTCGTAGCGCCGGGTGTGGTAGAGGCTCCAGGCCTTCATCTTCGACTCGTCGCGGGCGAGCGGGGCGATGGCCTCGGCCTCGGTGAGCAGGGTCAGGGACTCGCGGAACTGGCGGCGATCCTGCGCCTTGGCGGCGCGCAGCAGGAGATCGCCGCGGCGTTTCCGGTCCAACTGATCGGTCCCGATGCCGGCGCCTTCGGCGATGGAGCGGGCGGCGGCGTAGTTGCCTCCGGCGACCGCCTTGTCCACGCGGCGCGAGGCGATCTCCGCGCGGACGCGGGCGAAGGCGGGCTCGTCGGCGGGATAGGGCTGGAGGATTTTCTCGGCGGTGTCGATCTGGCCGGCTTCGACGGCTTTCCAGGCCTCGGCATCGATGGCGCCGGTGACGATGCGCCGGGCGTCGGGGACGAGGCCGGCATAGTCGTCGGCCAACCCGTAGGCGCGGGCGGAATCGCCGCTGCGAAAGGCGGTGAGGATGACGCCCTCGGCGGCGTTGGCGTTTTTCGGGTTCCAGGTCAGGGCGTTGGCAAACCAGAGGTCGGCGGCGGTCCAGTTTTTCTGGTCGAAATAGGCCCAGGCGATCTCGGCCGCTTTCCCGGCGTCGCGGCGGGCGGTGACGCCGGACCGGAGGCGGATGCCCTGCTCGCCCGGAGCGAGGTAATCGCCGATGGGACGGGTGGCGGCGGCGGCTTCCTCGGGCTGTCCGTTGGCCGCGAGATCGCGCACGACGCGGGGCGCGCGGGGGATTTCCTCGTCCACAAAGCGCCCGCCCTGCCCGAGGGCCGGCCCCAAACAGGCGAACCAGGCCAGGGCGGAGGCGGCCACGGAAAGCCACCGGTGGCGCGCCGCCCCAGGGACGGTGGCGGGGGCGGCGACGACGCGAAAAACGCGCCGGCGGTCGCCTCCCCCACCCCGTCTCGTGTCCGGTGGACTGGCGGAACGGTCCAGCCACACCGGATTCCTGCCTGGTTCGGTTTTGCGCGCCGGCGTCCGGGAGGCGGCGAGCGTCTCGGGGGACGTGGCCGATCCGGGGCGCCGGGTTCTGTTTCCAATGCCGAGCATTCGTGGAAAAAATATCGGGATGAAAGCCGGGGCGCCCCTAGCGAGTCACCACCGCGTCGGCGGCGGCGCGCTCGGTGAGCGCCACTTTCGTCAGCAGCAAAAGACTCGCGGAGTAGTAGGCCTCGCCCGCCGCGAGGACGGGCAGGCGCTCGCGCCGCGGGGGCTCGCCGTTGACGGCCGAGCGGCTCATCTCGAAAATCGCGTGCGCGCCCGCCATGGCCGGGTCGCCGCCGGGGCTGTCGCCCGCGAGGTTCCAGGTGGCGGCGGGTGAACCGTCGGAGACCCGGCAGTTTTCGGGGAAATCCGCGAAGGGCCGCAGGAGGTCCTCCTGCCCGAAGCCGGCCCAGCTCAGGTAGAGGGGGACGCGGACGGCGTTGTAGCCGAACTCGGTGTTGAAGTCTCCGGGCGCGGGCAGCTCGATCCGGTTGTCGGCGCGGAGGACGACCCAGTCGCCGGGCAGGCGCTTCGACCCGAAGCGGCCGGCGCGGACCAGCCGCAGGCCCGAGGCGGAAAGGTCGAGCCACGTTTCCGGCTCGAGATCGGCGGCGGCGAAGGCTTCGAAGGCGGGCCAGACCCAGTAGGAGGGATTGAGGACAAGGTCCCCGTTTTCCCGGACAAATCCCTGGGAACCCGGAAGCAGCACCGGCCCGATCGCGGAGCGGCGCACGCAGGCGGCGCGCAGGTCGCTGAGAATGCGGAGGGCCTCGGAACGGTGGTTCCCGGCCTCGGGCCAGCGCGCGGCGGCGCGCAGGAGCGCCCAGGCGATGAGAATGTCGCCGTCGCTGGCGTTGTTCGTGTCAGGCACGGCGCCCTCGCCGTCGATCGATCCGGGCGCGGGTTTCCAGCTCCAGGCGAAAAGCGAGTCCGCGCGCACCCGGAGCTTTTTCGCGGCCCAGGTCCACATGGCCTCGAAGGCGGGCCGGTCGTTGAAATGCACCGCGAGGAGCATTCCGTAACCGATGCCCTCGGAATGGGTGATGTTGCCGTTGGCGGTGTCCATGACCCGGCCCTCGGGGGAGAGGCAGGTGCGCTTGTAGGCGTCCCACTCCGCGGGGGTGGTGTAGATCCTGTCGGAGACGGCCGGGACCTTTTTCGGTTTGGAGGGAAAGAAGAACATGGAACACACGGCGGCGACGCCGGCGCCGGCGACCGCCCCCAGGAGAAACCAGGGGGAACGGGCGGGTCGGCGGCGATTGCGCGAAGGCGAGGACATGGGTGAGGAATTCGCGGAGGGCCGGCCCCGCGGATCGGGCCGGGCGGATGGAGGATTGCCGGGAGGGTTCGCGATCTGCATGGATGGGGAAAGGCGTGGCGTGGAGGAACCGGATCAGCGTTTCGGGCTCAGGCGGACGCCTTTCCGGCGGCGGCCGGCGCGGTGCCGTGCTGGCGCTGCTGGAATTTCACCAGCGCGCGGCGCGCCAGGGCGGCCAGGAGGAAGACGCCCAGCACGGCGACGCCGACCCCGAGCCACGGATGATCCGAGAGCTGGTAAGCCGCCGCGATGCGGAAATCGGTCCGCCCGAGGTAAAACGCGTCCCCGAGGCGCTGGCTGCGCATGCCGTAGTCCCCGCCGTACCACACCATGGTGTCGCCGTTGAGACCGCCCCAGACGCCGGGCTGGATCAGCTCGGTGACGCGCTCCTGCAGGGTGACGCGATTTTCCGCCGTGACGAGCATCCCCGTGCGCTGGCTGTCGAAAGGCGACTGAAACTGCATGACGACCCCTTTTTCCCCGGCGGTGTTGGACCCGTGGAGAACGGACGTCTGGTTTCCCTCGACGCGCCGGCGTTCCTCGCGCAGGCCGACACGGTCGCCGGGCACGCGCGCCAGGATGGCGGGGATGCGGCCGTTTCGGCCGAACTGCACAGGCGCCGCCTCGAGAAGATCGGGCGAGATGTCGCCGATGGTGCCGACGGCGATCCAGTGGCTCCCGGGATCGGGGATGTCGGAGGTGACATCGAGGTTCACCAGTGGCTGACCGACGATCTGGGCGAGTTTGCCGCTGAGCATCCAGGCGGAGGCCATCGACTCGCTGTCCCGGCCGGCCACATGGATCGTGTATCCCCCGCCCAGCGGATCGACCGTCGCGGGAAAGCCGGTCCAGCCCCACAGTTGCAGGTCGGGCAGGCGCACGAAATGGCTGGCCACGGGCATCTCCAGTTCCGAGTCGTCGAACAGGGTCAGCAGGAGGTTCTTTTCCTGAATCATCTCGCAGTGGCCCGAGACGATGGGATTCATGAGCGGCTCGAACTCGATGAGATTCCGGCCCGGACGCAGGGAGCGCAGCGGCACCGAGATGCGGTAGTCGCGGTAGACGGCGCCGTCCTCCTCCTTCAGGTAAACGGCGGACTCGAATTTGCCGTTGAGGAGCACGTTGAGCACTGAGTCGGAACGCAGCGCCGCGCCATGGGCGAAGTGGAGCTTCATTTCGATGGTGGCGTTTTCCGGCGCGTAGAAATCGGGGGGGATCGAGAACTCCAGCTTGAAGGGCTCGGCGCCCATGCCGACGCGGGTCGCGGTCTCGAATCCGAGTTCCGAGAAGTCCACCCGCTCGTTCGACACCAGGGTGCGGTCGGTCTGGTAGGCTTCCATCTCCGGAATGTCGAGACCGCTGACATCCATGGTGGGACCGGCGGGCAGGGACTCGTTCCACAGGGCGAAGGCGCGGACCGCGCGATCGACGCCGTTGAGATCGGCGCCCGAGAGCACCAGCAGGAAATAGCCGGGATCGTAGGGGTTCGGGTAGATGCCGATGAAGCCGTCCGTGATGGTGTCGATGACCTCGCGGGAAAGGATCTCGCTCAGCTCGTTTCGGGTGCCGATGAGCACCTGGTCGCCCGTCGGCAGGACCTCGGTCGCGTGGCGCACGCTCAGCGGCTTGTAGTCGAGCATCAGGGCCGCGCGCTGCGCGACCAGCCCGCCCCAGCGCAGGTGATCGGCCCCGGCGGTGACCTGCCGGGGGGTCACGATCGTCAGCTCGTAGTCGCCCCAGATCCGCGGATCGATGAGGTCGGCCAGGTTCGAGAGCAGGGGCTCGATGGGCTTCATCCCATACTCCATGGCGATCCACGACTCGTGCGGATTGATCTGGGTCCACAGGGTCGGCGACGAGGGATCCTCGCAGACGCCGGCCTCCCCGTAATGCTGAGCCACATCGACCCGCAGGGAATGGTATCCCCGATCGAAGGGAACTCCCGGAAGGGATTCCTTGATGCGTCCCTCGGGCATCTTCTGCATCAGGGGCACCTGGGCCAGGACCGCGTCATCCCAGAAAAGCGCCAACTGCGAGCTGTCCTCGCGCAGGGAGATGGAATTCGAGTACTGAATCTCGGCCTCGGCGGCGATCACGTGCATGCGCGCGCTGACGGGAATGTCGAAGGTGAACGACGCCTGCGGACGGCGAAGGCGCACCGGCCCCTGAAACTCGAGAAACTCCTCCAGCGACCGGCGATGCTGCCGCGCCTCGTCGGAAAGGTCGGACAGGCTCTCGCGCTCCGGGACATAGGCCGGAGCCGCCGCCGCGACCGCCGCCGTGGCCGTGGCGGGCCGGCGGTCAAGACGGGCGTCCATCTCGAGGATCGGGTCGGGAAGCGCCGGCCGGGCCACGGCGGGCATCTCCGGCATGGGCGCGATCAGCTCGTCGGAGGTCCTCAGGGGACGGGGCACCGCGCGCGGCTCGGCCACCGCCGAGACGGACAGTAAAATGGGCAGGGCCGCGAGGCATCCCAGAATGCCTTTCCTCGCGAGGTTCAGTACGGTCGTTTTCATAAGCGGTCGTGATTTCCTCCGTTGGGAGCGTTTGCGTTTGAAAGAATTCGGGCGCCGGCGGCCGCCGCGTGCGCGGGCCTTTCCGGCGGAATGACACAGTTTTCGATCGGGGCGGGCGTCGACGCTGCCGGCGCGCGGGGCGGGGCCTGATGGGGATGGCGGAAGTTCGCCGCCGTCCCGGCCCGGGGGAGCGGAGCTTCCGGCCAGTAAAGACGCCAAACCGCCCGCGATCCCCGGACGACGGCCGAGGCGAGCCGGTTCCATCCCGCGCGGATTCCGAATCGGAAATGCTCCAGGGCGCGGCCCCCGCCTTTCATGGCGAGGAAACCGATCCCGTGGCGCAGTCCGACGGCGCGCGCCCGGCGATCCTGAAACTCCACCCAGCGCTCGCTGTCGCCGAAAGTCAGCGAGACTTTCGCCAGCGTCTCGGCCTGCGTGGCGTGCCGGTATTCGAGCCCGATCACCGCTTTCCCGTTGCCCAGCGGCCGCGCCATCCTGACCTCGGCGTGAAAATCGACTTCGCGATGCGCCTCGGGCCCGTCCAGCGCGCGCATCGCCACGCGCGCCCCGCGCTCGAAACAACGGAGGTGCCGGGCGTCGATCTCGATGCCCGCGCCGCCGACCGAGAGATTCTCGATCCGGCAGGGAACCGCCCGCCCGTCCCCGAGGCCGAGTTCCCCCGCCCAATCGACCGGCATGCGCGGCCAGGCCCGCCGCTGGCAGCGCTCGAAGAGCACCCCGATCGCCGCCACCAGGAGCAGCAGATTGAAAATCGACCACCCGATCGTGATGATGACCACGTGCTGCTGCTGCGGATACTCGAGGTATCGCCAGACTCCCGCCGCCATCGAGGCCAGCGTGATCGCCGTCAGAATGTAAAAGGGCGTGCCCAGCGGCGAACTGAAATTCTCGTCCAGCGTCTCACCCTTCGGCGTCACGTTGAAGGCGGGCGCGCGCGGTTTCATGAACACCTTCACCAGCGCCGGGAAAGTGTAGACGCACTGCACCAACTCGTAGACCTCCGACACCAGCAGCCAGCGCACCCGGCCGAACAGGAAATCCGACACGACCAGCGACACCACCACGTGCGGCACCCCAAAGACGAGGAACTCCGTCAGGTTGGCGCGATAGATTTGCAGTCCGAAGAACAGAAACAGCCACGGCGCCACGACAAAGGCCAGCCGCGCGTAGCCGAAGAACCAGAAAAAGCAGCTGTTGAAATAGCACAGCCGCTGCCACAGGCTCAGCCCCTTGATAAACAGCGGGTTTTTGAGCAGGAAAATCTGCGCCATCCCCTGCGCCCACCGAATGCGCTGCACCGTGAAGCCCCCCATCGTCTCCGGCGCCAGCCCCGCGATGAGCGGACGCCGAATGTAGGCGCTGCGGTAGCCGCGCGCGTGCAGGCTCAGCGCCGTTTCCGCGTCCTCGGTGATCGTTTCCCCGGCGATCCCCCCCACCTCGGCCAGGCACGAGCGCTTCAGCACCGCCGCCGAACCGCAGAAAAACGCCGAATTCCAGAAGTCCAGCCCCTGCTGGATCACCGAGTAGAACATTTCATTCTCGCTCGGCATCTGGTGGAAGGTGTCGAGGTTCTTCTCGATCGGGTCCGAATTGATGAAAAAGTGCGGCGTCTGGATGAGGAACATCTTCGGATCCGCGATGAACCACCCCACTGTCGCCGTGAGAATGTCCGTGGCCGGGACGTGGTCCGTGTCGAGAATCAGGATCAGATCGCCCGAAGTCTGGTGGAAGGTCGAGTTCAGGTTCCCGGCCTTGGCGTGCTCGTTTTTGGCCCGCGTCCAGTACTGGACCCCCAGCCGCTCGCAGAGCCCCTGCAGATGAGCCCGGCGCTCCCGCGCCTCGGCGGCCTTTTCGGGATTCTTGTCGTTGCACTTCTGGTCGGTGCCCCCGTCATCGCACAGATGAACCCGCAGTTTCTCCCGCGGATAATCGATCTGAATCGCCGCCATCAGCGTCGTCTCGATGATGTCCTCCGACTCGTTGTAGGTCGGCACAAACACATCCACCGAAGGATAGAGCGCCGGATCGTCCGGCAGAGGCGCCGGCTCGCGCTTCAACGGCCGGATATTGACGAAAATCCCCAGCAGATAGACCAGAATCCCGTACAGCTCCGCGAGGTAAAGCATCACCGACCCGGCGAGACTGACCGGATCGTGCGGATCGATCGTGTTCAGCGTTCTCCAGACCAGGTAACGCACCGAAATGAAGGCACCGAGGAAGAGGAAAGCCTTGCGCGCCACCCCCTGAACCTTCAGCTCCCGCAGCGCGAACATCACCACCACGATCGCCGTCGCCGTCACCGCCTGCGCCCCGGAATCCACCGGCAGCGCCGCCACCCAGATCATCGCCAGCAGGAAAGTCGTGAACGCGACAAACCATCCGCGCCGGGACAGAAAATCCCGCACCCGTTCCGCGATACCGGAGCGATTCCTGGCATTCAGCGATGTGGCGTCCTGATGGATCATGGATGGCGAATAGCTTCGTTTCCTCCGCGGTCGGCTCGGCGCGGGCGCCGGAATCCGCCGCGGAAACGACGAATCTTTGATTTGAGGAAAATTAAAACATTAGGGTTTCCTGATTTTATTTTCAATCCAATTTTTTAAAAAGTGAGACTATCAATTCTAAGAAGCGCAACAAATCCCTTGCCGATGTTAGATTGTTACACATTTTCTATAAATTTCATAATAATTAATTTGATTATAATTCAATTTCAACAAATATTTGGGCACTCTTGAATAATTCTTTCCAGGCCCACTCCATGAAAGTCCTCCTCGTCGAAGATCATCAGCCCACCACGCAGATCGTCCTGCGCACGCTGGCCAGTTGCGGTCACCAGGCTGAAATCTGCTTCTCCGCCGAAGAAGCCATCGATCTCCTCAAGGAACGGGGCGTTCAGGCCTTCGATGCCTTCATCCTCGACCTCAAACTCCCCGGCATGGACGGCATCACGCTCTGCCGATGGATCCGCATCCAGCCCGAGGGCGAGGCCCCCTACATCATCGTCGGCACCGGCAGCGACCACTCCGAGGAACTCGGCAACGCCTTCGACGCCGGCGCCGACGACTACGTCGAAAAGCCCTATCAACCGAAAATCCTCGGCCTCCGCGTCGCCGTCGCCGCCGAGCACATCGTCGCCCGGCAGGAGCGCAACCGCCTCAACCACGAACTCAATCGGGAAAAGGATTTCATCGCCGCGGTTTTCGACACCGCCGCCGCCTTCATCGTCGCCCTCAACCGCGACGAGGAAGTCGTCAAGATCAACCAGGCCTGTGAGGAATTGACCGAAATCAAGGGCTCGAACTTCGACGGCCAGCACTTCTGCGACCTGCTCCTGTCCAAAGACGTCGATCCCCGCCCCATCCGCGACCAGCTCCGCAGCCTCTCCGAGAGCAAGGAGAGCACCTGCCATTTCGAGTCCCTCTACACCCGCCCCAACGGCCATCAGCATTACATTTCCTGGCTCTGCCGCATCGTCGAGTCCCACTCCGGCGAGGACGAGCCCCTCATCGTCTGCGTCGGCACCGACATCACCGAGCGCCGCCGCATGGAAGCCCAGCTCGCCTTTCTCGCCGAGCGCGACCCCCTCACCAACCTCTACAACCGCTCCCAGCTCGACCCCTCCGTCCAGCGCGCCATCGACGCCGCCCGCGGCGGCCAGCAAACCTGCGTCATGTGCGTCGATCTCGACGGCTTCAAGACCGTCAACGACTCCGCCGGCCACGCCGCCGGCGACGACCTTCTCCAGATCGTCTCCGCCTCCCTCGCCCGCAGCGTCCGCCCGTCGGACACCGTCATCCGCCGCGGCGGCGACGAGTTCATCCTCGTCCTCTTCGACAGTTGCATCGAGCAGGCCAAAGTCGTCGCCGAGCGCATCCGCACCGCCGTGGACAACCTCACCTTCGCCGCCAACGGCCGCACCTTCCACGTCACCGCCTCCATCGGCATGGTCATGCTCGAGCCCCGCATGACCATCGAGGAGGCCCTCGGCCGCGCCGACGCCGCCTGCTACGCCAGCAAGGCGAAGGGCCGCAACGCCATCACCATCGGCGACACCGACCGGCGCCGCACCGACTCCAGCGCCCACGACACCCGCTGGTACGACCGCCTTACCGAGGCCCTCGCCTACGACAACATCGATCTCCACCTCCAGCCCATCGTCAACATCGCCACCGGCGAGGCCGACTACTACGAGGCCCTCATGCGCCTCAACGACAACGGCGACTGGCGCGGCCCCGGCGAGTTCATGCACTCCGCCCGCCGCTTCGACCTGCTGCCCGAGATCGACCGCTGCGTCGTCCGCCGCGCCATCGACATGGTCAAGCGCGACCCCGCCCTCTGCCTGACCGTCAACCTCTCCGGACGCTCCGCCAGCGACTCCCGCCTGCCCGCCTTCCTCATCAACCACTTCCGCCACGCCAACCTCGAGCCCGGCTGCCTCATCTTCGAAATCACCGAGTCCGACCTCATCTCGGACCTGCCCAACGCCATCGAGCGCCTCTCCGAGCTTCGGAACTACGGCTTCCGCTTCGCCCTCGACGACTTCGGCCAGGGATACAGCAGCTTCAACTACCTGCGCAAACTCCCCGTCGAGATGGTCAAGATCGACGGCTCCTTCACCAAGGCCCTCGCCTCCGACCGCGCCAGCGCCGCCTTCGTCAAAGCCATCGCCGACCTCGCCCACGCCATCGGCATCCAGTGCGTCGCCGAATACGTCGAGTGCGAGGACTCCCTCGAGCGTCTGCGCGGCATCGGCGTCGACTACGCCCAGGGCTATCACCTCGGCGCCCCGAAGTCCTACCCCTTCGACGAGGCCGATCCCGATCTCCGCCCCCGGCGCTATGTCGCCCACGGCTCGGTCATTCTGCCGGGCTGAGAAAGCCCGGAGATACCGCCCCTCCCCTTCCCCCGACCCAACAGGGTTGGGTCGGCGACCATACCCTGTTGGGTCAGCCGCGATTCCGGCGCCCCGCGACGCGTCATCCCGCGCCCGCGGTCGAAAACGTTGCGAAACCCCGCCCGACCGGATATCCTGCCACCACGGTCGTTTTCCCAACCAAACCATGAACGAGCAGGAAAAAGCCAAACGCTGGCACGCGCTGGCGCGCCGGATGGTTCGCAAAGTCAACGGCGCCTGGTGCCTCGAAAAGCTCACGCCCCTCGTGTTCCTCGTCGGCCTGGCCGGCGGAGTCTTTCTCGTTTACCTCCGCTCGCGCGTTCCCGCCCTGCCCACGGTCCAAGGCTGGGACACCGCCGTATCCCTGGTCGCGCTGAAAAATCCCGCGCTCTGGATTTCCGTCGCGATCGCCCTCGCCGTCGCGACCGTCGCCGCGTGGCTCATGGCCCGCCGCCACTTCATCCGGCCCGAGGCCGCGCTGGTCCGACTCGAGGACCGGCTGCGTCTCCGCAACGCCCTCACCACCGCCGAGCGCGGCGTCGGCGCCTGGCCCGAACCGCCCGACGGTCCCGCCCCCGGACGCGACGGCTGGACGTGGAACTGGCCGCGTGTCCTCACCCCGTTTCTCGGTTTTCTCGGCATGATCCTGAGCGCCGCCCTCGTGCCCATCGGCGGTGTCCTCGCCGAAAAGTCGCCCGCCTCCGAGCCGCTCGCCTGGGGGCAGATGGAGGAATGGCTCGAAACTCTGGAGGAGGAAAACCTGATCGACGAAACGAAACTCGAGGAGGTGCTCGAAAAGATCGAGGAACTCCGCGCCCGGCCCGAGGACGAGTGGTTCAGCCACAGCAGTCTCGAAGCCGGCGACACCCTGCGCCAGAATCTCCAGCGGCAGATTCAGGACCTCGGCGCCGAACTCGCCAACGCCGAGCGCGATCTCAACGCCCTGGAAAACTATGGCGACCAGCTCAGCGCCGAGGCGCGCGAAAAGCTGCTCGCCGAATACGAGAAAGCCCTGCAAAACCTCGCCATCGCCGGACTCCCGCTCAATCCCGAACTGATGAAATCCCTCAAGGGATTGGATCCCAAGCAACTCGCCCAAGGCCAGATGAGCCAGCTCACCAAGGAGCAGATGGAGCAGCTTCGCCAGGCCCTGCAAAAGGGCGCCGGCGCCTGCAAGAAATGCAACGGCCTCGGCGACAAGGGCGAATTCGGCAAGCTCGGCGAGGGCGACGAAGCCCTCATGGCCCTGCTCCACGGGCTCGGCCAGTGCGACAAACCCGGGCGCGGCGCCATCACCCGAGGCCCCGGCGAGGCCCCGCTTTTCCTCGGCGACAAGAACGATCTCGACACGCAAAACATCCAGAACGTCGAGAACCCCGACTTTTCCCGGGCCGCGCCCGGCGACGTGCTCGGCGTCGGCCAGACCGAGCACGAACTCGACCGAACCCGCGTCGGTCCCCGCGACGCCGGCGCGGTCAAATCCGTCGGCCAGGGCGGCGAGGCCGTGTGGCGGGAGTCGCTCACCCCCGGCGAGCGCGCGGTGCTGAAGCGCTATTTCAAGTAACCCCGGCCCGAAGCCGCCGATCCAACAGGGTTGAGCCGCCGACCCAACCCTGTTCGCCGGATTTTCATCGCGCGCGTTTCGGGCTTGAAAGACGAACCGAAATCGGCGCGTAATCGTCGAAACCTTCCCCCCATCCGAATTCCCAATCCGAAAAAGCCCATGCCCGCCTCCGAAGCCGACATCCAAAAGCACGCCGCCGAAATCGCCCGGCTCAAAGAGGCGCTCAACTCCGTCCTCTTCGGCCAGGAAGCGCTCATCGATCTCACGTTGACCGGCTTGCTCGCCCGGGGCCACCTCTTGCTCGAGGGACTTCCCGGACTCGGCAAGACCGAGCTGGTCAAGGGCCTCTCGAAGGCGCTCCGCCTCCAGACCAAGCGCATCCAGTTCACCCCCGACCTGCTGCCCGGCGACATCACCGGCAATCCCGTCCTCCAGGAGACCGACTCCGGCCGCGCCTTCGTCTTTCAGCCCGGCCCGCTCTTCGCCAATCTCGTCCTGGCCGACGAAATCAACCGCGCCTCGCCCAAAACCCAGTCCGCCCTGCTCGAGGCCATGCAGGAACGCCGCGTCACCGTGCTCGGCGAGACGCACGAATTGCCGAAGCCCTTTTTCGTCCTCGCCACCCAGAACCCCATCGAACTCGAGGGCACCTACCCGCTGCCCGAAGCCCAGCTCGACCGCTTTCTCTTCAAACTCGAAGTCACCCGCAACGATGTCCGCACGCTCGAGAAAATCGTCTCCGGCCGCGAGCTGGGGGTCGAGCCCCGCCTCGACCCCGTGATGGACGCGGCGACGCTGGAGGGCATCATGGATTGTGTCCGCGAGATCTACCTGCCCGACGTCGTCGCCAACTACATCGCCCGACTCGTCGACGCCACCCACACCGGCCAATCGCGCACGGCCGAGGCCATCAAGTTCGGCGCCAGCCCGCGCGCCGCGCTGAGTCTCGCCGCCGCCGCCCGCGCCCGCGCCCTCATCGCCGGACGCATCAACGCCAGCTTCGAGGACGTGAAAGCCGTCGCCGTCCCGGTGTTGCAGCACCGCATCATCCTCGAATACAACGCCCGCATCGACGGCCGGACCAATCGCCAGATCGTCGATGACCTGCTCGCCGAGGTTCCGACCCAGGCGCTCGACGTTCCCGCCACCCTGAAGGCGACCGCGTAGTTCGAAGGGAACGGGAAAGGGAGTTATTTGCGTTGCCCCACCGACATCGTCGGGCTACCGTCCAAAAGTTTTTTCTCCGCATGGAACTCGAACTGCCAGCCCCGCTCGAAGGCCAGCTCATGACCCGGGAAGAATTCCTTTCCTGGGATCAGAAGGCCGAAGGCGGACCGAAATACGAATGGAGGGACGGCCTTGTCGAAGTGGCCGGCGATTGGATGAAAGCGAGCGAACGCACGATTGTCGTTAATCTGATCCGGAGGTTTCACGAATGTGATGCGTTTCAATCCGGATCGGAACTTTTGCCGGAAACCGAGTGCCACCTCGAGGCCATCAACGCCACCCGGATTCCCGATCTCGCCTTTTTCACGCTGGAACAGATCCGCGAGTCCCAGGACGGTGGAAATCCCGTTCCCGGCTGGGTGATCGAGATCGTTTCGCCCTCCGAACGTTTCTTTAACGTCGAATTCAAGGTCGAGGAATATTTTCAATCCGGCGTCCGGGTGGTGTGGCAGATTTTTCCGCCCGTGAATCGCGTTCGGATTTTTCGCTCCGTCGAGGTGGTGACCAACCACAGCGGCGACAGCCCCTGCTCCGCCGCGCCCGTCCTGCCGGAATACGAAATCTCGGTCGAAGACATCTTCCGCGGCCGCTGAATCCGGGTTTCCCGCCCCTTTCGCCAAAAATGGCGGACTTTTTGCTTTTCTCCGGGTTGACCGCGCGCTTGAATCGTTAGGCAGTGCCTTGTCCTCGGTTCATGAAATCGCGCCTCGCCGCGATCGTCTTTTGCGGGACCCCGATCGTCTCCGGATCGGGCCACGGCCTGTTCGCCCAGGCGCCCGCTCCCGACGCGCCCCCCGTTCAGACGCCGGCCGGGTTGCTGGAGAGCGCCCGCGCCGCCTTCGACGCGGCCGATTTCGCGACTGCCGAGTCGAATTTTCAGCGATTTATGGACGACTACGGCCAGGCCGAGGAAACCCGGGAAGCCGTCCGCATTCACACCCCGCTGCTGGCTGTCTGCAAGATTCGAACGGAAAAATTCGGCGAGGCGCTCGAATGGATCGCGCGGTCGTTCGAGGATCCGAAACTCGATCCCGCGATTGCCGACGAGCTAAGCTTTTTCAGGGGGCATTGCCTGATGCTTCAGCGGGACCTTCCCGGCGCCCAGACCGCCTTTGGCGAATACTGGGCCGACACCGCCCACCACGCCGCGCGCCGCTACGAGGCCCTTCTGCTTTTCGCCCATCTCTACCTCTCGCAGGATCTGCCGGAGACCGCGGCGGAGATGCTGGCCGACCAAGTGCCGAAAATTCGCGCCGCCCAACCCGAGGCCGCCTCCCGGGGCGCCGTGCTGCAACTGCACGCCCTCATGGCCTCCGGCCAGCTCGACGCCGCGCTCGCCCTCGTCCGCGACCAGTATCCGCGCCTCGAGGAGATGACCCAGCCCGTCGCGTTCCAAACCATGACCCTCAGCCTCGGCTCGCGGTTTCTCGAGCGACAACGCTGGCACGACGCCATCGTCTGCCTCCAGCGCATCTGGCCCCGGGAAAAGCTGCTTTCCCATCAGCTCGGCAAGAAAGCCGAAATCGAAAAGCTCATCTCCGATCGCGGGGCCAATCCCGCCGCGCAGTCGCAGGTCATGCAGCTCGAGGGCATCCTCAAGCGCGTCGAGCGCGAGATCGCCAATTTCGAGAAGGTCGAGAACTACGATTCCGCCCTGCGATTCCGGCTCGCCACCGCCTTCCAGGGCCTGGAGCGCTGGCGCGAGGCCGCGCTCGTCCTCGAGGACATGCTCGTGACCCTGCCCCCCGATCCCGTGGTGGACTCCGCCAGCCTGGCGACCATTCAGTGCTGGATCCAGATCGGGCGCTGGCCCAGAGCCGTCGCGGCGGCCGACCGATACCTCGAAAAATTCGCCGACACCGGGAAAAACCTGCCCATGGTCCTTTACCTCCGCGCCGAGGCCCTGCGCGAGGATTTGCAAATCGCCGAGGCCCAGCTCGCCTATGGCGACCTCCTGGAGCGCTATCCCGACGATCCCCTCGCCGGCAAGGCCGCCTTCATGCAGGGATTTCTCTACCTCCAGCAGGACGACAACGAAGGCGCGCTTTTCGAGTTCGATCGCGTGCGAAAAAACTACGCGGACTCCGGTCTCGTCGAGGACGCGGACTACTGGAGTGGCATGGCGCTGGCGTTTTCCAAGCAATACGAAGCCGCCCGGGAAGCGATGCGTTCCTACCTCGAAAAATACGAAAGCACCGGCGCCGCGGCTCCGAAGTATCGCAAGGAGGCCGTCTTCCGCGTCGCGGTGTGCGCCTTTTCCCTCGGCGAATACGAGGAATCCATCGACCTGTTCGACCAGTTCGTCGCCGCCCACGAGGGCGATCCGCTGGCCGACGAGGCGAACCTCCTGCTCGGTGACGCGCTCTGCGCCCTCGGGGAAATCGACCGCGGCATTGCCGCCTATGGCGCGATCCGGCCCGACTCGATCCGCTTTTTCGAGGACGGCTGGTTCAAAACCGGCAAGGCGCTCAAGCTCACGGAACGATTCGACGAGATGCGGACGCACTTCGAGCGTTTCGCGTCGCTTTACCCGGAGAGCAACCGCCTGCCCGAGGCGATTTACTGGATCGGCTGGAACGATCTCCAGGCCGGCAAACCCCACAAGGCGCGGGAGATTTACTGGGAAACGCTGGAGCTGCACGGCGAGCGACCCGATCTCCACTCGATGGAGGACCTCATCCTCGCGCTGCCAATGGCCTACGAATCCGACGGCAAGGCCGGCCGCGGGGAGTTGCTGAGGCGCCTCGAGCAGATGCGTTTCCAGGCCGACAACGCCGATCGCCCCACCCTGGCCCTGCGCTGCGCCTGGGGCCGCGCCCGCCTGCTCTCGCTCGAGGATCCCGCCCGCGGACGCGCCGCGCTGCTCGCCCTGCAACCGGAAATCGATCCGAAACGGCACAATCCCATGATCGCCGTCGACTGCGCCGAGGCCCTGATGGACGCCGAGAACTTCAACCTCGCCCGCGCCCTGCTCACCGAAGTGAGAAAGTGGCATCCCCGAGCCATTCAGAAAGACCGCGTTTTCGCCGGACTCGGCCGCCTCGCGGAGGAGGACGGCGACACCGAAAAGGCCCTCGAATACTACACACGCTTCGAGCGGGAAACCGCCGGCTCCACGCGTCTCGGGACCGTCCGGCTCGCCAAGGCCCGGCTTCAGTCCGAATCCGGAGACACCCCGGGCGCCCGCGCCACTCTCGAAGCCCTGCTCGAGGACTCCGCCGCGACCGCTCCGCAAAAAGCCGAGGCCCTCCTCGCCCTCGGGGAGACATACGCGGCTTCGCGGGAATGGAAAACCTCCCTTCCCTACTTCGAGAGGGTTTACGTCGCCTACGGAAAGTTCGGCGAACTCAACGCCCGCGCCTATCAGGGCCGGGCGCAAGCGCTCGAACGGCTCGGGCTCAACGCGGAGGCGCTCGAAGTTTACGAGGAACTCGCCGCCCGGCCCGATCTTCGGTCGTTTCCCCAAACCGGAGAAGCCCGCGCCGGCATCGCGCGGCTCGAGAGTTTCCGGCGAAAACCGGCGGCCCCCGCCGAAGTCGCGCCCCAACCCACCGAAGCCCGATGAAACCCCACCCAGCCATCCCCATCGCGGGTTTTCTCGCCGTGCTCGCCTGGCTCGCGGCTCCGGCGACCGGGTTGCGCGCCCAGGATGTTTTGCACCTGAAAACCGGCCAGACCGTCCCCTGCGCCATCGAAGCCGTCACCGACAACATCGTGACCTTCCGCTTGCCCGGCATGGCGAAAAACGCTCCGCCGCGCTCCGCGAAGATGGAAGCCGTGGAATTCATCGAGTTCGCCCCCCTGCCCGGCGAGGCGAAAGTCCTCGCCGATCCCGCCAAAGCCCCGCCGGAAACGCTCGAAAAACTGTGGACCGACAAGTCGCGTTTGCTCGGCCGCCCCCGCTCGAACGCCGGCGCTCTCGGTGTCCTCCACGCGCGCGCCCTCCTGCGCGGCGACGATCCCCTCTTCTGGCAGCGCGCCATCGTGATCTGCGATCGCGTCCGGGAGCGCGACTGGGATGAAAAGGTCCGGCACGACGCTCGCGAGACTCGGGTCCAAGCTCTGATTCGGCTGGAACGTTTCGACGAGGCCCGGAAAGAAGTCGCCGCCCTGATCGCGGAAACCGACGATCCCGGCCTGACCATTTCCCTCGACCACGCCCTCGCCCGCGCCGACCTGCGAAAGCTCATCGCCCTCCAGGCCGAAAATCCCCGTTGGGAGGAGGACGACTTCGTCCGGCCCGAGCGAAACCGCCTCTACCACGAAGCCGTGGACCGTTTCCTGCGGCCCTTTCTGTTCCACGGCACCCGCGAAACCGAGGCCGCCCGCGGCCTGCTCGACGCCGCCGAAGCCCACGCCGTCGCCGGGAACGAGGCCGAGCGCCGCGCCGTCCTTGCCGACCTCCTTGCGATCTACCCGAACACCGAAGCCGCCGCCGCCGCGCGCGGGCAAACCGATCCCTCCCAGACCAAGACCAACCCGACCGATGAAGCCCCGAAAAACTGACGCCTGGAAACTCCTCCTCCTCGCCCTCCTGCTCGC
Source organism: Akkermansiaceae bacterium (assembly GCA_024233085.1). Taxonomy (GTDB): domain Bacteria; phylum Verrucomicrobiota; class Verrucomicrobiia; order Verrucomicrobiales; family DEV007; genus JAEUHH01. The sequence goes on from JACKQC010000022.1 coordinate 26,859, forward strand.
CGCCGCGACTCCGGATCGCGTTTTTTCGCAGGACGCCGCCGCGCCGCCTCCGCCGCCCGCCGGCGAGGTCGAGACGAAGTCCGCCCTCGATATTTACAAGGAGGGCGGCTGGTTCATGCACGTGCTCCTCGTCTGCTCCATCGGCACCATCGCCGTGGTGGTCTATTGCTTCGTCCAGATCACCCCGAAAAAGATGGCGCCGAAATCCCTCGTCGATCGCGTCAATTCCGCGATGGCCGGAAAGGATGTCGGAACGGCTTATCAAATCTGCCAGGCAACCCCGAACGCCTATTCCAACGTCGTCTCGAGCGCCCTGCTAAAGGTCAACTTCGAGCGCGACCTCGCCAACAAAGTCAGCATGGTCGAGGCCGCCGCCGAGGGCCTCGACGAGGAGGAACATCGCCAGATGGTCTGGGTCAACTACCTCAATGTCTTCGCCACGCTCGCCCCCATGATCGGCCTGCTCGGGACCGTCTGGGGCATGATCGAAAGTTTCGACCAGCTCGCCGCCGGCAACGCCCAGCCGCAGGACCTCGCCGGCGGAATCAAGAAGGCCATGGGCACCACCGCCGGCGGCCTTCTCGTCGGCATTCCCGCGATGTTTTTCTATTTCTTCTTTCGCGACAAGCTACAGGGCGTCATGACCACCATCCAGAAGCACGCAAGCTTCGCCATCGACATCCTCAGCGGCGAAATCCGCCTCGAGGGCGCCGCCGAGGAATCCCACGAGCCGCCCGCCGAGTCCTGACTTCCCATATTCCTCCGTCCCCATTCCACCGCCAAAACACATGCAACGCCGCCGCGGAATCGACTCGAGCGAGGTGAGCTTTCAGATCACCCCGATGATCGACATGACCTTTTTGCTGCTCATCTTTTTCATGGTGACGACCAAACTCACCGACCAACAGGTGAACGTTCCCGTGAAGCTGCCCGTCGCCGTCAGCGCCGTTCCGCCCGGAAAGATCGAGCGCGACATCGTCAACATCGACGGAGAAGGCCGCTATTACATCGGCGACCGGCCCGCCTCGAAGGCGGAGTTGAAAGTCCACCTCGAGGAGCGCTTCCGCGATTTCCCCCCGCTCCAGGTCTACCTTCGCGCCGACGAAAACACGCCGGGAAAAACGATTCGCGAAGTCATCAAAATGGCCGGCGAGGCCGGCGCCCTCGACGTCATCGTCGCCACCTTTCAAAAATAGCCCCCGACCCAACAGGGTTGAGTCCCCGACCATACCCTGTTAAGTCAGCCAATTTTCCGCCCCGTGAAACGCCGCCGCAAACGCCGCCCCAGCGCCGTCGAGATGCAGATGGGTCCCATGATCGACATGGTCTTCCTGTTGCTGGTTTTTTTCATGGTTTCCGCCAAACCGGTCAAAGAGGAAAGCGACATCCCCATCGGCCTGCCCGGCACCGTCGCCCAGGAGGAATCGGTCGAGATTCCCGACGAGCTGCGCATTCTCATCCGGCCCGACGGCTCCGTCGTCCTCAACGAACAGACGCTCGACGATCCCTCCTCGCGCGCCATGCCCGAGTTGGTGCGCGTGCTCGACCGCTTCAAGAAATCCGCGGAAGCCGCCCGTTCGGAAATTCTCGTGACCGTCGCGCCGCACGACGCCGCCATTCACCAGCGCATCGTCGATGTGCTCAACGCCTGCGCCGAAGCCGGCATCACCGGCGTCACCCTGGCGGATGGAACGGAGCCGTAATCGGTGGCCAGTCTTTCGCATCACTTTTCGCCGTTTAACGAAATGCTCACCGTCAAACTCGACTCCCCCGCTCCCGAGCCGCGGCGCCGGCAAAAGGCGAAAACGCGGCCGGATGCGGCCGGCTCGGCGCGCGCGAACCGGCGGGCGATGATCGGATCCATCGTCGTCGGGAGCGTCATCGTGCACGCCATCGGCCTGCTGCTGTTCGGGGTGTGGACGGTCGCGACCTATTTGAACCGACCCGCGGCCCGTTTCGAGATGAAGAAGGTCGTCAAGATCCCCGCCAAGACGCCCGAGCACAAGATGAACGTCGCGAAACACGAGGCCATGGCGCCCAAGCCCGTCCTGACCGAAAAGCTCGTCAGCACGCGGCCCGTCGAGTTCGCGCTGCCGGATCTGCCGGAGGTGAATCTCGACCAGATGCTCCCGCTCGATCCTTCGGAGCTGATCTCGGAGCAGGTGGCCGGGATCGCCGGCACCGGAGCGCTGGGAAATGGGCTCGGCCAGGGATTGAGCGGCGGCGGCGGCACGGGCGAAGGGATGAGCTTTTTCGGCATCCCCGCGGAGGGAACGCGGATCGTTTTGCTCTTCGACGTTTCCAGCTCGGTCGTCAACGCCGCCGCCGAGGCCGGCGTCCCGCTCGACCGGATCAAGGAGGAAACGCTCAAGCTCATCGAAGGGCTCGGGGTGAACGCCCAGTTTTCGATCATCCAGTTCACGCAAAACTTCAAGCCGTTCGGCGACGAGCTTCGCCCCGCCACCGACGCCAACAAGGCGGCCGCCCGCGACTGGGTCGAGAACGAATGGGTGGAGTCCGGCACCATGTCCGGCTCGGGCGTGGTGTCGAACCCCCGCGGTCTCGTCACCGTGCTCGAAAGGGCCTTCGCCATGCGGCCCGACCTCATTTTTCTCATCAGCGACGCCAGCTTTCAGTGGCGCGAAGGCGGCGGCATCTCCGACATTCCCTACGACGACCTGAACGCTCTCGTCCGCAGGCTCGAGGATGAGCTTTCCGAGAAGACGCCGATTCAGTTCATTGGATTCGCCCCGGACGACGACGACATCAAGGAATGGAGACGCATCGTCCGCCGCACCGGGGGCGATTTCCGGGAGATCAAAGGCGAGCCCCGGCGGTAGGAAAATACCGCGTTTATTTTTCCAGTGTCAGCAGCGCCTGGGCGGCGCGGATGCGGGCGTCGAGATTCGGGTCATCCAGCATCTTCGTCAGCTTCGGCACGAGTTGGCCGCATCCGGCGTCGCCGGCAAAATTCGCGGCGTAGGTCCGAATGGCCGTGTCCTCCGAGTCGAGATTGCGCCCGAGGGCGACGATGCCGTCGGGATCTCCGAGCATGGCCAGCGCGTGCTCGATGTAGGCGCGAATCAGGGGCGTCGGCGCGTCGGCGAGACGCATGCGCAGCGGCTCGATGTCGTCGCGATTGCCGATCTGGCCGAGGATCCAGGCCGCGATCTGAACATCGTCGCCTTGTCCGTCGCGGAGCACGCCTCGGATGTCTTTCACCGCTCCCAGGTCGCCCTGCCTCGCCAGCGCGGCGGCGGCCATGAGGTGGAGCTTCATGTTTTCCCTCTGCGCGAAATGCCGCCGCATGGCGTCGGGATCGCCCACCTGATACACCTTGAAAAGACTTTCCGCGGCGTGGACGTGGCCGTGCGGATCGGAGCTGGTCAGCACGGCCGTCAACTCCTTCACCCGGGCGGTGTCGCCGGCGCGGACCAACTCCCGGGCGATGCCGCAGCGATGCTGGGCGTCCCGGTCGGTGGAAAGCTTCGGCGTCAGGTGCTCGCGCACCTCGGAACCATAGCCGCCGATGGTCAGCGCCTCCGCCGCGTGGATGGATGGCCAGAAATTGTCGCCGCCCGCGGCCTTGAGACCCTCCTGCAAGACTTCGACCGCCTTTGCCCGCGTCGCCGCGTCGAGTTTCACGCTGCCTTTGTGTTGAAGCGTCACGCAACTGGCGGTGAGGACGATAATGAGCAGGCCGGCGCCGGCGGTGAAAACGGAGTCGTTTTTCATGTGCCTACTTTATCGCCTTCACGGCGCGATGGCAAAGCCAGACTCGCCACCGCGCCCACCGCGAGATTCACCACCAGGGCGGCCGGCATGATCCACTGGAAACTCACCGGATCGACCTCGTCACCGTTCGGCAGGGTTTTGAACCCAAAAATCGGTCCCGAAAACGCGATCGACACCGCCGTCCCGACACCGAACACCGCGCCAATCCAAACCCCGGCCGGCGAGGCGAATTTCACGAACAGCGCGAAAAAGAACAGGCAAAAAATCGGCACCGTCAGCAGGTTCGCCGTTTTCATGGTGACGGCGGTGATGTTTCCCGGCACCCGCTCCATGAAAGAGCTGCACACCACCACCACCGCGCCGATGACGAAGGCCAGCACCCGCGCCATGAGGACGTGTTTTTCCTCCGACATCGGCCGATGACTCAGGGGATCGACGAGATCCGTCGTCACCACCGCCGTGATGGAATTGACCCCCGAGTCGATGCTCGACATCGCCGCCGCGAAGAGGCCCGACACCACCAGCCCGGACACCACCGGCGGCAGATGAAAGGCGATGAAGTGCGGAAACACCAGATCGGCGTTCTTTTTGAGATCGGCCCCGCTCGGCGCCTGGTCCGGATGCGCCTGGAAGTAACCCAGCAGGGCGAACCCCGCCAGGCCGAGCGTGACACCCACGACCATCGAGACAACCAGCTGCATGCCGATGGCGCGTCGGGCGGTTCCGGCGTTTTCGGTGGCCATGAAGCGCTGCACCGAGACCTGATCGCCCCCGGACGTCGCGACCATCCAGAGAAAAACCGACAACAAGGTTCCCAACATCGTGACCCGCGTCGAGGCGTCCCTCGGCAGGATGGGCTGCGCGTCCCAGTGCTCCTGCCATCGGGTCGGGAACCAGTCGAATCCCCCCATCTGCCACGTCACCGTGGCGATCACCAGCACGGCGCCGCCATACAGCAGGATCGTCTGAATGAGGTCGGTGATCACCACCGCGCGCAGGCCGCCGATGGAGGCGTAGGTCACCGACACCAGGCCGGTCACCAGGACAATGAGCGGCACCTTGGCCGAAATCCACGCCTCCTTGGCTTCGGCGCTCCGGGCGACGACGTCGGCGGGCACGATCATGGTCGCGATGGCCTTCCCGGTGAGATAGACCAGCAGGGACATCCACACCAGTCTCAGAGCGAGGAAAAGGAAGACCCCGAGCAGGCGGACACCGCCGCCCAGACGCTGGCCGAGCAGCTCGTAGGCGCTCGTCACCCGGTGCCGCATGTAGATCGGCAGCATCACGAACCCGACGACGAAAAACACGAACGGGTATGCCAGGTAATTGGTCAGGTAAACCGGCCCCTTCCCGAACATCTCGCCCGGAATCGACAGGTAGGTGATCGTGCTCAAGAGCGAGGCGAAAAGCGACACCCCGATCAGGATGGGGTTCATGTTCCCCGAGCCGACAAAATACTCCCGCCGCGTCGTCTGCCGCCGACCGAACCACCATCCCAGCACGATGGTCGAAATCGCGTAAATCACGATGATGCCCCAGTCCACCGGCTTCAGTCCGCCGGTCGCCACCGAGGCCGCCGCCAAATCGCTTTCCGCGCCGAAAGCCGCCGCGCGAAACATCAGCAGCACTCCCAGCCCCGGCAAAACGGGAGATTGGCGGAAACGGAAACGGGGAAAGGCAAACATTGCGGCAAAAGGGAGGTTCGAAAACCCGGATGGTCGCAAGCCGCGTCGCTCCCGTCCAGCCTGAAAGCCGGTTTTTCGGCGACTCAACAGGGTATGGTCACCGACCCAACCCTGTTGGGTGACGCCTCAAACGAGACGACCCTCCCGCATCTCGAGCGAGCGTCCGGCGGCGGCCTTGGCCCGCTCGTCGTGGGTGACCATGAGAACGGCGCCTTTCCCGTCGGCGGCGAAGCGGGACAGCCGATCGAGAATGACGGCGGCGTTTTCGGCGTCGAGATTTCCCGTCGGCTCGTCCGCGAGAATGAGCCGGGGATCGCCCATCAGCGCCCGGGCCAGGGCGACGCGCTGCTGCTCGCCGGTGCTGAGCTTCGAGGGCACGTGCCCGGCGCGGTGCGAGAGATTGAACTCCGCCAGCAGCGATCTCGCCTTTTCACGGCGGGATTCCCGACCCGCCGCGCCGCCCCCGTTCGCGCCGGCGAGGTCGGAAACGAGCAGATTGTCCAACACGCCGAGATACGGGACCAGGTGGAACTGCTGGAAGACGAAGCCCGCCTTCTCGGCGCGAAAGGCGGCCCGCGCCTCGGGTCCGAGGGCGTAGGGATTTTCGCCGGCGACGCGGATCTCGCCCCCGTCGGGCGAGAGCAGACCGCCCGCCATCAGGAGGAGCGTCGATTTTCCGCAGCCGCTGGCGCCGTGCAGGGCGACAAATTCCCCGGCGCCGAGGGTCAGCGACACGTCGTCGATGGCGAGCACTTCGCCGTCGGCGGCTTTGAAAACTTTCCGCACCCCGGCGGTTTCGAGCGCGGGAATCTCAGTCATAACGCAAAACCTCGGCTGGATCCCTTTGCGCGGCGGCCAGCGACGGCAGCCACGCGGCCAGCGCGGCCAGCAGCGGCGCGGCGAAAATGGCGGCAACCCATTCCAAGGGATGAATGAGCGGCGCCGGGGCCTCGGCCCCGACGGGAGCGGATCCCGCCGGAATTCCCACGAGTTCCGCCACCAAGGCGCCGATGACTCCGCCGATGAGGCCGGCGGCGACGGCGCGGGTCAGGAAGGCGCCGAGAATGGTCCGGGCCTTCACCCCGATGGCGCGCAGGATACCGATCTCGGTCAGCCGCTCGCGGACGTTGATGAAGGCCAGCAGACCGATCCACGCCATCGACACCAGAATGGCGGCTGGCAGGAGAATGCCGGCGAGTTTTTCGCGCTCGGCACGGAGTTCGGCGCGTTCGGACTTTTTCGCCTCGATCTGTTGTTTGGCGGTGGCGGCGGCGACGTTGCGGGCTTCGGCGCGGGCGAGCGCGGTGCTTTCGGTTTCGACGATCTGGGTGTCGGGCAGGATGGCATGGAGTTCGGCGCGGATTTCGCCGAGCCGATCGACGGTGGCGCAGTTGCACTCGAGGGCCTGGATGGCGTTGATGAGGCCCTCTTTGCCGAGGAGATCCTGGGCCTCGGGCAGGTGCATCCAGAGGGTGATGTCGTCGCGCGAGCCGCGCGGGGCGTAGGTTTTATGGACGGTGAACTCGCGGCCCATGAAGGCGATCTTGTCGCCGGGATTCAAGCCCAGGCTGTTGTGCAATTCGTGGCCCAGGATCACGGAACCGGCGGGAACGGGGTCGAGCAGGGGCGACTTCTGGGGGCGCTCCATGATGGGGATCTCGCCGCGCACGCCAATGAGAATGACGGCGCGCTTTTTCTCGGGCCACTCGACTTTCTGCGTCAGACTCGGCAACAAATGGTTCACGGTGACGATGTCGCTGTTGGCGAGCTTCATCACGTAGTCCTCGGGCATGGTCTTCGAGGCGAAACCCTCGGCATAGACCTCGCCCAGGTCCTGGTCCTTCGGGAAGATAAAAAGGTTGAAGCCGAGGCCCTTCATCGACTTGCGGACCTCGTCCTCGAGTTTGGCCATCTCCCGCCGCGTGGCCTCCTCCATCCCGGCGATGAGCGCGTCGGTCTGGCGGTCGTGGGTCCGCAGCGCCGCCACTGTGCACAACACCGCCGCCACCGCGAGCGCCGCGCCAAGCACCGAAAGGATGAAGTTCAACTTGCGGTGGAGAATTTCCCGCAGGACGAGGCGTGGCAGGGTCATGGCGATTTGCGGCGAAGGAGCATCAGGGTGCCGACGGAGATGCCCAGCAACACGACCAGACCGATGGCCAGGATCGGAGCCAGCACGCGCCGGTTCGCCGTGGCGGCGGCGGCCTCCTCTTCCGGTTCGGACGCGGGCACCGCGGCCGCCGCGGCCGCCGCGGCCGGGTTTTGGCCGGAGTCATCGGGAGTGGCGTCGCCGGACTCGGCATCGGCCGCGGCCTGCATCAGAATCGCGGTGCCTTCGAGGGGCGGCAGGATTTTCTCCATCACGATCTCGCTGCCCACCAGCGCGGCGTCCCAATTCGCCGAGATCAGCAGGTCCATGCCGGGATTCTGATCCTTCACCTCGCAGGAGCAGGCGCCGCAGATGTAGGTGGCGTAGTCCAGCGCGTTGATGTCCGAGACGCCGCGCCCGATGAGCGGCTCCAGCAGCCGGCCCCGGCCGAAGACGGGGAACACCATGGGTTCGGCCGAAAATTCGCGCAGGTCATCCTCGATGTTGAGCAACATCGCGCGGAAAAGCGCCTCCGCCGGATCGTCGCGGCCAATCCGAAGCACGGAAAAGTCGATTTTCAGCGGCACCTCCGAGCGCAGCACGTCGTCGGCGTTGACGGGCGCCGAGATCGGGAGGGTCTCGGCCTGCGACCGTGTCACCACGCCGTCGGGCACGCGGAGTTTTTCGCGGGCCTGGGCGTTCGCCTGCTCCATCGCCGCGAGGGCCGCGTCGTCCTTTTCCGCCTCGCCGGACTCCAGCAGCAGCCAGACGGCCGACTCGCCGGAGAGGAGCTTTTTCACGATCTCGCGCCGGATCGGCGAGTCGAGCAGTTTGCGCGCCGTGTCCTCGTTCAGGGGGCCTGACCAGATGGGTTTGGTCGCGAAGCCGCGAATTTTCTCCGGGTAAAACAGGTCGAGCCGCGCTTCGGCGGTGGCGGTGGCAACCGGCTCGGACGCGCCGGACGCCTCGTCGGCCAGGTAAACGCGGAGATTGGCGGCGGCCTCGGCCTCGGTGGCGGCGGTCTTCAGTCGATCGAAGGCGGACTGCTCGGCGTCGGAAAGTTTTCCGGAAGCGCCCGGCGTGACGACCGCGCGATACTGGTCGGCCGACCAGCGCTCCAGCGCGAACCGGAACACCGGAACCTGACAAGCCATCGCCGCCGCGCCCGCCAGAACAAGCACAGCGGCGGCGAGAAACGGTGGGAGACGCTTTCGAGACCGCATTTCGAGCCCACTCTGCCATTTCCGCGCGGGCCTGCAAAGCCCGTAATCGGGTGACGGCGCCCAAAGCATCCGCCGGACCCCGTTTTTTGGGGTTTCGCGAAGTCCGCGCTTTCGCCTAGGATGGGGCATGTTTCGATCCCGAACGGTCCTGCTGGGCGCCCTGTCGCTCGCTTTCGACGCCGCGTTTTCTCCCGTCCGCGCGGCGGATTGGCCGATGTGGCGGCACGATCCGGGCCGCACCGCGGACACGTCCGAAATTTTGCCGGAAAAGCCCGCGCTGCTCTGGTCGCGCGAGTTGCCCGCTCCGGCTCCCGCCTATCGCGACACGCGGTTGCGCTTCGACGCCGCGCCCGAGCCCATCGTGGTGGGAAACCGGATCGTCGTCCCGTCGAACTCGGAGGACAGCGTCACCGCCTACAACACCGCCACGGGCGAGGAACTGTGGAAGGTTTACACGGACGGACCCGTGCGTTTCGCGCCCGTCGCGGATCGGGACCGGGTGATTTTCGGCTCCGACGACGGCTTTCTCTATTGTGTGCTGGCCTCGGACGGTTCCCCGATCTGGAAAATCCGCGCCGTGCCCTCCGAACGCCGCGTGCTGGGGAATGGCCGGCTGATCTCCGTGTGGCCGATCCGGGGCGGGCCGGTCTTGCGCGAGGGACGCGTCTATTTCGCCGCCGGCGTCTGGCCGCTGGAGGGGACCTTCGTCTTCTGTGTCGACGCGGCCACGGGCGGGACGATCTGGCGAAACGACCGCGTTTCCTATCTCTATGGGATTCATCCGCACAACGCCGAGTCCTTCGGCGGGCTGGCGCCGCAGGGCTATCTGCTGATCGACGGCGAGGATCTCGTCGTGCCGAGCAGCCAGGCCTACCCGGCGCGGTTCGACCTGAAGACCGGCGAGTTGAAGGAGTTCCAGCTTCCCGCCCCCGGCCGCAAACCCGGCGGCTGGTTCGCCTCGACCCCCGCCGCGAGGGAGGAGCAAAAGCTGAAGCGCCGCGGCCTGCTCTTCGACAGCGGGGTCAACACCAAGCCGCACGAGGACAAGCCGTGGGCCGAGGGTCTGCCCGAAATCCGAAGCACCATCCGCACCGCCAACCGCGACTTGAAATTCGCCGACGGTCTCGACGGGATCGACGGCGCGATTCACACGATGGTCGCCGGCGACGGCAGGCTCTTCGCGGTGACGACGGCGGGCGGACTCTTCGCCTTCGGGGAAAAGGCCGACGACCAGCCCGCGCGATCTTACCCGCTCGAAACGCCCGAGCCCGGGAAAGCGGCCGCGAAGGAATTGCCGATCCCGCTCCCCCAACACGGCGTCGCCATCCTGCTCGGTCTCAAAAACGAGGCCCGCCTCCGAGAACTGGCGGCGGTCCCCGACCTCCACGTCATCGGAATCGACTCCGACGCCAACAGGGTTAGGTCACTGAGGCAACAGGGTTGGGTCGGGAGGCGCCCCCATTTCATCGTCGACGACCCCGCGAATGTCGATCTGCCGCCCTACCTCGCGGAGTTGATCGTGGGGGAGGATGGGTTTTTGGAAGGCTTTGACAATAAAGATTGTATCAGGAACGCCCATACCTCCCTTCGCCCCTTCGGAGGCATGTTTTTGTTTAAGGAACCGGATCGGTTGCTCGCCTTCAACGCATCGGCCTCGCTCCATTGGATGTCTTATTCGGGCGACTATTCGGGCGATATTGCAACGGCGGTTCGCCAGCTTGCTGACAATTGGTACGCGTTCGTTCTCAACGGCCCTCCAATCGGGTCCACCAATTACCAAGGCGGCTGGGCCTTCAGTGAAGACAAAGCGGTTCGAGCGCCGCTGGGAGTACTCTGGTACGGCGACTCGATCGTGCATTTCAAACGCTCGCCACAGCCGAAATTCATCGATGGGGTGATGATTTCCAATCCAAAGGACTGGACCGACGCCTCGACTCGCGAAGGCAAGGTCGACTACCGGCTTCTCGAAACGGTTTTCTCCGATGTTTACACCGGCCGAATGCTGGCCACCGACGAGGCACCAATGCTCCGCCGCGGATTTTCCAATGCCGATACGGAAACGATTCAACCCGCCCAATACCGCCCACCGCGCCAAAAGGACGATTGGAAACCCGAAGCACCAATTTCAGGAGATCGATTGAATCCGATGACACTCGAATTCGAACCCCGCGTCTTTCCCAAAAGCTACGGCTGCGACGGCGGAGTCGATTACGGCCTGCTTTATTCGATGCGCTCGGGTACACCGGCGTTTTACGACAAGACGCTCGAGAGCGGAACCATCAACATCAGCGGTCCCCGGAGCGGCTGCACGAACAGTGTCATCCCCGCCAACGGCGTGCTGAACCTTCCCTATTTTTACGAAGGCTGCACGTGCAGCTATCCCCTGCCGATGGCGCTCGCCTTGGTGAGCATGCCCGAACGATTCGAGCAATGGGCCGCCTGGGGGCCGGTCGAAGCGGCCGCGCTCGATGGAAAGATTCAGCGTATCGGCCTGAACTTCGGCGCACCGGGAGACCGGATGACCCGCGACGGCACCCTATGGCTGAACATTCCCAACGGGGGCGGTCCGTCGCCCGAGGTGCGGGTCACGACCGAACCGCCGCTCGACGATCTGAAGACCTTTTATTGGCATTCGCTGTTTACGAAAACTCGCCACCCCGATAAGAATGAAGGATGGCTTTGGGTGGCCAACTCAGGGCTGATCGGCGCGCGCGCGGTCACGTTGGGCGGTATCAAACCCGGCGAGTACTTCGTTCGCCTCTTTTTTACCGAGCCCGACGAGGACGCGGACATGACCACCCGGCGATTCGATGTGAGAATCGGGGAGCAATTTTACCATGACGGCTTGAACCCCTTCTCCCGAAACCGCGAAGCAAGGTGGCCATTGTATTTAATGCCGGAAGTCGTGATCGGCGACGACGGCATTCTCAAGGTCACCCTCGATCCGGAAAATGGCGATACGGTGCTATGCGGAGTCGAGATTTTTCCAAAACGATTCGAGTACTCGAACCATCCGAACTGGTGACATTCCGAAAGACAGTTTGATGAAAAACCAACCTCTCCTCCCGTTTCTCACCCTCCTGTCAGTTCTTGCCGCCCCGCTCGCCCGCGCCGAGGCGCCGCGCCCAAACATCCTCCTCATCATGTCGGATGACATGGGGATTTCCGATCTCGGGTGTTATGGCGGCGAGATCCGCACGCCGAACCTCGATTCGCTGGCGGCGGACGGCCTGCGGTTCACGCAGTTTTACAACACCTCGCGCTGCTGCCCGACCCGCGCCTGCCTGATGACCGGGCTCTACCCGCACCAGGCCGGCATCGGTCACATGATGGAGGACAAGGGACTCGAGGGCTACCAGGGCGACCTGAACCGCCACTGCGTCACCATCGCCGAGGTCATGAAATCCGCCGGCTACGGAACCTACATGACCGGCAAATGGCACGTGACGAAAGTCACCAAGCCGAAAGACGGCAACGACAAGGCCAACTGGCCCCTCCAGCGCGGGTACGAGCGCTTCTACGGCACCATCCACGGCGCGGGCAGTTTTTTCGACCCGAACACCCTGACGCGGGACAATACCTACGTCTCCCCCTTCGCCGATCCCGAATACACGCCGGCCGACGGCGAGCCCTACTACTACACCAACGCCATCGCCGACCACGCCGCCCGCTTTGCGCGCGAGCATCGCGAACAGAGCCCTGAGCGGCCGTTTTTCATGTATGTCGCCTTCACCGCCGCGCATTGGCCGATGCACGCGCTGGAAAAGGACCTGGCCCGGTATCGCGGCAAATACGACGCCGGCTACGAGACCATCCGCGCGGCCCGCCACGCCAAGATGAAGGCACTCGGCCTCATCGATGGCTCCGCCGAACTCAGCCCGCTCGGCGCCGCCTGGGCCGACGTGAAAAACAAGCCCTACGAGGCGCGCTGCATGGAGGTCTACGCCGCCATGATCGACTGCATGGACCGCGGCGTCGGGCGCATCGTGGCGACGCTGAAGGAAACGGGCCAACTCGACAACACGCTGATCTTTTTTCTCCAGGACAACGGCGGCTGCGCCGAGGGCATGGGGCGCGGCGGAGAGTTCACGCCGCGCGCCGACGGTCCCACCCTCCCGCCGCTGGCGGGCGACTACCTGCAGCCCGACATGATCCCGAGGCAGACCCGCGACGGTTATCCGGTGCGTCAGGGCGAGGGCGTGCTGCCCGGCGGCCCGGACACCTACCATGGTTATGGCAAGACCTGGGCCACGGTGTCGAACACCCCCTTTCGCGAATACAAGCACTGGGTCCACGAGGGCGGCATCAGCACGCCCCTCATCGTCCACTGGCCCGCGGGCATCGCGCGGAAAAACGAGCTGGAACGCACGCCGTCCCACCTCATCGACATCATGGCGACCTGCGTCGACGTGGCCGGCGCGACCTATCCGGAGACTTATCACGACGGCCAGGCAATCCGGCCGATGGAGGGCAAAAGCCTCGTCCCGGCCTTCGCCGGCGAGCCGGTCGAGCGTGACGCGATCTTTTGGGAACACGAGGGCAACCGCGCCGTCCGAGCCGGCGACTGGAAACTCGTCGCCAAGGGCGCCCACTCGAAATGGGAACTCTACGATCTCCCGCGCGACCGCTCCGAAATGCACGACCTCGCCGCCGAAAAACCCGACGTGGTCGCCGCGCTGTCCGAAAAATGGGACACCTGGGCCGCGCGCGCTTTCGTGAAACCGTGGCCGTGGGACAGCGACGATGCCGAAGGCGGCAAGAGCGCGAAGATCGCCAAAAAGAAGACGAAATTCCGGCTCGCCCAGGGCGACGAATTAAGAAGCGGCAGCCCCGACACCGGCGGACGCGCCTTTTCGGTCGAGGCGCGCATCACGAAGCCGGGTAAAGGGGTCGTGCTCGCCCAGGGCGGCGTGAACCACGGCTGGGCGCTCTATTTCGACGCCGAAAACGGTCGGCCCGCCGTGGCGCTGCGGCGCGGGGGAAAACTCGAAACGCTCCGGGCCAAAGACGACGCGGCGATTCCGGACAGCCCCTTCCAACTCTCGATGACGCTCGCCGCCGACGGCCGGGTGACGGTAAAACTCGGGGACGCCCTCGCCATCGACGCCCCGTCCGCCGGCCTCCTCCCCCAGACCCCGCTCGATCCGCTCTGCGCGGGATTCGACAGCAACGACGCGGCGGGCAACTACCCGCGTTCCTTCGATTTCACCGGCGAGATCGAGTCCGTGACCCTGAAACTGGCGCCCTGATCGATTTTGTGGCGGAATTTTCGCCAATTCCGTTACAGTCCCGCGATGAACCGCCGTTTGGGAGCCCTGTTTTCCGGGTTTTGGCTCGCGCTGGCGCCGACCGCACCGGCGGCGGAGCGCCCGCCGAACATCGTGCTGATCGTGGCCGATGATCTCGGGTATGCCGATCTCGGTTGCTACGGGGCGCGAGATTTCGAGACGCCCAATCTCGACCGGATGGCGGCCGAGGGAGTGAAACTGACGAGCTTTTACATGGCGGCGTCCGTATGCTCCGCCTCGCGGGCGGCGATGCTGACCGGCTGTTATCCCGACCGCATCGGCGTGACGGGTGTTTTTTTTCCGACGCGGGCGAAGGACGGAAAGCCAGCCGGCCCGGGAAAGCAGGGACTGAACCCGGATGAAGTCACGATCGCCGAAATTCTGAAGCAAAAGGGCTACGCCACGGCGTGCTTCGGAAAGTGGCATCTGGGCGATCACCCGAAATTTCTGCCCACCCGGCAGGGATTCGACGAGTATTTTGGGATTCCCTACTCCAACGACATGGGTTGGTGGGCCGGCAAGCCCACCGATTTCAAGAAGGATTTCCCGCCGATCCCCATCCTCGACGCCGAGTCCGTGATCGAGACGAATCCCGACCAGCGCCAACTGATTCGACGCTACACCGACCATGCCGTCCGCTTCATCCGCGAGCACCGCGACGGCCCGTTTTTCCTCTATCTGCCGCATAACATGCCGCATGTGCCGTTGTTCGTCGGCGAGCGCTTTTCCGGTTCGGCCGCCTACGGGCTCTACGGCGATGTGGTCCAGGAGCTGGACTGGTCCGTCGGCGTGGTGCTCCGCGCCCTCGAGGCCGAGAAGATCGACAAGCGCACGCTGGTCGTCTTCACCAGCGACAACGGCCCCTGGCTGGCCATGGGCGCGCACGCCGGGAAGGCCGATCCGCTGCGCGACGGGAAATTCACCCGCCACGAGGGCGGCCACCGCGTGCCCTGCGTCCTGCGCTGGCCCGGCGCGCTGAAGGGCGACCGCTCGCTCGACGGCATCGTGGCCTCGATCGATCTGCTGCCCACTCTGGCGAAGCTCGCCGGCGCCGCGCCGCCGGAGGATCGAAAAATCGACGGCACGGACGTGTGGCCCTACCTCTCCGGCAAAGCCAAAAATTCGCCGCGCGACACCTTTTTCTACAGTCCCTGGGTGGTCCGCCGAAACGCCTGGAAACTGCTGACTCCCGGCGGTTACCGGGAGGAGTTCCCGAAGCCGAAGTCCACCTACGAACCCGGCATGGTGAAATACGACGAACCGCGCCTCTACAACCTCGACACCGACATCGGCGAGGCGACATCGCTGCACAACAAGGAGGAGTACAAGGCCCTCGTCGAGCAGCTCACCAAGCTGTGCGCCGACTATCGCGCCGAACTGGAGGCCGGAAAACGCCCCGTCGGGACCGTCGAGTAACGCCGGAAAACCGCGCGCGCCGCGGCCTATTTCGCCCTATTTCGCGGCCGCTTTCGCCTTCAGCTCGCGCAGTTCCTTGTCCACGCGGGCGAGATGTTCCGAGGTGGCCTTGAGTCGCTTGGCGGTGAGCTTGGCGATGAATTCGTAGAGCGCGGCGTAGAAGGTGGGGTTTTCGTCCTTCGGCATCATGTGCTCGAGAAATTTCTGGTCCACGGCGAGGCAGAAGGTCTTCGTCTTCGCGATGACCGACGCCGATCGCCGCTCGTCCTCCAGCGCCGCAAGTTCGCCGAAGAGGTCACCGATGTTGTTCATGCTGACCAGTTCGTCGCCGTCCTTCACCACCGCGACCTCGCCGGCCAGCAGAATGAAAATCCGCGACGCGTCCTCGCCCTCCGCGATGATGACATCGCCCGGATCGCAGTCGACGATCGCGCTGGAATGAAGCACGTCGTTCAGATGCTCCTCGGAAAAGGACTCGAGAAACGGCACGTGCCGGAGCGTGTCGGGGACGTTTTCCTCGTCGTGGATGTAGGCGAATTCTTTCACGTTGCGCGGAATTGTAACCGAGCGCCTCGCCGCCGAAAAGCCCGAAAAACGGGGGATCGCGCTTTTTCCGCCGCCAAATCCCGCCCGATCCAACAGGGTCGGGCGACGGACCCAACAGGGTTAGGTCATCGAGTCAACCCTGTCGGGTCGCGGATCAGTTTTTCTTCTTCTTTTCCGGCCGGCCGTTCGGCCAGTGGATCGCCTCCAGCTCGGCCGCCTCGGCGTCGGTAAGGCGACCGGGCTCGCGGATGCCGGCGCCTTTTCGCTTGGTCAAATTGTCGCCCAGTTCGGCCCGGGCCTTTTCGGCGAAGGCGAGAAGTTTTTCGACCACGTCGGGGTGGGCGGCGGCGACGTTGTCCTTCTCGCCGACATCGGTGGACAGGTCGTAGAGTTCCGTGGCGGCCTCGGCGGAGCCGTATTTCGCGGGGATGCCGTCCTTTCCTCCGGGCCGTCCCTCGAGGGTGCGGTATTCGTGCGGGAGGTAGAGTTTCCACGTTCCCTGGGAAACGGCCTGGAGTTCGTTCTGCTTGTAGTAGTACCAGTAGCCTTCGTGCGGGTTCTTCGCGCCCGGTTCGCCGGCCAGAACGGGCCAGATGTCGAGGCCGTCGATGGGATGTTTCGGCGGCTCGGCGCCGATGAGCTTCGCCAGGGTGGGCAACAGGTCGATGTTCATCGCGGGCGTGTCGCACTCGGTGCCGGCGGGGATTTTCCCCGGCCAGCGCATGATGCAGGCCTCGCGCACGCCGCCCTCCCAGACGGTGCCCTTGCCCTCGCGGAGCGGGCCGGCGGACCCGGCATGCTCGCCATAACTGAGCCAAGGGCCGTTGTCGCTGGTGAAAATGACCAGCGTATTGTCATCGAGGCCGTTCGTCTTGATGGCGTTGAGAATCTCGCCGACCGACCAGTCGATTTCCGAAATCACGTCGCCGTAGAGGCCGCGCCTGGTCTTGCCCCGGAAGCGTTCGCTGACAAACAGCGGCACGTGGGGCTGATGATGCGGCACGTAGAGAAAGAAGGGACGGTCGCGGTTTTCGGTGATGAAATCGACGGCGTGCGTCGTGATTCGCGTCGTCATCATGGCCTGGTCGTGCTCGTCGGCGATACGGACGCGGCGCCCGTTCTCGAAGAGCGGCAGCGGCGGAAAACGGTCGCCGACCTCGGGGTGTTGGGGCCACATGTCGTTCGAGTAGGGAAAGCCGAAGTAGGTGTCGAAGCCATGGCGGGTGGGCAGGAATTTCTCGTGATCGCCGAGATGCCATTTCCCGAAAATCGCCGTGGCATAGCCCTTTTGCTTGAAGATCTCGGGCAAAAGCGTCTCGCCGTCACCGATGCCGACGCGGCTGCCCGGTCCGAGAGCGCCGTGGATGCCGACGCGGTTCGAGTAACAGCCGGTCAGCAAGGCGGTGCGGGAAGCCGAGCACACCGGCTGACCGGCGTACCATCGGGTGAATTTGCGGCCCTCGGCGGCCATTCGATCGAGGTTCGGAGTCTCGAAGCCCTCGGCGCCAAAGACACCGACATCGGCGTAGCCCTGGTCGTCGGTGAAAACGATCACCACGTTGGGCAGCCGGTCCCCGGCCGCCGCGCGCGGACCCACGAGCCCCGCGGCGGCGAAGGCGGCGGTGGCGGACAGAACGATCGCGATTTTTCTCATGCGCCGAGCCTACTCCGGCCCGGCGGGCTCGTCTTCGCGTTTTCGCGTGATTTTCGAAGCGGCCGACGGATTCGGTTCACGGAGCAGCGGCCGGCTTGGGCGCGGGACGCAATTCGTAGGCGTGCGGCTTCGGCTGGTTGATCTGGTAGATCGCATCGGCGGCGGCTTGGGCCTGTTTTTCCAGATCGGGCACGGCGACGTCGAATTCCTTTTGCCACGCGGCGAATTCGACTTCCTTCGCCTCGGTATCGGCGGCCGGGGCGTTGGGATTCTGCGCCTTCCAGCCGGCGAGCTGGTAGTTGCGAATCTTGAGCTGGAGCCACCAGTCGCGCAGTTTCTTCACGATCTGGGAATTCCGGTCGGCGTTGGCCTTCGCGACGGCGAGCGCCTGTTGATACTGGGGTGTCTTTTCGTTTTCCTCCAACTCGACCCCGCGCGCGAGCTGGGCGTGGGTCCACGATCCAACGACGGTGCCGTCGATGGCCAGTTCGTATTTTCCGGGCGCCAACCCGACGGCGGTGAAGCGTTCCTGGCTGAATTTATGGCCGGCCTTGGTCAGTTTGTAGCCGAGCCGGGCGTCCTCGGGCAGCACCCAGGGAAGCGCCTTCGCGAGGTGGGTGAAACGGATCGTTCCGCCCTCCCCGGAAAGCTCGGAAACCGCGCCATTGACCGACGAGGCGGCCGGTTTTCCGCCCGCGCCGAGCGTCACGGCGATCGAACCCATCGGGCCGCGGACGAAGAGATCGTTGAGCATGGCCACGGCCATGACGACCTGGCCATCCTGCCCCGGATGCACGGCGTCGCGGATGAGGGTGAATTTCGGATCGGTCTGGCGCTGCTCGAGGGTGATCTGGTTGAGCGGCGAATACATGTCCACGAAGCCGAGCCCGCGGCGATTGGCGGTCTCGTAGAGCCAGGCGCCGTAGAAGGCGAGCACGCTGTTGTAGAGGCTGGTGTTCGGCTCCTTGTCGCCCTTCCCCGCCAGGCGCGCGGCGCGGGCGTCGAACATGGTGGGATGCATCGGCGCGATCTTCGCGCCCGTGCCGGCCAGTTGGTCGAGCAGCATCGTCATGTCGCGCTGGTAGGTGTCGAAAACGTCCTGCTTGAACCACGTGTAGCTCCCGTCGTTCATGCCCAGGAGGATGGAGACATAGTTCGGCCGGAACGAGGCCACATCGCGGTCGAAGCGCCGCAGCGCGTCCGCCGCCCGGTCGCCGCTGACGCCGGCGTTGTGAAAGCGAAGGCGGCGGTCGGGAAAGCGGGTGTAGAAGTAGTCCTCGACGTACTGGGTGTAGAGGCACTGGTGGGTGATCGAGTCCCCGAGAAAGACGAAGGTGTCGCCGTCTTGCGGCTCGACTTTCGGCATCGCGACCGGGAAGTTCGTTGGGGCGGCGGCCGGCTTTTCCTGTGCCTGACTCGTTCCGACCGATCCAACGGATAGCGGCAGCAACAGCAAGGCGGAGAGACGATGGGCTATTTCGATGGTTTTCATTTTCTGTTTTACCGGGATCGAGGTTCCGCCAGCCATTCGGTCGAGTGGCGGCGGCGAGGCGCCCCGAACTTTGTTTCGAGACGCCCGGTTTTCCCTTGCCCATCCGCGTTCCGGAGAAGAAATGCCAGCGAAATCGCCCCGGAACAGCGCCAACCGGAAACTGGACTTGCTCGCGTCCCTCGCCATCGTGTCGCGTACCACACCGACGCTTACCCGCCGTCCATGCCCGCGAAAAAGACCTCCCGCAAACGCAAGCGCGCCCGAAAAACCGCCATCCCGCTCCCGGCGGCCGGTGACTGGCGCAGCACGGACGAACAGGAAATTCTCCGCCGCGTCCAGCGCGCCCGCGAAGAGAAACACGCCGTGGCCAATCTCGATCCCGAGCGGCCCGTCTTTTCCCGCTTTGCTGTCCGCTCACCCAGCGGCCTGACCTACCAGGTGGAAATCCGCGATCTCAGGGAGCGCGCGTTTTCCTGCACCTGCCCCGATTACCGCACCGCCGGCCTGGGCACCTGCAAGCATGTCGAGGCCACCCTGATCTGGCTGAAGCGGCGCCACAAAGCCGAATTTCGCGTCGCCGAGACCTTCGGCTCTCCCGCCATCGACCTCGTTCCCTTCGGCGATTCCCTGCGCGTCGAGCGCAACCTGGAGGCCCTCCCGAGATCCTTGCGACCGCTTTTCGACGGAGACGGCCGGCTCGTCGGCGATCCCGCCGAGGCCCTGCCCAAGCTGCGCCGATCTTCAAAGGTCCGCGTTTCCCAGGATGTCGAGCCCTTTCTCGAATCCCGCCGCCGCGCCGCCGAACGCCGCGCCCTGCGTCGCGACTACGAGACCGGTGTGGTTGAGGGCCGCCATCCCGAGCACGTCACTCTCCAACCTCTCTATCCCTACCAGCGCGAGGGCATGCTCCACCTGGCCTTCGGCGAGCGGGCGCTGCTCGCGGACGAGATGGGCCTCGGGAAGACAATTCAGGCCGTGGCCGCTTGCGCCCTGCTGCATCATCTGGGTAAATCCAAGCGAGTCCTCGTCGTCACGCCGGCCTCGCTGAAGGCGGAGTGGGAGGAGCAGATCAAAAAGTTCACCACTCTCGGCCACCAACTTGTTTTCGGCCCCCGCTCGGCACGGGTGAAGCACTACGCGAATCCGAACCCGCCTTTTTTCACCCTCGTCAACTACGAGCAGGTCGTGGGGGACGGTCTCGACATCAACACCCATCTGCGGCCCGACATCGTCGTGCTCGACGAGGCCCAGCGCATCAAGAACTGGGCCACCAAGACCGCCCAGGCCGTCAAGCGGCTGAATAGCCGCTACGCCTTCGTCCTGACCGGCACGCCGATCGAGAACCGCATCGACGAGCTGTATTCCATCGTCGACTTCCTCGACCCCTCGCTGCTCGGGCCGCTCTTCCGGTTCAACCGCGAATTTTACCGGCTCGACGACAAAGGCCGGCCGGAAGACTACCAAAACCTCCCCGCGCTCCGCGAGCGCGTCCGCCCGGTGCTGCTGCGCCGCCGCAAGCACCAGGTCGAGACCGAGCTGCCCGACCGCGCAGATCGCAACTTGTTCGTCAAACTCACGCCGGCGATGCGGTCGGAATACGACGACTACAAGCAGCTCGCCTCGAAGCTCGTCCAGATTTCCCTGAAACGGCCACTCAAAAAGGAGGAGTCCGACCGCCTCATGATCTACCTCGGCATCATGCGGATGATCTGCGACTCGCCCTCCATCATCAAAGGCCACGATTGTCCCGACTGTCCCAAACTGGCCGAACTTGCGGGCATCCTCGACGAGGCGCTCGAGGATCCCGACGTGAAGGTCATCGTCTTCTCCGAATGGGAGGGCATGCTGCGCAAAGTCCGCGACCGCGCCGATGCCCAGGGAATCGGTTATGCCTGGCACACCGGTTCCGTGCCGCAGCAGAAACGGCGCGGCGAGATCCTCGCCTTCCGCGACGACCCCGCATGCCGGCTTTTCCTCAGCACCGATTCCGGCGGCGTCGGCCTCAATCTCCAGAACGCCAGCGTCGTGATCAACTGCGACCTGCCGTGGAATCCGGCGAAGCTCGAGCAGCGCATCGCCCGCGCCTGGCGGAAACACCAGACCCGGCCGGTCACCGTGATCAATCTCGTCGCCGAGAACACTCTCGAGCACGCGATGCTGGAGACCCTGGCGAACAAGATGAACCTCGCCTCGGGAGTGCTCGACGGCTCGGACGATTCGCTGTCCCTGGCCAAGCTTAAACGCGGCCGCGAAGCGAACCTCGCCCGGCTCCGGCAGTTCCTCAGCATTCCGGCCGGTGGCAAGCCGACCGATTCGAAAGTGCCGCCCGCCGATCCCGCCCTGCATTTTGCCGAGCGCCTCCGCAGAGCGCTGGGCTCGGCGATCCTCCATTGCCAGGAGGCCCTGCTGCCGGGCGACGTCACCCCGGTCATCCTCGCCGTCCTCCGCGATCCCTCGCGAGCCGGACTGGTCTCCAGCCTTTTCCACGAAACGGACTGGCGTGGCGATCGCCCCCGGCTCCAAGTCCTCGATCCCGCGACCTGGACCGCGATCCAGCAGCTCGCCGAAACCGGGCTGCTGACCCTGAACACCCGCGCCACCCGGCACCTCGCCGGCGAGGCGCCACCCGAACCCGCAAAGCCCGCCCTGACCCCCGAGCAATTGCAGCGCATTGCCGAGCTGCGTGCTTTTGCGGCCAAGAAGGAAAAGGTGGCGCAAATCCTCGTCGCGGAAGGCCTGGACGAAGAAGCCGAGCCACACCGGAAAGCCGCGGAAAAGGCATTGGCGGAGGCGGAGGGGATGGAGTCAGGGGGATTTCTTGCGTGATGTTTTAACTTTTGGCTTCTGGATTCGCTTTTGCTCCTCCAACAACTCGGCAATAAATCGGGCACGCTCGGGGGCCAATTGGTGAAGGTGCGAGGGATCTTTCATCACCCGAAAGACGTCCTCCAAATCACCGAAAGGCTCCCGGTCTGTTTCTGGAATGGACTTCAGAAACTCCAAGGCACTCATCGGTCCCAAAAGATTCGCGAGCCGCATCCAAAGGCTGAAAGCGCATCCAAAGACCATTGGGAGATCGAAATGATCCCGGTTCTTTCCGCACCAACGCGCAAACACGGGCAGAACCGCGCGAATGGAATCCGGGTCATCCCCACAAAGGGAAAAGAAGCTCCAAAGATCGAAACCTCGATAGGGTGGGAGGTTCATGGCTTTGATCGCCAATTCCCTGTAGACAGATGCATCCTTTCCTTGCTCCCGGTAGAGTAGCGCCAGTCCCATGACGGGCGGCGCATACTGATCGTCCGCCTTGATAGACTCCCGGTAGGCGGCCTCCGCTTCTTCGGGACGATGCAGGAAGCTTTTGAGCAAATTACCAAGATTGAACCAAGCACCTCTCGGTTCGGGATCATTCTCACATACCTTTCGGAATTCGCGTTCGGCCTCCTCGTAGCGGGCGGTTTCCTCTTGGAGAAAGCTGCCGTAGTTGGTTCGGATCCACCACGCCTCCGGTTTGATTTCGAGGGCCTTCAGATAGGCGGATTCGGCGGCCTTTGTATTGTGCAAGAGGCGATGATTCACCCAAGCGAGAGCACCCCAAGCGTCGAGGTGCGCGGGGTCGATGCGCACCGCTTCGCCGTAGCTAGCCGCTGCTTTTTCGGGGTTCCTGTCGAGGTATTCCCTGACCCTTCCCATTTTGAAGTGTGCGTCCGCGTCTTCAGGGTTGATCTCCAGGGCTTTGCCGCAGGCGATCTCGGCGAGTAGAAGATCCCGGATGTTTTCCGGATTTCGCGCCGTAACGAACTGTCCCACGAGCAGCTTTCGCGCACTCGGGCTCTCGGCCCGATCCATCGCGTTTGCGACCAGTCCGCAGGCTTCGTCCCAACAAAAGCCCCCCTCTTGAACGGATTCTTTCACCAGTCCGGCCATTGTCTTGGCATACTCGTCGTCTTCGAAAAGCAGCCTAACCATGACTACAAACCAGTCAAAACGAACCCGTGCGCTCCGACCATGGCGCATGAGATAGTGGACGTTCGAGAAGCGGTCAGCCAGCATGTAGTTCTTCTTTTTGGGGTGACCGGCGACAGGCGTGATGTGCCCTGACTTCACCATGGCCCGCAGTTGGGAACTTACCTGGTTGCTAGCCAACCTGGTTTGACGGGCGATATGGGCGACCTCGACCGGGTTCCATGCCAGTGCCACCGCGTCAAAGATCCGCTGCTGCTGAACCGACATTGCATCTACGATTGCCTTGAAATACGGCGTGAACTCATCCAGCAGCTTTTCCAAATCTTCCCGGATATCCCGGTGAAGCCCCTCTTTGATCAGGCGGTAAAAGGTTTTCACGAGGCGGGGGTTGCCTCCGGTAAGTAGATGAATGGCACGGAGTCCACCTTCTCTCTTTTCAATGGCCTTTCTCGCTTCGGCGTCGCCCCGTACCTCTGCCAAGGCGTCGAGACATTCCCGCATCTCGTCGAAAGTCAGCGGTTTCAACTCAAAAACCCGGAAGAAGTCGAAGAAGGGTTTCTCGATCGAGGTGACTTCGTCGGACAATTCCACGCAAGTGCCGATCAGCATGAGACGGTCCTCCTCCATCAACGTGGCCCGCAGCCGATGGAGGGCCTCTCGATCATTGAGGTTCCGGAAAACATCGTTGATGTTGTCGACCAGGAGCAGGGCTCGCTTGCCTGAACGGTCAACTAACCCGAGGAACGCTTCGCGGGAAGCGTCTTCGATCCTGTCCGGCGGCAGATCGAGCAAAGGATCGATGATGTCGCCGTGAAATCCCGTGGCGGCTACCCACTGTCTGATGCATTCCATCCAGAAATCCGCCAGATCGCCTACGCGCCTGCTCTCCTCGTCAAATGGCACGGGCTGCCAGATCTCGCCTAGAGCCGGCTCCTGTAGATTGATGGTGTGGGTGATCGCCCACAAAATTGTTGTTTTTCCCATACCGCGAGGACCACAGATCAACGCATGTTGAGGCGGATGGCCGGGCTGGTTGTTGCGAATCACATCAATGATCCGGACCAGTGTGGCGCGGCGCGCTGTGAATTCCGCGAGAAGTTGCTCCGGCGGTAGCATCGCCGGATTGTAGAGAGCATAAGGCTGCGAGTTCATGCACTCCGGTGAATCCAGTAGTCTTTCAGAATGTTGGAAGCGAATGCATACCGGCCGTCTTCGAGTCGAACCAGATACCCGTCGTGGCACAGGGTGTCGACTACGTAGGGTAATTCGTTGCCGGTCATCGACCGAACCGAATCGTCTGGAACGATTTTCGCGTGAAGTTCCTCCAGATCGGTCCTTCCGAGGGACTCTTTCGTGGTCAAGAGTCCAAGACACATGAAGGCGATTCGTCTTTCCGTCGGATTGAAAAGGTCGTCCTTTGATAGGCGCGTGTACATTTCAATGCAGTATTTGTTCCGCGATCCACGGACCATCCGAGATGCGTAAAGCTCCTGGAGTTCACGGGGTGTGGGTGAACGCTTCAGGTCCCTCTCCTGTAGTTCGGACATAAAGAGTTCCAAGAGAATGGGCCAGTTGGCACCCATCAACTTGAGAACTTTCCGCGCGGCCGCGGCCTCCAGTGGAATGTTCTCTCCGACCGAAAGCTCATGCAGAAATTCCAAGGCCTCGACGTCCTTGAGTGGAGGGATCTCAATGGTGTCGAAATCGTTCGCGGTCGGAGACAGTCTCATGCGGCGAAGCAGCCCATCCAAACCGATGGATCCGGTCACTAGAAAACGCGTCCGACCTCCGGCGAGTTCCTGGCGGGCACCGCGGAACCAATTCAGCACGGCTTCAACTTGTTCCACCGACTCTTTGCGTTCCAAATGTCCGAGATACCACGGAAACTCGTCCAACAGGAAATAGATCGGAAGATCGGCCTCTTGGAGAAGTTCGATCAACTGGTCCGCCATAGGGCGCCATGCATCCGATGGCGGTCGTGTCGATGACAGGGTGATTCCATTGCCAAGGATTTCGAGTTTATCGACTCGGTCGAGCAACGACTTGGCGGCTTTCCCGGTGGATTCGATCCACGTCCTTCCTTGAGACCCGGTTAGTAATATTCGTGTGGATTTCAGCAATGCGGAGAGCCATTCCGCGACCGTGCTGAACTTTTCGAGATCCAGAAAGACCGCCGTGACGTTGGATGGAGGTTGTTGCTCGATGTTTTTCAGAATCGAAGTTTTGCCGGTTCGTCGCGGCCCGACGAACGCGACATGATCCCGCTCAAGAGCACGGAGAAGGCGCTGCCTCACGCTCTTGCGCGGGAAAAAGTCAGTGCCTGTCGCTGGATTCCCAATTTTCAGCTTCATGCATCACGTTTGCGCAAAAATTTTATTGCGCAAGGAAAACTTTGCGCAAAATCTGTATTGCGTCAATCTTGGTGTGGTAACCTAAAAGAATTTTCCAGAACCCTTTTCCCCAAAGGAATGAACCGCCTCCACCAGATCGAGTCCGAACTCCGCGCTCTCGATGAACGGCGGTCCGAGCTGATCCGGGAACGGGAGCGGTTGTTGGCGGTGGAAAGTCTCCCAACCGAACCCGCGCCGAACGCGGGCGCCGAAGCCTCACCGCTTTCCCCCGGCGCCAAGATCTCCCTCTTCCTTTCGCGCTTCCGCTGCCGCGGCGACGTCTATCCCCGCCTGTGGGAGAACTTGAAAACCGGACGCAAGGGCTACTCACCGGCTTGCCGGAACGAATGGATACGTGGTGTCTGCGAGAAGCCCCGCGTCAAATGCTCCGAGTGTCCGCATCAAGCCTTTCCGTCTCTGGATGAAACAGCCGCACGAGAGCATCTCACGGGAAAGGCGGTCATCGGCACCTATGCCATCCGTGAGGACAACACCTGCGTCTTCCTCGCCGCCGATTTCGATGGTCCGGGTTGGAAAGAGGATGTCGCCGCTTACCGAAACGCCGCGCGGAGTCATGGGATCGAGGTGGCGGTGGAACGCTCCCGTTCCGGCGAAGGCGGTCATACGTGGATTTTTTTCAGCGAACCGGTTCCGGCGTGGCTGGCGCGGCGCTTCGGCACCTGGCTCATGGCCAAAGCCACCGCCTTGCGGCCCGCGATGCCTCTCGGCTCCTATGACCGGTTTTTTCCGAATCAGGATTCCCTGCCATCCGGCGGCTTTGGCAACTTGATCGCGTTGCCGCTCCAATCGAAAGCACGGGAAAGTGGAAACACCGTCTTCCTGGACGATGACTTCGAGCCTCATCCCGATCAATGGGCCTTTCTTTCCCAATTTCCATCCCTCGACCGCGCCCGACTGGATGGTTTGCTGGAAAATGAGCTGCCCGAGGAAGGAGGCGAGGTCGATTTCCGGTTCGAGGACCGTGTTCTCGATGTCATTCCCGCCGCGATCCGGAAAGGGGATTTCATCGGCACCATCCGGGCGATCCGGCGGGCGCAGATCGAGATTCCCACCGCAGATCTACCGGGCTCGATGGTTGCCGTGCTGAAACGGCTCGCCACCTTGGCAAATCCGGTGTTCTTCGAAAAACAACGGCTGCGTTTTGGCACTTGGAACATCCCGCGATACCTCTTCAGCGGAGAGGTCCACCCCGACCGTCTCGTGCTGCCGAGGGGGACGGGAGAAGCCGCCGGAGACCTGATTCGGAAAGCTGGCGGACGACTGGAGATCGATGATCAACGACCCGCCCCCCGCTCGGTGGATCTCACCTTCACCGGCAAGCTGACCCCGGAGCAACAGTCAGCGGTCGACGCGATGCTGCGCCACGACGACGGCGTTTTGGTCGCGCCCCCGGGTGCGGGCAAGACGGTCATGGGGTGCGCTATCATCGCCGCCCGCCAAGTGCCGACGCTGGTGCTGGTTCACCGCAAGCCCTTGATGGAACAATGGCGCTCGCGGATCGCCGAGTTTCTCGGCCTCGACAAAAAGCAAACCGGCACACTGACCGCCCAAGGCGTCTCCGGCGAACCCGCCGTCACCATCGGCATGATCCAGACACTGGCAAAGTCGCCCCATCCAGAGGCGCTGCTCGCCCCTTTTTCCCAAGTCATCGTCGATGAATGTCACCATGTGCCGGCCGCCTCTTTTGAGGCGGTCATGAAAAGGTGCGCCGCGCGTTATGTTCTCGGACTGACGGCGACTCCGATCCGGAAAGACGGGCTGCAAAAGCTGCTCTTTCTTCAGTGCGGCCCAGTGAGACATCGATTCGATGCGCCAATCGATGCCTCAATCGATCGGTTGCTCATCCTCCGCGACATACCCCTCGGCCTGCCAACGGAGGAAATGCGCCTGCCCGTGCACCAAATCTGGCAGCTTCTCGCTACCCATAAGGAGCGAAACCGGATCATTGCCGCCGACATCGAGGGGGCGCTGGGCGAAAACCGTTGCTGCGCCGTCCTCAGCGATCGGAAGGAGCACCTTTCCCTGCTTGAACAAGAACTGTCGTCGCTGGTCCCGGAATCGTCCGACCTCCTGTTTCGCCTTGAAGGGAACCTCGGAAAAAAGGCAAGGATCTCAGTGATAGCAAAAGTGGCGGAACGTGCCGCCGCGGGCCAAGGGTTCGCCTTGTTGGCGACCTCCTCCTTGATCGGCGAGGGATTCGATCTGCCGGAACTCGACACGCTCTTTCTCACCCTGCCCGCGTCTTTCAAAGGCCGGATCATCCAGTATGCCGGACGTTTGCATCGCGCCAGCGCCGGGAAGAAAGAGACCCGCATATACGACTACGCCGAAACCGATCACCCGTTGACCGCATCCATGCGCCGCAAACGAATGACGGCCTATCGCGAATTGTGATACCGGACGGCAGAACCGGGCTTGCTGCTAACCTGAACTCGCGGAACCGGCGTCCGCTTTCGCCGCGGATCGCTCGGAGAAGCCGCGTGGGTTGACGCTCGGGTGCTGGGCAGTCTATGGGGCCGCGAAAAAGTTCCCTATTTCGCAAATGGACTCTCCGCCAGCTTTTTGAAGGCGGCTTTGACGGCTTCGACCGATTTGGCCGGTCCGGTCATTTTCAGGAAGACGGAGCCCTTTTCGTCCTCGATCACGGCGCCGAGCATCATGTAATCCGCTTTCGGGGTCTTCGGTCCGGCGAATGGCGCGGCGCCGGGCATGGAATCGAGGTAGGTGCCCTTTGCCGAGAGGTAGTGAATCTCGCGGCTCGCGACCTCCGCGGTCTCGCGCTCCACGGCGGGTGTCCCCTCGAACTGGCCGATCCAGCGCTGCATGTTCGCCTCGACACCGCCGCCATCGCCCGCGCCGAAATAATACAGGACCACCGTCACGTCGGTCATCGCTTCGTCGGCGTGGTCGTATTTCAGCTCGCCCGCGCGCATGGGGCTGTTCGACGGGAGCCGTTCCCAGGGCTTCGCGAATTTGAAGGTCAACCCGCCCGCGACCAGCGATTCCTCGGCGGCGGCGGCGTCCTGGGTGCGGGCCGAATGCGGGATGGCGATGAACGTCGCCAGAGCGGCGAAAAAGAGGGGGACGAACTTGGCTTTCATGGAGGGTATCAAACTCCAGCCGCCTCCGGTTTGCCAGACGAAAAGCACGGCGCGTTCTCGCCCTGGACGGTCCCGTTCCGAAGGCTCGCGGCCCTCCGCGGCAAGGTTTGCACGTTTTTTCGAAGAATTGGCCCGATTTTTGCTCTCGCGCATCGCGTGTTTCGACGGGACACTGGATGGTCCCGCTATTTTTCCGAAAAAGTTCCCGCCATGTCCGAATTTCGGTTCGAGCAATCGCAGTCGCTCGGTCTGCAACAGACCATCGCCCCGCAGATGCAGCAGAGCCTGCAAGTCCTGCAGGCGGCGACGCTCGAACTGCGCCAGCTCGTGCGAAAGGAACTGGAGGAAAACCCCGTGCTCGAGGACGAGACGCAGGAAGTCTCGCTCGAGGAGACCAAGCCGGACAACGAAGACGAGGCTTTCGACGCCGAGTTCGCCGAACTCAGCGCGCTCGACCAGGAGTGGCGCGAATACCTTTCCCAATCCCGCCAGGCCGCCCCGCGCCGGGACGACGCCGACGAGCGCCACCAGTTCATGCTCGACTCGCTGGTCGCGCCCCGCACGCTTCAGGATCACCTGCTCGATCAGCTCGCCCTCTCCGAGGCCACCGCGGACGAGCGCCGGCTGGCCGAAATGCTCATCGGCAACCTGGACGAAAACGGATTCCTCCAGACCCCGCTCGAGGACCTCTGCTTCGATCTGGGCATCCCCATCCAGGAACTCGAGATCGCCAAGGCGATCGTCCAGAGCTTCGACCCCGTCGGTATTTGCGCCGAGGACCTGCGCGAGTGCCTGCTGATCCAGCTCGAGCGGCTCGGCAAACGCAAGAGCCTGGAGTTTCGCATCGTGGACACGCAGCTCGACGATCTCGCGAAAAGGCGCTTTCCCCAGATCGCGAAAAAGCTCGGCGTCACCCCGGAGGCGATCGCCCGCGCCGCCGAATTCATCGCCACGCTCGATCCCAGACCCGGGAGCGGCTTTTCCACCGACGCGAACAGCTATATCACCCCCGACGTGACCGTGGAGCGGATCGGCGGCGAATGGATCGTCAGCCTGAACAACGATCACGTCCCGCGCCTGCGGATCAGCAACGCCTACAAGGATCTGATGGCCCGGGGCGCCGGCGGGCGCGACGCGCGCGGTTATATTCGCGAGAAAATTCGCGCCGGGAAATTTCTCATCCGGAGCATTCACCAGCGCCAGCAGACGATCGAAACGATCGCCCGGCTGATTGTGGAGAGGCAAAAAGACTTTTTCGAGAAAGGCCGCGCGCATCTCCACCCGATGACGATGTCCCAGATCGCCGAGGAGGCCGGCGTTCACGAGACGACCGTGAGCCGCGCCGTGGCCGGCAAGTACATGGCCACGCCGCACGGAGTTTTCGAGATGAAATTTTTCTTCACCACCGGCTTCGAGACCGAGACCGGCGAATCGATGAGCAACACCGCGGTGAAACAGGCCCTGGCCTCCCTGGTCGCCGCCGAGGACGCGAAGAAACCCCTCAGCGACCAGGCGATCGTGGCTTTGCTCAAGAAACAGGGCATCGCCATCGCCCGCCGCACGGTCGCGAAATACCGCGACGAACTGAACATCCTGCCAAGCCACCTCCGAAAGGGATACTGAACCGCCGCGTGGGCATCCCGCCGGCTGGAATCCCGTGCCACGGGCGTTGCGCGGCCGGGCGGTTTCGGGTAAGGATGGCCGATGCAACTGGCGCATGGCATTCATCTCGGCTACTGCACGAACATTCATCGGGGCGAAACGTGGGAGGAGACTTTCCACGGACTCGACCGCTACACGCTCCGGGTGCGGGAACGGGTCCGCGCCGCGGACGCGCCGTACGGGATCGGGCTGCGTCTCAGCGCGCTCGCGGCGGGCGAACTGGCGGCGGATCGGACGAAGATCGACGCTTTTCGCCGCTGGCTGGACACGCACGGCTGTTACGTTTTCACGATCAACGGTTTTCCCTACGGCAAATTCCACGGGACGCGGGTGAAGGAGCAGGTTTACGCGCCGGACTGGACATCGCGCGAACGGCTCGATTACACAATCCGGCTTTTCGATCTGCTTTGCGAGATCGCGCCACCCGGTTTCGCCGGAAGCGTCAGCACCCTTCCCGGATCGTTCAAGGAATTCGTCACCGACGACGCGGCGCAGGGCGCGGCGATTTGCGAAAATCTCCGCGCCTGCTCCGCGCACATCGAGACGCTGCGCGAAAGGACGGGGCGCGACCTGCACCTTGGCCTGGAACCGGAACCGCTGGGGTGGTTCGAGACGACAAGGGAAACGGTGGCCTTTTTCGATCGCCTGACCGGTGACCTCGGCATCGACGAGGCGGAATCGATCCGTCAAAACATCGGCGTCAACTACGACACCTGCCACCTCGCGATCGAATACGAGGAACCCGCGGAGGCCATCGGGCGGCTCCGCGACGCCGGCGTGCGGGTGAGCAAGATCCACCTAAGCTCGGCGCTGAAACTGGCGCCCTCCCAGGCGACGCGCGACCGGCTGCGGGCCTTCGAGGACGACGTCTACCTGCACCAGGTCGTGGTGCGCGAGGGAGACGCGGTGGTCCGCCGCTTCCGCGATCTTCCGGACGCGCTCGACTGGGCGGACGAGAATCCGCCGGGGGACGAATGGCGGGTGCATTTCCACGTGCCCATCCACGCGCAACCGGAGGCGGTCTTTTTCCGGGACACACGGGACCACATCTCCGGCCTGCTCGATCTATTGGGCCGCGACCCGGGCTGGTGCGGGCATTTTGAGATGGAAACCTACACCTGGGAGGTGTTGCCGCCCGAGCTGCGCTCCGGCGACGTGGTCGACCAGATCGTGAAGGAATACGAATGGTGCCTCGGCGAGTTTGCCCGGGTTGGCTTGCGGTGAGTGGTGGATTGCGAATCCTTTTTGGACCACCGATTTCACGGATGGGCACGGATTTATTCTCGAAAGAATAGAAATCGAAATTGACTGCCATGTTGCGCACGCTGCTCATCCTCGGTCGTGTTTCGAATCTCCCGACGGTGTGGACGAATGTCCTCGCCGGGTGGTTTCTCGCGGGCGGAGATTGGAGCCTGGAAATCGTCTGGCTCGCGGCGGGAATCAGCCTGCTCTATGTCGCGGGCATGACGCTCAACGACGCCTTCGACGCCTCCTGGGATCGCGAACACGCGCCGGAACGCCCCATTCCGAGCGGGGCGATCGCGGAGCGAACGGTGTGGACGATCGGCTTCGCGCAGATGATCGCCGGCATGGCGGTTCTCCTGGTTTCTACCCGGGCGGCGTGGCCCTGGGTGGCCGGACTGGTCGCGGCGATCCTGCTCTACGACAGGCTTCACAAGAAAACCGCGGCTGCCATCGTCGTGATGGGCGCCTGCCGGGCGCTGGTGTATCTCGCGGCCGCCTCGGCGTTGGCGAAGACGATCCCGACGCCGGTCTGGTGGTGGAGCGGCGGCATGCTGATCTACGTCGCGGGCATCACGCTGGCCGCGAAGGGCGAACGCACCGGCGGCGCGCTGCCGTGGGTGGCGCGGGTATTGCTGGCGGCGCCGCTGATCGCAATTTTTTCGAAATCGATCGCGACCGGCCTGTTCGCCTCTTTTATGTGGATGAGTTTCGTGTTTTCTCCAAGCTTTCGGATGAAGACCGGGGAGATTTCGATGGGGCGATTTGTCGGCGGGTTGATCGCTCAAATTGCATTGTTGGACGGACTCATCGTCGAAGATCTGAGTGTTGTCGCGCTGGTCGTTTGCATCGGCTCTTTGGTTCTCGCCTTCCTGCTCCAGCGAAAAATTCCCGCGACCTGACGACGCCGCTCACCAAAGCCCCCACCAGCCGGTCTTCATCACGAAAATCCCGAGCGCGAAATTGGCGACGGCGTGCATGACGATCACGGCGGTCAGGCCGCGGGTGCGCACCGTCACCCATCCGGCCAGCGCGCCGTATACGAGGGCGACCGCAACATCCGGCCCGGCGTGGGCAAGCGCGAAAAACGCGGTGGTCAGACCGAAGGATTTCCAGGCAAAGGCGCCGACGTCGAGTTCGTCCCAGCGTTTTGCCGACTCGATGAGCCAGCGCATCAGGAAACCGCGCCAGAAAATCTCCTCGACCAAGGGCACGACGACGACCAAACGCAGGAAGCGAAGCCCCAAAACGAGCCACGACCCAACAGGGTTGGGTCCGTGACCCAACAGGGTTGGGTCGAAACCGTCGCGGCGTTCGCGGAATCCGAGCCATCGCAACGGGCTTTCGTCGCCGCCGAGGCCGAATTTTTCAAAACACCACACCGGCGCCAGCCAGATGGCGATACCGGCGAGCCCGATCGCGACCGCGAAACCCAGACCGCGCACGGGACGGAACGGGTAATGTCTTCCCCAGAAAATCAGCAGGCCAAGACAGAGCAGCGTCTGGACGGGGTAGATCCACTGCTCGGGCGAATGGCGCCACCAGGGAAGCTCGGAGTTTTCGACGCGAAAAACGCCGACAAGCGGAAGGAAGGCGAGGAACACCGCGAACGGCGCCACGAACGCGGCGGTCTTCGATGCCCGGGCGCGCCGCCAATACTCGCTCATGTCAGCCGTCGCCGCGGTTGAGTTCGGTGAGCACCTCGGGATCGCGCACGTCGGCCCAGTCGCCGGCGAGTTCGACGGCCAGGACGCGCCTGCCGTCGCGGACCATGGCGGCGATGGCGTCGGTCAGCTCGTATTCGCCGCGGGGCGATTTCTCGAGGCGGGCGGTGTAGTCGAAGATCTCGGCCGAAAAGCTGTAAATGCCGGCGTTGTAATACGGGCTGGTCGGCTGGTCGTCGCGCGGTTTTTCGATGAGATCGGTCACGCGGCCGTCCTCGATGAAGACGGCGCCGCCCTTCCGCACGTCCTCGTCGCGTTTCACGGTGAGTTTGGCGTCGCAGTCGGTGAAATCGACCAGCGGCGCGTAACTGTCGGGGGACACGAGGATGTCGCCGTAGCTGAGCACGAAGGGATGGCCCGCGGAAAACTCCCTCGCAAGTTCGACGACGCGGCCGGTGCCGTCCTGCACGATCTGCTCGACGTACGAGACCGTGCAACCGAAGCCGGCGCCGTCGCCGAAGTGGTCCGTGACGACTTCCTTGCGGTAGCCGACAACGATCAGCACCTCGGTCACGCCGTTGGCGGCGAGCCCGGAGACGATATGCTCGAGGATGGGTTTCCCGCGCACGGGAATCATCGGCTTGGGCAATTCGTCGGTCAGCTCCCGCATGCGGGTGCCGCGACCGGCGGCGAGGATGACGGCTTTTGCGATTCTGGGCATGGATTCCGGGTCGGGATGATGGTCAGGCCTTGAGACGGCTGACGAAATTTCCGATGCGCTCGAGGGCGACTTCGAGGCGGTCGAAGGCGGTGGCGTAGCAGGCGCGAACGAGGCCCTCGCCGGCGGCGCCAAAGGCGTTGCCCGGGACGACGGCGACGCTCTCCTCCTCGAGCAGGCGGAGGGCGAACTCTTTGCTGGTCAGGCCGAACTTTCGGACATCGGGAAAGGCGTAAAAAGCGCCGCCGGGCGGGAAACAGGGCACGCCCATCTCGGCGAATCGTCGGAGCATGAGGTTGCGGCGCTGGGCGTAGGACCGGCGCATCTCCTCGACGGGTCCGTCTCCGTGCTCAAGGGCCTCGATACCGGCGGCCTGGCTCATGATGGGGGCGCAGAGCATGGCGTACTGGTGGATTTTCATCATGGCCTCGGTCAGTTCGGCCGGCGCGCAGGCGTAGCCGAGACGAAAACCGGTCATGGCGAAGGCCTTCGAAAAACCGTGGAGCAGGATGGTGCGCTCCTTCATGCCGGGAAGGCCGGCGATGGAGGTGTGCTCGCCGCGGTCCATGCCGTCTTCGCCGCCGTAGGTGAGTTCGCTGTAAATCTCGTCGCTGATGACGATGAGGTCGTGCTGGATGGCGAGCGCGGCGATCTTTTCCAGCTCGCCGGCGGGCTGCACGGCGCCGGTCGGGTTGGTGGGAAAGTTCAGCATCAGCAGTTTCGTGCGGGGCGTGATCTTTTCGGCGACGGCGTCGGCTTTGAGTTCGAAATTATCCTCGACGCGGGTCTCGGCGACGACGGGAACGCCGTGCGCCATGGCGATGCTGGGGCTGTAGCTGACGTAGCAGGGCTCGTGGTAGATGACTTCGTCGCCTGGGTTGAGCAGGGCTCGGCAGGCGATGTCGAGAGCCTCGGAGACGCCGACGGTGACGAGGATTTCGTTGGCGGGGTTGTAGGCGACGGAAAAATGCTTCGCGACATAAGCCGCGATGGATTTGCGCAGCGAAAGCAGTCCGAGGTTCGACGTGTAGCTGGTCTGGCCCTTTTCGAGCGAATAGATCGCGGCCTCCCGGATGTGCCACGGCGCGGAATAGTCGGGCTCGCCGACGCCAAGGGAGATGACGTCGTCGCGGCCGAGGACGAGTTCGAAGAAGTCGCGAATGCCCGACCGGGGGATTCCGGCGACCTGACGCGCGATGCGGTCGGTGTAATTCATGAACGGAAAGGGAGGGATCGAACGGGCAAAGAATCGCGGGGCGGGAGACGGCGCCGCCGCATTTGGATCCCGATCGCGGGAAATTTCAGGGGGCGACGGGGAGACGGGTGGCCTCGGCCTCGACCTCGGCGAGGAAGCCGTTTTGCTTGTAGACCTTGAGCTGGAAATGGGTGGCGGTGGACTGGACGCCCTCGATGGTGCTGAGGCGCTCGGCGACAAAGCGGGCGACTTCGCGCAGGTCCTCGCCCTCGACGAAGACGGCGAGGTCGTAGCCGCCGCTCATCAGGAAGCAACTGGTGACCTGGTCGAATTTGGCGATGCGCTGGGCGAGGCGGTCGAAACCGCCGCCGCGCTCGGGCATGAGTTTCACCTCGATGAAGGCGGCGACGTTGTGGTTGCCGGCCTTGTCGCGATCGATGACGCCGTGGTATCCGAGGATGACTTTTTCCTTTTCCAGTTCGGCGACGCGCGCGGCGACCACGGCTTCGTCCTGACCGAGGCGCTCGGCCAACTGGGCCGGGCCGAGCCTGGCGTTTTGCTGGAGGAGTTCGAGGAGTGCTTCCATTTTTTGGCAGGTAAAAAACAACACCGGCACACCAGTCGCCCGTTCCGAGAGACGCTTCGTTTTTCCCGGCGCGGGATGGAGCCGGACGAGGGGAAAGTCAGTCTCCGAACGAAATGCCGACGGCGCGGGCGGTTTCGACGACTTCGCCGTTCGGATCGACAAGATTGAGCTTGGAAACCGCTTCCGCGATCGTGACGGAGCCGACGTGATACCGCTGGTAGCTGACCATACGCCCCAATTCGCCGGCTTCTATCAATTTCACGGCCTTGACGCCGAATCGGGTGGCCAGCACCCGGTCCCAACTGGTGGGGGTGCCGCCCCGCTGGAGGTGGCCGAGGGTGCAGGACCGGGTTTCCTTGCCGGTCAGCCGCTCGAGGTCGGCCGCGACGCGGTCGCCGATGCCGCCGAGCCGGTATTCGGAGCCGGCCTCCCTGGCTTCGATCGTGAGTTCGCCGCCCCGGGGGGCGGCGCCCTCCGCGACAACGACCATGGTGCTGTGCAAGCCGGAGGCTTCGCGTTCCCGGATGACTTCGGCCACCTTTTCCAGATCGAAGGGTATCTCGGGAAGCAGAATGACATTCGCCCCCCCGCCGATCCCGCCGTAAAGCGCTATCCAGCCCGCGTGGCGACCCATGACCTCGATCACCATGACCCGCTTGTGACTGGAGGCCGTGGTGAAAAGGCGGTCGAGAGCGTCGACCACCATCTGCGTGGCGGAGTCGAATCCGAAGGTCATCGCGGTGGCTTTCAGATCGTTGTCGATCGTCTTGGGCACGCCGATCACGGGCACGCCGGCCTCGAAAAACTGCAGGGCGGTCGTCAGGGTGCCGTCGCCGCCGACGCAGATGAGGGCCTCGATCTCGAGACGGCGCAGGGTGGTTTTGGCCTGCTCCATCAGCTCGGGATCGATCTGACCGACCTTTCCCTCTCCTGTCTTCGAGGAAAAATGTCCGCGATTCGTGGTGCCGAGGATGGTGCCTCCCTGCTTGATGATGCCGCGCGCTTTCTCCGAATCCAGAATCTTGTAGTCACCGGGCGGCAGCAATCCCTCGTATCCGTCGCGAAAGCCGATCACCTCCCAGCCGAGCTGGGTGGCCGCGCCGACGACCCCATGGGTGACGGCGTTCAGCCCGGGGCAATCGCCGCCGCCATTCAACAGGCCGATTCTCATGCGCCGGATTCGGTCGGGGAAGAAAGTGGAAGAATGAGGCGCGGCCTTTTCACTCGGCGATGGTGAGCAGTTCGGCGCGGTCGCGGACGATCATGCCGCCGGCCAGCCAGCTTTCGTAGGCGGACCAACCCTGCTGGATCAGCTGGGAAGTCTGGCCAAAGCGATCGGGGGATCCCAGAGTCACGGTGACGAGACGATAGGCGATGCGCCGCTGGCGCTGGCCGTCGATGGGAACGAAACGATCCTTTTTTCGCGCGCTGGTAATGAGGCAGTCGCCGGCGCGCTGCGTGCTGCCGGTTTTCACGCCGTCGATTCCAAATTGGCCGAGCAGCTTGTTGGTGTTCTTCACTTTGAAGGAGAACGACTGGCCGCCGCGCGTGTAAACGATCTCCCGCGCGGGTTGCGAGACGATGAAATTGAAGGACGGATTGCGCAGACCGTAGATCGTCAGGCGCGCCATGTCGCGCGCTGTGGACAGTCCCACCGGACCGGCATGGTCGAGGCCGTGCGGATTGACAAAGCGCGTCCGGGCCATCCCCAGATTGTGGGCGAGGGCGTTCATCTGGTCGACAAACACGCCGATCGGATGCTGCCCGCCGGCCCGGCTCATCATCTGCGCTCCAAAGTGCGAGGCCAGCGTCTCGGCGGAAACATTGTCGGAGGCGAGCATCGCTCCATAGAGGGCGTCGCGGACAGAGACCCGGTCGCCCGGCTTCATGCCCAGCGGATTCGCCCCGCCGAGCTGGCCCGCGGAACCGGGCACCACCATGACATCGGTCTTGTCTCCGCCATGGGAGTCCATCCAGTCCATCGCCACGATGACTGTCGCGACTTTCGTGAGGCTGGCGACCGGGCGCTTCTTGTCGGCGTCGCCTTCCATCAGAATTTTCTTCTGATTCGCGTCGACCACAATGTAGCTGTTGGAGCCCTGAGCGCCGGAATTTCCCGCGGTCACGAAGAACAGGAAACCGGCGATCGCGAAACCAAACAAGACAAATCCGGCAGGATGGAACCGCATGCGCCGAACGGGAGGGAGAAATTCGAGGGGGCGGAACATGGGCGGAAACATATCCACCAAATCCGGGCACGCAACCTCGCGAAACATTTTGGGTTGCTCAGGCAAAAAAGAAAACCGGAGGCGTTCGCCGAACGCCCCCGGTTTCCGTTAAAATTCGATTCCAGGTGAAAAGTCCGCCTCAGAGACGGGCCTTGAGCGACGCGTACTCCGCCTGAAGCGCCTCAATCTGTTTCGAAACCTCCATCATGCGCGACAGCACGTCCGAAGTGGCTCCAGAAACGGCGGCCGCGCGGCGACCCCGGCCACGTCCGCGCCCGGGACCCTTCGGCGTCGCGGCCGCTTTTGCCTTGCCACGCCCCCCCGCCTTCTTCACACCGGCTTTCTTGAGCCAGGCTCCGATGGTGATGGGGCTGATGCCATATTTCTTCGCGGCGACGGTCTGACCGCCGCGGCCGTTGGCCTTGTTGTAATCGAGGATGAATGCGACAACTTCGTCTTTCTTTTTCTGATCGTATCGGATTGCCATCTTGTTTTTATTTGGATTTAGGGAAGTGGGAATGGCGGACCCTAATAGGCCCAACACGGGAAATCCACCAATAATTTAGGTTTTTTCAAAAAGGCGTTCTATTTACACTTAGAATAATTATTTCCGATACAACCAACATTTGACTGAACAAACGCCACAAAAACGTTTACTGAATATTTTGAGAAACATGCACCCGAATCCTTCCAGGCCGAATTTCGATATTCCCCTCGCCGCCCTGCGTTTTGGCGCGGTCGCGATCGCTTCCTATTCCTGCTGGGCTTTCGGTTCCGGCGTTTTCCGAACGCAGGCTGCGTTGTATTCCGCCTGCGCGGTCGTGTTCCTCGTCGGCGGCGGGCCGGCCCTCCACCCGTCGGTTCGCGGGGTGGTGTCGCCGCCGCGTTTCAGTGTGTATTTTTTGCTCGCGTTCCTGGCCTACGCGTTTTTCTGGTGCGTCGGGTGGTTTGGTATCGGATCGAATACCCATGGTGAAATATTCGGTTCCATGGCCGGGTCGGCGGCGTTTTGCCGGTTGCTGATATTACTATGCAAACGACCCGTGCCGGCCCTTCCGTGTATCGCGGTTTTCTTTCTGTTTCACACCGCGGGTTACTATATGGGAGAGGCGGCCCATTTTGCCCTGCGGGAAATGTCCCCTAAACTCTCGATGCTGGCCTGGGGCGCCCTCCACGGAATGGGCATCGGCGCCGGCGCCGGCTATCTTCTGGGCCGGATCCGCGAGGCTCGAAGTCCTTGACCACCCTCATGCCGCGCCTCTGCGTTTCCAGCGTTGAAAGGCCTCGATTGCCTCGTATTCCGCCATCCCCAGCGCGTCGTATTCGCGCGCGATTTCGCGGTTTCGCTCCGTGGTCTGGATTTCCTCGGGATTGATCGATTGAAATTTTCGCATGGCCTCGTTTTTCGACGCCAACTGGTCCGGACTCATCGGCACCGCCATGGAGATTTCGTGCGCCTCCATGGGCCGTTCCTTGCCCCGATAGAGCCAGAAACGGCAGTCCGCCAGCCAATCGGCGCCCGCTTCGTCCAGTTGCGCGACCGCCGTCTGGAAGGCTTGAAAACACAGGGCGTCCAGGCTGCTCGGGTCGGCCACGTTGCCGGTCACGTAGATCTGATGCGGTCTGAATTCATCCGCCATCGCACGGGTGATCTCGATGTCTTCGTCACCCAACCGAAACCGGCGGTAACGCCCCTTCTCGTAAAAGGGAAGATCGAGAAATCGCAGCGCGTCGTGCTCGATGCCGAAAAGTTTCGCGGCGTCCCGGGCCTCGCCGCGAAGCACAAGCCCCTTGAGTTTCCGAACGTTTTCCGGATCGGCGCCGAATTCCCCCTTTTCCTCCATTTGCCGCAGTATCCCCTTTGCGTAGGCCTCCTGCCCCTCCCATTCCGAGCCGCCGAAACCCTCCGCCATTTCCAGCACCAGGCTGGCGAATTTGTAGGCCGCCACATCGCTGACCCGCAAGTTGCCCGAAGTCTGTGTCGCGAGCCGCACCTCGTGACCCTGCTCGACGAGGCGCTCCAGCGTGCCGCCCATCCCGACAATGGCGTCATGCGGCTCCGGACTCAGGATCAGCACCCGCTTCGGAAAGGGCTGGGCGCGCTCCGGACGGTTGGCGTCGTCCGCGTCCGGCTTGCCCCCCGGCCAGCCGGTGATGGTGTGCTGGAGCCGGTTGAAAACCCGGATATTCACCTGATAGGCGCGGCCCGCGGCGGTGAGCAGCTCGCCGGCGCCGTTCTCGTTGTATTCCTCGTCGACGAGCTTGAGCACGGGTTTGCCCAGCTTTTTCGCCAGCCAGAGGACGGAGCGGCGCTCCATCGCATCGTCCCAGTTGACCGATCCCGTCAGCCAGGGCAACCGGCGACGCGTCAGGCGCGAGGCCGCCGCGGCGTCGACCAAAAACGTCGCGCCCGCGTGCTCCTGCAGGAAACTCGCCGAAACCTGGTCGGTCACCGCGTCCTCGACCGCCTGACGCACGATCTCGGCCTTGTTGTCCCCCCAAGCCATCAGGACCAGCCGGCGCGCCGCGAGAATGGTGCCCACCCCCATCGTCACCGCGTATCGCGGCACATTCTGCACCCCCAGGAAATCCGGAGCCGCGTCGAGCCGGGTCACCCGGTCAAGGGTGATCATGCGCGTCAGCGAATCGCGCGAGGAGCCCGGTTCGTTGAAGCCGATATGCCCCGTGCGGCCGATCCCGAGGATCTGGAGGTCGATCCCCCCGGCGGCCTGGATTTTCGCCTCGTAGGCGAGGCAGGACTCGTAGACCCGGTCCAGAGGAACGGTGCCGTTGGGAATGTTGATGTTTTCCGCCGGAATGTCGATGTGGTCGAACAACTGGTCCCGCATGAAGCGCGCGTAACTCTCGGGGTGGTCGGGACCGAGCCCGTAGTATTCGTCCAGATTGAAGGTGACCACCTTCGCGAAGCTGAGCCCCTCCTCGCGGTGCAGCCGGATCAGCTCACGATAGAACGGAACCGGCGTCGAGCCCGTCGCCAGGCCCAACACGGCGCGTTCGCCCGACCCTTCCCGTTCCCGGATCAACACGGCCACCTCCGCCGCCAGCTCCCGGCAGGCCTGTCCCGAATCGGGGTAAATGAGAGTCCGGGTTTTCTCGAACCGTTCCTGCTGCGTCTGCCGTTTGCCGGGGGAATCGATGATCTGCATGGCGGAAAAAATCGGGAAAGGAATCGTGGATCGCGCGCGCGCCCAGCCTAGATGCGATTCTCAAAACCCGAAACCTGAAATCCGAAATCCGAAATCCAAGCATCCTTTTTGCGGTGCCTGTGCGTTTTTGCGGCAAAAGAACCGCTCCCCGAAATCCGCGCCCCACGCTCACCGCGCTCCCACGCCCGTCAACACGACCGGCACCGTGCGGAAGAGGATCTTCCAGTCCAGCCACAAGGACCAGTTGTCGATATACTCGAGATCGAGCCGCACCCACTCGGCGAATTCCGTGATACCGCTCCGGCCGCTCACCTGCCACAGGCAGGTCAGGCCCGGCTTCACACTCAGGCGGCGCCGCTGGGCCGAGACCTCGATCTTCTCCACCTCGTAAACCGGCAGCGGCCGCGGACCGACGAGACTCATGTCGCCGCGCATGACGTTCCAGAGCTGCGGCAACTCGTCGATGCTCAGCTTTCGAAGCAGACGGCCGAGCGGAAACACGCGGGGATCGTCCTCCAGCTTGAAGGCCGGCCCGCCCTTCACTTGGTTGGCATGTTCCAGCTCGACCCTCCGCGCCTCGGCGTCGGGATGCATGGTGCGAAATTTCAGCATCGTGAACGGCCGCCCGTACCGGCCGCTGCGTTCCTGGCGAAAAACGACCGGCGCCCCCGGCGAAGCGAGACGAATGGCCGCCGCCGCCGCGAGCCAGATTGGCGCCGTGGCGAGAATCAACAACGCCGCGCCGACCCGGTCGATGGCCTCCTTTGCCAGCAGCGCCCACCCGTTGTCCGGCGTGCTGCGATAGACGAGCATCGGTTTTCCGCCCATCATTTCGATCCGCATGCGGGAAATGTTGGGGTTCATAAAATCGGCCGCCAACCAGGCCTCCACCCCCTGCGTCTCGCACACGTGGATGGCGGCTTCAACCGTGCGGAAATTCACATGGTCGGCCGCGAAAATCACCCGTTCCACCGCGCCCCGCCGCAGGACGTTTTCCAGACGCCCGACCGGCTCGCTTGTCAGATCGATCCGGTCGACGATCTCGGTTTGCAGGCGTTCCTCCACGGGCATCGTCGCCAGCACCCCCTCCATGTCGTCCGGTTCCCCGGCGACCACCGTCCGCAGATGGCGATCGCTCTGGGCCACCCGATACACCAGATAGCGCCGGGTGACCCATTCCCGAATCCACAACGCCACCCCGCCCACGCCCATGAAAAGGAGCAGCACCGACCGGCTTTCCGCGTTCCATTTGAGAAAAACCACGCACATCCCCAGAATCAGCGCCAGCCAGGTCAGCCCCCGCAAAATCTGCCGCGGCGCATCGCCGGTTTTCTTCCGGAGCGGATGATTGTAAAATCCCTGAAGCTCCAGCACGATCGGCGCGATGGGCACAATCACCGCCAGCAACCACAAAAAGCGCTCCAACTCCGGGATCGGCCGCAAGTCCGGAAACCAATTCACCAAAGCCGCGCGCACCGCGTGCGCCCCGATGAAAATGAGCCCCAACATCAGGCCATCGAGAACCTGTGTCAGTTTCAGATAGATTTCGTGACGCTGAGGCATGAATTTTTTTAAAAATATGAGGATTCTTGCCATCTTCAAGTCTATTTAATTTTCAATTTTTTCGAAAAATGCCTGTAATTTCCGCCTCCTTCCTGTCCACGCCCCGCGTCGTGGCCACCGTTCACCGCCCCGAAGATCTCCAGTTTCTCGCCCGCGCAGACCCGGGGCCGCTTTGCGATGTGCTGGAGTTTCGCCTCGACAATCTCGCCCCGATCGCGGCCGCCGCCGCCGACACGGCGGCCAAACTCGCGAGGCAAGGCTTTCCCCTGCTGATCACCGCACGCCACCCCGCCGAGGGCGGCGCCAACGACCTCTCCGTGGCGGAACGCGAATCCCTCCTGCGACAATTCCTCCCGCTGGCGACCCTGATCGACATCGAAGTCCGCGCGCTCGACGAACTGAGCGGCGTGCTCGCCTCCGCGCGCGACGAAGGCGTCACCGTGGTCGCCTCGAGTCACGATTTCGACGGCACACCGCCCGCCTCCGCGTGGCGGGCCGCCCGCGACTGCGCCCGGAACGCCGGCGCGGAGGTGCTGAAACTCGCCCTGCGCCTCGATCGCTTGCCCGACCTTTTCGAATTGGCCGCCTGGGTCGAGTCCCTCCGCTCCTCCGGCGAAAACATCGCCGCCATGGGCATGGGACCGCTGGGAAAACTCTCCCGACTCATGCTCGCCCGCGCCGGATCGTGCCTGAACTACGGCTTTCTCGAAAAAGCCAACGCTCCCGGCCAGTGGCCCGCGTCGGAACTGAAGCGGCTGCTCGCCGAGATTCTTTGAGACGCCCCCTCGTCGTCAACCCTTCGCGACCGCGACGAACCGCGATTCGCTCCCGGCCGAGACGAGCGCGGCATCGAGAACGCGCGCGATCCGCACCCCGTCGCGAAAATCCGGCGTGATCGGGTTTTCGGCCGCTCCGGCGCGTTTTGCCGCGACCGCGTCGAGAAAATCCGCCGCCGCGTGCACGAAGCCGTGCTCATAGCCGATGATGTGTCCCGGAGGCCACCAGTTTTTCACATAATCGTGGCAACGCTCCGTCGCGAGGATGTCGCGAAAACCGCGCGCGTGTTCGGGATCCTTTTGCGAGAAAAACTGAAGGCGATTCATGTCCTCCATGTCCCAGGCCAGAGCGCCCTCGCCGCCGTAGATTTCGAAAGTGTGGCGATTGCGTCGCCCGGTCGCGTAGCGGGTGGTCTCGATGCTCCCGAGCGCGCCGTTGGCGAACTCGGTCGTCATCAGCGCCGCGCATTCCACCTCGACTTCTCCCCGCTTGCCCGGCGCGTCGGCCAGAGGGCGTTCGGTGATAAAATTCTTCATCCGGCAACCGATCGCGTCGATGTCGCCGACCAGGTAATGGGCCAGGTCGATCGCGTGCGAACCCAGATCCCACAGGGGGCCCGCCGCCGCCGTCGCCTTGCGGAGCTTCCAGTCGATGGGGTGATCGGGATTTACGAGCCAGCTTTGTTGGTAGGCGCCCCGCCAGTGATGGATCTCGCCGATCTCGCCGGCGTCGATCAGCCGCCGCGCCAGAACCACGGCGGGACAGCGGCGGTAGTTGTGGTTCAGGTAATGCACCACGCCCGCCTTCTCGGCCGCCGCGAGCATGGCCTCGGCCTC
Organism: Akkermansiaceae bacterium; assembly: GCA_024233085.1. Classification (GTDB taxonomy): domain Bacteria; phylum Verrucomicrobiota; class Verrucomicrobiia; order Verrucomicrobiales; family DEV007; genus JAEUHH01. The sequence continues at coordinate 71,106 of JACKQC010000022.1, forward strand.
GGCGAGGTCGATGGCGAAAGGTTTTTCGCAAAAGACATGTTTGCCCGCCTCGGCCGCCGCGATGGCGGTCTCGGCATGGAGAAAGGTCGGCAGCGAAATGTCGACCGCGTCGATGTCGTCGCGCTCGATGACGCGCCGCCAGTCGGTCTCAATTTCCTCCCAACCCCAGCGGCCGGCGAAGGCGCGCAGATCCGCTTCGTCGCGTCCACAGGCCACCTTCAGCACCGGCTCGAAGGCAGGGTCGAAAAATTTCGTCGTCTGCGCCCAGCCGTTCGAATGGGCGCGCCCCATGAACCGGTGCCCGAGGATCGCTATATTGAGCCGTTCTTTTTTCACTTCCGCCATGATGCCGCCGACTTAAGGGAAAAAAACGCCGCCGGCCAGCGAAAACGACGCCAACCGCGGCGAGGACCGAGTCAACAGGGTTGACTCACTGACCTAACCCTGTTGGGTTGGGATCACGATTCGGCCGTGGCCGACACCGTTTCGAGGGGGACCTTCTTTTTCTCGCACCAGGCGCGGGCGTTGGCGTCGCCGGCTTGGGCGGCCTTGACCATCCAATCGCGGGCCTGGCTCAGGTCGCGGCGGACGCCGAAGCCGATCTCCAGGCACTGGCCGTAGGCGACCATGCAGGGAAGGCTGCCGCGCTCGGCGCCCTCGCGGAAAACGCGCGAGGCTTCGTTCGGGTCCTTCGAGGTGCCGCTGCCCTTGGCGTAGCGGGCGCCGAGATTGTAGTAGGCGGAGGCGTTGCCGCCTTCGACGGCGCGCTTGAACAGTTCGGCCGCCTCGGCGGGCCGGCGATTCACCCCGTCGCCGCCGATGTAGCAGTAGCCGAGCAGTTCCAGCGCGCGGGCGTCGCCGGCGTCGGCGGCTTCGATCAGGAAATCCAGCGCGCGGGGCACGTCGCGCGGAACGCCCTTGGCGAAGACGAGCGCCTCGGCGTAGTAGAATTTGCCCTCGACACTGCCGTTTTCGGCGGCCTGGCGGAACCATTCAACGGCGCCGGCGAGGTCTTCGGGCACCCATTTGCCCTCGGCGAGAATCAGCCCGAGCCTCACCTGATGCGGGGCGTAACCGGATTTCGCCGACTCGGTGAGCCAGCGCAGCGCGAGGGCCCGGTCGCGCTCGAGGTAATACTCGGCGAGCACCCAGGCGGCCTGCGGGGCGTATTCGACGGCTTTTTCGAGCCGGCCGGCGCTCTCGTGGCTGGCGACGGGGCGCTCGCCCGACTTGGACCAGGCCTCGAGCGTCTGCCAGAGCTGGGTGCGGGCCTCGGACGACGCGGGCTCGAGGTCGAGGGCGCGGAGGTAAAGATTCATCGCGTCTCCATAGCGCCCCTCGTCGCGGGCGGCGTCGCCAAGCTGGATGGCTTCGCTCGCCTTCTCGACCGTGGCGGGATCGCGGCCCGGTTTCTCCTCGGACCCGGTGACGGTGATCTGTCCGGTCGGCGCGTCGCCGCTTCCCAGATCGGCGGCGGAAATCTCCTCGGACGCCTCGGGCCCCAGCATCATGCGCGGGGCGTAAACGACCTCTTCGAGCGTCTCGGAAAAAACCTGGCGCTCCATGATGGCGTTGCCCTTGCCGACGGCGAAGGCGATCAGCCACAGCACCAGCGCGGCGACGGCGGCAAAGGCGATCACCCGGCTCCAGGGCATCGCGGTCTTCCGGCCCGCGGCCGCCACGGCGGGATCGCCCGGATGAGAAAGCAGCCGCTCGCCAAAACCAGTCTGCGCCGGCGAATAGACCGAAGCCGCGGCGCCACCGAACAGGGTCGGGCCGGCGTCGGCTTCGGCGTCGGCGTCGGCTTCCGGGTTGTCGACGGTTTCCGGTTCGGACAAGCCCGAAACCCGGCGCGCCGGCGCGGGAGCGGGAGGCGCGGGCCGCTGATGTTCCGGCAGATACTGCAACACCCATTCGGGCAGGAGTTGCGGTTCACCACCGGCCGAGGTCGACACCGCCACCGAACCGGATCCGGAAACGGATTCGGGTTCAGGTTCGGGTTCGGTTGCGGATTGAAATTCCGGCTCCGCCTCGGGCTCAGAGTCGGGGCGGAATTCCGCGGCCGCTTCGGCATGAGGGATCGATTCGGACCGGGTCTCGGATTCGGATTTGAGTTCCGGCACGGTATCGAGCGTTTCGTCGACCACGAGGTTCGACGGAGCGGCCTCGGGTTCGGAGTCCGCCGGCGCGCGCTCTTCAATCGACATCGATGGCGTGGAAACTTCCGCTTCCGCCGCGTCGACTTCGCCGGCTTCCACAATCGCGGACTCCTCCAAAGGCTCCGAACCCGGCGCGCCTTCTTCGGCGATCTCGACTTCGGCCACGTTTTCGGGTTCGGCTACGAAAATCGACTCCGGCTTCGATTGCGGCTCCGGCTCCGCCGGCTTGCGGGAGGAAAACGCGGGCGCCAAAAAACGCGCGCCCTCTCCCCCGTTACCGGAAATTTCCTCCATCACTTCCGGCGCCACCGCATCGACCGGGGCGGACCTTTCGGACGCTTCGGGATCGGGCGGGCCTTCCTCCGATCCTTCGCCCGGATCGGAGGTCACGGCCTCCGGCTCTTCGGTCGAAGCCGACCCGAGTTTGGACTCGGACTCGGTTTCGACTTCGCCCATCTCAACCGTCGCCTTGGCTTCGGCGGGCAGGGTCGCGGTCTCGGGTGGCGGTGTCTCGGCGAGAATTTCTTTCACGAATTCCTCGTCTTCCGTCGGAGCCGGTTCAGGATCGGCGTCCACCCCGGCGTTTTCTTGCAAGTTCGCGGGATCGTCGCCGGGTTTTTCCCCGCCGCCGCCGCCGGTGAGCGGTTTCAGCAAGGAATTCGCGGCTGTCGCGGTGGCGAGCGCCTTGGCCGCTTCGAGAAAACGCGACCGCGCCGCGGGGCGCTTCGTCGGCGCGGCAGGCTCCGCCCTGTCGGAGTCGTCGCCTTCGAGAGCGTCAAAAAAGGGCATGGAATCGTCGATCACACCGAGCGATTCGACCTCGCCGGTCTCGCCTTCGTGATCCCCGTTCGCGGAGGCCGGCTTCGGCGTCCGGGCCGGGCGAATGGCGGGTTTCGATTCAGCCAGGCCGCTGTCGTCGATAACGCCCAGAGACTCCACTTTCTTCTCCGGCGGCGGACCGTTGCGGGTATTGGTGCGGAGAAAATTCGCGAGCCAGGAGGATTTCGGCCCGGACGATCCGGCCGTCGCCGGAGTGGCGGACTCTTTTTCGGTGGGTTCGGGATTTTTCGCCTCGGGAACGCCGAAACCTTCGCCGATGACGCCGTCGTCAATGAGTCCGCCGGCGGCGGGAATCACGGAACCGCTCGCGGGCGGCTGGGACGCGGGTTCGGGAAGTAGCGCGGCGAATTTTTCCAGAAAAAGTCCCCTGACCGCGTCGGGCTCGTCGAGCAGACGGCGGCGGGTGTCGGAAAACAGCGCGGCGATCTCGACGGGCAGGCCGGGCGGCGCCTTCAACTCATCGTGCCAGGAAAACCGCTCGCCCGTCACCGCATACCACAGCAGCGGGAGCAACACGGCGGTGCGGCGGGCGCCGTCTCCCTTGGCGGACTGGCGCATGCGTTCGGCCAGGTCGCCGGGCATGCCGATGCCCTCGAACAGGGAAAGCGCGGTCTGGTGGAGGCGCAGGCGGACCGGCAATCGCTGCCAGGCGTTGGCGCCAAAGTGGTTCAGGGCCTCTCGGAGACTGGAGATTTCGTTTCCGCCGGTGACGACATACACGTTTTCGGCCGGCAGCCACCAGACGGGCGTGGAGCCGGCGGTTTTCTCGATCGCGTCGAGCGCGGCGTTGAGTTTCCCTCCGAGTTCGACCGCGTGGCGGGGCTCCATCGGGCCGAGATGCTCGACGATGGCGTTCAGATTGAGTCCCTCGACGGGTTCCTCGCCGATGAGCAGGGCGCGCTCCCGGGGAATCAGAACGTTGATGCCAAGCTGATTGGGAAGCCCCCGCCCGGAGCGGCGCAGGGCGCTCTGGTGCTGCTCCAGCCAGATCTCCCGCGGCAGCGCCTCGTCGCTCGGAAAAAGCTGGAACCGCACGCCACTGAAAACGATGGAGCGATTCGGCACCGCGTCGAAGGCGTAGGCGGCCTCGGCGGCCATGCCGGCGGGCACCCGGGATTTTTCGGGACGCTTGTACTCGTAACCAAGGTCAATGTCGTCGGCCCCTTTCAGCAGCCAATCCCGCATCAAGCGACGCGGCGCGGGCGGCAGGCCCGGATGCGGCAGTCCGGCGATCAGTTGCTCCACGGCGACGCGAAAATGCCCCATGCGCTGGGAACGCAGGTCGCGTCCCTCGGGCATCACGGCCCCGATCAGGTCTTTCACCCCGTCGGGAACGTCCGCGGCCTCGTGATGAAAAGGCACCGTCGGCGGCGCCATGATCTCGGTACCCGCCAACAACGAATACAGGGAAAGCGCGACCTTCTCGACCAACTGGGATTCGCGGACCAGGCAGGGTTTGTCCCAACCGGCATAGTCGGTGAAAACGAGGGACAAACCGCCGTCGCGCCGGGCCTTGAGAAAGAGATTGCCGACGGTGAAGTTTTCCAGCGTCCTCGGAAGCGCCCGCTCGCTGCTCAGAACGTCAATCAGCTCCAGAGCCAGGCGCAGCGCCCAACCGGGCGGGAGCGGGCCGTTGCGTTTCAGAAAATCGCGCACCGGCTCCCCATCGACGACCGGGTCGGCATAGAAAAGCTCCGTGTCATCGCGTCCGAAGCCCAGAATGGGCGCCAGCGCCGGATGCCTCAAGCGGCCCACGGCGGTCATCTCGCGACTGAACCAATCAGCCTGACTTTCATCCGCCGCCGCCGCTCCCTGAAAAATGTGCAACCGCCCCAGCCGCAACCGGTCGCAGTCCAGGACCAGCAACAAGGTCTCGTTCCCTTGGCTGGTCGGGAGCGTCGCAAGCGAGCCGTCCTCTTCCCGAATGAAACGGAATTGGTCAAACTCTCTGAGATCGGGGTTGCTCATGAAAAGCGGAAAGACGGGGGCAAAAAGGAACGAAATCAATTCCGCGACTTATAAAGCACGGAAAAATACTTGGAAATTATGGTTCTTTTAATCCAGAAGCGCAAGAATTTTCAACTCTGCGTGTCACATTTTGTCGAATTTCGCGATTTTGGCAATCCCGCCATGGCTTCCGTCCCGGATCGTCCGAACGGCCCCCTCCCGGAAGCCATTCCCTCGCCTCGCCGCCGCCACCCTCAACCTCCCCGCTTGTCACTTTCTCGCGACAATGAGACAGGCGTTCGATGAGGTGCGCAGGTAGCCGACGCCGAATTTCAAGGGTTTCACCGGGTGCGGCGAGCCCGTCCGATAGGCCTCGGCGAGGTCCGACTGCCCGTGGCTGGCAAAAATGTCCAGCGTTCCCGAATAGTTTCCGTAAAGCGTCAGTCGAAAGCCGGAATCGTTGAGATTCCGGTAGGGAACTCCGGAGGCGTCCTGCAGAATGGCGCGGCTTTCGGTGAGGATGAAATTCCGGACGCCGGAGAAGCCTCCCGAATGCATCAGGTAACTCGCGCTTTTGATGAAGGTGACGGGCGCCCCCTTCGAGCGGACAAAGTTCATCACGCGACGGCCGCCGCCATCCGACAGATCCTCCCGGAAATAGTACAGGTTTCGCCCGCCCACCGCGACTCGAACGCCCGGCGCGCCCGATCCCGCCGAACGCGAGGTCAGCGCCCCCGACGCCGTGAGCCCGACCGCCTCCGCCGCGCCGATCGACTGCCCGTTGCGCGCCGCCATCACCATCAGGAGCGGGAGCGTGCCGCGAAATCGGGAACTGGCGAGATCGACCCGCATGTCCTTGGTGACAAAATAGCTCGCCGTCAGCGACGACTGCAACGACCGCGCGATGCCCCCGAGCGAGGAGAGAATTTCCCCGTCCGAGAGCGCGGCCAGATCCGGCAGGGGATCGGCGCTTTCCAGACCGACCAGCACGTAGTTCGACGCTCCGGGAAAGAAGGCGTGGGCATACAGGTAATCCGGCCCGCCGAAGGGATAGAACAGCACGCCGGGACTGGTCATCCCTCCCAGCTCACCGCGGAAACTCCGGACATGGGGCAGGTAACCCCGCTCGAAACTGGCCCAGAGTTGATCCATCCGCTGCTGGTGGGCCTTCCACTCGGCGGTATCGCGCAGTTTTCTCAGGCGGGGGCTGCCATTCCCGGGCATGCCCGCCAGAAAACGCGCCAAATCATTCGCCGGCGTGAGACTCTCCCCGCCCCGACCGCCGCCGCCGGAAATCGACGTGCCATCTCCCTCCGGGCTCACCGCGCAACCGGCCAGGAGCACCGCCCCCGAAAGAAGCGTCAAAAATGCCCGCGACAGCCGCGGGCTTCCCGTTATGCTCCCGAAAATGGCCTTCGTCATGACAGCGCGTTGATGGTCATTCCCTCCTTAGACAAATCCGCGCCGATCGGCAAGCACTCCCTTCGTACATGCCTCAAAAATCGGAAGAAACCTCCGGCCAGGCGCCCGGAAACGCCATTTCGGCCACGGTCGCCACCACGCTGGTCGTGGCGAACATGATCGGCACCGGCGTCTTCACCAGCCTGGGCTATCAGGTCGCGGACCTGCCCGGCGGCTTTCCGATTCTGCTCCTCTGGACCCTGGGGGGCGCGGTCGCCTTCTGCGGCGCGGTGTGCTACGCCGAACTGGGCGCCATGATGCCCCGCTCCGGCGGCGAGTATCATCTGCTGCGGGAGTCGCTGCACCCCTTCGCGGGTTTTGCCGGAGGCTGGGTGTCGGTCTTCGCCGGTTTCGCCGCCCCGATCGCCGCCGCCGGACTGGCCTTTGGCGGCTATCTCACCAAAGTCATCGGCGCCGGCGACGAAAAAGCCCTCGCGGCGGCCGTCACTCTCGCGGTCGGACTCGTCCACGTCGGAAAACTGCGGCACATCGGACGTTTTCAGATGATCTTCACCACCTTCAAGGTCCTGCTGATCCTCTCGCTCATCGGCGCCGCGTTTTTCCTGGCTCCCGCCGAGACGCGGCAGCCCGTCGGATGGTTGCCGCGACCGGGAGACGGCGCCCTCCTGCTCCGGCCCGCCTTCGCGGTGTCGCTCTATTGGGTGATGTACGCCTACGCGGGCTGGAATGCCTCCGCCTATATCGCGGCCGAGATCCGCGACCCGCGGCTCAACCTGCCGCGCTCGCTCCTGGCCGGGACGCTGATCGTCACCGCGCTCTATGTCGCGCTGAACGTGGCTTTTCTCCACGTGGCGCCCCTCCCGGAGATCGCCGGGCAAAAGGAAGTCGCCCTCATCGCCGCCCGCCACATCTTTGGCGAGCGCGGTGGCGACTTGATGGGGTTGTTGATCTGTTTTGGGCTGATTTCCGCCATTTCGGCCATGACCTGGGCCGGGCCCCGAGTGCTGGCGACGATCGGCGAGGACTATCGAGCCTTTCGCTGGTTTGGAAAACGCAACCGCCACGACGTTCCGGCGCGCGCCGTCCTCGCCCAGACGGCGCTGGTGCTGCTGTTCGTCACCGCGCGCTTCGACGAACTGATTCACTACGTGCAGTCCCTTATCACTCTCGCCTCGTTGCTTGTCGTGGCGGCCGTCATTCATCTGCGCCACCAGCAACCCGACCGGGAACGCCCCTTTCGCGCCTGGGGATATCCCCTCACCCCCCTGATTTTTATCGTCGTCAGCCTCTATATGCTCTGGGTCGAGACCTGGGAAAAACCCCGCGAAATGGCGGCCGCCGCGGCAACTCTCGCGTTGGGAGGATTTGTCTACTTTTTCACCCGCCGAACCGGGAGCGATCGACCGCCGACTCAGGACGATTCAGCCGCCAAATAATCGAGGGTCCAACCGGCTCCCTCCCCTCAGAGCGCCCGGGTAAACGACTCCAGATTTTCACATCGAATCGCGGTCCGATGCAATTCGCGCAGTTTGTCCTCGTCGGTGACAGTCAAAACCGCCTCCCGCAACCCCTCGGGCAACGCGCCGAACCGAATCAGCAGGGCCTCCAGCACATCCTCCTGGCGGCCTTCCTGGCGGCCTTCCTGGCGGCCTTCCTGATGATAGCGCTGGGCGAGTGTCATGGCGTCGGAGCGAGTTTCCGGATCGCTGATCCTTCCCAACGTAGTTTCGAAGGCTTCCTTGTCAATATCGGTGGCCAGTATGTACCGCAGCACGAGATGAAAGATTTCCCGCGGGACGCGCAGAATCAACTCCTCGTCCCACACAGCCTCATCGAGCAGGCGCCCCAGCCGCTCGGCCTTCATCGCCCGCAAGACCAGCACTCCGGCCGCCGTGCCTGGGATCGTCTCGAAAGCCATACCAGCCAACTGCAAATCCTGAAACGAAAAATTCGGGATATAGGGCCGCAGCTCGCGCCCGGCCGCCTCCGGAACATCCAGCAGATCGGCCAGCTCTCCGGGACCCTCCCAAATCTCCGCGTTTTGCGAAAGCACCACCGGCAGAATCACCGGCAGCCGCTCCCGAACCGTTTGCTTCTCGGAAAAACTCTCCCAAATGCGGACCATGTAGCGCAGCAGGCGCAAGGGCAAACGGGGGTCCGGTGTGCTTTGGTGCTCGAAAAGCACGTAGATCAAGCCAGCGCGACCGGCGATCGGCGCGGAAAACAACAAATCCGTGTGCGAACGGCGATACCGCGAATCGACAAACGAGCCGGCACCGTCTGAAGCCCTTCCCATTCGATGACAGACGCCACCGACGGCGGCAGCTCGGCCCGCAGCAGGGCGGCCGCGTTGGCCGGCACGCCAAAAGTGGCCGAGAACAGCTTGTCGTTGGGTTGATGAATCTCTTCGTCGGACATTCTCTCACCCATTCTTTCCGGAAAAAGCAACGGCCCGCCATCCCCGATCGGGACGCGGGCCGCGCCGAAAATGAACAATGACGACGGAGGAAAACCAGCCGCTTCAGTTCGCGAGACTGTGGCCGGCGTAGATCGCGTCGAATTCGCCGAGCACGATGTAGAGGCTCACCACCGCGCTGGAAATCTCGTCGTGCCGCGCCGTGGCGAGGCCTTCGGCACGGTAGACATTGGCGTCATACTGGGCGCGGACCGGCGCCGAATAGCGGGCCGGCGCGAGATGCTGCGCGGCGCGGGCGGCGGACTGCATCGCGTTCTTCTTGTGCGTGGCGCTATAGATAATCTCGGCGTCCTCGGCCTGGACCGAAGGGGCCGAAAGCAGGAGGGCCGCGGCGCCCGCGAGGGTCGAGAGAAAAAGAAGTCGTTTCATCGGTGAAGGGCGGATTTTGGGGTCGGTGCGTGTTGAGGTGAAAACCGCTCCTATGTTCCCCGCGCAGTCCCTCGCGGTCAAGCGGCAATCACGCCGCCGATACCATGACACGCCCGTCCGGACCCAACAGGGTTGGGTCGGCCACTGTACCCTGTTGGGTCGGGCCTCACAGGAGGATGTTTTCCACCACCTTGCCCGCGACATCGGTGAGGCGGAAATCGCGTCCCTTGAACAGGAAAGTGAAGCGCTCGTGGTCGATCCCGAGCCGATCGAGCACGGTGGCGTGGAAATCGTTCACGTGGACCGGATCGGCCACGACGTCGAAGCCCAGCTCGCACGTTTCCCCGTGGGTGATGCCGGGCTTGATGCCGCCACCGGCCATCCAGAAGGTGAAGGCGTCGCGGTGATGCTCCCGCCCGTAGCTGCCCGTCTTCGTGCTGATGAGGCCCTGCGAGTAACAGGTGCGGCCAAATTCCGTGCCCCAGACCACCAGCGTGTCCTTGAGCAGGTCGCGTTGCTTCAGGTCCTGAATCAGCGCCGAACTGGCGCGGTCGACTTCGCGAGCCTGGGTCTCGATCCGCTCGGGCAGGGCGCCGTGGAGATCCCAGCCGGGATGGTAAAGGTGAATGTACCGGACGCCGCGCTCGGCCAGCCGGCGGGCCAGCAGGCAGTTGCGCGCGAAACTGCCGGCCTTTTCCACGTCGTTGCCGTAGAGCTTTTTCACCGACTCGGGCTCGGAACCGATATCGGTCGCCTCCGGAACGGAGGTCTGCATGCGGAAAGCCAGCTCGAACTGCGCGATGCGCGACTCGATCTCCGCCTCGCCGCGCTCGGCCAGTTGCAGCCGGTGCAGGTCGCGGAGACGATCGAGATTTTTCCGGTCCAACTCCTCAGACACCCCCGGCGGCCGGCTGAGATACAGCACCGGGTCCTTGCCGGACCGGAACTGGGTGCCCTGAAAGCGCGTCGGCAAAAACCCGTTGTCCCACAGCCGGGCCGACAGGGGTTGATCGACGCTGCGGCGGGAAATCATGACGATGAAAGCCGGCAGATCGCTGGTCTCGCTGCCCAGGCCATAGGAAATCCACGATCCCATGCAGGGCCGGCCGGGCAACTGGGCGCCGGAAACCATGAAGATCATCCCGGGATCGTGGTTCACCGCGTCGGAACGCATCGAGTTGATGATGCACAGGTCGTCGGCCACCTTCGCCGTTTCGGGGAACAGGTCGCAGATCCACGCGCCCGACTGGCCGTGCTGTTTGAAGCCGAACTTCGAACCGACCAACTGAAAGCGCGCCTGGTTGTTCGACATGCCGAGCAGGCCGCGTTTCCGGTAGGACTCCGGCAGGTCGGCGTCCCGCTTCTGCATTTCGAGGAGCTTCGGCTTGTGTTCGAAGGTCTCGAACTGCGAGGCGCCGCCGCTCATGAAAAGAAAGATGACCCGCTTGGCCTTCGGCGCGAAATGCGGCAGCGAGGGCAGGCCGCCGACCCGGTCCGGTCCGGCGAAGGGATTCGGCGCCGCCGCCGTGCCGCCGGGCAGGGCGGCCCGCGCGCGTCCTCCCGCGCCCAGCAAATCGGCCAGGGCGATGCCGCCGAGACCGCCGCCGAATCGATGGAGCCATTCCCGGCGGCCGGGAGCGAAGGATTTCGTGTTCATGGTCGTTTCACAGTTTGCAAAGCACTTCCTCGTATCCGAAAAGCGCGCGCACCATCATCGCCGTGGCGGCGACCTCCGCGGGCGGAAGCGACTCGTCCACGGGCGCTTCGCCGGTCTCGTGGACGAGCTGGCGCGCCCCGCCGGGGTTCGCCGCGAACTCCGCGCGGGCGTCGGCGAGGATCGCGGTCAGGATGTCCGCCTCTCCGGCGCGCGGCGCGCGGGCGGTCAGCAGGCGAAAGGCGCGGGCAATGCGCGCGGCGTCGCCGTCGGCGTCCGGCGCGGGGTATTCGGCCACGAGCCGCTCGGCCAGCAGGCGGGCGGCCTCCACGTATTGCGGATCGTTGAGCACCGTGAGCGCCTGGAGGGGATTGGCCGTTTCGTTGCGGCGAAGCTGGCAGAATTCCCGGCTCGGCGCGTCGAAGACCTGCATGCTCGGCGGCGGCATGGTGCGCCGCCAAAAGGTGTAGAGACTGCGGCGAAAAAGCGCCTCGCCCCGGTCGCGGCGGTAGGTGTGCTGGGTGCCGCCCTCCTCCCAGATGCCGGCGGGCTGGTAGGGCTTCACGCTCGGGCCCCCGATCGTGCGGCCGAGGATACCCGCCACGCTGAGCGCCTGGTCGCGCAGTTGCTCCGCGGTCAGGCGCAGCCGCGGCCCATGCGCGAGCAGACGGTTTTGCGGATCCTCCCGCGGGATGGCCGGATCCCGGGGCAGGGTCGCCTGCCGGTAGGTCGACGAGAGCACGATCTCGCGGCACAGCGCCTTGATGTCCCAGCCGGTTTCGTTTTGAAAATGCAGCGCCAGCCAGTCCAACAGCTCCGGGTGGGTCGGCAGTTCGCCCTGCGTGCCGAAGTCCTCCGGCGTTCCCACCAGGCCGCGCCCGAAAAACAACTGCCACAGCCGGTTCACCTCCACCCGGGCGGTCAGCGGGTTTGACCCGTCGGTCAGCCATTTCGCGAACCCGAGGCGGTTGCGCGGATAGGCCTCGGGCAGGGGCGGCAGCGAGCCCGGCGTGGCCGGCGACACCTCCTCGCCGCGATCGTCGAAGCGTCCGCGGGTGAGGACGAAAGTCTGGCGCGGCGTTTCCATTTCCCGCATCGCCATCATTTCCGTCGCCTCGGTGGAAAGGCGGTTTTCCGTCTCCCGCAGCGCCTTGATCTCGGCGGTCAACGCCCGCCACGGTTCGTCGATCTCGCGCAGATACCAGTCCAGCCAGGCCGCGTCCCGCGCCTTCTCGTCCAGGCCGGCCACGATCGCCACCTCCGGAGCCGAGAGATCGCGGTCGTAGAGGCGCACTTCGTCGAGGGCGCCGTTGCGGAACGACTTCGAATTGATCCGGCCCGCCAGCGCCGGGTGCAGCTCCGGGACCACATCGGCGTCGGCGACCTGCTCGGTGTCGAAATCGCCCCACTCCCGCACATAGCCGATGTCACGGTAGAGAAGATCCCGCAGCACCTCGGAATCGGCCGCTTTTCCGTCGAGGTAAAGGCGCAGCCCGGCGGCCTGGCTCGATCCATCGCAGGTGCCGGCCACATGCGTCCAACGGCCGACCTCCAGCGGCTCGCGCGTCCGGATGGCGATGGCGTTGCCCGGCCAGAAATGGGCGAGCTTCAGCACGACGCGGTTCCGCTCCACCGTCAGTTCGTAGCCCCGGTGCGCCGCCTCCAGCGCCGAGCGCGAATAGTGGACGATCGGTCCCTCGTCCAGATCCCCGTCCAGCCGCACCCAGGCGGCCAGCGTGAAGGCGTCGGTCCGGTCGAAAATCGCGGCGCCCTTCAGGTGGATGGCGTTGTCCCGGCCGTCCTCGAAGAGCAGCGCCTTTCCCAAGCCCTTCGGTCCGGCGATCGGATGAATATTCTTGTAGCTTTCGGCCACCGCGTCCGGCCTCGCGGTATTGGGAATCAAGCGCTTGTCGTGGATTTCATCGAAGGAAAAGGCGTCCACCGGCCCCGGCATGGCGTGCGGCGCCCGCGGCTTGCCCACCATCGTCAGAAACCCCTCCAGCGCCGAGTGCTCCGGACGGGCCACGGGCGGATGATTCGACTTCAGCCAGGCGTGAAAGCGCGCCTCCGCCCCGGGGCGGGCGGCTTCGCGTTCGGCGAGCTTTTTCGTCAACTCCGCGGCGTTCGCCTCGACCGCCCGGCGTTGCTCCGCCGACAGGACGAAGACCGAGGGAGGCGTCACCGCGTTGGTGAAACGGCAGTAGAGGCCCAGCTCGTCGATGTTGTCGAAAAACGCCGCCAGCGAGTAAAAATCGCGCGTCGTCAGCGGATCGTATTTGTGGTCGTGACAGCGGCAACACTCCATCGTCAGACCGAGAAAGGCGTGGGCGTTGGTGACGACCCGGTCGGCGACATTTTCGCAGCGGAACTCCTCCGGATCGCTCCCGGCCTCGTTCATCTGCATGTGGATGCGGTTGAAGGCCGTCGGCACGATCTCCGCCTGTCCCGCGCCGGGGAGCAGGTCGCCGGCCGTCTGCAGGATCGCGAAGCGGTCGTAGGGCAGGTTGCGGTTGAAGGCCTCGATCACCCAGTCGCGGTAGGGCCAGACCACGCAGTTGAAATCCTCGTGCCGCCCGTAGGTGTCGCCGTAGCGCGCCACATCGAGCCAGTCGTTCGCCATGCGCTCGCCGTAGGCCCCCGAGTCCAGCAGCCGGTCCACCACCCGCTCGTGGGCCCCCGGCGCGTGGTCCGCCAGAAACGCGTCGATCTCCGCCAAGGTCGGAGGCAAGCCGGTGAGATCGATCGTCACCCGCCTCAGCCAGCTCTCGCGCGTCGCCGGCGCGGCGGGCCGCAGCCCGTTCTCGCGCAGCTTCGTCAGCACGAAGGCGTCGACCGGTCCCCTCACGGGAAAGTCCGCGTCGTCGCCCTCCCCCGCTCCCGCCGCGAGACCGGGCACTCTCGGCATTTCCGGCGCGAGGAAGGCCCAGTGCGGCTGATATTCGGCCCCCTGTTCGATCCAGGCTTTCAGCGCCGCCTTTTGCGCGTCCGAGAGCGGCTCGCCCTTGTCCGGCGGCGGCATCACCTCGTCGGGATCGTCGCTGAAAAGCCGCGCGATCAGCTCGCTGGCCCCGGCGTCGCCCGGCACGAAAGCCTCCGCCGCGACCGCGTCCTCCCGCCGGTCGAGCCGCAGTTTCGCCTCGCGCTTTTTCGCGTCCGGCCCGTGGCAGGCGAAGCAATGCCGGGAAAGGATGGGCCGCACGTCGCGGTTGAAAACGACCTTTTCCGCCCCCGCCGCCGCCGGCCCCGGCGCCAGAAAAAGGAGGGCGCCCCCGGCGAAGGCCGGTCGGAAAGAACGGACGAGAAAATGCCCGAAGACGTGGCGCGACATATGGAAACGCATCCCGGTTCCCGCCGGGAAAAAATTCGGACCGCCACCCCTCCAAAGGAGCGCGATCCGAACCGGTCGAAGGCTAGCAAGCCCGCGCCAAAACTCAAGCGACATTCTTTCGTCGGCCCGATCCCGGCGCGGCCCGACCCAACAGGGTTGGGTCGGTGACGCAACCCTGTTGGGTCGCGGACCGGGCGACGCCCCGCCCCGTGTCGGGTCTCCCGCTCTCGGAGCCAGCCTTCAGGGAAGCCATCCCGACTTTTTCGAACCATTTCCGGAAGCGTGCGGAGGTCGTTGCGACTTTCCATGGGTATCTCCGGAAACGTGCGGAGATCGTTGCGATTTTTGGTGGGTATCTTCGAAAGCGTGCCAAGGGGATCGCAACTTCTTGTGGATTCCTTCGAAATCGTGCGGTGGCTGTCGCCGCTTTTTTCCGGCGTCTTCAAAAGCGCGCGGAAGTGATCGCGACTTTTTGTGAATGCTTCCGGACGCGTGCGAAGACGATCCGGCTTTTGCGGCCATCCTCCGAGATCGTTTGGACGCGCCGAGCGGGATTCGCTTCTTTGGAAAGCCCGCGCCGGCTCGAAAAACCCATGCGAGCGCCCCATGCCAAAAAAGCCTTGAACACGGTGCCTGCCCCGTCTCCTTTACCCGCCTATGTCTTCATTTGCCGAGTTGGGGCTTTCGCGGCCCGTTTTGAGAGCCATCGAAATGGCGGGTTACACCGCGCCCACACCGATCCAGGCCCAGGCCATCCCCGTCGCGCTGGAGGGCAAGGACGTCATCGGCGCCTCGCAGACCGGCACCGGCAAGACCGCCGCCTTCGCGCTGCCCATCATCTCGGAAATGACCCCGGGCCTCGCTCCGCAGTGCCTCGTGCTGGAGCCGACCCGCGAGCTGGCCGCGCAGGTGGAGGAGCAGATGAGGCGCTTCTCCTATTACCGCCCCCTCAATGTGGTGCTGCTCCACGGCGGCGTCGGCTACGCCACCCAGACCGAGGGCCTCGCCACCAAGCCCGACATCGTCATCGCCACCCCGGGGCGGCTGCTCGACCACCTCAGCCGCCGAAACATCGACCTGGGCGGCGTCCGCCACCTCGTTCTCGACGAGGTGGACCGCATGCTGGACATGGGATTTCTGCCCGACGTGAAAAAGATCATCGACCACTGCCCGCGCCAGCGGCAGACGCTGTTCTTCTCCGCCACCATGCCGCCCCAGATCGAGACGCTGGCCAACTGGGCGCTCACCGAGCCCATCCCCGTCGAGATCGGCGAGCGCCGCTCGCCCGCCGAGACCGTCACCCACGCCTTTTTCCCCGTCGCCATGGACCAGCGCGACGAACTGCTGCTCGCCCTGGTGAACGAGACGCATTTCGAGAGTCTCATGATCTTCACCCGCACGAAGAAGGAGGCCGATTCCCTGCACCACCTCGTCAGCACCCACTGCGGGGGCGCCCGCGTCGCCGTGCTGCACAGCGACATCAACCAGAACGACCGCACCCGCGCCCTCAACGGCTTCCGCTCCGGCGAATTCGACGTCATCATCGCCACCGACCTCGCCGCCCGCGGCCTGGACGTCTCCGGCGTGACCCACGTCATCAACTACCGCGTCCCCGAAAACCCCGAGGACTACGTCCACCGCATCGGCCGCACCGGCCGCGCCCAGCAGGAGGGCGACGCCTTCACCCTCCTCTCCGCCGACGAACTCGACTTCGCCAAGGCGGTCGAATACTTCATCGACAAGAAAATCGAGCGCCGAAAACTCGAGGGCTTCCCCTACGTTTACACCGCGCTGCTCGACGAAAGCCCGCCCAAGCCCCGCAAGAAACCGAAAGGCGGCAAACGGCGGAGGTGATTTCAGGATTTAGTGGTTTCAGTCTTCAGAAGCCGGTTTTCAGGCATCGGATTTCAGGATTGCGCCGAGATTCCGACGGCTGGCTCCACTGAAGACCGATTCCCGACAACGGAAGACTGCTTACCGAAAATGCGCGTCCTCTCCATCGATCCCGCCCTGCGCAACACCGGCTACGCGGTGGTCGAGCGGATCGAGCCCGCCTCCGGCAAAGCCCCGCGCGCCGCGGTCAACACCGCCACCCGCGCCGACGTCCGCACCCTGACCTATGGCGTCATTCGCAATCCCTCGAAAATGCGGCAGACCGGCTGCCTCGTCGCCATCCGCGAGCGGATCGTCGACGTCATCCGCGAGCACCGGCCCGAAGTCTGCGCCGTCGAGGGCGTCATCTACGTCCAGAGCTACCGCACCGCCATCACGCTCGGCGCCGCCCGCGGCGCGGCCATTCTCGCCGCCGCCGAGCACGGGCTCGAGGTTTACGAGTATGCCCCGCGCCGCGTCAAACAGGCCGTCGTCGGCCGCGGCGCCGCCGACAAGCAGCAGGTCGCCTTCATGATGCGCGCCCTGCTCGGCCTCACCGAAACGCCGCCGCCCGACGCCGCCGACGCCCTCGCCATCGGCCTCGCCCACCTTTACGCCACCGACCCCGCCCGCGCGCTGAAAGAAACCCCCGAAGCGATCTGAGCCCGACGCCGTTTTTCGCCCTGCCGATGAGAAAGATCTACGAACACATCGAGTATTCCCGCGTCGGCCATTTCCAGGCCATCCTCGAGGACGCCGGCATCCAGACCCTCGTCAAAAACCTCGGCGCCTCCGGGGGCGCGGGCGAGATCCCCTTCACCGAAGTCTTTCCCGAACTCTGGGTCGCCGACGACGCCGACTACGAGCGCGCCCTGGAACTGCTCACCCACTACGAGCCGCCCGACACCGAGACCCTCACCGACTGGCAATGCCCGGGCTGCGGCGAGGACGTCGAAAAGGAATTCGGCGAATGCTGGAATTGCGGCGCCACCCGGCCCGGATTCGGGGAAAACTGAGCCGCCGATTCGCCCCCGCCTTTCCCCTTGCCAAGGCGGCGAGCCCCCCTAAATTACCGCCCCTCTTTCACCGAGTCGCAGGCGCCCCGCGGACTCGTCGTTCGTTCTCCCCGCGCGGGTTACCCCCCGCGCCCGCGAACGAACCGTTTCGGGGCAAAATCGGCAGGCTGAATCAACCAAACAACCCAACCCTAACCCAACCATCATGGCATCCTCCATCACTTCCGCGAATCCGGAACTCTCCGAACTCATCGACAGCCATCTCCGGAGCTATCGCGAAAACTCCATCATCCACGGCCGCATCCTGGAGATCAAGAACCAGCACGTCATCGTCGACGTGGGCGCCAAGTCCGAAGGCATCATCCCCATCCAGGAATTCGAGGACGAAGAATTCGCCGTCGGTGACGAAGTCGAGGTCCTGCTCGAAAAACTCGAGAACGAAGACGGCATGGTCGTCGTCTCCAAGGAAAAAGCCGCCCACAAACAGAACTGGGACAAGATCGTCGGCGTCTTCAACGAAGGCGGCCTCGTCAAAGGCAAGGTCAAAGGCGTCGTCAAGGGCGGCCTGACCGTCAACGTCGGCGTCGAAGCCTTTCTCCCCGGCTCCCAGATCGACATCATCCCGCCCAAGGACCTCAACGAATACGTCGGCAACGTTTACGAATTCAAGATCGTCAAAATCAACGACGACCGCAAAAACGTCGTCCTCAGCCGCCGCGAAGTCATCGAGGCCGAGCGCGCCGAGCAGCGCGCCCAGTTCCTCGAGAGCGTCATTCCCGGCAACACCGTCGACGGCACCGTCAAGAACATCACCGACTTCGGCGCCTTCATCGACCTCCAGGGCATGGACGGCCTGCTGCACATCACCGACATCAGCTGGGGCCGCGTCAACCACCCCAGCGAAGTGCTCCACATCGGCCAGCCCCTCACCGTGCAGATTCTCGACGTCGACCGCGAGAAAGAGCGCGTCTCCCTCGGCCTCAAACAGCTCCAGAACAATCCCTGGGAAGCCATCGAGTCGAAATTCCCCATCGCCTCCACCGTCAAGGGCAAGGTTACCAAGCTCGTCCCCTACGGCGCCTTCGTCGAGATCGAGCAGGGCGTCGAAGGCCTCATCCACGTCTCCGAACTCTCCTGGACCAAGCGCATCACCCGTCCCAGCGACGTGCTGGCCGTTGACCAGGAGATCGAGGCCGTCGTGCTGGCCATCAACACCGACGAGCAGAAAATCTCCCTCGGCGTCCGCCAGCTCGAGCCCAACCCGTGGGACGAAGTCGAGGTCCGCTACCCCATCGGCTCGACCATCAAGGGCGAGATCCGCAACCTCACCGCCTATGGCGCCTTCGTGGAGCTGGAGGACGGCATCGACGGCATGATCCACGTCTCCGACCTCTCGTGGACCCGCAAGATCAACCACCCCAGCGAGATCCTCAAGAAGGGCGAAGTTATCGAGGCCCAGGTCATCGACATCGACAAGACCAACCAGCGCATCAGCCTCGGCGTCAAACAGCTCGAAGGCGATCCGTGGGAGGCCATCGACAAGAAATTCAAGGTCGGCGACCTCGTCAAAGGCACCGTCGCCAAGATCGCCAGCTTCGGCGCCTTCGTGCAGCTGCAGGACGACATCGACGGCCTCGTCCACATCTCCCAGCTCAGCGAGGACCACGTCGCCAAGGTCAAGGATGTCCTCAAAGTCGGCGACGAAGTCGAGGCCCGCGTCATCAAAGTGGACCGCGTCGAGCGCCGCATCGGCCTTTCCATCAAGGCCGCCGACTACAGCGAGGAAGAACTCAAGAAGGAAACCGCCGCCTTCGAGGCCCTGCGTCCCAGCTCCGACCTCGTCGGGCTCGAACAGGCCTTCAACCTCGCCACCGAGGAATGGCGCCCCGGCCAGGCGACCTCCGAGGAGGCGACCGACGAAGGCGCGGACACGGACGAAGATTCCGAGTAAACCCTGTCGGGTCCGGGACCCAACCCTGTTCGGTCAAAACCGGTCCGCGGCCACGTTCCGCGGACCGGTTTTTGACTTTCCGGCGGAATCGGACGAACAATGACCCGTCTCCCGAACCCGTCGAACCTCAAACCCGAATCCAAAGCCATGTCAGCCCAGAACATCGAAATCACCGCCTACCTCAAGACCCATTGCGGCTGGAGCGAGGGCGTCCGCTCCGTCTTCCGCAAGTACGGCCTCGAATTCGAGGAAAAAGACATCATCCAGAACCCCGCCTACCGCTGGGAGATGGAACACAAGAGCGGCCAGCCCCTGTCGCCCTGCGTGATCGTCAACGGCACCATGCTCGCCGACGTCTCCGGCGCCGAAGTCGAGCAATGGATGGTCGAAAACGGCCTGCTCGAGCACGACGTCGCCGAAGCCGACGCCCCCACCAATTCCTCCTGCACCGACGAGCAGCACGCCGCCATGGAAGCCGCCGCAAGGCAGGCCGCCGGCGGCGCGATCCGGTTTGTGGAAAACTGAGTACCCAAAAAATTCCGGCCCGATTTCCAAAAGGACCGGCTCCGTCCGGTCCGCGGTCGGGCATGGGGCTCCGTTCCGCGCCCGGAGACGTCGCCGTTGCGGATCCGAAACCCATCGAACCCAACAGGGTTCATTCGGTGAACCGACCCTGTTGGGTGGGCGGATGGAGGGGGAAAGGCTATTTGGCGGCAAAAAGCCGTCAAAATGGGACAAAATGTCCCGTTTTTCCCAAAAATCGCCGCCCCCATTTCGTTCGGGGTCGTCCCTGAGCGGCGCGGGGTCTTCCCTGAGCGGCCCGGGGTCGTCACGGGGTGCGGCGGGGTCTTCCATGGCCCACTCGGGGTTCGCCCCCATTTCCCGGAGGAGACACCCCGAACCGCGCAGCGACGACCCCGAATCGCGGAGGCGTCACCCCGCCGCGGCCCGGCTCGGTGCGAATTCGGCCAACGCAATCGCGTGAATCGACCGCTCCGCCGGCGGCTTGAAAAGCGGTTGGCGAACCCCGACCCTTACCGAAGCCCTCTTTCACCCGCCATGTTTTCGGTTCGATCTCTCCTTTGCCGGCCCATTCCGGCGGCACTGCCCGTCGCGGCGGTTTTCGTCGGCCTCTTGTCCGTCCCGCCACTGGCGGCGGAAACTTCGCGAAAGCTTTCCTTCAACCGCGACATCCGGCCGATCCTGTCGGACAACTGCTTCGCCTGCCACGGGTTCGACAAAAAGAAGCGCAAGGCGGACCTGCGGCTCGACGTCGCGGAGGGCGCCTATGCGGACAAGGCGATCGTGCCGGGCAAGCCGGACGAGAGCGAGGCCTGGCTGCGCCTGCTCAGCACCGACCCGGACGAGGTGATGCCGCCGCCGGACTTTCACAAGACGCTCACCGCCGCGCAGCGCGACACGCTGAAGCGCTGGATCGAACAGGGCGCGGAATACCAGCAGCACTGGTCTTTCGTCCCGCCGCAGCACCCGGCGGTCCCGAAGATCGCGGGAATGAAGAATCCGATCGACGCCTTCCTGCGGGACCGGCTCCAGCAGGAGGGGCTCGCGCCGTCGCCGGAGGCGGACAAGGCGACGCTGATTCGCCGGGTGACGCTCGACCTCACCGGCCTGCCGCCGACGCCGGCGGAGGTGGACGCCTTCCTGGCCGACGCCTCGGCCAATGCCTGGGAACGGCTGGTCGACGGCCTGACGAAGCGGGTCACCCACGGCGAGCACATGGCCCGCTACTGGCTGGACCTGGCGC
>JACKQC010000023.1 GCA_024233085.1 Akkermansiaceae bacterium
AGAATAAAGGGACGGGCCAATTATTGAAAGAAAAGTGCCAAATTGCTCCGTTGGGAGCGAGATCGAAGCTTGTTTTGGCCACCCAACCCTGCTGACTCCCCGGCCCAACCCTGTTGAGTCGGCGACGGAACCCTGTTGAGTCAGCCATTCTCAAAGGGCTCCGCCGGGAATGCTGCCGGCCCCCTGGGAGCGCCGACAAAGCCGAGGCTGAACGCGCCGGTTTCCGGGCCCGGCGAAGAACGCCGCCGCCGTGAAGGGTGTCAGATCGGGGAAGTACGCTGTCAGCGGCGCCGTGAAGGGTGAAAGATTGGCCGTGACGGCTGCAAATGCCGCCGTGAAGGGTGTCAATATGGCCGTGAAGGGTGTCAGATCGGGGAAGTACGCTGTCAGCGAGGCCGTGAAGGGTGAAAGATTGGCCGTGACGGCTGCAAATGCCGTCGTGAAGGGTGTCAGATCGGGGAAGTACGCTGTCAGCGGCGCCGTGAAGGGTGGAAGATTGGCCGTGACGGCTGCAAATGCCGCCGTGAAGGGTGTCAGATCGGGCGAGTACGCTGTCAGCGAGGCCGTGACGACCGCTAGAGGGGCCGAGACGACCGTTGGACCCCCTCCAACCCGGGGCGATGCGTGGTGACGGAGCGGCGGGGTTGAAAAAGCAATTCCTTGGCAATTAGGCCACGCCACTCATCCCGCTTTGCTCGAAATGATCCAGAATCGCCTCGCGTCGTTCCGGACCGGTGCGAACTCTCCCCAAACCGTCGGTCGTCAGGATTCTCTCAGGTTCTCGGTCCATCATCGTCGTAGGGAGAACTCCACGACGATGATGACCCGATCTTCAACGGCCGCCCGCCATACCGCTGACGCTCGGCGTGCCGGTGCGGATGGACGAGTTCGACGGCGGCGCCCGCGGCGTCGGCAACCCGATCCCCCGGCGGGCTTCCTTGCCGCGATTACCGCACCGGCGAGAGCCCGAACCACCCGACCCCGGCGCGACCCACGAACTGGCCGCCGGCGAGTCCCTGCTTCGGCAGAATGGCGCCGCGAATCGACGCCCGGTTTCCGGATTCGCCATGCCGAAGGGAGCCGGTGATCAGCCCGGTTTTCGGACTGACGGCGATCGAAACGGTGACCGCGCCGCCGACGAGGACCCGGTTCCGGGTGTCCCAGGTAACTTTTCGGACAAACCCGTCGCCGGGCGCGAAGATGCCGCCTCCTTCCAGGGCGAGGACGGCGTTCACGGACCGGTCTTCAAGTTCCGGGAGGGCGAATTCGCCCCGCGCCGGCGGCACGAAGCCGGAACCGACGATCCAGATCCGCTCATCGAGGCCGGCGCCGCCGAGGTTGTCGAACAGACGCCACTGGAGGCGGCCGTCCAGGTCCGAGACGCCGGGCAGGTCACGGAAGTTCACCGTTCCCGCGACGAAACCGTTCCGGGGGCGCGACCTCCGCACGGTGGCGTGCAGCGCGGCGTCGCCGTCCTCCGAGACGCGGGTGGCGGCGCTCAGCTTTCGCCCGTCGGGGGTGGCGCCGGCGAGCCGCAACAGTCCGCCCGAGGTCACCGTCACCGACGCGAAGCCGTCCGCGGCCGGATCGGCAAGGCCGGCCGGAGCCGGCAGGAGGGCGGTAAAACGGCCGGCCATCGGCGCCGGATTCCGGGAGTGATAAGCCCAGCGGCAGGCGTCGATCGCGCCGGTCGAGTCTCCGTTCGAGATGACGCCGCGAATTCTCGGATGACCGTCGGCGGTTTCCCGGAGTTGAAGAGAAATCGTCAGGGCGGGCGAATTTCGGGTCGCCTTCACCTCCCCGACAAAGGCCCCCGTGTCGTCGAGCGATCCCCGAAGGCGGAACCCGCGATCCACGAAAAGCCCGGCGGCGCTGAATCGCACGACTCCGCGGGAAAAGGCCAGTTTCACCGAGGACAGGAATCCGAGGATGTCGTCGGGCCGGTCGGCGTCGCGAACCAGACCGGAGTAGGCGCCCCGGTCCGCCGGGTTTTCGAAGACCGTGTCTTCCGCGGCGATTTCGTTCCCCGGCGCGTCCGGGGTCGTGATCTCCGCCGGGGGCAGAACGCCCGCGTACCCCGAATCGACCGGCCCGGCCGGGCCTTCGCCGCCGGCGTTCACGGCGGTGACGCGGTAGTAGTGTCTTTTGCCCGGCGTCGGGCCGTTGTCGCTGGTCCGAACCATGGGCGCGTCCAATTCGAGGATCAGGCTTGGGGCGTCGAAGTTTTCCGAATCGCTCCGGTAAACGCGATAGGATTCGGCCCCCTGGACGGCGAACCAGTGAATGAGGACTTCGCCGGCGAAGAGACCGTCGGAGGCCGCCGTGAACACCGGCGCCCCGGGGGGCGCGGCGAGGGTCGCGCCGGTGACGGCGACGCTGGCCACTGACGACAGACCTCCGTCGAAGCGGGCGACGATCCGGTAGCCGAACCGGTCGCCCCGGTCCACCGCGCGATCCGTGTAGGCCCGGGCGTCGCCGGCAAGGTCCGCGATGGCGAGACCGTCCCGCAGGATCGTGAATCCGGTCGGGACCGAGCCGGGCGCCGGTTCCCAGCCGATCTCCACCCGGTCGGGGTAATCGCCGTCGGTGGCCGTGACGTTCACGGGCGGATCGAGGACGGCGTCGACGACGTGAATCGTCTTTTGCGCCGTGTGGGTGCCGCCCTTCATGTCCGTGACGGTGACTTCGACCGGGTAATCCCCGGCGGTGTTCCAGGTTCGGTTCAGGGAGCGGCTGTTCGGCGGGACGCTTTCGTCGCCAAAGTCCCACCGGTAGGCCAGCACGTCGGCGTTCGGGTCGGTGGCGTTCGCGGCGATCGGGACCGGTCGACCGGTCAGGGCCAAGGGATGCTCGATCGTAACCGACGGCGGCCGGTTGTCCGGGAAAGGCCCGATATTCACCGTCACCTCGACCCATTCGTCCGGCGCGGCGCCCCCTTTGTTGACCGGGGTGATGAAAACGTTTCGCGCCGTGTCCTCGAAGGTTCGCGCCAGGAAAACTCCGGCGTCGTTCTTGTCGCCCGCCGTTTCGGGCGTCGTGTCCAGCAGGTGCGACTTGGACTGACCGCTCCTTTCCCAGTTGATCTGAACGCCGTGGACGTAGTTGCGGAAACTCGACCCGGTGTAGAGCTTTCGCACGCCCACCCAGAGGTATTCGTCGTTCCCCCGCTTGACGCGAATGGCCTTTTTCCGGTTCGCGGCCGCCGTGTCGCCCGAGTCGTGCCGATAAATGCGGTAGGTGCCGCTGTTGGCGGATCCGTCGACCGTGAACTGCTGATCGCCCTCGAGCCAGCTCAGCTTCCGTTTCGCCTGGACGTGAAAATGCCCTTTGGGAACGTCGCCGCCGCCCATGATGTCGGTGTTGTCCCCGTATTCGACCGATTCGCCGTCGAAGGCGGTCGCACCGGTGACTTTCCAGTGGCTCGCGTGGCTGACTCCATAGTTGTGTCCCAATTCGTGCACGATGACCTTCGAGCCATGGCAGGGCAGCCAGACCTTTCCGCCGCCCACGGTGCCCAGTCCGCAGTAACCCATGCCGATCGATTTGAAGAAGACCAGCTTGTGGTCGAAGGCATCGGTGTCGATCCCCGCGGCTTTCGCGGCGGCGATCGCGTGGTTGAAAAGATCGCCGTTTCGCTTTGTCCCGCTGCCGTCGCCCTGACCGTTGTAGTAGGACGCCGGTTGCGGCATGCGGAAGACATCGGGCGCCACGGTGGTGTCGATTCCCGTCTTGCCGTAGGACATCTCCTCCAGTTGATCGTTCACCTCGCCGTCCATCCGGTTCTGAATCGTGGCCGCGCCGATCGGATCGCCGGTCTTGTCGGAAAAGTCGATCCGGATGACCAGGCCGGTCTTGCGCCTCTCGGTCCAGGAGTTTACCGCCGCCGGCGCCAAAGCGCCCCCGGTCGCGCCCTCCAGATCGAGGCCTTCGTAAACTTCGACGGCGCCCGATTTCAGCGCCGCCGCCGCCGCGTCGATCGCCTGAAAGAGCACCCGGCTACCGGTCCCGGGGCCGATTTTTTCCCGCTCGAGACGGGCAAGCTCGTCCTCCAGCCCGGCGAGTGACGCCTCATCCCGGAACAGAAACACCCGTCCGCCCGACACCGCCACGACCGGCTCCGGCCCCAGCGAGCTGCCCCGCGCCAGATCTCGGGACGGGTCGGGGTTTCCGACCGGAAAACGGCGCAACGCGTCCTCCCGGTCCTCCGCGGATACGACCCGCATCAGCACCCGCTCCCGCAGGGCGGCCCGGCCGTCCAGCGCGATTCCCTGCGCCGGCATCGCGGTTCGGGAGAGCGAGGTTTCGTTTCGCCAACCCTCCGCGAAGGTTTTCACCACCGTGCCGTCCGCCAGCGTGGCCTCCAGCCAGAAATGCCGGCCCGCCAGCATCGCCGCCCGCGCGGCCGTCGCCTCCTCCGGCGAACCGTCATGACAAAAGGGAAACACGTCGAGGTCGACCCGCTCCGAAAACGGACGCTCCACCAGGACGCGGACATCGGGGGGCAGGGCGTCGTATTCGGAAAAGCTCAGCGACTCCGCCAGAGCCGCCTCGGGATTGGTCTCGATGAGTTCCGCCATCCAGGCGGCCCGGCGCCCGGCCAGGGTCAATCCCCTTTCCAACAACTCGGCCCGCGCCGCGTCGCCGCCCGCGTGACGATATTCCCGGAGCCACGCGAGCACGACCCGGCGGCTCGACGCTTCCCTCTCCTCGGAAAAACTCACACCGTCTCCGGGGAGCCCGGTCCCCCTTGCCGCCTCGGCCGACGGACGGGACGAATCGGCTGCCGGCGTCCGGTTTTTCCCGCCGATCGCCAGGCACAAAAGGGCGACGAAAATGCCCGCCAACAGACCGAGCGCGACGAGCGGTGGAGGCGCGAATCGGTTCATCCGCCGAAGTTGGGGGAAAACTTCGGGGAACACAATCAAAATGGCTCATTTTCCGCGAGTTCCGACAATCGGACGCGATCGGTCGCCTGCCGTCGCCGGCCCGCGATCTCGGCGAAGTTGGGGCTCGATTTCCGCCGCCCTCGGAGCTATGGGTGAAACCGAACCGCCACCCCCGCGCCATGGACTGTGAGGAATACCACCCCCGCCCGCTGGCAATCTCCGACCGCCTCGGTGCCACCTTCGCGAGCTGCGTGGTCGGTCTGATTTTCTACTTGGCATTGCCGCCGGTCGCCTCCGCCCAATCGTCGCTCTGGGGCGAGGACGGTTCGGCCTGGGCGACCGACTCCATCCTCCCCGAGTTTTCCTATGCCGGATACCATCGCGGCGACCAGCCGCCGCCCGAGCCGAAGGCCGAGGTCTCGGTAACGGATTTCGGCGCGAAGGGAGACGGCGAAACCGACGACACCGAGGCCCTCCGCCGGGCTCTCCGCGAGGCGGCGGGAAAAACGATCGGCATTCCCGCCGGCACTTACGTTATCAGCGGCCGCCTCGATCTTTTCGACCCCAACACCGTGCTCGTTGGCGAGGGACCGGAAAAGACGATCCTTCGGTTCACCCGCGGTCTCCAGGAGATCGAGCCCGCCTCGGCGACGACGGGCGGCGGGATGGCCACGACCCAGTGGTCCTGGTCCGGCGGGCTGATTACGCTCGGAAAATCCTCCGGCAACGGCGGCTCCGGGACCGTCGCCATCGTGTCGGAGGCGCGGCGGGGCGAATCGGCATTCGAGGTGGAGAACGCGGACGCTTTCAAGGTCGGCGAGGCCCTGCTGGTCCGCGTCACCGACTCTTCGGAGCGGACTCTGCTCGATTACGTTCATCGCGGGCGGACGGGGGACATTTCCCGGATCGGGACCCAGGCCTTTTCCATTTCGCAGCCGGTGACGGTCGCGGCCATCGACGGACAGCGCGTCACCTTGGACCAGCGCCTGCGCTTTGACCTGAGACCGGAGTGGAGCCCGGTGGTGTCGCGATTCGACAATCCGTCCCAGGAAATCGGCATCGCGGAGTTCACCATCGCCTTTCCCGAGCGGCCCTATCGCGGGCACTGGATGGAGGACGGCCTGAACGGCTTCGAGATTCGGGGCGCGAACAACTGGGCGCGGAATATCCGCGTTCGGAACAGCGATTCGGGCGCCTTTGTCACCGGAACCTGGTGCACGGTCGACGGGCTGGTCCTCGAGAGCGACCGCGAGGCGCACGAGAGCGGCAACACCGGGCACCATGGCCTCACCGTGCAGGGTCGCGATTGTCTGGCGACGAACTTCGCCATCGAGACCCGGTTTTTTCACGACATCACCGTGTCGAACAACTCCGTGGGCAGCGTGATCTCCCGCGGACGGGGCGTCGATCTCTCGCTCGATCATCACCGCGCGGCGCCCTACGAGAATCTCTTCACCGAAATCGACCTCGGCGAGGGCGGACGCGTTTTCGACTCCGGCGGCACGAGCGGAAAGGGCCTGCACACCGCGAGCGGCGCGACATTCTGGAATCTGGACGCCAAAAACCGCTTCCCGCTGCCCGGCGCCGAATTCGGTCCGCCCGGCACGATTTTCGTCGGCGTGAACGCCGGCACGGTGCGTTCGTCCGATTTGCCGGAGGGTTGGCATTTCGAAAAGATCCGACCCGAGAGCCTCCAGCCGCCCAATCTTCATCTGGCGCAGCTTCAGCGGCGCCGGAGCGCCCCGGCTTCCGGGGAGGGAACGGGCGGAGCCGGCGAGTTTCATTCGTGGACCAACAGCGAAGGCAACACGCTCGAGGCCCGCTTTCACGGCCTCGGCCCGGACGGCGCGCTGCTGGAAACCCGCGACGGCCGCCGTTTCGCCTATCCGCTGGAGAAACTGGACCCCGCCTCGCGGGCGCTGGCGCGGCGGCTCGCCGAATAGGCCGCGCCCGCCCGCCCACGCCTCCGAAATTCGATCATCAAATCGTTTCCAATTCGGAGCGATCCTGATAGGGTCCTCCGGAGCATTGAGGAGACATGAGTGATTCCACCACTGGAACCGGCGGGTCCGGCACGGGCCCGGGAAATTTTGTGCCGCCGACCGTCGAGGAACTCGACGCCGTGCTGGACGCCTACGAGTTCGTCGAGATTCTGGGCAAAGGCGGCATGGGAGCCGTTTACAAGGCGCGGCAGATCGCGCTCGACCGCCTCGTGGCGATCAAACTCCTGCCCCGCATCGACGATGGCGACGAGCTGCGTTTCGCGGATCGGTTCCAGCGCGAGGCCCAGGCCATGGGACGTCTCAGCCATCCCAATATCGTCGGCGTTTACGACTTTGGCCGCACCCGGGACGGCCAGCTTTACATCGTGATGGAGTATGTCGACGGGACCGACCTGCACCAGTTGATCCGGACCGGTCAGTTGACTCCGGAACACCTTTTCGGCTGGATGCCGCAGGTCTGCGCCGCGCTCCAGTACGCCCACGGCCAGGGCATCGTCCACCGCGACATCAAGCCGGCAAATATCATGATTAACCGCGAGGGTGTCGTCAAAGTCGCCGACTTCGGCCTCGCCAAGCTCACCGGGACCGCCGACACCCAGAACACGCGGCTGACCATGACCAATGTCGCCATGGGAACGCCCGATTACGTCGCGCCCGAGTCCCTCGAAGTCGGCATCGAGCCCGATCATCGCGCCGATCTTTACGCCATCGGCGTCATTCTCTACGAGATGTTGACGGGGAAAATCCCCCGCGGCGCGTGGCGGCCCCCCTCGGTGCTGAAACCGGGCGTCGACCCCCGATTCGACGCCCTGATCAACCGGGCCCTCGACGCCGATCGCGACTCACGCTTTCAGTCGGCCTCCGAAATCGGCACCCAATTGTCGATCATTCATTCCACCCCCGCCGGAACCGCCGTCGAAACCCCCTCGGGCCGAAAACTGATCGTCAGCGGCCCCGCCGGAACCGCGCCCGAGTCCGGCCCGGTCGCGTCGGCGTCGGCCGGAGCCTCCTCCGGCGGGAAACCCTCCACCCGGATGCGGCCCGGCGCGCCGGGAAGCTCGAGACGCGGCCTCCCCTGGGCGATCGGCATCGGCGCCGCGCTGGTGTTGGTCGGACTGACCGCTTTCCTGGCGATCGACATGAAACGCGCCGACCACCGCGTGGCGGACGCGATCGCCGCCGCCGCCGGTGGCCCGGACCTGACCCTGCCGCCCTCGACCCCCGCGCCCACGAAGCCGGAGCCGACACCAAAGTCCAAGCCCGCCCCTGAACCGGCCGCCCATCCGGTCCCCGCGTCCGCCCCGACTCCCGAGCCCGCCAAAGTCGAACCCGCCACGGCCGAGCCCGAACCTCAACCTTCGCCTTCCCCCTCGCCGGTACCGGAAAAACCGTCCGATCCCACCCCGACGCCCGATCCGGCGGCGGCCCCGGCTCCGGAAAAAAAGACCCAGCCCGCGCCCGCGGCCCAGAAATCCAAACCCGGGACTCCCGCCCTGCCCGAGGACACCCGCCTCGCCGAGCTGGAGAAGGGGTTTCGCGCCGCCTTCGAGCGCGACGCCAACCAGGCCTTCCTCGGCGCGCTCGAGCAGCTCGACCAGGGCTACCTGCGCGCCGTCGAGCGCGCCCGCACCGCCGCCCGGAAAAACGGCAACCTCGACGAAGTCACCGCGCTCGATTCGGAAAAGACCCGCATGACCGCCGGCCCCGGGGTGCCGCCGGCCGACAACCCGGGGATTCCCGCTTCCCTGATCTCCCTCCGCAAAACCTATCGCGAGGCCGTCGGAAAACTCGAGGCCACCCGCGACGAAAAAACCGCGCCCCTTTACGAAAAATATCTCGTCGCCCTCGACGCCTACGAATCCGAGCTGACCCGCGCCAACCGGATCGAGAACGCGCTCGCCGTCCGCGAGTTTCGCAAAACCATCGTCGCCCGGCGCTCCCGGCTGAAACTTCCGGCCGAGATGGCGAAAGCCGGCGACGCGCCCGCGTCGATGCCCGCCGATGCGGACGCCGCTTCGGAGGTGAAAATCGTCACCTCCAGCGGCTATCGCGAGTTGGCGACCTGGATTCTCTCCGAAGGCGGCTGGATCCGCATCGTGCAGGACGGCCGGGAGATCGATATCCGCCCCGAAAACGCCGAGGCCCTCCCGAACGGCCGCTTCAGCGTGACCGAGGCGCATCTGACTCCGCCGGAGATGAAGGACCTGACCGACGACGATTTCAGCCGCTTCACCGCCGCGCCCGACCTGCGGATCCTCGAGCTGGCCCGTTGCCCCCTGAGGCACTTTCCGGCGCTGCGGGTGATGAAAAAGCTCGTCAGCGCCCGATTCGGCCAATGCCCGAACCTGACCGATGAGCTGTTCGCCGATCTCGGAAAGCTTCCCGTTCTCGAGGACTTCTATTTCTCGAACGAAGGGGTGCCTCAAACTTCCCTGACCGGTCTCGCGCTCGATCATCTGGCGAAGGGCAAGGCCCTCAAGGCCGTCGGCCTCGAAAACCCGCCCTTTTCCGACGCGGAACTCGCCAAGCTGGCGAAGATTCCGACCTTGGAAACGCTGAACCTTTCCCGTTCGTCGGAAGTGAACGGGAGTTTCCTCGACGCCTTCGCCGGGCACCCCGCTCTGGCCTCCCTGGGGCTCTCCTATCTGGACAGCGCCCGGTTCGACGTCGCGCGTCTGGCCTCCCTCTCCGACGTGCCCACCCTCTCGCGCCTGCAGATGGACGTGTTTACCGTTTCGGCGGAAGGCTTCCGGGCCATCGGGAAACTCACCTCGCTGAAGTGGCTCTACTGCCAGCCGGCCCCGGGAGTCGGGGACGAGGACCTGGCCGCCCTCGCCGGGCTGTCCGTTCTGGAGGACCTCAAGATTGACCGGCCACAGTTCACCGGGACCGGCGTCCGATCCCTGACCTGCGGGCAGACGCTCCGGTATCTGTCCTTTTTCGACGGACCCGCCCTGAGCAACGAGGGACTGGCCGCCGTCGGCGAAACCTTTCCCAATCTGCAGTGGCTGACCTTCTCCGGTCCGGACATCGACAGCTCGGGATTGGCGGCTTTGACGAAACTTTCTTCGCTTCAGACAATCGAAATCCGGTCCGACAGCCTGGACGACGAGGCCCTGGCCGCCTTCGCGGCGATGAAAAAGCTGGGTCGCCTCGACCTTTACTCGGCGAACAACCAATTCACCGCCGCCGGCCTGAAGGAGCTGGCGAAGTCGAAGTCCATCGAATACCTCGATATTTCCGTGCCAAAACTCGACGGCGAAGGCTGGAAAACCCTCGCCACCTTTCCCGCGCTCAACACGCTCTTCCTTCACGACTCGCCCATCACCCCGGAGGGCGTCGGGGAGCTGGCGAGGTTGAAAAGTCTCCAACACCTCATGCTCACCGCGGAGGAGGGAGATCTCTCCGACGAGATCGTCGAGCCCCTGCGCGGTCTGAAGCGGCTTCGAACCCTCGACTTGGCCGGGGCGATTTTTCGAAAAAATCCCGATCTGGTGAAGCGGATTCGCGAGGCCCTGCCCGCCGTGGAGGTGCGCGGCTGATCCGGGTCGCCACCCAACAGGGTTGAGCCGTCGACCCGACCCTGTTGACTCGCCGGCAAGATGACGGCCCGCGACGGTCGGCGCGTTCTTTTCGAATCTTCCGGTCGAAACCCGGCCGGCATTCGCTACCGTTCCCGTCCATGAACCAGATCGATTGGACGGAAAAAATCGCGATCGTCACCGGCGGCGGGGGCGGGATGGGACAGGCGGCCGCGAAGCGCTTCGCCGACGCCGGCGCCCGGACCTTCGTGTTCGGTCGCACCCTCGAGTCGCTGCGGGAGACCGCCGCCCTCTCGCCGAATATCGTCCCGGTGGTGTGCGACGTCGCCGACCCCGCGAGCGTCGCCGAAGCGATGAAGGTCGTGCGGGAGGCCGGGCCGCCCTTCGCCCTCATCCACACCGCCGGCGTCAACACGCCCGACCGCTTCCTGTCCCACGCCGATCCCTCGAAGGAGGCCAGCGCCGAGACCTGGAAAAAGGTGATGGAAATCAACGTGCTCGGCGTCGTCCACATGCTCCAGGCCGTGTCCGGGCCGATGGCGGAAGCCGGCGGCGGCCGCATCGTCGTGGTGTCGTCGACGGCGGGGCACGGGTTCGACTCCTTCGCCGGCGTGCCCTACACCGCGAGCAAGTGGGCGGTCCACGGCCTGCTCTTCACCGCGCGCGCCCAGCTCAGCGCCCACGGCATCGCCCTCTCCGAATACGCGCCCGGCGAGAGCAACACCCCCATCGTGAAAATGCGCCCCGTCCAGCCGACTCCGGAACACAAGGCGGCCATGATCCAGACCGGCGACTGCGCCGAGGCCCTGTTTTTCATCGCCTCCCAGGCGCACACCATGGGCGTCATCCAGTTGCCGCTCTACCAGCCATTCGGCGGCATGCCGCCCCAGGTCCCGACCCCGTGGCTGCCGGGGCTGGAAATCAAGCCGGCGTGACGCGATGCCGCCCGGCGCCAAAGCGAGCGAAGGCTTTTCCCGCCGGCCGGTTTTCCCTACGATGCCGTCATGCGATCGAAACTCCCCGTCCTGCTCGCCCTCTGTCTTTCGCTGGCGACCGCCGCGCGCGCCGAATTGCCCGCCGACGAGGCCGGCGCCATCGCCTATCTGAAAGCGAAGGGCGTCGAGATCTTTCCCGGACCCGACGGCAAACCCAAGCGCCTCCAGTCCTCCGGCAAGGAGGGCCTGACGCCGGAGGATTACGCCCTCATGGCCAGGCTCACGACCCTCGAGCAAATGGGCCTCAACGCCGCGCCGCTCACCGGCGATCAGTGGGGTTTTCTCCAGGCGATGACCGGCCTCAAATCGCTCTCCATCTGGCACGGCCACCACTTCGCCACGCTGGAACCCTTTTGCGGACTCAAAGTCGAGTCCCTCACCATCGGCGGCTGCATGGGCCTGCGCGATCTGAACAAGGACAATCCCGACCGGCTCCGCGACGCCATCCTGACCCTGCGCGATCTGCCCAATCTCAAGAAGGGCAACTGGTATCACTCCCCGCTCGCGCCCGACGACACCCATCTCGCCCACATCGCGAGGGAATTCCCGACGCTCGAGGAGCTGCGGCTCGACTTCACCGCGCCGCGCGGTTCCGAGACGACCATCACGCCGCATGGCCTCGCCGAACTGCAAAAATTGCCGCTGAAACTGCTGAGCGTGGAAAACCCCGCGACCCTGACCGCCGACCATTTCAAGGCCCTCGCCGGCATCCGGACCCTGACCACCCTGCTGATCGATGCCCGCCGAAGCGCCGTCGATCCCGGAGCCGTCGCCGCCTTCCGCGCCGCCCGCCCCGAGGTCGAGGTCGTCGTCGCCGACCGGGACGCCCCCGGCCCCCCGATGCCGGCGCGGAAGTGATTCCCGCGCTCGGTGAAAACGGCGTGGGGACGGAGAGGCGCCCGCGCCCCCCCCTTCAAAACAGCTCGTACCACCGTTTCTCGGTCACCGGATCGACGTACTTCACCGCCGACCAGTGAACCCAGCGGATGCGGCCCCGCAGTTCGCCCTTTTTCGCGATGCGGACCTTGTGCAGACCGCCGTAGCCGTCGGCGGCCGCGCCGGAATCCTGCAGGAAGGCGTGCAGTTGTTGCAGCTTCGGTCCCGTCGCCTCCCGCAGATTTTTCACCGTGAAGGGCGCTTCGGTCACGGAGCCTGAGCCACCGCCGCCGCCGGCGGCGAGAATCATGCCCAGTTCGGTGTCCTGCACCGCCCCCTTGTGGAGATCGGGGTAAACATTGGCCACCCCGGTCATGGCCGTGTGGGCGAGCCGGGTCACGAGGCCGAGATAGGGGCCGAACGTTTTCAGCCACTTCCGGGTCCGCCGCACGGAGTAGCGGCCGGGCAGGTCTTTTCCGCGTTTCGACGGATGGAGCATCGTTTCCAGCACCGGGACGGGCAGGCGATAGTGCTCGCACACGAGCACCGCCTCGTACAGCACCGTCGCGATCTTCAGATTCCCGGGGAAAGCCCACGGCATTTCCCGCACCCGCACCAGCCGCGGCCCGTTTCTCTCGCCGTCGTTCAGATAGCGCGCGATCGCCTCCACCTGCTCGCCCAATGCCGGCAGCTCCTTCTGGAGTTCGTCATAGATCGCTTTCGCCTGCCCGGAAAGGTCGTCGATTTTGCCGTCGATGGCGCTGAGCTTTTCGAGGAGATGACGTTCGGTTCGTTGAACCTGCAACGTAAGACTCTGCCCGCTTTCCCGGATTTCCCCGGTAAGACTCGACCGGGCGTCGCGGAGTTGGAAAGCAATGTCCTCCAGCCGTTCATCGAGATTTGGCGGACTGGCGAGCAACAACGGCCCCGATTCAATCTCCTTGTCGCAAAGGTCGCAATGGAGGGGCGTTCCGGTCCGGGCGTTGACTTCCACGGTGTTGAATTTGAAAAACTCGCGCCCGAAACACGCTTCGCCGCCTTTGCAGGCGGGCGCGCAGGAGATGAAACGGCGAATCCGGGCCTTCTGGGCAAGCTTGTTCTTAAGTTCGATCAAAAGGTGCCTTACCAGAATCTCCCATTGCGTTGGGAAGCCGCCCCGGTAGGAAAGCGTCAGCCGCGTCCGCGGGCCGCCCCGCACTTCCGGGTCGAAGGTCGCCTTCACCTCCCGTCCCTCGCCCAGGTCGCGATAGACCCCGTGGCGCCAGGCTTTGAAACGCTCACGGTTGGGCGTCGGGAGTTCGTCCTCGATATCCGTGTCCCGCAGCCGGGACGTGAAGCGCCAGTTCAGCCCGATTTCCTCCACCAAGTCGATGGGGTTGCCGCCGCCGTCGATGAACTGGTATCCCACCGTCCACACGTTTCCATGCGTCCATCCCGTGGGCAGATTGTCGGGCGGATCTTCATTCAGCCGTTCCGGAAAGGTGATCCGCATCCCCGGATTCGGCGGCGTCCATGGATCGTGGTCCACCCAGCAGAATCCCGCCTGGATGAGCAGTTGCAGCAGCGGCTCGTGGGTCTCGGGCGGGTAGGGCGCCTTGCCGTCCATCGAGTCGCGGGCCACGATTCGGCAAAAATCCTCGTACCGGATCACGCCGTATTCGTGCTTCGTGACTTCGGCGTTCAGGATTTCCGCCGCCGCGCGGGTGACCCATTCGGGGCGCAGCACCACGAGGTTGGCGAGCGTGCCCTCCTCCCGGTAGTAGGCCCAGCGGCCCATGTGATACATCCGGCTGGCGAACTGCCGCGCGTCGTCGTCCGTCAGGCCGGGGTGTCTTCGGACGCGGGCCGCGTAGTCTTCCCAGTCGAGATACAGCTCCGGCCAGCCGGGGTCGTCCGCGCCGCCGGTCGCCTCGGTGAAAAGGGGCGCCCACCGCTTCTCCATCGTCAGGGTCACGAACCCGCTCTCGACCGCCTCGCGGATGACGCATCGTTTCAGGGCCTCGACCCCTTCGCGGTCTCCGATGGTGTTGAGGTGGTGAAAGGCCACGGCCGCCTCGTCCGGCAGCGCCTCCCGGAGCAGGCTTCGCAGGCGCTCGATCTCCGCCGGGTCCAGCGTGGCCGCCTCGCAGTCGTCCTGGTGGCTGGCGACGATGAAGACTTTCGCGTCCGACGGCGCGACCTGGGTGGTGACCAGTTCCAGTTGCTGCACCAGCTCCCGCCAGGTGCGCTCCCGGTGGCGCGGATCCCACAGGGCCAGATAGACGCCGTGGGAATAGAAAAGCTGCTGCGTCGCCCGGTAATGCGTCTGCCCGCCGAAATCCCAGGCATTGAACCGCGCCTTTCCGAGCCGCAGATCCTTGCGCTCCAGCGGATGGGTTTGGGGGCGGTCCCCCTGGTAGTTCGGTTCGCCCCGCAGCGCCGCCAGCAGGGAACTCTTGCCCACCTCCGGCGGCCCGATCAGCAGGAGCTTCCCCTCGGGCAGGGCGGTCTTTTCCGCGTCGAGATAGCGGAAGAGCGCCTCAATCCCGGAATCCGCCGCCGCCAGAAGCGCCCGGTCCAGCGGGTTGCCTCCGAGGTCGAGAAATTGGAGCTGAGCGAGCCTGGAGAAATCCTCGGGCAGGGAGGCGAGTCGGTTGCCCCAGAGGACGAGAGATTGGAGCTGAGCGAGCCTGGAGAAATCCCCGGGCAGAGAGGCGAGTTGGTTGCCTTTGAGGTCGAGAGATTGGAGCTGAGCGAGCCTGGAGAAATCCTCGGGCAGGGAGGCGAGCTGGTTGGCTGCGAGGTCGAGATATTGGAGCTGAGCGAGCCTGGAGAAATCCTCGGGCAGGGAGGCGAGGCCCACGCGCCTCAGATTGACCACCCGGAGGCCCGTCAATCGCGTCAGCTCCCGGGGCGGCGCGTCGAAGCGGTTTCCCATTATGTTCCCGTAACCATTGCCGAGGTGCAGCGCCCCGACGCGGTCGCCGAGGGCAACCAGGGCGGGGGGGAGGCCGTGGAGGCCGAAGTTGGAGAGATCGATGACCAGGTCCCCGGCGCCGGGGCCCCGCGCCGCCTCCGCGTCGGCGACGACCGCGGCGATCCGCTTTTCCGCGCCGGCATGGGCGGCCATCGGGTCGGGGAAGTGTGGCTTACGGACGTTCCCCCAATCGTCGCTCCAGGGTTCTTCAGTCATCGGCGTTTTTCGCGGTTGCGGGCGCAGTGTGACCGGCTTCGCGAAGCGGCACAAGCCCAAACGCCAACGCCGACGGCGCAACACGCGGCCCGTCCCAATCCGCGCCCGGAAACGGGCCGACCCAACAGGGTTGAGTCGGGGACTCAACCCTGTTGAACCGGCCGCCCGGGCACGGGAAAAATCGTTTTTCCCATGGGAACGGAAGCGTTTCCCGAAGGTCCGGGCCCCACCCGGCTGACGCCGCCCGCCTTTACCCCCGCCGTGGGCGGAAGCCGGCACGGGGAAAAATCGAGTTTTCGGCGAGCGAGGGCGCGGCTCGGAGCCGGGCGGCGAATTTCCGCGCAAGTCATTGGACAAAGGGATTTTAGAGGGACCGAGGGGGTACCTCCGAGGTACCCCCTCGACCTTCGGAGGTACCCCTTCGATCTTCCGAAGTACCCGGCCGATCTTCGGTAGGTCGGCGTCAAGGTTCAGAAGATCGGCGCCGACCCTCTCGAGGGTCGAAGCCGAGCTTGCGAGGTCCGGCGTCGAGCCTTCGAGGGTCGTCGCCGATCCTCCGGGACCGCGGATTCGAGCTTCGGAAGTCCGGCGCCGATCCTCCGAAGGTCGGCGGCAAGGCTTTTCATTTTGGCGCGACCCTTCAAAGAACCGGCCAGGGCCGGTGTCGGAGACACGCAAATCGGCGCCGCCGATTGACGCTTTCCAATCGGCGAGGCGGTTTTACGGTCGGCGCCATGCTCGATATTCGCCTGCTTCGTGAGGACGCCGACTCGGTCAAGGAACGGCTGAAACCCCGCGGGGGCGAGGCGTGGTCCCTGGACGGACGGAGCCCCCACCGCCTCACATCCGCAGGGCAAAGGAAATACCCAGGGCGTTGATGGCGGAAAGAATGGCGACCGCCGCCAGAAACGCCCAGCGCCATCGACCCTTCAGCTTGCCCGCGATGACCACGATGGGGAATACCAGGAAAACCGCCACGAACAGGCCGGAGAACGCGATCATCCATCCCGCTCCCGTCAGCGCGCGCAGCGGGGTTCGCACGCCGAGCCATTGACCCGCCAGCATGCCGGGCGCGACGGCGAAAAGCTTCAGGTAGGCCCGGACGCAATGGCCGCACTCCGTGAGCGGGCCGATGCCGAGCAAAGGCAGCAACTGCGGCGGGTAGATCGCGGCCAGCGTCCGCCACAGCGGCCGGACCCACCAGCGGGCGGCGGTTTTTTCCATCGCCACCGGCGTGTCCGTCGCGTTCACAGGCCGGACTTGAGCAGGTGATCGATGTGCGGGGTGTAAAGCTCCGGCTCGAGCAGGAAGGAATCGTGCCCCTTGTCCGAGTGCACGGTGATGTGCATGGCGGAGACGCCGGCGCGCTTGAGGGCGCGGACGAGGGCGGCCTGTTCCTCGGGGTAAAAGCAGTAGTCCTCGTCGATGCTGAAGACGAGGTAGCGGTGGCCGTGCTCCGCCGAGCGGCTGAAGAGGTCGGTCAGGTCCTCGGCGTCGCCCTCGCGGACGGGATCGAAGCGCGACCACATTTCGCAGATGCGCAGGTAGGTGTTGGCGTCGAAGCGGCTGACGAATTTCTTTCCCTGGTGCAGCATGTAGGACTCGACCTGGTCGGCGACCGAGTACCAGGTGAAGTGATCCTCGGGCTGGACCACGTCGCGCCGGGCGCGGCGCTCGATGGCGTCGAGATGGACGAAGCATTTGTGGCTGATCATCCGCGCCAGCGTGAGGCCCAGTTGCGGCGCGGGGCCGTCGTAGTAGTCGCCGCCGCGAAAGTGCGGGTCGTTTTCGATGGCGAGGATCTGCTCCAGCAGGATGATGCGGTTGAGCACGGTGGTCCGGATGCCGGTGGCGACGGGAACGACGAAGCGCACGCGCTCGGGGAAGGTGGTCGCGAAATTCAGGCAGGCCAGGCCGCCGGTCGAGGGACCGATGACGGCGTGCAGGCGGCCGATGCCGAGCGCGTCGAGCAGCATGGCCTGGCTGCGGACGACGTCGCGGATGCCGACGTGGGGAAAGGCCGGGCCGTAGGGTTTTCCCGTCGCCGGATCGGGGGAGGCGGGTCCGGTGGAGCCGTAGCAACCGCCGAGGTAGTTGGCGCAAATGACGAAAAAGCGGTCCGTGTCCAGCGCCCGGCCCGGTCCGATGAAGGCGTCCCACCAGCCGGTGTGGCACTCCTCGGTCCAGCAGGGGGAGGGCTTGTCGCCGTCGCCGGGATTGTAACCGGCGGCGTGCTGGCTGCCGGAGAGGGCGTGAAACAGCAGGATGGCGTTGGATTTTTCGGCGTTCAGCGAGCCGTAGGTTTCGTAGGAAATCGTGGGCGCGGCGATCTCGCCCCCGGCGGCGAAGCGGAAGGGTTCGCCATTGCCGATGACCTGGAATTGTGTCTGAATCTCGCCGATACCGTTTTTCATTTCGCGGGAATCGGCCAAACTAGCGGCAAATCCCGGCGCGGCCAAGGTTTTGCTGTGTCATGCCGGTCCCGCGCGGCGAGGCCGGTCCGGATATCCGCCGCGGCGCAATCCCCTCCCCTGAAATCGTGTCCAGCCCCGCTCAGAAAACCCTCGCCCGGATTCGCGGGATCCGGACCGGGCTCGAACGCCGCCACGGCGCCGGCGGCGCGAAGGTGCTGGCGATCGTGGCGCTGGCGACGCTCGGCTGCGCGGCGCTGCTGATCTTTGACGAAAACCCGTGGGATCGCGGGGTGCCGGCCAAAATCCGCGGGGGCAAGGCCCTGTCGATCCACGACACCATCGTGTCCGGCATCTGGCTGGGCGCGGCCCTCAATGCCGCCCTGGGCGCGGTGCTGCTGATTTTCTCGAAATACTGGGCCGTCCCCGACTCCGCGCCGCCCGCCGCGGCGGGTCCGGCCGTCCTCTCGCCGGCGGGCCGGCGCGCCTTCTGGGTCGCCGTGGCGCTGGCGATGGCGGCGGCGGCCTGGGTCCGCGCGCCGAAGCTTTCCCACAGCCTGTGGAACGACGAGGAGCAGGCCTTCCGCAAGTTCACCTGGGGCGAGCATGTCGAGAAACCGGACGGCTCCGTCGCGTTTCACCCGGCGAGCTGGGAACGGTCGCTCTTCTACAGCGTCAACGGCAACAACCACGTCGTGCACACCATCGGCGCGCGGTTCGGGCTGGCGGTTTGGCGGATTTTTTCCGGGTCGGGGCCGGACACCTTCAGCGAGGCGGCCGCGCGGATGGAACCGCTGCTGTCGGGCCTGCTGACGCTGGCGGCGCTGGCGTTCTGGCTGCGCTCGATCGGCTATCCGGCGGCCGGCGCGGGCGCGGCGTGGATCCTGGCCCTGCATCCGTGGCATGCGCGGTACAGCGCCGAGGCGCGCGGCTATTCGGCGCTGCTGTTGTTTGTGGTGCTCGCGGTGCTGTGCCTGACATTCGCCCTGCGCACCCGGCGGTGGCGCTGGTGGCTGGGCTACGGCGCGAGCCAGTGTCTCTACCTGCTGTGCTTTGCCGGCGCGGTCTACGTGGCCGTCGGCATGAACCTGCTCGTGGCCGCCTTCCTCCTCTGGAAACGGGACGGCGTCGCCATCCGGCGCTGGCTGGTCGCCTGCGTGCTCGGCGCGATGGTTTTCCTGCAAATGATGACCGCCACCGTGCTGCGCATCTGGCGCTGGGTGCAGGCGCCGCACGTCGAGCCTTTCCCGATCGACAGGGGCTTCGGCCGCGATTTCTGGGCCCACCTCGCCATCGGCGCCCCGTGGTCGAACGACGATCCGGTGCTGCACCGTTTCACCAGCCTGTCGCGGCTCGCGGGGGAAAGCGCGTTTTTCGACGCCGGTCTGAAGTTTGTCCTGCCCGCCCTGCTGATCGCGGGAATCGGCCTCGCCCTCGCGCGCGGCGGGCGCGATTCGCGCCTGTTTTTCGGGAGCCTCCTGCTCGCCGCGGTGCTGGTTTTCATCCACAACCGCCTCTTCAACATGGCCTATTACACGTGGTACGCCATCTGGGCCGTGGTCGCCTTCGCCGCCGCCCTCGCCTTGTTGCCGGAAATCCTGAGCCGTGGAAAAAACCGCCTCGCCATCGGGCTCGTCGCCGCGGTCGTCGTTTTTTACGGCGCGCTCTCGCGGCCCGCCCTGGCCCGGATGCGGCTGCACGACCGGCACCCGATGCGGCAGGCCGTTGTCGCCGTCCGGGGCGAGGCGCCCGCGCTGGAGGCGAGGCACGCCGCGCTGCTCACGGGCACGGCCGGCTCGGGCGCGAATCAGGTCCGCACCTACGATCCGCGCGTGCGCTGGGTGAAAACCGTCGCCGACCTCGACGCGCTCGTGGCCGAGGCGCGGCGGTCGGGAAAACCGCTCGTCATCTACGCCTGCGGCCTCGGTCAGATGGCGCGCGCCACGCCCGACCTGCTCGCGCGGCTGCGCGACCCCGCGCTTTTCACCGCCGATCCGGACCCCATCCTCGGGCTCGAAGAATTCTGGAGCTTCCGCCTTTTCCGCCTGAACCCGGAAAAACCGGCCCCGTGAGCCGCGGCGAATCCGCTTTTTCTCGGTGCCGGGTTGATGTATCCTTCCCACCCGCGCGAAAAACCTCGCGGACCCATATCCAAACCCGAATCGGAAGAAAGGATCGACGTCATGAAAGGGGAAAAGCTCAGCATGTTCGCGCTCGTGTTCGCGGCGGTCGTCCTGTTGGTGGTCGGAGCCGTCAGCTACAACAACTACGTCCGGCAAAAATACGAGAAGGAATTCGCCCAGCGCGCCCAACAGGCGGGAATCGATCCCGCCGCCCCGGCGGCGACACCCGCTCCGGCGCAACCGGCGCCCGCCCAGCCGGCGGCGCCCCAGCCCGCCGTGAATCCCGCCGCGCCCTCGCCGGTCGCGGCCGCCCCGGCGCCGGCGCCGCAAACGGATCTCCAGGTCTCGCCGCCCCCGGTTCCCCAAACCGGCGCGGCGCCGCCGGCCCACGCCAATCCCGCGCCGACGCCGGCTCCGCCGGCCGTTTCGCCCGGGGCGGACTCGAGTGTCGCCCGCCTGCAGGCCGACCTGGAAATGCTGAAGCAGGAAAACGCCCTCTATCAGCAGAAGCTCAACGAAGTGCGCGGCGGAAGCGACAAACGGACCGCCATGCGCTTCAACAGCCAGGGCGACGGCGTGGCGACCGGCAGTGTGCCCGCCTCCGCCGTCACCGCCGCGGCCGGGGGCGCCGCTCCGGCGAGCGGTCCCGCCCAGGATTTCGCCGCCATCGCGGAAAAAATCCGCAAAGCCTCGCCCATCGCCAAGGTGATCGATTACGACCCCGACTGGGCGCTGGTGATCATCGACGGCGGCCAGGACCGGAACATCGAGGAGGGGATGCGTTTCGCCGTTCGGCGCGGCGGGGAGATTCTCGGCT
Organism: Akkermansiaceae bacterium; assembly: GCA_024233085.1. GTDB lineage: Bacteria > Verrucomicrobiota > Verrucomicrobiia > Verrucomicrobiales > DEV007 > JAEUHH01. The sequence continues at coordinate 20,826 of JACKQC010000023.1, forward strand.
GGATCAAAATCACCGATGTCGACGGCACCACCTCGGGCGGCGAGCTGACCACGGCGAACAAGTTCAGCCAGACCGCCCGCAAACCCCAGGCGGGCGACGACATCATCCCGGACAACCTGTTCTGATCGCCCCGCGCCGGGGCCGCCGCGGAGAAAAAGGGGATTCGACCCAACAGGGTTGGGTCGGAGGCTTAACCCTGTTGAGTTGCCCGACCCCGGGCGGCGAGCTTCGCGGGACGACGAGCTTGTCGCCGATCCGGCGTCCCTTTCCCGTCATCCCGCCAGAAAAAGGGTCGGCAGGGGGGCGGGAATCTGGTATTCGTGGCCGCTCTTCGACGCGGAGCGCCGCGTCCGCCTTTTCTCTTCCCGACTTTGAAACCGATGAGCCCATCCGACGATTCCCCCAACGCCGCCGCCGCGAACGCTTCGAACGATCCCTGGTACAAGGGCATCACGAAATACGAATGGCTGGTTCTGATCATCGCCTGCCTCGGATGGATTTTTGATGTGTTCGAAGGCCAGATTTTTGTGGCCTCGATGCGGGACGCGATTCCCAGTCTCTTGAGCCTATCGCCCGAGCATCCTGACGTTTCGAAGTGGAACGATTGGGGATTCGCGGCCTTCGCTTTCGGAGGAGCTCTGGGTGGAATCTTTTTCGGGATGTTGAGCGACAAGATCGGGCGGTCGAGGACGATGATTTTCACAATCTTGTTTTACTCGCTCTTCACTCTCGTCCAAGCGTTTGTCACGGCTCCCTGGCAATTGATGGTCTTGCGATTCTTGGTCGCGATGGGGGTGGGCGGCGAATGGGCGGTGGCCTCCGCGATGGTGGCCGAGGTCATGCCGGAACGGGTACGTCACATCACAAGTTCGATTTTTCATGCGTCGTCGGTGTTGGGGACATTGTTGGCGGCGGCGGCGGGCGCTTACGTGGTCAACAACCCGAATCTCGGCTGGCGGTGGGGATTTGCGATCGGGGTATTGCCGGCACTGTTGACGTTGTGGATTCGCTGGCGTCTTCGCGAACCGGAGAAATGGACAAAGGCGCAACGGGCGGTCGAGGCGCGTCAAACCGGAGCGGCGGGAAGTATCGGCGATCTTTTCCGGGGAGAAAATCTGCGGAATACCCTGGTCGGAATGAGTTTGGCCTCGATCGGACTCATTACTTTTTGGGGATGCCATATCTATGGAAAAAACGCATTGCTGGATCGTGCTCAGAAACAGGCGTTGATCGCGGAAGGGGTTTCCCTGACGCCACCCTCCAAAGAGGGTCTAAGCCCAGAGGAAATCGTCGCCGTCATGAAACCGTACAACGAGGCCAAAGGGCGGGCATTCTCCAAGCATGACACCAAGAAGGCGGAAATGCGCAGCATGGTGCTCAACACCATCGGTGGTGGCCTTGGATTGGTGTTGTTCGGTTGGTTTTCCCAACGGATGGGTCGAAAGGGAGCGTTCATCTTCTATCACCTGCTCGGTTTTGTGGTGGCGATCTTGCTTTTCAAGGTCCTGATTCCAAGCGAGGTTTCGTCCTTGGTTTTGGCGTTGGTCCTGCCTATTTTCGGTTTTTTCACGCTTGGAATGCACGCGGGTTACGCGGTGTACTTCCCGGAATTGTTTCCCACCCGATTGCGTGGAACAGGCGCGGGATTTTGTTTCAACGGTGGGCGAATCCTCCAAGGAATCGCTTTTTTTGCGATCGGGGCCCTCGGGTTGGCTCCCGCGGTGAAAGCGGTCTATCTGGCGCCTCTATACCTTCTCGGGGCGGTGGTCGTTCTTTTCGGGCGGGAAACCCGCGGCCGGGACCTGCCCGAGTAGCCGGGATCGGCGCGTCATGACGATGGAAGGCGGAGACGTCGGTTCGCTGGTGTTCGCGGCGGCGATCCTGTCGCTGGCGGCCTTCGTGCAGGCGGTCAGCGGCTTCGGGCTGGCGCTGGTGGCGACGGCGGCGCTGCCGCTGGTGATGCCGCTGAAGGAGGCGGTCGCGGCGGTGTCGGTGTTCAATCTCTTTGTCTGCGTGGTGGCGATGTGGCATCACTGGCGGGCGTTTTCGTGGCGGCTGGCGTGGCCGGTTTCGCTGGCGATGTGCGCGGGGATTCCGGCGGGGTTTTACCTGCATCACGCGCTGGACCCGGCGCTCCTGCTCCGCCTGCTGGGCGGGGTGCTGGTGGCGATCGCGGCGGCGGACCTGCGTTTTTCGCCGCGGCGGGAATACCGGCTGCCGGGCTGGAGCGCGATCCCGCTCGGTCTGGCGGGCGGGGTGGCGGGCGGAGCCTTCAACGTGGGCGGGCCGCCGGTGGTGGCGTGGGTTTACTCGCAGAATTGGGAGAACGCGCGCAATGTCGCCGTTCTCCAGGCGGTGTTTTTCGCCAGCGGCGTGACGCGCAACGTCCTGATGGGATTCGCGGGCGACTACACGCGCGGGCTGTTCGTCACTCTGGCGTGGAGCGCGCTCCCGGCGGCGGTGGCGATCTGGCTGGGAAAACACGCGCTCGACCGCATCCCGAAGCGGGCGTTGCGGCTGGGCGTGTTCCTTTTCGTCCTCGCGATGGGGCTCAGGTATCTGCTGGTTTCGCCGTCGGCCTCTGGGGGGCCCTGACGAACCGATCGTAGAGCGGCCGCAGGGTCATTCCCTGCACGGCGATGGAGAAGACGACGACCACGTAGGTCAGGGCGAGAAAGGTGTTCCGACCCGCCTCCTCGGGCAAGGACAGGGCCAGGGCGACGGAAATTCCGCCGCGGAGTCCGCCCCAGGTCAGCATCTTCGCGGCGCCGGGCGAGAAGGCGCGAAAGGGTTTCAGAATCGCGATGGGCAGACTGACGGAGAGGAAACGCGCCGCGACCACCACCGGCACGATGAGGACGCCGAGCAGCAGGATTTTTGGCGAGTATGAGATAACGAGCAATTCCAAGCCGATCAGGGCGAAAAGCAGGGCGTTGAGGACTTCGTCCACCAGCTCCCAGAACAGGTCGAGGTGATGCCTGGTGGTGTCGGACATGGCGAAGAGGCGGCCGTGATTGCCGATCATCAGGCCGGCGACGACCATGGCGAGGGGACCCGAGGTGTGCAGGGCGTGGGCCAGGCTGTAGCCGCCGGTGACGAGGGCGAGGGTGATGAGCACTTCGGTCTGGTAGTGGTCGATCCGCCGCAACAGGTGATAGCCGACAAAGCCGACGCCCGCGCCGAAGACGACGCCGCCGACCGCCTCGACGAGAAACAGGTGGCCCACCGTGGCGAGGTCGAAGGCATGCTCGCCCGCGGCGATCCCGGCCAGCGCCAGGAAGACCACGACGCCGATGCCATCGTTGAAGAGGGATTCGCCCGTGATCTTGATCTCCAGACTGCGGGGAACGCCGGCCTTTTTGAGAATACCCAGCACGGCGACGGGATCGGTGGGCGAGATCAGCGCGCCAAAAAGGAGGCAATGCAGATAGGGAAACTGCAGGCCAAACAGCGGCAGCAGGAAACACACCGCCGTCCCGATCAGGACCGTGGAAACCACCACGCCGGCGGTGGCGAGAATGGTGATGACCCACCGCTGGCGGGAGAGGTCGGAGAGATCGACATGGAGCGCCCCGGCGAAGAGCAGGTAGCTGAGCATGACGTCGAGCAGCGTCTCGTTGAAATCGATCTGCCCCACGATGTGTTTCGCGGCCTCGGTCAGGGCCGGAAACACCTGGCCGAGCAGGATGAGCCCCACCGAAAAAATCAGGCTGATCAGCATGATGCCGATCGTGGCGGGGAGCTGGAGGTAGCGGACGTTCAGGTAGCCGAGAATGGCGGCGAAGGAGAGCAGGATCGCGGCTAGCTCGAAAATCGTCATGATCGCCAAGCCGATACCGGCATTCGGTCGCGCTGGCAAGACGCGGGTCGCAAAAATCGCCGCCGTCACCGCCGGCGCGCGCGGGGAGGACGGGCGACGCGGCTCAGTTGGTCACCGGCCGGGGGAAACGACTGCGCGGATCGTTGAAATTCGCGTCGGCCTCCGGATCGGCGCTTTCGACGCGGATGCCGGGCAGACGGCCGCGGCCCTGCGAACGGTCACGGGACTCGCCGGAGGTCGGCGGGGATTCGGCTTCCTCCGCCGGGGCGGACTCGGGTTGGGGAGCGTCTTCGGATTCGGTCGGAGCGTTCGCCGGCGCGTTTTCGCCGGCGGGCGGAAGCGCGATGGGTCGCGCGATGATGGGGACGGCTCGGAGCGGCGCCGCCGGCTTCGACGGCTCCGGCTTGGGCGCGGGAGTCGCGTCCGGCGCGGGAGAAGGGGCGGGCTTGGGTTTTGGCGTCGAGCCGGCTTCCGTTTCGGGTAGCGGCATGGGCGCCGGCGCGGGCGCGGGTTTCGAGGCGGGGGCCGGGGATTCTTCCGGCGCGGGCGTTTCCTCGCGCGGAGAATCGGTCGAAGGCAGCGGTCTCAGCGGGCGGACGCGTCCGGCGCTGTCTCCGCCTCCGCTGTTGTTGGCGCTTTCCGGGAGCGGAACGGGGACGGGCACCGCGCGCAGCGTTTGGGGCGATGTCGCGGGGGAGGCCTGGGCGAGGGTCGGTGACGACGCGGCCGGTTTCGGCTTCGGTGAGGGCTTGGTTTCCGGCGATGGGGCGGGCGCGGGCGGGGTGTCGGCGGGCGAGGGTTTCGCGGCCTTCGATGGCTTGGGCGCGTTTGCCGTTTCGCCGCCGCCCACGGCCGCCAACGCGCTCGCGGGCCGGGGTTCATTCCCGGCGGCGGCGACTTCGGGTTTCGGCGTGGACGGAGCGGCCCGCTCCACCGGGATCTCGATCGCATGGCGCCCGGGTTGGGGCGCGGGTTCCGCGGCGGAGACGGACACCGATGCGGGCTCCGGCGATTTTTCCGGGGAAGTTTCCGGCTCCGGCGTGGAGGGAGCGGGGACGGGTTCGCCGGGCAGTTCCGGGGCCAGTGCCGGGGCCAGTGCCGGCGCGGAGTCGGGCTCCGCCGAGGCCGCCCGCGCGGAGGGATCGATCTGGTCCGCCTTGGCGTTGGCCATGTCCTTGATCTCGCTGGCGAGATGCTGGGCGTTGTCCTTCACCTCCTCGATGGATTCGGCCTTGCTTCCCAGGTAATAGAGAAACGGCAGGGCCACCACCAACAGAAAAACGATCAGCCCCAGCAAAATCGGCGCGCCGCCGGGTTTTTCGGCCGCGGGGGCCGTGCGGCGGACTTTCGACGTGTAGGCCGCCGCCGGAGAAACCGCCCGCGACGGGGCCGGAGCCGCCCGGCGCGGCGCGGCCGCTCCCGACGCGGAATCGAGAATGCCCACGCTCCCCGAGAGCCGGATGGAGTCGCCCCCGGCGAATTGTTCGAGAGCCTCACCCGCGTCGACGTTCAGATAGCGACTGTAGAGCGTCAGGAAACTTTTCGCGTAAGTCGTGCTGGCGAATCCCGAATAATCGTCATGCTCCAGCCCGCGAATGTAATTCGCGTGGATTCGCGTCGCGTGGGAGACGTCTTCGATAGACTGCCCCTTCGCCCGCCGCGCATTGCGCAGCCGCACTCCGATGGTTTCCGCCATGAGGTTCTTCTCGAGAAAAAGTCGTGATCCGGGAGGATCAACTTACTCATACTCGGCGGAAAGATCGACAAGAATTTCGCGCGGTTTGGCGCCGTCTCCCGGCCCGATGATCCCGCGCATCTCGAGGATGTCCATCATCCGCGCCGCCCGGGTGTATCCGAGCCGCAACCGTCTCTGCAGCAGCGAGGTGGAGGCCTTCTTTTCCTGAAGAACGACCTCGAGGCATTTCTCCAGCATTTCCTCGTCGGCCTCGGAAATCTCGTCGTCATCCCCGTCGCCGTCGCCATCGAGCGTGTCGTGAATCTCCGCCTCGAACTGCGGATCCCCCTGGGCCGCGCAGCGGTCCACGACGTGCTGGATTTCCTCGTCGGAAATGAGCGCTCCCTGGGCGCGGACCAACTGCGCGCTGCCCGGCGGCAGATAGAGCATGTCTCCCTTGCCGACCAGGCGATCGGCCCCGGGGGCGTCGAGAATGACGCGGCTGTCGATTTTTGACGCCACCTGGAAGGCGATTCGCGAGGGAATGTTCGCCTTGATGATTCCCGTCACCACGTCGGCGCGGGGTGTCTGGGTGGCCACGATCAGGTGAATCCCGGCCGCGCGCGCCTTCTGCGCGATGCGCGCGATGGCCGTCTCCACGTCGGCGGGCGCCGTCTGCATGAGATCGGCCAACTCGTCGATGATCACCACGATGTAGGGCAGATGATCGGGCACCTCCTCCTCCCCGATCGATCCGCCCATCATTTCCGGCGGAAGCGGCTTGATGGTCCGCGGCGCCACGGCCGGCAGTTCGGCGAAGCCCTCGTCAGGGTCGACGTCGTCGTCCTCGTCAAAACCGAAGCCGCCGTCTTCCCCGTCGTCCCCGGAAATTTTCACCGGATGCGTCGCCAGCAGCGCCTCGCCCAGACCGAGCGCTTCCCCGCTGCCGGTCAGGTCGAACTCCGGATTCAGGTTCGGGAAAGCCGATGCCGCGTCCGCTCGGCCGGCGGAGGAGGAAGCCTTCGCGTTGGCGGCGCTTTTTCGGCCGCGGGCCGGGCTCTTCGCTGCGGGGGAGGCGCCTTCCTCGGCGTCCGCGGTTTTTTTCTGGCGGGAATTGAAGCTGTCGAAATTTCGGCATCCCAGCTTCGCGAACATCGCGTAGCGCCGCTCCATCTCGTTGATGACCCAGCGCAGGGCGAGCAGGACCTTCTTCGCGTCCGTCACCACGGGGATGACCATGTGCGGCAGGCGATTGTACATCTGCATCTCGACCACCTTCGGATCGATCATGATGAACCGCAGTTGATCCGGCGTGAAACGGAAGAGCAGGCTGGCGATGATCGAGTTGATGCAGACGCTCTTGCCGCTGCCCGTGGCCCCGGCGACCAGCAGGTGCGGCATCTGCGCGAGATCGCCCACGATGGTGCGCCCATAGACGTCCTTGCCCAGCGCCAGCGGAATCTTCGACTTGCCCTTGGAAAAGCTGTCGTCCTCGAACATCTCCCGCAGCGTCACCAGCACCTTGTCGGAGTTCGCCACTTCGATCCCCACCGTGTCCTTGCCCGGGATCGGGGCCAGAATGTGGATGCGTTCCGCCTTCGTCGCGCGCGCCAGATCGGCCTCCAGCGCCGTGATCCGGTTCACCCGCAGTCCGGGCTTCGGATACACCTCGTAGCGCGTGATGGTCGGTCCTTTCGTGATGTCTCCGGGACTCACCTCCACCCCGAAAGTCGCCAGGGTGTCGATGATCGTCCGCTGCAGGTCGAGCAGCTCGCCCGTGTCCGTCGGCCCCGTCCCGTCGGCGTCCGCGTACCGCAGCAAATCCAGGCTCGGCAGCTCGTAGTCGTCGAAATTCCCCGTGCTGCCCATGACGGACGCGCTTTCGGCGGCGTTCTTTTTCCGGCCGAACAACGCCGCCGGATCGAGCCGCTCGACCTTTTCGCCCTCCTTCCGCCGCGGCTGCGACGCGTCGATGATCTTCGGCTCCGGAAAATTCGGCTCCAGCGGCAGTTCCGGCTGGGAGGACTCGTCGTCGTTGGCCGCGTCCTTCTTGCGGGCGCGGGAGGTCCGGCGTCGGGAGGGCGCCGTGTCGGGATCCGCGTCCTCGAAGAAGTCGGACTTCCGCCGGCGCGGCGATTCCTCGGACGACATCGCATCGGCCGCCGCCAGCGCCAGCCGGCGTTCCCGCCTTTCCACCCACCAGCGCGCCGCGCGGTCTTTCAGCAGCTTCGCGAACCGCAGCGGATGCAGCCCCGTCACCACGATCAGGCTGACACCGTAGATCATCGACATCAGAATGAAGGCCCCCACCGTGCCGATGAGATTCTCGATCACCTTGTGGCCGATCCCGAAGCCGAAAAAGCCGCCCGCGCTGCTCGGCAGCCCGTATTTCGCCGGCCATTCCTCGAAAAACAGGGTCTGATACTCGATCAGGCAGGCCCCCGAAACCGTCAGCGCCGCGAGCGCCACGTAGTTTCGCCCGTGAAAAACCCGCGCCCCCGTCAGCACCTGCATCCCCCACCACGCGACGATCGCCGGGATCAAATAACACGCCGCTCCGAAGAGGAAGTAACAGTAGCCCGCCACGATCGCCCCCACCGGACCGATGAAATTGCTCAGCAGTCCCTTGTTGTCGGCCGTCACGCTGAAGGGCACCCAGCTCGGCAGATCGCGCGGCGTGTAGGAAACCAGGGCCAGAAACAACATCAACGCCACCCCGGCCAGCGCCAGGGCAATGCCCTCGTGCAGCGGATAGGGCCCGGTCGGATCCGTCTGGCTGCGGCTGGGCGTCTTGCGCCGGGTGGAACTTTTGCCTGCCATGAAGACAATCAGTGCGGGGCGTGAACGGAACGCGGACGAATCGTGGAGTGCTTCTGGTATTTAGAGAAATTCGAATTAAATCGAATTTCGCCGGAAAAAATAATAACCGCTCGACCCTTTCGCTTCAACGAATATCTTAAATTTCTTAGAATTTGACGATTGATTACAAATTTTCGCCTTCCCAGCCCCAAAACTTCGGTTTCAGCGCGGTTTCGGCCCCCGTTTCGACCCAACCCTGTTGACTCCCCGACCCAACCCTGTTGACCCGACCCATGAACCCTGTTGAGCCAACCGCCGAACCGCTGGTTTTCACCCCAATCTACCAAACCCGCGTCTGGGGCGGACGGGCGCTGGAGAGCCGTTTCGGGCGTTCCCTGCCCGATCCCTCGCTGCCTTTCGGCGAGTCCTGGGAAATCGCCGACCGCCCCGAAGCCGAAAGCGTCGTCGCCGGCGCGGGGCCTTTCGCGGGCCGGACGCTGGGCGAGCTGTGGCGCGGCGGGCGGCGCCACGAGATATTCGGCGCCGACTCCGACCCGGCCTTTGCCCGTTCACCGGAGCGTTTTCCTCTCCTGTGCAAAATACTCGACGCCCGCGAGCGGCTCTCGCTGCAAGTCCACCCGCCCGCGTCGGTCGCGGCCGCGCTGGGGGGCGAGCCGAAAACCGAGCTGTGGGTGGTGGCCCACGCCGAACCGGGCGCGGAACTTTTCGCCGGCCCGCGGGCCGGCGTGACCCGCGAAGTCTTCGAGGCGGCGCTGCAAACCGGCGACGCCGAGGCGCTCGTGCATCGGTTTCCGGTGGCGACGGGCGATTTTCTCTTCGTTCCCAGCGGGCGGCTGCACGCCATCGGCGGGGGAATCGTGATTTTCGAGATTCAGCAGAACAGCGACACGACCTACCGGGTGTTCGACTGGAACCGGGTCGGGCTCGACGGCCGGCCGCGCGCGCTGCATGTGGCCGAATCGCTCGCCAGCATCGATTTCGACGACCGGGAGCCCGCGCCGGGCCGTCTCCCCGGCGATGGCCACACCCTGGCGGTCTGCGAGCATTTCCGGGTGGAGCGCCACATCCTGCCGTCGCCGGGGATCGATCTGTTTTTGCCGCCGGACCGCTTTGCCATCGTGACGGTGGTCGCGGGGACCGTGACGATGGGCGAAAGCCGCTTCGGGCCGGGCGATTTTTTTCTCGTCCCCGCCGTCTTCGCCGGCGCGAAAGACATCGCGACCGATTCGCCGGAGGGCGCCACGGTTTTGCTGACGCGGTGGTGAGGCGAGTGGATTTTCGCGTTTGACCGGTCCCGTCGCCGGACGCACTGGTTTCGCCCCTTTTTCGATCCCATGTGCGCCATTTTCGGATTTGCCGGTTTTCGGGACACCGCGCTGCTGCATCGGATGGCGGAGACGCTCCACCATCGCGGTCCGGACGGGCGCGGGTTTTTCGAGGGCGAGCGGTTTTCGATGGGCAACTGCCGGCTGTCGATCATCGACCTCGCGGGGGGCGACCAGCCCATTTACAATGAGGACGGCTCGCTGGCCGTCGTGCAGAACGGGGAGATCTACAACTACGTCGAGCTGCGCGAGCAACTGGAGGCGCGCGGGCACGTTTTCAAGACCCACAGCGACACCGAGGTGCTGGTTCACGGCTATGAGGAATGGGGCCGGGACCTGCCGAAGCGGCTCAACGGGATGTATGCCTTCGCGGTGCATGACCGGCGAAGCGGCGACACCTTTATCGCCCGCGACCGCTGCGGCCAGAAGCCGTTTTACTACTGGCACGGCAACGGCCGCTTCGTCTTCGCGTCGGAGGCAAAGGCCATCCTCGAATGCCCCTTCGTCGAGCGCGCGCCGAATCTCGCGGCGATCGACTCCTACCTCTGCCTCCGCAATGTGCCGGAGCCTGAGACGATGTTTGCCGGCATTTACCTCCTGCCGGTGGCGCATTCGATGCTGCTGAAAAGCACGGGCGAGTTCGCCATCGAGCGCTACTGGTCGGTGCCGCTGCGAACGAACCGGAATTACCTCTCGGACGGCGAGTATCTCGAGATGCTGGAAGCGAAATTTCGCGACGCGGTGCGCCTGACGATGCGCAGCGACGTGCCGGTGTCCAGCTACCTGAGCGCCGGGGTCGATTCCTCGCTCATCACGGCGGCGGCCCGGGAGTTCAACGACAATCTCCACACCTTTTCGATCGGGTTCAATTCGCCGATCGACGAAACCCGCGACGCCGCCGAAACCGCGCGCCTGCTCGGCACGACGCACCACGAAATCCAGGTCACGCCCGAGGATTTCGAGCTTCTGCCCCGCGTCGTCTGGCAGATGGACCGGCCCGTCGGCGACGCGCTGATCCTCGCTTTCGACCGGCTGGCGGCGAACTGCGGAAAGGATTTCAAGGTCGTGCTCGGCGGCGAGGGCGCGGACGAGATGTTCGCCGGCTACCAGTTTCACAAGGTCATGCCGATGGTGGAGAAATACCACCGGCTCGTGCCGGGCTTCATCCATCACGGCCTGATGCTGCCCGGCTTTCGCGCGACGCCGATGGGAATTCTCAACCGCTTCTTCGAGTTTCCCGCCGACCTCGGCAAGGCCGGCAAGAAACGGCTCGCCGACTTTCTCGCGATGTACGGCAAACGCGATCTTCGGCGGAATTACTACTCGCTGCGCACCCTCTGGAGCCTCGACGAGCGGCACTCGATCTACGCGGACGACTTCAAGCATCGCGCCACCCGGGACTGGATTCCGCCCGAGCGGCCCGAGGACCGCGACTCCGGAGCGCAATTTCTCGATCGCCTGCTGAAACTGCAATACGACGAATGGCTTCAGGACTGGGCGCTGATTCGCCAGGACAAGAACACCATGGCGCACAGCCTCGAGATTCGGCTGCCCTTCCTCGACCACGAGCTGATCGAGATGGCATTCCAGATGCCGCCTCACCTGAAGGCCAGGGGCGGCCGCGACAAGATCGTCGAGCGCCAGCTCGCCGGGAAGATGCTCCCGCCCGCCGTGTCGAACCGGCCGAAGAACCCGTTCTTTCTGCCGATGGCTTACTTTTATCAGAACCCGACCATCCGGGAAATGATCGACGAGACGCTCAGTCCGGACCGGATCAAGAAGCGCGGCTACTTCGATCCGGCGAAAGTGAAGGCCCTCGTCGACGGGATGGCCGCCGGCGAGTTTGTCGGCCTCAAGCAGGTCATGTCGCTCGTCATCCTCGAGCTGTGGCACATGATCTTCGTGGACCGCGAGCTGCGGTTTCCGTGAGGTTTTTTCCCGAAAAGCTCCCCCAGCCCGCGAAGCGAAGCCGCCCGCCGCGGCGGCGATCCGGCGACAATCTACCGGTCGAGCGCGGTGTCGTTTTTGCCGGGCCGGGGGCGGCTGGGATAGAGCGTGATTTCGAAAACGGTTTGAGCCGGAATTTCGATGCCCGCCCAGCACCAGGCCTGCCCCTCGCCCGCGACGGCGGCGCGATGACCGAAGCCCCAGCCGCCGTAGGTGAAGCGGGTCTCGACGTCCTGCGGCACCGCTTCCGAGTAAACGCCCAGATGACGGGCGCCGTAAAAGACCTCGTTGCTCCCGTTGAAACCGAACCCGGCGGCGCCGCCCTCCTTGCCCAGACCGGCGTGGTCGATCTCGACCAGCACCGACGCGCCGGTGTCGAGGCGCCGGAGCCGCAGCCAGCGGGCGTCGCTCGGCACGCTTTCCAGAGCGCGCGCGCGGTGGTTCGCCCCGCGGTAGAGGTCGCGGTTCCACAGCGCGGGATCGTTTCCGCGAAAGATCACCAGCCCTCGGGCGGGACAGGTGGCCGGGATGGCGCGCCCGTCTTTTGACGGCTCCGCCGACTCCGCGGGGGGCGACGCGACGACCGCGGCCGCCTCCTCCCGGCGCGCGGCCACGCTGATTTCGAACCGGACGGGGTCGATCGGCCGGCCCGCCCAGCCGAAGGCCTGACCGGCGCCGATGCCCTCGACATGGCCGAAGCCCCAGCCGCCCGAGCCGAAGCGCGACTCGAACTCGCGCGGGAGCGAATCGTCGAAGATCCCGAGATGATAAGCGCCAAAGTAGCGCTCGCCCCGGCCCGACCATCCCTGGCCCGTCCGGCCGGGTCCGCCGGCCAGCAATTCCCCGCGCGTCACCCGCGCCACGACCGATTCGCGGGTGTCCAGACGCCTGAGCATCAAATAGTCGATCCGCTCCGGCAGGTCCGTCAGCGGCAGGGCAAAGCATTCCCCGGGTCCGCTCGTGTCGGTGTCCCAGTGAACGGGATCGTCGCTCCGAAAGAGGACGAGCGGCTCGCCCGCATCGTCGGGAAACTCGGCGCCGAGGATGACGTTTTCCGGTTCGCCTGGCGCGGGGAGCGACTCCGCCCGTTCGTCCGCCTCGGCGGGCGGCGTGGACAGCCCGATCGCCGACCGCCCGGCCAGTTGGTCCTCCAATTCGGCGATGCGGGCCTGTTGCCATTCGCAGCGCCCGGTCAACTCGCGCAGGACGATCGCGGAGGACGGGTCGGGTCTTTCGTCCGGAAGCTCGTCCGACGGGGAAAGCATCACGTCTCCAGCGTCGCCGGCGACCGTTTCACGGGCCGGGGGCGCGGTCGGATTCGAGCCGCCGTCCTTCGCGGATCCGTTGGTGGTGGTGGTCGGATGGGATTTCGCGCCCGAGGCCTGTCGCAGCTCCGCGAGCAGGAGCTGGGCCTCGCCGAAGGAGGCCACCGGTTCGAGGGCCGGTTTGGCGAGTTCCCGGCGGCTGGGCCCGAGCCCGAGCAGACGCCGGACCAGGTTTTTGCTGGCGGGCTGGCGGTGTCGCTCCGCTCGCTCGGTTTCCAGGGCCTCGCGGCAACGGTCGGCTTCGGCGCGGGCTTCCTCCGCTTCCGCCTGGCGGGCGTCGAGCGATTCCCGGAGACCGGCGATTTCGGCGGCGCCCTTTTCCAACTCCTGGCGCAGTTGCCGCAGATCGGCGTCGCGCCGGGTCAGGAGGGACTCGAGATCGGCGAGTCCGGCGAGGGGCGACACGGCATCCGGCGCCGGATCCGGCGGCGTCAGTGTGGTGACGGCGGCGATGGCCGCGGCGGCTTTTTCGGCGGCGGATCGGAGGGCGCGTTTCCCGCCACCCTCGCCCGGGGCGCTGACCATGCCGGTTTCCAGGGCCAGCCGCAGGCCGGCGAGGGCGCCCTTCACCTCGCCGAGCCGGCGCCAGGCGCGGCCGATCAGCATCGCCAGACCGAGATCCTGGGAAGCCTGGTCCGCGCCCAGGCGGTCGATCGCCTTGATGAGATTGGCCGGGGAATCTTTCACCAGCCAGTCGGTGCGGCCCGCGATCTCGGCGATCTCGCTGTCAATCCCGTTCTCCAGCGTGTCGAGCCCGCTTCGCGCGGCGGCGAGCTTTTCGGTGGCCTCGGCCTGGAAGCGCTCCAGCGCGCCGGATTCGATCTCCCCGGAGTCTTCGGCGAACGCGGCCAGGGAAGTTTCAATTTCGTGAACGGACTGGGAACACTCGCGGAGCTGGTTTTGCTCGCGCTGCAGGCGTTTCCGGGCGCCGGCGGTGCGCTGCAGGCAGCCGCGCATGTTCTGGCAAAAGACGCGTATCTGGTCGTCGATCTGCCCGAGCAAGGCGGCCGTTTTTTCCGGGATTGTCACGGCTTGGGGACCGCCGGATTTCTCGCCGTTTCGCCGGCCGAGATTTTCGCACTGGGCCTTGATCTGGGAAATTTCCTCCGCGCAATCCCACAACAGCTTCTGCTCGGCGTCCAGCCGTTCCTCGAGGTGGGTGAGATGCGCCACGCCATGACCGACGCGCTGGCGCTCCTGCCGAATCACCTCGCCCAACTGGATGAACGGCGCCCGCGTCGGCGCAAGATCGATTTGTCCCGGCGCGGGTGCCGCCGCCCGCTCAAGCATCGCCGAAAGCTCCGTCACCCGCCGCTGGCGGTCCTCGACCTGCTGCCGGAGCCCGAGCGCCCGTTCCTCCAGGGTGCGCAGCTCCCCGGATTGGTGCGCCGCCAGGCTGCGAATTTCCGCCAACTCGCCCTCCATCCGCGCCCGCCCGCCCGGATCGACGGCGTCGGCGGCGTCGGCGGCGTCGGCGGCGGCGGGTTCCGCCTCGCCGGCGCCGATTTCAGAAGGCGCTTCCCCGGCGCCGGCGGGCCTTCCCGATTTCCGGCCCGCGTAAACGAGTCGGCCCCAGAAAAATCCGAGGGCGAAAACGACCAAAGCCATGCCGATCGACGGACCGTAATCCACGAGAAACTCGTGAACCGATCCGGCGGTGACGTCCGGAATCGACCAAAACGAGGCGACCGGGCCGACAGTTTGCAAGAGCAGGCCCATATTTATCGGCAATTTGACGAAATCGCAATATCACCTGAAAACCGTGAAAAAGCCAAGCCTTAACCGCGGGTTTTTAACCTTTCACCTAGGATTTCGAGATATTCGCAACTTCCGAAATATTCGATCCCCCGAATGCCCCGGCTTGAACCCGCCCGACGCGCCCCGTACAGTCGCCCGCGATGCCCTCGAAATTCAACCGCGCCAAGCTCTTCAACCGCTCCCGGGACCGCGATTTTCTCCTGAAATCCGCCGCCCTCATCGTGGCCGCGTCGGTCGCGATCGGGTGGATCGTGTCGGCCGTCACCTTCGGCGCGGGCCTGTTGCCGTTCATGCTCGGAAATGGCGGCGGTTACGCCCTCGAGATGACCGAGATCGCCATGGGCGAGGCCGAACCGGGCATCGAGGAGTTCGCCGAATGGGTTCGGCAGCCCCGCTCCCTCGTCGCGCCCTACGAAGTCGATATCGGCGAGCAGTTTCGTCCCAACAGCGGCGGCGACACCTCCGACACCAACGAAGCCGACCGCGAGGAAAAATCCGTCGTCGGCCTGATCGAGAAATCGATCGCCGAATCGGAGAAGATCGACGCCTCCGAGCGCAAGCTGCTGACCGACCTGCTCCACGCTTACTATGGCGAGAAGCCCGCCGCCGACGAGGCCGTCGAGAGCCTTCGCTCGGCCTCCGCCATGGAGCCTCCGCGGCGCTTCGCCTCCGAGTTTCTCGGCGACGCGCTCGACCGCCGGCACGACTACGCCGGCGCCATCGACGCCTTCGCGCGCGAGGCCGCGGCCTTCCCGGAGACGAGACGCCCGCGCGCCGAGTGGCTGCGTCTGCTGCGGCAGGAGAAAAGGACGGACGACCTCCGCGCCGCGCTCGCCGACCCCGCGAACCGCGCGGCGCTCGACCCTGGCTCCCGCATGGAAATCGCCACCGAGCTGCGCGACTGGAAATGGCTCGTCCTCGCCACCGTCGCGCACGATTTCCACTTTCCCTCCCCGGGCCTGGCCCTGCTCTGCCTGTTGTCGGGAACGATCTGGGCGATCGTCGTGACTCAGTTCTCCGGGTATGACCGGCCGCGCCTCGTCTGGTACGGCCTGGCGCTTGTGCTCGGCTTTTTCAGCGCCACGGCGACGCTCGTCGCCGTCGAGATCCAGGAAAACATTCGCGGCTTTACCCATCATCCCGACGACACGCTCTTCAACCAGGTGATCTATTGCGTCGCCGGCATCGGGCTGCGGGAGGAGGGGCTGAAGCTCCTGTTTTTCCTGCCGCTCCTGCCCTGGTTGCTGCGCCGCGGAACGGAGGTCGACGCCCTCGTGGTCGCCGGCCTGACCGGCCTGGGCTTCGCGATCAACGAAAACGTCGGCTACGCCGGCTACGGCGACGGTTTCGAGATGGTGGGCGGGATGACGATCTGGAGCCGTTTCCTGTCGGCCACGTTTTTTCACGCCGCCCTGACCGGCGTGGCGGGCCTGGCGATGTATCGTCTCTTTCGCTGGCGCGGAAAGCGTTGGGAAAACGCGCTCTACGATCTCCTCATCGTCATCGTCGTTCACGGCGCCTACGACGCGGTGCTGATGGTGCCGCGGTTCGCGGAGTATTCCTGGACCTACCTGCTTTTCTTCGCGTTTTCGGCCTACCTGTTTCTCGATCACATGACCCATCTCTCCCGCCCGCCGTCGAGTCTCGGGGTGTCGCCGCTCGGTGTCTTCGTGTGGGGCTCGGCGCTGCTGCTGGGCGCCATCTTCGTTTTCGGGAGCTGGGCCATGCCCTTTTCGGTCGGGTTTTTCTCCTTTCTCGCCGTGATCGCGTCGGAGATTCCCTTCATGTTCGTCTTCATCAACCGCCTGCGGGAGATTTGAGCGGGGCCGTTTTCTTCTTTGTCCTTAACCTCACCAGTGGTCGATGAGTTTTCGCTCCTCCTCCTTGCTTTTCAGAAACGTCTCAAACAACGCTCCGGTCCTTGGAATGGAAACAAGCGCCACGATTTCCGCGGACAATCGAAGCGTTTCCTCCGTCATTAGCGTCTTAGCCTCGCGAGGGCCGGAAATCTGGGCGTGCGGTTCCCGCCAATACATACCGCGTCTCCAATTCCGAAAACTCTTCAGGGCGAGCGTCTCGGCCCGAGGAATTTCGTAGGGGCCCTTTCGCTGGCCGGTCAGGATTTCGTCCAACTCCCTCCAACGGGAAAAAAGCGCCTTTTCGAATTCCCATATGAATCGGTCCTCGTTCTCACCGACCTTCAACGCCTCTTCTCCCCAAAGCTCTCGATCTTCGGAAATCGTTTGGTAAATCGTCATGAACTCTCTCGGCGCGATCCGGGAAAGTACATTCGAATCCGCCGGGTGAAGGCGAATAATCCCGGCCATTCTGCTCCTGACGGATGCCGGAATTTGCAGGCTTTTCAAGGTAATGCACATCTTGCCCCGCATCGCGACGGCCACCAATGAATAGACCAACATTCCGTCGCTTTCCAGGATGTTCAGAGTCCGATAAATTCTCGACAAACTTTCGCATGCCCCGGACTCGTCCCCGTCCGCCAGCGCGATCCTGAAGCGGCAAAAGTGGGTTTTCATCGCCAAATCCAGCCGCACGAAGGCGGCGTCGGCGGGATTCCTCATTTTGGAAAAAGAATCGATCACCGCATCCCATTTGGCCAGGACATCACGATTCTTGGCGAGATATTCCCGGGCCGTTTCGATCTCGTTCGCCGAAAAAGTAAAGGGATCGATCTTTTCCTTAATGATTACCTGATCTCGAAAAGGCGGAAGGTTTGCCAACGCAAAGTAGGCGTTCTCCTCATCCGGCAGTGGAAGCAGTCTCGAAGTAAGACACGATGTGTCGATCCGATCGTCGGGAATCGAAAATTCGATCTGTTCATCATGAATGCGATCCAGGATGGCCTTCCGGGCCGAATTTGGGTGATGGGCCAGATCGACGACATCCAGCCAGGAGGAATTAATGCCGACGTTCAAAAGTGCCTCGAATTCATATAGGGCGGTCGCCCTCGACTCGTCCCCTTGAGACAATCTCCAGTCTCCAAGCAAACCGCATCGCCGTGCCTGGAGCCGCGGGGGAAGCAGGCTGAACCGAATACCACGAAGGGTTTTGATCTCCTCAGGAAAAGTCCCGAGATTCTCGAACCAAACAACCTTCTCAAGCCGAATGATTCGCTTTTCAACCCGGGTAAACCAGATCTTCCATCCGATTAGCGCTAAAAATAGGAAAATCGCGATGCCCGAAAAACGGCGCCATCGGCTCGTTTTCGCTAAATGACGCTGGTTCATCGGAAACTCTACATAATCTTATTTATTATAACAATTATAATTTTCAGCAAAGCGGACGGGTATTTCTTTAACAGGGTTGACTCGGTGACCTAACCCTGTTGGGTCCGGTCCGGTTTCGGGGCGGTTTGGGCCAGTTTTTCGCGCATGGCGCGGTGGAGGCGCTCGATGGCTTCGTCGGGGTCCTCCATCATCATGCCTTCGCGGATTTTGCTGGCGTAAATGCCGAAGGAAAACGGCGTCACCGCCGGCACCTCGACGAAACGCCAGTCGAGATCGCCGGCCGTTTCCAGAAAGGCGCGCGCCCCCTCGAAATCGAGAAAGGTGTGCGTCGCCTCGCGATAGGCCTGGCGCAGCAGGGGATGATCGGGCTCGTGCTCGCTGAGCACCTTGAACAGAATATCGGCGCTCCAGCGGATCTGCCGGAGCTTGCGCTCGGCGCCGGGCAGGTTTCGCGGCACCATGAGACCGGTCTGGGCGACGCCGCCAAACTGCCACTTCACCAGTTGCGAGCCCTCCAGCGCCGCCGCGAGATCCTCCGCCGCGCCGGATGCCCGGAAAAGCTCGCGCCATTCCTCCACGCCCATTTCCTGGAAGCCGCGGAGGCTGAGCAGGAATCCGTGGTCGTCGATCGTCACCAGGGCGTTGCCGCCGACCGCGACCTTCACCCGATGACTGAGGATGCGCGACAGGGCGTCGTTCGCGGCCCGGCCGATCAGGGTGTGAAAGAAGTAGTGAACCCGGTCGGGGTCGCTCTCCTCGTCGCGAAAGGCCTCGACCAGCATGCGGTCCTCGGTCGGGATCTCGGAAAGCAGCCGCTGGTTCTCGAAATGCTCGACCACGGCGAAGGCGTTGGTTTTCGAGAGATTCCAGCGCTCGGCGAGCCAGTCGGTCAGCCGGTCGTCCCCGGCGTCGAGCCGGCGGTCGATTTCGCCGCGCAGGGCGCGCACCTCGCGGGCGAGACCGGAGGCGAGGGGCATCTTGTTCGCGTTCCACGCCGGCACCGTGGGCAGGCGGCCGGCGGCGTTTTCGACGAAGATTTCGCCGACGCCGGCGTCGACGAGCTTCACGGTTTTCCCGGCCAGCACGAAAACGTCGCCGAGGCGGAGTCCTTTCACGAAGCCCTCCTCGACCATCCCGAGGCGGCGGCGGCCCAGGATCACGTTGACCATGCCGTCGGCGTGGATGGTGCCGACGTTGACGAGGTAGTCGCGCTCGACTTTCCGGCTCGGGGTGATCCAGACGCCGTCCTTCTCCACGATCTTGCCGAAGGTCTCGCGATACTGGCCTCGGAGCGATTCTCCGCCGCCCTCGAGATAGCGCAGGATGCGGTCGAACTCGGCGCGCGGCAGGTTTCGAAACGGATAAGCCGCTGTCACCGTGTCGAAGGCCTCGTCCGACGCGACGCCGCCGCCCATTGCCATGCCGGTGAGGTGCTGGGCGACGACATCGGCCGCGTTTTCGAGGATGCGGATGGGTTCGAGGAGCCGCCGCTTTGTCATCTCGGCGCAGACGACGCACTCGACGAGGTCGTTGATGTTGGTCGCCACGAGCACGCCGTGGCTGGTCTGGTGGATCGAGTGGCCGGACCGGCCGACGCGCTGGAGCGTCCGCGACACGCCCTTCGGCGTGCTGACCATGATCACCGTGTCGATGTGGCCGATGTCGATGCCCAGCTCGAGACTGGTGGAGCAGACCACGGCGCGCAGCTCGCCCTGTTTCAGCCGGTCCTCGACCTCGCGCCGCACGTCGCGGTCGAGGGAGGAATGGTGGCATTCGATTTTGCCGGCCACTTTCGGCAGGGCGAGTTTCAGGCGGTGGGAGACGCGCTCGGCGCCGGAGCGGGTGTTCGTGAAAATAAGCGTGGCCCGGTTGCGCTCGACGATTTCGGCCATGTCGCGAATCACCCGGGTCGCCGTGTAGCCGGCGGGCGGGTAGGCCTCCTTTCTTAGCGGCGTGAGCACTTCGACGAGTGAGCGCCGTTCCATCCGCGCCTCGGCGAGATGGCAGGTCCGGCGGGCGCCCATCAGGAAACGGCCCGCCTCCTCCATCGGCGAGACGGTGGCGGACAGCCCGACGCGGCAAAGCGCCCGGGCGGGATCGTTCCCGGGATTGGCGAGGCGCTCGAGGCGCTCCAGCGACACGGTCAGGTGGGCGCCGCGCTTGTTTTCGGCGAAGGCGTGCAGTTCGTCGACGATGACGGTGTCGCAGCGGGCGAGCGCCTCGCGCCAACCGGTCTGGGGCAGGAGAATGGCGAGGCTCTCCGGCGTGGTGACGAGAAGGTGGGGCGGCTGGCGGCGTTGTTTCCGGCGTTCGGCGGCGGGCGTGTCGCCCGTGCGCAGGCCGACGCGGACGAAATCCTCCAGCCCGAGGCCCCGGAGCGGCGGCTGGAGATTTTTCTCGATGTCATAGGCCAGGGCGCGCAGCGGCGAGACATAGACGCAGCGGACTCCGGGCGGCGGCGGCGTGGCGGCACCCTCCTCCCGCTCCCGCAGGAGGCGGTCCAGCACGCCGAGAAACCCGGCCAGGGTTTTGCCGGAACCGGTGGGCGACGCCAGCAGCACGGACTCGCGGCTGACGATTCGCGGCACGCAAAGCTCCTGCGCCTCGGTCGGTTTGCCGAAGGTCCCGCGAAACCACCGCGCCGTCTTCGGATGAAGGCTGGTGAAGAATTCGGACATGACGCCCCTCACGAAGCCCTGAAGCCTTCGACGGCGCGACGGTAGACTCCCTCCAGCACGCGAACCTGTCCGTCGCGCTCGAATTTCGCCTCGACCGCCGCGCGCGCCGCGTTCCCCATCGCCCGCCAGGCGTCCGGATCGGCGGTGAGATCCAGCATGCGCTCGGCGAGCGCTTCCCAATCGTCCTCCTCGACCAACAGGCCGCTGACGCTGTCCTCGACCGCCTCCGGGATGCCGCCATGGCGGGTCGCCAGCACCGGCAGACCCGTGGCCATCGCCTCGAGCATCGCGTTCGGCACGCCCTCGCGATTGCCGTCCGCCCCCGTCCGGCTCGGATGGAGAAAGGCGTGCGCCCAGTCGTACTCGAGCCGCATCCGGGTCTCCTCGACAAAACCGCCGAAGGTCACCGCCGCGCGAATGTCCAGATCGTTGACCAGCCCGCGCAGGTCCGGCTCCAGCGGTCCATCGCCGAGAATCACGAGATTCGCGGCGTGGAAGCGCTCCCGGAACCGAGCGAAGGCGCGCAGGGTCGTCTCGTGGCCCTTTTTTTCGATCAATCGACCCGTCTGCACGAAACGCCAGGCATCGCCCGGCGGCGGGTCGCGGTCGACCGGCGGCCAGTTTTCCAACGGTATGCCCGCGCGCTGGATCGTGATTTTTTCCCGGGGGCAACCGAGCGACTGAAGGTCGTTCGCCAGCGCCCGGGAACGCGCCAGGATGGCGTCGGCCCGATCGAACACTTCCGCCATCAGGGCGCGGTATTCCCCGTCGTCCAGACCGACGCCGGCGTCGGCGCCGTGAAAGCTCACCACGATCGGGCAGGGGCGGCCCGCGATTCTCAACAGGGGCAGCAGGCTGACGGCGCTGTTGCCGAAATAGATGTGCAATACCGCCGCCTTTCGTCTCTCGAGCCGGACAAGGAGCGCCCGGGTTTCGGCGCCCGACAGCGTTTGCGCCCGCGACTTCGCGACGCGCCGCCGCCAGAAACGCCGCAGCTCGCGCCGCACCGCATTCGGCCGCGGCAACAGCTCCAGCCGTTCCGGCGGAAACGGGAAACGCCCCTCGTGCAGCCGCTTGCGGGTCAGCACCACCGGCTCGAACTCGCGCAGGCCGGTGATCTGGCGATGCACGTGCAGCATTTCCGCCGCCAGGTAAGTCGGGCAGTAACACGCCGCCACCGGCTTCGCTGGGTCGGGTCCGCTCATGGAAAGACGGCGAAATTACCCCGAAAACCGGCGCCGCGCACCCTCCTACTTCCCGTCCAGCACCGGGATCGCGAAGGTCTCGGAGGGCACGCGCTCGGATTTCATCAGGGCCTCGATTTTCGCGAGCACTTCGGGGTTTTCGGCGGCGAGATCCTTGGATTCCGATTCGTCGGCGAGCAGATCGTAGAGTTCGGTTTTCACCGCGATTTCGGCGCCCTTCTTTTTGCCCTTGGGTATCAGATCCTGCCGAACGCCCTTCCAGCGGTCGCCGAGCCAGACCGCCTGCTGGCCGCCGTAGCCGGCGAATTCCCGGTACAGGAAATCGCGCCCGGCCTGCCCCTGGCCGAGCAGGGTGGGCGCGATGCTGACGCCGTCCGTGTTTCCCGGCGCCGTCGTCTTCGCGCTGATGAGGTCGAGCAGCGTGGGCAGCCAGTCCTCGAAACCGGTCACGAAATCCGACACGCCGCCCGCTTCGACCTTGCCGGGCCAGCGAACGATCAGCGGCACGCGCACGCCGCCTTCATAGAGCGAGCCCTTGAGCCCGCGGAGATTCGCCACGCTGTCGAAGAACTCGAAGTCCACTTCCTTGTCCAGATGGGTGGTGCCGTTGTCCGAGGTGAAGACGACAATCGTGTCCTCGGCGAGGTGCAACTCGTCGAGCAGGTCCAGCACCTTGCCGACGTTCTTGTCCATCATCGAAATCATGGCCGCGTAGGCCGCGCGCGGCGTGAAATGCGGCGTGTAGCCGTGGCCGTCCTGGCGGGTGAAGGGCGGGTCGGTCCATTTTTCGGCGAGGTAGGGCGCCAGTTCCGCGTCCGGCACATGGAGCGCGACGTGCGGGATGATGGTCGGGTAATAGCAGAAAAACGGACCGTCCCGGTGGTCGCGGATGAATTGCAGGACCTGCTCGTTGATGCGCGCCGGCGCGTAGTCCTGACCCTTGAAAAGGTCGTAGCCGCGGGGGTCGTTCGGATCGGCGCCGTCGGCGAGCGAGGCGTGGCCCGGGATGGGCGGCACATTGCCGAGGGGGTATTTGGTGTCGTTGTCCCACAACGTTTCGGGATAGTAACTGTGCGCGTGCGACTGGCAGTTGTAGCCAAAAAAGCGGTCGAAACCCTGCTTCAGCGGGCTGCCGGTCGATTGCATGTTTCCCAGGCCCCATTTGCCGAAGGCGCCGGTGGCGTAGCCTTCCCGCCGGAGAATTTCGGCGATCGTGACCTCCTCCGCCGGAAGCGGGTGCTGGCCCTCCGGCTCGCCGAGCGGAATCATCGAGCGGTTGTTGCGGACCTCGGCGTGACCGGGATGCTTGCCCGTCATCAGAACGCAGCGCGACGGCGCGCAGACGGCGTTGCCGCAGTAGTTTCGGGTGAAACGCATGCCCTGCGCCGCGAGGGCGTCGATCCGCGGCGTGCGGATTTTGGCCTGCCCGTAGCAGCCCAGCTCCGCGTAGCCGAGATCGTCGGCCATGATGAAGACGATGTTCGGCATGCCGGCGGCGCGGGCGACCGTCGAAAACGCGAGGGCGACAGCGACGGCGCCGAGGTGAAGAATTCGCGGGAACTTCATCCCTCGTCTTTATCGCGGACGGTCCGGGACCGCAACCCCGCGAACCCGGCGTCCGAATCGGGGCCGACCCAACAGGGTTAGGTCAGGGAGTCAACCCTGTCTGGTGGCCTCCCCTACCCGATGGCGGGCGGGGCGAATCCGTCGCGGTAGGTCCGGGAGAGGAGTTGCGCGTTGGCCTCGTCGTGGTTGGTGAAGCGATAGTTTTCGCCGTCCCAGTGCAGTTCCGTCTCGGGAAAACGGGTCGCCTTGGCCGCCAGCAGGGCGGGCTCGGTGATGCGGGAGCCGATGTCCCACGGCGTCCAGAGCGGTTTCACGTTGCCGAGGCAGCAGTCGGCCCAGTCTTTCCAGTGATCGCGCGGCTCGACTTCGGGCAGCGGCTCGTTTTCGACGAGCTTGCCTTTTCGGTAGATCTCCATGTTGCCGCCCGGCTCGAGCAGCAGGGCGCCGTCCTCGCAGACGATCATGGTGCAGGTGCCGGTGATTTTCGACACCGGCAGGCCGAGCGCGGCAAACGAGGGGCGGATGCCGCTGTCGTTGTAGTGGAGCACGAAACGGTCGCTCGCGCAGCGGTCGCCGACGCCGGTGTAGGTGAGGGTGGCCTCGTTGTGGCCGGAATGACAGGCGCCCGCCGGCTTCGGTGTGTTGGTCTGGACGGCGGCCGGCGCGGGGAGGTCGTAGGCGAAATAGAGGACGTCGATGAGATGACAGCCCCAGTCGGCCAGCATGCCGCCGCCGGTTTTCCAATAGGTGCGCCAGCGCCGCGGATGAATCTCCTCGGTGTAGGGCATGGGCTCGGTGAGGGGGCCGTTCCAGAGATCCCAGTTCACGGTTTCCGGAACGGGCCGGGCCGGGGGCATCTCGCTCCAGGGATCGACGAAATAGGTGCCGTGGCTCATGCCGCCGGTCCAGATGTGGGCCTCGACGGGGCGGCCGAGCCGGTTGGTTTTCAGCAGCTCGACGGCCTGCATGCGTCCGGCGAAACAGGCGCGCTGGTTGCCCATCTGGGTGTGAAGGCCGGGATTGGCGGCGAGGGCCTCGCGAATGGCGCGGAGTTCGGACAGTTGCTGAACGAGGGGTTTCTGGCCGTAGGCGTGTTTCCCGTGCTTGAGCGCGGTCACCATCATGGGGCAGTGGTGGAAATCCGGGGTGTCGACGATGACGGCGTCGAATTGGTCGAGCCGGTTGGCGAAGGCCTCGCGGTAGTCGGCCACGCGCCAGGCATCGGGATGGTCTTTTTCGACGGCGGCAAACGCGGACTGGTCGATGTCGCAGAAGCCGGCGAACTCGACCATGGGGTGACCCTTGAGTCCCTTGCGCTGCATGGCGCCGATCCCGCTGACGCCGATCTGGAAGATGCGGAGTCGGCTGTTCTTGTTCGTCGCGGCGCGGACGGCGGCGGGGTTGGAAAAGAGGGCGCCGACGCCGAGCGCGGCGGTGGATTTCAGGAAATGGCGGCGGCTGGCGGCCGGGGTTTCGGCGTTCGAGCGGGGAGAGGCTTTCATGCCGCCACGGTAGCAGGCCCCGGGCCGCGAATCGAGCCCGGTGTGCTGGCGTTTTCGAGGGGGACTCGCGGCGTCACGCCACGACGGGGCGCACGACCTCGCCCTCCAGATCGGTGAGGCGGAAATCCCGGCCGGCGTAGCGATAGGTGAGGCGTTTGTGGTCGATGCCGAGCAGGTGAAGGATGGTGGCGTGCAGATCGTGGACGGAAACGGGGTCCTCGACCGCGCGGAAACCGAACTCGTCGGTGGCGCCGTGAACGGTGCCGCCCCGGATGCCGCCGCCGGCCATCCAGAGGGAGAATCCCCAGTGGTTGTGATCGCGCCCGAGCGTCGCGCCGCCGCCGGAGGTGCCGAGTTCGACGGTCGGGGTGCGGCCGAATTCTCCTGAGCAAACGATGAGGGTCTCGTCGAGCAGGCCGCGCTGATCGAGGTCGGTGATGAGGGCGGCGAGTCCCTGGTCGCATTCGGAGGCGACCTTGCGATGGGCCGACTGGATGTTGTTGTGACTGTCCCAGGGCTGGCTGCTGCCGTGCCAGGTCTGGACAAAGCGGACCCCGCGCTCGACGAGCCGGCGCGCCATGAGGAGCTGGCGATTCTGCGGGCCTTCGCCATACATCTCGCGGATGTGAAGCGGTTCGCGGTCGATGTCGAAGGCGTCGGTGGCCTCGACCTGCATGCGGTAGGCCAGCTCGAAGGACTCGATGCGCGCCTCCAGCGCGGCTTCGCCGGGGTGGTCATCGAGATGCCGGGCGTTGATCCGCCGGAGCAGGTCGAACTGGCGCCGCTGCTCGCCGTCCTCGAGCCGGGCGTTGCGCAGGTGCGGGATGAGCTTTTTCGGGTCCGCCTGGGAGGTGTCGATGAGGGTGCCCTGGTGGACGCCGGGCAGGAAGGCCGAGCGCCAATTGTTCGTGCCGCCGACGGGGAGTCCGCCGGGGCAGAGGACGACAAAGCCGGGCAGGTTTCGATTCTCGGATCCCATGCCCCAGTTCAGCCACGAACCGAGGCTGGGACGGACGAGGCGCTGGTGACCGGAATTCAGAAGCATCAGCGACAGCTCGTGGCTGGGCAGCTCCGCGTGCATCGAGCGAATGACCGCCATCTTGTCCACGCAGCGGGAGAGGCGCGGGAAAATGTCGCTCACGGGGATGCCGCTCCGGCCGTGTCGCCTGAACTCGAAGGGCGAGGGCAGGGCGACACCGGTGCGGCGCTCGGTCTGGAGGTTCTCGAAGGGCAACTCCTGGCCGCCGCGCCGGGTCAGCTCCGGCTTCGGATCGAAGGTATCCACCTGCGACATCCCCCCGTTCAGGAAGACGTGAATCACCGATCTCGCCCCGCCGGGAAAATGGACGCCCGCCCGCGCCTCGCTGCCGAGCATGCCGGCCAGCGCCAGCGACCCGAAGCCGAGCCCGCTCCGCCGGAGGAAGCGGCGCCGCGACAGGGTTCGTTCGAGGGTCTCGTCCATGGGAAAAATCAGTCGATGAAGTTGAATTCGTTGGAGGCCAGCAGCGCGTGCGCCAGGCGGGCCCAGGCGGCGCCGACATTTTCCGAGCTTTTCAGGAATTCTTTCGCGAGCGCGACTTCCTCCGGTTCCGGCGCCCGGCGGAACACGCGCCGGTAGAGGCGCGCGACGCGGTCCTCCTCCGAGGCGGCGTCCCGGATCTCGGGCGACTTCACCAGCGCTTCGGCCCGGTCCTGAATGAAGGCGGAGTTCAGCGCGAACAGCGTCTGCTGCGGCACGGTGGTCTCGGCGCGCTTCACGGTGCAGGCGCTGGGATTGGGGCCGTCGAAGGTGGCCGACATCGGTGAAATGACGTCCCGGTTGACGAAGGCGTAAACGCTGCGCCGCGCGATGACCTGATCGCCCTTTTCCTCGAAAGGCTGGCCGCCGCGCCGCGCCGCCGGTGTCCACTCGCCGCTCACCTCGAGGAGGGTGTCGCGCATGGCTTCCAGTTCGAGCCGCCGCACCGGCATGCGCCAGAGCAGCCGGTTGTCGGGATCCTGGCTCCGGGCGTCCGGGTTTTCCCTCGAATCCTGCCGATAGGCCGCCGAGAGCATGAGGCGCCGGTGAAGCTTTTTCAACGACCAGCCGTCCTCGAGGAAACGCGCGGCGAGGTGGTCGAGCAACTCGGGATGGGTCGGCGGGTCGCCGCGCGAGCCAAAGTCGTCCGGCGTGCGCACCAGGCCCCGCCCGAAATGCCGCCGCCACACCCAGTTGACGATCACGCGCCGCGTCAGCGGATTTACCGGATCCACGATGGCCCGGGCGAGGGCTAGCCTGCGCTGGCCGTCGGGAAATACGGGGGGATTCCCTCCGGCGACCACGCTGAGGAAATGCGGCCGCACCGCCTCGCCGCGGGCGACGGGATTTCCCCTCAGCAGGACGAAAGAGGGCTCGGGCTGAGCGTCCTCCCGCAGGGTCATCGAGCGAGGAGGCGCGGTGGGCGCCAGGTTGAGACCGTGGATGGCGTTGAGGGTGCCGGCGACCGAATCGCGCACGCCCCGGTTGAGCATCGTGAGGTTCCCGGGGTCCCCGGCGAAGTCGAGCGAGGTGGGCGATTCGGGGTCGTAAAGATGACGCCGCAACTGCCGCTCGATGGCGCTGTTGACGGTGCGGTGCGCGGGGTCCAGATCGGGAACCACCTTTCCACCGGGCGCCGCCTCCGACGAGGCGTCCAGCAGCGAGGTCAGCCAGTCGCGGTGCGTTTTCGCGAAAACCTCGCCGTAAACGTCCGCCACGGCCACGAAAGACCCGGGTTTCGCCGCGGCGAGGGCGTCGAGAACACGCGGATTCCATTTCGGAGCGCCGGTGGACAGCTGATGCTCGGCCGCGAAGGCCTTCGGGTCGCCGTTTTCGGCGGTCAGCTTTTCCACGAGCGTCACGCACTGGGCCGCGAAATCCGGCGCTTCCCGGATTTTCCCGAGCCGGTGCCAGGGACCGAAGACGGGATCGTTCTCGTCGCGGGCGGCGAGATAGCGGCGCCAGCGCTCGAGGACGACGGGCCGCGGGTCGTCGGTGCGGTAGGAGAGAAAGGTCGTCGAGGTATCCTGTTCGGGCGTGCCTTTGGCCAGTTCGCGCAGGTAGAGCCCGACCTGCATTCGCAACCGCCCGCGCATCACGTCGCCCTGCTCGCGGACGATGTCGTCGCGGAGGGACTTGCGTTTGGCCAGTTCGGCTTGGTAGGAGGGATCGACCTCCGGGGAACCCACCAGCGGAAACTCGTTCGGCTCATGGCTGCCGGCGAGCGCGGCGTGGAGCGCGTAGTAGTCGGCGGTCGGAATGGGGTCGAACTTGTGATCGTGACAGCGGGCGCAGCTCACAGTGAGGCCCTGCAGGCCGCGGGAGATGACGTCGATCCGGTCGTCCAGCACATCGTGCCGGTTGCGGTATTGCCTTCCCACGGTGAGAAAGCCGAGCGCGGCGAGGGCGGGATCGTTTTCCTCCAGGCCGATCTGATCGGCCGCCAGTTGCTCGGTCACGAACCGATCGTAGGCCAGATCGGCATTGAAGGCGGCGATCACATAGTCCCGGTAGGTGTAGGAAAACGGAAAGCGGGTGAATCCGATGGCGCTCGCTCCGTGGGTGTCGGCGTAACGCGCCAGGTCCAGCCAGTGACGTCCCCAGCGCTCGCCGTAGGCGGGCGAAGCGAGGAGCCGGTCGACCACATCGGCGAAGGCCTCGGCGTCCGGGCGCGGATCGGCGACAAAGGCGCTCACCTCCTCCCAGGTCGGCGGCAGGCCGGTCAGGTCGTGGGTGGCACGTCGAATGAGTCGCCCCCGCGTCGCCGGAGGCGAAAAGGTCAGGCCCCGTTCCTCCAGCCGGGCGAGGAGAAAACGGTCGATGTCAGAAAGCGCGTCCTCACCCTTTCCGGCATCGGGTGGCCGGCGGTCTTCGACGGGACGAAAGGCCCAGTGACTTTCGTAGCGGGCGCCCTGGGCGATCCAGTCGCGGAGGGCGTCTCGCTGGGCGGCGGTGAGCGTTTTTCCACTGTCGGGTGGCGGCATCACTTCGTCGGGATCCGTCGCGTCGATTCGGGAAACGAGGAGGCTGGTTTCCGGATTTCCGGGGGCGACGGCATGCTTTCCCTCGCCGAGATCCCGGGTCGCGCCGTCCTCCGAATCGAGCCGCAGGCCCGCCTTGCGCTCCGCCGCGTCGGGACCGTGACAGGCGAAACAATGATCCGAAAGGATCGGCCGGATGTCGCGATTGAAATCGACATCGGCCCGGACCGGAGACGCCGGAAACGTGACGCCGATCAACCCCACGCCGGCGAGCCCTCGCCAGCGGGAGATCGTCGACACGCGCCGGGCGCCCGGTTGGCCTTTCCGCATCATGCCGGCAATTTTAGCGGATTGCGCCTCATGCGTCCCATCACGGGATGGCGCGGGGCGGCGGAACGGATTCATCGGCGTCAGGGGTTTCCGACCGCCGCTTTCGCCCGCTGCCGGTCCGATGGGTTGGCCTGCTCGTCTTCGGCGACTTGCCGGTAAATTTTTCCCGCTTCCCCGGCCCTTCCCGCCACCGCGAGCACGTCCGCCCGCGACATCCGCAGCGAACCGCGCCAACTGCCTCCGATTTTTTCCGGATCGACCTTGTCGAGCACGGCGAGGGCTTCGTCGAACTTCTTCTTCCGCGCCAGCACCCGAGCCGCGCCCTGAAGACCATAGAAAAAGTCGGCGCCGCCGGTGTTGGCCGTCGAGTCGGCGATTTCCCGATAGCTTTCCAGCGCCGCCTCGTCGTCTTCGAGCACCTGCTCGCGGTTCCAGCCCATCGCCCGGAGCAGGCTCAGGCCAATTCGCGGATCGGAGGTGTATTCCCGCGCGAGCCGAAAATCGGACTCGGCCTTTTCTCCCTCTTTCAAGGCCTGGTAGGCCCGACCGCGGGCGTGGGCGCCGGCGCCGACCTGCCAGAAGGGCCAGCTCCCGATGTCGATTCCGCCGAAGCGCTCGGCCACAGCTTCCCAGTTTCGTTGGGATAACAGGTTTTCCATTTCCACGGTCTGTTTCACCGGCTCGAGCGGAATCTTCCCGGCCAGCGCTTCCGCTTTCCCGAAATCCTGAAGCGCCCGCGCGCATTCGGCGGCGTGGGAAAGGGCGTCGGCCTTCTGGAAATCGGTCGCCTTTTCCGTCTCCGCGAGCGCGCTCCACGCGGCGAGGGCTTCCCCGAGCTTGCGGCTCCGTTGCAACGCGTCGGCGGCGCGGCCCGCGATGAGGAAATCGGTCACCGTCGGATCGGCTTCGAACTGGTGGGAACGCCCGTCGTAGAAGGTGGCGAACTTCATCGGCACGTGAAAGCCCGCCGTGCCCGTCGGCGAGAGCGCCGAGTACTCCGCGCCATTTTTGCGGAGACGCTGCCGGCAAATGTTCAGGTGCCAGGGCAGACTCTGGATCGGTTTGCGCCCGATCACCTGGTGCAGCGGATCGTTCTCGTCCTGCGTCACCGGAATGCGGATCTCGAGGGTCCAGTGGTCGTCGGCGATTTGCGTCGCCGCCTCCGCCTGCGAATCCCAGCCCAGGTCGCGCTTTTTCCCCCGCCAATCCATGTCCACCACGGCGCCCGTCGGGCTGACCGCGATCTGGTAGTAGGAATGCGATTCCGTCTCCAGCAGAATCTCGATGGCGTCGCCGTACCAGAGCGCCGCGTCGTCGTCCTTTTCCGTGCCGATGTTGAGCGCCTCGCCGGGCCGCTCGTCACAGCGAATCGCGAAATACACGCTGTCTCCCGCCCAGCCAGCCTTGAACGAGGTGCCGTAAATCGGCGGGCGACCGGTCTGCAGCTCGCGCAGCTTCCCGGCGGCGGCGACAGGACAGTTTTGCCAGTAGGCATCGTCGAGCTTGCCGTCGACCACGATGTCCTTCGCGTCGCCGACCAGCCGCGTCACCGGCACCGGGCCGCGTTTCCGCCCCAGTTGCTCGCTTTTGTTGCGCAGTCCCTTGAGAAAATCGTCGATCAGGGCGAGGCGGCGGCCGTAAACGGATTCGGCGGCGGTCTTGGCCCGCGCGGCGGCGAAGAGTTCGAGGCAGCGGTCGGCTTTCTCCTTCTCCTTTTCCATCTCCCGCCAGTTCGCTTCGCAATCGGTGAAGAAGGCCTTCATCTCCGGCGAGGCGGGTCCGTAGAAAAGCCGGCAGTATTCGTCGAACAGCGCGTCCACGTCCTGTTCCGGGCCGCCCCAGTACATCCGGGCCGTGAACCAGACCTGAAAATGATTGAACCCGATGCCGACGGTGTCGAAGTCCTGCCGCACGCTCAGCCAGATGTCCTCGCCCTGCGAGCTTCCCTTGGTGGCGTTGATGCTCTCCCCGATCGTGTGCGGCAGGTAGGCCGGCAGATACCAGCCGCGGTCGGTGAAGGGATAGTTCTCGAAAATCAGCAGCGGGTTCGACGTTTTCGCCCGCCAACCGGCGCGGAGCTGCCGGATTTCCCCGCGTTCCTCCGGCTTGTCGGCGGTGGGGCGCCTCCCGCCGACGATGCAGACCTGAACGTTCGGCTCCAGCTTTTCGATCTTCAGCGGCGGCTGGGTATAGACGCCGTAGGCACAGCAGAGGATTTTCTTGTCCGGGTGCGTCTTTCCCACTTCCTTCGCCACCCGGTTCACGAAATCCCACACATAATCGGACAGAAGGCCGCGTGGATGGGTGTCGGGAGTGTCCTTCCCCTCGCAGAGCGGGCACTGGCAGATCGCGGTGTAGCCGTCCGGCGGCATGATGGACACCGTCTCGAAGTCGTAGGTGTCGAACTGCGCCCGCGCATAGCGGACCGCCGCGTCGAACAGCTCCGGATTCGAGTAGCAGAGCTGGTTCTTGCTGTTTCCCGGCTCGTAGTGGCGTTTCCCGCCGTAGAGCGCGTACCAGTCCGGGTGCTTCGCGAAAATCTCGTCGCGGCTTGTCATCGTCGCCAGGCCGTGGGCGACCTGGAGCCCGTTCGGGTCCCGCACCCCGAGCCGCATCGCCCA
The DNA here is from genome assembly GCA_024233085.1 of Akkermansiaceae bacterium. Taxonomy (GTDB): domain Bacteria; phylum Verrucomicrobiota; class Verrucomicrobiia; order Verrucomicrobiales; family DEV007; genus JAEUHH01. Next base: position 52,642 of record JACKQC010000023.1, read on the forward strand.
TCGCGCGGTGTCCGCCCCCACCGTGCCGAAGCGAAAGTTGAAACGCCTCACCGGAAAATCCGGCCGCACGGTTTCGTCGATCCGCGGCAGGGGAATCGTTTTCATTTCCGGGATCACCTCCCCGATTTCGCCCGGCAGATACCAGCGCACGCCCAGGCTTCGCAGGTAGCCGCACACCGCGTTAAAGGAGCCGCGTTCGTCAAAGCCCCACAGCTCCAGCATCTCGTTCTTTTCCGTCGGCGCGCCGTCCGGCTTGCCCGTCTCGCCGGGAAGGCGGATGCGGTTCTTGTACATGCCGCCGTTCGGCACCCCCCACAGATCGCCCGTGATCTTGTCCCATTCGCCTTGCAGCTTGCCGCTGGCCCGGTCGGCGTTGCTCCGCGCCCAGGGCTCGACCGGGACGAAATCCGTGTCCTCGCCGATCAGCGCCAGCCAGTCCTCGCCGGAAACGATGCGGTAGGCGCCGGCCTCCAGATCGTCCGTCGCGAGGCCCAGCTTGTCGGTATGGCCGCCGCGGCCGACGAAAACGGACACGATCCCGTTTCCGGACGGCTTCGTGACGATGGGCAGGCGCGCGCCGGAGATTTTTTCGAGCGTCTGCCGCAATTCGTCGGCGGCGAGCCGAACGGACCGGGCCGGCGTTTCGGAAATGACGATCTCGGCGCGCGGCTGACCGTTCTCGACCAGAAAGGGCGCCCCGAGGGAAGCCGATATCGGGAGCATGACCGCGCCCAGCGCGGGGAGTGGGAGGCGAAAAAGCATGCCGTCATTGTCCAAAAGCGGCCTTTCCGCGGCAACCGCGCGATGACGGCCAAACTCCGGACCCAACAGGGTTGGGTCGGTGACCATACCCTGTTGGGTTTCCTCATCCCCGTCGCAGTTTTTTCGGATCGACTCCGCCGAGTCGGCAGATGAAATCGAAGTGCTCCGGCTCGACCGGCGTGATCGACAGGCGATTGCCGCGCCGAAGGATGAGCATGTCCGCCAGCTCCGCCTGATCTCGGAGTTCGGAAAGCGGCACGAAACGCTTGAAGTCGGTCGCCCATTCGACATCGACCAGATACCAGCGCGGTTGCCCGGGGTCGCTCTTCGGATCGAAATACTCGCTCCGGGGATCGAGCGCGGTGGGGTCGGGCCTCCCCTCGGAAGCCACGCGCACCACGCCCGGCACCCCCGGTTCCGGACAGCTCGAGTGATAGAAAAACCCGAGATCGCCCGGCAGCATGTCGTCGCGCATGAAATTTCGCACCTGGTAATTGCGCACGCCGTTCCAGGGCTCGGTGCGTTTCGGACAACGCTTCAGGTCGTCGAAGGAAAAGACGTCGGGTTCGGATTTGAAGAGCCAGAGTCGCATGATCCGGGCATTTTCGCGAAATCCCCGCGCCGGGCAAGCCCCGCGACGCGATCTCGCCAGTGTGTAAGCCGCCGCCATCGGCCAGAATCGACCCCGAAACCATGAAGCGATCCCAATTCCTTCCGTTCGGCGTCATTCTCCTCCTCGGCGCGGCGGTCCAGCCCGCCGCCGCGGAACCACTGCTCGCCGGCGCGGCGAAGGTGGACATTTCCGACCCGAACACGAAACCCGCCAACGATCCGCTGTTCGCCAAAGCGCTCGTGCTCACCGACGGCCGGACGACCGCGGTGCTCATCACTTTGGACGCTGTCGCCATCGGTGAAATCGGCCCGATCAAAAACGACTACCTGCCCACGATCCGGGCCCGCCTGGAAAAGGAACTCGGCATCGCGCCGTCGAACGTCATCGCCAACGCGAGCCATTGCCACGGAATCGTCCGCCCCGACGTGGCTGACCGAACCGTGCGCGCCGTGGCCGAAGCGAAGCAAAACCTTGTCCCCGTCCGCTGCGGCGCGGGCGCCGGATTCGAAAACCGCGTCATGGAAAATCGCCGACTGATTTTGAAGGGCGGGAATCAGGCCGACGTGCGGCACGCCTATTCGATGCCGCCGGACACCAACGTCGCCTCCGTGGGTCCGATCGATCCCGAGATCGGCATCCTGCGCCTCGATCGCGAATCGGACGGGACGCCGTTGGCGGTGGTTTACAACTTCGCGATGCACCCGATCCAGGGCGTGCCAAACGGGGGCAACACGGCCGACGTGACCGGCTTCGCTTCGCAAGTCATCGAGGACAATCTCGGCTCCGACGCGGTGGCGTTGTTCGTGCAGGGTTGCGGCGGGGACATCAATCCGGTGATGTACAAGGAGGTGGACCGCCCCCGCGACGCGGAGATTCTCGGGAACCAGCTCGGGCTGAGCGCGCTGAAAGCGATTCGCGCCATCGACACGAAGGCGGACGCGCCCTTGAAGGTGGTGAACGAAACGCTCACCCTGCCGCGGTCCGACCAGACGGATCGCATTGCCGGGCTCGAGGCCGAAATCGACCGCCGGCTTGCCTCGCTCAAGGGAACGACGCTGAGCCTGAAGACGTTCCTGCCGCTCTACGTGAAACACCGGGTCAACGGCGAGCGTCCCGCCTACTACTCGCATCGCTACCTGCAGGACGAGCTGATCGGGAAGGGCGACTGGGACAAGCTCGACGCCGACAACCGGAAGAACCTCGACGCCTACCTCGCGAACATTGAAACCATGGAGGAACTGACGCGGCTCCAGATCAACCTCGCCCTGCTGGAAAAACACCGCGCCCGCAACGCGGCCGCCGGTCCGACCATCGACGTCGAAGTCGCGGGTCTGCGGGCGGGCGACTTCCGGCTGGTGACTTTTCCCGGCGAGCTGACCGTGCGAATCGGGCTCAACATCAAGAAAAACGCCGCGCACGGGACGACCTTTGTCGCCGGCTACACGAACGGCTACATCTACTATTCGCCGACGGCCGAGCAGTTGCGAAACGGGAGCTACGCGCAGGAGGACTGCGACTGCCTGCTGGCGCCGGAGTGGCAGGCGCTCTTCGAGGAGCGGGCGGCCGAGGTGCTCGGGAAGTTGTGATCGAGCGCCCGGTTAACCGGCGTTCCTCACCCCGCCGGAATCGCCTTTCCACAACCGCCGCAAAATTTCGCGGTCGGCTTCAAGGGCGCGCCGCAGTGGGCGCAAAACTTGCGCCTGGGCAATGCCGGAGGCGCGGCTTTCGGTTCGGATTCGGGTTCCGGCCGGGGTTCGGTGGCGGAGACTTTTGCGGTGGTCAGGGCCATGCCGCAATGTTTGCAGAACGCGGCGTCGGCGGGAATGCGGGCGGCACAGGCCGGGCATGAACGCGACCCGTGTTCTTGTCCGTTCCCAGTGGTTTCGGTTTTTCGGGTCCTTTCCAGAGTTTCGCGAAAAAGAAACGGTTCAAGAAGCTTCCCGAGACTGTTGAAATCCGCCGCGGCGACGACGGCCTCCCGACCGGCGAGATTGAAAAGGAATAGATCGTGCAGGGAACGGATCCCGAGCAGGCCCTCATGCCCGACTTTTCCGGTTTTGTTGATTTCGGAAATTCGGAGTCCGAACTTCGTGAGTTGGTGATGATCGGCCAGGGCGATTCGATAGCCGGAGGCCGTCAAGTGCCAGGTTTTTCCATCGGCCGCCGGCGCGACAAGATCCCGGGCGGCGAGTTCGCCGAGGGCGCCGGGAACGATTTTTTCCCAGGAAATCTCGCCAGGATTCACCGGCATGACCTTGTCGAAAAAGGGGAGTGACCATCGAAAATCCTCGGTGCCACTGTCTTTCAGGACATCCGCGAGGGAACCCTCGTCGAAGGCCCGGGGCGCCTCCCGATGGGACAACATCGCCAGTAGCCGATTCTCCCGAAGCAAATGGATCGCCGCCAGGAATACCGCGGCGGCCTCGTGGGTGACGGCGCACCGAATGTCGACGGGTGACAGAGGCGTGTCTTCCAGAACCACGGTGGCGATGGTTTTCCGAAGCGACTCGGCCGGCTCGACTCGCAGCCGCCATTGGTCGCCGTCTCCGCGGACCATGAGCACGATCCCGCGGCCGGTGGGGGCGCCCCAGGCGAGAATCGCCCGGCTTACGGATTCCTCGCCCAGGCTATAGTGCAGCACGCCCACGCGGTCGGGCCGCGCGAGGGTTTCGAGCGCGGCGCGGTAAACGGCGGCGAAATCGTCGGACAATGTCGCAAGGAACGCGCGGACGGTTTCCTCGTCGGTCGGCGTGTGACCGATGCGCGGCAGTCGGGACAGTTCGCTCGGATCGAGTCCCAGCGCGCCCGGAGCGGCGGAGAGTTCGGCGCCGGTGGCAATGAGTTCGCCTGAGTCAAGCTTCATGGGTAGGTAATTCTTCGAGGATTCAAATGTCGGGGTCGTCAAGATCGATCCCGGAGTCGGTGGTGGGGAAGTCCGGCTCGGGAGAAACGTGGCTCTTCGCCGGCTCGAGCTTCATTCCCATCTGTTCCTCGAGCGCGCGAACGGCGTCGGCCTCGGAGCCGCCGCCCCGGGACTCGATGGTGTAGGTGCCCGTTTTTTCGTTGGCGCGGATCTGCCAGTCGCCCTCCGCTTTCGGAGCATCCACGTCACCAACGGATTCGGCCGCGCGCGACTTGACGTCGGCCGTCCCGTCGGGCTTGACCTTCACATCGTAGCGGTTTCCGAAATTCTCCCGCCGCGCGATCGCCTCCGTGCTGGTCGCCGAATCGTGCCCGGACACGCCCTTCTTGGCGTCGAGCAACTCGACATCCTCGTCTCCGCCGGTTTTTGGCGCTTCGCCGGGCGGGTTTTCGGTGCGTTGCGAAATCTCCTTGTCGATCTTGCCGATGCGCTCGTCGAGGCTCTTGACGACGGGATCGTCTTCCCGCAGTCCCTTGTTTTCCACCAAATCCTTCCGCGCTTCCTGGTAACGCTCCTTCTGGCTGGTGAGCTGTTGGACTTTCGGATCTTCCGGAGTGGAAGCCGGTTTTCCCGCCTCGGGCTCTGACTTGGGCGTTTCGCCTTCCGTTTTCGAAGGCGTGCTTTCAGGCTCGCTTTTTGTGGGCGCTTCGGCGTCGGTTTTGGCCGAAGCCTCCGGTTCGGTTCTCGTCGGGGCTTCCGCTTCCGGCTTCGTGGGCACCTCCGCTTCGGGTTTCGCCGGCACTTCGGTCTCGGGTTTCGTCGGCACCTCGGCCTCGGGTTTCGTCGGCACCTCGGCCTCGGGTTTCGCCGGCACTTCTGCTTCCGGCTTCCTGGGCACTTCGGCCTCGACCTTGGTCGGCACTTCCACGTCCGCCTTCGAAGGTACTTCCACGTCCGTTCGAGTCGGAACCTCGACACCCGGTTTTCCCGGCAATTCGACCTCAGTTCTCGAGGGAATCTCCACGCCGCCACCGCCGGCCTTCGCGGGAATCTCGATGTCGGTTTTTCCGAGAATATTGCCCGTGCCTTCGCCCATCTCCCGGCCTCCCGTTCGAAGGGTTGTCCGGATGTCCTGGCTCAGAAAGTCGCCGGTCGATTTCGCGGCGTTGGTGAGGGTGTCTCCCATTTTCGTGCCGGCCAGGGTCGCTTCGAACCCCACCTGCCCGGCCTTGGCGGTGACGGCGAGTCCCTTCTGAATGGCCCGCCCCTTGATTTCGTCGGTCACCACCCGGGTCGCGGCCGTCTGGAAGGCTTCCAGACCGCTTTTTCCCGCCATGACCTCGTCGTGGACGATATACATCTTGTCGCCCACCTCGAAGACATATTCCGACTGTCCTCCGGTCGCGCCGCCGATCAGACCGCGGAGGACCATCGCCTTGTAGGACGTTTCTCCATCCGCGTTTCGGCCTGTGAAAATTTCCCGGGAGGTGGCCTGCGCGCCTTCCCTGACCCAATTGGTGTTGCGGGCCTCCACCCGCGACTTTTCGGCGTCCAGTTCGTGTCGGAGCAGGTTTTGCAGGCGATCGAGTTCCTCGCGGGAGGGTTGCTCGCCTTTTCCGAAAGCGAGGTTTTCGCTCATCCGGTTCAGGTGTTCGAGCATCTTGTCCGCCTGGCCTTCGCCGTATTGCAGTTGGTCTTTGTCCGCCAGGTTGCGAATCGCCTTCGAGGTCTTGTGGATGTCATTGAGAAGTTCCCGCTCCTCCTGCTGCTTCTGGATCAGGGCGTCGTGCTCGCCGAAGGTCCAACTGGTGCGTTGACGGGCGGTGTAGCTGGTCGATCCGCCCATTCGATCGACCTGACTGTGTAAACGGTCTCGCTCCGCCTTCCATCGGGCGATTTCACGATCCTGCGACGTGGTGTCCCTGCCGGCCTTGACGAGTCCCTGACGCACGGATTCCAGAAATCCAATTTGTTCGACCGCATTGCGGTAGTCGTTCTCCGCCTGATGGATGTTTTCCTGATTGACGAGCCGATCGCAAAAGGCCTGCGCCTCCTCCCGCGTGCCGAACCGGTGGATGCGACCGTCCGGAGCGGTTACTTGCCAGGGCAGACTATCGTCCGGCGGCTCCGTGCCTTCCCCCTCGGCCGTTTCCGTTCCCGCCCCCCGCAGAAGTGCCTGCTGAAAGGCGTCGGCCAGCGTCCCTCCCAGCAGGATGCCCAACAACGCCCCGGCAGTCGCGAAGCCCCCGCCGAGGAGGCCAAATTCCACCACTTTTCGCCCGTCGGGCGTCTGCAAATAACCGCCGAATGTTTTTTCCCCGCCACCTTGGGGCGAATACTCGTCCCAACCGCCATCGTCGGCCCATGCCGGCGGCGCCGAACCCAGCGACAAAATCAAGGCGATCGCAAAGAGCCATCCCGCCGTTTGGCCCGACGTCGGAGCTGAGGGCGGTGGCCCGGGCGGTTTCGTGCGCGTGCGCCGGTACCACAACACCACACCGATCACCAGCGCCGCCGTGGCATAGAATCCGTAATACAGGTAACTGAGCAAAAATCCCGCCGACGCCGCCAACGCCAGCAGCCAGGGCTGTTGTTCCAATGGCGCGCCGGGCGGTTTTTGCCGCTGATCGTGCGCCGCCCTGAATCCCGCCAGCACGCTCGCCACCGCCCCGAGCAGGACAAATTTTCTCAGGCTCCAGCCGACGCGCATCGCGACATCCCCCAGCACCGCCGCGCCACCCCCGACCATCAGCAGACGCTCGTAAACGGCCGGCCGACGGATGTTCGCCTTGATTTGCGCCAGCGCGTAACCGAATCCCGACGGAGACACTTTCAGCGCGCCGGCCGTGAACTTCACGATGCGCAGCCCCATTCCGCGCGCGAAACTGACGGCTCCGAAAAACATCATCGCCCCCGCGAACCACCGCGCTCCCGGTCCGGCCAGGTCGTCCGGCCCGATCAGTTTGCCGGCCGTTTCGTTCCATCCCCCTGCCTTGGCCTGAAGGTAGACATGATAAATGGCCGCCAAGCCATAGATGAACGGCGCCACGACCAGCGAAATCAGCAGACGCCGGCGGATCGTATTCCAGATGGCGCGGAAAATGATCTTCGGGGTGAACATTTTCCGAAAGGCCGCGAGGTATCGCCCCGCCAGTTGGCCGATCGACGCCGTGGAAACCGCCGAGGGGGCGGCGGCGGCAATGGATCCCGCTTCGTTCATGGCTCCGTCACATAACCGCCCCTCTCCGCGATTACCAGCACGCTGCGCCAGTCCGTCCGTTGCGCGCGGATCTGGTGGATCCCGGCTTTTTCGAAAATCACCGCGACCGACTTGCCAGGCTGAATCGTCTGATTAGGGATAAGTGAGTGCGGAAATTCCAGCGTCACCGCCTCCGACGCTCCATTTCGGATCTCCATGGCTTCGCCGGCGTTCAACCGGGTCCAGCGGGAATGAATGCCAGCGTCGACCATCTCGAGCCCCGGGTTCTTCGGTGTTCGATAGCCGTCCGGCGGCCGGACCAGTCCCAGCACCGAGCCCAGGCCCGCCAACGCCAGCAGCGCGGCCAGGATCCAGTCCCGCCGGGCAATCCGCCGCCGCATGGCCATCCACGCCAGCGGCGCCCCGTAGAATAGATGGGCGAAAAACGCCAGTCCCGTGCCAACCGGGTTTGTCCGGAGGTGATAAACCTCGCCGAAGACCGTCGCCACCGCGAAGCCCTCCAGCGCCAGAGCCCAGATCATGGCCAGCAACGGCGTCAGGCGCGACGGCCCGATCGTCAGGGTGAACATCAACGCAAAAAACAGCCCGTTGCCCGTGTGATAGACGATCCCGACCACATCGGAAAAGAGGTTGCTGTGCTCGACCCCGGTCAGGTAAACCCCGTAGGACTGGATCGCGGCGAAGGGGTTCAGGCCGTTGAGGTGAATCGGCACGCGGATCAGATCGTAGCCGGCGATGCCCAGCAAGCCGCCCGCGACACCTCTCTCGAAACGCAGCCTCAGGTCGGCGTCGCCTTTCGCCACCGCCCGCAGGTAAACCACGACATAAACGAAAATCGCCGGCAGGAGCAGCAGGGCCGCGAGCCGCGGCATCGGCGCGATTCGATAAAGGTAGCCCAGCAACGGCAGAATCGTTCCCAGGCCGAGGAAACAGAGCACCCACCGCGGGAGCGAGGATCCACTTTCCGTTTCGGGATTTGAGGCGTTCGTCCGCATATCGAGATCAAGGTGAATGACATTCCTTGCTCTTTTATCGTTTGCCGCCCGTCCCCCAATTGCCTCGCATATCTTGATGACTTCGCGGCACCCGTTTTGGACTCGACCCAACGGTCTGTAACGCCTGAAAGCCTGTGCAAAAAGTCCGCTTGCCAAAAATATTTGCCGAAAAGGCAAAATTTGGCCGGTACCATTTCCCCGGAGTGTCAGTCCTTTTGAGGCAACAGGGATTGACCAATCCCCCGCAATCCGCCATTGCGGGCGGTACGGGGGCTTGGTAGCGTGGCGGCCCATGAAATTTCGAATCCTCCTCTTTTCCCTCCTCGCCGGGGGTTTCGGAGCCGGGCTCTGGGTCACCGGCCAGGAACCGCAACAACAGGCCAATGCCGTCACCAACGACGAATTCGTGGCCATCTTCGACGGGCGGTCGCTCGACGGCTGGTCGGGCGACACGAAGCTGTGGCGGGTCGAGGACGGCGCCCTCACCGGGGAGACCAGCGACGCCGAACCGATCCAGTACAACACCTTTCTGAAATGGACCGACGGAACGGTGGACGACTTCGAACTGACGGCCGAATACCGCATCTTCGGCGGCAACTCGGGCATCCAGGTGCGGAGCTTCGATCTCGAAAAGCCGCATGCCATCGGCGGTTACCAGGCCGACATCGACGCCGAGGGCAAATGGGCGGGAACGATCTACGGTGAGCAGTATCGCGGCATCCTCGCCAAGCGCGGCGAAAAAGCCGAAATCGGCGAGGACGGCAAACCCACCGTCACCGGAGCGACGGGCGATCCGGACGAGCTGGCGAATTTCATCAAGCCGAACGAGTGGAACACCTACCGGGTCGTGGCCAAAGGCAACACCCTCACCACCGAGATCAACGGCCACGCGATGGCCGAGATCGTGGATGCCGACACGGACGCGCGGCGCCGGTCGGGGTCCGTCGCGCTGCAGTTGCACCGGGGGCCGGCCATGAAGGTCCAGTTTCGCAACATCCGCCTGAAGCGCCTTCCGCTTGGAGATTTGAAAAAGGTCGTTTACGTGGCCGGCACCCCGAGCCACCCGCCGCGCATGCACGAGCACAACGCCGGCGCGCAACTCGCGGCGAAACTGCTCAACGAAAACCACGGCGACCAGGTGCTGGTGGTGCCCTACCTGAACGGCTGGCCGCGCGACGCGAGCGCCTTTCAAAACGCGGACGCGCTGGTGATCCAGTCCGACGGCGGGCCGCGCCACCCGGCCTATTGGCGGCTGAGACAGATCGAATACCTCCGGGACCGGGGCGTGGGTATCGGGATGCTCCACTACGCCGTCGAAATGACGCCCGACGAGACGAATACCACGTTGATTTCCGCCACCGGCGGCGCCTTCGAGATCAACAAATCGGTCAACCCGCACTGGGACGCCCGTTTCGACAAGCTGCCGGACCATCCGGTGGCGCGCGGGGTGAAGCCGTTCAACATCGTGGACGAATGGTATTTCAACATGCGCTTCGCCGAGGGGATGAAGGGTGTCAGCCCGGTGCTCTCGGCCGTGCCGCCGGACGAGACGATGTCGCGGCCCGACGGCGAGCACTCGGGAAATCCCGAGGTGCGCAAGATGGTCGCCGAGCGCCTGCCGCAGCACGTCTGCTGGGTGACGGAGCGCGCCGACGGCGGTCGCGGCTTCGGTTTCACGGGACTGCATTTCCACGACAACTGGGCAAACGACGACTTCCGCCGGATCGTCCTCAACGCCGTCTGCTGGATCGCCAAGGTCGAGATCCCCGAAAATGGCATCGGAAGCCCGACCCCGACCAAGGCCGAGCTGGACGCCAATCTCGACCCCAAACCGGCTCCCAAACCCAAACCGGCCGCAAAAAAGGACGCGTGAAAAGCATTGCCTTCCCGGTCGGGAAAGCCCAAAAAAAGGCGAAACGAATTGATCGCCCCATTCTCAACCCCAAAAAGATCCATGAACGAAAAACAACCCAATCCCAACACCCCGGACGCCGCGCCGACGGCGGCGGTTCCCGCGACCTCGCGACGCAAGTTCCTCACCGGCGCGGCCACGGCGGCGGCGGCGGCCTCCACCTTGCCCGTGGAATTGTTCGCCCAGGTCGCCGGCAGCGACGAAATCAAGGTCGGCATGATCGGCTGCGGCGGCCGCAATTCGGGCGCCATTGTCCAAAACCTGACCGCGAACGACGGCGCCCGGCTCGTGGCGGTGGCCGACGCCTTCCAGGACAAGATTGACGGCACCGGCCCGCGAGGCAAAGGACTGCCCGCCATTCAGGCTCAGCTCGAGAAGCAAGGCAAGGGCGGACAGGTCGATGTGCCGGCCGGTCGCCAGTACGCCGGCTTCGACGCCTACAAGCAGGTGATCGACCAGGTCGATCTCGTCTGCATCGCCACGCCCCCCGGCTTTCGGCCCATTCACTTCGACTACGCGGTGCAGGCCGGGAAGCATGTTTTCATGGAGAAGCCCGTCTGCGTCGACGCGTGGGGCTTCAACAAGGTCATCGAAGCCGCCAAGATGGCGGATCAGAAGAATCTCAAGGTCGTCGTCGGCCTGCAGCGCCATTATCAGACGGTCTATCTCGAGGCCTTCAAGCAAGTTCACGAAAACAAGGCCATCGGTGACATCGTCAGTGCCCAGGCCTGGTGGAACGGCAACCGCCCGTGGATCATCGATCGCCAACCGGAGTGGTCCGAGATGGAATACCAGATGCGCAACTGGTACCACTTCAACTGGCTCTGTGGCGATCACATCGCCGAACAGCACGTCCACAACCTCGACGTGATCAACTGGTTCGTCAGCGGCGACTCCGTGGCCGGCGGCAACCCGACCATCGCCCAGGGCATGGGCGGTCGCGCCGGCACCGAACCGCGCACGGTGGGCGAGATTTTCGACCACCACTACGTCGAGTTCCGCTACGGCGCCGAGCACAACAACGTCGTCCTCAACAGCCAGTGCCGCCACATCAAGGGCTGCATGAACAAGGTCGCCGAGGAAATCCGCGGCACCGAGGGCATCTGCTACCTCAGCAACGGTCTCATCACCGACTACAAGGGCAACGTCAAATGGCAGCACCGCACCGCCCGCGGCGAGAAGGACCCCGATCCCTATCAGGTCGAGCACGACCGCCTTTACCAGCACATCCGCGAGGACAAGCCGGTCAACAACGCCTACTACGGCGCGAAAAGCTCGTTCACCTCGGTGTTCGGCCGCCTCGCCACCTACAGCGGCAAGGAGATCAAATGGGACGACGCCATCGCGTCGAATTTCTCCATCGCGCCCGCGAACTACGCCTTCGACGCCGAGGCCCCGGTCAAACCGGGCGAGAACGGCGAGTACGCCATCGCCATTCCCGGCGAATGGCCCCTGCCGTGGAAGGCGTGACCGGCGAGGGCGGGCGACCGCCCGGATCGCGTCCGTCGAACCGGATTTCGCGAAGGCCCCCGCCCCTTGGGCGGGGGTTTTTTCGTGGACCGGGGAGGGAGCCAATCCCCCGTTGACAGGCCGGGACGGGGGACGTTTACTAGGCGCTCTTCGTTCCCCCGCGCGGACTCGGGCGCATTGCCGCCATCCCGGGAATCGCACCGGGCCGGGCGGGAAAACGAACGGATCTGGCGGGATAGCCAAGTGGTAAGGCCGAGGTCTGCAAAACCTCTATCGCGGGTTCGATTCCCGCTCCCGCCTCCACTTTCATTGTCCGAAGCGATTGCTCTCATTCCGCGGACAAAAAAACGCGCTTCCCTCACGAAGAGGAAAGCGCGTGATCGATCGGAAGTCGGTCGGCGGAGCGGAAGTTACCGCGCGCCGGTCATCAGGCGCGCGAGGCGCTCGCGGGAGCGGTCGATGCCGAAGTTTTCCACGAATCGGCGCCGGTTTTTCTCCGACCAGCCCGGCCATTCGGATTCGCGCTCGAGCGCGGTAACCAGCGCCGATTCGAGTCCGGCGGCCAGGGTCGGCGTGGTGTCGGCGAGGAGACCGCCGGGGTCTTCGCCAAAGACTTCGGTGTTGGCCCGCCAGTCCGTCGCCACGATGGGGAGCCCCCACATCATGGCCTCGATCAGCACCATGCCAAAGGACTCGAAGGGCGCGACCGTCGAAAAGACAAAGAGATCGCCCGAGGCATAGGCCCGGTCGAGCGCCTCGCCCTCGAGCACGCCGCACAGTTCGACGCGGTCCCCGACGCCGTGTTTTTCGGCGAGATCTCGGAGAGAGGCGGTCGTGCAATCGCCCATGGGCGAGCCCGCGAGTCGCAGCCTAAGACTCCTTTCGGGAAACCGGCGTGTCAGTCCGGCGAAGGCCTCGATCAGGGCGGGGCTGCCCTTGTCCGAGCATAGCAGGCCGGCGTTCAGCAGCGTCAGGGGGGCGCCGGAGGCGCGAATTTGGGCGATCGACACGAAATCGCTCCGATGGCGGTCCTCGCAGCCGTTCGGCACGACGGCAATGCGGTCCGCCGGAATCCCGGCCGCCTCCGGATCGCGGCGGCCGAAATTCGTCAACGCGATCGCTTCGCCGCAGGCGCGGTAGGTTTTTCCGACCAGAAACCGTGCCGGGGCCGGAAGTCGCGGCAGGGCCTCGGCCAGGCCAGCGGCGCGAAAGTGAAGGACAACCCGCCGCGCGCAGAGCCTCGCCAGCGGAAGCAGGCAAAGGTCACGAAGCAGGGGCGCCAGGTGGGGTCCGCCTACCGGATACAGAATGACATCGATCGGACCCCCGCGTCGCAGGCGCAGCAGCCGGGCCCAGACCCGCGTCAATTCAATGATTTTCCCCATCCTTGGCCGCCGAATTTCCGACCAGTCGCGTGAAAAACGAAAGGCCCAGTGTTCGGCGGTCAAGCCGGGCTCGCTACCCAAATGCGAGAGCACTCTGGCGATGTTCAGATTCTGCCCGCAAACCGGCGGCGGAATCTGGCCCGCCACGACGACGCGAAGGCGGCGGGCCGACGGCTTCCGCGCTCCCGATTCGGTGCTACCTTCGGGACCGGTCACTTCGATCGGCGGAGTTTTTTTCACAGATTCAACGGCAATCATGGCGGTTCCAAAGGTCAATATTCTCGGCACCGAGATCGCGGCGCTCAACCTGCCCGCCGCGCGGGAGGCGACGATCGCGCGCGCGCTTTCCGGGCAGGGAGGCTACATCTGCGTCACGGGCGCGCACGGCGTCATCGAGGCGCGGGACGACGCGTCGTTTCGCCGGATTTTGAACGGCTCGGTTTTCAACACGCCCGACGGCATGCCGAACGTGTGGATGGGACGGCATTTTCACGGGGTGGAGACGATGGACCGGGTTTACGGACCCGACCTGATGCGCGAGGTCATCGACCTCGGTCGCGAGCGGGGACTGCGGCATTTCCTCTTCGGAGGCAAGGAAGGCGTCTCGGAGCGGTTGAGGAACGCGCTGCGGGAGCGGTTTCCCGGCGTGGAAATCTCGGGGATCTACACGCCGCCGTTTCGGCCGCTCAATGGGGAGGAAGCCGCCGAATTCAACCGCGCGATCGACGCCGCGGACCCGCACCTTATCTGGATCGGGCTGAGCACGCCAAAGCAGGAACGTTTCATGGCGGAGTGGGCGCCGAGATTGCCGGGCCGGTTGATGATCGGGGTGGGAGCGGCGTTCGACTTTCACGCCGGACTGGTTTCATCCGCGCCACCCGTGTTGCAGCGGGCGGGACTGGAATGGCTCTATCGCCTGGTCACCGAGCCCCGCCGTTTGTGGCCCCGGTATTCGCGGATCGTTCCGCGATTTCTGTGGGGCGCGCTGGGTCAGGTGGCGGGTCCGCGGCAAGATCCGCACGACGATTCGACGGGAACGTCTCCCGAGCCATGAAGGCCGGCAACACCGGCGCGTAAACAGAGATCGGTTCCGCCAGTTTGCCACTGATCGGTTCGTTCGCGGCCGGATTTCCACGCCGGAGACCGAGGATCCAAAGCGGTCCTTCGGGAAGTGCCTCCTTTCCTCCCAAATTGAAGGGACCCGAAGCGACGAGCGCCAATGGATTCTGGACCGTGGCGAGCCCGGATAGAATCGAGAAGGGCCGATCGCCAACACTGAGTTCTCCGATCCGACGGAAGTCCGATCCACCAAAAAAATGGCCCAAGCTGAGCCGCGTTCTCAGGCGGCGGGAAGCGAATGATTCGTCACCCGAATCGCCGCCGATGGCCACCCAGGTCAGGCTGTCGACTTCGGGCGAAATCGGACGCATGGGCGCGACCCGGAGTTTGTCCCGAACGGCCACGCCGCGGTCCGGCGTCACATGCTCGGAGATCGCCACGCGCAGAAGCCGCTCGTCGCAGAGGGCCTCAGCTTCCTCGTGTCGCTCCGCCCAATCCCGCTCGGTAACCAGGCGGGTCTCGATACCGCGAAGTCGCGCCGCGAGCAGCGCGTATTCCCGCATCGGAGTCTCCAGAACCGGCAGCGGACCGGCGCCGGCGGGCCAGCGGGTGCTGTCCGACCGGATGGCCAACCAGAGCGCCTGATTGTGATCGACGGGTTGCTCGGCCGCTCGACCCAGCCGAAAAAGAAAGGTTCCCGCCGCGCCCATGGGCCAAAGGCCGTCCGTCGTCGGATAGAGCGTCGGGTTTCGGACGGTCACCGCCGGAAAGCGGTCGGAGTCGGCAAAGTCCAACCCGGCAAAAAGAGGCACCAGCGCGCAGACGAACGCGGCTCGCACGGCCAACAGGGCCGCTCGGGGATTCTCTCGGCGCCACCAACGCCACGCCGCGCGTCCGCGCCGGCTGGCCACATATCCAAAGATCGTCACCAACAGCGGGATCAGGTGGCGGGGGGAAAAAAGCTGCCAACCGTAAAAACCCAGCGGCAACAAAAGGAACAGTGGACCCGCCGCCGCGAAGCCGAAGAGATTCCCCCGGCGAAACGCGAATCGCGCCGTGGCCGCCAGGGCGAATCCCCCCGGCAACAGCATCGCGCCGAGACCGAAAACGAGGTAAGCCCCGAAGACGCGGGGCTCGAAGTACCCGCCATACCACGTCGCCGACCGCGCGCCCGCGAGCCAGTAACCGGCCCCGAGAGCGGCGACCGCGGCGATCGCCATCGCCCAGTGGACCGGGTCGCGAAAGGTCGAGCGCCACGAGGAAACGCGCGCGTTCGACCAGCACAGCAAAGGCAGGCAAAGCACGGCGTCCGCCCGCGCTCCGACGGCGAGAAAGGTCGCGCCCGCCGCGAGCCAGGGCTTGATCGGGGAGGAAACCCGGCCCAGCACCGCGGTCAGCAAAATCACGAAGGCCGCGCTGATGGCCGCCGCGCTGGCGAAAGGTGCGCTCAGGAGAAAGGCGGGCGCGGCGAGCAGGGCCACCAGCGCCAGGCCATCCGTGGCGCCCGGTCGCCGCCGGCGCGAAAACCACCAGGCGGCGAGAGACGCCGAGAGCAGAAGCGCCGTCCCGAGATTTGCCCGTCCGACGAGTCTGTCAATCTCCCTCTCGTCGAGCGGTGCGGATGAGGACGGGAGAAAGGCCGCGACGATCGCGTAGGCGAGGAACTGCTTGTCGTAGTTGTAAAAAACGGCGCCCCTGGCCGGGGCGCCGTGCTTCAATTGCCAGGCTCCGTTGATCAGCGAGGCCTGATCGGTCTCCCTGGGCACCGGACCGGCGTTATAGCCCGCCGCCGCCGCGAACAGCGCGATGGCGACCGCGCCGATGACCGTCGAGCGGTCTGTTTTCAACCCTTCCATCCTGCCGGCAGGTAAACGCGCTGGAATGCGGGGGCGGCTCCGGCGATCCAGGCCTCCATCGAAGCGAGCGTCTCCTCCGGCGATCGCCCGCCCGCGAACAAATCCTCCCCCACCACCGCCATCGCCGCCGCGTAGGCCCAGCGCGGATTTTCGCCCCGCGCGACATTGGTCCAGGCCGTGCCGAGGATTCGCGTCAGATTGTCCGGCGTGGTCGATCGCGGCCCGATGAACCAATAGGCGTAGTAGCCGCGTATCCGGCGCCGCGAGCCGCCGCCGTCATCGGCTTCGCGCGAGATTTCCAGCAGCGAAACGGCGATCTTTTCGCCGTTTTGCAGGCTGATCTCCCGCGCCTCGGAGCGCGCGATGTTCCACCCCTGCCCGACGAGGCAAACTTCGGGGCGGTGGATGCTGGTGCGGTCGCGGCCGCTCAGCACCAGGCTCGCCTGAAGCATTTCCCCGCCTCCGGCGCGGCGATAGGACATCTTCGCGAGTTCGGTGTCGGGAGGCAGGATCTCCTTTTCGGCCCGGCTCGGTTCGCCGGGTTCGCCGCGCCATTCGCCGACGTTCGCCGGCAACGCCATTTCCAACCCAATGACCTCACCGCCGGCGTCCGGACTTGTCGAAAGACTGAAAGCCATCGTCGCGCCGGCCAGGGCGGCGAAAAGGGCGGACTTGAGGAATAGCGCGCGCATGTGTCGGGAGGTTTTCACGCGGCGACCGGCCGCGGCCATGGGCTCGGACCGGCTCCGGACCCGCGGTCCAGGCGACGCAACAGTTTCGCCAACAACACCATGCCCCCGGCCGCGACGAGAAAGACCATGATCCCCGCGAAAAAATGAAAGGCCGACGTGCCGCCGTCGCTCCCGATGGCGAACGCGGAGCCGAAAAGCCGGGAGCCCAACATCAACAGCAAAATGCGGACGACATTGCCGGCAATGGCCAGCGGAACGGCCGCGATCCACATCGCCGCCCAAAAAAACGGCCGATTCCCGAAGGCAAGACCGCCGTATAGCGCGCCGAGCATCATCAGCGCAAAAAGCGAGCGGATGCCGCTGCACGGATTGGCCACCTCGAGCGCGAAACGGTCTCCCCGCGCCAGGCCGGCCGCCGCGTCCGCCGGCGAGACGATGGCGGTGCCGAGCTGGAGATGCTCCACGCCCCCCAGATCGAGCAGGCCGGAGCACAGATGGGTCATCAGCAGGCGCAGCGGAAATCCGACGCGGCTTTCCAGAAAATAGAGCGGCCACATGAACGCGAGAAAGCAGAGCGGGAAGGCCAGTTCGCGCAGCCAGGCCCGACCCCCGAGCCAGAGAATCGTTCCCAGCAACAGGAGATGCGCCGAGGCGTAACCCAGATAATAGAGATTCGCCCGAACCCCGGCGAAGAACAGGAAAAAGCCGGTTAGAACGACGGGCAGCGCCCAGTTCGAACCCTCCGCCGGCAGGCCCCGCCAATTTTCCCGGCGCCGCCACACCAGCCAAAGGGCGAGGGGCGGAACGAGCGCGCCATGTTGCCAGTCGGGAAATCGCCAGAAATACCAAAGCCAATAGGCGATCGAATGCCGGTCGGCGCCGTATCCGGTCGCGTAGGGGCAGACCGCGAACAGGATGGCGAAAACCGCGGCGACAATTCCCACGGGGACACAGACGGACACCGCGCCTGGTTTCGGAAGAGAGGATTCGGTCATGCCGGCACGGGTGTGGCGTGAAGATCGAGGCAGCGCCGCCAGTGTTTCAGCGCCAGGGTTTCGACCGCTTCGACAGTCCAGAATTGAAGGCAGGCCGAGGGAGTTTCCCGTTTGGCGCAGGTCGTGACGCCCCGCCGCACCGTCGCGCACGGCTGGCAGTCCAGTCCCGGCGTTCTCAGCGCGAGATGACGCCATCGATCCCAGCCGGCGTCCCATTGAACCGGCGCCGGGCCCGGCAGGCACACCGTGGCCACGCCCGCCGCCGCCGCCAGATGAAGCGGCCCCGAGTTGTTTCCGATGAACAGGCCGCACGCCGCGATCGCTTTCGCCAAGCCGGCGAGGGAACCCGGCGCGAGCCGTTCGATCCGCGACGACAGACGGTCCTCGGACGGATCGCCCTGCGACGCCCAGGTGACCGGACCGCGGCGGACCAGCCGATTCGCCAGGGCGACGTGGCGCTCGATCGGCCAGCGTTTCACGGCATGGCTGGCCCCGGCATGGATGAAAACGCGGGACGGCTCGGGATCGGTCGGTCCGGTCAGATGATCGAGACCCGGCCGCGGCGGCGAGTCCGGCCAGGCCGGGAGCCCCAATTCCCGGGAAAAGGCGGCCGCCGCGCGCCACTCGGACTCGGCCACATTCGCGGAGGGATCCGCCTCGAAACGCCGGTTCAGAAACCCGTTCGTCGCCAGCGCCGGATTCGGCGCGCCGGCGCGCAGGGGGACGCCGGCGATTCGGGCGAGCAACCGCGGCACATTTCCCTGGTCAAAGGGAAACCAGGCCGCGTCGGGCGCGATTCCCCGCAGCCTGAAATGCAGGCGGCCCAGCCGGGCCGGGTTCTTCCATGCCCCGAGAACCTTCGCCGTCGGCTCGATCCACAGATTCCGGTCGGGAATCAGCCCCCGGTACAAGTCCGCGGCGGTCGGGCTGGTCATCACGAAAACGTTTTCGGCCCCCAGTTGCGCGATCCACTGTCGCGCGACGGGCAGGAAGACGACGTTGTCCCCCAGTTGATTGGCCTTGAAAACGAGGAGCCGCATGGCTTGGCTTAACAGGGTATGGTCGCCGACCTAACCCTGTTGGGTCGGAAAGTCGTGGAGGCGTCGGGCGGCCGATTCCGCGTCAACCGGCGGAGCCCCGCCGACGGGTTTCACGGCGTCGACGACCAGGGACCGGTCGCCGCGTTTCAGGCACGAAAGATCGAAGACAAACGCCGGGTCGGCCACTCCCCGGTAGGCGGCGGCGTTCGGTTCCGGCGGGGAGAAATGGCGTTTCCCGAACTTGTCGCACCACGCCACGGGCCGGGCGTCGAATCCGACCTGGCGCAGCACATAGGTGAGACTGTAGACCGACCACCGGGTTTTGTGTTTGTCGGGCTCGTGCCACTTTTCCCGCGCGGATGGGTAGCCCACGGGTTCCGGCGCCTCGTAGGAACGCAGGTCGGCGTCGGGTACGGAGACGCGCAGGACGCCGCCGGGCCGCAGGACGCGATGGCACTCGGCGAAAAGCGCGGCGGCTTCGTCGAGAAAGAGATGCTCAAAAAAGTGCTCCGACAGCACGAACCCGAAAGCGTCATCTTCGAAATCCAGCCGGTCGCCAATCTGGTAATAGAACGGCCGAAATTCCGTCCGGCGTCGGATGGCGTCGAGATCGGGCACCTCGATGCCGCGGAGGCGATATTTGAGCGGGCGCAGGCGGGCGACGAGGGCGTCCTTGAGCCGTAGACGGGCGTGGCGCCCGCCGACTTCGGGCGTGTCTCCGAGATGAACCCAGCTCGGATCGATCAGTCTTTTCAGCGCCGGATTGGCGAGGCTGTGGGGCCCCATCGCGCCGATATGGAGCCTGCGGACCGGTTTTTCGGACGGGCGGACGGGCGCGGAACGGGGAATCGAGTCGAGAGGTGTCTGCATGGGCGAAGCGTAAGGAGATGTGCGTCAGTTGAGGGCCGTGGCAAACGGACCACGCCCGTCGAGGACCGGACGGGCGGGGTGATGGTGTCTTCGGTCGATTTCGTTTTCGGCGCCGCGCCGAAGGTCCGCCTGGCGGAAAAGTTCGACCAGCGTGCCGCCGATCATAATCCACACATAGGCGTTGATGGGAAAAACGCCGGCCACCGCGCCGAACATGATTTCCCCGGTGACCACCCCCATGGCGACGCCGAAGAACAGGCAAACCACTCGCCGCGTGCCACCGGCGGGGAGATGCAAGAGTTCGCGATGGATCCAGCGCAGAGACCATCCCGCCGCGATCAGCACCGGCAGCAAAACGACGAGGCCGTAGTTCACGAGCATCGACGACAGGGCCTCATGGGTGAAGACGTAGTGTTTCACACCGAACAAGCTGTAATTTCGGGCGTCGTGAAGTGCCGTGAAGCTGATCAGCCGGTCGGTGTAGGTTTGAATCCGGGTGGCCTGTTCCATCAGGGCCGAATCTTTCGAAAGGAGCGAGTCCCACTCCGGGAGTTTGACCATGAACCATTCGGCGAAGACGATGAGGCTCCCATAGAGAGCCAGGCCGATTCCGTAAACAGCGATCGTGAGACGCCGCGAGGAGAACGCCAGAACCGCGGCCAGGGCGGCGATCCACACGATATGGCCGCTGCGGGCCATGGTGACGAAGGTCACCCCGAAGCAAAAAAGGCCGAGCAGGGCAAAGAGCCAGCGCCGCCGGGAAATTTCGGGATGATCCCGCCCGACGGCGAGCGGCACGAACGCGATCGAGCAAAGCATGGAGGAAAGAAACGCGAGGGAGTGCGCGGAATTCAGCGTCGAGAAGGGCCGTGGCCGGACATCGTCGAGTTCCTTGACCATGATCGTGAGTCCGCTTTTCAGGTATTCGATCTCGAAGGCGCTCAGTCCGCGAAAGTGCTGGTAGTATGCGTAAAACCCGGCGGGAAGGAAGGCGATCAGTCCGAAGCGCAGGAGTCGCCAGATTTCCCGCCAGTCGCGGAAGAGCGCGGGAATCACGAAGAGCAGCAGCGAATACGCGGCGGTGTCGGCGACCTTCTTTAACGCATCCTTCAGCCCTTCGTCGCGAAACGCCATCGCCGCCATCCCTCCGACATAGACGACCGACACCGCCAGCAGAATCCAGTGTCTCTTGTCGACCCGGATTTTCCCAAAAAAGATTCCCGCGAGAGTGCCTCCGGTGATCCCCGCGAGGAGGGCGGGCCCGATGCCAAGCACGAAAAAGAGATCCATGAAACCCACCCGATCGTAGAGGATCAGCAGGCGCTTGAGCAGGTCGAGGTAGATGGTGGCGACGATGAAAGGAAACATCGCGGCGCGAGGATTCACCACGCCGGCGACGAACGCGACGCCGGCGACATATTTCGCCAGTTGGGAAAGGCTGTTCCCGCCGGAAGTGAGGACGACATAAACCAGCGCGACAGCGGCAAGCACCCCGCCCGCCACCACGAGGCAGATGGCCATCAGGCCGCTGGATGGGCGATCGTCGATCATGAGGATTTCGCCTCGGCGGCGGTTTTCTCCGTTCCATAGAGCGATTGCATTTTCCAGGCCACCGATCGATGTCCGAATATCCGGCGGAGAATGCACACGGGAACGATCGAGCGAATCGCGGTCACCGCCGCGAGCTTCGCAAAGGGCGCCAGCGCCAGGAAGTACCCCCAGATTCCCCAATACCGGGGAAAGTGGGCCAGGCGCGCCCGCAGGTAGAGCGGACTTTTCGGTCGCCGGGCGTCTCTCCAAATTTCACGCAGGGGGCGGTCGCCCAAAAGCCAGGAAGCATAGACCTGCGCCATTGGGCTGGGCACATGACGACAGGCGTCGTCGCAGATCGCGTCGCCACTGACAAAACAGCGAAAGCCCGCCTCCCGGGCGAGCAGGCCGTAGTCATGATCCGCGAAATGGTGCGGCACCCAGTCGGCGCGGGGCGGGCCGATACGGTTGAAAATCTCAGCCGGAATGCAGACGCAGTTTCCGGAGGTGAAGTCGCAGGGCAACACGCCACCGCTCGGACAAGTTTGATGCCGAAGTCCAAAACGGGTCTTGGTCCTTCCACCGTTTCGGATGCCGAGATCGGTGCGCGTCTGCGCGGTGACGATCGCCTTTCGTTCGAGGGCCAGATCCCGAATCGTCTCCAGGCTGCCGGGCTCGGGCAGGCAGTCGTCATTGAGCCAGAAGATGGCCGCGGCGCCGTGATCCATCGCGTGTTTCATGCCCAGCCGGATCGCGCCGCCCCACCAGAGACCGCCGTCGCCGCGCAGGACCGTCGTGTCCGCAAAGGCGCTCTGAACCGCCTCCGCCGTGCCGTCGGTGGAGCCGTCGTCGACCACCACGAGTCGCGCCCAATCGAGCACGCCGAGCGTCCGGAGATGCTCCAGGCACCCGAGCGTGATCTCGCGCCGGTTGTGGACCGGCATCACGATCCAGAATGTTGCGTTCGGCGCGGTCATCATCTCCTTCTTCGCGGGATCGCCGGGCTCCCCGGAACCGCGATGCCTTCGCGGCCCCGGGGAAACGCCCGCAAGACCCGGTTTTGTCAGGAAAACAGGCCGTCGATGGGTTCCTTGTCGGCGATCAGCCAGCGGGCGCCCTCGTCGGAGGCCCGGTCTTTCACCAGCGTGCGCCACCAGGCCTGACCGATGATCTCGACATTGAAGCCATGCTCGTCGAGCAGCCACATGCACTGCGCCTCGGCGTGTTTCGTGTGCAGCTTGACCATCACGCGGGTGTCCTCGCGCTCGAGGATGCGTTCCGCGCCCTGCAGGACGTCGGTCTCGGCGCTCTCGGCGTCGATTTTCAACAGCACCGGACCCTCCTGGTTGCCGACGATCCGGTCCACCGTCCAGGCGAGGCCGTTGTAGGTCTGGCGTCCGACCGGGCGGTCGGTGACCATGACGCGGTGGCCGTTGCGGGTGTTGCGCTCGAGATTGCGCACCAGCACGTCACCGAAAACGGACTCGTTCTCGAAGGCGTAAACCCGCGCGTCCGTGTGGCGCAGCATGTAAACGGAGAAAAAGCCCTCCGCCGCGCCGATGTCGAGAAAGACGCCGGCGTCCTTCGCGAGGATGGCGAAGCGGGATCGAATCTCGCGCTCGTAGGTGCCGGCCCGCAGCGGGAACCGGTCTCGTTTTGACAGGTAGGCTTCGCAGCCGTCCAGGAGTCCGTGGCGGATCGCGTAGAACTGCCGCGGTTCGTCAACGCCGATATCGGGCATCAGATGTTTCATGGTAGGTTGTGTTGTCTAGGGTTTTGCGGGTTTGGGTCGGGCGATTCCGGCCCGCCGGCGCGGCGGACAGGGTTCGCGAGAGTGTCTTTGCCTGCGTTCTTTTCCCCCTCCGGGGATTCAGGAGACGCCCCGGGCCAGCGAGCGCGGGTCGGGCACGGGCCAGAGCAGGGCGCGCAGTTGCATCCAGCCGGCGGGACGCGCGGCCCGGAAAACGAACGAACTCAGCACCCAGGCCAGGGAGTAGGCGATCAGCGTGGCCCAGGCCGCGCCGGCCGCGCCGAGCCGCGGGATGAGCAGGAAATTCAGCGCCAGATTCGAGACCGCCCCGATCAGGGCCGAGGGCAGATTCAGCCGGAGGACACCCTCCGCGAGCAGGTATTCGTGCCGCGCGTTGGCGAGGAAGAAGGGCAACGCCGCCCAGACGTGAATCGTCAGCACCGGGACCGCCGCCGCGAAGGCCTCGCCGAAAAGCAGGCGCACGCCCCAGCCGGCCAGCAGCGTGCCGCCGATCGCCAGTCCGTAGCCGATGGCCGCGTGGAGCTTCACGAACGCCTCCATCCGGCGCCGATACAGGGCGCGATTCGTCTTGCGCGCGCTGAGCAGGCTCGGCAAAAACGCCGCCGCGAGCGCCGCCGGCAGAAAATAGAACGACTCCGAGATTCGCGCCGCCGCCGCGTAGATCCCGGCCGGCTCGTCGCCCGCCATCGCCTTGAGCATCAGGGTGTCCATGCGATGGTAGATCGTCGTCGCCACCAGCGCCAGCGTGAGCGGTCCCGCCTGGCGCAGGTATTCGCGCAGCAGTTCCCGGTCGACCCGCCACGGCTGACGCTCGGACGCGGGACAGGTTCGGCGGTAGCGAAGCCAGAGCAGCGCCGCCGCCACGAAAGTCTCCAGGCTCACCGCCACGGCGAAAGCCCACAGCGGCGCGCCGGCGAGAATCATCGCGATTTTCAGGCCCGCCGACAGACCCAGACCGAGTCCGTTGGCGAAAAAAAGCGACCGCGCGTCCAGCCGGCCCTGAAACCACGAACGCAGCGCCCAGGCCGGTCCCGCGAGAAAGGTCGAGGACACGATCAGCGTCACCGCGACCGACACGCGATCGAGCGGCAGCGCCCAGATCGTCAGGCCCGCCAGCAGCAGGGTCGCCGCGCCCGCCGCGAAAAGCAGCGCCGAGGCTGTGCCGAGGAGGCGGGGGCTCTCCTCCGGACGATCGGCGAGATCGCGGTCGAACACCCGGTTCATCCCCAGGCAGGCGATCGACCCGAAGAAACCCGCCAGCGTCACCGCCGAGATGAAGAGCCCATACCGCTCCGGCCCCATGTACCGCGCGACCCAGGCCCCGACCAGCAGCCCGTTCACGATGGCCACGGCACGGTCGGCGAGGTTCCACCCCAGCGACCCGGCGATGCGCGGCAGCATGGGGAAGCGCTCCGCCAGCCGGCCCCACAACCCGGGGACGATGGCGTCGCGCGTAACGTTCGTGTTTTCCGCGATCAAGGCGAAAAAAGAAGGAATGAAGCCCGGCGAAGGCGAGAACCCACCCAACAGGGTTGGGTCGGTCACTCAACCCTGTTAGGTCCGGGACTTGACCCTATTGAATTGCGGCCCTGCCGGGGCGAATTGCCGCAAAAGGGCGCAAAAGTCACGAATTCGGTTTTCTTTCGACTTCTGCGCCTCTTTGCGGCCCTCGAGTGATTTTGCAACGTTCAGGCACGGCCTTATCCGGGCTGTTGGACCCGAATCCGAGGCGATCGGGCTTAGTTTTCCGAAAAAGCGATCTCCGCCAGGTCGCAGACGATGTGCCCGGCGATGAGATGACATTCCTGGACGCGCGCCGTGACGGCGGAGGGCACCCGCAGCGCCAGATCCGCCGCCTCCGCGCAGGGACCGCCCGATTCGCCGGTGAAGGCCACGGTCTTCGCTCCCTTCGCGCGCGCCGCCTCCAGCCCGCGCCGGACGTTGCCGCTGGTCCCGGAGGTCGAGATGCCGACGACGACATCGTTCGGGCCGCAAAGAGCCTCGACCTGGCGGGCGAAAACGCCCTCGTATCCGAAGTCATTCGAACAGGCGGTCAGGATCGACGTGTCCGTCGTGAACGCGATCGCCGGCAGGGCCGCGCGGTTGCGGACGAAACGCACCACGAACTCCGCCGCGAAATGCTGCGCGTCGGCCGCGCTGCCGCCATTTCCGAAAAAGCACACCTTGCCCCCGTTTCGCAGCGCGGCGACACAGGCTTCCGCGATGTCGCCGATGACGCCGGCGCACGCGGCGCGGAAGGCGGTCGCCACCTCCAGGTGCGCGCCGAGGGTGTCGTCGATCCGTTTTTTCGACTCGGAATCCGTCATGCGGGGAGTCATGCACGCTTATCGCGGGAGCGCGACGAGTTTTTCCCGGTCGAGGCCGGCCTTGGCGTGGGTGCGGGCGAAAAACTCGCGCTCGGCGCGGTGAAAGGCCTCGTCGTCGCCCGGACGCGGCAACAGCAGGTCGAAGTAAAACACCTCGCTGGTCGCCTGGTAAAAGAGCAGCGCTTCGAGCGCGGCGCGGTCCGCCAGCGAATAGCGGCCCGCGAGATAACCGAAGTTGTCGTAAACGATCACCGATTCGTAGCCGGCGTCGTGGAAGCTCTCGAGGGTCTCGAGCGTCTCCTCGATGTAGCGGGGATTGCCGAAAATGTCGCACTCGAAAAGCACGGCGGGCCGGACGCGGGCGATGGTGCGGCGCGCGCCGCGCAGCACGGCGAAGTCGTGCCCGTCGGTGTCGATTTTGATGAGGTCGGGCCGGGCGAAGCGCGGTTGCTCGCTGAGCAGGTCGTCGATGGCGACGACGCGCACGCCGGTGGTCGCCGGGCCGTTTTCGAAGCCCATGCGCGCGGTGCCGAGGGCGGTCCGGAAGGAGACCCGGG
This sequence comes from Akkermansiaceae bacterium, assembly GCA_024233085.1. GTDB lineage: Bacteria > Verrucomicrobiota > Verrucomicrobiia > Verrucomicrobiales > DEV007 > JAEUHH01. The sequence goes on from JACKQC010000023.1 coordinate 78,559, forward strand.
CCTCGGTTGTCGTTTCGCCGCAAGCGGCGTCGAGCACGACGACATTCCGCGCGGCGCGCCAGTTTTTTTCGAGAAAACGGCGGAAACGCGGGCAGGGCTCGAGGGCGAGGTAGAGATCGGCGTCCTCGGGACGCATCGCGGCGACGGTGTCGCCGATGTTGGCGCCGACATCGATGGTGACGAGATGGCCCGCCCCGCTGTCGCGGAGAAAGGCGGCGAGCCGGCCCGGCAGCGTGTCGTAGCAGGGGTGACGACTCAGGATCGCGGGCAGGCTGTGCGAGAGCGGCATCTCCAGCCGCCGGCCGTGGGCCTCCATCCGGCAGGAGGGATCGCCCGCGAACCGGATGAGGCCGCCGCGGGCCTTGGTCCACAGCCAGCGGCCCGGACCGCGCGAGGCGACCTGCCGCCGGTAGAGAAAACTGGCGAGCAATTCTTTCATCGGAAAGGTTGGACGGACGGGCGGTCAGCGCGAGGCGAGAACGGCCTCGAGCAGTTCCTCGCGCTCGACCGGGGAGGTGCCGAGCTTGCCGACCACGATGCCGCTGGCCTGGTTCGAAAGCTCGGCCGCGACCCGCGCGCCGGCTCCGGCGCACAGGGCGAGGGTGAAGACGGCGATCGCCGTGTCGCCCGCGCCGGAGACGTCGAAGACCTCCTTGGCCCGCGTCGGAATGTGGTAGGGCTCCCCCTCGCTCCCGGCGGTGAAAAGCAGCATCCCGTGCTCTCCCAGGGTGATGAGCAGGTGCTCGGAACGCCATTTTTCCAGCAGGCGACGCCCGGTCTCGAGCAGGGCGGTGTCTTCAAGCGGGTGCGCGCCGTCGCGGGGGTCCTCGATGCCGGCCTCGTGAAAGGCCTCGGCGCGGTTTGGTTTCACCGTGGTCACCCCGTTCCAGGCGATGGGATTTCGGGGATTCGGATCGACCGTCACCACCAGTCCCGCCTCGCGGGCGATGCCGCGGACGGAGTCGACCAGTTCCTGCCCGATCAGGCCCTTGCCGTAGTCCTCGATGATGACGCCGTCGAGGTCCCCGGCCACGGAACGAAATTCGGCGACCACTTTCTCGATCAAATCGGGCGAGGGAATGTAGCGGCGGCGTTCGTGGTCGATGCGGACGACCTGCTGCTGGCGGGCGACGACCCGGGTCTTTGTGATGGTGGGGAAATCCGGCACCTCCAGCAGGTGATCGACGCCGATGCGGTTTTCGCGCAGGTCGCCGCGCAGCATCTCGCCGTTCGGGTCGGGCCCGACGAGGCCGATCAAGTCCACCCGCGGGCCGAAGGGCGTCAGATTGCGCGCCACATTGGCCGCGCCGCCGGGAAAATGCGATTCGCGTTCCACCTCCACCACCGGCACCGGCGCCTCGGGCGAGATGCGCGAGACGCTGCCCCAGATGAAACGATCGAGCATCACGTCGCCGATCACCAGCAGGCGCTGGCGCGGAAAGGCGTCGATCAGGGCTGGATCAAGGGTGCCGGGCATGGAAAACGGGCGGGATCATCGCTCGGAAATCGCGAATCCCAAGCCGAAAGCGGTTCAAAATCTGGAAGCGATCGGGCGCCTCGCGGCCTCGCCGCGGCGGCAAGCTACCGCCCCTGGTCGATCGCTCCGGAGAGGCGCGAAACCAGCGTGAAAAGAGGGAAAAGACGGGATGAGGGACAGCAGCCCACAGCCGAATGAAAACACCGAGCCGTTGAATCGACTCGAATTACAATAAATTTCATTACTACAAATCCTCCCCGCTGTCGATAAAATTATTTAGCTTTCTAAAATTTCTGGAATAATTAAACTTATCGTTCAAAATTTTCGTTTCCGGCGTTCACTCCGCGGATTTCGCGACCTCCGCTCGTTTTTCCCGTCATGCCGCTTCCCAAGTTTCTTTCCACTGTTGGCATTCACGCGCTGGCGGGACTCACCCACGCGCCGGCCCGTCCCGAGGGGCGTTATCGGCTCGCCCTCCTGAAACTCGACCGCATCGGCGATTTCGTGCTGGCCTCGGGGGCGATCCGCTACGCCCTGGCCCAGGTGGAGGGGCCGAAGCTGCTGGTCGTTTCCGAGGTGGCCGCGCCCCTGGCTCACCGGCTGTTTCCGGAGGCCGATTGCCTGACGATGCCGGCTTTCGCTCCCGGTTTGCTGCGCGACATGCTGCCGATCGCGCTGCGGCGGAGCCGCACCCTGCGCTCGCTGCGCGCCGAGACGCTGCTGCACCTCCGCTACCAGCCGACCCACTACCATCGGCTCGTCCAGCGCTGGATTCCCGCGCGGCGGGCCCTGGCGATGGAGGACACCACGCATCCGCTCTGGCGCGAGGCGATCCGGCTGCCGCTAATCAGCGACCGGGAGCTGCCCTATCCGTCGCTTGGCGAGATCGCCGATCTCCGCGAGGGCGCGCTGCTCGGCTGCGGCGAGCTGGAGGGCCATCGTCGGGTGATGGAGGCCTGGCTGAGGCGTCCCGTCACCCTGCGGGCGGTGTGGCCGTGGCTGGAGCCGCTCCGGGCGAACCTGCCGCCCCAGCAGGCGCTGCTGGTGGCCCCTTTTTGCAGCGCGCGCATCCGGGAATATCCCGCCGAAAAACTCATCGAGGCCGTGCGCGAATTCCACGCCGCGCATCCCCTGCCGATTCATGTGGCCTGCGCGCCGGACGAGCGGGCGAGGGCGGCGGCGCTGATCGCCGCCTTCAAACGCCGCGGCCTGCGCGACGTGGCGGCGGTTCCCAACGCCTGCCTTTCCGACTATGCCGGACTGGTCTCGGCCTACCGGCTCGTGCTCTCCATGGACAGCGCGACGGCCCATTTCGCCGCCGCTTTCGGGACCCCGGGCGTGGCCCTGCTCGGCGGCGGTCACTTCGGGCATTTCGCGCCCTGGTCGGCGGGTAGCCGCTTCACCTGGCTGTGTCATCGCACGCCCTGCCACCATTGCGAATGGCGATGCCCGCTCGACGCAGCCGAGTGTCTCGCCGAAATCCCGCCCAAAACGGTCGCCGAAGCGCTGGCACGGCAGTTCCAGCGTCCGGCCCGCTCACTCGGCGCCCCGGTCGAGGGGCCGGCGGCGGCCGCCCGCCACTGAGTCGACCGAAATCTCCGCCTCGCGTTCCTGCCCCAGCCACTCGAGCAGAACGCGCACCCGGTCGCGGCCCGGGACGTGGCGGGTCACCAGCGCCTTCAGCCCGGTCAGCACGCCGGAGACGATCTCGACCTCGTCGCCCTCCCGGATTTCCCACGCGACCTCGCGCGGCTCCGCCCCGGCGAATTCGGCGCGCAGCGAGGCGATCAGCTCCTCCGGCACGGCCGGGTATTCGCCCCCGAAGTGGACCACGCCCGTCACCGAGGAGGCGGACAACACGCGGCGCAGTTGCGCGGCCAGGTCGAACCGCGCGAAAAGGTATCCGGGGAACAGCGCCTCGACGAAGCGCACCCTGCCCCGCGCCGTGGCCCTGTCGAAGGCGATCCGCGGACAGAGCGTTTCGATGTCGCCCTGGTTTTCCAGAAACCGGCCCGCCAGATGCTCGGACTTGGCTTTCGTCCGCACGCAGAACCATCGGAGATCGGTCATGAAAAAATCGCTTAGCTCCCGAGCCAATGACTCACGTCGCCGGCCGCCGCGAAGGCGTCCGACACCCGGTAGGCGTCGCCGGCCGCCAGGGTCACCACCCGCCCGCTCGCCCGCCGCACACGGAAATGCAGCGGCCGTGAACCGGGGAAACGCGCCACCGCCGCCTTGATCGTTTCCAGCGCGTGGGCCGTGTCGCGGATCGAGTCGAGGGTCAGCACGATGGGCTCCGGACCCGCCGGCGCGCCGTGATGGGCCTGCGGCGGGCCGTTTGACGCGCCATTCCGACTCAACCCTGTCGGGTCGGCGACCATACCCTGTTGGGTCGGAGCCGGTTTCGCCACCGGCGGGGCGTCGGGGTCGACCTTGAGCAGCCCGATTTCCTGCGCGGTGAGGCGTTTCAGGTCGGAGCGGTTGTCCTCCTCGACCTTGGCCTTGATCTGGATGACGGCGCCTTTCTCGAGAAGACGCGAGCAGTTCGAAAACGTCTCGCTCCAGACCATCAGCTCGGTGTTGCCGGAAAAATCCTCGAGAAACACGACCGCGAAGGGTTTGCCGTCGCGCCGGGTGTATTTCACCTGCACCTCGCCGATGATGCCCGCGAAGCCGTAGTCGCGGCCGCCGGGTTTGAGGCGCTGGATGTTGGCGATTTCCTGGAATTTTCCCGCCGCGATGGTGGCGCGGTATTTGTCGAGGGGATGGCCGGTGACGTAAAAGCCGAGCAGGTCCTTTTCGTGCGACAGGTACTCCTCCTCGGTCCATTCGACGCGCTCCTCGTCGGAGACTTCGGGCGGCGGGGCGGCGGCCATCAGCTCGTTCATGTCGAAAAGCGAGGTCTGGCCGGCGGCGCGGTCGCGCTGGGCGGAACTCGAGCCCGCGATGATCTGGCCGACGCGCGAAAACATGGCGTCGCGCCGCTCCAGGGTGTGGTCGAAGGCGCCGGCCTTGATGAGGCTTTCGAGAATCTTGCGGTTCACGACGCGGGTGTCGAGGCGGGTGGCGAAGTCCTCCACGCCGGCGAAGTCCCCGTTGGCCCCGCGCTCGGCGATGGCGGCGGCCATGGCGCCCTCGCCGACATTCTTGATCGCGGCGAGACCGTAGCGGATGGCCCGGCCGCCGTCGGGGAGGGCTTCGGGGGCGAATTTCAGCGAGCTGCGGTTCACGTCCGGCGCGAGGATGCGGATGCCCATGCGCTGGCATTCGGCGACGAAGACGGAGATCTTGTCGGTGTTGTTGATTTCGTTGCTCAGCAGGGCGGCCATGAACTCGACCGGGTGGTTCGCCTTCAGGTAGGCGGTCTGGTAGCTGATGAGGCCGTAGGCGGCGGAGTGGGACTTGTTGAAGCCGTAGCCGGCGAATTTCTCCAGCAAGTCGAAGATTTCGTTGGCCTGTTTTTCCGCGATGTTGTTCACCGTCCCGCAGCCCTCGACGAATTTCTTGCGCTGCTTGGCCATTTCCTCGGGCTTCTTCTTGCCCATGGCGCGGCGCAGCAGGTCGGCCTCCCCGAGCGAGTAACCGGCGAGCAGGTTCGCGGCGCGCTGCACCTGCTCCTGGTAGATGAGAATGCCGAAGGTCTCCTCGCTGGTGTCCTTCAGCAGGGGATGGAGATACTTGACCTTGGCGGGGTTCTTTTTCCGCGCGATGAAGTCGGGAATCAGGTCCATCGGCCCCGGCCGGTAGAGCGCGATGAGGGCGATGATGTCCTCGATGCGGTTGACGTCGAACTGCCGGCAGAGGCTGACCATGCCGCCGGACTCCAACTGGAACACCCCGGTGGTCTCGCCGCGGTTCAGGAGCTGGAAGGTCGTCGCGTCGTCGAGCCCGACGTCGTGGATCGAG
>JACKQC010000024.1 GCA_024233085.1 Akkermansiaceae bacterium
AGGAGCAGGGGGAGCGCGGGCGTTGGGGGGGCGGGCATCGGTCCGGTCGGCTAATCCGCGGTCGGGGGGGCGCGGCGGGGAATCCCGGCGCGGCGGCGGCGGCCTCAGCCAAGGCCGCCGATGACGCGCCGGGCGTTGCTGGCGAAGATCTTCGCCCGCACCTCGGGCTCGGGGACGAGCCGGCGGATGACGTCGCGCTGTTTGGCGCCGGAGCATTTGTCGCCCTGCCCCTCGACATCGGCGCAGTCGCTGGCGTAGCAGAGTTTGTCCTGGTGGCGGTGGAGGAAGGCGGCGGCGTGCTCGAGGTCGCGGGTCAGGGCGTTGAGGCCGGAACCGGCGGACATGTCGCCGAACATGTTGGGGTAGTCGGAGAGGTATCGGTCGGTGAGGCCGCCGGGAGTGACCTTCGACTTGGGATAGAGATCGGTCGGGACGTGTTTGGCGTCGATGTTTCCCCACCAGGTCTGGGCGTGGCCGAAGAAGTTCACCGTGGGGTAGGCTTCGAGGATCTTGTGAAAGCGCTCGAAGCCGAGGTTGTAGGTGTTGTGCTGGAAATGGATCAACACGGGGACCTGGAATTCTTTCGCGATGTCGTAGATGAGGCGCATTTCCCGCGAGTCGCAGTCGATGTTGAACTTTTGCTCACCGATGCCGCGGGCGCCGCGCTTCAGCCATTTTTCGAGTTCGGTCTTGGTGGTCTCGAGGTCGGGGATCTCGTTGGCGAAATAGACAAACTGGTCGGGATACTGGGTGGCGACGCGGGCGGCGGCCTCGGTGCCGAAGACACGGGCGGCGAGGCCGTTGGACTTGCCGTTGTGGGTGGTGGAGCGGGTCATCTCCGTGCCGGCGGGCAGGAGGACGGACTTCGAGACCCGCATGGTCCGCTGGTGGGCGATCATGGCGTCGTTCTGCCGGCCGTGGTAATTGACGTGCTGGTGGATGTCGATGATGAACTCCTCCCCCGCCCCGTCGGCTTTGGCGGCGGCGTCATTTTCGGCGGCGAAGGCGGCGCCCGCCCCCGCGGCGGAGGCGGAAACGGTGGTGGCGGCGGTGGTCCGGAGGAATTGTCGGCGTTTCATGGTGTCGAAAAGGGGGAAGAATGCGGGAACGGAGCGGGTGGTCGCGTCGGTTCCGTTTTTGCCAGAGCGCGACCGGATCGCAAAGCGCGGCCTTGCCCGCGAACACGCCATCTTGCGCATCGGCGGGCCGGACCGGATGGTTTCGCCAGTGATTCAGCGCCCCATCCATCTCACGCATCAGCATCGAGTGGCCTTTACCCACGGGGCCTTCGAGCCGGCCAACCACACGCTGCGCGACCTCATCGCCGAGGGCGCGGAACTCGACGGCCGCGGCCGGGTGCTGGTGCTGCTGGACGAGGGCCTGCTGGCTGGCAATCCGCGGCTGCCGGAAAAAATCGGGCGCTATTTCGACCGCCACGGCGACGCCGTCCAGTCGGTCTCGGCGCCCGTGATCCTGCCCGGCGGCGAGGGCTGCAAGAACGACTGGCCGCTGGTCGAGACAATCTGGCGAGCCATCGATTTTCACAAGCTCTGCCGCCACTCCCACATTGTGGCCGTGGGCGGCGGGGCCTTTCTCGATCTCGCGGGATTCGCCGCCGCGACGGCGCACCGCGGCATTCGCCTGATCCGCATGCCCACCACCACGCTGAGCCAGGGCGACGGCGGCGTCGGGGTAAAGAACGGAGTCAATTTTTTCGGCAAAAAGAACTGGGTCGGCACCTTCGCGGTGCCCTTCGCCGTCGTGAACGACCTCGACTTTCTCAAATCCCTCCCCGCCGCCGCCTGCCGCGACGGGCTGATCGAGGCCATCAAGGTCGCCCTGATCCGCGACCGGGCCTTTTTCGAATACCTCGAATCGAGGGCCGCCGAGCTTTCCCGCCTCGAAACCGAACCGCTGGAGCGGGCGATCCGCCGCAGCGCGGAGCTGCACGTCGAGCACATCGCCACGGGCGGCGACCCCTTCGAACTGGGCTCGGCCCGGCCCCTGGACTTCGGCCACTGGGCCGCGCACAAACTGGAGCCGCTCTCGGCCTTTGCCGTCAGCCACGGCGCGGCCGTCGCCATCGGCATGGCGCTCGACCTGCTCTACTCGGTGCGCGTCGGCCTGCTGAACCGCGCGACCGCCGAGCGCGTCATCGCCCTGATCGAGGGCGTCGGCTTCCGCCTGTGGTCGGACTTTCTCGACAAAAACGATCCCGCGACCGGTCTGCCCGCCGTGCTGGCCGGGCTCGAGGAATTCCGCGAGCATCTCGGCGGACGCCTCACCATTACGCTGGTGCCCGAAATCGGGCGCAAGATCGAGGTTCACGAAATGGACCGCGACGCCGTCATCGGCGCGCTGGCCGATCTGCGCGCCCGTGCCGAAGCCAGCGCGCCCCGCGCGACGACCACGCCTTCCCGCTGAAGAAATCGGGGCGCCCAAAAGAAAAACCCCCGCCGCGACCCGGGGGATCGCGAACGGGGGTTTTCGACGGGTCGCTAGAAGAAAGTCGAGTGCCGGCTCAGGGAATGGTCAGCGTCTGGCCGAGCCGGATGGTGTCGCTGGTCAGGCCATTGGCGCTCTTGAGAGCCGCGACCGTGGTGCCGTATTTGCGGGAAAGACTGTAAAGAGTGTCGCCTTTCACCACCGTGTGGGAACCACCGGAGCTGCTGCCGCCGCCGCCGCTCGAACCCGAGCCGTAGGAGGGCGCCGGAGCCGGGGCCTGATAACCGGAATCGTAGCCGCCGCCGCCCGAGGGCTGCACGTCCACGTAGTCGCCTCCGCCGCCCGAGGAGGGCGCCCCATAGGACCCCGACGGACCGTAGTAGGGATTGTCGGTCGCGTAGGGGTTGCTGTCCTGGCCGCCGTTCTTGCAGGAGACAAGAAAGAGCGCGAGCGACGGCATCGCCACCAGGTGAAGAGATTGGAGCAAAAGTTTCATGACTGACTCGGGAAAAGAAAACGCCGTTCTGTTTCAGGTCCGACGAATATTAGGATATCCGAAATAATAATGCAAGACCTTAAATACGATTTTTACGATAATTTGAGCCGGCCTTGTATTTCACCCGTTCCCAGCTCGTGAGCCGCGAGCCTTTCGAGCCATCCCTTCCCCATACCCAAGAATACTTGGCATCTCTTTAGCCAAGAATACTTGGCTGTTGGGGGAGCGGTCGGGCTTTCCCCGTTTCGGCTGGATTTTCTCGCCAAGTCTTCCTGGCTACCGCTATAGTCCACGGCATGAAACGCCGAAATCGTCTCTCCCACATCCCCCTGCTGCTTGCGGGCGTCGCCCTGTTTCCCTCGCTCGGCCGGGCCGAGGTGACCGGCCGGGAAGTCACCTACCGCGCCGGCGACACCGTCCTGAAAGGCTACCTCGCCTATGATGACGCGATTTCCGGCAAACGGCCCGGGGTGCTGGTGGTTCACGAATGGTGGGGCCACAACGACTACGCCCGCGACCGGGCACGGATGCTGGCCGAACTCGGATACGTCGCCCTGGCGGTGGACATGTACGGCGACGGCAAAACCGCCGAGCATCCGAAGGACGCCGGCGCCTTCGCCGGCGAAGTGATGGCGAACATCGACACCGGCGTGGAACGCTTCGAGGCGGCGGTCGATTTTCTCAAGACCCAGGAGCGGACCGACAACGCGCGCATCGCCGCGATCGGTTACTGCTTTGGCGGCGCCATCGTGCTGCACATGGCTCGCATCGGGATGGACCTCGACGCGGTGGCGAGCTTTCATGGAAATCTCGCGCCCAAGGCCGAGGCCCAGGAGGGCAAGGTCAAAGCCCGCGTCCTCGTCTGCAACGGCGCCGACGACAGTTTCGTGCCGAAGGAACAGATCGCGGCCTTCCAGCGCGAAATGAACGACGCCGGGGTCGACTTCCGGTTTATTGACTATCCCGGCGCCGTGCATGGCTTCACCAATCCGGCCGCGACGGCGCTCGGCGAGAAATTCGGCCTGAAACTCGCCCACAACGAAAGCGCCGACAAACAGTCGTGGGAGGCGCTGAAGGCGCTTTTGAAGGAGGTCTTCGGGAAGTGAAATCCCTCGTCACGTTGCGGCGCGGCGCGGCATTCGCCCCCTTTTTCACCGCGGATTCAACAGGGTTGACTCGGTGACCTAACCCTATTTGGTCCGCGAACCGCCTTCAGCAACCATCGTGCCATGGCGTGAGTCCCGCGTTGCGCCGAACGGCTCCGCCGCTAGATTGGCGGCCTCATGTCCGCCACGCTCGAAAACAAGACCGCTTTCATCACCGGCGCCGGGTCCGGCATCGGCCGCGCCATCGCCGAGAAATTCGCCAAGAACGGAGCGCGGGTTTTTGTCGCCGATTTCGACGAAAAAAACGGCGCCGAAACCGCCGCCGCCATCGGCGGGAACGCGCGCTTCCTCGCCTGCGATGTCGCCGACCAGGGCTCTGTCCGGGCCGCGGTCGCCGCCGCGGTGGAGGACACCGGGCGACTGGATATTCTGGTGAACAACGCCGGGATCGCCCACATCGGCACGGCGATCTCGACGGAGGAGGATGACTTCGACCGGGTGATGCGGGTGAATGTGAAGGGCGTTTACAACTGCCTCCACGAAGTGTTGCCGCGCATGCTGGAGGCGGGCGGCGGCGTGGTGCTGAATCTCGCCAGCGTCGCCTCGATCGCCGGGCTGCCCGACCGTTTCGCCTATTCCACGAGCAAGGGCGCCGTCTTCACCATGACGCTGTCGGTGGCCGCCGACTACATCGACCAAAACATTCGCTGCAACTGCATCTGCCCGGCGCGGGTTCACACGCCGTTCGTCGATGGTTACCTGGCGAAGAACTACCCCGGCCGGGAGGCGGAGATGTTCGACAAGCTCTCCAAGGCCCAGCCCATCGGCCGCATGGCGAAGCCCTCCGAGATCGCGGCGCTGGCGCTTTACCTCTGCGGCGAGGACTCCAGTTTCATCACCGGCCAGGCCTTCGAGATCGACGGCGGCTACATGAATATCCGGCGTTAGGCCCGGGGGGGCGGCATTCGTCAGTCCGTCGGTCGCGGCGGTATCTCCCCGGGGGTGCCGTCCGGGTTGGGCCGCAGGTAGCGGGGGTCGGCTCCCGGCATGTCCTGCACGTAGGCGTAGCCGGCGTCCACCCACTCCATGAATCCGTAGCGGATTTCGTAAACGGTCTTGAACTCGAGTTTCCGGATCACGGACATCGCCTGCTCCTGCCGGCCGGGGATACCGTCCGAATAGACGGCCAGCTTCTGCTCGCGCGGCAGGGCGCCGATTTCAGCCTCGAACGCGCCGCCCTCGACATCGTAGTTGACCGCCCCGGGAAAATGCCCGCGCGCGAACTCGTCCGGCGTGCGCACGTCGATCACGAGGACCTCCGTGTCGTGTTCCAGCAGATTGTGGGTCTGCTCGAAGCTCAACTGGTAATAGAGCTGCAAGTTCGCGGGATCGAAGGGCTCGAGGTCTCCGGGGGCCGGCGCGTCGGTCAGCGCCTGGGCCGCGGGATTGCAGGACACCAGGCCCAGGGTCAAAGCCAGCGCCGCCGCCGCCGCCGTTGACGCCGCCCATTCGGCGGGGCGAAGCCCGGCCACCCGTTCGAAAATCTCACGCATCCGGAAAGTAAGGCGATCTTTGGCGTGTCTTCAAGCGGCCGATTCGCCCGCCGTGTCATTCGGCGAGGATCTCCGTCAGGACCCTACCCTCGGTGTTTTCCATCGAAACGCCGAGCACGGCCCCGATGGTCGGGGCCACGTCGGTGTTGCTCATCGCGTCGATCACGGCGCCGGGTTTGATGCCCGCGCCGGAGGCGACGAACGCGGCGCCCATCAGATCGTGAAACGGCGAATACCCGTGCGACCCGCGCGGGCCGTCGGTCAGGATGACGAACGCGTCGCCGTCGTCCTTGCCGGAGAAGGAATAACCGTCCGCCGCGCCGAGCATGAGGTCGGGTTCGTGGGGATTTTCCGAGGGCAGCTTGTGGCCGAATTTCGCGAAATCCCCGGGCTCGATGACTACTTCCACCCCTTCCACCTCCCGAAAACGCGCCGCCAACCGGTCGCGGATCGCGTCGCGATTGGCGTCGTCGAGGATGTAGATGAAACATCCGCCGCCCTGGCCGAGGGCGAAGGCCTGCTGCCGCAGTTTCAGCCCCTGCCCCTCCCGAAGGCCCTCGCCGCGCAGCACCACGTTGGCGGCGATTTCCTTCGTGTAGGTGATGAAACCGTGGTCGGCGGTGATGAAAAACGTCGTCGAATCCCCGAGGCCGGCGGCCTCGACCGTGTCCACCAATTCGCGAATGCAGCGGTCGGAATCCGTCACCGCCCAGTAGGCCTCCTCGGACTGCCGGCCGGTGGCGTGCTCGAGAGCGTCCACGCTGACGAGATGCAGGGCGAGAAAGTTCGGGCGATGCGTCCCGATCAGGTGCTGGGCGATCCGGGTGTACATCCAGTCGCGCTGCGGCTTGCCGGCGTTGCCGAGCTTGCACCACTCGTTCTGTTTCCAGTAGGGGATGCCCCTTTCTTTCAACTCGGCGAGCAGGCTCGGCGTGCTGGCGTCCTCGAAGATTTTCTGGTCAAACACATCGGGCACCTGCCAGTCGAGCGTCGCGGCGTTCCGGCTCGCGGGCCAGCAGACACCGGCCGTCTTCAGGCCCGCGCCGTGCAGGAAATCGTAGATCGTCGGCGATTTTACGATCTCGGCCTTGTCGAAAAGCGGGTCCGGGATCAGCGGCACCACCTTGCCCAAGGCGCGGTCGTAGTAATTGTTCCCGATCACCCCGTGGCGCCCGGCGTGGACGCCGGTGACCAGCGTGGTGTGATTCGGCCAGGTGACCGTGGGAAAGGAGGCCTCCATCCGCTTCGCCCGCGCGCCCTTCGCCGCCAGCGCGCGGATCGTCGGCATGTGGGCCTTCGGGTCGTCGAAATAGTAGTGCGCCAACCCATCGATACTCACCAGGATCACGTGACGATCCTGACGCGGCTCGGCCCGGGCGGGCGACAGCGCGAGACAGGCGGCGACGCTCCCGAGCAGGAGAGCCGGAAAAAACCGATCAAAACGGGATCGGCGCGGAAGGCGGAGCTTCGGATTCATGGGCGCTATCCTGCCATCGCGGCCGCCACGCGGCAATGCCCGGATTTCGGCCCCTTCCACCCCGGAGCCGGCCCCAAAATCGGTTGCGGGAGCGCGGATTCGGTTCTTTCATCCCACGATCTTCCTTCCCGGAGCGCCTTTCGGGACATCTCTCGAACCGCATGACGACCGCCCCGCCGACGGAACCGACGCCCCCCGCGCCCCCCGATTCGCCGTCGGTCCGCCCGGCGCGAAAAAGGGTTCTCGGCCTCATCGGCGCGATCTGTCTGGTTCATCTCTGGCTCGCGACCCGGTCGAACGAATTCCATTTCCAGCAGCACCCCGACGAAATTTCGAAGATCGAGCAGATCCTCGAAAACCGGCGCAACCTGCATCATCCGCTGTTGATGATCAACGCCGTCGATCTCGCCGCGAAACTGCGCGCCTCGGTCACGCCGCGTCGCTACGACGTGAAATACTGGGTGCAGCGGCGGCTGACCCCGCAGCAGGTCGTCGAGATGGGCCGGATGTTTTCGGCGCTGTGCACGACGCTCGGCATTTTCCTCGCGGCGGCGGCCTTTGTCGTGACCGGCCGGCCGTGGGCGGGAGTCGGCGCGGCGGCCCTGATGGCGCCAAACTACTCGATTGTCCTCGCGGCGCACTTTTTCAAGGAAGACGCCGCGCTCTGCCTCGGCCTGGGCGCCTACCTTTTCACTTGGTCCCTGTTTTCGGCCCATCCCACGCGACGGCGCGCGATCCTGACCGGCGTCGCCACCGCGCTTTTGTTGTCCGGGAAATGGGCCGGCGGCATCTTCATCCTCGGCCACTGGATCGCCCTTCTCGCCTGGGGCGACCGGAAGACGGCCTTTCGCTGGCTCGGCTGGCAGCTCGGGGTTTTCTGCCTGGTTTTCGCCGCCATCAATCACCAGATCTTCGCCGCGCTGCCGACCTTCCGCGAGGCGATCTCGGGCGAAGTGCGCGTGCTGACCGTGGGACGCGACACCCCGGGCACTCTGCTGGGAAAATACAACTGGTGGCCCCTCGGCTGGCTGAATCAGGAGCCCGGCCTGAGTTTTCTGCTCGCGTCCGGCGTCGCTCTGGCCGCCGCCTTCGCCGGGTGGTTCGGCCGGCCCTGGCGCACGCTCGCCTTCGTCCCGATCGCCTACACGCTGACGCTCGGTCTGACCGACAAGTTCTCCGCGCGATACATCCTGCCCTCGGGTTTCCTGGTGCTGATGTTTTCCGGCGCCCTGCTCGGTCGCGCCGCGGAAGGCGCCCTCGCCTTTCCCGCCAAAGGCTGGCGCCTTGCCACGCTCGCCGTCGTCGGCGCGCTCGCGATCGCGGCGATCGCCGTGCAGGCGGCCAACACCCGCCACCTTCCCGCCGATCTTCGCGTCAGCCCGCACGAGGCGGCCTGGACCTGGATTCGGGAAAACCTCGACGGCAAACCCGCGAAGCTCATGCAGATCCGGCGGCACCTGATTCCCCGCGAAACGGGCCTGTTCGACCCGGCCACCCCTCCCCTGCCCGTCGAACTCTCCGAACTCAACGATCGCGGCCTGACCTACGAAGCTTTGAAAAAATCCGGCGCCACCCACCTCATCTTTCGCACCATGGAACGCAACAACCGCACGCGCGGCGTGGTCGATCCCGGTTTGTTCGACGATCTCGACCGGCTCGGAAAGAAAGTGTTCGAGGCGCCCCCGGGACCGGTCGGGATCATCCAGCCCGGCATCGAGATTTACGAGATCCGCTGAAATTCACGGTCCGAAGACCCCGGGACCCAACAGGGTTGGGTCGGTCATCCAACCCTGTTAAGCCTCATGACCGGGCAAGGAACGCAGTCAGGCGGAAATCCAGGCCGAAACCAAAACCAACAACGCGCGGAGCGCGGATGCATTAATCCCTTCCAAATTCTTCTTTCGGCGGGAAATTTTGGCGACGGGTCTAACCCGGAACCGCCGGCTCATCGCAACTGGTCCAGTTTCTTCCGCACGGAGCGCCCGACATCCCCCGACTCCGGCACAGGCTCGTCGTCGGCCTCGGTCGAGGCGCCGCCGAGTTTCGCGATCGCGCCGACCATTTCGACAAATTCGGCTCTCCGGCCGTATTCGTCGCCATCGCCGATGGCGGCCCGCGCGACGCGGCCGATCTCCCGGAGGCGGGCCACGGAATCGCCCGCGAGCCAGTCGCCCAGCCCCGGATCGTCCCGCAGGAAAAGGCCGGTCATACCGACCGCCGTGGCGAAGCGAAAATCCGCGTCCGTTTGGGCGAAGGGAGTTTTCTCGTCGTTCAGCGGCACCTCGACGAGTTCGCTCCGGTCCGCGTCCGGCCGCTTGTAGCGCAGGCGCACGGTGAGCAGCTCGGGGCTGTCCACCAGGCTGACGCCCCTCGCCTTCAGCGCGCGTTCCCGCAGGGCAAGCGGGGAGTTTTCGGGGCCGGCGGACTGCTTGTAGCGCAACTCCTCGAGCGGCTCGGCCCGCGTCATTTGCAGCAGCGATTCGACCGGGATCACTTCGTAGAGGGCGGTCACGCTGTGTCCGGCGCCGATCTCTCCGGCGTCCTTCGTGTCGTCGGCGAAATGCTCGCGCGGCATGACGCGGTTGCTGTACCCGAGCAGGCGGTAGGCGCCGACCCGGGCGGGATTGAAGTCGACCTGGATTTTCACATCCTTCGCGATGGTCACCAGCGACCCGCTCGCCTGCTCGACCAGCACGCGGCGGCCCTCCTCGAGCCGGTCGATGTAGTGAAACTGGCCGTTTCCCTTGTTGGTGATCTTTTCGAGCATCGAGTCGTTGAAGTTCCCCGTTCCGAATCCCAGCACGGTGAGATAGACGCCCGACTTCGCCTCGTGCTCCACGAGGCGGACGAGGTCAGCGTCGCTGTCCTGCCCGACGTTGAAATCGCCGTCCGTCGCCAGCAGAATGCGGTTCACGCCGCCTTCGACGAAGTTTTCGCGCGCCCGTTTGTAGGCGAGGCGGATGCCTCCCTCGCCGTTGGTCGAGCCGCCGGCCGAGAGCGCGTCGATGGCGGCGAGAATTTTCTTTTTCTCCGCACCCGGAGTCGGCTCGAGCACCTCGCCGGTCTTGCTCGCGTAGGCGACCATTGTCACGCGGTCGTCGTCGCGGAGTTGGCCGACGAATTCGCGCAGGGTCTTTTGCAGCAGCGGCAGCTTGTCCTCCGGTTTCATCGAGCCCGACACGTCGAGCAGGAAGACGAGGTTCGCCGCGTGGCGTTCGTCGACCGAGAGGTCGGCGCCTTTCAGACCGATCCGCACCACCCGGCGCGCGGTGTCCCACGGGGCGGAGGCGCAACCCAGCGTGATCGAGAAAGGAGCCCCTCCCTCGCCGGGGGTCTTCGGGTCGAGCTTCGGCGTTTCGTACTCCGGATAGTCGAAATAGTTGATCATCTCCTCGATCCGCACCTGATCGCGGTGCGGCAGGCGGTTTTCCTTCAAAATCAGCCGCCTGACCTGGGTGTAGGACGCCGTGTCCACATCCACGGAGAAAGTCGAAAGCTCCTCGTGCATCGGGTCCTTGAACGGGTTATCCCAGGTCCGCGCGAATTTCCCCGCGCCCGGCACCGGGTGCGACGGCGCGGCCACCGGATCGGCCGGGGCGACCGGCGGAAGCGTGTAGAGACTCGTCTCCGCCAGCCCGGTCACGGGGATGGCTCCCCCCGCGCCGAACAGGCCGGCACCGAGGACTTCGCTTTCGGAAAGGGCGAGACCCGCATCGAAGTCCATCGCGCCGCGCGCCGGATCGGACGAAAGGACGTCCACTTTCCGGTAAGGGTTGGGGTTGAGCCAATTCAGATCCATTCCGGAAACGGCAACGGAGGCGCCTTCGCGGGCGACTTCACGACCGTAGCTGTCGACGCCGGGCGCCGCCGTCTGCGTGACCAAGTCTGTGAGCGTCTTGTTCACATCCGCCGGCAGCGCGCCAGCGCTTAGTTCGATCGTTCCCATGTAGATCGATCCCATGTTGATCGATCCGCCGCCGCCCACCGAAGCCGTCAAATTGTCCCATTGAATTTTCGACTCGCGCATTACTTCGTCTTTCGGTCCCACGTCCCGATAGTCGAAGCCGCGCATGGTCCCGGGATCGGGACCGCTCAAAAACTGCCTCAGAAACTTTCCATTCGTTCCGTTTCCGCCGGACTTTCCACCCGGACTATCCTCCAGCGTGAACCGGAATCCCGTCGCGTCCGAGCCCTCCACGGGCGTCGCGGTCACCGGGACTCCGTAGTCGTTCGCCACCCCGCCCGCGATCGGGAGCCTCGCCATCGCGTCGTCGGCGCTCAGCCGCGACAACGCCTCCGGCCGTCCCTCCGTCGCGCTCCACGGCTCGGCCGTGCCGCTGTGGGTGAAGCTCATGGCCCCCGCGTCGGGCATCGGCGCGGGCGCGGCCGCGACGCTGACCCGGCCTTTCACCCGCACGGCTTTTTGACCGTCGCTGTCGGTGCGGGTGTGCGAGGCGAAAAGCGACCGCGTTTTCTGTCCATCCTCGGCCTTCGTCCCACCGGCAATCTCGATGCTGCCGCCATGCGTCCGCGGCGCTGGGGCCGACACCATCGACGGCGGCGTTCCCACCGGCGTCAGAAGAATCTCCCCGCCGGCCATGACGCTGACATTTCCGCGTCCCCCGGTAAACCCGTCCGCGCCCCCCGTCGAAACGGTGACGGGTTTTCCCGCCGAACCCGCCACGGGCACGGCTTGGTTTTGCACCCGGATCGGGTCGTCCGCGAGCCGCCGCGCCTCGGCGACGATAAGCTCCTCCGCCAGCGGCTTTGCGTCGAGAATGGCCGGGAGCGAGCCGTTGCCGTCCGAGACGAGCATTCGGCCGGACACCGCCGTCACCAATCCCGAGTCCGACGAAACCGGGCGGGGCACGGAATTAAGATCGATCGCCGTACCCGATCCGTCGGCGAACGCGACGGTTTCCATCTTCATTCCCTTCGTACCGAGAACCGAAGCGCCGGACCGGTTCGAAGCCGGCGCCTGCGCGACGAGTCTCTCCATCGTCTCCGGTCTCCGGAACACGACCGGCGCCACCACCGCCATCGCGATCAGCACGGCGGCCAGGCCGAGAATCGCCGTGCGGGGCGTCGGCAGCCAGCGCGCGATTCGCGCCACGTCCGGATCGGAAAGGCCGGCCGGCATTTCCAGCACGCGCGGCAGACCGTGCCTCGAGGCCGCCGAAAAGACCTCGTCCAGTTCGCGGGCGAATTCCCCGCGCAGCAGCGCCATCGTTTCCCGGATGCTCTCGAGTTCCGCCCGTGCTCCGGGCGATTCCTCCAGTTGCCGCTCGAAGGCGGCGGATTCCTCCGGCGACAGTTCTCCCGCGGCATAAGCCGTCAACCGCGGATCGTCGGGTGTGATGATTTCTGTTTTCATAGCTAAAAAGACAATTTCTTCCGCCCGCGTTCCCACTTTCAATTCCCGATCACTGAAATCCGATTTCTGGCTAATGATTTCCGAAGACTGACTACTGACTACTGACTCCCGAACTCCTTCCCCATCATGTCCCGCAGGCGTTTGAGGCCGGTGTGGAGGAGAAAACCGACGTTGCCGACGCTGAGCGTCGTGATTTCCGAGATTTCGCGGTAGCTCAGGTCGGCCTGAAATTTCAGCCGGATGACTTCGCGCTGGTTTTCCGGCAGGCGATCGACCAGCCGCAGGACGGCGGCGTGTTGCTCGGCCCGCTCGGCGGCGGCCGCGGGATCGGGCCGCCAGTCGTCCACCATGGTTTCGAAGATTTCTCCGCTGGTCGTTTTCATGGGTTTTTCCTTTCGCAGGACATCGATGGATCGGTTCCGGCACACGGTGTAGAGCCAGCTTCGCAGCCGGCTCCGCACCGTCGCCGGGTCCTGTTGGTGCAGTTTCACAAAAGTGTCCTGCACCACATCCCGGGCTCGCTCCCAATCGCCATTCAGCAGACCCGCCGCGTAGCCGGTGAGCGGCCCCTGGAATTCCCGCTGGGCCTCCTCAACCAGTTGGCGTGACGACATCTCCTCGCTCACGGATTCGAAGGCTGCGGCTGCTGAAGCTGCGATGGGTAACGATGACATCCCCGTTGTTTTCATAGGCTCAAACGAACCGTCCGATGGTCTTCTTAGAGCGGCGTGAAAAAAATTTCGCGGCGCCCGTATTCGCCCGCGGGGGCGATCCTACCAGAAACCGGCCGCCCTGGGAAACCGCCAACTTTCAACCCCATTCCACATCCTGTTGCCTCAAAAGTTTTGACACTTCCGGGAGGAGCAAACCGCGAATCGACGCGAATGAACGCGAATTATTGCTTTGGGTTTGGGTTGGAGGGGGGCCGCGAGCACGATCGAGTGGACCGTCCCGCCGCGGCGCATCCCCATCGCCACGTCCACCCGCCTCCGGGCTGCTCGCTCACGCTCGCGGCCACCTTTTGAATCCACCTTTCTCGTTCCTTCGCTCAGGCGAGGATTTCCGTCACCACGCGCGGTTCCTCGATGCCGGTGAGGCGTTCCTCGAGACCGCTGCGCTTGTAGAAGAGCTGCCACGGATCGAGCCCGAGCAGGTGCAGCACGGTGGCGTGGAAATCGTGGACGCTGACGGGGTCCTCCACCGCCGCGTGGCCAAAGTCGTCGGTCTTTCCGTGGGTGGTGCCGCCCCGGATGCCGCCACCGGCCATCCAGGTGGTGAAGGCCTGCATGTTGTGATCGCGCCCGGTGTAGCTGTCGCCGATCTTCTGGGTGGTCGGGGTGCGGCCGAATTCGCCGCCCCAGATGACGAGGGTGGAATCGAGCAGGCCGCGCTGTTTCAGGTCCCGCAGGAGCCCGGCGGCGGGCTTGTCGGTGCGGCGGCAGATGGCGCGGTGGTTGTCGGCGAGGTCGGCGTGGCTGTCCCAGGGCTGCTCCTCGAGGAAGACCTGCACGAATCGCACGCCGCGCTCGACGAGGCGGCGGGCCATCAGGCAGCGGCGGCCGTAGGAGTCCGTCTCCTTGTCGCCGATGCCGTAGAGGGCGCGGGTGGCGTCGGTTTCCCTGGCGAGGTCGAGGGCCTCGCCGGCGGAGAGCTGCATGCGGGCGGCGAGTTCGTAGCTCTCGATGCGGGCGTCGAGATCGGGCGCATGGGGACGGTCGCGGCGATGGATCTCGTCGAGCTGGCGGAGCAGGCCGCGGGCGGACTCGGTGACGGCGTCGGGCTCGTCGAACTGCCGTTTCAGATTCAGCAGCGGCGAACCGGTCGGCCGAAGCCGGGTGCCCTGGAAGGTGGGAGGCAGGAAGCCCGAGGTCCAGTTGCGGACGCCGTTTTTCGGCATGCCGAGCGGGTCGTTGAGCACGACGTAGGCGGGCAGGTTCTGGTTTTCGGTGCCGAGGCCGTACACGGTCCACGCCCCCAGGGTCGGATAGCCCATGAAGAGGCGGCCGCTGTGGATCTTGTAGAGGGCGTTGTCGTGGTTCGGGTGATCGGTCCACATCGAGTTCACGAGGCACAGGTCATCCGCCAACTCGGCGAGGTGGGGCAGCGGGTCGGCCATCCACATGCCGCACTCTCCGTGGCGCCGGAATTCGTACTGGCCTCCCATGACGACGCCGATGTCGGTGGGATTGCTGTTGCCGATGCTCTCGATGTTGCCGGGAAAGGGCTGGCCGTCGTATTTCCGCAGGAGCGGCTTGGGATCGAAGAGGTCCATCTGGCTCGGCCCGCCGTTCATGAAGAGCTGGATGACCGACTTTGCCCGCGCGGGATGGTGGCCGTTCTTGGGCTTCAGATTGTAGGGCGGCTCCAGTCCCGGCGGCGAATCGGCGGCGCCCAGGTCCGCGGCAAACAGGTGCGCGAACGCCGCGCCGAGCAGGCCGTCGGAGGTGCGGGCGAAAAAGTCGCGGCGTCTCATCCTGGAGCCATCCTATCCCGATCGGGGCATTGGGGAAAGGGCCGCGAAGGCGTTCGGCGATCGGCAATTGGAGCCGGACCTCTTCCCGACGGCGTCCTCTGTTTCAGCGGAGGCGTTCGAGCAGTTCGGCGCGTTGTTTCGGGATGGCGCCGAAGGTCTCGGCGATGGTGTCGATAGGGCTGCGGCGTCCGTCTTGCTCCTCCTCCATCAGCCCGAGACGGGCGGCGAGTTGTCTCTCGAAATGCCTCACCGCGCGGAGGTCGCAGGGCGATTTCTCCAGGAAGCCGAGGGCGCGGTCCAGCAGGTCCGCCAGATCGGGAATCGGCGTCTCCGGCTCGGTCACCGCCTCGATGAGACGCACGAAATAAGCCGCCGCCAGTGTCCGCGTGTAGTCCGACCGGATGCCGAGGCGCGAGTCGAGCACGGCGAGGTCTTTGAGAATGTGCAGATCGCCCTTTTTCGCGGGCACGATCTCGATCTCGCAGCGGAAAAAGAGGTCGAGCTTGCCGGCGAAGGGGCTCTTCGGCCGCCGCGCGCCCTTGGCCACGGTTTTGACCAGGCCGCAGTCCGCGCCGCACCAGTGGACGATGAGGCTCGTCTCGGTGAGCGGGATCCGGCGGAGGAGCGTGGCGGTGACGGGCATGGCGGGAGCGGCGGGCGCACGGTCGTTCGTCCGGCGCGGGAAAGCAAAAAGCGGGAACTGAAAACTTGCGGCGGCGCGGACTTGGCACACTTTTCCCTCATGTCAGCCACCCTCCACGACCAGCTCCAAGCCATCGACACCGACGACCTGAAAAAGCGCCTGGGCCAGCTCCGGAGGTATCTTTGACCTCGATGCGCTGAACCAACGCATGGGCGCGCTCGAGGAAGAGATGAGCGCGCCGGGTTTCTGGGACGACAAGGACGCCGCCCAGGGCAAGATGGCCGAGGTGGCCCGCATCCGCGGGAAAATCAACCCGCTCAAGGACCTCACGCGCCGCATCGAGGACATCGACGTCCTCATCGAGATGGCGGAGGAAGAGGGGGACGACAACGGCGTCGCCGAAGTCGTGGCCGAGGCCGAGGCCATCGAGAGCGCCCTCGACAGCCTGGAACTCCAGACCATGCTCGACGGCCCGCATGACGCGGGCAACGCCTTCCTGACCATCCACGCCGGCGCCGGCGGCACCGAGGCCTGCGACTGGGCCGACATGCTGCTGCGCATGTACACCCGCTGGTGCGAACGCAGCGGCTACAAGGTGGAGTCCGTCGATATCCAGGAGGGCGAGGAAGTCGGCATCCGCGGCGCCACCCTGCGCATCGAGGGCGAGAACGCCTTCGGCTACCTGAACGCCGAGCGCGGCGTCCACCGGCTGGTGCGCATCTCGCCCTTCGACTCGAACGCGCGGCGTCACACCTCCTTCGCCAGCATCGACGTGTCGCCCGAACTGGACGACGAGGGCAACGTCGAGATCAACGAAAAGGACATCGAGATCACCACCTGCCGCAGCGGCGGCAAGGGCGGCCAGAACGTCAACAAAGTCGAGACCGCCGTCCAGCTCGTCCACCTGCCCACCGGCATCCGCATTCGCTGCACCGTCGAGCGCAGCCAGCACAAGAACCGCTCGCTGGCGATGAAGATGCTCAAGGCCAAGCTCTACCAGCTCGAGGAGGACAAAAAACGCTCCGAGATGGAGCGGCAGTACGGCGAGAAAGGCGAGATCGGCTTCGGCAGCCAGATCCGTTCCTACGTCTTCCAGCCCTACCAATTGGTGAAGGACCACCGCACCGGTTATCACACCGGGAATATCCAGGCGGTGATGGACGGCGACCTCGACGGTTTCATCGAGGCCAAATTGCGCGGCCAGGTCGCGGGCGAGGACGACGGGGACGATCTGTAGGCGGCGGTCTCCCCCGTCCCGAATGGCTTTGACAAGGGCGGGCCGTTTTTCGAAAAAAGAAACGGCCTCCCATGTCTCGACCGCGTTTTTTCCTCCCGGCGATCGCCCTCGCCGCCGTCGCCGCGCCCGTTTTCGGCGGGGACGCGGAGGACGGTGACGACGCCATGGCGCGGGTGTCGGTGGATCCCCGCCTGATCGTCAATCAACACGCCTACGAAGACTCGCCGGCGGGCTGCGGACCGGCCGCGATGCTGAACGCCGCGCAGTTTGGCAATCCCGACCTCCAGGCCGCCTACGCCGCGCTGCTGGGCGATCGGCACGCGGATCGACTGCGCTTTGCCATCGATCGCTTTTTCAAAAACAAGCCTTCCGTGCTCTACCCCGGGATGCCCCGCTGGATCGGGCACGGGGCGCAGCCGGAGGATTGCGCGAACGCCTTTCGCGACTTCCTCGCCGAAGCCCGGCCCGAAGCGGCCGCGCGACTCACCGGCGGCTACCTCGACCGCCGGGAAAGCGAGACGCCCGAGGCCTTCGTCGCCCGCGTCCACCAGGCGATGAGCCGATCGCTCCGGGCCGGCGTGCCGCCGCTACTGAGCCTGCGGTCCTTCGTCGCCGCGCGCGACCCGAAGCGGGACGGCGAGGTCGCCTGGAAACCCGCCCGCCACCACTTCGTCGTCGTCCGCGCCGCGCCCGCGAAACTGCGGGAGGGCGCGCTGGGGTTTCCCTTCGAGGTGATCGACTCCAACGGCGCGGCCCTGCGCGGCGCCTACCTTTTCGCCGAGGCCCAGCTCGGTTTCACCGTGCCCAGAGGCGACGAGAGCCGGCCCGGCACCCCGTGGCTGTCCGGCAAACCCTTTCTCCTCGTCCAGGCCCCGGAGATCCCCTGCCTCCAGCCGCGCGGCGCCGGATGGGAGGACCGCGTCATCGTCACCGCGAACTACCTGGCCGGCGAATACTGAGGCGCCCACGCCACATTTTTCCGGAAAAGCGCTTTGCAAACCGGCCCGGAACCGCTAGCAAAAGAAACTTCACTCTCCCTCCCGGACATCTTCAATCCTTGGATCCACCCCATGAAAAAAATCATCGTTGAATTCATCGGCACCTTCTTTCTCGTCTTCACCGTCGGCACCGCCGCCATGCTCGGAAACGCCGGCGACCTGGCGCCGCTGGCCATCGGCTCGGTCCTCATGGTCATGATTTTCGCCGGCGGCCACATCTCCGGCGCCCATTACAACCCCGCCGTCAGCCTCGCGGTGATGCTGCGCGGCAAGCTCAACGCCAAGGACCTCGGCCCCTACCTCGGCGCGCAACTGATCGCCGGCGTCCTCGCCGGGGTGCTGGTGCAAAAGGTCATCAACGGCGACAACACCATTCCCAGCCTCGGCGACATCGACATGAGAAACGCGCTCCTCGCCGAGTTTCTCTTCACCTTCGCCCTCTGCTACGTCGTCCTGAATGTCGCCACCACCGAGGCCAACAAGGGCAACTCCTTCTACGGTCTGGCCATCGGCTTCACCGTCATGTCCGGCGCCTTCGCCGTCGGAAAAATCTCCGGGGGCGTCTTCAACCCCGCCGTCGGCGTGAGCCTTTTCATCTACGGCGCCCTGCCGCTGAAGACCCTGTTCTTTTACCTCGTCGCCCAGATCGCCGGCGCGGCCCTGGCCGACATCGTCTTCAAAAAGACCGCCCTCTGAACCGGCGCCCCGTCGCGTGGTTCGCGGCCGACGCTTCCAAGTGGACGGCCGCGGCCCTCGCCCGGGCTCGATCAAACGCCGGTCGGCGCCTTTTTCCGGCCTGGCGGCCCCTCCCCCCGGGGTCGCGAGCCGTAAGGCCGATTTTTTTGGCGAAAACCGCGAGGATCGCGCGTAAGGAGTGGCGTTCATGAGCGAAGCCGATGCCACCGCCGATGCCGAGACCCCGGCCCCCCGGGGACCGCGTTGGACCCTGGAGCGCGCCGCCTCCGAAGCCGGGCCGCCCTTTCATCCCTTCGCCGGCGCGAATTTCCGCACTTTTCTGCGGCACTACTTCCAGACCGGCGGCCATTTCTCCCGCCGTTCCCGCCTGCAACGCCTCTCCGCCTGGAGCGTCCAGATCTTCCGCTGGCCCTTCGCCGCCTTCGAGACGGCCTGGTGGGGACGCCGCATCCGCGAGCACCGGCCCGCGCACCCGCCCATCTTCGTCATCGGCCACTGGCGCAGCGGCACCACCCACCTGCACAACCTGCTGAGCAAGGACCCGCAATTCGGCTGGATCGATTTCGGCGAGACCGCCATGCCCTGGGACATGCTCGGCGAGAAAGTCCGCATCGGCCGCGGCATCCTCAACCGCGTCCTGCCGAAGGATCGCGGCTACGACAACGTGAAGCTCTCGCTCGAGGAGCCGCAGGAGGAGGAGATGGCCCTCGGCAACATGAACCCCCTCTGCTACTACAACTGCTACTATTTTCCCCGGGAAATGCGCCGCCACTCCCGGCGCGCCCTGTTTTTCGAAGACCTCGACGCCGCGGAAATGGCCCAATTCGAGCGGGCCTACTCCTACCTGCTCCAAAAGCTCAGCTACGCCAAGGGAGGGCGCCAACTGCTGCTCAAGAACCCCGCCTCGACCACGCGCATCCCCCTGCTCAAGCGCCTGTTCCCCGACGCCAAGTTCATCCACATCTCCCGCAATCCGTGGCCCGTGTTCCGGTCCAGCGTCAAGAAATTCTCCCGCCTGTTCAACGCCTTCGCCTGGCAGGATTTCGACGCCAGCCTCGACCTGCCCGGCTTCGTGCTGGAAACCTACGCCGACCTCGTGCGCCGCTACCTGCGGGACCGCGAGATCCTCGCGCCCGGGGACCTCTGCGAGACCAGTTTCGAGTCCATCGTCGCCGATCCCCTCGGCGAAATCGGGCGCATCTACGATCGCCTCGGCATCGAGGGCCGCGACCGGGCGCTCTCCCAAATCGGGCGTTATGTCACCGACATCCGCGACTACGAGCGCAACGTCCACCGCGTCGACGCCGAGCACGCCGCCGCCATTCGAGACCGTTGGGCCTTTGCCTTCGAGGCCTTCGGTTACCCCCTCGATCCCCCCGCCGAAATCGACGTCGTCGAGGGGCTGGAGAACAGACAGGGTTGACTCCCCGACCCAACCCTGTTGGGTCCGTTGCCCAACCCTGTTGGGTTCGGGATCACCACTCGCCTTCGCGCCGGAATTTCCGCCGCACGTTTTCGCCAAACTGGACGATGGCGTCATCCATGCGCGACAGGACCGCGTCCATCGACAAGCCGGCCACGTCACGGGCGGCCGGAATGACGGTCCGGCATTCGTTCGAGTCCATGAAACGCGCCGCGTCGAGCAGCCCCGCCTCCTCTCCGCGCGGAATGGCGAGAAACCCGTGCTTGTCGGCGTGGATCAACTGGCCGGGCTCGATCCGCGTCCCGAAGACCTCGACCGGGCAATCCCACTCGATCGGCCAACCGAAGGCGTGCCCGACGCACAGACGCCGCGCCAGGGCCTTGAAGCCGGCGTTGTTCATTTCGTCCACATCGCGAATGGCGCCGTCGGTGATCGTGCCAACACAGCCGAGCGCGCGGTGCGTGTTCGAATTCACCTCGCCCCAAAAGGCGCCGAAGGTCCCCGGTTTATCGAGGTCCTGGACCACGACGATTTTCGGACCGGGCCGGCCGGCCACATAACGCCGGTATTCGTCCCAGGCTCGGGGATTCGCCGCGCGATGGGCCGCGTTGGAGGGCTCGATCCTCACGGTGACCGCCCAGCCGACCATCGGTCCCATCGAGGGCATGTAATCGCGCGTCTCCTCGAGGTTGAAGCCCTCGCGCCCGGCGTCGCGGGTGGTGATCTGCTCCCAGCCATTGTAGAGGGTGGGCGTGTTCCAGCGTTTCAGTTCCAACAGGTCGGAATGGCTCAGCGACGGGCCGGCGGCGGGATCGGGGTCGGGATCGGTCATGGCGGCGACAGTGCCACGTCTCCGGTCCCTCGTCACCGGAATTCGCCGACCCGACTCCGGAGGCCGCCGCTCGGGCAGCATTCCGCATATCTTGCGATAAATCGGGCCAATTTGCGCGCAGACAAGCCCCACGTCAGAGCTTAGATGAAAATTATCAGGAAAATCTTGCGTCCTTCTGAATTCTCTCTAAAAATCCACCCCAATGAGCACTCGATACATCTCCAAACTCGTTCTCGCCGCCGCTTTGGTGGCGTCGCCGTTCGTCGCCAAAGCCGGTGACGTTCCCGTCGAGAAGGGCGTCGTCGAAGTCGATCCGTGGGCCGACGCCCGCCGTCCGATTTCGAATCCGACTCTTTTCGATCTCGCCATCCCGGGCACCCAGTTGCACCCGCTCTTCATCCACAACCGCATGCCGGACGTGGTGAACACCATCCTCGGACGCGTTCCGGTGGGCGGTGACTTTCAAGTTTACGCGGTGCAGCTCGAATACGCCCTGAGTGATCGTCTTTCCATCAACGCGGTGAAAGACGGCTACATCGATTTCAACCCGAACTCGACGCTGACCGCCGCCGATGGCTGGGCGAACATCGAAGCGGGCCTGAAGTATGCGTGGTTGCTCAAGCCCGAACAGGGCCTCGCCTCCAACATCCAGCTCCAGTACGAAATCGCCTCCGGCAATTCCGACGTGTGGCAGGGCGAAGGCGACGGCATCTTCACGCCGTCGATGTCCTTCCTGAAGCTCGCCGGCAAACTCCAGCTCGCCGATCAGTTCGGCTTCCGCTTCCCGGTGGACGACTCGGAGACCTCCGTCTTCTACAACAGCGTTCACGCCAGCTACGCGGTGACCGACTGGTTGTTCCCGCTGGTCGAACTGAATGTCTTCCACGTCCTCGACGCCGGTGACGGCAGCGCGCGCTTCCCCGAGCAGGCCGGTGGCCTCGTGCCGGCGATCGCCCGCTTCGAAGGCGGCGACCTCGTCAATCTCGGCGCCGCCAACACGGTGGACAACTTCGTCTCCGTCGCCGTCGGTGCCCGCGCTCGTCTCAACAGCGCGATCGATGTCGGTTTCGCCTGGGAATTCCCGCTGACCGACCAGGACGAAGGTCTCATGGAAGACCGCTTCACGGTCGACATGGTCATCCGCTTCTGATTTCCGAAAGGAAGACCGAATCGATAGACGACTTGTTCATTTCGGAAAGGGGCACCCGTGAACCGGGTGCCCCTTTTTCTTTTTCAAAGATTCGAGGAGTCGACACCGGGAGGCCGCCGGATTCGACAGACCAGAAAGGAACCGGGAAGAGCGGAAATACTTCGTCCCGCCCACGTTTTACCCCAGAAGCCACGTCACAGACTCCGCGCCGATCCGCCCGGCCGGATGCCCGCCCACTCCGGCGATCGCCTGGTCCACCACCGGACGCTTGGCCGTCCCCGTGACCAGAAACACCGCCTCACGGGCCGCATTCAGGATCGGATAGGTCAGCGTGAGACGCCAGGCGTCGAATTTCGGCACGAAATTGGCCATCGCCCACCGCTCCCGCTCCCCCAACGCCGCCGTTCCGGGAAAAAGCGACGCCGTGTGACCGTCCTCACCCATGCCGAGCAGGATCAGATCGTGCCGAAAAACGGGTTCGCCCGCCAGGAGAGCGAGCTTTCGCAGTTGGCCGTCGTAGCGGTCCGCCGCCTCGGCCGGCTCCATCTCGCCCGCCATCCGCATCACGCTCGACGCCGGGACCGACGCGGGTATCAACAGCGATTCGCTCGCCATCCGGTGGTTGCTGTCGGCGTGATCGGGCGGCACGCAACGCTCGTCGCCAAAGGTCAGCAGCACCCGCTCCCAGTCAATGTCGCCGCGCGCCGCGAGCGCCGCGTAAACGGGTCTCGGCGTCGATCCCCCGCACAAGCTCATTCGGAAGACGCCACCATCCGCCTGCCTCGCAAGGATCCGCGAGGCGATCCACTCCGCCGCCTCTTCCACGAAATTCGAAGTTTCAATGCGCTCGGCCATCCCGTCCGAAAAATCCGGCAAAACCCGACCTCTCCCTTCATTCACGTCCCTGTATCCCCGCCCTCACATCACCATCCCGCCATCGACGGTCAACACCTGGCCGGTGATGTAGCGCGCGCCCTTTCCGGCGAGAAAAAGGGTGGCGTTGGCGATGTCCTCCACGGCCCCGAAGAAACCGAGCGGAACTGTTTTCAGAATACCCTCGCGCATGTCCGGGGTCAGCTCGCCCGTCATGTCGGTCTCGATGAAGCCGGGGGCGATGGCGTTGACGCAGACACCGCGTCCGGAGAACTCCTTGGCCAGCGCCTTGGTGAATCCGATCAGGCCGGCCTTGCTGGCGGCGTAGTTCGCCTGGCCGGCATTGCCCATCAGGCCGATGACCGAGCTGATATTGACGATGCGCGCGTCGGGCTGTTTCAGCAGGCCCCGCTGGAAGGCCTTCACGAGGTTGAAGGCGCCCTTGAGATTCGTGTCGAGCACCATGTCCCAGTCCTCCTCGCTCATCCGCAGCGCGAGGCCGTCGCGGGTGACGCCGGCGTTGTTGACCAGGATGCTGGCTATTCCAAGCTCCTCGGTCACGCGCTTTCCCAGCTCCGCCACCGCCGCGAAATCCGCAATATCGACCGCGTATCCCCGCGCTTCCCCCTTGCCGAGGGCGTTGAGTTCCTCTGCGGCGGTCCGGGAATTCGCCTCCGTCCGGCTCACGACGGCGACCTTGGCGCCCGCCTCGACGAAACGGCGCGCGATGGCTTTGCCGATTCCCCGGCCGGCTCCCGTGACGACGACGACTCGATCTTTGAATGACTCGCTCATGACGACCGCTCCGTAAAACCGCCCACCGGCTCGCGCAACCGAAAAGCGCCAGGCCCCGGACTTGACACCGGCCCGCGTTTCCGCGATACCGGCGCATCATGCGCACACTGTCTTTTTCATGGTTCGTCGCCCCGTCGATCGCCGCCATTTTCGCGGTCGCCTCGTTGGGTCAATCTCAGGAGCCCGCGAAGCCCGTCGCCAAGCCCACGATGGCCGACGTCTCCTACGGTTCCCACCCGGAAAATGTGCTGGATTTCTACCGCGCCGACGGAGACGGTCCGCGCCCGCTGCTGGTTTACATCCACGGCGGCGGCTGGCGCGGCGGCTCCAAGGTCCTGCAACCCAACCAAGTCGACCCCTACCTCGCCAAAGGCATCTCCGTCGCCTCCGTCGAGTATCGGTTCACCCCGGCCAATCCCCTGCCCGCTCCGGTTCACGACGCCGCGCGCGCGATCCAGTTTCTGCGTTCGAAAGCCGCCGAGTGGAATCTGCGAAAGGACCGCGTCGCCCTGACCGGTGGCAGCGCCGGCGCCTGCACCTCGATGTGGCTGCTCTTTCACGATGATCTCGCCGACCCGAAAGCCGAAGACCCCGTCCTTCGCGAATCCACCCGCGTCACCGCCGCCGCCTGCGCCGGAGGTCAGACCTCCATCGATCCCAAAGTCATCGTCCCCTGGCTCGGCCCGAACGTCCTCAAGCACCTCATGATCGCCAACGCCGTCGGCGAACCCGACGCCGACACCGCCCTCGCCAACTACGAAAAACACGCCGCCGACTACCGGGAATTCTCGTCCCACAATCACGTCAACGCCGGCGATCCGCCGCTCTTCATGAGCTACGGCGGCGACATGACCCTGCCCTCCAAAGACGCCGGCCACGGCATTCACCATCCCGTCTACGGGGTCAAGATGAAGGAAAAATGCGACGCCGCCGGAGTCGAGTGCCACCTCGTCATTCCCGGCACCTCCACCTCCGAAAAATACAGCAGCGCCACCGCCTTTCTCATGGCGAAGCTGCTGGAGTAATCACACGCCGCCGCCGCGCGGCACGTTCAGGATCTGATCGAGTTCGTGTTCCAATTCGGTGACACGAAATTCCGCCCACAGCGGCAGGTGATCGCTCACCCGCCTTCGCGCCTCCTTCGCGGGCTGGCCCGGTTCGCGAAAAAGCGCATCGCCAAAGGGCACGACGCCGAATTTTCCGGTAAACTCGAACTCCTGACTCGGGATCCAGGCGATCTTGTCGAAGGTCTTGGTCCCGTCGAAATTCGTTCCCAAGGCGTTCATCCCCGGCGGCGTCGTGAAGCGCGGCGAATCCCCGCCCGTCAACGCCTCGAAAAAGCGGTCGCCGTAACTCTGGATGTTGAAATCGCCCACCAAAAAGAAATCGGGATCGAACACCGCGCCCTTCGCCCGTTTCGCCACCCGCTTGATGTGTTTGACCAACTCCTTGATCTCCCGCTCCCGCAGATTCTCGCCGACCGCGCCGTGCGACGAGCCTTCCGCGATGTGGACCGACACCAGCACAAAATCGAAACGTCCCGCCCGGAAGGACGCGCAATACGGCGTCCTCTGGAACTGAAAAGTCTCCGGCTGACGAATCTTTCCGTGAAAGGCAATCTCGCACACCAGCCCCGTGGGCTCGACCGTTCGCCGATCGTAAAGAAAAGCCATGCGCTCGTAGTTTCCGGTCGGGTCGGAGACGAGTATCTTGTAATGTCCCGGCAGCAACTCCTGAAGTTTCGCCAATCCCTTCAAATTCGTTTTAACTTCCTGAATCGCCACGATATCGAAGCGCTCGCAGATATCGGCGATGTATTGAATCGCGCGGTTCGTCTTCTTCTCCGAAAACTGCGCGATATTCCACGAGGCGATCAGGACGTTCTCGTCAACAGACCGCAATGGAATCGGCGAAAGGAGTCCCATAAGATCGCGCCGCTCCCGGGCGATGATTTCCCTTTCAGTTGGCATCGTTCGTTCCTCCGATGCCTCGATTAAAGCAAAAGCCCCCCGGGCTCGTCAACGCCAAATCGTCCGCCTATTTCGCGGCCCGCGCCTTTTCGTCGAAATCCTTCATCGCCTTGACCTTGCGTTCGGCCAGCGGGAGCAGCGGACCGCCGTATTGGGCGACCAGTTCGTCGCAGCGAACCCGCATTTTCGCCAGCACTTCGGCCGCCGCCGGATCGCCGGCAAGGTTCTTTAACTCGTCCGGATCGGATTCGAGATCGAAGAGGAACTCGTAGTTTCCCTGGTCGATATAACGCGCGTACTGATAGCGTTCCCCGCGGACACCTTCCCAGGTGATCTGGGGTGCCAGCGTGACGTGCTCGCAAAAGAAATCCGTGCGCCAGTCCGGCGTCTCCGCGCCCTCCACCACGGGCCTGAGCGAATGCCCCTGGTAACTTTCCGGAATCGCCACCCCCGCCCAGTCGAGGAATGTCGGCGAGAGATCGAGGTTCAGCGCCATGCGCGATTCCTTGCGACCGCGCTTTTCCGCCGGCAATCGCGGATCGTAAACGACCAGGGGCACGCGCAAGGACTGCTCATAGTGCGACCATTTTCCCGCGAATCCGCGGTCGCCCATGTAGTAGCCGTTGTCGGCCATGTAAACGATCACCGTGTTTTCGGCCAGACCACGCTTCTCGAGTTCCGCCACGATCCGCCCCACCACCGCGTCGATGCCGCTGAGCATGCGGAAGTAGGCGCGGATGTTCGTCTGGTATTTCTCCGGCGTGTCCCAGCGCCAGAAGAAACGCTCCCGGTTGATCGATTTTTTCAGGAATTCCGGCTGATTTTCGAAGATCGCCGGGGCGTTCAGGCGCGGCGGCGGCACCACGATGTCCTCGTAAAGCCCGTCGGTGCCGGGAGGCCACGGGTAATGCCCGATCCCCGGCCGCTTGTCGCCGTCCTCGGCGTGGGCCGCGTTGAACCACAGGTTCAGCATGAAAGGTTGCCCGGCCGGCTGGGAATCGAGAAACGCCACCGCCCGGTCGCCAATCAGATCCGTCTCGTGCCGGAGCGATCCGTCGGGCTGTTTTTTGAAATAGGGATTGCGTCCGATCGCCTCGAACGCGTCGTAGTGATCCGTCGGCTTGAAGTTCGGCGGCATCTTGGCGTGCCATTTTCCGTAAAACCCGACCCGGTATCCGGCCCGGCGCAGGCGATCCGGATACAGCGCCGTCAAGGCCTCGGGCTTCGCGAAGTCGGGACGGTCCCTCTCGCCAAAGGACCGCGCGGTCAGGCCAGTGAGGATCGTGGTCCGGCTGACCCAGCAGATCGAGTGTTCCACGAAACTGTTCTGAAAATGCACGCCGCCCGCCGCGAGCCGGTCGATATTCGGCGTTTTCACGATGGGATGCCCCGCGCACCCGAGCGTGTCGAAGCGTTGGTCATCGGCGAAGAAAAACACGATGTTCGGCCGGTCAGCGGCGCGGGCGATTTGAGCGCCGACCGCGGAGAGCGCGAGAAGGATGGTCAACAACAGGCGATTCATGTCCGCCATTCTCCGAAGGCCCGGCGTTTTCGTCAACTGGCGGAAAGGCCGCCCACCCAACAGGGTTGGGTCACCGACCATACCCTGTTGGGTCTTCCAATTCGAAGTTGAAGACCCGGAACGCCCGACGTCCAAGGCGAAAACCTGTTTCTCGGTTTGGATCAGAAAAACCTTGAACTGGGCGTTTTCTGTCACAACCTCCAATTCGGAGGAACCAAACGGCCATGCTGAAAGTATTTCTTTCGCACAATACCAAAGATCAGGAGTTTGTGCTGAACGTCGCGGGGCGGCTCAAAAGCGAGGACGGCATCGAGCCGTGGATCGACAAATGGAATCTTTCACCGGGAGACGCCATCGTTCCGGAACTCCAGCGAGCGATGGCGGGCTGCGATTGCTGCCTGATTTTTTTCGGTCCGAGCGGCCTCGGGCCCTGGCAGAACGAGGAAATACAGGCCGCGATTCGGCGCAAAATTGAAGACGTCGATGCGGACCGCTTCCGCGCCTTTCTGGTCTTGCTGCCCGGTTCGGAAAAGGTCGACCGGAGCGCGTTGCCGGATTTTCTTCGCAGCCGCCTTTGGGTGGAATTCCCTCAGGGACTTGGAGATGAACGCCAGTGGAAGCGGCTTCTGGCGGGCATCCGGGGCGAACCCACCGGCCCCGGGGAAGGCGCGAACTTCGAGAAGGGCGAAAATCCCTACATGGGGCTTCGTCCGTTTGGATTCAGCGAGCGAGATACCCGTCTTTTTCACGGTCGCCAGTCCCGGATTCAGTGGCTTGCGAAGCGAGTCGCGGATTTCACAGGCGATCGCCCGAAGAACCGCTTCCTCGTGGTGACCGGTCCTTCCGGTTCCGGCAAATCGTCGCTCGTGATGGCGGGGCTTTTCGGTTTCCTGCAACAGGACGGCCTGCCCGATAGCCGCAACTGGCTGAAGGTCGTCCTTCGGCCGGGTTCGGACCCCATCGAGAATCTGTGCATCGCTCTCGGCAAGGCGGCGGGGTGGGATGCCGAAAAGGTCGCCTCGTTGACGAAGGCCCTGCGAACCGAACCCGAGCGGCTTCGGGTGGAGATTCGCATGCTTCTCGAGGAAAAGGGCGGCAGTGGCTATCTCGTCCTGGCGATCGACCAACTGGAGGAGCTGGATACCGAGGCTCTCCGAAATGTCTCCGAGTTTCTGGACGCCATCATCGCCGTCACCAACTCCCCGCAAGGTCGGACCATCGCGATCGGCACACTCCGGAGCGACTACCTGACCCCCTTGGCGTCCACACCGCAACTCACGGCGATCCTCACGGACAACCAGGAGATTCTCGGCGGGATGACGCTTGAGGAGCTTCGGGAAGCCATCGAGCGCCCCGCCGTGCTCTGCGGCGGCTCATTCGAGGATGGGCTCGTTGACCTGCTTTTGAACGAATTCGAGGCCGCTCCCGGCGCGCTGCCACTCTTGCAGCACTGCTTGTTTCAGCTATGGCGACTCTCGGGCAACGGGCGTATGACGCTCAGACACTATCAGCAACTGGGCCGGATCGAGGGCTCCTTGAACCGCCGGGCGACTGAGATTTACGATTCCCTGCCGCCCGACGAACAGGGAACCTGCCGCAAGGTTTTTCTGCGCCTGATTAATATCTCCAAGGACTCGAACCACACCAAGCGCCGGGAATCGGTCGGCAACCTCGCCACCGACGCCGAGGAAGCCTGCCGCGTCGATTCCGTGCTTGAACGGTTTGCCGGCGCCGAGGCCCGGCTGTTGATCGCCGACAATGGCGAGGTCGAGATCGCCCACGAGGCTTTGATTCGAGGGTGGAATTTGTTGCGGGCCTGGATCGATCAGGATCGCGACACTTTGGAAATCCATCGCGAATTGGTCCGTTACTGCGAAATCTGGGAAAGCCAGGACAAGAATCCGGACAGCCTGTTGAAGGGCAGAATTCTCCTCCAGATGGCGACTTGGGCCTCCTCGAACTTTGGCTGGCTCAACTCTCTCGAGCGTGAATTCCTCCTGAGAAGCCTTGCCCAGTCTGATCTGGAAATGGAAGAGTGGTCGGAATTGTTTTCGATCGAAGGGGATGTCATGCCTCTGGCGCGTGAATATCTGGAAGAACAGCAAAAACCCCGTTCAATACGAGCAGCCATTCGCCTCCTGCGCAATGTCTCCTCTGGAGCCTCGGGCGACGAGGCGCGCATCCTGTTGGCCGGACTCGTCCTCGGGGACCACTCCGGGGAAAGCCGGCGCCTCGCTGTCCGAGCCCTCTTCCTGCGGGGGGATAGCGATTGGTTTATCGCCCGGTACGCGAACGATTCAATCGTTCATGCGAAAGGCGCGCCCCGAAAGCGGCTGCTCCAGGGACTCGGTTATCTTCGAATACAAGCGCCGGAAGCGTGGGAAACCGTCTCGTCCAACGTCATCCCCGCTTTACGGCTCGCGATGAAACGCGAGACAGTGTTTCAGATTCTTTCCGCCCACCGAAACCTTTTCGCGCTCGTCATCGCGCTCTCTTTCGGCCTTTCAATGGTGGGTTGGGCGCTCACTTCGACCGTTTCCGAAACCATCTACGCGAATTTCAGCGAATCCTCCATTTACGCGGGGAATTATCTCTATTGGGAAGTCCTTTCGATCGCCCCCCTCCTGGCTATCTTGACTTATCTGCTCCGCCTCCGGGCCGGGCGCGCCTTTACCTGGCTCAGCGCGCTGAAAAGCGGAATGCTCGGGGGCGCCATTCCCGCGCTGGCGATCTACCTGATTCCGTTCCTGGCCGTGCTTCCACGAACCGGAGAAGATTTTTCGGAATATTTTCGCGCCGGCAACCGGTCGTGGGATTCCGCGCAAAACTCTTCCGCTGTCCCCCCGGCGCTCCTTCCAGATACCGACAACGTCTTAGCGGACTCCCCCGTCGAGGCGGCCCCGCCGAGCCCGGACGAATCCGTGCCGGACGGAAATGCCGAGTTTCCGATAAACGATCTGTTTCCGCCGTTAAACCCGGCTGAACCCCCGGCGCTCAAGAATGAGTTCTTCTCAAATGATAACCCCCTTTTCGACGACAACTCACTGGCCCACAATCTTTTCCGGTACACGTGCGTCGTCGTCGCGGTGATTCTTAGCGCCTCGATCGTCGCCCTTCGAGTGCGCGCCTTCATCCGGGGAAACACCGTTGTAGGCGGCGACGTGGCCTACGGTGTCTTCGCGGCTCTGGTCAGCGTTTCCCTCACGATGCTTGGCCACGGTGAGCTTCAAGCTGCCGATTCCGCGACTAACTTGGTTTCCTTCCTGCTGTCCGCGACCTTGACCGCGGTTTACGCCATTCTTTTTCTCACCGGAGTGCGCCTGGCCCTCAAGAACGGGCGGCGACACTTGCTTTGGCGGCCTTCCAGGATTCTGGAAACCAGCGAAGCTCGATTCGCGACGGCAACGGCGGCGGAGTTGGGCCAATCGCCTTCATCACGACCGACCAGCGTTCTGGATGAATCGGTGGACGAGGCAAAAGGTTGTTGGCACGCGATCCTCCGGCTGTTTTTTTGGGCGGGCTTCCTGATCCTTGCGGGGTGGATCCCCGCTCTGGGCTACTTTTATTTCGACGACGATCTTTTCGAATTCGGGCTCTTCACCAACACCAGCGTCAATCTGGGAACGATCGTCATTTTTTCGGTATCCGGAGCGCTCTTCGGCGCGTTCAATCTCCTCATCCCCTTTCTCGAGGGCGCCCGACTGGAAGGTTCAAAGGTCCGTCGCATTCTCGTCTGGATATTTGCTGGGACGCTTTGGTTTGGTCTTTTTCCGTTTCTCGTGGCCGCCTCGCCCATCGTGGACCTGGAGGACGAACCCGAATTGGCTTATATCATTTGGATTTTCCTTTGGGTGGCCTCGAGCTTGGTATGGAACTTCTATTGCGTGGTGAAAAGTCGTTCGAAACCCAAACGCCAGCCGCTGCTCCAAGGGGTCTCCGCTTCGTAGCCAAACCGCCGATCCCCCCTTTTTCCGGTTGATCCCCGCCATCCTTCGCGAAAAGGATAGTCTTTCCATCCCCTATTCCGCGAAATCATCATGAAAAAAATCGGCGTCCTGGGTCTGCATCACGATCACGTCTGGAGCAATCTCGACGAACTCGCCCGCCTCGATAACGCCACGCTCGTTGGCGCGGCCGATCCCTCCCCGGAACTGCGCGCCAAATACGAGGCCGCGCACGGCGGGACGACCCACGCCGATTACGCGAATCTGCTCGACTCAGCCGAATTGGACGCGGTTTACATTTTTGCGAGCAACAAAACGAGCGAGGACCTCGCCGTGATGGCCTGCGAACGCGGAATTCATTGCCTCGTCGAAAAACCGATGGCCGCCACGCTGGCCGGCGCGGATAAAATGCTCGCCGCCACCGAAGCCGCCGGCGTGCGGCTGATGATCAACTGGCCCTTCGCCTGGTGGCCGCAACTGCGGGCGGCGATCGACGCCGCGCGGGCCGGGGAAATCGGCCAACTCTGGCAGGTGAAATACCGCGCCGCCCACGAGGGACCGAAAGAACTCGGCTGCTCTCCGCAATTCTGCGACTGGCTCTATGACGCGGAACTCAACGGCGCCGGCGCCCTGATGGACTACTGCTGCTACGGCTCCGTGCTCGCCCGCGTGTTGCTCGGCTCGCCCGCCTCCGTTTCCGGCGTGAAATTGAATACCGGTTTTAAACCCGACCTGCCCCTCGAAGACAACGCCATCCTCGTCCTTTCCTACCCGCAAGCCCTCGCCACGACGGAGGCGAGCTGGACCCAGATCGGGAAACTCACCGCCTACACCACCGTTCTGTATGGCGGCTCCGGCACCCTGATGGTCGAGCCGCGCGGCGGCGGCCAGCTCATCAAAGCCACCGCCGATTGTCCGGAGGGCGAACCGCTTCCCGTGCCGCCCGCGCCGCCGGAGCTTCGCGACGCCAGCAGCCATTTCCTGCATCTCATCGAGAATCCGGAGGCGGCCATTCATCCCCTCTGCGAGGCGCGGGCCTGCCGCGATGCCCAGGAAATCCTCGAAGCCGGTCTCATCGCCGCCCGCGAGGGCCGGAGCGTGTCACTTCCGCTGTGAAATTTCCCGCGATGCCGGTCGAGTTTTTTCCCGCCCTGTCGGCCATCCCCGGCCTGGTTCATGGATTCGTCACCCGCATTCCGGGGGTGGCGGTCGATGTCGATCGCGCGGAGGCTCTCGCCCGGCTCAAACCGGAGCACGACCGCATCCTGACGCGGGACTTGGGCATCGACCCGGCGTCTCTCTGGCTGGCCGAGCAGGTTCACGGCGACCGTGTCTCCGTTTGTCCGCCCACCGAAGGCGTCGAACGCCTTCAGCCCGGCTCCGACGGTCTCGCCACCGCGACGCCGGGCGAATTTCTCGGAATCTACGTCGCCGACTGCTGCGCGGTGTGGCTCGTCGACCCCGTTCGTCGCGCCTGCGCCCTCGTCCATTCGGGAAAAAACGGAAGCGCACTCGGCATCGCGCCGCGGGCGGTCGGCCTGATGGCCGAGCGTTTCGGCTCCCGCGCGGCGGACCTGACCGTGCAGCTCAGCCCCTGCATCCGTCCGCCGGCCTACGAAATCGATTTTGCCGCGCGGATCCGCGAGGATTGCGCCGCCGCCGGCGTGCCCGCCGACCGGATTCACGATCCCGGCGTCTGCACCAGCCGCGATTTGGACCGCTACTATTCCTACCGCGCCGAAATGGGCAAAACCGGCCGCATGCTCGCGGTCGCGGGCTGGAAGGCCTGAGCCCGCGGTTTGGGCATCTCGCCCAGGTTTTCGCGGAATTGGCGC
Source organism: Akkermansiaceae bacterium (assembly GCA_024233085.1). Lineage (GTDB taxonomy): Bacteria > Verrucomicrobiota > Verrucomicrobiia > Verrucomicrobiales > DEV007 > JAEUHH01. The sequence continues at coordinate 32,843 of JACKQC010000024.1, forward strand.
GCGCTTTCAAGACCGATGCGAGCGCCGTCAGCCGGGTGGGGCGAGGCGTCCCCGCCGAGCCGTTGTGATGCCGGATCGCATCGAGCATCCTTCGGCCGTCCGTTGGAGTCCGGGATTTTCCCCGCTTCTCCTCCGCGGTTGCCCACACGGACGGGATGGGGCGGGACGAACAACGGCGGGGACTTTCGGCGGCTCGGCGGGGACGTCTCGCCCCACCCCTACGCCACACCATCACTCCCTCGTTAAGTTGACGCCCACGGGCGGGATGCCCGTGCCACATTCGCCTTGCTTCCCGCCGCAAACTCGGCTCGCTTTCCGGCCGTGGCGATCACCGTGACATCCCCGGCCAAGACCAACCTCTCCCTCCGCGTGCTCGGGAAGAGGGAGGACGGCTATCATGAAATCGCCACCCGCATGGTGCCGCTGTCACTGGCCGACACCCTCACGATCGAGCCCGCCAACGGTGGCGGCGCCGTCCTGACCTGCTCGGACGCCTCGCTGCCCGTCGGCGAGGAAAACCTCGTCCTGAAAGCGGTTCGGGCGCTGGAAAACCGCGCTGGCCGGACCTTTGACGCGAAGATTTCGCTCGAGAAAAAAATCCCCCACGGCGCCGGGCTCGGGGGCGGCAGCGGCAACGCGGCGGCAACGCTCCAGGGATTGAACGAGGCCTTCGATCTGAATCTTTCGACCGGTGAACTGATCGAAATCGCCGCCGCCATCGGTTCCGACGTGCCTTTTTTCATCCACGGAACCGTCTGCGACTGCACCGGGCGCGGCGAGATCGTGACCCCGGTGCCGGCGTTTCCGTGGGACCTGCCCCTTTTCATGATGAAACCGGCCTTCGGCGTGCCGACTCCTTGGGCTTATCAGAGCTGGGCCACCTCGCGCGAGATTCCCGGCGTCGCCTATGTTCCCCAGATCTGTCCCTGGGGCGTGATGGAAAACAGCCTCGAACGCCCGGTTTTCGCGAAATATCTCCCGCTCGCTCGGATGAAAATGTGGCTGCTCGACCAGCGCGAGGTTCACGCGGCGATCCTTTCCGGTTCCGGCAGTTGCCTGCTCGCTGTCCTCACCCGCAACGACTACGGGCGCCTGCTCGAGGAACGTGCGCTATCGACCTTTGGCCCGACGACCTGGACCTGGGTCGGGCATTCCGTCGGGACGCTTCGGGATAAAATTCAAAGCTGATTTGGACTTCCGGCGAGGTTCGGACTATCTGCCGGCGATAAACTCCTCGACCGTGAGTCCAATGTCCTATGCGATCTGACGCAAAATGATCGGAGAAAGGTCTCTGCCTCGATGATCGGGCACTGTGGTTCCCAGACCATCCGGGTGTCGAAACTGCCTGTGAGATCCGCGCTGTCTGACCTGCGAAAAACCCAGATTCTCCAGAATTCGAATCGCTTCCCGAGGCTTGAGAATGGGTGCCTTTCCCATGGGACCTACACGGTGACGGTCTGGGTGCCCACAAATTCGGCCTCAATCTCGGGCTCGCCATCCTCCAAAAGCATCGCCACGACCTGTCGGAGGTTTTCACGCAGTTCGTCAAGGCTTTCCCCCTGAGTGTGCGCACCGGGAAAGCCCGGCACGTAACCGACGAACAGCCCGGTATTTGGGCATCTTTCGACGACTGCAGTGAACGCTCGCATGCGTGAAGAGTGGCTTTTGTCACCCGATCGCAATCTACTCTTCCTCGATCCGGCGCAACACGGGCGCTCGACGAATCGAAAGCCGACCCCACGACCTACTCGATCGCATAGAGAAACGCGTCGGTGCGCAGGAAGATGGTTCCCCCGGCGAAGGCCAGGGAGGCGTTGGTGTGCTGGCCGGGGTCCACTTCGTTGGTGGCGACGAGCTTCAGCCCGGCGGCATCCGGTTCGAACACATAGGTCGTGCCGCGCTGGTCGTTCACGTAGAGTTTTCCGCCCACCCGGTTCAGCGAACTCCAGCTCTTTCCGCTCAGTTTTTCCTTCCAGAGCGACCGGCCGGTCTCGACTTCGACGCATTCGGCGATCCCCGGCTCATTGAGCAGGAAAAGGTGATCGCCGACGATGAGCCCGGAGCCGATGCGCTGCGGGTTTTGGTTTTTGCCCTTCGGCGGATCGGTCCAGAGGGCGATGGATTTCGTGAGGTCGCCCTTTTCCTTCGGTCCTGGGAGCTTCACGGCCATGCCGGGGCCGCCATAACCGCACAGATAGACAGCTCGCCCGTTGCCGGTGAGCACATTGGTGTAGCAAAGATCGCCCAGACCCGCGGCGCGCCAGAGTTCCTTGCCGGTCTTCGGGTCGAAACTGGTGAGCCGGCCCGGCAGGCCGAGCAGCATTTCCGTTCGCCCCCCGTTGTCGATCACCAGCGGCGTCGCCCAGGAACCCTTGAAATCCCCCACTTTCGCGCTCTCGGCGTCGGGCAGGTCCTCTTCCCAAATCGTCTTTCCCGTGCCGGCTTCGAGCGCGAAGAGCTTTGCCTCCATCCCCGGGCCGGCGTGAAGCAGCAGACCGCCGCCGAGCAGCACGGGACTCGCGGCGTTCGGCCCCCAGATGTGGGCGTAGCCGCCGCCGAGATCGCGGCTCCACGCCTCCTCGCCGTTGAAATCGCAGGCATGCAGGCCGGCGTTGCCAAACCAGGCATAGACCAGCTTTCCGTCCGTCACCGGCGAGGCGGCGCAGTACGGGTTGGTCTTGTGGGTGACGTCTTCCTTTCCGTAGTCGACGGTCTTTTTCCACAGTTGTTTGCCGCTCTTCGCGTCGAAACAAAGCAGCGAGCGCAGGCGCCCACCGTTTTCGCCGACGGTCAGAAAAACGCGGTCGCCGCTGACGATCGGTGAGGAATTCCCCGGCGCGGGCAATTCGGCGCGCCAGCGGATGTTCTTCGAGGCCGACCATTCGGTGGGATACCGGGCGTCGTCGGGCAGGGTGCCGTCGCCGTTCGGACCGCGCCAGCCGGGCCAGTCGTTGGCGGACGCCGAACCGGCCGCGGCCAGGCCGGCGGCGAGGAAGAAGAGTAAAAGGGACGGTTTCATCGCGAAAAACGGGCTTGAGTCAACAGGGTTAGGTCATCGAGTCAACAGGGTTGAGTCGACGCCAGCATGCCAGAGGCGTCGAAAGGCGGCAATGACGCAATTTTTCGCCGAAACCGGTCACACGATCAGGGGGCGATTCGGGACTTTCGCGGCTCGGCCGCCGGCGCTAGGGTTTCGAAACGATGAACGGGATTTCGAATGATTTTGGAGTCATTCGCGATCGAAGAAATCGGGCATCGAACCCAACGCCAGCTTTCCTCCGCTTTGAAACGTCCGCCTCTCCGTCGCTTTCTTTCCCTGGCCGTCGCGATCGCGTTGCCGGCTTCCGGTTTTTCCCAGGACAAACGGCACCTCGCGCTCGAGGCGCCCTGGGCCTCGTTTGTCGAAAAGGATTTTCCCTTCTTCGGTCACGCGCTGGACGCGCGGAAACTCGGCGGCGGCTGGCCGGCGGACAATCTCACTCCCCGGGGCGTCATTCTCGACCTCGGCGAGGGAGTGCACGCCTGCTTCGACACGGACATGGTGCGCCTGGCGCTGGTGTGGCGCGAGACGGGCGACGGCGAATGGCTTACGATGACGAGCATGGCGGCCGGGAGTTACCGGCTGCCGCAGCAGAAGGCCTCCGCCGGCCAGGACAATCTGCCGGTCGCCCTTGGCACGCCCCTGCTGGCCAACGGGCTGTATCCCGGTTGGTTCGCCGGGGACGCCGAACCGTCGCTCGGCGACCCCCGCGACCGGGGCACGGCGCAGGAGGGCGAGCTGGGGCTGGGTCCGCTGCCGGCGGAGTGGGCGCGCTGGACCGGACTGCGGATGGAGGGCGGCGGCGTGCGGCTCGAATACGAGGTCGCGGGCACGCCGATCTCGGAGCGCCTGACTTACCGGGAAAGGGACGGCGGTCTGATCCGCGAACTGCGAATCGGTCCCCACAACCAGCCGCTGAAAACGGTCACCGGCCGCGCGGTGGACGGGAAACCGGCGATCGCGACGTTTCCGCCGTCGGATTCGGAGAAAACGCTCCTCATCACCCACAACGGCGCGAAGGTCTCGCCCGGCGAATCGCCCCGGACCGCGCCGACTCCGCGCTGGACGAAGGCTTTGACGACTTCCGCGAAGCCGCTTCCGGCGCCTTCGCCCTTCGCCCTGGTGGAGATCGACCAGCCGACCGACAATCCCTGGAAACGGAGCCTGCGGCTTTCGGGGTTCGACTTTTTCGACGACGGACGCGCGGCGCTCTGCACTTTCGACGGCGATGTCTGGATCGCGAAAAATCTGACCGACAAACTGGATCGCGTCGAATGGAGGCGGGTCGCCTCGGGGCTTCACGAACCGATGGGGCTCACGATCGTGGACGGCCGGATTTACACCTCGGGCCGCAACGGGGTGATGCGGCTCCATGACGAGGACGGCGACGGGGAGATCGACCACTACGAGGTCTTCTGCAATCGCGTGCCGCAGACGGCGGAGACGCGGGAGTTCGCCATGGACATTTACGCGAAACCGGGCGGCGGATTTTACATCGCGAAAGGGGGCCAGATCGGCACGACCTGGGGAAAATACAACGGCACCATCATCGAGATCGAGGCGGACGGGAAATCCTTCGAGCGGATCGGCTTCGGGCTGCGGCAGCCCTACATCGGCGTCGATCCGCTGACGGGCATGGTAACCTCCAGCGATCAGCAGGGAAACTGGGTGCCGGCGACGCCGATCCACGTGGTGTCGAAGGGCGATTACTTCGGTTTTCGGCCCGAGCCGCTGAAGGACAAGGCCGTTCATCCCAAGGAAATCACCGAACCGCCGGTCTGGATCCCGCATTTCATCAACTCCAGTGGCGCGAGCCAGGTGTGGCTGCGCGACGCGAGCATGGGTCCGCTGAACGATTCGCTGATCCATATCGGGTTCAACCGGCCGGAAATCTTCAAAATCTACTTCGACGAATCGGGTGCGAAGCGGCAGGGGGCGGTGGCGCCGGTGCTGAGCGGTTTTCCCTCGGGTCTGCTTAAGGGCCGCGTCAATCCGCTCGACGGCTCGCTCTGGCTGGCGGGGCTGAAGATCTGGGGCACGCCGGCGGAGCAGATCACGGGTCTCTACCGGGTGCGCCACACGGACGGGCCATGCTGGATTCCGACGGACATCCGCTCCAGCGACCGGGGCGTGCTGCTGCGATTCGCCCAGGAGGTGGATCCGGCCATCGCGACGAGTCTCGCCAGCTACACGGTGGATCGGTGGAATTACCTCCGCACCCACAACTACGGCTCGGGCAATTACAAACTCGACGGCTCGCCGGGCCAGGAATCGTTGCCGGTGGCCAACGCCTACGTTTCGCGGGACAAGCGCGCGGTCTTTCTCGGCATCCCGAACATGCGGCCGGTTCACTCGATGCGGGTCACATACCGGGTGCCCGATCCCACCGGGCGGATTCCGCCGACAGAGGCGATTCAGCACGCCTACCTGACGATTCACCAGAACAACCCCATCGACCTGGAGCGCGAGGGATTCGGCGATCAGAAAATCGACCTGACCCTGAAGGCCGGGGCGAATCTCACCATGGCGGCGCCGGACCCCTCCATCGAAATCGGGCAACAGGTATATCAGACCTACGGCTGCATCGCCTGCCACACCGTGGACGGCACCACCGGACCGGGCCTGCCCATCGGTGACGCGGCCGACGCGATTGACCAGGCCAAAGTCGTCGTCGGCCCGACCTGGCTCGGCCTTTGGGGATCGAAAAAACGCTTTACCGACGGTTCCGAACTCAAGGCGGTCGACGAGACCTACCTTCGCGAATCGATCGTCGATCCGGCCCGTCGCGTGCAGGAGGGCTTCGACCAGGCGAAGACCGGGGTCGGCATGCCGTCCTATCTCGGCGTCCTGAAGGATCACGAGATCGACTCGGTGATCCTTTACATCAAATCTCTCGCGAAGAAGCCCGCGAAGAAGAAGAAATAGGCGCGTCCGGCGCGGGAGCGATGTCCGGCCCCTCGATCCGCGCGGGAGCCGAACGGTCGCGCTTTTTCCCGATACCGTGGTGCGACGCGGTCGGAACGGGCGAGGCCTCTCCGAGCGTCAGGCGCCCGACCAGCCAGAGGCAGGCGAGCCAGTGCAGCAGCGCGATGGCGTTGAGGCCCAGGATTCCCGGCGCCGCCCAGATGCCGTTGACGGCGTCGATGGGCTCAAAGTAGAGCCGCTCCAGCACCCGCGCGCCATACCAGTTCAGCGCGATCGTGGCCGCGAGCGGAAAACACGCGTCGCGCGGCACCGATCGTGTCGCCACCCAGGCCGCCGCGAGTCCCAACGCGACGAAGTCATAACGCAGATGGAAACCTGCCAGCGTCGCCGGTACCGCCAGGATCGCCAGCACCTCGAGGTCGTCCGCCTTGCGACTGCGCCGGTCCCGTTTTGCCGCCAGCCACACCGCCGCGCCCAGCCAGCCCACGCTCAGCCCGAGGCCGGCCAGGCCGGACTCCGGTAAAATCAAGCGCCCCAGCGAGAGCGTGTCCCACACATCCGATCGGATGCCCGACACCTCCAGCGCCAGACGGGCGGACTCGGCGTAGTCACGGAGGTAGGTAAGCGGCGGCGTTCCCGTCCAGGCACAAGCCAGAGCGAACAGGCCCGCGTGCAGGGTCAGCGCCGCGGCCGGTTCCCGCCAGCGCCCCTTGCGAAACAGAAAGGCGATCGAAAGCGGCACCGTCACCGTGAACTTGAACCATGACACCGCGATTAGAAGGGCCGACAGCCACCAGCGCCTCTCCCGCCTGCCCGCGATCCAGGCCCCCAAAAAGGCGCAGAGGGCAAACAACGTGTGCTGCCCGGCCGCGATCTGGTCGCGCGCCGGCGCCGAACACAGCATCGCCAACGCCGCCAGCAGACCGATTCGCCGCTCCCGGGAACCGGGCGGGCCAGCCAAAACCGCGATCGAGATCGCGACGCCCCCCGCGCAGAGGAGATTGAGCACGGCCCAGGCGACCTTGGCGTTGCCCCACTCCACCGCGCCGAAGGGCGCCAGAAACACGTAGCCGGTCAGCGGATAGTTCGGCAGGGCGTTGTTCTCGGTCGCGCTGGTGATCCGTTCGCGGTGGGCGTGATCGATGAATTCACGGTAGGGATTCGAGCCGGTCACCAACACGCTCGCCGGACGCCATTGGAAATCGTCGCTCCGATCCGCCCGCAGCGCGTTTGTGAACCCCTTGCCCATCGACAAGGCCGCCGCGGCGATCATCGCTCCCAGAAAAACGGTGCCCAAGCGCCGCCGAAAGGATTCGGAACGAAAAACGGCCGCTGAAATGGAAGGGAAACGACGCAAGACCTCTTATAATGATGAATTCGTTATGAATTTTACAGTATTTTTAATTATTTTCGATACAATTTCAAAAAGGGCGAGAGATTCTCGATTCGGATCGATTCAGGAGAAAATTCCAGCGCCGCAACCGGCCTGTTTTTCAATCGATCGCGCCTTCCATTCCATGCGCCTTGCCAAAGCCGAAAAAGGCTCGCGCCGAACGTCCGCCATGATGCCGACGCACCCCCGGAAAAAAAATCGCTTGCCTGTTTTCAGCTTTCCTGCTTTCATGTTCTCAATTGAGAATGAGTCTCAATTCCGAAATCGCAAACAATCTCCCTTCTACATCCAAAAACATTCAACCGATGAAATCGCTCCACCTCATCTCCTCCATCCGAAACGCCGGACCCGCCGTCGCTCTCGCCGCGACTCTTCTCTCCGCTCCCTTCGCCACCAACGCCTCGGAACGGCGTTTCGTTTACAGCTACGAAGCTCAAAGCTATGTGCCGGGCAGCGTCGAACTCGAAAACTGGGTCACCTGGCAGGACCGCGACGGTGGCGACCGCTTCGATTTTCGGCACGAAATCGAGTGGGGCGTCTCCGAACGCCTCCAGATCGGATTTTATTTCGTCGACTGGCGCCACACCGAGGGAGCCGAGACCGAGTATCACGACACCGCCATCGAGGCGATCTACAACCTCACCAATCCCAACACGGACTGGATCGGTTCGTCACTCTATGGCGAGGTGAAATTCGCCCACGAATTCCTCGAACTTGAGGGCAAGGTCATCCTCCAGAAAAATTGGGGACCGGTCTCGCTGGTGTACAACGCCACCCTCGAAGCCGAGTGGGAAGAGGACGGCCTCGAAGAAACCAAGGGCGAAATCGAACAGACCCTCGGCCTGTCCTACATGGTTTCTCCGAAACTGTCCCTCGGCGTCGAGACGCTGACCGCCGTCGAATTCGAAGACTGGGGCGGCGCGGGCGATCACGCCCTCTATCTCGGTCCGAACGCCTCGCTGCGTCTCGAGCGCCAATGGTTCACCGCCGCCGCGCTTTGGGAACTTACGGGCACCGAGGAACCCGATTTCCAGCTCCGGGCCATCTGGGGCATCCACTTCTGAGCGGGTGACGCGCGGCCTACCGGGCAATGCTATGCCAATGAAGCGGATTCTCAGCCATATCCTCCGGAGCTTGCCGGCTTTCCCGGCCGGCGCCGCCGGACTCGCCCTGATTTTCCTTGCCGGTTGTGAAACGACCCCGGGCGGGTCCGGCGCCGCTTCCCCGGCGGCGCCGGCCCGCGCGGGAGTTTCCGGCTCCTCCCCGTCGATCGCGGAGGGACGCCGACTTTACTACGGCCGCTGCACCTCCTGCCACGCCCCGGAGCCCGTCAACGGCTACACCCGCGCCGAATGGCGCTCCGAGGTGTCCCACATGCGCAAGCGGGCCAAGCTCACGACCGCCGAGGAGGCCGCCCTGCTCGCCTTCCTGATGGCGAACGCGCTCGACGCCTGATCCGGGGTTTCCCGCGATTGCCTTCGCGGCCCGCCTTCGGCAGACTGGCCTCGTCCGACGATGACCGAGTCCGCCTTTCCCCCCTTCGTTCGCGACGCTGGCGAAGCCGACATCCCGGCGATCCGCGCCCTCGCCGACCGCACCTGGCGCGCCTGCTATCCCGGCATCATCAGCCACGAGCAGATCGATTACATGCTCGCGCGGATGTATGCGCCGGAGAAAATCGCCGCCGAAATGCTTCGGCACGAGGCGGTTTACCTGCTCGTTTCCCCCGCCAACTCCCCCGGGGGAGAGCCCGCCGGATTCGCCGCCTTCGGTCCCGGCGAGGAACCCGGCGCGGTCCTTCTCCACAAACTCTACATCGACCCCGCCCATCAGCGCCGGGGGCTGGGTCGCCATTTGCTCGCCGAAATCGAAACCCGCGCCCGCGCCCGCGCCGCCGAACGCATCGTCTTGCGCGTCAACCGCCACAACCGCCACGCCATCGCCGCCTATCTCCGAGCCGGTTTCCGCGTCGACCGCGACGACCGCGCCGACATCGGCGGCGGCTTTGCGATGGATGACCACATCATGATCAAAGCGATCGGCGGATAGGGATCGGGGACAGAGGAAGAAGAATCAACAAGAAGGCTGAAGCCACGCGCAATCCCCCGCCTCCAATTCCCGTGTCATCCCCATTCCTCCTTACATTTTCCTTACAAACCTTTTACCGCCCCCTGACAACCGCGCGCCCGCTTCGTGCGACTTTTGGGGCGCTATGAAAAACCAAACCAACCCACTCTCCCTCCCCGTGCTCCTCGCCGCGGCGCTGGCCATCGCCGGCGGCGCGACCCGCGCGGTCCCCCCGAAGAGCGACGACCTCGCCGCCGAGAAAACCGCCGCGCCCGTCAAGCTCAGCACCCGCCTCGACCGCCCGTTGATCCACCGGCCCGGCGGCGAACAGGAAGTCGTCATCCAGATCGGCGTCGAGGGCCTTCGGCTCGAAAAACCGCGCCGCCAGCCCCTCAATCTCGCCGTCGTGCTCGACCACAGCGGTTCCATGACCGGCCGCAAGCTCGAGCAGGCCAAACAGGCCGCTCAAATGCTGGTCGATCAGCTCGACCGCGACGACATTTTCTCCCTCGTCATCTACGACACCGAGGTGGAGGTCGTCATTCCCGCCCAGCCCGTGCGGGACCACCGCGCCGACTTCAAGCGCCGCATCGAGCGCGTCCAGCCCGCCGGCAGCACCGCCCTCTTTGCCGGTGTCGAAACCGGCGGCCGCCAGTTGGCCGAATTCTTCGACCGCGAGCGGGTCAATCGCGTCATTCTCCTCTCCGACGGCCTCGCCAATGTCGGTCCCAAGAGCAACCGCGAGATCGCGCAGCTCGGGCGCAAGCTCGCCGATGACGGCATGTCCGTCTCCACCATCGGCTTGGGCGACGACTACAACGAGGATCTCATGACCGCCCTCGCCGAGGCCAGCGACGCCAACTACTACTACGTCGCCGATGTCGAGGAACTGCCCGGCGTTTTCGAGCGCGAGATCGGCGAATTGCAGGCCATCGTCGCCCGCGACATCGTCATCGAGATCCGATTTCCCGACGGCGTTCGCCCGCTGAGCATTCTCGGCCGCTCCGGCGACTCCGTGGAGGGCCAGAGCGCCCGCCTCGCCTTCGGCACCCTGTCGAGCGAGCAAAACCGCGAAATTCTCGTTTCCTGTGCCGTCGATCCCGCGCGATTCGGGGACGACCGTTCCGCGTCCCTCGCCGGGATCGATCTGGCCTGGAAATCCGCCGACGGCCAAACGCGGAACCTCAGCCAGGCCGTGATGGCCGGTTTCACGAAGGACGAAAAACTCGCCGAGAAATCCCGCGATCTCGCCGTCGCCACCCAGGCCGAGATTTACCGCAACGCCGAAGCCACCGAGCGCGCCATCGCCTTCGCCGACGCCGGCAAGACCGAGGAGGCCAAGGCCGCCATCGGCGGCCAGATCGACCGCCTCCGCGCCGCGCAATCCGCCGCTCCCGCCCCGCAGCAGGAGTCGCTCGAGCGCGAGATCCGCGTTCTCGAGGAGAACCAGGACCGCATCGGCGAGGACAAGGCCAGCCGCAAAGCACTCCAATGGAATGTCTTCACCCGCAAGAATTCCAAGAGCACCGATTGACCGACGACCCGCAAACGGTGGCCGGAAGGCCCCAAAGGCCGTATCTTGGGCGGGCGGAACGCGATTCCGCCCGCCTTTCCGACCCTACCCTGTTGACTCTCTCATCCAACCCTGTTGGGTCCGCCACCCAACCCTGTTGAGTCTTCCGCCATTTTTTCGCCATGAAAAACCTGCGCCGCCTTCACCTTCTGCTTGGCTGCTTTTTCGCGCCGATGCTCCTCTACTATTGCGCCTCGGGCGCCTGGCAGACGCTCGGGTGGAACATCACGGTTCGCCCCTCCGACGGCGAGCCGGCGCATCCCGCGCTTCGACAAGCGTCGGAGCCGCACATGCGCCAAACCTTCCCCGGCGGAAACCCGAAGCGCGACGCCTCGCCCGGATTTCGGAAACTCGCCGTCGCCATGTGCGCCGGCATTTTCCTGACGACGCTGCTTGGACTCGTTTTGGCGATCCGTTCCTTCCGCCCCCGATGGGCGGTGGCGGCCATCGTCGCCGCCGGTGTCGCCATTCCCGCCCTGTTGCTCTGGTCCGCGCTGAAGAGCTGACCCGCGAACTCTGTTTTCCGCATGAAAAAACTCGCCGCCGTCTTCGTGATCGCCGTGCTGGGACCGGCCCTGGTCCTGGCCTGGCTGGCGACGCGGTCGTTGCGGGACCAGGAAATCGTCGTCCAGAGCCAGCAGGCCCTCCTCCAGCAGGCCGCCACCGACGCGCTGGCCTCCGATCTGAACACCTACCTCGACGACGTGCGCGTGTTCTTCAACCGGCTCGTGGACCAGTTGGTCGAGGAACAGGGCGCCGACGCCCTGACGCGGGAGTTCGACTCCCTGCTGCCCGCCACCTGGGAGCAGGCGGCCTTCGCCTGCGTCGTCACCGACGACGGGCGCATGCTCTCGCCGGCCGCCAACCCCGCCGATCCCCGCGCCCAACGGTTCCTCATGGAAAACGCCGACTTTCTCACCGGGAAAGACACCGCCCAGGTTTACCAGGCAACGAAACCGCTGTCGGGTTGGATCCAGGTCGAGGAAGTTCCCGCCGACGCGCCGGGAAAAAAGGAAAATGCCCTTCCCCGTCTGAGTTCCGTTCGACTTCAGACGGCCGAGGCGTCCGTCGCCGAAACGGAAAGCGACAAGGCGCCCGCGCCGAAAGCCGAGACCGCCGCCGCACCCGCCGCGCCGGAACCGACGCTCTACAAGCAAAACGTCGTCGTGGCCGAGGAAAAACTTCGCAGCCTGCCCGCCAGCCGCCGCAACGCGAACGAGCCCGCGGCCGTCGCGTCCGGGGGTTTTCGCCAGGATATCCCCGCGCCCGTCGCCGCCGCTCCCGAAAGCCCCGCGCGGGCGGGCGCCACTCTCGCCGACCTCCAGGACGCCGACCGGGACGAGCCCCGAACGCGCGAGCCCGCCGAACCGAAGAACCGCGTGGTGCGTCCCTTTTCCCAGACCGGCCAGATCGACGCCCAATTCAGCGAAATCACCCGGATGCCGGGCAACGATCTCGCCCTGAATCCCAACACGTCCGGTTGGTCGGCCCTGCGCGCCGCCGTCGGCGACATCCGCGCCATCATCGGCGACGCGCCCGAGGGCGCGATCAGCCGTTTTCTCGCCGACGGCCTTCACGTGCTCGTCTGGCGGCGGCACGCGGCCGCGCCGGGCCGGGTCTTCTGGGTGGAGCTGGACCTTTCCCAGCTCAAGAAAAACCTCAGCCGCATCGTCGACCTCGCCGCCGCGCCGGGGGCCGAGGCCTGCCTCGCTTTGCTCGACGCGGACGGCGAGCCCGTCGCCCGGACCGTGGCCGAATTCGCGACCGATTGGCGCCGCCCCTTTGTCGCCAGCGAGGTCGGCCCCGTCCTCCCGCACTGGGAGGTGGCGGCTTATCTCATCGATCCGGCGGCCGCCGGCCGCAACGCCCGAGCCGCCCGTCTCACGCTCTGGCTGCTGGTGCCCTTTTTGCTCGTCGCCATCGGTTTCGGATCCCTGTTGATTTTCCACGACATCGGCCGCGAGATGCTGCTGGCGCGGCAAAAGACCGATTTTGTCGGCAATGTCAGCCACGAGCTGAAAACGCCGCTGACCTCCATCCGGATGTTTTCCGAGCTGCTGAGCGGCGGCGAGCCGGTCGAGCCGGAAAAGCGCGCCCAGTACTCCGGCATCATCTCCCGCGAGGCCGCCCGCCTGACGCGCCTGATCAACAACCTGCTCGACTTTTCCCGCTTGGAACGCGGCGACAAACCGCACCGGCGCGATCCCCTCGACGCCGTCGCCCTGACCCGCGAGACGGTCGAAAATTACCGCCACCAGATCGAGGCGGACGGCTTTTCCATCGACCTGCGCGACCTCGCCGGGAACGGCGGCCTGCCCGTGACCGGCGACCGCGACGCGCTCGCCCAGGTGCTGCTGAACCTGATCTCCAACGCCGAAAAATACGGCGGCGACACCCGCGCCATCGAAGTCGAGATCGGCCGCGCCGACGGCGGGGAAGCCGGATCGCCGCCCCGCGCCGAAATCCGCGTGCTCGACCGCGGCGGAGGCGTCGGACGCAAGGAGGCGGCTCGCATTTTCGAAAAATTTTACCGCGCGGACGACTCTCTGAGCAGCGGCATCCAGGGCAGCGGGCTCGGTCTCACGCTCGCCCGGCAGATCGCCCGCGCCCACGGCGGCGACGTCATCCACCGGCCGCGCGAAGGCGGCGGCAGTTGTTTCGCGCTCGTTTTGCCCGTGACCGACGTTTCCCTCACCTGAAAGCTTCGAACATGAAAAACGGCGTCAAAATTCTGGTCGTGGAGGACGATCCGAGCATCCGTTTCGGACTGGAGGAAGTCTTCCGAACCGAGGGCCACGAGGTCGCCGCCTGCGAGCGCGGCGACGAGGCCGAGGAATGCATCGGCCGCGAGCTGCCGGATGTCATCCTGCTCGATGTGATGTTGCCGGGCAAGAACGGCTACGAAATCTGCCGCGACCTGCGGAAGCGCGGCTGCCGCGTGCCCATTCTCATGCTGACCGCGAAGGGTCAGGAGATCGACAAGGTTGTCGGACTCGACTCCGGCGCCGACGACTACGTGACCAAGCCCTTCAGCGTGCGCGAGCTGGTCGCCCGCGTGAACGCGCTTTTGCGGCGCTGCGAAAGGCTCGATCCCGCCGCCGGATCGGGGGCCGAACCCCGCGCCTTCGCCGTCGGCGGCGGCGTGGTGAACGAGGAGACCTACGAAATCGAGCGCGAGGACGGCTCCGACCGCCTCACGCCGAAGGAGATGGAGCTGCTGCGCTACCTCCATGCCCACCGCGGAAAAGTGCTCGGCCGCGACGCCATCCTCGACGCCGTGTGGGGCATCCGCTATTTCGGCACCACCCGCACGCTGGACCAGTGCATTGCCCAGCTCCGCAAGAAAATCGGCGACACCGGCGCCTCGCCGCGTTTCCTGAAAACCGTTCACGGAGTGGGTTACAAACTCGAGACCTGATCCCGCATTTTTTTCGCGACTTGCGCGCGCCGAACGGGTTGAATCCGCTTCGGCTCGGACGAGCCGGCGCCCGCCCGATGCGGCCCTCCCCACCAGCACACCTTGGCGTTTTTCCACGGACCTCGCCCGACCTACCCGGAGTGATGGCTTTGGCTCTCGCCCTGATGACGCTTTCCGGCTGCCGGCGCGACCCGATTCCCCGAGCCGATCCGGTGAAGCCGGCCTCCGCCCAGGTCGCCGCCTCCCACCGCGCCATGGTCGACGACCTCGCCGCCATCGCCACCCGGGTCGCGGAGGAAAACGACTACCTCAGCGACAAGCCCGCCATCGACATGCGCGCGCAGTTGGCCGCCGAAACTCCCGAAACGCCGGCCCGCCTCCGCTTTCGCACCCGTTTCGAGCTGGGGCGCGAGGAACTCAACCTCGGCCGCGAACGCGAAGCCATCGAGCATCTCCAGGCCGCCTACGACCTCTTTCCTTCGACCGGCCTGCCCGAGGACGCGCTCGATGTCTGCGTCTATTTCCTCGCCGTGTCCCACCTGCGCCTCGCCGAGACGGCCAACTGCTGCCGCCAGCCCTCCGCCGACAGTTGCCTGTATCCCATTCAGGGCCGGGGCCGGCACGACGACCGCGAGGGCTCCGAGGGCGCCCTGCCCTGGCTGGAGAAATTCCTCACCCTGCCCGGCGCGCCGCAGCCGCAGAAGATGAACGCCATCTGGCTGCTCAACGTCGCCCACATGACCCTCGGCGACTATCCCGACGGCGTGCCGGAAAGGCGACGCCTTCCCCTGTATCCCGCGAACCGCCCGAAACCCGAGCCCTTCCCGCGCTTTCCCAACATCGCCGCCGACGCCGGCGCCGACACTTTCAGCCTCTCCGGCGGCGCCATCGCCGACGACTTCAACGGCGACGGCGCCATCGACCTCGTCGTGTCCGTCTGGGACGCCCGGGAGAACACCCGACTTTTCCTCAACGACGGCAAGGGCCGTTTCACCGACCGCACCGAGGCCGCCAACCTGACCGGCATGATGGGCGGGCTGAACATGAAGCAGGCCGATTTCGACAACGACGGCGATCTCGACATCCTCGTCATGCGCGGCGCCTGGCTCGGAAAAAACGGCCGCCATCCCAATTCGCTGCTGCGAAACGAGGGCGTCGATTCCGCCGGCGTCCCCGTCTTTCGCGATGTCGCGCCCCTCGCCGGCCTGACCGCGGCGAATTACCCCGTCCTCAGCGGCGACTGGGCCGACTTCGACAACGACGGCGATCTCGACCTCTATCTCGGCAACGAATCCAACAGCGACTTCCGCTGCCCCTCCCAGCTTTTCCGCAACGACGGCCCCTCCGCCCCCGGCGGCGTGAACCGGTTCACCGACATCGCGGCCGAGGCCGGCGTGCGGAATTTCGGGCTGACGAAAGGCGTCACCTGGGGCGACTACGACGGCGACCGCCTCCCCGACCTCTACGTTTCGAATTTCGCCGGGGTCAACCGTCTCTACCACAATCTCGGCGGCGGCCGCTTCGAGGACGTCGCGCCCGCCCTCGGCGTAGACGGTCCCGAGGCCAGCTTCCCCGCCTGGTTCTGGGATCACAACAACGACGGCCACCTCGACCTCATGGTGCCCAATTACATGAACACCGGCTGCGGTCCCTATCTGGTGCCCTGGCTGATGGGCCGGCTCCTCGATCCCGAGGACACCCCCGCGCTTTACGCCGGCGACGGCCGGGGCCGGTTCCGCGACGTCACCCGCGAGGCCCGGCTCGACGTGCCGATGATGCCGATGGGCTGCAACTTCGGCGACCTCGACAACGACGGCTTCCCCGATTTCTATCTCGGCACCGGCACGCCGAACTTCGCCGACATCGTTCCCAACCAGCTCTTCCGAAACCGCGGCGGCCTCCACTTCGACGACGTCACCATCGACTCCGGCACCGGTCACCTGCAAAAGGGCCACGGCGTCGCCTTTGCCGACTTCGACGCCGACGGCGATCTCGACGTTTTCATCGAACTCGGCGGCGCCGTGCCCGGCGACCGCTATTACGACGCGCTGTTCGAAAACCCCGGTTTTCCCGGCAACCGCTGGCTCGAGGTCCGGCTTCGCGGCACGGCGTCGAACCGCTTCGGCATCGGCGCCCGCCTGCGCGCCGTGGTGTCCGACGCGGACGGCTCCGAGCGCTCCGTTTACGCGACCGTGAATTCCGGCGCCAGCTTCGGCGCGAATCCCGTCAGCGCCATCCACCTCGGGCTCGGCGCGGCGAAATCCGTCGCCCGTCTCGAAGTCTTCTGGCCCGTCACCGGACGCACTCAGACCGTGCGGAATCCGCGCCTCGATTCGCGCCTCGTGGTGGACGAGGAATAGACCCAACAGGGTTGCTTCGACGACCCAACCCTGTTGGACGATCGGTTGGGCGCACGGTCTTTCAAGAGCCGCGAATGGACGCGAATTTCTTTTTGAAATTCAACGCGGTCGTGGCGCCGGACAAGGCATCCTGTCCTCCCGAAAGAAATTCGCGTCCGTTCGCGGCTCCCAAAAAAATAAGCGAAAATCAGCGAGGACAAGCGGTTCCAACCAGCGAAGCGAACCGCCGATTTTCCTCACTCCTCCGCCGCGATCTCCCCCATGGCGCGGCGCAGGCGGGCCAGGGAGGAATGGTAGGTGTGCAGGGCGACGACTTCCTCGAGCCGGGAACGGGTCAGTTCCAACTGCGATTGAAGCACCTCCAACTGCGTGGCGGCGCCGGCCTCGAAGCTTGACCGCGCGAGCCGCAGGGCCTCCTCTCCCTGCTCGACGACGAGGCGGGAGGTTTCGAGAATGGTCGAGCCTTCCTCCCAGGCGATCCACGCCTCGCGCACCTCGCCCTCGATGTCGAAGGTCTCCTGTTCGGCGCCGAGTTCGGCCTGGCGCAGGCGGGATTCGGCCTGCTGGACACGGCCCTTCGTCAGGCCGGCGTCGAACAGCGGAATGCTCAGACGCAGCCCGGCCGTCCAGCCGGAGATGCCGTCGTCGATGGCGCCGGAAAAATTCAGGCTTTGCGCGCCGTAACCGCCGACGACCTGGAGCTTCGGTTTGTGGCGGGCTTTCTCGGCCGCGATGCGCTGGCGCTCGGCCTCGATCCCCGAGCGCAGGGAGGCGAGTTCGGGCCGGTTTTCCAGGGCGGCGTGGATGGCTTCGTCGAGGGAATGCCGCAGCTTCGCGTCGGGCCAGCGGTCGGCGAGCGTGATGTCCTCGGACTTGGCGCCCTCGGGGTAGTCGAGCCCGATGGTGCGGCGGAGCTGGTCGATGGCGACTTTGTACTGGCCCTCCGCGCGGACGAGGCCCGGCTTGGCGTTGGCGAGAGCGACCTCGGCCTGGAGGACGTTGAACTGCGGGCCGGCGCCGGCGTCGAAACGGTTCTTCGCGTAGGTGAGCTGCTCATCGAGCACGGTGATGGCCTTTTTCTGGACGTCGACACGATCGACGGCCAGGAGCGCGTCGAAATAACGGAGGGCGACCTGGAGCAGCACCTCGTCGAGCACGGCCTCCATCTGCGATCGCGCGGCGGCCTTGGCGGCGCGGGCGGCCTCGCTGTTGGCGTCGCGGAAGCGGCCGTCGAGCAGGTTGTAGCTCACGGTCAGGTCGGCGACCCATTTCTGGTTCAGCGGCGCGAAGAGCCCGCCGAAGCTCTCGATGCGTTCCTTGTCGGTGTAGTCGTAGCCGGCGCTCAGGTCGAGCCGGGGAAAAAAGGCCGAGCGCGCCTCGACGACGACGCCCTGCCGCTCGCGGATGCTTTCGCGGGCCTGGGCGATGGAGCGGTTGTGCCGGATCGCCAGCGACCGCGCCGTGGCGAGGTCCAACTGGCGGGGCAGGACGTCGGTTTCGCCGGACTTTTCGCCGGCAAAGACCGGAAAAGCGGTCGCGAGCGCCAGGGTGGCGATCGCGAACCGGAAAGCGGAGGCTGGGGCCTTCATTCTGAAAACGTCAGTCGTTTGGGTTGGTTTCGGTGTTCGCCTCGGTCTCGCCCGTATCAATGCGCCGGCCCTTCCCTGAAAACAAGGTGTAAATCACCGGAATCACGACCAGCGTCAGGATGGTGCTGGTGATCATGCCGCCGACGGCGACGACGCCGAGCGGGCGGCGGCTCTCGCCGGAATCGCCGAGGCCGATGGCGATGGGCAGGATGCCGGCGATGGTCGCGAAGCTGGTCATGAGGATGGGACGCAGGCGGATGCGGCCGGCGTTGCGCATGGCGGTCTTGGCGTCGAGTCCGCGGTCGCGCTCCTGGTTGGCGAACTCGACGAGCAGGATGGAGTTTTTCGTCACCAGCCCGACCAGCAGCACGAGGCCGACCTGGCTGAAGATATTCAGGTTCATCGAGGGGATGCGCGGGACGAGTTTCGACAGGGTGTGGGCGATGGCCGGCGGGTCGGGCGCGTAGTTCGCCCAGCCGAAGAAATTCGTGCCGAAGTGGTTCACCCAGGACAGGCCGTAGAGCAGGCCGAAGGCGCCGAGAAAGGCCAGCGGCAGGGCGATCATGACCGTGAAGGGATGGACGAAGCTCTCGAACTGCGCGGCCAGCACCATGTAAACGACCACGATGGCCATGCCGAGGAAGAACCAGATCTCGCCCGAGGAATCGCGGAGGTTTTGCGACTCGCCCTTCCACGTGTAGCTGTGGCCGCGGGGAAGCATCTCGGCCAGGATGGCGTCGGTGCGCGCCATGGCGGCGCCGAGCGGCAGGCCGACGGGCGTGCCCTGGATGGTGGTGGAGCGCTGCCGATTGTAGCGCTCGATGCGGTTCGGGCCCGCCCCGGCGTCGAAGGTGACGAGATTGCTCAACTGCACAAGCTTCCCGGTCCGGCTCGGCACATAGACGCGGTCGAGATCCGACGGTGTCAGGCGGCGCTCGCGGTCGAGCTGCACGACGACCTCGAACTGCCGGCCGCGCTGCTTGATGTCGGCGAGATCCTGCCCGCCGAAGAGAATCTGCAAAGTGCGCGAAATGTCCGCCACCGACACGTCGAGCACCCCGGCGCGGTCGCGGTCGATGCGCAGGTCCAGCTCGGGCTTGGTCAGCTCCATGGAGGCGCGGACATTGGCGAGGAAACCCTCCTGTCGCAGGCGGTTGAGCAGGGCCTGGGAAAAGGCGTACATCTCCCCGATGTCGGGATGGCTGAGGACCAGCTCGAAGGGCTGGCTGATGCCGAGGTCCACCGCCTTCGGCATGATGGGAATGGCGATGGCGCCCTCGACCTCGGTGATGAAGCGCGCCCCGAGCCCCGTCGGACCGCCCACCACATCGCGCAGCGGCCGGCGCTCGCCGTCGGTCAGCCGCATGAACATGAAGCCCTGCGTCGGGTCGCCCGGACCGTTGAAAGGCAGCGCCACGGCGGAGAAATAACCCGTCAGCTCGGGCGTCTCGGAGGCGATCCTCTCCATCCGCCGCATCATGCGATCGGTGTATTCGGGCGTCGATCCCTGCGGCGTGATCGCCAGCGCCAGAAAGCGGCCCTTGTCCTCCTCGGGCAGAAATTCCTGCTCGAGATTGACGAAAAAATACCCCGCCAGCCCCATGGCGGCGGCGGAAAAGACGATGACGGCGGCCCGGTGATCCAGCGACCAGCCCAGCACGCGGTCGTAGCGGCGCGCCAGGCCGTCGAAGCGCCGCTCGAACCACGCGAAGAGCGGCCCGTGTTTTTCCTCCGACTTCGACCGCAGGATGCGCGCGCTGACCATGGGCGACAGGGTCAGGGCCACGAAGGCGGAGCACACCACCGAGCCCGCGAGGGCGACGGCGAACTCGATGAGCAGCTTGCCCGTCAGCCCGCCGACAAAGGCCAGCGGCAAAAACACCGCCACCAGCGACAGGGTGATGGTGACGACGGCGAAGGCGATCTCGCGCATCGTCCTCAGCGCCGCCCGCATCGGCGTCTCGCCCGCCTCGATGTGGCGGTAGATGTTTTCCAGCACCACGATGGCGTCGTCGACCACGATGCCGATCGCCAGCACCAGCGCGAGCAGGGTGAAGATGTTGATCGAGTAGCCCAGCAGGTAGAGTATGCCGAAGGTGCCCATCACCGACACCGGCACCGTCAGCGCCGGCACCAGCGTCGAGCGCACATCCCGCAGGAAGACGAAAATGGTCAGCACCACCAGCCCGAAGGCGATGAAAAGCGTCTCCACGACCTCGTTGACCGCGCGCTCCACGTAAACCGACTCGTCGTAGGGAAACTGAAACTCGATCCCCTCCGGCAGCGAGGGCGCGATCTCCTTCATCCGCGCCTTGATGCCGCGCGCGACCTCGAGGGTGTTCGCGCGCGACTGGCGCACGATGCCGAGCCCGATCGAGGGTTTCCCGCGGAATCGCGCCACCACCCGCTCGTCCTCCACGCCCTCCTCGGCGTGGCCGATGTCCCGCAGCCGCACGACGGAGTTGCCGTCCTGCCGGATGATGAGCCGGTTGAACTCCTCCGGCGACCGCAACTGGCCCCGGGTCTGGATGGTCAGCTCGCGGTCGCGGTTTTCCACCCGGCCGCTCGGCAAATCCACGCTCTGGGTGCGCAAAGCGCGCTCCACATCGAGCACCGCCACCCCGCGCGCCGCCATCCGCGCCGAATCGAGCCAGATCCGCATCGCCCAGCGCTTCTCGCCGCCGAGGATGACCTGGCTGACGCCCGGCACGGTCTGAAGGCGGTCCTTCACCTGTTCCTCGGCGATCCGGGACAGCTCCTGGGTGTCGAACCGGTCGCTGAAAAACGCCACCCAGATGATGGGCCGCGCCGAGGCGTCCTGCTTCGCCACGATGGGCTCGTCGCAGTCGTCCGGCAACAGGCCGCGCACCCGCGCCACGCGGTCCCGGACCTCCTGCGCCGCCACATCCTCGTCCGTGCCCTGGATGAACTCGACATTGATGACGCTGCCCTCCTCCCGGCTCTCGCTGAGAATCTGCTTGATGCCCGCCGCGCTGCCGATGGCCTCCTCGACCCGCTGGGTGATCTCCGACTCCACCACCTCGGCGCTCGCGCCGGGATACAGCGTGAGGATGTTCACGATGATGGGGTCGGCGTCGGGCAGCTCCCGCACCGGCAGCCGCGACAGGCTCACCGCGCCAAAGACCATCAGCGCGGCGCTCATCATGATGGTGAGCACCGGGCGCCGGACGCAGAGTTCGAAGAAAGAGGAGCCCATGGAAGAAAATTCGAAATCCTAAACCGGCGGAGCCGGAAACCCGAAACCCTAAGCTCGAAATCCGAAACGATTTCCCATCCGTAAAATCCTATGCCCCACCCCTTGTCGGGAACGAAAGCACTTGTCCGCAAACAGATCGGACAACCGGTGATCGGTGATTCGGTCTCGCATGTTCAATTTCGAATTTCGAATTTCGGATTTCGAGTTTGGGATTTGCTTCGGATTTCGAGCTTCGGATTTCGAACCTAGGATTTCGAATCTCCCGCCGCGGGCGCCGGATTTTCCGCCGGAGGCGGATCCTCGACCCCGTGCTCCGCCGATTCGGGCGCGAAGACCACCGGCGAGCCCGGCCCGAGCTTTTGATACCCCTCGATCACGACAATGTCGCCCTCCGCCAGGCCCTCGACGATCTCGATGCGGCCGGCGAGGCGGACCCCGGTTTTCACGGGGCGAAAGACCGCCTTTTTCTCCGCGTCGACCCCGACGACGTAAACGCGGTCCGCGTCCATCAGCACCGCCGTTTCGGGCAGGATGAGCGCCGAGTCCAGCGCGCGAAAGGCCAGCTCCACCGTGCCGAACATCCCGGCGCGCAGTTTCCCGTCCGGGTTGGGCAGGTAAGCCTTCACCATCAGCGTCCGGGAGTCTTCGTCCAGCTTCGGCGAGATGTAGCCCACCTCGCCCGCGAAGGGCTCGCCCGGGCGGGCCACGGTGTTCAGCTCGATGGCTTGGCCCAGCGCGATCTGCCCCACGTGGCGCTCCGGAATCTGAAAGACCAGCTCCAGCGGATCGGTCTGGAGCAGGAGCGCCAGTTCCTCGCCCCGCCGGACGAACTGGCCCACGCTGACCTCGCGCTCCGACACCGCGCCGCGGAAGGGCGCCTCGATCACCGTGTCCTCCAGATCGGCGGCGGCGGCGGCCAATTGCGCGTCGGCCGTGGCGTGCGCGGCCCGGAGCCGCTCGAGTTCCTGCGGCGGGATGGTCTTGCTTTGAAACATCGCCTCCCCGCGTTTCAGTTCCGACACCGCCAGATCGAGCCGCGCCCGGGCCTCGTCGCGCAGCGCCCGCTGGCGGCGGCTGTCCAGCTCGAAGAGCGGCGCCCCCGCCTCGACCGTCCGGCCCGACTCGAAGCCGATCTTCACCACCCGGCCGTCCAGCTCGCTGACGACACGGATGTCCTCCTTCGCCTGGAGGCTGCCGACGAGCGGGAGTTTTTCCTCCAGCGCCTGCCGCCGCACCCGGGCCGCGATGACCGGCATGGCCATGCCGCCGGGAGGCGCCGCCGGGCCGGGCGGTTTGCCGCAGGAGACGAGCAGTCCCAACGCGACGGTCAGGAAAACCCGCGCAAAGTCGAGTCGTAAACGGGAAAACATGGGCGGAGAAACGGGCAAACGCGGCGCCGGCCAAAGGGGAGCCAAATCGCCGCCGCCGTGACCTTGCGCGAGATTCGACGTTCGGCAACGCCCGGATTTACCGAATATCGGGATTCTCCCGGGTTTCCCGCCCTTCCGGGCTCTGGGAACCGCGCCCAATCGCCTCCGGGCCGGTGATCGACCATTTTTCGGAGAACGGCGTGTCTCCGTGCCGAGCCTCACGTCACCACCACCCTTCGACGGGTCTCGAAATCACGGTTTTCAAGAAATCAAAACACTTCACGTCCTCCTCATCAAAAACCCGCGATCCTTCGAGCGGAAACGCCGCGGTGAGTTCCTCTGCCGCTTTCGTCCGATCTCCCGTCGAGAAAAGGCATTGTCCACGACGAAGGCGAAAGAAGGGATTCTCTCTCGTCCCCGGCGATTCGTGAACCATTCCGGGACGCAAGAAATCGCAAGCCTCTTTAAACCCACCCTCCAGGAAGTGGCAGTCGCCCAGGGCTGCCCGGATCCAAGTCGCCGCCTCTCACTCATGGCGCGGTTTTGGAGGAAGCTCGAATCGCAATCCAGTCGACCATCTCCGTCGATTCGTGGATAACGGTCACCTCGTCGATGGCGCGAAGGTGAAACATCAGATTGCGAAATATCGTGCCGCTGAGTCTGGCGCCGTTGAGTCCATTTGAAGCGGTCATTCCAACGTCGTTGATCGGCGTGCCGCAGTTCGTCGAGTCCTGAAGAATCGATCGAATATCGGATGGAGACGGATCCAGGCGCCTGTAACCTCCCGGTGCTCCAATTGCGACCTGACTCATTTTTTTGAGCGAACGTCGAGGCTGCTCGCCCGAACCCGGGCGCGCGGCCACGGTTGCAGAATAGGGAATCGAGCCACGGAAGTCAATCAACTCGCTGGGGTATCAGGCTTGTCCATCGCCGCCTTGTTGAACGGAGCCGCTTCGCGGCGCCGACGGGTCGGATCCTACGCTTGAGGCGGGCGGTGGTCGATTCATTCTTGGGGCGCTTATGAAAAAAAACAGCATCACCCTCCCAGTCCGCCGTCCGTTCCACCCGTAGCCGCAAGTCTTGCGATCTTGCCTCGGAGAAGTGGTGGCGCGACTTTCAGCGCCACCTCGATCTCGGTCGCCTCGCGCCACGATCCCGGGCTTCCTACCTCTGCTGGGTGCGCCAGCTCCACGAGGCCTTCCCGCACCGCGATCCCACCACACTCCGCGAGACAGAAGTCCTCGATTTCCTCATCTCCCTGCGCCAGAAGCGCCGACTCAAGGACTCCACGGTCAACCAGGCCGTCTGCGCCCTGCGCGCCTTCTACCGCGACCACCTCGGCCGGAAGTGGAGGGGCTGGAGCCGGATCAAGATACGACGCGACGAGCAACTCCCCAACGTCCTGAGCCGCGAGGAGGTCGCCCGCTTTCTCGGCGCGGTCAAGGAGGGGCGCTTCCGCGCCGTCTTCACCCTGATGTATCACTGCGGCCTGCGCCTGGGCGAGGCCATCCATCTCAAGCCCGGCCACATCGACGCCTCGCGCGGCGTCATCCGCATCGTCGGGGCCAAGGGCGGCAGGGATCGCGAGATTCCCGTTTCCGCGGAACTCGTCGAGCGGCTGCGCGCCTTCTGGAAGCGCCACCGCAATCCCGAGTGGCTCTTCCCCTCGCCGGGGCGCGGCTGGAAGAGCGCCGGTGCCACCCTGCCCGACGCCTTGCGACGCTCCACCAAGCCCATGAGCGATTCCTCGGTGCAGGCCGCGATGCGCGCCACCGTCCTTTCCCTGGGCTGGGATCGGCGGACCGGGCATCGCCCGGTCACCTGCCACACCCTGCGTCATTGCTTCGCCACCCACCTTCTCGACGCCGGAGTCTCCATCCGCCTGGTCGGCCAGTACCTCGGGCACGCCTCGCTCAAGCCCACCCTGGTTTACCTTCACCTGACCGAAGCCAGCGAGAGCAAGGCGCGCGAGGTCCTCGCGCACTTCCCGGGTCTCTGATCCGCCCGGCTCCCCGCCCGCCATGCCCCTGGCTCTCGCCGAGGTCTTGCGCGAGCATTGGCCGCGCTTCGCGCGCGCCCACGCTCCGCGGCTCGCCGCCGCCCATTACCGGGCGGCGCGGGCCGTGCTGTCCTGCCGCACCCCCGCCCTCGGCGGGCGGCTCTGGCAATGCGCCTGCCACGCGCACGCCCGGCACTTTTCCTACCACAGTTGCAACCACCGGTCCTGTCCCCAATGCGGCGCCATCGATCAGCAACAGTGGGCCGCCACCCAGGAGGCCCGCCTCCTCCCCGGCGTGCCCTACTTCCTGGTCACCCTCACCGTGCCCGACTCCCTGCGCGGCGTTTGCAAAGCCCGCCCCGCCATCCTCTACGACCTCATCCTTCGCGAGGCCGCCGGGGCCTTGAAGGACCTCTGCCGGTCCAAACTCGGCGGCACGCCCGGGTTCACCTCCGTGTTGCACACCTGGGGCCGCCAACTCCAGCACCATCCCCACGTCCATATCGTCGTCCCGGGGGTGGTCCTCGCGCCCGACGGCCGCGAGCGTTATCCCGACAAGCCCGATTTCCTGGTTCACGGCGCGCCGCTCGCCCTGCGCTTCCGCAACCGCCTCGAACTCGCCCTCAAAAACAGCCATCCCGAGATCCACGCCGCTCTGGTGCGCGATCATCCCGACGTCTTCCGGCTCAAATGGATCGCCGACGTGCGCCACACCGGCTCGGGCAAACCGGCCCTGCGCTACCTGGCCCGCTACGTCTTCAAGTCCGCCCTCGGCCCTGGTCGCCTCCTCGGCTACGACGGACAGGGCCGCCTTCGTCTCCAATGCCACCAGAGCGGCACCAACCGCCCGTTTGTCATCCTCCTGACCCCCGAGGAGTTTTTGAGGCGCTGGTGCCTCCACGTCCTGCCCAAGGGGTTTGTGCGCGTGCGCCACCATGGCTGGATGAGCGGCGCGGCCCGCAAAGTCCGCCTCCGCGTCCGGGCCCTGGTTTGCGGCGAACTCGACGAGCCGGCGCCCGCCGTCATCCTTCACCCCGTCCCCCGCTGCGCACGCTGCGGCGCGGAGATGAAACTCCTCGCCACGATCGAACCGCGCGGCCCTCCGCCCCGAAGATGAGCCACGACCCTCCGCCTCCCCCTGACACCTCCCCAAAAGGCCGTCTCCGCGCCGGTCGCGTCTCTTCGCGCGCCTCTGTCGCGGTTTTCCCGGCACAAACACCGCGATCCGGGCTTAAGACCCGCCTCTCGCGCCCCAACCCTCGGCCCGGCCTTCGAAGCATGAGCTTCGCGCCGCCGGCGCCAAGCTCATGGCCCCCGCGGAGCCCCTCAAAAGGCGGCTTGAAACCCGATCCCCACGCCAACGCGCTGAGGATCAACGGAAAATCGAATCCGCAAGAGCCGCCGTCCCCGCGCCCCTGACTCCACCGGCGGGCTCGTCCAACAACGGATAGCAGTGAGGCAAGCTCACCTGCTATCTTGGGGGTTAGCCTCCGTTTTTGAGCGGCGCATTCGAATCTTACTGCGCAGAATCATGATAACAAAAGGTGTTGAGAGTAAAACCGCAATCCACCAGTAGGGAACCGAAAAATACGAAACGCCTGCGAAATAGGGTTTGGCGAATGCACACGTCAGAAACTCGCTGATCGAAATGGGAGTTTGCGTAGTTGGAAAATCAGTAAAAGGGCTACCAGGGTCTGTTTCTACTATCCGGTGTTTTATTCCAGTCCCCGGCAATGAACCAAGTCCAGATGAAGCAGTCACCCTCCCGCTTCCGATTTCAAAAAAGCGCGTCTTCCCATTCACGTGAATGGCGGCTTCGATTTTCTGGCGCATCGTCACTCCAACAACGCAGAAGAAACCGACCGCGATGATAGCTATCGCGATGGCAAGAACTTTCATTTTCTATGGCTAACGTTCAAGCACAGGTGATTCGCGGAACAAAGGCCTGATGCTTTCGAGGAAAGGATAGCGAAATCGAAGCCTAGACGCAAGAGAACTACTCGCGGGGAGCGAGTCACCTGCTATCTTGGGGGTTAGCGCTTACGGTTTTTCGAGTTCGCTCGTAATCCCCCATTGAAGTTCTTGTGTCGGATCGTCTCCTTCTTTCTGGATCTCTTCCAATCTCTCCATAAACTCTTTGTAAAGGTCTCCACGCCCCTCAAATGCCACAGAGCACGCTTTTTCGTATTGAAATGCGGTCACGCGAATCTCAGAATCATTGTCAATTCCCTGACCGTGAAATGTGAATTTCAGTTTCATCAGCGGCGGCTCAATTGCGATTTCCACGTTCTCTGCGGGAGCATGGAGGAAACATTCGATTGTACGTGTGAATGCACCCTGGCCCATTCTGTCGCGATCACCTAAATGGTATTCCCATCTGTAGCTTACAACTTTTGATTCGTGGAGATTCCTTCGAAGAAACACCTTCTGCCACTTTCCAGGTTGTGCGGCGAGAAGGATTTCGCTTTCTTCGATAAGGAATTTGTTACCCTCTTGAGAAAAACCGGGCACAGAAATCACCGCGACCATGGCTAGAAATAGAGGTGCGATATTCCAATTCATTGGTTTTTTCGGCGCTAACGTCGAAGCGACTCACGGCGTTACGCCGTTGAGTCCGCTGTAATGTTGTGCGTTGCCGATTGCTGGAGGCGGGTCATGCAGTTTTGAAATATCGCGGCATCGTCAGGGTTTACGCGAGCAAGCGTGTAAGGAAAAAGGCGTCCGACGCGGCACAATTGCAACTGCTTTCGCCTCCGCCGATAGTGCAGTTCCCGAATCTCAATAATTGGAATTCGCTCGGTATCGTTAGCGGACACCGTGATGCGCATTTCGTGTTCGATTGCTGTCCACTTCTTCTTTTGCTCTCTGTTGTGGAGCCACCATCTAAGCACGAGGAGAATTGCGAACAGAATGAGAACAAAAAGCGTTCGTTGTAGCACCTGGGGATTCGCCCAGAAGTCACGGCCTGGCCGGAAGACCCACCAGAACGTGAGAAGACAAAATCCAAAGTATCCGTACATGAGAATCGCGAGCCGAAGCGTTACCTTCCAAGCAGGAATTCGAATTGATCGGATCGTACACTGCATTTTTTTCGCACAACGTCTAAGAGTAGGTGGTTCCTGGAACAGAGCGTGAGATTTTCGAATGGTTTTGGAGTGGAATCAAAGCCAAAAAGCCCGAAAACTAAGGGCGGGGAAGGAATCACCTACCTCGTCTTGTTGTGCCCATCTTTTTTGGTCTTCCGCTTTCAAAAAAGGCTAAGAATCTCAAACTTTTCGGGGAATTGATTCTTCCTTTCTGGAAATCGGTCGCAGTAGATCTCGTAGGCTTCCTTTGCCTTCTCAAACGTACTTGGGGTTACGATAAAGTCTTCCCGAAGAATATCCGATAATTGCGCGAGAAGTTCATTAGATTTCATATGGCGTGTCGCATATACAGCTCCTTCAAGCCATCGAAGAATCTCCTCCTCCCCCAACGGAGTAATTGACCAAATTCCAGAGTCGGGCTTGGCAACGAATCCCTCATCTTTTAGACGATTTCTTGTCCATGCAAGCGCATTCGCCCATGCTTCTTCTTCTGATGCAACTGTCTTCTGGTCATTCGGCCGGACCTGGATGAGATTGTGAATTGAGACGAAGTTGATCACCTGATTCTTCTGCGGATTCGTCTTCCCGTGTTTATACTTGAGCAGGAAGAGCGCCAACAGAACAATCATCCGCCGCTGTTTTTCTAAGCGAGAGTTCTTCGCCATCTTTTTTGGCACAACAGTATTAGTTTACGCATCTGGATATCGATATATTTTTCCGAAACGACATCAGCGGCGCGTCCAGATCAAACCCGAAAACGGGCGGAGCGTCAAGCGTTTCGGGCGGTTTTCCCCCTGTTTCCGTGACAGGCCGGATTAACACGGAGATCCAAACCTTTCGGGAATCCGAGGGAACCGATATCCGCATCCTCCAAGGCCGATATCCGCCTCCGTTCGGGGGGCTTTCGCGGGCCATGACCCCGAACGGATCGGTCGGAGCGAGGATGCCAGGCGGGCTCCTCGCCCACCGCCTCAAAACCGCCGCAGCGCGCCGAGCAGCTCGTTGAACTTGTCAATCAGCTCCTGCACCTCCGCCTGGGTGGGCGGGTCGCTGGCGAGATTGGAAATCGGGAACACAGTTTGCGGATTCAGCGCCGTGCCGGAGATGGCGTCGTCGAGCGCCTGCTGGCTCACTTCGCCGGTCGGCCCCTCGGGACCGATGGGACCCTCCGGACCGGGCAAGCCGTCCGCACCCGGCGATCCGGGAGCCCCGGGTTCGCCGGGCGGACCCGGCTCGCCCTGGGGGATGGACGCGATCTCCTCGTGCAAGGCCTGGAACTGCGCCCGCAAGGGCGCGGACTCGATCTCGGCATTCTCGGGAGGATAATTCGGATCGAAGGGCATTTTTTCGCGAGTGAAGGGTTGGGGCTTGGGGCCAGAGGTTTTGGGCCCAGAGCGCGGGAAGAAGAAGGTAAATTAGCTTTCCGTCCCACCTTCCCACCTTCCCACCTTCCCACCTTGCCACCTTGCCACCGCGCCAAAGGCGCGACGCCGCTCATGGCGCCATTTTCACGGATTCGTCGCTCCAGGGGCTTTCTCCGGCGGCGCCGACGGCCCGCACCCGGAAAGCGTAGTTCTTGCCGGGAACCAGGCTTTCGACTTTCAGCTTCGCCGCCGTCACGATCTTGACCTGTTCCCAGGCCGCGCCCGCCACGTCGTGCTCGCGGCAGTGGATCACGTAGCTGCTCGCGCCGTGAACCTTCTTCCACGTCAGGAGGATCTGGCCGGACTGGGCGCCCATCTTGGCGAGGAAATTGATCGGGGCCGGCAGCTCGCCGATCGGCGCCGCCGTGCCGCGCACCTCGAAGCCCGCGCTCAGAATCTTTGCCGCGTCCTTTTTGGCCTTGGTCTCGACATAGTTGCCGCGGCCGGTGGTTTCCAGTTCCAGCTTTTCACGGTAGGCGCGCAGGAGCGCCCGGGCGGAGGCCAGTTGATTCTCCAGCGCCGTCACCGTCGCCAGTTGGCCCTTGAAGGCGTCGAAGTGCGCCTGGTACTCCTCCTCCGAGGGCTCGGGTTCGGAGAAATGCTCGTTGCCCGCCATCTTGTTGATGTGGTTCTGGCAAAACGCCTCCATTTCCACATCCGATTTCTTTTGCAGTTCGAGTTTTACTTTCGCCATGTCTCTTGGGGGTTTGTCTGTTTGGGGAGGCTCCGGTCCCGATGCCTCGTCGAAAAGCGCGCCGCCATCATAACGGGCTCCACTGTCGAAGAATGCCATCGCAACTGAGTCTCCGGTTAGGGTTTCGTCAGACCTTTTAGCGAATCTTACCCCATGAAGCAACTTGTTTTTTTAATTTTTTCGCCAGCGTTTTTCAAAATGACTCTTTTTCAGACTTTTATGGCTGTAAATTTTTTCTTTTTTGTCCGTTTCGGGTTTATCATCGCTCCCGCTTCGTTTAACCGGCCATTTTTGAGACTTAGTTTTTAGCCTTTTGTTGTGCCCGTCTTCCCGATATCCCTGTTCTTCCTTTATCCACGGGAGATTTCTCCATCGGTCGTCCTCATTTTTGCGAAACGTGTTCCCATTCCGCTGTTTTCCGTGCCCATGGCCACGTCGCCTTTCCTCAGTTTCCGCCCCCTTTTTCCCATTTGCTCCGTCCCTTGGCTCATTGTTTTGCCGTCTTTCGTGATTTCTTT
>JACKQC010000025.1 GCA_024233085.1 Akkermansiaceae bacterium
ATTTCTTTCTCCGGTTTCCCTATTCACCTTTTCCTTGTCCCTGGTTTTTTCAAAAATGGATTCATTTCCCGGCGAAATGTCTTCATTTTTCGCCGCCCTGATTTCATTTTCTCCGCGAATCGATGCATTCGCCGGGTTTCTGTTTTGCATCGCCAAGGAAATGGGTTCACCCGATCGGGCCGTGAGCCATCCTTCCCGGTCCTTGGATCACGATTCGGCCGGAATGCCCCGCCTCCCCCGCCCGACGGGGACATCCGGACCGCCGCCCATCCTCCAACGCCCCGCGATTCAACAGGGTTGGGTCGCCGACTCAACAGGGTTGTGTCGGGGAGTCAACAGGGTTGGGTCCATCGGTCTCCGCGTGATGAAGCGATGAATACGAAGGGGCCCGAAAGCCCATTCGGTGCCGGCTCCCGCCAACGGACAGGGACAGGGGGCCGAAACTGGGGCCGAAACATCGGAATGCCCGCGCTTTCAGGAGGGCTGGCCGCGAGTGGCCTCCGCCGGGTGGCGGGCGAGGCTTCGCCCACGAGCAGAAAGTGGAATGTTCATGGCGGGTCGATCCCGCGGCGGGACAGATGTTTGGAGAGCCGCCCTGATCGCTTTTGGATTTTCGGAGGTCATTGCCGGCTCCGAGTGCCATTCGTGCGGAATGTCCCGCATCAGAAGCGCATGGTCCAACTCGATGCTTCCAGCCGGGAAGATCGAGCAATCGTCGTAGTAGGCCGAGCGAGCCCGATGAACACTCAATGGAGAGACTCGCCAATCGGAAATCTTCAGCAAGAGACCATCGAGCGTGCAGGAGTCAGGCCGGCTCGAATACCCGATGCAACCCGCCTCGAAAAACTCGGACGAATCGCTCAGTGACGGGAAGACCGATGCATCGAGAAAACGTTCGGTCTCGGTCGCTTCAAGCTCGACAAGCGGCTGCGCGATGTCTTCCGCAACAATGCGCATCGAAATCTGTCCGTCACGATCCTCCACTATGAATTTCGAATGATGGTGAACACCGGGAAAGATCCGCCCTCCGGCAAGGGCATTCATCCGGGAGTCAGTGTCCCGCCGTGGAACGAAAACCCCCTGTTGGGTCTCCCCGCGATCGTCCTCCCATTCGACGGCGACACGATGGGCGGAATTCTCGCTGGAAGAACCAATAAAGCTCGGAAACCCTTTGGGCCGAATGTTCTCCAATCGGATGAGGCAGATGCCGGCGATCGCATGACCGCCAACCAGCTTCGGTCGGAATCTTGTGGGTAGCACGGCGCGCGCGACTTCAGGTGCAACCCGGTAGTTCAGAAGGATACGCCGACGAATCGTGCCTGTGATCGCGGGTATCTTCATTTTCTAGCATCCACCGGCAGGCACCGCTTCAGCGGTTGCCTGCACGGAATCGTTGTTCGCGTTGTTTGATTCTGAAAGGCGTGTAGCAATGAGGGTAGACAAATTGTGAGCTGAGTAGGTTCTCTGGCAAGGAATCCGAAGAAGCGGGATACCCGCTGCTTCAGTGGCCTTCTCAACAAAATCATCTCTTTCCCTTCGGTGACTCTTTTTGTGCGACTTGTCGTCGAGTTCTACCAGTAAAACGATGGAAGAATCGGAGGCACGACAGATGACAAAATCGAAGTGCTTGCTCTGAATCCTATTGAATGCCTTTTGCCATTCACTTCGATTCATTCCCTTCGTCACGCTCATCACATCCGCTGCGCGAACCTTGCCAAAAACGCGATACTCCGACTCGATCACTTGATCGAGCACTCCGAGGAACGATCGTTCAGCAGGCGTGAACAGGCAAGGAATCGACTCATAGGGAAGGTTGGCTACTCTCGTCGTCTTTCCAGTCAACAACGCTTTGAGAACTCCAAAAGCGATAGCGACCACAATTAAAATGCCTATCAGAGGCAGGAGTTGTTCGAGTATCTGCGGCATCGATTATTTTTGGTGAATGTCGAAGTCCTCTCATACCTGCCCGGAGGCGAGGCTTCGACTGTGAGTTGAAGGTTGAATGGTCATGGCGGATTGAACTCGCGGCGGGGCAGGCGTTGAGAGTGACGCCTTGTTGAACGCTGTTGGTTCAGGTTGTGGGTTCTGTCGTCCACCCAAATCTCCCGCGTCCAGTATGTGACCATTCGTGTCGAACCGGAATCCAGATGCCTTCGTTGGATGTCTCAAGGTAGATTCTGGTGATTGAGGAATGAATGCTATCGTCTCGGCAGCTTGGGTCATGCAGAGTTATTCGAACCTGATTCTCGGCTATCTCCTTCTCCGCAATCCGAATTCGGTCGGGATTCTGGGTGTGGTAGTCAGTCTGAAAATAGAGGTAACGGGCGGCACATTCCCCCGGAGCGATCTTACCATTCCGCTGGAGTTCCTTGACGTATTCAATAGCCGGCGCTCGCAACTCGGCTTCGGCGTAGGAAAACGGAATAGTCAGCTTCAAGGCGATGAATCCTCCAATGACCAGTGCTGCTGCGATCAGCCACAATGCGAGTCTGCGTCTCATTTCTTCAGCGAACGTCCGAAGCATGGCAGCCTGATACGGGAGCGATGCCTCGACTTGAAGTTGGGGATTCGAAATAGAGAAGTCAATCAACTCGCAACGGTATCAGGCTTGCCATCGCTGTCTTGTTCGCCGATGGCAGTGCAAACGCTCACTCCGCTAAAACTCCCTCATTCCCAAGTGCGGACAATAGCCCCTCATCCAAATGATCGGACAGCCCCTCAGTCGTGAGAAGCTGCTTTACCCGTTCCTTCGCAACAGCCTCGACTAATCTGAAGCTCTGAAGGTACTCGTTAATGACTTCCTTTTCATCAGGAGTGCTTACTGACGACAGAAACTCGTTGCCAACAGTTGCCCTGACCTGAGCCTTTTTCATGAGCGTGTAATACTGTCCTACGCCAATTCCAAGCAATTCCAATCGAGATTCAGATTCTTCGGGCTTCCAGGCAAAAACTTGAACGATCATCGATTCGATATCCCGAAACAGATAGAGCGTCGCAAAGATATCACTATAACTCTGTGACATTATTGCTCTCAAGCTTGGAGATGCCTTCAGAATATTGTATCGCTGCCTTTCTTCGCCATCCTTACCGGGAGTGTAATCTACCGAAATCCCATTCGCATTTTGTGCGACCTGCCGATACACCTGACTTGCCTCCAAAAACGCATTCTTCTGGCCTTTGAAGTTTTCTGGCACTTGAAGGTTAACTAGAGCTTCTTCAAATTCCATCGATCGAGGTTCGATTGAAATTCCTTCAGTAAGCTGGCGCACTCTCTCCTGACAGAATTCTACGAGTTCCTTATGAACTTTTCTCGAATCCAACAAGACCTCCTTCGCTGCGGCAGTAGAAGCTCCAGTTTCGAAGACCTTTTCAAGACCGATCCTATTACTTGTGAACAATTCGCACCCCTGATATGCCGAGGCCATTGACGTGTTCAGCAAAGCTCTTTCGTCATCGCCCATTAGATCCCTTCCCGCCAGTAACATTTGTTCCATATCGCTCAAGTATGTAAGAATATTCGCTCTACTTACATAATAAGTGGTCATATATCCGGCTAAATAAGCATCCTGGGCCCCAACTGATTTGCCGGCAGCATCTCCGAGATTCCGGAATTCTCGAGCGAGTTCAAGACAGCGGTCGGAGTGAGTGGAGTTGGAATCCTGCGCACCCAAATTTGAGCCTTCCTCCTCTTGCCCGTTGCAGGATGTAGTAAAAATTGCCGAAGCAAGAATGAGGGCATTTACGAATTGACGACGAATCATTTTCTTCATTGTGATGTTCGGGTTTAGACGGAGAATTTCAATGATCATGCAAAAAGGCGGCCATTTTTCAGGCGAACAATTTGTTCTCGAGAAGATATTCTCGCGAAACAACGCCTTTATGGCGAGAAGATTTTCGGGTTTTTGGGTGCGTTAGGGGAAATTTTTTCCCGTAATCCGCCGAAAAAGAAGAATTTTTTCTCCTAATGCAACGCAAAACGAGAATTTTTTCTTGCGAAACGCTGCTGAGGCACAAAAACTGACCACGAAACACATGAACAGGGGTAAAAAGAACAGCGAAAAGGGGGCGCTCGAAAAGCGACTGCGTGACGAAATACGCCAGAGGGGCTACAGCGATCGAACCGAAGAGGCGTATGCGATGTGTGGGTCTCGGGATGTTTGGGAATTGGGAGAATCCCAAGGTGAAAACCACAGGCGACGTCAACACCGATAAGCTGCCGATACCCGAAAAATTCTTTGCCCTCATATTCCACGCGTTTCGGCATGAAGATCGAGCCGACACAATACCACTCGCGGACTCAAGCTCCGGTTTTGGGGGTTCTGGCCTCCAAGATGAAATCGTTCAGCGGGAGTCATATTTCTTCAGCGAACAGTCTAAGTTCATCCATCCGGATATCGCCCCGCCTGCTGTTCACCAACCGGCGTCGCCGGTTTGGCGCAACGCAGGCGCGGTTTTCGGCGGGCGCCGCGAGACCGAGTTTACCGAGAATAGAAAAGCCTCGTAAAGCCCCATTCCCGCCCGCGACAAAAGAACGAGAAGGCGGAGGCAAGTCGAAAAGGGGGCCCATCCGTCGACGAGCCGGGGCTCCGCCGGCGGTGTCAACCCGCCGCTCCTTGGGAAACACCGGGAACCGCGAATGGACACGAAGGGACACGAATTTTTCCTTTGGATTCGAGTCGAAGGGTGGCCGCGAGTGTGAGCGAGTGGACCGCTCCGCCCCGGCGCGCCGACGGCGACTCGGTCTCCCGGCCAGCCGCCGCAGCTCGCGGAAGCGCGGGAGGACTCGCGCCGCCGTCGGGTTCCTCGATGCCGTCCCCGTTTTTCTATCCCTCCTCCCCACGCCTTGTCGGCTCCGATGGGGTTCAGGCGGCTTTTTTGGTGTCTTCGGCGCCGGATTCGTCTTTTTCGCCGGCTTTTCCCGCAAAGACTTCGTCCTCCCCGGGGTCGTCGCCGGGGTGGGGAGCATCGCGATGAAGGATGAGGCCGACGACGATCATCAGCAGGAACAGGGCGATGGGCGCGAAGGGCGGCGCCCAGGCGAGGGAGCCGCGAAAGACGGCGACATTCAGGCCGAAAAACAACAGGGCTCCGAGGCCGGCGAGCAGCACGATGCGGCGGCCGCTGTGGCGGAAGGCGAAGATCGCGACCACGGCGATGGCGGCGACGGCGAGCCAGCGGCCCCAGGCGGGCCAGCGCTCGATGTAGCGGCCGGTCTGGACGGTGGCCACGGCGCGGGCGATGACTTCGCCGCGGGAGACGGGGGCCTCGCCGGTCACGAGGGACAGGCGGCGGTTGGCGCGGTGATCGTCGGCGACGAGCACGAGATTCGTTTTCAGGGAGTCGAACTCGTCCTGCAGGCCGCCGATGAGTTTTTTCACGTCGGGATCGTCGGCGCCGGTGAGGGTGAGGTGAAAGGCGGACACGGCGGGGTAGTACTGGGAATCGGCCGGGGCGGTGTCGAGGTCGGCGGGCCGGCGGCGCAGGCCGGAATACTCGTAGAGTTTCATGCGGCCGGCGGGGTCGATGGGAATGGTGTAGCGGTCGCCGACGCGGACGCTGGGCGATTTCGCGGCGGGCGGCAGGCTCACGGCGATCTGGTCGAGGGGGACGCCGGCGTGGTTGGCGAGGGCGTGGAGGACGAGCGAGGGCACGAGGGCGTCGCCCTGGCGGGCGACGATGGGTATCAATTGGGAGCCGTCCGCGGTCTGGGCGGGGGCGAGCTCGATCTCGGTGACGGCGGGCTCTCCGTTGGCGAGCATCTCGGCGTCGGGGGGGGCGACGGTGCGGGTGAAGGGGGTGACGGTGGCGAGGTCGCCCTCGACGTTTTTCAGCACGGGGTAGGCGAGTTTCTCGGAGGGCTTGGCGGGGGGCTGGCCGTTTTCGGCGACGGAGCCGAGGGAGAGCTTCGGCAGGCGCAGGGTGGCCTCTTTGAGGGGCTGGAGGGCGGTCTGGTTGAGGGGATTTTTCTCGTCGAAGGCGATGGAGGGCTCGAAGGCGACGGTTTTCGGGTCGAGTTTGCCGACGAACCCGAGGATGGCGGCGTAGTCGAGGCGGGTCAGGCTGTCGCCGATGCCGGGCTCGTATTCGTCGTCGAGGGTGACGAGGGTGACGGCGGGGGCGCCGATCCGGTCGCCGGCGTTGCCGACGCAAAAGCGCAGCCACCAGTCGTTGAGCCCGCGATTGAAGGCGAGGCGGTGATGGGCGGCATCCCATTCGCCGATACCGGCGAGCACGGCGCCGAACACGAGAAAGACGATCAAACGATTACGCATGAGAGGGGTGAGGATCGGTTCTGTTTCTGGTGGTGGATTCGATGCGCTGGAAACGGGAGATTTTCAATCGCCGAGCGGGGGCGGATATCCGTCCGTGATGGGGTGGCGGGGGCGCGGGGCGATCAGGCGTGAAGCCGGAAAATATGGGCGGGTTTCGACCGGGGATCGAGGGCGACGTAGTTGTCGGCGCCGTTCCAGTGATAGATCTCGCCGTAGAGCAGATCCTCGACGGCAAAGGGCTCGCCGTGGCGGAGGCCGAGGGCCTCGAGGGGGAGGTGGAGGGTGCTTTCCTGGCGCTGGTGGGGGTCGAGATTCACGACGACGACGACGACGTTCGAGCGGTCGTCGGTCCACTTGTAATACGCGATGACGTGGTCATTTTCCGAGGAGAAAAACGCAAGGTTTGCATACTCGCGGAGGGCGGGCTGTTCGCGCCGGATGGCGTTGAGCCGGCCGATGAAGGCCTTGATGTTGCCGGGCTGGTCCCAGTCGCGGGCCTTGAGCTGGTATTTCTCGCTGTCGTTGTATTCCTCGCGGCCGGGCAGGGGGTCGTTTTCGCACAGTTCGTATCCGGAGTAGATGCCCCAACTGGTGCTCAGCGTGGCGGCGAGGACGGCGCGCAGCTTGAACGCCGCCGGCGGAGCGTGCTGGAGGTGGTAGGGCAGGATGTCGGGGGTGTTCGGCCAGAAATTCGCGCGGTAATAGTCCCGCATCCCGCCCCGGGTCAGCTCGGTGGCGTACTCGGTCAGCTCGTGCTTGGTGACGCGCCAGGTGAAATAGGTGTAGCTCTGGGTGAAGCCGATTTTTCCCAGCATCCGCATCATCTTCGGCCGGGTGAAGGCCTCGGCGAGAAACAGCACGTCGGGATCGGTCCGCTGGATCTCGCCGATGAGCCATTCCCAGAAGGCGACGGGTTTGGTGTGCGGATTGTCGACGCGGAAGATGCGGACGCCGCGCGCGATCCAGAACCGCACCACGGCGAGCAGCTCCTCCCACAGCTCGGTCCATTCGTCGCAGTGGAAATTGATGGGGTAGATGTCCTGATACTTTTTCGGCGGGTTCTCGGCGTACTTGATGGTGCCGTCGGGCCGGCGAAAGAACCACTCGGGATGCTCCTCGACGTAGGGATGGTCCGGGGAACAATTGATGGCGAAGTCGAGCGCGATCTCGACGCCGCGCTTCCGGCTTTCGGCGACGAGCCACTCGAAATCCTTCAGCGTGCCGAGCAGGGGCTCGACCTCGCGGTGCCCGCCGGCCGGACCGCCAATGGCCCAGGGCGATCCGTGGTCGCCCGGCTCGCAGGTGACGGCGTTGTTTTTCCCCTTGCGAAAGGTCACGCCGATCGGGTGAACGGGGGGGAAATACACCACGTCGAAACCCATCTCCCGCGCGTCCTCGATGCGCGGCAGGCAGTCGCGAAAGGTCGAGTGCCTGTCGCCGCGGCCCTCGGCCGAGCGGGGGAAAAACTCGTACCAGGCCGAAAACCGCGCCTCGGGCCGGTCCACGCGCAGGGGCAGGGCCGGGTCGAGCTGGGTGGAGAGGGCGCGGTTCGGGTGGCGGTCGAGCAGCTCCACCACGAGCGGATCGCCGAAGGTGGCGGGCACGTCTTTCGGCTTGGTCCGCATCAGCGCGGCGGCCAGCGAATCGATGGCCTCGGCGTCCTCGTGGGCGCGGGCCCGGGCGGCGCGGTCGGCGGCGCGGTTCAGGATGACGCGGCCCTCCTCGATCTCGGTCTCGAAATTCTCCTGATCGCCCGTCAGCCGTCGCTCGAAATCGTGCAGCCACGAGTGAAAATCGTCGCCCCAGGCCTCGACCGTGTAGCGGTACTCGCCGATCTCGTCGACCGCGATCTCGGCGTGCCAGCGGTCGTTTTCCCCCGGGGTCATGGGGGTTTCGTTCCACTCGCGGGCGCCTTTTTTCCGCCATTTCAGCACGGCGGCGAGCTGGTCGTGGCCGTCTTTGAAGAGGTCCGCCTCGACCCGCAGTTTCTCCCCGGTGACGCGCTTGGTCGCGTAACGCCCGCCCTCGACGCGGGGGGTGACATTGGAGACAACCACCGTGTCGAGCCGTGCTTGCGAGGGGGAAAGGGCCATGGATAAGAGGGGAAAAGAGAGGAAACGGGGCGGTTCGCGGCTCAGGCTACACAGGAATCCCGCGGACACAAGACGGGAGCCAGCGACGGCGCCGCGCCGCGCCCGACGGCCACCTCGCGCAGGCGCTCCACCGCCACCGGGATGAATTTCAAAAACTCGCGCTGCCCCTTTTCCAGCCCGAGATACCCGTACGCCCCGAGGGCCTGCATCAGGCGCTGGCAGGCGCAGCGGTCGAGCCGTTCGCGGAAAAC
Source organism: Akkermansiaceae bacterium (assembly GCA_024233085.1). Classification (GTDB taxonomy): domain Bacteria; phylum Verrucomicrobiota; class Verrucomicrobiia; order Verrucomicrobiales; family DEV007; genus JAEUHH01. The sequence continues at coordinate 8,617 of JACKQC010000025.1, forward strand.
TCCGTAGCTCTCCGCGTCGCCGGCCGCGCGCTTCAGATCGAAATAGTCGCGGGCCAGGTCCTCGCGCCGCGAAGCGTCGATCGGCACGTAGGGATCGAACAACAGCGAAGCCAGGTCATACTCCGCCAGCCCCCAGCGCATCCCCTGGTAATCGATGAAGACCGGCGCGCCGGCGCGGAGCATGACGTTCGAGCTTTGAAAATCCCGGTGAATCAGGCGGCGCGGCGCCTTCCCCAGCGACTCCGCCAGGGCGGCCAGCTCCGGGCTTTGCCGGACCGCCTCGCACGCCGCCGCGTCGAGCGCGCTGAAATGCGGCGCGAACCGCGTGAAAAAGTAATCCTGCTCCCAGCGGTAAAGCGCCGCGTCGAAGGGCTTCTCCAGCGCCGGCAGATCCGGCGGCGGCGACGTCTCCGCGACCCGGTGCAGCGGAAAGACCGCGCGCAGCGCCGCCGCGTAGAGCGGACGCCTCACCGTGTCCCAGTCGTCCGTCGCGTGCGCGGCGAGATCCTCCGTCCCCAGATCCTCGAGCCAGATCACCTGCCGTCCCTCGTCGCGATGCCGGATCGCCGGCACCGGCACCCCCCGCCCGCGCAGGAAATCGGTGATCGCTCCGAAGCGCCCGTTCTCCGGCCTGTCCAGCGTGTAGTGCATCGCCACCACCCCGGTCCCGGCCGCGCCCTCCGCGGGACGGAGCTTCACGAAACGGCGGCTGGACCCGCTTCTCTCGATCACCGTGCGGACCAGGGGCGTCTCGCGCAACGCGGGCAGGACCTCGCGGGTCAGGGCTTCGATCTCGGCGACTTCCATGGACAGAGGGCAAAAACCGCGCCGGATTTCTTCGTCGAAGGGGGCAAAAATCCGGCGGGCGCCCAACATCCGAGCCTTTTCCCCCCGCGCCAACCGAAAAATCCGGATTGGAAACTCGACGCCGCCTGTCGGCGGCGCGTAGGATTCGGCGTCGTTCCGGTTCCCAACGTTTTTGCCCGCCGTGAAAAGATTCGTGCTCGATCCGCCCCCGGAGTTCGCGGGCCTCGACCGTCACGGAAAACCCCTTCGATCTTATCATCGAAACTTGCCCCACTGGCGCCAGGACGGCGCGACCTATTTTGTGTCCTTCCGACTCAGGGATGCCATCCCGCCGACGATTCGTGCCGAACTGAGACGTTTGCGGGCAAACCCGGATCATCGGGAATCTCCCTGCGATTCCGACGACGGGAAATGGCGGCGATGGCTTCTGCGTTACGAGGCCAGTCTCGACGAATCCCACGGAGCCTGCCTGCTTTCCAACGACAAACACCGGGAAACGATGCGGAACGCCCTGCGTTTCTTCGATGTGAGAGACGAGTCATGCCCCGGGTCCGAATCCCGCCATGAACCGCGCTACGAATTGGGGGCTTTCGTGATCATGCCGAATCACGTTCACGTCATCGTCCGGCCGATCCGTCCGGATCGCTATCCTCTCGAGCACATTTTGAAAAGCTGGAAAGGATTCTCGACGCGCGAGATCAATCGTGTCCGAAATGGCGGCGGATCGCTGTGGTGCGAGGAGAGTTTCGACCGCATCGTCCGGGACGCGGAACATCTCTACCGGTGCGTTCAATACATCGGTAGAAACCCCGTTCGGGCGGGCTTGGGTGAAGACGTCTGCCTCCGGTGGATTCGTCCTTCCTGGAAAAGTCTGGGCTGGGATTTCGAGAGTTGAGAAGCGCCACTGTCTCAGCCCGTGCCCTGGGTCTTCAGACACGCGTTGGACATGCGGGTTTTCCATCCGTACCACGGGTCTCCAGACCCGTGTCCGGGGTGCGGGTTTTCCAACCCGCGCATCGTTCCTCGGCTCCCTCAAAGCAGCCGAGCGGACTCGAAAGTCCGCTCCACCGACACGGAACGGAGTTCCGTGCTACGTGCGCCACACATCCACCCCCCTACAAATCCGCCCCCGCCAGCTTCCCGGTGGCCGCCTGCCCGGTCCGCACCACGCAGTCGCGCAGCGACGCCCCCGCCTCCACCCGGCTGTCCGGCCACAGAATCGACTCCGTCACCCGCGCTCCCGCGCCGACCTCCGCGCCCGCGCCGACCACGCTTCGCGGACAGATCCTCGCCGACGGATCGATGTGCGCGCCGGGATGAATCCGCACCGCACCGCCGCCGGCCGCTCCGTATCGCGGGAAGGCCGGCTCCGCCCCGTCCGCCAGGGCCAGCGTCGCGTCGAGATAGGTCCGCCGCGACCCGAGATCCGACCAGCGGCCCTCGTCGATCACCACGCCGCCGACGCCATTTCGCGACCGGATCGCCTCGAGAAAGGGCAGCACCACCGACTCGATCTTTCCCGGCGTCAAAAAGTCGAGAAACGCCGCCCGCACCAGATAGATCCCCGTGAACTGAAAGCGCGGCAGTCCCCCGCCCCGCCCCAGCATGCCGCGAATGTCCGCCACCGCTCCGCTCGCCTCGTCCCACGCGACCTGAAGCGCCGCGCCCTCGCGTCGCAGCACCATCGTCACCAGGAAATCCGAGTGCCGATGCGTCGCGATCGCCGGCCCCAGCGGCAGGTCGGTCAGAATGTCGCCGTTGTAGACGAAAAACGACTCGCCCGACCCGCGATCCGGCAGCCAGTCGGCCACGTTCGCGATGCCGCCCGCGGTGTCGAGCAGGACCGGCTCGTGGCGAAACGCGACCGCGCGTCCGCGGTGGACGCCACCGGGAAAGGTCTCGCCATAGACCTCGGGACAGTGGTGCGTGTTCACCATGAAGGCGCCGCAACCCGCGTCGGCGATCAGGTGATCGAAGGCCCAGGCGATCAGCGGCCGGTTCCACACCGGGATCAGCGGCTTGGGCACGCGTTCCGTCAGCGGCCGCAGCCGGTTGCCCAGCCCCGCGCCCAGCACGAAAGCTTTGTGAACCGTTTCCGCTGTCGAATGCCCCGTCACGGGCGCCAAGGTGCCGCAGCGCGACGGATGCGCAAACGCGATTCGGGAGCCGGGCCCGCCCCACCGGTTGCCGCCTCGAGAGAACCGCCTTTTCAACCCCCGCGGCTTCCCCGCCGGCCCAACCCTCCGAACCCAGACGGTCGAAAATCCCGACCGTCGGCGAATCGCAAAGAGAGGCGCCCGCGCCGGACGCGGCTTCCGCCCAAGCCGAACAATTCACTCCCCTTCCATTCGTTTCAATCGACTCGATTCAGGAGTTGCCCCTGCTCGAACCGCTTTCCGCTCAAAGCGACCAACCACCGGAGACCTCGACCGACCGGTCCACGCCATCGGCCCCGCCCGCTCCGGGCGGCGCATCCACCGAACCGAAATGAATTTGGGCGAGGTCTGCCCTCGGACGGAAGGCTCCGGAATTCTTCGTTCGAAACCGGCCGACCGAGGCGCCGAAATCCCATTCCTGAGCCAGGAACCGGGGATGCGACGGTTTCCGGGGGCGGAAGCGCCCCGGCTATCGTCGGGTTGTCGCTTCGGGACGGAAGTCAGCACCGCCTTTCCGTCAATCCATTGCGGCAAGGGTTAATCCGTCCCCGATCAACGCGGACCCAACAGGGTATGGTCCCCGACCCAACAGGGTTGAGTCCGGGACCCAACAGGGTTAGAACAGCGGGGATGAAACCCTCCCCCGCCCTTTTCCCGATCGCGGTCGCCCTGATCGGCCTCCCGGCCGTGTGCCGGGCCGCGCCGGAGTCGCTCGAGGCCGATGTCTGCGTCTTCGGCGGCACCTCGGGCGGCGTCGCGGCGGCCGTGCAGGCGGCGCGGATGGGGAAATCGGTCATCCTCGCGGAACCGGGAAAACACCTCGGCGGCATGACTTCGGGCGGGCTGAGCGCGGTGGATATCGGCGATCCGCGGACGGTCGGCGGGGTGGCGCGCGAATATTTCACCCGACTCGTCGCCGGCTACGGAAAAACCCTCGCCTGGGACGAGCCTTTCGAAAGCAAGGGCGGACCGCACACGGGCGGCGCCTACTCGATCGAGCCGCATGTCGCCGAGCGCGTCTTTGACGAGATGGCCGCCGAGGCGGGGGTGATCGTCCGGCGCGGGGCGCGGCTGGCTTCGGTGAAAAAGGAGGGCGCCCGCCTCGTGGCCATCGGGCTGGAGGACGGCTCGGAAATCCGCGCCGGGATGTTCCTCGACACGACCTACGAGGGCGATCTGCTGGCCGGGGCCGGGGTAAGCTTCACCCTGACGCGCGAGGGCAACGCGAAATACGGCGAAACCTACAACGGCATCCACTACAACGAAAAATTCGCCCCGCGCACCGGCCACCTCGCCCCCGGCCCGAACGGTCGCGTGCCCGGCGGTCAGGGGGTGTGGGACCGCGACCTGCCGCTCGATCCGTGGATCGTGAAAGGCGATCCGTCGAGCGGCCCGCTCCCGCTGGTCAACCCGGGCGAGCCCGGCACGCCCGGCGACGCCGCCCCGGGTGTCCAGGCCTACTGTTTTCGCCTCTGCCTCTCGACCGCGCCGGACCGCCTGCCCATCGAAAAACCCGCCGCCTACGACCCGGCCCGCTACGAGCTGGTGGTCCGCTTCATCGAGGCCTGCCTCGCGATGGGGGACGAGATGGACCTGCGCTGGTTTTCCAAGCACGATCCCCTGCCGAACGACAAGTGGGACTTCAACACCGCGACCTTCGGCGGCAATCTGCCGGGCGCGAGTTGGGAATGGCCCGAGGCCGGCCACGCCCGCCGCGAGGAACTGCTCCGCGACCAGGAGAACTACCACCGCGGCCTGCTTTACTTTCTCGGAAACGATCCGCGCGTGCCGGAGTCCGTGCGCGCGGACATGCGGCGCTTCGGCCTGCCGCGCGACGAATTCACCGACAACGGCGGCTGGCCGCACCAGCTCTACATTCGCGAGGGCCGGCGCATGGTGGGCGACTTCGTCATGACCGAGCATCACACCTTCGGCCGCGAGACGGCGCCCAAGTCGGTCGGGCTCGGCTCCTACGGCACGGACACGCACGAGATCCGGCGCATCGTGAAGGACGGCGTCGTCACCCGCGAGGGCAAGACCGCCACCGGCCGCGGCGGCGCGCCGCCCTATCCCATCGGCTACGACGCCCTCGTGCCGAAGGCGGGGGAATGCGAGAACCTCTTCGCCACCTTCGCGTTGTCCGCCAGCCACACGGCTTTCTCGAGCATCCGGATGGAGCCGGTCTTCATGATCACGAGCCAGTCCGCCGCGACGGCCGCCGCCATCGCCCTCGACGACGGCGTGCCGGTGCAGGCCGTTTCCCACGAAAAACTTCGCGCGCGGCTGCTCGCCGACGGCCAGATCCTCGAGTACGCCGGCCCGAAAACACCGGCCGCCCTCGATCCGAAAACACTGCCGGGCCTCGCGATCGACGACAGCGACGCGATCCTGACGGGCGCGTGGACCGAAAGCGCCACCGTGAAATCCCACGTCGGCGCCGGCTATCGCCACGAGAACAGCGCCAGGGACGGCCGGGCGACCGCCCGGTTCGAGGCCCGGGTTCCCGCCGCCGGGCGCTACGAGGTCCGCTACGCCTACACACCCAATCCGAACCGCGCCTCCAACGCGGTCGTCGAAATCCATCACGCCGACGGCGTCGCCCGCGTTCCGCTCAACCAGCGCGCCAAGCCGCCCATCGACGGGCGCTTTGTCTCGCTCGGCGTCTTTCCCTTTTCCAAAGAAAACCCCGCCGCCGTCGTCGTGACCAACCGCGGGACGGACGGCTTCGTCGTCATCGACGCGGTGCAGTTTCTTCCCGAAAACGCCAAGCCGTAGCCCGCCGGCCGTCTTTCGCCCTCCCCCTCCGATTCGCGCCCCTTGCCCGGGGATTCCCCCGCTGTCAGCTTGGGCGCCGATGAAAAGACCGACCGCCCCCGCCGCGAGCCTGCTCGCGATCCTCGCCATTTCCGGCGCCGCTTTCGCCCAGGAAAAGCCGGCCCCCAAGCCGACGGCGAAGCCCCGCCCGCTCGACCACGTCGGCGAACTGGCCAAGGATCTCGAGCCGACCCGCACCGTCGTTTACAAGAAGGTCGGCGACCGCGAGCTGCTGCTGCACATCTTCGAGCCGGAGGGATTCCAGCCCGGCGACAAGCGGCCCTGTTTTCACATCATCCACGGGGGCGGCTGGCAGGGCATGGAGCCGCGCCGGATGTTTCCCTTCGCCGCCGACTTCGCGAAACGCCACGGGATGGTCGGGATCAGCGTGCAATACCGGCTCTACCGGCCCGACGGTTCGGTGAGCGTCTTCGACTGCGTGAAGGACGCCCGTTCCTCGGTCCGCTATGTCCGCGCCCACGCCGCCGAACTCGGGATCGATCCGGACAGAATCGTCGTCAGCGGCGGCTCCGCCGGCGGTCATCTCGCCGTCGCGACCGCGCTTTTTGACGCGGTGAACGAAGCGGGCGAAGACACCTCGGTTTCCTGCCTGCCGAACGCGCTCGTCCTGCTCTTTCCCGTCATCGACACCTCGGCCGAGGGTTACGGCCAGAAAAAGATCGGCGATCGCTGGGAGGAACTTTCGCCCGTCCATCACGTCCGCGCCGGCCTGCCGCCCACAATCATCTTTCACGGCACGGGCGACACCACCACGCCGTTCAAGGGCGCGAAGGCCTTCCACGAAAAAACGATCGCCGCCGGCAACCGCGGCGAGTTGGTCGTCAACGAAGGCGGCGCCCACGGCTACCTGATGCGCACCGAGGCCCTCTACGAGGAAACCATCGAGAAGTCCGCGGCGTTTCTGAAGTCGCTGGGGATGATCGGCGGATGATTTCCGGAACCGGCGGCCGGCTTTCCTCACGGTTGGGAAGCGGCGGATGTCGGCTGAACTTTCCGGGACGATTCGAAAGGACCGTTGCCGAATCGAAAAACAGCGCCGCATCCATCGCCTTTTCCACCGACTGAGCAGGCCGGGAAGCTCATGGAACGATTCGCCTCACCGCGTTTGCGTTCGCAGTTTCGAGACGGCGAGTTCACTCCTGGCCGAACCATCGTTCCGCTTGCCCCGTTTCCGGCACCATTCTTCGGTTTCCTCCAGCGTCAGTGACACTCTGACGGCCTCCACCCCCATCGCGGCGAGTTTCCGGATCGATTCCTCGGCTTTGGACCTCCACGATTCGTAATCGGAATCCCAGACTTCCGGGTCGTCGGCCGCATCCAGGAATTTCGAGTATTCCTCTCGTGAATACCAGGCCAGCGCGGCAGCTACTTTGCTCATCATTCTTGGGTGTTTGAGTCGAACTATTTGGAAGGGTGTTCGTCCAGATAATTTTCGGGTTCGGCGGCTTTGTCTTGGACCGCTTTCTCGTGGCGGACCGGCGCCGCCTCTTCCGCAATTCTGGGCCGAATGAGGGTGAGTCCCTCGCACATGGAGATCACCGAACTTCGGGTCTTCTTCCTTGGCGCGGTTGCCCAGATATGAACATCGTCTCGATCGACGAGAATTGTGCCCCGAAATTCTGGCCCCGGATTCAGGTACAGCGGAATGACGGTCTCGGCGATGAATTCGGAGTTCAACCGCCCTTCGGCCCACTCTATGTCCCGATCGCCAACCATTCCCGCCTCGGTATAATCGGGATTCTCCAAAAATCGATTTGGGCAACATCCAACGAAAATTCCAATGCTTCCGCCGTCGCCTCCAAGGGAAATATAGTGAACAATGAAGTCAACACCCTCCGAACGCGAATAAGCGGCTGTATTTGGAACTTTGATCCCCATGATCGGCGGATTCTGGCCTCGTCCCTCCAGTTTCAATTCGGTGCGATTTTCGCGAAAGACCGAATCCATTCCACCGAAGCAAATCAGAACGATACCCACAATAACCAATACCAAAATTCCCTGAACGATCGATCGCTTTCTCGTGGCGGGGGACTTCATTCGTGGAAGAAGACGGCTGTCGGAAAGACTATCGAGGCAAACAAGGTTCGGCAAGCCAGCGATTTTCATCCATCTGGAGGAGCGCCAGGATTTTTACAAGCCAAGCGCGACCCAACAGGGTTCGGTCGGAGAGTCAACCCTGTCGCTTCCGGCCTCTCGGGGGAGCCATGCGGCGCTCACGCGTCGCCTGGAATTCCCGCCTCGCGCCTGTCCGCAACGGGTTTCCCGGCGCCAACTCGGTGGCCCGCGACGGGAAACGGACGCGTCTTTACGTCGCGGAGAGAATCCGGTAAAAGGGAGGCATGACCGCAAAGAATTTCCTGACCTTCATCCTCGTCGCGACCGGCGGCGCCGCCCTCGCGGAGCCATCCGGCATCCTGATGGACGACGAGGCGGGCGAATACACGGGGCATTGGGTCGAAAGCACGCGCCAGCCCAACTACGTGGGCCCCGCCTACCGGCACGACAACCGCGAGAATCCGGGCGAACTCTCCGTGCGATTCACGCCGGACATTCCCGAGAGCGGCGAATACGAGGTCCGGCTGATCCATGTCGCCACCGACAACCGCGCTACCCGCGCCAAGGTGACCATCGTCCACGCCGACGGAACCGAGTCGCTGACGGTGAACCAGCGCGAAGCGCCGCTGGAGAATGGCGTGCCGAAATCGCTGGGAACCTTCCGCTTCGAGGCCGGCGGGTCCGGCCACCTCGAGTTGTCGAACGCGGATGCCGATGGCTACGTGGTCGTGGACGCCGTGCAGTTCGTCCCTCCCGCCGCCGCCCGGGCCGAGCGCGAAAACGGCCGCTCCCCCGGCGTGGTGGAACATTCGGCGCCGGCGGCCGACCCGGTCATCGAGGAGATGCGGCGCCAGATGGCCGCCCGGGCCGCGCTTTCTCCACTGGCGAAACGGACCGATCCCGACGCCCGGCCCAGCCGCGCGGACGACGAGCCCGTGCTCCTTGCCGAAGCGGCCGACCCGTCCGAGATCGATGGCAAACACTACGATCTCGTCGTGGTCGGCGCGACGGGTGGCGGCATCGCCTGCGCGGTCCGGGCCGCGCGGGAGGGGCTGACCGTGCTGTTGACCCAGCACAACGGCCACATCGGGGGCATGATGACCAATGGCCTGATGCAGTGGGACGCCCTCCACGGCGGTCCGCGCGCGCCGATCTTCACCGAGTTGCTCGGAAATATCGAGAAACACTACATCGAGACCGCCGGCGAGAATTCGGAGGATCACCAAACCATCCGCTATACCCACGAGCACTACCCGATCGGCTGGGCCGAGCCGCACGTCGCCGAGCGCGAGTACAACCGCCTCGTCGCGGGCGAGAAAAACCTGACGCTCCTGCTTTCCCACATTCCCGTCGCGGCCGAGCGGGACGGCGCCCTGCTCACGGGCCTGGCCCTGCGCGCCCACGGAGCGGGGGACGGCGGCATCCGCGTCACCGCCGACGCCTTCGCCGACGGCACCTACGAAGGCGATCTCTTCGCGCTCGCGAACGTTCCCTGGCGCGCCGGGCGCGAGGCGCGCGACGAATACGACGAGCCCCACGCCGGCAAGGTCTTCTGCAACATCGACGGCCACCGGCCCGAATCCATCGTCGCCGACGGCGTCAACATCCGGCCCTATTCCTCGCGCCAGGGCGAGATCGATCCCGAGAGTCCCTTCACCGCCGACGACGCGGTGCAGGCCTACAACTACCGCTTCTGCGTCTCCCGCGATCCGGAGAACCGCATCATGCTTTTCGAGCCGCCGCCCGACTACAACCGCGAGGAATACGTCAACTACAACCGCAAAGGCATCGCCACCAACGCCGGCCCGCGGAAGAAGTCGCACATGAACAGCCCGATCCTCCCCGGCGAGAATCATCGTTACCCCGACGCGGCGTGGCCGGAGCGCGAGGAAATCATCCGTCGCCACAAGAACTTCGCGCTCGGCCTGATCTGGTTCCTGCAGAATGACGAGTCCGTTTCCGAGTCGAAACGCGCCGCCTTTCGCGAATGGGGCCTCCCGCGCGACGAATTCGCCGACAACGGCCACATTCCCTACGAGATGTACGTCCGCGAGGCGCGCCGCATCGTCGGCCGGCACGTTTTCACCGAGCGCGACAACTCGCTGGCGAAGGGTTTTGGCAGGACGCCGGTCTTTTCCGACAGCATCGCCGTCACCGACTGGTACATGGACAGCCACGCCTGCACCACCGACTCGAAAGGAGTATATCACTACGACGGAAAACTCATTCTCACCGAGGAATCGCGGCCCGCGCAGATTCCCTATCGCTCGCTGTTGCCGCAAAATGCGGACAACCTGCTCGTGCCCGTGTGCCTCTCGGCGACGCACATCGCCTGGGGCGCCGTCCGCCTCGAACCCGTGTGGATGCAGACCGGCGAGGCGGCCGGTTACGCCGCGGCGCTGGCGAGGGAACGCGGCGTCGCCCCGGCCAAGCTCAATCCCGAGCGGCTCGTCCGCGCCCTGGTTCGGAAGCGGCAGATGATCAGTTTTTTCAACGACGTGCGCGTGACGGACCGCAAGCCCTGGATTCCCGCCGTGCAGTACTTCGGCGCGAGGGGTTTCTTTCCCAACTACGACGCACGGGCCGAGGAGCCCCTGACACGCGCCCTGGCCGAGGCGTGGGCGAAGGGCTTCGCCGCGATGCGCTCGGGAAAACACGACCCGAACGCCTTCGCCCGCGAGTTGGCGGCGCTCGAAATCGCCCCCGACGCCCCGAAGATTCGCGCCGGCGAATTCGCCCTGCTGTTGCCGCAGGGAGCGCCCATCATCCTGACCGCGAAGCTGGAAATCGAACCCTCCTCCACCATCTCGCGCGGGTCCGCCTGCCGACTGATGTTCGGCATGCCCCTGGGCAACCAAACCCTGTTGACTCCCAAACCCAACCCTGTTCGCTCCGGCCAATGAACTCTCTTTCGAGACGACGTTTTCTGGCCGCCGGCACCGCCGCGGCCGCCCTTTCCGCCGCGAACGTCCTTCACGCCGCCGAGGTCAGGACGGCCGATGTCTTCGTCTACGGCTCCACGCCCGGAGGCATCGCCGCCGCGCTCGAGGCCGCGCGCCGCGGTTGCCGCGTCGTGCTCGCCTGTCCAAAGGTCAACGCCGGGGGCATGACGGCCAGCGGCCTCTGCACGACGGACGCCGTCCGGCCGGAGATGTTCGGCGGCCTGGTGACGGAGTTTGTCGGCCGCGTTCGCGAGCGGTACCGGCGCACGCTCGGCGAGAACTCGCCCGACTACCCCCTGACGCGCGACGGCTGGTTTTACGAGCCCTCGGTGGCGGAACAGGTTTTCGACGAAATGCTGGGCGAGCGGAGCGACCGGCTCGAGTTTTGGCGGGGACATCATCTCGGGAAGGCCGAGACGGCCGGGGGGCGGGTCCTTTCCGTGACGCTCGACGCGCCGGACGGCGCCACCCGGACGGTGAAGGCGAAAACCTACATCGACGGCACCTACGAGGGCGATCTCGCCGCCGCCGCCGGCGTTCCCAGCCGCGTGGGACGCGAAGGCCGCGACGAGTTCGGCGAATCCCTGGCCGGCATCCACTACATGGACTGGAAAAAGGGCGTCCAGATCATGACGCCCGACACCGGCGAGCCTTCCCCCGCGATCCAGGCCTATTGCGCGCGCTGCATTTTCACCACCGATCCGGAAAAGCGCGTCCCATTCGAAAAGCCGGACAGCTACGAGGCGCATCTGCCCGATCTGCTGCCCCTGCTCGACGATTTCGCGACCGGCCGGGTCAAGCGCCGCACGCTGGGGACACCGCTGCCGCGAAAGAAATTCCAGCTCAACGGTTCCATCGACCAGCTCACGAGTTTGAACTGTCCGGGCGTCAGTTGGACCTGGCCCGAGGCGCGGCGGGAACATCGGGCCCGGCTGGAACGCTTTCACCTCGATCACGCGGCGAGCTACGCGTGGTTTTTGCGGAGCGATCCGCGCGTGCCCGACCACGTCCGCGCCCTGTGGCAGACGGCCGGCCTGCACCGCGACGAGTTCGCCGGGAACGCCCACTGGCCGTGGCAGATCTATGTGCGCCAGGGCCGGCGCATCGAGGGCAGGGCGCGGGTGACGCAGCACAATTTCATCGTCGACCCGAAAACCGGTCGCACCCCCGGGGTCGAAAACGCCGTCGCGCTCGGGGAGCATTCCTTCGATATTCATCCCTGCCACGACCGCCGCTTCGCCGTCGACGGCTGGATGGAGGGCGTCCTCTGGTATCCGAGGAAGGCCGAAGGCCCCGCCCAGCCGGGCCAGATTCCGTGGGGCGCGATGTTGCCCGAAAAGCTGGACAATCTGCTCGTGCCCGTCGCCCTCTCCTCCACCCACATCGCCATGAGCGTGCTGCGGATGGAGCCGGTCTGGATGACCACCGGCCAGATCGCCGGTCTCGCCGCCGCCGAGGCGAAGGAGCAGGGGCGCGACGCCGCGGGGATCGATCCGGCCCCGCTGCCCAAAAAACTCGGCATCCGCACCGAGGCGTGAATCGGGCCGCGACGCGGGCTTTCCACGGTGACGCGAACGATGCAAAGTTCCGGCATGAACTTCCGCGTCTCTCCCCTTCCCCTCCTTGCGTTCTCGCTGGCCATCGGCGCGATGCTCCCACCCGCCGAAGCCGGCGCCGCCGACCGGCCGAACATTCTCTTCATCATCTTCGACGACTGGAACGGCAGCACCCACGCCGGCGCCTACGGCTGCGAGTGGGTCAAGACTCCGAACTTCGACCGCGTCGCGCGCGAGGGCGTGCTCTTCAAAAACGCCTTCACCTCGAACCCGAAATGCTCCCCCTGCCGCGCCAGCATTCTCACCGGCCGCAACACCTGGCAGCTCGAGGAGGCCGCCTGTCACAACGGCATTTTTCCCTCGAAATTTGCCGTCTATCCCGACCTGCTCGAGGAGTCGGGCTACACCGTCGGCCTCACCGGCAAGGGCTGGGGTCCCGGCGATTTCAAGATTTCCGGCCGCGCGCGCAACCCGGCGGGCCCCGACTTCCAGCAGGCGAAACAGGACGCGCCCGCCTCCGGCATCTCGAGGACCGACTACCCGGCGAACTTTGCCGCCTTCCTGGACCAGCGCCCCAGGGACAAGCCCTTCTGCTTCTGGATGGGGTTCTTCGAGCCTCACCGCAACTACGAACTCGGCTCCGGCCTCAAGGCGGGCAAAAAACTCGAGGATGTCGAGGTGCCGGCCTTTTTTCCGGACAATGAGATCGTCAGGAGCGACCTGCTCGACTACGCCGTCGAGGTCGAGTGGGGAGACCGACAGATCGGTCGCGCGCTCAAGCTGCTCGAGGACGAGGGCGTGCTCGACGACACCCTGGTGGTCGTGACCTCGGACCACGGGATGCCTTTTCCGTTTGTGAAGGGACAGATCCACGAGGACGGCTTTCACCTCCCGCTGGCGATGCGCTGGGGCAAGGGCATCAAGCCCGGCCGGGTCGTGGAGGACTTCGTGAACGTCCGCGACTTCGCCCCGACCTATCTGGAACTCGCCGGCCTGAAACCCCACGAGCAAATGACCGGCGCCTCCCTCGTGAACATTCTGAAGTCGGAGAAGTCCGGCTGGATCGAAAACCGCGACGTCATGCTCGCCGGCAAGGAAAGGCACGACATCGGCCGTCCGCACGACTGGGGTTACCCCGTCCGGGCGATCCGGACGAAGGAGTTTCTCTACGTCCACAATTTCTTCCCCGACCGCTGGCCGGCCGGCAATCCCGAGACCGACTACGGCAACTGCGACGGCAGCCCGACCAAGGAAGTCATCAAGACGCTCGGCGGCTACTACTACGATCTTTCCTTCGGAAAACGGCCATCCGACGAGCTGTATCGCATCGCCGACGATCCGGAGTGCGTCCGCAACCTGGCCGAGGACCTCGCCTTCAAGAAAACGGTCGAGGAACTTCGCTACGAGATGACCCGAATGCTCGAGGAGGAAAAAGACCCGCGCGCCCTCGGCAATGGCGCGGTCTTCGACACCTATCGCTACACCGGCGGCCGGACCAAGGGGTACGAGACCTGGCTCAAGGAGCAGGACGACGCCTCCATGGCCGAGCTGAAAGCCCGCCTCGAGGCCGAAGCCGCCAAACCGAAGGGCAAAAACCGCCCGGCAAAAGCGAAGGGAAACTGACGCGTCCTTGCCGAGCCGAAATCCCGACGACCCAACAGGGTTGGGTCACCGACTCAACCCTGTTGAGTCGGGTATCCAAGACACCGCGATGCCTTTCGATCCGACCGATTCCGCCGCGTTCGTGGCCGCCTTCGGGCGCGCGCCGCGAATCGGTGTCCGGGCGCCGGGACGGATCAACCTGATCGGCGAGCACATCGACTACCTCGACGGCTGGGTTCTCCCCGCCGCCATCGAGCCCGGGATTTCCGCCTTCGCCGCGCCCATCGATTCGCCCGAAATCCGCATCCACACCTCCGGGGGGGCCGGCCTGCCCACGCGCGCGACGGTTTCGCTCGACAATCTCCACCCCCGCTCCGGCTCGGATCGGTGGCTTAACTACATCGTCGGCGTCCTCGCGCTTTTCCGGTCGCGCGGCGTCGAGTTTCCCGGCTTCGAACTGGCGATCGACGGCGATCTTCCCATTGGCGCCGGGCTCAGCAGCAGCGCGGCGTTGGAAACGGCCACCGCGCTTGTCGCCGAATCCCTCGCCGGCGCGCGACTCGACCCGATCGAGCGCGCCCGGATTTGCCGGCAGGCTGAGCATGAGTTCGCCGGCGTGCCGTGCGGAATCATGGACCAGCTCGCCGTCGGCGCCTGCCGCGCCGGTCACGCGCTCTGGATCGACTGCCGGACACTCGAAACGAGAGCCATCCCGCTGCCGGACAACGTGTCGCTGGTGGTCGCCGACACCGGCGTGAAACACGCCCTCGCCGACGGCGCCTACCGAAACCGGCGCGAAGCCTGCGAAACCGCGGCGCGACTGCTCGGCGTCGATTCGTTGCGCGACGCGGACCCGGACCAGATCGACCGGAAAGCCGAAAAGCTCGGCGAAGTCGTCCACCGCCGCGCGCGCCATGCCGTCTCCGAAATGCGAAGGGTCCACGCCTTCACCCAAGCGCTGGAATCCGGCGACATTGCCGCGCTGGGCGACATCATGCGGGAAGGGCACGATTCGCTCCGCGACGATTTGGAGGTCAGTTGCGCGGAACTCGACCATCTGGTGAACGTGGCTTATGAATTTGGCTTGGAACGCGGCCTGATCGGGTCCCGCATGACCGGCGGCGGCTTCGGCGGCTCGACGGTGTCGCTGGTTCGAAGCGACGCGGCGCCCGCGTTGATGGAGCATCTCGCGGAGTCTTTTCGAGCCCGTTTCGGAGGGCGTCCGAGGATTTTCGCCACCGCCGCCGCGGACGCCGCCCGAGTCCTTTTCGCGAACTGATTTCGAATCTCTTCCGCTTCTTCCCTCTCGTTGTGAAACCGATTCTTCCCGCGATCCTCGCCATTTCGATCCCGGCCATCGCCCTCCTTGCCGATGATGCCAAGCCGGCCGACTCGGCGAAGTCCGACATCGCGTGGCTCAAGGGGGCCGGAACTCTGATCTTTCACGACGCCTTCGACCGGGAGGAGAACGGCAATCTCGCCGCCGCGATCGGCAATGGCTGGAACAGCGCCACTGCCGATCGGGTCCCGGCTATCCAGCAGGCCGATCTGGATGAGGGCATCCTCAAGATCGCCAGCGCGACGAAGGAGGCGGGCCACGCGGCCCACATTCATCACGAGGCGGGCTTCACCGACGGTGGGGTGGTGGTGCGATTCCGCTTCCCGGGCCTGAACGCGGGCGAGAGCCTGCAATTGGGTTTTGTGGACCGGGAAACGAAGGGGATCCACGCCGGACACCTCTGCTACGGCATCCTGAGCCAGACCGGTATCACCCTGGTCGATCACAAGACGGGAGTCATGAATCTCAACATCCGGGCTCGTCGGCAAGGTTACCTGGACCGGAAAGAGCCCCTGCCCGCCGACCTCGATGCCTTGCTCAAAATGAAGCAGGTCACCGCTCAGTGGAAAGCGGATAACGAATGGCACGAACTCGTGCTCGTCACCGAGGGCGACGAGATGCGGCTCAGTATTGACGGCATACTCCTCGCCCGCCATCGTTCGGAGGGCTTTGCCCACCCGATGAAGCGCTGGTTCAGTTTCCTCGTGCCGGCGACCGTGTGGATCGACGATGTGAAGATCTGGAAGGTGAATTAGTCCGTTACACCGAGCGGCATTCGCACGGGTGCCGGTCGATTAGGCCAGACTGGCTCTTTTCGTTGTGCGACCTTTAGGTTGTCGTCGCGTGCGAGGGCGCCGCTTTCCGGTGGCAATTTCCACCGCGAAGTTTCTTATCTTCTGTCGTTGGATTCCGCGGTTCCGCGAATTGGTTTGAAACGAAGCGATTCCGGGGGAATGGAATAATGATGAAGGGATTCTTGCTCGCCGCCTGCCTCTTGTTGTTCACCCCGCCCGCCAACGCGAAGGAGATTACCCTCATCGCCGACGGAAAATCCGACTACGTCATCGCCTGTGCGGAAACGGTCGATCAAGCGCGTGTCACCAAGGCGGCGGAGGCGTTGAAGTTCTACCTGCGCGAAGCGACGGGCGTGAAATTGCCGATCGTGGCCGAGTCGAAGGTTCCGAAAGCTACGCCCGCGATCTACCTCGGTTGGTCCGAGGCAGCGCGACGGGCGGGGATTGCGGTGGAGGAAACCAAGGACTGGGGCTACCACAATCGGGTGGTCGAACGGGACATTTTTCTGGTCGGGGAAGATCGAGAGGCAGTCATCGCGGATGGACCGAGACCCCGCACGACCGGCGTCTACGGTTCCTTCAAGGCGGTGACCGCCTTTCTCGAAAGCCAGGTCGGGGTGCGTTTCCTCATGCCCGGGCGACTGGGCACGCACATTCCGAAGGCGGATCGTCTCGTGGTCGACGGCGCGCTCGACGAACATTGGTCGCCGATTTTCCGCTACCTCGGCGGGCGCATGTCGAGCTATGCGATCGGCGCGGGCGACGACCTGGAGGCGATGGCCTTCGGATTCGCCAATCACATGTTCGGCGAGTCCGAGTTCCTCTTCGACTACGGCGGGCATTCCTACATCCACGCGGTTCCGGAGAAGGAATTCTGGCCCGGCCACCCCGAATACTTCGCCGAAGCCGACGGCATCCGCAGCCCGAAGAACAACCATCTCTGCATCTCGAATCCCGAGGTCCAGGACCTGATGCTCGCGGAGATGGAGCGGCAACTCGACCGCGGGTTCCAGTGGGTCGAACTCGAGCAGACCGACGGCTACGTGCCCTGCGAGTGTGAGGACTGCCGCGCCGTCCATCCCGATCCGGGCGAGCGCGTCTGGCAGGTTCACCGACGTCTCGCGGAACGGCTCGAGAAAAGTCGACCCGGGAAGACGGTGATGATGACCTCCTACCAGCCGACCCGGCTGTCGCCGAAGTCTTTCAATTCATTTCCCGACAATGTCGCCATCCGCCTGACGCGGTATCGTCCGGAGGACTTCGCGATGTGGGAACGCTGGGGAGCCAAGGAGATCCCCAAGTCGCTCTACGCCACCGAATGGCTCACGGTGCATCCGCAGGTATCGCCCTGGGTCGCGGTCCACATGGTGCGGCTGTTCGAGGAAAACCGGATCCAGGGGATGTATCTCTGTGGCGGGATCATCGAGAACAGCGCCGGGAACTGGTATCCCTGGGGTCTCGGCGGTCCGGGCTACTACGCCTTTTTTCGGGCCCTGCACGATCCGTGGGTCGATCCGGTGGCGCTGCGGGCGGAATACGTCAACGCTGCCTTCGGCGGGGCCGCGCCCGCGATGCAGAATTTCTTCGCCGCGCTGGACGAGCGGATGGATCACTTCTGGTGGCTCTTTCGCGCCGACCCCGAGAACAGCCCGGCCTCGACCCTGACCGATCGGCGCGGCGGCTTCTGCCGGTTTTTCTATCCGCCGGAAATGCTGGAGGAACTCGACCGCAGCCTGGAGCGGGCCGTGGCGACGGCAGGAGACGACGAGGCCGTTCGCGCGCGCCTGCGGCTGATCTCGCTGGAGTACGACTACCTCAAGTCCCACGCGCTGGTCTATCATTTCTACCGCAGCTACCGGCTCGCGCCGAGCGAGACGACCCTCGCCATGCTCAAGGAAAAGGTGAAGGACTTCCTCGCCACCCGCGATCGCATCTGGCCCGGCGGCAAACCGACCGAGATCGAGGGCTTGCCCGGACCCTTTGCCGGGTCGGATTACAAGGTCCATCGCCAAATCGGCAAGGGCGCGCCCTTCAACTGGGACTTCGATTTGCTCCGGGAAAAAGGCGTCCTGCCCGGCGTCGGCAAGAAGCGAACCGAGGCGCACCCGGTCGAGGGAATCACGCTCGATGGCAAACTCGATGACCCGGCCTGGGAGAAGCTGGAGTTCCAGGACGTCGGCGAGATCGCGATGGGGCGGGGGCTCAGCGAGACGCAGTTCAAGATCGGCCACGACGCCGATGGCCTCACGATCGCTTTCCGCGCCCGGGTTGCCACTCCGGGGGAACTCGATCGAATCGAGCCCGTCGGTCGTGACGGGACCGCGTGGCGACAGGAGAACCTGGAACTGGTCATCGACCCGATCGGCACGCGGCGGCTCTACTACCATTTCATGATCAATCCCGCGCCCGATTCCGCCCTCGACCGCCGCTTCGGTTATCACGAGGCGCCCGATCACCCGCTCTACCAGGATTTCGAACTGAACTGGAACGGCGACTGGGATTACGCCGTCCACATCGACAAGGAACAGAAAGTCTGGACCGCCGAGTTGCATGTCCCTTTCGCCACCCTGGAGGTCGAGCCGCCGAAGCCCG
Organism: Akkermansiaceae bacterium; assembly: GCA_024233085.1. Taxonomy (GTDB): domain Bacteria; phylum Verrucomicrobiota; class Verrucomicrobiia; order Verrucomicrobiales; family DEV007; genus JAEUHH01. The sequence continues at coordinate 27,295 of JACKQC010000025.1, forward strand.
GCGCCACCTGGACCATGAATATCGGCCGCAACCAGTTCCCCCAGGGCGCTGAGACGTCGAGAGATGCCGTGGTCTATCTCTGGTCACCCAACATCCAGTCCCGGACTTTTCATGACATGTCCGTGTTCGGGGAACTGGTGTTCCGGTGAGCCGCCCCCAGCCCTGCTGACAACCTGCCGGATCGAAACCCGAACGAACCCCTCACCAAGACCTCACCAAGAATGAATCCATTCCTGAAACCCGCCTCCCTCTTCCTCGTGGCCTTATTGGTCATGATCGCCGCGGCGATGCACGCCGCCGATGACAACAAAGACGACGACAAATTGCGAATCGTCGTTTTCGGGGGTCATCCGGACGACGCGGAATACAAGGCCGGGGGCACGGCGGTGAAATGGGCGCGCCTCGGCCATCATGTCCTGCTGGTCTCCGCCACCAACGGCGACCTGAGCGACCGACCCGGGACACGCGAGGAAATTGCCGCTCGCAGAAAAGCCGAAGTGGAAGCGTGCGCCGAAAAGCTGGGCGTCACGGCGCGAGTTCTCGATATTTCCGACGGGGCTCTCGTGCCGGACCTGGAAACCCGGGAACTCTTCGTCCGCGTGATGCGTGAATGGCGGGCCGATGTCGTCATTGGCCACCGTGCCTCGGATTATCATCCCGACCACCGCGCCGTCGCCCAGTTGATGCAGGACTCGTCTTTCCTCGTCACGGCGCGCCGCTTTTGCCCGGAGGTTCCCGCTCTCGAAAGCATGCCGGTGTTTCTCTTTACCAGCGACAAATTCACCACGCCGCGCCCGTTTGAGCCGGACATCGCGGTGGCGCTCGATGACGCGTTCGATCAGAAAATGGATGGCCTGCACGAGATCGTCTCTCAGGTCTATGAGGGGCGCGGCGGCGTCAGCTCGGCGCCGCCCGCCAGCGATGACGCCGCTCGCCGATTCTGGTCGAAGCAACGCTGGGCCGGCATTCAGAGCCGGGAGGCGGATGCCTATCGCGAGTTACTGATCGAACTCTATGGAGAGAAACAAGGGAAGGCGGTGAAATACGCGGAAACCTTCGAGGTCAGCGAATACGGACGTCAGCCGACCTTGGAAGAGTTGAAGCGATTGTTTCCGTTTTATCCGAACTAGATCTTCGATGCATCCTTTGAAGAGAGTGCTTCTTCCCATGAAAACTCGATTCCTGCTCGCCTGCCTTTTCGCGATGGCTCACATCGCCAACGCGGAAGAACTCACGCTCATCGCCGACGGCAAATCGGACTACGTCATCGCCGTTTCCGAGCGGAGCGCCGATCCCGCGAAGATCGAGGAGGCGGCGGCGTTGTTGCAATCGTGCCTCGCCCGGTCCACGGGGGTGACGCTCCCGATCGTCCCGGAATCGGAAGCGCCCGAGGGCCAGTCCGCGATTTTTCTCGGGAAAACGGCGGCGGCGAAGCGAGCGGGCCTGCCGGTGGAGGAGGTGACCGGGTGGGGCTTTCTCCACCGGATCGTGGGGAAGAATGTCTTCCTCGTCGGCGAGGAGGATCCGGCGCGCGCACTGGATCCGGAGAAGCAGGGCTACTCCGGTTACTCCGGCACCTGCAAGGCGGTGACGCGGTTTCTCGAGGACCAGGTCGGGGTGCGCTTTCTCCTGCCGGGGGAGATGGGGGTGCACGTGCCGAAACGGGACGGGCTGGCGATCGACGCGTCGCTGGACCTCTCGTGGTCGCCGTCGTTCACCTTCGTCGGGCGGCGGGTGAGCCCGTATTTCGCCGAGCACGAATACGATCCCTACGCCATCGCCAACCACTACTTCGGTCGCTACGCCAGCGACTCGAAGACCTTCTGGATGGGCGGCAGCCATACCTGGAACGTGTTCGTCCCGCGGGAGAAATACCTCGAGTCGCACCCGGAATATTTCGCTCTCTTCAAGGGGAAGCGCGACTTTCACAAGCGCAACATCCTCTGCCTCTCCCAGCCGGCGGTGCTCGACCTGCTCGTTGCCGGCGTGATCGAAAAAATGGACGAGGGCTACGAGATGGTGATGCTGGGCCAGTCGGACGGCTACATCGAGTGCGGGTGCGAGGACTGTCAGGCGATCCACCCGGACATCGGCGAGAAACTCTGGATCACCCATCGTGAGGTCGCGGAGCGCATCGGGGAACTGCGGCCCGGCAAAAAGGTCGTGCTCAGTTCCTACATCACCACGACCAAGCCGCCGCTGAGTTTCGATGCGTTTCCAGACAACGTCGTCATCATGAACAATCGCTACTCGCCGGCGTGGTTCGAGGCGTGGAAGCCGTTCCCTACGCCGCGCATCGTCTACGTTCCCGAGTGGCTGGGCACCTGGCCGCGCGTTCCTCCCCGCTTCGCGGTCAATATGGTCCGGCTCTGGAAGGAGAACGACGTCATCGTGGTCTACATGGGCGGCGGACTGGATCAGCCCGGCAGTTCGTGGGGGCTGAACGGCCCCAGCTACTACGCCTTCGGCAAGGCGATGGAGGATCCCGCGCGCGACGCCGACGACTTGGAGCGGGAATACGTCGAGGCCTCCTTCGGCGCGGCCGCGGAACCGATGGCCGCGTTTTTCACCGAGATGCATCGCCGCATGGAAGTGCGGCAGTGGTTCGACCGCCACGAGACGGGCAATCCGGATCGACGCTACCGCGGCTTTCCTTTCGAGATGTACCCGAGCGACTTCCACGCCCACTTCTTTCCGCCGCCCATTCTCAGGGAGATGGATCGCCAACTCGCCCTCGCCAGGGAGTTGGTCGATACCGACGAGGCCCGCGCCCGGCTCGAACTGGTCGAGGCCGAGTTCCGCTATCTCCACAGCGTGGCCTCGACCTACCACGTCTTCCGCGCCTACCAGGTTGTGCCGACTCGTCCGCTCTTCGACGCGCTGGCCGAGCAGGTGGAAAACTACCACCGCACCTACGACTCGCTTTATCCGGAAGGAAAGGCGCTGAGTCCCGGCGGCTATCGCAAGCTGCGGACGCCCTTCGGCATCGGCTGGCCTTCGGGAAACCAGCGGATGGAAAAAGTCGTCGGCCCGCCCTTCGACTGGGACTTCGCGAAACTGCGCGAGAGCGGCGAGCTGCCGAATCCGATCCTCGAGCCCCGGATTCGGGGTGGGCAGATCCTGGAACCCTACGGCGGATCGGATGGGCCGGTCGGAGGAGGCGACGGAGGCGTCCGCATCGATCCCAGGACCGGCGCGCCGGAGGACCAGTGAGGGCGATCGCATCACGGAAGTTGCCGGTTGCGGACGAGGTGCGCGGGTATCAGGGCGGGAATGCCGTGTCCGACTGCTTCGCCTGGCTCCGGCAGCATCAACTCGGGCGGAAGCGGCTTCTCGACACCCTCCTCGCCGCCTCGTTTCGCCTCGCGAAGGTGACGAGAGTCACCTCGAATAACGGTCTTCAATTCACGAACCTCGACGCCCAGTGGGGGACTCTCCCCTCCGCTCGTCGCAGACATTCTCCCTTCCTGAACTCCGCGACGAACCGGTAGGGGGAGGCGAATGAGCTGTTGTCGTAGAGGATCAACCGGGGCAACCGCGCGATCGACCGTTCGAGGTTGTCGAGCGAGCGTTTGTAGCGCGCCTCCAGCTTCTCTTCCGGGACATCTTGACCTCCCGCCTCGACCCGGGCACGGACCCGCTCGCGGGAGAGGTCGCTGCTCTCGATTCCGATATAGATCAGCGTGACGTCGAACCCGGACCGCGCGGCATGGGCCAACACCTCGACCTTTTCCCCCACCGGATCGGAGAAGACGGTTTCCGTGACGAATCCGGTGCCGCTCGAGATGAATCCGTCCCGAATCTCCGCGATCGTCCGGGCCGCCTCATAGGCATCGACGCCCGTCTCGCGGGCGAGGTTATCGGCGTTGAGAAAGGGCAACTCGAGATCTCTCAGACACGCCTCGAAAAAGGTCGATTTCCCGGCCCCGTTCGGACCGGCGAGCATGACAAGCAGGGGAGCCGCCATCGCAGGTTACTCGTCCGTGGAAGCAATCTGGCCCGTCGTCCGCCGGATGATCTGCCGGGCGCGATCGATGCCCTCGCTCGTTCCGACGCGATCCAGCGCAGCGTCGAGATCGTTTCGCCCGGCCCGCTTGACCGCCGATTCCATCCGATAGGAAAGCGCCGGTTCCAACACCCGGCCGATCTGCGCCCAGTGCTCGATTTGCTGGGGAGGAGAGCGATGCGACTCCACCGCCGCGGCCTCCGCGAATTCCGCCAGTTCGTCCGAGATTCGAATCGACTTACTCATGCGAAAAGCTGTGGCAATTTGCGACATAGTCAAATGGGACGGGGTTCGCGAGGGGGCGGGTTTCGGTGATCGTGGCTGGAAATAGGAGGTGAGGCGCGCTGTGCGCCAACAGGGGTCGCGGCTGTTCGCGTCGAACAGGAGAATCGGGAAAGCGTCAAGATTGGCTGCCTGGCCCGTTTAGGCGCTGATTACTGCCTGCGTTCCAGTGCCCGCCGGACTTCGGGGAGCACATCTGAGTTCAGGGATTCTTTCACGCGATGCAGAATCTTCCCATCCCTCTGGTTTGCCCGAGAAATCAACGCGACCGTCAAGGAGGCCACTTTCGCCCGGATGTCCAGTTGCTGTGCCAACTCGAACGAGGACTTCGACGGACGGGGGATGACCCGAGTCGCTTGCTCCCATGACTTCACGGCTCGCGCAAGAAGGGAAATGTCGGAGGTCGTGAGGAGACCATCTTCGCGGTTCACCTCCGAGGAAAGAATATCGAATGCCATCAGCGGGGGCCTGCCGGGATTGTGGGCCACGCCTTCGACGACATGTTGGATCAGTATTCTCGGAACCTTGGGATATCCTTTCGTGAATCGCCGACGGAATCTCCATTCGTCCACTGCTTTCAAGGCGTCCTTGACGACATCCGAATCATCGGCGTCGAGGGCGATTTCGATTTCCGAAGTCAACCTGCTGGCTTCCGAACGAGACAATTCGGGAATCAGCGCCACGCGGACACTCAGATCGGGCGGGAAGAGTTCCTCGGCTTCTCGGACCAATTGTTTCACCGCTGAGATCTCTTCTTCGCTGGCAATTCCGAGTCGAGAAATCACGACCCTTTTCAGGAAGGATCGGAAGGGCTCGACATGCTCGACGAGATGGTTTCGATGAAAGAACTGGGCCTGGGGGATTACGTTTCCCTTTTTCATTCGTCGATAGGTCGCCGAAAACTTCTCCCACCAGATCAGGGTCATTCGAAGAAACCGCCTCCATTCGGATTGATTCCAGGTGACCACCTTGGGAAGTTTGGACCTCTTGGAGTCGGTGATGTGGGTTAATTCCTGGACTTTGGAAAACCATCTCCCCAGATGTTGAGCGGTCTCTGCCATGTTCTCGTCCGTCGCTGCCTCGACCATCTTGGTGGGCATCTCCTCGAGCATGGCTCTTTTCATACTCAAACGAGCTTGGCGGAGATCGGGGCAGGGAAACCGAAAGAAGGAATTTAGGGTGAATCCGCTACATCGAGGAAGATTTGTGACAACGGCTCCCTTTTTCCAAATCAGGTTGCCCAGTTCCTGGTTTTCGTCTTTTGACAGGAGTCCCCAGATATGGAGACGAATCAGACGGGCAACCAGTCGGTCACGAAGTTCTCCTGTCTCCATCTTCGCCATCTGGAGGGTTCGGGAAACCCCGTAGGAAAGCTCGGTGGAATTTCGTGACAATCCGATCTCCGTGGTCCGATTGAGGTCATAGTGGCGAATGGGATCAATCCAGCGGTAGGACTCGGGGACTTCACTCTCACCTGAAGGATCGAAGGGCGGCATTTTCAAGATCTTGACCAGCCAATCCCTCAGTAGTGAGTCTGGAGCGCAAAAAATGAGGCGTTCGAACCAGGGGTCGCAAACATCGTGCAGGGTGAGATGGGAGGAAAGTCCTGGCAGTTGGCGGAGATCCGTGCATTTCTCGAAAGACTCGGAGAGCTGAGCGTCAGCGAGTCGGAATGCCAGTCGAGAGAGGATCTCGACGCACACAGTCAGCGAGTCTCCATCACCAGAACTCATCGTCGAAGCGGAGTGATTCCCCTCCACAATCTCGCGGAACGTCTCCATGCTGGACCCATAGATCGAAGAAACCTGGTCCTCCGGTAGCAGAGCTACTGTATGGCGGCTGAGAAAGTCTTCATCACGGAAAGCCTTGTGGGAGCCTCTTCGGATCATCAGCGCCGGCGTCCAGCCGGGAACAGTCGAGTTCGTCCAATGAATCGCGGAATACAGCGCTTGATCGGCCAGTCGGTAGTGGGACGTCCTCATGGGGATACCGGCCATTTCAAAGAGGCGGACGTAGCTGAATGCCGGCAGAAATTGGGTGATGGTGTCCGCGATCCAGGTCTGGGTTTTGGTCAGGCGGAAGGGATGAAATGCGTGGCTGTAGCGAATCCCGCTCCTCTCCGACGGAGTCTCGCGATTGAGCTGCTCTTCCAGTTCTTCCTTGATCGGCCAAGGGTCACAGAGGTGAGTCCTCAGCTCTCTCCACCTCCTCCGAAACTCGTCCCGCTGTGGTTTCTTCTCCTTCGGGTTCTGCGAGGTTGGGATGTTGTTGATGAGAAGGAGAGCCCATCCCTCCAGCGAAAGCAGCTCGATGTTGTCGCCTTGTAACCGCAAGCCCTCCCGGATCTCGGAGAGTGCGCGTTCCGCGTTGTCTGTGGCCTTCGCCAAGTCGTCGAGCTCAAGGAATAGAGAGGCCTTCTTGAGTTGTTCACCCGGCGAACGGCAACTCGCATACCTGTTCAGCAAATGCCTGGCCGACACCCTTTTTCCCTGCCAGAGCAGACAAAGAGCCTTCTCGAAATCAACTTCCGCCTGTCGTCTCTCGTTTAGGAGAAGTGGATTCTCCAGAAACTCGATCCATGATTTCCATTTGCCGAAATCGAACGACTCGCGCGCGTCCCGGGCGCAGGAAATCACCAAGTCGAAGATCATGGCTCGCGCACTGGAAGCGTCGATGTCGAAGTTGGTCAGGTGGGGTATCGCCCAATCTGCGTCGCTCTCGAAGAGTGCCATCGATTCCTCGATGATCGTTTCGATCGCCTTGAGCCAGGGGAGAGTGTAGAACCCGAGCGCGGTCGTGATCCTCCAATCGACTTCTCGGGCGATCAGCAGTTTTTCCGCGATTGGCCATGACTCGGTCGTCGAGAACAGCAGTTCGATTCGATTGGCCGTCTTCTCCCAGAGTTTCTGACGAATGAATCCGGGAGCGACAAGCCAACCGGGATAGGCCTCCCTTTCGGCGCGCCATCGAACCAACGTCGATTTCCAGAAGTCTTCATCCAGCGGCAGTTCGATTTCAGGCTCATCCGGGAAGTGCGAAAGAGGGGGCAGCGGGGGAGGCAGCGAAGACTTCCTCCCGGCATGGGGAACGGGAGAGATTTCCGGCCACACCTCTGTACTCATGGGTTCCGCTGCATGGAGTTCCTCCAAGAACCACTCGAGAGCCACTCTGTGTGTCAGGCTGGGACTCTCAATGTTCGCAACAACGGGAGACAAATCGATCAGTCGGATGCCTTGGCTCTCCAGAAGACTCTTCTGTCCCGTGTCCAACGACAGTACTCCGCAGAGGTAGAGGGGACAGTGTTCATCCCCGATCTGGTCACGGACCCAGCCGGCCCAGTTCAAGAAATTCGGGTCTTCGCCCGAAAATCCGAGCAGCAAGAACGAGTTTTCGAGCAATGATTGCCGCACGGTGTTCACGAACGGGGCGAACTTCGCCGGATAGGTTCGAAAATCGTCTTCGGTGACTATGAAGGGAGCTTGCGAGGGCAGGGAGCCGTGAAGCTTTACGATTCGGGGCCCTCGATCCCTGGAGAGGTCGGTCGGCTTGGTAACGACGTGGTAGGCCCTTTTCTGTACCGGGGTTCTCTCAAGCAATGTGTCGTAGTTCGTCGTGAAGACGTCAGTCCACGGGAGTTCCAGAAGCCTTCGATGGAGATCCGAAGGGGCGTATTCGAGATCGGGGATCTCGGAGACGATCAAGTGATTGAGGTCGTTGCGCCCAAAAGCCGCCTCGTATTCACTGGCGAGCCGGAGAAAACTCTTGGGAAATTTGCCGGAACCGCCTCCCTCATTCGATCCGAGCCGTCTTGCCATGGCCTCTGCCAGTCCAGCCCATGAGGGAAACCTTCTTCGGTTCCCGGGGATGGGATCGGAATTCATGCTGAATCCGGCTCCCACCATCACCGCGGCTCTTCCCACCGGCATCTTGTCCCAGAGCGACTCCGACAATCTTTCAAGTTGAGCGCGATCGGGAAAGTCCATGGAGAGATCGAGTTGAGATGATAATACATCCCGGCTAAAAAGGAAATCCGCCCCGTTCGGAGCGGCGGTTTTTCTCCGACTGCCTCACATCCTCCTCGCATTCGGGAGGGCCAGTCTTAGGTCTCCGTTCAACGTCGGTTTTCGAGAGTTCTGCCGAAACAGGCAGCATTTCTCGACGGAGCGGCAGATTTGATTTTTTCGAGAAGGAGTCAGTAGGGGCCAGGCGACGTCTCTGGACAGAATTGGAAGGGTCGGAGGGGGGCTGGCAATAGCTTGCGACAAGAACCAACCTTCACCCTTCCCAAAGCTTCCCAAAGCTTCCCTAGCATCTCCAGCAATTCCTTCACCAGGACCTCCGACGAGTGCTTCTCGAACCGCGACGTTCCCAGCGAGGTTTCATAGTCGCCGAGTTCGACCTGGTTGGGGGGGAGGAGGTAGCCGTCGCTGCCGTTTGGCAGCTCAATGAGGGAGATGCGGGGAGCGGGGCCGTTTCCTTGATCTCCTGGCCGATTTCCACCACGCGTCTCGAAGGGCACCGATCCGGTCAGCGGTTCGCCGATCGGGGAGGCTTGGGGTTGGGTGTCAGATCGGCAATCGGTAATCGCCGAACGGCATTCGTGCCGATGAGTTTATCCCGAATATCCCCGGACCCAACAGGGTTGAGTCGTCGATTCAACCCTGTTGAATCGACGCCATCGACGGCGAAACTCTCTCAACCGAGGTGCCTGGCGGCCGCGCGGCAGCGCAGACCGTCACCGGGATCTCCGAAAGCCCGATTGGAACCCTGTAACAAGCGTTGAGATTCCTGGAAGACGCGATTGGTTGCTTGATGCAAGACATTCAAATCTTGTAAGAGGCGATTCGATTCTTGTAGGCGGCAATTCAAATCTTGTAAGCAGCGATTTAATTTTTGGAGGAGGCGATTCAATTCGTGTTGCAAGCCATTTGTTTCATGGGAGTGATAGATAGAGTCCTGTAGTGAGCGGCAAGAATCTTGGAACAAGCTTTACGAATCCTGCAACAAGCGATTGAAATCTTGTTCGGGGCGGTTTAGAATGCTCCCATGCCAGATCCACGCCCTTCCAGCGCGCCGGAACCGGCGTCCGGCCCGACTTTGCCTTTCGGCCCGCTGACGATGGTGCTGGGGGAACCGCTCCGTTGGGAGATCCTGCGGGAACTGGCGTCGGGCGACCGGCTGATGGTGGTGCAGATCGCGAAACGGGTGGGCAAGCCGGCGGACACGGTCTCGAAACACCTCGCGGTGCTGCGCAAGGCGGGGCTGGCGGTGGTGAGGCAGCGGCTCTACTCGATGCCGCCGGAATTCCTCGCGGACCCGGAGAAGCGGGTGCTGGACCTGGGCTATTGTGTGCTGCGGCTCGACTCGCTGCCGGGGGGATCCCGGTAGTGCGGTGGACGCAAGCGGCTTGGGGTGTCGCTGCTTTTTGCCACTCCAGCGCGGTCGCGCACTCGATGCCGTCGACTTTCTGGACTGTGGCGACCTCGCCCCTCCGCCAAGCCCTCGTCTCCAGCCACCGACCCAAGCTCACGCTTCCTCCCCCCAAAGCTCTCGGAGCGTTTCCAGCAAATCCTTCGCCAGGACCTCGGAGGAGTGCTTCTCGAACCGTGACGTTCCCAGCCAGGCATCGTGGCCATCCAGCTCGATGAAGGAGGTGCGGGGAGCGGGGCTCTTCTCCTTGATCTCGGGGCCAAATTCCACGGATAGCGTCTCGTCCAGGCTCCTCCAGCTCACGCCAGATCGTTCCGCCGACGGAATGACCGGGATACGGACGCCGCCCATCGACTGGACAAGAACATCGCTGCAATGCTATTCATCGGGGGTGGCGAGCGAGACCAGCCGGCGGCGTGATCGAACCAGTGCCTTCCGCGGGGGCTGACCGGCACGAAGCCGCGTCCACGATCTTCTGATCGATCTCCCATCCGCGGATCGCCCGTCTACCCACGAAAAGCCTCTGCCCTGACATGAAACGACCGGTTCCGATCTTCACCTGCCTCCGCTCAATCGGCCTTGTCCTCTTGGCGGGCTTTGTCCTCACCATTTCATCGTCACTGGTGCTGGCGCAGTCGGAGGGTGGCCAGGCCATCAACCTCGCCGACGGTGGGAAGACGAATTACCAGATCGTGGCGGATCCGGCCGCGGACGGGATCGAGACTTACGCCGCGGAGACGCTGGCGGGTTACTTGAAGGAGATGACCGGAGCGGAGTTTCCTGTCGTGGCGCCGGAGGCACGCGATTCGGATCGGCCGGCCATCTTCATCGGGCTGAGCGAACCGGCGCTCGCCTTGCTGGAGGATGGCGATCCACTGGCCGGCCTCAGTGACGAAGAGCACGTCGCGCGGAGCGTGGGGCCGCACGTTCTCCTCTACGGCAAGGGGCACCGGGCCAGTCTCTACGCGACGATGGAATTCCTCGAGAATTCTCTCGGCTGGCGCTGGTATTCGCCCTTCGAAAAGCCGGTCGTGCCGAAGCGGTCGACCCTGACCCTGGAGCCGTTTTCCCGGCAACGCGGTTTCGACTTCGTTTCGCGTCAACTGGCGGCGCGATTCAACGGCGACTTCTACCTGCAGCACGGTATCAACATGGGGCTGGATACGAAGCTGTTGAATCGCGGCGAGCCGGTCCCCGGCCACCTGCGCTCGTGGATGCCGAACGAGAACTTCGTGCACACGACCTTTTCCTACATTCCGCCGACGTCGGACGCGGAATACGCCGACGAGTTTCCCTGGCTGGAGAAGCGGAACTACTTCGAGACCCATCCGGAGTTTTTCTCGATTGGAGAAAACGGCGAGCGGGTGCCGAACCTCCAGCTCTGTTTCAGCAACCGCGGCCTGCGCGCCGAGCTGACGAAGAACGTCCGCAAGCAGCTCTCGATCTCGGGCGACCGGCAGATCATCATGATCGACGCGGCGGACCGGCCCGGGAGATTCTGCCACTGTGCGGACTGCGTCGCGCTCGAGGAAAAACACGCGACACCGGGCGGTCCGCTCTTTGATTTCCTCATCGAGCTGTCCGAGAACCTGCGGAAAGATCACCCGGAGACGCGGGTGAAGACGCTGGCGTATCGCCGCAGCCAGACGCAGATCCCGCCGAAGCTTCCCGAGGGCGAGCGCCTGCCGGACAACCTCATCGTCGATTTCGCCCCGATCGAGGACTGCTACTTCGCCGACTGGACCCATCCCGACCCGAACATTCAAGAGACCTTCCGGCACCTGAAGGACTGGGCCGCGATCACCGCGCCGGGAAATCTCTGGACGTGGATGTATCCGAACCCGTGGGGCACCGGCAACGAGATGCCGGTCGGCAATGTCGGGCGAGTCGTGACGAACCTGCGTCTGATGCACGGGATCGGTGTGCGCGGCCTTTTTCTCGATCACAACGGAGTCAACTCCCGCGGCGGCTGGAGCGAGTTGCAGGCGTTCCTCGTGCTGAAACTATCGCGGGACATCGACGCGGACGTCGATGCGCTGATCGCGGAATTCACCGGTCACGCCTTTGGTCCGGCGGCGCCTCGGATGCGGGAGTATCTGGCGGAACTCGAAGCCTCCCGTAAGGCGATGACCACGCTGCCGCCGGGCGTGACCTACAAGTCCCGCAACCTTGACGACCGCACCTTTCCCTACCTGACGCCGGCCAACATTCACCGCTGGCGGCAGTGGTTCGACGAGATGGAAACCGTCACCGCGAAACTGCCGCGCGAGCTGGCCAATGTGCGCTCGCAACGCCGCGAGCTGGACCTCGCCACGCTCTGGAAATGGTTCGACCTGCGCGCCGCCTGGCCCGGCCTTTACACGGATCATCGTCCCTTCGCCGAACGCGTCCTCGCCGCGAACAAGGCGAAGTCAGCGGCGGGGATCGCGCCCGCGTGGCAGCTTGGCGAGGAACTCGTCGCCCGTTTCGTCACCCTGATCGACGCCGGGGGCGAGAAGCCGCTGCCCGGAGATTTCGACGGCATCGACCGCGACCGCATCCGCACTTTCCTCCCCCGGAACCATGCTCGGGGCGAGCAGAACCGCAGTGTCCCCGATGCCGAAGCCGCCTTCGGCACGGCGGCCGTGGTCGATCAACCGGGAGATCCTTTCCGCTGCGGCTTCAGCGAGTGGAAGTCCCGCGTGCCCAGTGTCGTCACCCATGGCCCTCGTCTCGAGATCCCATCCGAAGGGATCGTGCCGGGTGAATACCACCTCCACCCGCTCGGTGAGATCGACCTGACTACCGACGACAGCCTGATCTGGTTCGGCCGCAGTTGGGCGACGAACATCGAGATCGGCTCGCAGCTCTGGTTCCCCGGCGAAACGAACCGCTGGAAGGCCTGGGTTTCTCTCAAGTTCACCGGCCCCGCCTACGGTGGAGAAGGCGAAGACCGGGTCCTCTGCGACCGGGTGATCCTTGTGCGGCAGAGCGAAGAGTGAGGGCTCATGACACAAGGTAACCGAGCCGGGAACTCCTTGTGAGTGGCGGGGCGGCGGCACCTCACGCCGCCAAGTGGAAATATCCGTGGATGTGCGGCATGCCGCGGAAATACCACACCATATCCGGTCCTTCGATCTGCCAGGTGTCCCAGACCTTGTCGTTGCCGATGTCGAAGGAGCCGCCGTAGCAGGAGACGAACAGCCGGTCGATCACCTGCTTGTCCTCGATGGTCTTGATCGTCGCATCGACGTCGTCCTGTCGAAAACAGGCCAGCATGCGCCGCATGGTGTCGAGCAGCTTGGCCTTTTGATCGGCGCTCAGGTCGGCGCAGGCGAGACCGGGGAGATCGTCCTTCTTTTTCTGGATGACGACATCGGGCTTCTCGGAACGCGGCTCGCGGCCGACGAGGGCCTTTTCCTGCTGCTTGCCATCGAGGGCTGAGTAAAATTCGTTGAACAGCAGACCCTGATACCAGAAAGGATTGCCCTCGTGGTCCTTCGTCTCGCGGAAAGCCTTCGCGAAATTGCCGTAGAAGATCGGCTCCCCGTGAAAGCCCATCCCCTTGTCGGTATGGGCATTGGCGCGCCGCGTCACGTGGTGGCCCGTGTAGATGAACTCGAAGTCCTGGTCCTCCGGCGTGCCGAAGAAGCCGACCGACGGCGTGTTCGCGATTTTTCCCATCAGGTCCTTTTCCACCTGCCAGTTCATCTTCTCCCGGTAGTCCGGGGCATGCAGCGACTCGAAGATCTGCTTCACCAGGTCCTGCTGTTCCTTCGTGTAAAAGGTGTGAAGACGCTGGTCGGGACAGATGTACCACCAGTTGCTCACAAATTGGCGCTTGGGGTGATTTACCGGCAGGCAGATCTTGCTTCTTTGTTCGTCGGTCAGGCTTTTGAAGAACTGCATCGGCAGCGAGTCCGTTTCCGCCGCGAAAGATCGCAGGCCCGGCCATAGGACCGAGGCGGCGGTGACGCCAAAGGCGCGCATCACTTCGCGGCGCCCCAGGGGATGGCGGTCGAGGAAAGACAGGGTCGGCTTCATGGAGATATTGTGGCCGTTCGCGGTAAAAATGGCCAGATGGATTTCACGGGTCTCCGCCTGATTTGCGCGCTTCCCGATGGGCGGAGAATCGCGCTACCATGACCCTCTTTCGCCATGATTTGCCGTTGGATTCTCCCAAGTCTGCTCTGCCTTCTGGCCGCCCCCGATTTCGTCGCCGGAGCGGAGCGTCCCAACATTCTCTTCATCCTCGCCGACGATCTCGGCTACGGCGACCTGGGCTGCCAGGGCAATCCGCTGATCGATACGCCATCGATCGACTCCCTGGCACGCGAGGGCGTTCGGCTCACCGCGCATTACGCCCCGTCGCCCTTGTGTTCGCCGTCGCGCGCGGGCTACCTGACCGGGCGTTTCAATCATCGCACCGGCGCCGTGGACGTGCCCAGCAACCGGGGACTCGACCGGATCGATCTGTCGGAGAAAACCTTTGGCGACTATTTTCGTCAGGCCGGTTACGCGACCGCGCTGATCGGCAAGTGGCACAACGGCCTCTACTGCGCCGATTATCTGCCCCACCATCGCGGTTTCGACCGCTTCTTCGGTTTCGCCAATGGCGGGCAGGACTACTGGCGATGGAATCTGATGCGCAATGATGACGCGGTGACCCATGATGGCCGTTACCTGACCGACGCGCTCAACGACGAGGCGATCGACTTCATTCGGAAAAGCACGCAGTCAAAGCGGCCCTTCGCCCTGTTTCTCGCCCACCACGCGCCGCACAGCCCCTTGCAGGCTCCGGAGCCGCTGGTGGAAAAGTACCGCACCCGGCTCGGGTCGAAAGGCACCGAGCCCGTCGCCATCACCTACGCGATGATCGAGGCGATGGACACTGGACTCGGCCGGGTGTTCCAGGCGCTCCGGGACGAGGGAATATGGGAAAGCACCGTCATCGTCTTCACCAGCGACAACGGTCCGGTCCTCGGCAAGGATCAGCGGCGCTTCAACGGGCCGTTTTCGGGAGAGAAACAGGATGCGCTCGAGGGCGGCATTCGCGTGCCCGGCATCGTCTCGTGGCCCGGCCATCTGCCCGGCGGCCGCATCGTGGACACGCCGGTGCATGGCTGCGACTGGTTGCCCACCTTGCTTGCCCTCACCGGAGCGGAGGCTCCCGCGAATGCCAAGCCGTTCGATGGGATCGACGTCATATCAGTCTTGGAGGGAAACGCTGCGAGCGAACTTGCGGAACGGTCCTTGTTCTTCCAGCGCAACCGCTATGCCCCGGTTCGGCACGCCAATGCCGCTATTCGCGAGGGCCGGTGGAAACTCTACTGGCCCGGCGATCCTTCGGCGCTGAAAAAGGATTCGGGCCGCGACAATCCCTCCTACCTGCGCGGCATTGTCGAGCCTCATTGGGAAATGCCGATGGACGCCGCGCTCGCTCCGCCGTCGAACGCTCCGCAACCCGCGCCTCGGCTCTACGATCTCGACGCCGACCCCGGCGAAACCCGCGACCTCGCCGCCGAACATCCCGAGTTGGTCAAGCGGTTGGCCGCAAAGCACGATGGGTGGTTTACCGAAGTGCTGGCCGATTGGAAAGGCTCGCGCACCGCCATCGAGTCTCACGACCGTGCCTATTGGCAAGGCCGCGCCGCGCCCGATCCGGCGGAGTTGTTTCGCGATTTCTGGCAATGGAAATTTGCTCCCCACGGCACCGACCCGAAATCGGCCGATCCTCTGAAGGCGTTTCGGGGCTTTTGGTCGACCTCGGAGCCCTCCAAAACGGCCAAGTGACCCAAGCAACAGGGTTGACTCGGCGACTCAACCCTGTTGAATCATCCTTTTCGACGGGTTCCAACCCGGTCAAAGCTCCGAAATTCATGGCATGAAAACCAGGATCGCCCCCCTCGCCTTTTCGCTCGTCTTCGCGCTTTCGGTTCCCTGCTCCGCCGAACCGGCGGCGGACGCCCGCAACCTGCTCGACGAGAGCGGCAACACGGGTGGTCTCGTGGTCCATCTGGGATGCGGAGACGGATCGCTGGCCTTGGCGATCGCGGAGGCAAATCCCTCGTTGTTGGTTCACGCGCTCGATCGTGACGCCGCCAAGGTCGAACAGGCTCGGCAACACTTTCGCGAATCGAACTCGGCGTCGACGCGGACCTCGGGCGAGGTTTGGACCGAAAACAAACTGCCGCACGCGGAGAATCTGGTGAACCTGCTGATCGTTTCGGGCGGCTTCGAGGTTTCCGACGAAGAGGCCAACCGCGTGCTCGCTCCCGGCGGCACGGTGCTGCGCGACAGGGGAGGCGAGTGGAAGGCGTCGAAAAAGCCCCACGGCGACGGACGCGGGGAATGGACGCATTACCAGTTCGACGCGTCCAACAACATGGTCGGGGACGATCCGCAGTGCGGCCTGCCGCGGCGCTTTCAATGGGCCGGCACGCCGCTGTGGTCCACCTCGCACGAGAACATGAGCAGTCTCAATGCGATGGTTAGCGCGAACGGGCGGGTGTTTTACATCATCGACGAAGGACCGCGCGCCTCGGTGCAGTTGCCGGCGGACTGGCAATTGGTCGCGCGGGATGCGTACAACGGCGTCGTCCTGTGGCGCAAGCCGATCTCGCAGTGGCTCACCCGGTTCTGGCCTTGGAAAAGCGGCCCGGCGCAGATGCCGCGCAAGCTCGTCGCGGTGGGCGACCGGGTTTACGCGCCGCTCGACATCAACGGGGCGCTGAAGCAGTTCGATGCCGCCACCGGGAAAGAGTTGCAGACCTACGAGGGCACGGCCGCGGCGGAGGAATTCATCCTGACCGAGGGCATCCTGCTGGTGCAGGTGAATCCCGATCCCTCCGACCAGGCGAAGCTCGAGGAGGAGCGGCGCAAGCGGCGGAATTTCAACTACGACAGCGTCAACCGGGCCCTGATCGACCACGACAAGGCGAAGCGCATCGTCGCCATCGAGGCGGAATCGGGGAAGCAGCTCTGGGAACGGGTCGGTCCGAAAGTGTCCCCCCTGTCGCTCGGGGCGCTGAATGGCAACGTGGTTTACCACAATGGTGAGCGGGTCGTCTGCGTCGACCTGAAGTCGGGGGCGGAAAAGTGGGTGAGCGAACCGGTGAAGTCTCCGCTGAAGCTGGTCTCGGAAGAGTCGCCGACGCTCGTCCTCCGTGACGACAAGGTGTTTTTCGCCATGGACCAGAAGATGACGACGCTTTCTCTGGCCGATGGAAAGACGCTCTGGACCTCTGACTGGACCACGAACGACTACCGCAGTCCGGTGACGGTGATGGCGATGCAGGGGCTCGTCTGGTCGATGAACATCACCAGCGCGAAGGCGCCCGGCACCTTCACCGGCCGCGATCCGGTTACCGGAGAGGTGAAGTCGCAATTCGACCTGCCGCCTTTCCAGGGCATCGGGCATCATCGCTGTTACAAGGCAAAGGCGAGCGGCGATTTCGTGCTGCTTTCGCGTTCCGGGGTCGAATACGTCGATCCGACGAAGCAGAGCTACGCTGAGAATCACTGGATCCGGGGAGGCTGCCTGTATGGCATTCTGCCCGCAAACGGGATGCTCTATTCCACGCCGCACGCCTGCGCCTGCTATTTAAAAGGCAAGATGAACGGTTTCACGGCGATGACCCCCGGGCCGACGGGACCGGCGGCGCCGCCGGACGCGACGCTGAGTCCGCACCAGAAAGGGCCGGCCTACCTCGCGAAGTTGGAAAGCGCGGCACGCGAGGACGACTGGCCGACTTATCGCGGTAATGTCGAGCGCAGCGGAGCGACGAAATTTCCGGTCAAGACCGACCTCAAGGCCGCGTGGACGACGCAACTCGGCGGCGACTTGAGCAGCCTGACGGTCGGCGAAGGACTGGTGCTGGTGTCGCAGCGGGATCGGAACACGGTTCACGCGATTCGGGTCGAGGATGGTGGGGAGGCTTGGCAATTCACCGCCGGGGGAAGCGTCGATTCCCCGCCCTCGATCGATGGCGGGAAAGTCTATTTCGGCGCCGCGGATGGAAGCGTGTATGCCCTGCGCGCCAGTGATGGAGCCTTGGCTTGGCGGACGCGGGCGGCACCTGGCGAGCGGCGCGTCGTGGCCTTCGAGCGCTTGGAGTCGACTTGGCCGGTTCACGGCAGCGTCCTGGTGCAGGAAGGCGTCGTCTATGCGGCGGCGGGGCGCTCGTCCTTTCTCGACGGCGGCATCGCGATGGTGAAAATCGATGCCGAAACTGGCAAGATCCTTGGCAGTCACACGGTTTACGATTTCGACAGCGAGGGAAAACAACCTGCTTTGGAAGGCTCCTTCGACATGGAGGGAGCCCTGACCGACATCCTCTCCGGCGACGGCAAGCAGGTTTACATGCGCCACCTCGGTTTCGAGAAGGAGACGCTCTCGCCGGGTGAGCCCGCGCCGCATGCCTTTTCACCGACGGGGTTCCTCGACGATAATTGGTGGCATCGCACCTACTGGGTCTATGGCGAAGACACCAAGGGCGGCTACGGCGGCTGGTGGCAGGCGGGCAACAAGCTGCCCGCGGGACGCCTGCTGGTCTATGACGACGAGCGGGTCTATGCCTTCGGTCGAAACTACTATCCGGGCATGAATGCGGCTCAGTTCACCAGGGGAGACAAGTATGTCCTTTCGGCGTCGGAAAAGCATGCCGGGGCCGACCCCGATTATTCGATCGCCAATGCCGAGCGGCGTCGGGGAGGTGATCTGAGCATCAACTGGGAACAGTTCCGCACCGCCCCGATCCAGTGGGAGGAGGAAATCCCGTTCCACGTCCGGGCCATGGTGCTCGCCGACAAGACCCTGTTCGCGGCGGGACCATACGGAGATGCGATCCGCTCGATAGACAGCTTCGAGGGAAAACGCGGCGTGCGACTCGCCGCCGCCTCGGCCACAGACGGGAAATTGCTCGCGAGCTACGCGATCGACGCCATGCCGGTGTTCGACGGGCTTGCCGCCGCGAATGGCCGCCTGTTTCTCGCCATGAAGGACGGCACCGTGCGATGCTTTGGCGAGAGCGGCGCGCCCCTGAAATCGACCCTCGGGGAACCCATCGAGGTGCTGCCCGAGGAGTTGCTGCCCAGCGACGAGGAATACAAGAAGGAGATGCGGGAGTTTCTCGGACAACCCGAACCGTCCAAAGGTGGCGCGGCCGCGGGCGGTCCACGCAAAGAATTGAAAGGCCAGAGCTTGGCGGGGAATTTCGCGAAAGTGGCGCACGGCAAGGTGGTGAAGTCGCCTATCGGCTATCGGATCGGCGCGGACGCGAAGGAGTTTGCGGTGGCGTTGAACGAGCTGGAAAAGCCGGTGACGGAGCGGGCCACCTGGACATTCCAGATGCAGGCTGCCAAAGGATTCGATCAGCCTCAGTACTATCGAAATGGTTTCTTCGTCTTCGGCAACGGCGCCGATTCGGAGAATCTGGTGGCCTGCGGCATTCAATTCATCCAGGGCATCGCCGTGTTGTTCGAGGGCGCGCCGAACGGGAAAACCGTCGCCAAGGCCGAATTGACCGGCGACATGGACCGCCTTTTTGACGTGGAGGTTTCGGTCGATGTCGAAAAGCAGACCGTCACCCTTAAAACAGGCGACCAGACCGTCACCGGCCCGCTGAAACGCCGGCTCGAATCCGTGACCCACGCCGGATTCGGCGCCTGGAACGCGGTGACGGATTTCAGCCCCCTGGAAAAAGCGCCGTGAGAATTCACAATCGAAAACCAAACAACGTCCCGCCCTTGCCATGATCCAAAGTCCTCTACTCCGCCTCCATTTCGCCGCGCTCGCCGTCACAGCCGCGTTCGGCTCGCCCGCCTTGTTGGCCGATGATCTGGGCAAACCGAACATCGTCTTCATCCTCGCCGACGATCAGGGCTACGGAGACGTCACCGCGCTGAACTCCAACGGCAAAATCCCGACGCCAAACATCGACCGCATCGCGCGGGAGGGCATGTTTTTCACCGACGCCCACACATCGTCCTCCGTCTGCACGCCCACCCGGTACAGCGTTGTGACCGGCCGCTATCACTGGCGGACTCGCCTGCAGAACGGCGTGCTCGGCGGTTTTTCCCGCCCGCTCATCGATGCCGACCGGCTGACGGTCGCGGGATTTCTGAAGGGGCAGGGTTACCACACTTCCTGTGTCGGCAAATGGCATCTCGGTCTCGACTGGCCGCTGAAAAACGGCCAGGTCGCCGACGACGCGGGCGATTTTTCGAAAGGCTACGAGGACGGCTGGAAAGTCGACTACACCGCCCCCATTCAGCATGGCCCCGTCGATCTCGGGTTCGATCGCTTCTTCGGCATCAGCGCCTCGCTCGACATGCCGCCCTACGTATTCATCCGCGACCGCGTGCCGACCGAAGTGGCGACCGTCGAAAAGGCCTTTTTTCGCAAAGGCCCCGCCGGCGCCGATTTCGAGGCCGTCGACGTGCTCCCCGCCTTCGCGAAGGAAGCCGTCTCCATCATCGCCGATCGCGCCGAGGCCGCGAAAAAAGGCGATCCCTTTTTCATCTATCTTCCCTTCAACGCTCCGCACACTCCCATCGTGCCGACCCCCGAGTGGAAGGGAAAGAGCGGCATCAACGACTACGCCGATTTCACCATGCAGGTCGATGCCAGCGTCGGCCAGGTTCTGGCCGCGCTCGACGAGCACGGTCTCGCCGGCAACACGCTTCTGATTTTCACCACCGACAACGGTTGCTCCCCCGCCGCGAACATTCCGGGGCTCCAGGCCGCCGGTCACGAGCCCAGCTACATCTACCGCGGCCACAAGGCGGACATCTTCGAGGGCGGCCACCGCGTGCCTTTCGTCGTCCGGTGGCCCGGCAAGATCGCGCCCGGCTCGAAGTCCGACCAGCTCATCGGTCAGATCGATCTCATGGCCACCTGCGCCGAGATCCTCGGCGCGAAACTGCCCGACACCGCCGGCGAGGACAGCGTCAGCTTCCTGCCCGCCCTGCTTGGCCAAGACACCTCCGGCATGCGGACCGGCATCGTCAGCCAGTCCATCAACG
The DNA here is from genome assembly GCA_024233085.1 of Akkermansiaceae bacterium. Lineage (GTDB taxonomy): Bacteria > Verrucomicrobiota > Verrucomicrobiia > Verrucomicrobiales > DEV007 > JAEUHH01. Next base: position 48,017 of record JACKQC010000025.1, read on the forward strand.
GCTCCTTCGCCATCCGCGACGGCGTCTGGAAACTTTGCCTCTGCCCCGGCTCCGGCGGTTGGAGCGCCCCCAAGCCCGGCAAGGACGACGTTTCCGGCCTCCCCGAGGTCCAGCTCTACGACCTCGCCGCCGATCCCGGCGAAACGAAAAATCTCGCCCCCGAACACCCGGACAGAATCGCCGCGATGAAGGCCAGCCTCGCCTCCCTCATCGAGCGCGGCCGCTCCACCCCCGGTCCCGATTTGAAAAATGACGTCCCCATCGAGATGATCAAACCCCATCCCGCGCCGAAGGCCGGTGGGAAGAAGGCGGCGGGGAGGAAAAACTGACTACGAAATTCGACTATCGAATCCGTTCCAACCCGGGTTTCCACCAATACTCGACACCCAGGTCGGCGCCTTCGGACCGTTTTCGCCGATCGATCGCACCGCCATTGTCCACGACATCCCAACCGACCGAGTAAAGGATCTGTCGGTCCGAATCCCAGCGGACCGATCTCGCGTCATCGAATGGATCGGTCGGAATTTCGTCCATGAACTCCGGAATCAATTCATCCAAACTGTTGGGCAATTCGCCCTTCGCGAGCTGATGCCGGCGCAACGCCAGACACAAACGCGCAAATCGAAGCCTTGCGTTGAGTTCCAGAACACTGGAAAAATTCAGATCGAGCGGTCTGGAAGCGAGACGAACGTAATAGTTTCCAATCGCGTTCGTATCCATCAATTTTGTTAACGCTCTCTCATTTTTCGAATGAATTTCGTCATATTTGGCTCTCGCCAGCGCTTTCAGGGTTACCCAATCAAGATTTTTCTCTGTCACAAACGGCTCCAGATAGGTCTTGAAGCAATTCAGGGTTTTGTTCTTCTGAAACAAAAAAAGCGGGCCTTTTCTTCCCCCAAACGAAATCATTGCCTTTGGACGATCGATTTCTCCACTGGCGATCGCATCCAGCAGCCGCTTGAAGGAGAGATACTCGGTTGTTAGGCAAAATCGCGACTCCTCGAAATCCGCCTCGCTCGCAGCCAGCAATTTCGAAAATTCGGTCGACTCCGTTTCGCTGAATTCATTCAAGATGGCATTGTTCTCAACCGCCCGGAGCCCAAGGGCGGAAATCGTAGTCCCTGTCAACCAATGAACGGTGGAACCATGTGCGTTTCGCAGGCCTCGCCCGGTTTCGATCAATTCCATCGCGATCTTGCTCCCTTCTTTGCTGTGCCCTGTTTCCGCCTGGCGGATCGAAGCAATTAATGCCAACTTCCCGGCAGCGAAAAATTCATCGAGGTACGGCGTGGGATTCGCCAAGTTTGCCACCCCACTTCCTTCTTTCCATTCCCACGGCTGATCGCTCGCCGCCGCCAATTTTCGAAAGGCGCCCACCAATTCGGCGTGATCCCCAATCACTTCATCGGCGATCTTGGCGTCCCATTCACCGGGCCTGAGAATCAATCGTCGATCATCGCTTCCCGCATCCGTCGCGTTTTCCTCCAAAAAAACCTGAAACCGCCCCAGCGGATTGTCCTCGCCCAAGCCTCGCCACTCTGGAAGCATTTCGGATTCGTCGCCGAGTTCTTCGTCTGGCCAGTTCGCCATCACGAACACGGCCAGTATGCAAACGAGAATCAAGCCTCCAACGATCACGGTCATCCATTTCAGCCCCTTTTGTCGACCCAATCGATTTTGGTCGGTCGATTTCGGTGGCGGAGGAGGAGGGTTCATGAAGACATTTCTTATTCGAAACAAGCCAGTGACGCAAGAAATCTCCTGGGGGAGCGATTGGCGCCGAAAGAAGATCTGGCGAATCACGCCCACCGCGAAAAGCACAACCGCGCACCAGGGGCGATGGTGCGGGAGAATCTCAAGAGAGCAGCCTCCCTCTCGAAAACATGGCCAGGATGGCCATTCCACGGTTCGCGACCGCCGATTCATTCGCACATCCCACCCAACAGGGTAGCATCACCGATCGAACCCTGTTAAGTCTCGTCAACGCACTCCACTTTTCCGACACGTTTCCGCCCCTATTCCGCCAGATCGCCTCTTTCCGACGACACGTTTACACGGACCCCGGGACCAGTTGCGCGAGGGGCCTCTCGGTTCGACTTTCTCCCATGCCCTCCCCTCTCAATCGCCGCCGCTTTGTCCTCCAATCCCTCGGAGCCACCATCGCGTTGCCGGGGCTACCGTCGCTCCTGGCCAGGGAGGTTGGCGGGAATGCCGCCGTGCGGGCGACCAAGGGAGCGGGCATCGGAGCGCGGCGATTTGTGGCGGTGGGGAATTTGCTCGGGTTTCAGCAGAAGCATTTCTTTCCGGACACGGCGGGCACGAGTTATGAAACGACGCGATTGCTGAAACCACTGGAAGCGAACCGGAAGCAGATGACGGTCTATCGCGGGCTCGATCACGGGCTCAAGGGCGGGCATTTCGCGGTGCATACCTTTCTGTCCGGCGTGCTGCATCACGAGTCGCAGAATCGGCCGGACGGCAACGTGACCATCGACCAGTTCATCGCGGATGAGGTGGGGATGGAAACGCGGTTTCCGTCGCTGACGGTGGGGTCGGAGGGCGGCATTCACGGCGGTTGCCAGATCGCGTGGACAAAATCGGGCGTGCGCGTGCCGCCGATCACGGGGCCGGCGGAGCTTTTCGAAAAACTGTTCGTGAGCGATTCGAAGGAGCGCCAGGCGCAAAAGGCGGAGGAAAACCAGCTCCAGGCGTCGATTCTCGATTCCGTGCTTGAGGACGCGAACCGGCTGTCGAAGCGGGTGAACCGGGAGGACAAGCAAAAGCTCGACGAGTATTTCACCTCCATCCGCGACGTGGAAAAGCGGCTGGAGATTCGGCGGCGCTGGGTCGATCAGCCGAAGCCGGAGGCGCCCTTCGGGAAACCGTCCGATCGCAACACGGTTCAGGACCTGCCGCTGCTCTACGAACTGTTGGCGCTGGCCCTGCAGACCGATTCCACCCGGGTCGCGACGCTGGAGATCGGCGGCAGTTTTCTGCCCCAGGACCTCGGCATCGACAAGTCCTATCACGGCCTTTCCCACCACGGCAATGACGAGGAAGCGATCGGGCACCTGCTGACGCTGGAGACCTATCAGATCGAGCATTTCGGGAAGTTTTTGACCCGCCTCGCCGGCATTCAGGATGGCGAGCGGACGCTGCTCGACTCGACGGCGGTGCTGTTCGGCAGCGGCATGGGCAGCGGCAATTCGCACACCAACACCGACCTGCCCATCGTCCTGGCGGGTGGCGAGTATCAGCGTGGCGAATACAGGAAGGTCGAGGCCAAGGGATCGCACAAGGTGCCGCTCAGCAATCTCTTCGTCGATATCGCCCGGAAAATGGGCATCGAAACCGAGCGTTTCAACGAAAGCACGGGCGTGTTTTCGTGAGGAAGGGATGCGTCGGCAAACGGGTGGAGCCTCGCTTTTCAGAAAGAATCCAGGTGGGGCGAGACGTCCCTGTCGAGCCGACGAACGTCGAGGGGCGCTCCGACCAATGAAAAGACGAACGAATTCCGACCGGCTCGAACCCGAAACAGCCAAGCGGCGGCTCAGCGGGACGCTTCGCCCCACCCATCGTTCACCGGTTTGGACACGGATGGGTAGTGGAAATTCCTTCATCGGACTCAATTGATGCGCATATCCCGAAAAATCGGCCGCCTATTGCCCACAAGGGCCGCGACAGGCGCGGCGGCGGTTTCGCTGACGCTTGGAACGGCTTTCGCCGAACCGACCGAGTCGGCCCGCGAGGCCGTTCTCTTCGAATTCACAGGCAAGTATTGCCTGGAGTGCCACGACGCGAACGCGCAGAAAGGCGACCGGAGCTTCGAGGAATTCGAGCTGCCCCTCGGAACGCTGGACGCGCTCATCACGGCCGACGAAATCATCGACCAAGTGACGCTGAAAGAGATGCCGCCGAAAAAGTCGAAGGCGCAGCCCTCCGACGACGAGCGACTCGCCCTCGTCCGCGTCCTGCGCGAATCCATTGACGACACGCGGGGAAAATTCGAGAGCACGGGCGGCCGCACGGTGATGCGCCGCCTGTCGAACCGCGAGTACGAAAACACGCTCGTCACCCTGTTCGGGCGCCGGGTCGACACCCTCGGGCTCACCCTGGATTTCCCGAAGGAAAACACCAGCCGGAACATGGACAACATCGGCGACAAGCTGGTGACATCGGGCTTTCTGCTGGACCAGTATTTTCACGCCGCGCAACGGCTCGTCGAAGCGCGGCTCGGCAAAGCGGCGATGGAGCCGAAGTCGTGGCATTTCACGAAGAACTTCAGGCAGTACGAGGAACTGACCGGCGCGCACGAGGCGGTTTTCCACAATGAATTTCTCGCCCTCTACGAGCAGCCGAACACCGACACCCGGCAGGGCGGTTACGGGCACATCGAGGATTTTCTCGAGGGCGTGCCCGAGTCCGGCCTCTACGACATCGAGGTGAACGCCCAGGCGATGCACCGGGACACGCACTACGATTCCGCGATTTTTGGCATCGATTTTTCCGAGCCGTTTCAGCTCGCCGTGGTGCCGGGCGACGCGACGAGAGGGCACATTCACTATCCGCAGTCGATCGAGCCAATCCTCGGCCGGGCGATCGTGCCGGACGAGAAGCCGGAGTGGCTCAAATTCCGCGTTTGGCTCGAGGCCGGGCAGACGCCGCGTTTCATCTTCCCGAACGGACCCTACGAATCGCGGGCATCGGTCATCACGATCAACCAGCGCTACAAGAAGGAATTCGATCCGAAGACGTTCAAGGACGGCGTGAGCCGCGCGCATATTCTGCGCGAAGGCGAGCTGCCGCACATCAAGATCGGCGAAATCAAGGTCCGGGGACCGCTGCCCGAACCCGGGGGATCGAAGGAGGAGATCGCCGTGTTTGGCGCGGGCGGATTCCGGGAGGACAAGGCGGTCGAGCAGCTCCTCGCCTTCGCCGGGCGGGCCTACCGCCGGCCGCTGACCGATGACGATCGCGGCCTGATCCGGAAGATTCACGCCAAGCGCCTCGCCGAAAAGGCCCCGCCGCGCCAGGCGGCGCTCGACACGGTGAAGATGATCCTCTGCTCGCCGTCCTTTCTTTACCTCAGCGAGATCACGCCGGAGGAAGAAAGGCGGCTGCATCCCTTCGATCTCGCCTCGCGACTCTCCTACGCGCTCTGGGCGGGGCCGCCGGACGAACAGTTGATGGAGGATGCCCAAAGCGGCTCGCTGATCGAACGGGAGCAACTGGAGAAGCAAACCCGGCGCCTGCTCGCCGACGAGCGTTCGGAGGAATTCGTGAACGCCTTCCTCGACAGTTGGCTCAACCTGCGCGAACTCGGCGCCGCGCCGCCGCCGCGCCCGTCGAACCGCGATTACTACGCCGAGGATCTGCCGGCCTCGATGAAACAGGAGGCGCGCCTGTTTTTCCGCCACCTGCTCGACGAAAACGGACCCGTCACCGATTTCATCGACGCCGACTACACCTACGTCGACAAGAAACTCGCCAAACTCTACGGCCTTCCCGAAAAGGACAGCCTCCGGCTCGCCGACGGCTTCCAGCGCGTCAGTCTCGAAAAAAACCGCAACCAGCGCGGCGGCCTTCTCGGCATGGCGGGCGTGCTCACCGTGAGCGCCAACGGCGTCGAAACCTCGCCGGTCACCCGCGGCGTCTGGGTGTTGGAAAACATCCTCGGCACCGACCGGCCCCCGCCCCCGTCCGTCGTGCCCGCCATCGAAAACGACGTCACCGGCGCCACCACCATTCGCCAGAGACTGGCCAGGCACCGCGAGGACAAGAACTGCCACGAATGCCATCGCAAGATCGATCCGCTCGGCTTCGGCCTCGAAACCTTCGACCCCGTCGGCCGCTGGCGGTCGCTCTATCCGAAACCGAAGAACGACAAGCCCGCGCAAAAGGTCGACGCCTCGGGCGAGCTGCCCTCCGGCGAGACCTGGGCCGATTTCGCCGGATTCCGGAAAGTGCTGCGCGACACCCGTGAAGATCTCTTTGTGAAGGGTTTGATCCGATCCCTCCTCACCCACGCGACCGGCCGTCATCTCGAGCGATTCGACGACTACGAGGTCGAGGAAATACTCGCGCGGGTGAAAGCCGACCATCTCGGTCTCCAGACCCTGGTGGTCGAGGTCATCGGCAGCGAGATTTTCCGGTCGCGGTAGTCCCTCCCCTTTCTTCCTTTCCTCCGGCCAGAGGCGGCTTGCGCGCCGATGTGTTTTCCCCCATGCTGGTCGCCAGCCACTTGCCGTGAATCGATCCGCCGAAATCCGCCGCCTGCTCGCCCTGTCACCCGCCGCGCTTCAAAAGGAGGCCGGCGAGGAACGGCTGATCGTCCTGCCGGACATCGACGCCCTGCACCGGCACTGCGCGGACGCCATCGCCGACGAAATCGTCGCCCGAAACCGGGAAGGTCTTCCCACCCGGCTTATCCTGCCCGTGGGCCCGGTCGGCCAGTATCCGCCGCTGGCGGAACGCATCAACCGCGAGCGAATCGACCTGAGCCATTGCTGGTTTTTCATGATGGACGAGCATTGCGA
>JACKQC010000026.1 GCA_024233085.1 Akkermansiaceae bacterium
GGGAAAACCATCGCCGAGACACCCCACGCCGATGTCCAGGATCCCGAGAAACTCAAGAAGGTGCGCGTGGTGGTGGTCAACGACGCCAACGGCCAGCAGCGCGACAAGATTTACCCGCTCCAGGTGGGCTATCGCCGGCATGGGAACGCAGGCATCGAGGTCAGCGACTGGTTTCCCCGCCTCGCGTCGCGCGTCGACGACATCGCCGTGATCCGGTCCATGTGGACCACCGACGACAATCACGGCGCGCAGGTGCAGTTCCACTCCGGCCGTCACATGCTCGACCCGCGCGTGCCGACGATCGGCGCCTGGGTGAAGTACGGCCTCGGCACGCTGAACGAAAACCTGCCGCAGTTCATCAGCATGGGGCCGCGTTTTTTCGACAAGCGCGACGGCCACTACCTCGGCCCCGCCTACGACGCGGTGACGCTGAAGATCGACCCGAAAAACCCGCTCGACTACGCGCGGCCGGAGGGCGATCTCAGCCCGGCCGAGCAGCGGCTCGGCTTCGGGCTCGTGAACCGGCTCAATCGGTTGGCGGCGGAAGGCCGCGCCCACGACCCTCGGTTGGAGGCGCGCATCCGGTCCTACGAGCTGGCCTTTCGCATGCAGACGGCGGTGCCCGAGGCGATCGATTTCGGCCCCGAAACCGAGGCCACCAGGGCGCTCTACGGTTTGAACGAAAAGGAAACGCGGCCCTTCGGCGAGCAGTTGCTGGCGGCGCGGCGATTTGTCGAGCGCGGCGTGCGTTTCGTGCAGATCATGCACGGCGACGGCGCGGCGGGCGCCTGGGACCAGCATTCGAAGCTCAAGGAGAAGCACTCACAGCTCGCGCGGCAGGTCGACGGGCCGATCGCGGGGTTGCTGACCGACCTGAAACAGCGCGGCTTGCTGGAGGAGACGCTCGTCGTATTCGGCACCGAGTTCGGCCGCACGCCGGGATCGCAGGGCTCGGACGGCCGCGACCATCATCCCTACGGCTTCAGCGTCTGGATGGCCGGGGGCGGTGTGAAGGGCGGCATCGCCCACGGCGCGACCGACGAACTCGGCTTTCACGCGGTGGAAAATCCCCATTACGTCACGGACATTCACGCGACCCTGCTTCATCAGTTGGGACTCCAATCGAGCCGGCTCGAGCTGCCGGGCCACAAGCGGCTGGAGCGCGATTTTGGCGAGGTCATTCACGGCATCCTGGCCTGATCGGTGGGAAAAGGCGCCGCCGTCAGCCCTTCGGCGCCAGTTCGTAGCCTTCCCGGCCGTCCTTCATTTCCCAGCCCAGTTCGCCCAGCTCGGCCCGGAGGCTGTCGGCGGTGGCCCAGTCCTTCGCCGCGCGGGCGGCCCAGCGTTTTTCGGCGAGGGCGCGGACGGCTTCGGGGATTTCCGCGGATTCGCGGTCCGGTTCGGGCACGCGCAGGCCGAGCGCCTCCATCACGAAGCGCAGGCCGCGCCATTCCCGAAGCGCCTCGTCCGGACTCAGTTCGGCCGGTTTGCCCTCCCGGATCGCGGAAAAGACCCGGCCGAGGGCGTCTGGCGTGTTCAGATCGTTGAGCAGGGCCTCGAAGGCCGGGGCGAAGGCGCCGCGGTCGGCTTCGGGCAGGGCGCGGAGTTGATCGTACCCTGTTGAGTCGGCGACCGTACCCTGTTGGGTCTCGAAGCGTTCCCGCAGGGCGGCGTCGAATTTCGCGATCCGTTCCAGCGCCTGGCGCGCGCCGGCGAGGGAGGGAAAGGATTCCTTTCCTTCCTTGTCGCGGGCGACGAAATTGAGCGGCTGACGATAGTGGGCGGAAATCAGCGCGTAACGCAGGTCGTTGCCGGTGAAGCCGGCGGCCTCGATCTGGTCGAGGGTGTGGAAATTTCCCAGACTCTTGGACATCTTGCCGCCGTCGACGAGCAGGTGGGTGAGGTGAAACCAGTGATCCGCCATCGGGTGGCCGGTGGCGGCCTCGCTCTGGGCGATCTCGTTTTCGTGATGGGGAAAGATCAGATCGACCCCGCCGGAATGGAGGTCGAAGGTCTCGCCCAGATATTCGCGGCACATCGCCGAGCACTCCAGATGCCAGCCGGGGCGACCGGGACCCCACGGGCTGTCCCACCAGTTGTCGCCGTCCTCGGGCTTGCGGGCCTTCCACAGGGCGAAGTCCGCGACGGAATCCTTCTCGTACTCGTCGTCGGCCACGGCGGCGCCGAGACGCAGTTCGCGCCGGTCGAGGTGGGAGAGCTTTCCGTATTCGCCGAAGCTGGATACCTTGTAGTACACCGAGCCGTCCTCGGAGCGATAGGCGTGGCCTTTCTCCATCAGCGCCTCGATGAGGGCGATCTGCTGGGGAATGTGGCCGACAGCGCCGGGTTCCTCGTGCGGCGGCAGCAGATTCAACTTCGCGCAGTCCTCGTGGAAACGCTCCGTCCAGTGTCGGGTGAACTCGACCAGCGTCTGCCCGGCCGCCTGGGAATCGCGGATCGTCTTGTCGTCCACGTCGGTGAGGTTGCGAACGTGCCGGGTCGGCACGCCGGACAGCTCGATCGTCCGGCGAAAGACGTCCTGGAGGACGAAGGTGCGGAAATTCCCGATATGCGCCGGTCCGTAAACGGTGGGGCCGCAGCAGTAGAAGCGAAAGGTCCGGCCGTCGCGGGGGCGCAAGTCGCGCACGGTGCGCGAGAGGGTGTCGTGGAGCTTCATGGATGCGGGAAAACGAGACGAAACGCTACCTTGGCGCGCGGAAAGGGGATTTCAAGAACTGGCGACCCGGGGACCCGGAGGAGGGAGAGAAAAAGGTTAACTCATGAAATGTCAATAAATCCAAAATAAATGTTTTGTGTCAAAACTAAAAATTTTCTCGATTTTTTGTTACAATTATAATAATTTAGCGACTTGGTGACACTTCCGGCTCTCGGAGATTTCCTCCTTTGCCGATCCCTGTTAAACTTTCCCGCGCCCCAAGCCCCTCGGGAGCCCGGTGGCCGCGACCCGAAAACCGAAACACTTCTTCCTTTTTCAAGGCAATGCTGCGCTTGGCGATCAAACTCGGCGATGACAAGCCGATCGAATTCAAAATCACCGGGGCCCGCATCACGATCGGCCGCCGGCACGACAACGATTTTCGAATCCGGGATTCCTTCGTGTCGGCCTATCACGCCGAGCTGATCCGGCTCGAGGGCGGCGGTTACGAACTCGTCGACCGGAAATCCTTCAACGGCACCTTCGTCAACGGCCGCCGGGTCGACCGCTCGGAAATCAAGGCCGGCGACGCCATCAAGCTCGGCACGGTGAAGGGCAAGATCCTGGAGGGCGAGGACACCTGGGAAACCGTCGCCGTGCCCCCCCGCTCGAAGGACCCCGTCGTGGTGCCCCTGAGCGAGCGCAACAAGACGGCCGCCCAGCCGCCCCTGTCGAACGAGACCGCGCGGACCAAGGTTCCCGGGGTGGGCGACACGGCCTCGACTCCGGCGCCAAAATCGCCCCCGGCCGCCGCCGGCCTCGCCGGCGCCAAACCCAAGGCCCCGCCGATCGCACCGGTCGCTTCGGATGAGGCGAAAAAGGAAATCGAATCCCTGAAGGAACGCCTCGCGAAACTCGAAGCCGAAAACGCCGCGCTGGGAGAGAAGGCGAAGAACGCCGCCGAGACCGAAAGCCGGAAAATCGCCGAGTTGGAAGCCGCTTTGAAAACCGCCGAGACGAAGGCCGGCACCGCCGGGGGCGCCGAAGCGAAACGCATCGCCGAACTCGAGTCGGCGCTGAAGGCGGCCGAGGCGCGAGTCGAGTCCGGTGCTTCCGAGGCGCGGAAACTGGCGGATTCCAACGCCGAATCGGACCGCAAAGCGCAAGCCGAACACGAGGCCGAACTGGCAAAGCGTGATCGGGAAATCGACTCTCTGAAATCGCGGCTCGACGCCGCCGAAGCCGGCGCGGAAAACGCCGCCGCCTCGGAGAAAAAGGCCGGCGAGGCCGCGAAGCGCGAAGCCGATCTGGGCGCCGAGGTGGAAAAACTCCGCGCCGCCACCGCGAAGCTGGAAACCGTCGAAGCCGCGCTGAACAAGGCCGAGGCCGCCCTCACGGTCGAGCGCGAAAAGAACGCCGATCTTTCCAAGCGCCTGAAGACCGGCGAGGAGGCCACCAGCGCCGACGCCGCCGCGCTTGAAACCACGCGAAGCGAACTTTCCGAGGCGCGCGAAGCGCTCGCGACCGCCGAGGGGCGGTTGAAAGCCGCCCGCGAAGCCGCCGAGGCGGCTTCAGGCGAAAAGGAGCGCGAGATTTCCGAGCTTCAGAGGAAGGCGGAGGCGCTCGGGGCGGACCTTGCCGCCGCAAGATCGGAGGCGGAAAAACGGGCCGCCGAGTTGGAGTCGGAGCTGAAAGCCGCCCGCGAAGCCACCGAGGCGACGTCGGGCGAGAAAGAGCGCGCGATTTCCGAGCTTCAGAGGAAGACGGAAGCGCTCGGGGCGGACCTTTCCGCCGCCAGATCCGAGGCGGAGAGACAGGCAGCCGCTCTCGCCGAGGCCCAGGCGCGTGTCCTGGATCTGGAGTCCGACCTGCTCGCCAGGGACGAGGCGGCGCGCGCCGCCGGCGCCGAGAGCGAAAACGCCCTCGGCCATTCCCGCGATCGCATTTCCGGGCTCGAAACCGAACTCGCCGCGGCCGCTTCGGCCGCCGCCACCGCGGCCACGGTGCATGCCGCGCTCGAGTCGGAATTCGCCGGCGAAAAGGCGGCCCGAGAAAAACTCGCCGCCGAACTCGACGCCGCGCGCGCCGAAAACGCGACGCTCGCCGAAGCCCGCGCGAAGGTGGAGAAGGAACTGGCCGAACTCGCCGCCAAACAGGGCGATCTCGAATCCGTCGACGGCGCCCTCGCCGAAACCCGGGGGCGGATCGAATCCGAAAAGCAGACGCTTCAACAGACGAGAACCGAAATCGAAGTCACCCGGGCCGAGCTTTCCGCCGAGAAAAAACGCCTCGAAGCCGAGATCGCATCCCTTCGATCCCAATCGGAGACCGCGAAACAGGACGCCGAAACGCACGGCGCCGAGGCCGGGAAACTCGCCGAGCGCCGCGAAGCCGCCGAGCAGGCCTTCGCCGAAGCCGAGGGACGCCTGACCGGTTGCCGGGCCGAGCTTGAGGCCGCGACGGGACGGCTGTCCGAGGCTCAGGCATCCCACGATGCGTTGAAAGACCGCGTCAAGGGGCTGAGTTCCGAGGAAAGCGGTCTGAAATCCAGTCTCGAGTCCGCCACCGCCAGCCTGACCTCGCTGACGGCCGACATCGACTCCCGCGCCGAACTGAAGCGACGCCTCGACGGCGCCGAGGCCCGCATTTCCCAGATCGAGGCCCGCGAAGCCGAGGTCGCGGCCCACGAGGATCGCCTGCGGGCGCGGGTCACCGACGAACAGGCCGCCAACCGCCGGCTCGAGGAACTCGCCGCGTCCATTGCCGGGCACGAGAAACAGTTCGCCGAATCCGAAAAGAAACTGCATCGCCGCCTGCGTGAATTGAAGATCGCCGAGGACCGCATCCAGCTCGCCGCCGATCTGGTCGCCGACATCCGGCGCGACGAAGCGCGGCTGGCCGAGCTGTCCGGAAACCTCAAAGTCGCCAACGAGGCCGTCGGCCATCTCCATCAGGAGCGCGAAACGCTCAACGCCTCGATTCATCGGCTCCAGGAAAGCCTCAACGCCTCCGCCCGGCGCGCGCCGGCCCTGACCGGCGGCGCGAACGGCACCAACGGCGCGGAGGCCCGCGAATCCGACCGATTGGACGAGTTGAAGGAGAAAATCGCCGAATATGAAGGCTACCACCGCATCCTGCGCGAATCGCTCCGGCCGGATGTCGGCGCCGTTCAGATGCTGAGCATGCAGATTATCCGCCGCCTCGATCACATCGAGGACATGATCGGCAGCTACCGGACGAGGAAGGACGACGGCACGGTGTCCCAGCTTTCGGCGCTGAAGGACAGCATCCTCGACATGTTGGGGGACAACGCCGTGCGGCCCTTCTCCTTCGAGCCCGGCACCGAGCTGAGCGTCGATCATCGGCGCATGATCAAGATCGTCGAAAGCCGGGCCGGTTCGGAAAACGACGGCCGCACCCGGGTGGAGGAAACGCTCCGCCCCGGCTATCTGTCAACCGGCGGCGACGAGGGCGAAAAAGTCCTGCGCAAGGCGGAAGTCGTGACGAGCAACTGAGGGGCGGCTTCACCTTTTTCGGCCGCGACCCAACAGCTTGGATAAAGCCGCGCCTGAGCTTTGCCAAATTACTGGATGGCCGCAAAAAGGCGTGGAAATCGCAAAAACCCGAATTCTGTGAATTTTGTGCCTTTTTGCGGCAAATCATCGGCGACACGGCAGCGACCCAACAGGGTTAGGTCAGAGAGTCAACCCTGTCGGGTCGGGCCGATTTTCGACCCGTCGATCAGAGCAGGCCGTCGAGCCGTTTTCTCAGCAGGTCGAGCGCCTCGCGCGTGACGCGCTCCTTGAAACCGAGCCGGTCGAGCGGAAAATAGTCGCGACTCACCACCACGGGCAGACCCCGGCTCGCCAGGGCGATGAATACGGTGCCGACGGGTTTTTCGTCGCTTCCCCCGCCGGGGCCGGCGATGCCGCTGACGGCCAGCGCGTGGTCGGAGTCGGCGCGTTCCCGGCAACCCTCGGCCATGGCGCCGGCGACCGGCTCGCTGACGGCGCCGTGTTCGGCGAGCATCGCCTCGGGGACGCCGAGCAGGTCGGCCTTGGCTTCGTTCGCGTAGGTGACGTAGCCGCGGTGAAAGACGGCCGAAGATCCGTCGACGTCCGTCAGCGTGCAGGCGATTTTTCCGCCGGTGCAGCTTTCGGCGGTGGCGACGGTCTGTCCCAGTTCCGCCAGGCGCCGGACCAGCACGGTTTCCAGCGAGTCCTCGGACTCGGTGACGATCTCGATGGGAAAGGCGCGGCGGACGATTTCCGAGGCGGCCGCGACGGCTTCCTCGGTTCCGATGAGGCGGACGTCCACTTCGCCGAGTCGGGCGCAGTAGCCGTGCTCCAGGCCGGGGACGGCGGCGAGGGCGTCCTCGATGACGGAGGCGATGGAGGACTCGCCGACGCCGAAGATCTTGAAATTCCGCCACGGGCGCGGCGCGGCGTCTCCGCCGGCCAGTTTTCGCAGGATGGGATCGACGGTTTCGGCGAACATGGGCCGCAATTCGCGGGGCGGTCCGGGCAGCAGGAAAAGGTGGGGCGTTTCGCCGGGCACGGCGGGAAGGTAGAGACCGGGGGCGGTGCCGTGCGGGTTGGACAGGACGACGGCGCCCTCCGGCACCATGGCCTGGCGTTCGTTGGCGGGGCTGGGCTCCCGGCCGCGTTGCACGAAAAAGGCGCGGATGTGGCGCCAGATCGCGTCGTCCCGCCGCAGTTCGCGGCCGAGCATGTCGGCCACGATCTCGCGGGTGATGTCGTCGCTGGTCGGGCCGAGCCCGCCCGTCACCAGCACGATGTCGGCGCGGGGAAAGCTCTCCAGCAGCGCCTGCCGAATTTCCTCGCCATCCGGAATGGCGACCTGGCGCCCGACCCGCAGGCCGAGCGTGAAGAGGCGGTCGCCGAAAAAGGCGGCGTGGGTGTTGATCACCTTGCCCAGCAGCAGCTCGGTGCCGGTGTTGATGACTTCGACGCGCATGGATCGAAGCGGGTCAGGAGGCGCGAAACCGGCTCGGACCGGCGGCGAAGTCGATTTCGAGGCGCGGGGCGTCGGACCACAGCTTCTCGAGCGCGTAGTGCTCACGCTTTTCTTTGTGGAAGATGTGGACGACGACATTCACATAGTCCATCACGAGCCATTGGCTCTCGGGATCGCCGTCGATGGAGCGGGGTTTTTCGCCCAGTTCCTCCTCGACGTGGTCGCGGACATCGCGCCGGATGGCTTTCAGGTGCGGCATCGAGGTGCCGGTGCAGATGACGAAAAAATCCGCCAGCGACGAAATGCCGCGCAGGTCGAGGACGGCGATGTCTTCGGCCTGGATGTCGTCCGCGTGGCGGGCGCAGCATTCGGCGAGTTCCTGTGAGGTGGCGGGCATGGCGAATCGGTTCGGGGGCGAATCGAAAAGTGGGGTGGCCATTCTAGCGCAATCGGGCGGGCTCGCGAACGATTTCGCGGGCGAATGAAGGCGGCCGGCCGCTTCAGCGCGCGCGGTGAAAATGGCGGGGACGCCTCGCCCCACCCATGCCCGGAATGCCCACGCATCCACGGGAGATCCGGAGTCGGCGGCTTGCGTGTGGGGTGCGAACCGGGCACAGTGCGGATGAGATGCCCCATGCCGCTCCGACCGCTCCGACCTGGCGAACTGTCCGGGATTCGCTGCGCGCCCATGCCGTCACTCTGCTCGGAATGCTGGCCCTGATGTGGGTGCTGGAGGCGCTCGATTGGGCGCTGCCATTCTGGCAACTCGACGCGCACGGCATCCGGCCCCGGTCGGTGGCCGGTCTGCCGGGGATCGTGCTGGCGCCGTTTCTGCACGCGGGATTCGCGCATCTCGCGGCGAATTCCGCGCCCTTTCTCGCGCTGGGCGGGCTGACCATGCTGGGTGGACGCGCGATTTTCTGGGCGGTGACGGTGTGGGTGATCCTGGTGGGCGGCGGCGCGGTCTGGCTGCTGGCCCCGGCCGACGGCATCCATCTCGGCGCGAGCGGGCTCATTTTCGGCTATCTCGGTTTTTTGCTGAGCCGCGGGATTTTCGAGCGTTCCTTCGGCTGGACGCTGGTGGCGCTGGCGATTCTCGTCCTCTACGGCGGCATGGTGCTCGGCGTGTTGCCCACCCGGCCCGAGGTATCCTGGCAGGGGCATCTCTTCGGCTTCGCGTCCGGGATTGTCGCGGCGTGGGCGATCTTTCCGGGCGGGAAGTCGTTGTATGGGTGAGGCGGAATGGTTCGCTACCGCAAAAAGATTCGGATCAGCAGGGCGATCAGGATTGGGAGTGTGAGGGCCGCCGCCTGGAGTCTCAACACGGTCTCCATGGCCAGGGACTCGGCCATGGGGCGTCCGGTTTCGAAGAGTCCGCCGCTTTTCCTTTCAGGGATGGTGGAGTGCCAAAGCTGGAGCAAGCCAAACCAAAGAATTGCGCCGAAAAAGTATGGCTCCGAAAGATAAGAATCGGGTTCGAGTGGCGGCAGAACCGTCAAGAACGCCTCAAGGAGAGTGGCGCCGAGAGCGAAGCAAAAGGCGATCCGTCGCCGTTTGCGCTCCTCGGTGAGGGCATGGCGGAATTCCCGGTTTTCCAATTCCGCCATGCGCTCCGCGAAACGGCTTTCGTCCGGATTTCCGATCCGCCGGATGGGTTGGCATTTGGAATTCATTGCTTTTCACTCGACCCAGCTTTTCTCGCTCCGGACATCGCCGGTGAGGGGATGAAACTCGACTTCGAAGTGGGCGCGGTCGGAGTCGACTTCAATTTTAAGGGGCTGGCACATGCCGGAGGGTTGAAAAACCCAGCGCTTGAAAAGGCCGCTCTGCATGTCGATCCACTCGGTGTCGCCCCAGGTCCAGAGCCGGTAGGTGACGCCGTCGGGGATTTCGTAGGATTCGTGGTATTCGAGGCCGGCCTGGATGGTCTGGGCGGCGCGGTCGTCCACGGTCGGTTCCCGGCCTGAGTTCAGGTCGACCCCGCGGGCGCGCGAGGCTTCGGCGATCTTTCGCTGCTCTTCGAGGACGTCGAGTTCGCGGACCAACTCGTCGAACTCCTCGCTTTCGCCATAGGGATTGAAATACCGGGCGGCGTGAAAACCGCGGTGGTCAAAGGCGATCTGGTAGGGCTGCTGCTCGGCCATGGCGCGGGCGCGCACGGTGCGGGCGAGGCGAAGCAGTTCGGAAACGGGTTCGCGCGCGACCTTTTCGCGCTCGAGACCGCGCATGGTCGGGATCGCCATGCCGACGAGAATGGCGACGATGGTGATGGCGATAACGATCTCGACGAGCGTGAAAGCCGCCCGGCGGTCGCGGGGAACATCGAGCGTCGTCGGTCGGTTCATCGCCTTCACCAGTTGCCGATGTCGTCGTCGCTTTCGACGCCGTCCTCGCCGAGGGACCAGACGTCGTATTTGCGCTTACTTTTTTGGGCCGGGTAACGATATTGGTACTGGTTGCCCCAGGGATCGAGGAGGGCCTTGGCGTCCTCGAGATAGGCGCGCCAGCGTTCGGGCTGGGGATCGCCGGTGGGTTTCTCCACGAGGGCCTGGAGGCCCTGATCCTGGGTGGGCGGCTTCGAGTAGTTGCCGCGTTCGTAGCCCTTGATGGCGAGGTCGATGGTGTTCAGGTCGCCGCGAACGCGCTCGAGCTTGGCCTCGTCGAGCCAGCCGACGAGCATGTAGATGCCGGAGCCGGCGAGGATGCCGATGATGGTGAGCACGATGACGAGTTCGACGAGGGTGAAGGCGCGGCGCGACGGGTATCTGCGGATCGTTTGCATGGTCTTGTTATCGGGTGAAGGGGGCGGGATTGTCAATTTTCGGATTTCGAAGGGTTTCACAGGAACTTGAGATCGGAAAAGGCGGGTCTCATCGCGGACCGCCGCCGCCGCGGAAGCCGGACATGGAGCCGAAGATGGTGGTCATGATGGAATAGGCGACGACGCCGACGACGATGGCCATGCCGACGAGCACGACCTGGGGCACGAGGCTGGTGAGGCGCGAGATGCGGATGTCGAGGTCCTCGTCGTATTTCACGGCGGCTTTGGTGAAGGCTTTTCCCAGTTCGCCGGTTTGCTCGCCGATGGCGACACGGTCGATGAGCCCGTCGGGAAAGGCGCCGGACTTGGAGAGGGACTTGGCCAGGGAAGATCCCTCGCCGACGGCTTCGACGGCGGACTCGAGGTGGCCTTTGACGTGGAGATTCGTGGTGCCGCGGGTGACGAGGCGCAGGCTGTTGAGCAGGGGGACGCCATTGGTGACGAGGTTCGCCATGGTGTGGCAGAACTGGGCGTAGAAACGCCCGGTGATGACGGGACCGAAGGCGGGCAGGCGCATTTTCGCGCGGTCCCACCAGAGGCGCCCGGCCGGGGAGGCGATGTAGGCCCGAAAACCGAGGGCGAGGGAGACGGCGACGATCAGAATGAGCCACCACCACGCGCCCATGAAGTCGGTGAACTTGATAAGCACCTGGGTCAGCGTGCTCAGTTTCTGCCCGGTCTTGCTGATGAGATCGGTGAGGCGGGGCATCAGGACGGTGCTGAAGACGAACAGCAACACCACGCAGCCGATCAGCAGCACGCTGGGGTAGATCATGGCCCCGGTGACGCGCCGCTGGAGGGCGTAGAGGTTCTTCAGGTTGGTGGCGAGCCGGCGGAGGATCTCGCCGAGCGATCCGCCCGCCTCGCCGGCGGCGACGAGATTGCGATACAGCTCGTCGAAGGAGGGCGAGGCCTTTTTCAGGGCGCCGGAAAATTTCGCGCCCTCGCGGATCTCGTCGCGCAGGGTGGCGGCGATTTGCTTGATCGCCTTGTTGGTCTGGCGTTCGTGCAGGATACGGAGTGCCTGCTCGAGTTGGACTCCGGCGTCGAGCAGGTCGGCGAGTTCCTCGGTGAAAAGAATGATCAGGGGACGCGTCAGGCTGACGGGGCCGGTGACGATGGAGCGGTCGATCCCGGCTTTGGCTTTCGATTTTGTACCGGCGGCCGTGGCGGCGTCATCGGTGACGGCCTCGAGGTGGATGGGGACGAGGGCCTTCGATTCGAGTTCGCGGTAGGCTTCCGCGCGATTTCGCACGGCGAGATTGCCGGAAACGCGTTTTCCGGTGCCGTCGATGGCGGTGTAGGCGAAGGCGGGCATGAGATCGCGCCAGCGTCGCTGGCTGAAAAAAGTGGGAAGGTGCGAAGGTGCGAAGGTGCGAAGGTGCGAAGGTGCGAAGGTGCGAAGGTGCGAAGGTGGGTGAGCGCTTTCTGGGGTCGGAAACTTCTCTGACTTTTTACCTTCGCACCTTTTACCTTTAACAGCGGCCGGAGGCCGCTATTCGGTCGCTATTCGGTCGCGGCGGTGTTGGTGAGGACTTCCTCGAGGGTGGTGCGGCCTTCGGCGACTTTTTGCCAGCCGTAGTGGCGCAGCAGAACCATTCCGTCCCGGAGGGCCTGCTCGCGAAGCTTGGCATAGCTGGCGTTGGCGGTGATGAGTTCCTGAACCGCCGGCGTGACGGAGCACAGCTCGACGATCGCCATGCGTCCGCGATAGCCGGTGCCGCGGCAGGCCCGGCAACCGACGGCCTCGTGGATGCCGGCCTGGTGCTCGAGAGGAAATCCGATCCTCGCGAGGTAGGCCTCGTCGACCTCGGAATGCGGGCGCTTGCAGGCCTCGCAGAGGGTGCGGACGAGACGCTGGGCGAGGAAGGCGCGCACGGACGAGGCGATGAGGAAGGGCTCGACGCCCATGTCCAGCAGGCGGGTAATGCCGCCGACGGCGTCGTTGGTGTGCAGCGTGCTGAAGACGAGGTGACCGGTCAGAGCGCCGCGCACGGCGATTTCCGTGGTCTCGAGGTCGCGCATTTCCCCGATCATGATGATGTTCGGATCGCCGCGCAGGATGCTGCGCAGGCCGGCGGCGAAAGTCAGGCCGATCTCGGGTTTCACCGCGATCTGGATGACGCCGTCGAGCTTGTTTTCGACCGGGTCCTCGATGGTGACGATGCGGGTGTCCTTCGTGTTGAGCTGTTTGAGGAAGGTGTAGAGCGTCGTCGATTTCCCCGATCCGGTCGGGCCGGTCACGAGAATGATGCCGTTGGGCATGCCGAGGAATTCGCGGATCTTCGCCTCGAGCGGGGGATCGAGCCCGAGCATGGACATGTCGAATTTCTGCCGGGTCAGCAGGCGAAGGCTGACGCTCTCGCCGTTGACGGACGGGATGGTGGCGACGCGGACGTCGATCGGCTCGCCGTCGAGCTGGAGATTGATGCGGCCGTCCTGCGGCAGGCGGCGCTCGGCGATGTCGAGCTGGGCCATGATTTTCAGCCGCGAGATGAGCGAGGCCTGGAGGGCGCGGATATTCGGCGGCACGGTGACCTCCTGCAGGGCGCCGTCGATGCGGTAGCGGATACGGAGGTTGTTTTCGAGCGGCTCGATGTGGATGTCGGTGGCGCGTTCCTTGAGCGCCTCGCGGAAGACCTGGTTGACGAAATTCATCACCGAGGCCTCCTCGTCCTCCTCGTCGAGCAGGGTGACCTCCTGTGCCAGGTCGTCATCGTCGCCGACCTGGTCGCGGCCCTCGATGAGTTCGTCGAAATGCTCCGCGCCGACGCCGTAGCCGCGCCGCAGGCCCTCCATGATGTGGTAGCGGGTGGAGACGGCCCAGGTGACGTTCTTGTGCAGGTCGCGCCCGACGGCCTGTTTCGCCTCCAGGTCGAAGGGGTCGTAGGTCATCAGGCAGATATCCTTGCCGTTCATCCGCCCGGGGAGCAATCGGTGGCGCAGGGCGAGCTTGGCGGGAAACCGGCTGTGCAGCGGCTGGGAGAGATCGAGTTCCGACTCGGCCAAAAACTCCAGCCCGGTCGCCTTGGCGATGTTTTCGGCGAAGGCGCTCTCCTCCACCACCTCGGCGTCGAGCACGGCGTCGATGAGCGGGGCGTGTTTTTCGGATGCCTCCGAAAGCGCCGCCTCGCAGCGCGGCCGGTCGGTGCAGCCGCTTTCGAGGGCGATTTTGGTGAAGAGGGGGACCAGAGACATGAGGGCGTGTTTCGTTGCGTGGCCGGCACGGAAAATGCCGCCGGGCGGAATTATCGGCAGCAATGAAACCCGCCGCAAGCGTGGAGGTTTTGCGCGAAAAGGCGAGGCTGGACGCAGTTCCCCGCGACCCCGGAGTGGAAAAATTCCGAAGAATTTTGTTGCTAGTGTATATATTTGGTATAAACAATATTCCGGACGCGCCAATCGCGAGTCCAACTCGAAACTCAAATCCAATCCAAATCATGAAATCGAAAACGCATTCGCTTACCCTCCTCCCTCGCTCCGCCCGGGGCTTCTTCGCCCTGGCCGCCGGAGTTTCGCTCGCCCTCCTCGGCTCCGCCCGTGCCGCCGATCCGGCGCCCGAAGTGGCCACCGCCGCCAAGCGCCTGATGGACGTGATGAAGGTCAAGGAACAGTTCGGACCCATGCTCGAGAGCGTCACCCAGGCTCAGGAAGCGATGATCCAGCAGCAGAACCTGACCGAGGAACAGGCCAAAGTCGCGCGTGCCGCGATGGAGGCTTCCCTCGGCGAAGTCAAAAAAGCGCTCGCCTGGGAAACGATCGAACCGATGCTCGTGGGCATCTACGCCGGGGTCTTCACGGCCGCGGAACTCAACCGGCTGGCCGATTTCTTCGAAAGCCCCGAAGGGAAGGTCTACGTGGAAAAACAGCCCGCCGTCCAGGCCGCCACCATGGCCGAGATGCAGAAAGTCATGGTCGGACTCATGCCCGCCATCCAGCAAAAGACCAAGGCCGCCATCGAAAAAGCCAAGAGCGAATAAAGATCCGCGTCCATTCCGCTGTCAAAACACCCTCGCCGCCGCCACTGTTTGCCACCATGCCGGAAAAACCCGCCATCGCTCTGCTGATCGGACCGATCTCGCCCGCCGCGGGACCGCTCTATCAGCAGATCGTGGACGGGTTCCGGCGGGCGGTGAGCGAGGGGCGCCTGGAGCCGGGATCCGCGTTGCCCTCCTTCCGCGCCCTGGCGGAGGAGCTGATGGTCAGCCTCATCACCGTGAAGCGCGCCTACGAGGAACTCGAGCGCGAAGGCATCGTCTATCGCCGGCAGGGGCTCGGCACCTTCGTGGCGGACCGGGGCGACGCCGCCAGCCGGGAAGCCAAGCTGAACGCCGCCCGCGACCTTTTCGCGAGAGGCGCCCGCGAAGCCGCCGAAGCCGGGCTTTCTCCCGCCGAGATCGAAGCCCTCGCCCGGGAGGCCATCGAATAATCACCCGTGGCATGGGCATCCTGCCCATGATTTCGCGGGAATACCATTCTCTTTAAAAAATAAGCCTTCACCGCTCCACCGCCCGCCCGCCTTTGCAACGAGAACGCCCAGCCTGACGATCTTGGGCAGGATGCCCAAGCCACGATTGCATGGGCATCCCGCCCATGATTTCGCGGGGAAAGCGCCCGCCTCTCTAAAAGACGAACGCCTCCTCGGACGCCACCCGACCGCCGACATCCATCGACCGAAGGAAAACCAAACTGACTATTCCTGGGCGGGATGCCCAAGCCACGCTCACTCCCATTCACGTCCGCCATTCGCCATGACAGACCCCAATCACTCCAGCGAAAACGCCATCGAAATCCGCGGCCTGCGCAAGCACTTCCCCGGCTTCGACCTTGGCCCGCTGAACCTCACCGTTCCACGCGGCTCCATCTACGCCTTTGTCGGCCCGAACGGCGCCGGCAAGAGCACGACCATCGATCTCATCTTCGGCATGGGCCGGCAGGACGCCGGGTCCGTCACCGTCGCCGGGCTCGACAATGTCGCCGACGAAGTCGCCCTGAAAAAACGCGCCGCCTACGTCAGTCCCGAGCTGGAATACCTGACCTGGGGCAAGGTTCGCAACGCCGTCCGGTTCGTGCGCGGATTTTACCCGGAAACCTGGGACGACCTCTATTGCGCCGAATTGCTCGACACCTTCGAAATCGATCCCGACGCAAAGATCGCGACCCTCTCCTTCGGATCGCGCACCAAGCTGGCGCTGGTCGTCGCCCTGGCCCGCCGGCCGGAGATTCTGGTGCTCGACGAGCCGACCACCGGCCTCGACGCCGTCGCCAAGCGCGACCTGTTCGCCCAGTTGCTCGCCCTGATGGAGGACGGCGGGCACAGCATCCTGATCTCCTCGCACGGCCTCGGCGATCTCGAGCGCTTCGCCGACCGCGTCGGCATCATCCACGAGGGCATGATGCTGCACGAGGGTTCCATGCACGAAGTCGTGGCCCGCTACCGCCTCGTCGATGTCAGCTTCGCAGCCGGAGGCCAATTCGAGGCCGCCCCCGGTCTGACCCTGATTCGCGGCCACGGCGGACGCGTCCGCGTGCTCGTCGACACCGAGCGCGACGGCCACGAGGCGCTGAAAAAACAGGGCGCCGGCGACTTCGAGGAGACCGAGCTGACCCTCGAGGATCTCTTTGTCGCCCTGATGAAAAAACCCGATCGCGCACCCTCCGCTTCCGCCTCGAAATGAAACGCATCGTCCTCGATTACCTGCGTCGCCGCGGCTGGATCCTCGGGATCGTGTGGCTGCTCCATCTCGTCATGACGGCCGGGAGCTGGACCTCGGAAAAAACCCTGGTCGTCGTCGCGGCCCTGTGCGGCGGCCCCATCACCTTCTCGCTCGATCTCATGGGCGGCGGCGCCGCGCTCCCGCGCACGATGCTGGCGCTGCCGCTGACGGAACGCCAAGTCGCGCGCGCCTGGCGTTTTGTCGCGCTGGAGTTTCCAGTCGCGATTTTTCTTCTCGCCCTGGCCCTGGGCGCGGGTGCCATGATTCTGATCGGAAGGGGCGAGCACATCACCTGGGAACGCTTCGGTATCGCCGCGCTGGCGCAGACCCTGCCGATCGGCACTCACTTTTTCGCCATGATCGGCCTGCCCACGCACCGCCTGATTTCGAGGGGTCCGGCGGCGACCGTTTCCCAGATCGTCTCCGCCGCGCTCTGGGGCGGCACCATTCCCCTCGTCGTATTGATGGCCCAGCAGTTCCCCGCCCGGTTCGCCGATCTGGGTGGCGTCGCGATCGCGATCGGCGGGATCATGCTCATCCTGACCGTGGCGGGCTGGTTCCGGGCCGAGATGCTGATCCAAAGTCGGGTGACCGGACTCAACAGGGTTGGGTCCGCGACTCAACCCTGTTCGGTCGCGCGGAAAACGGGCGCCCCGGTCGCCGGGTTCGGCGGCTTGCCGTATCTCGGCTGGTTCATTGCCCGGAGTGTTTGCCTGCTGTCGGCGGCGATTCTCGTCGTCAACGGCGGGGTCGTCCACCTGATGACCCTTCATTCCGGTCCGCGGGCGGTCGCGGCCTATTTTCCCCAGTTCATTTTTCTCGTGATGTTCACCGGCCTGATGGCGATCGGCTCGCTGCTGACCCATGCGCGGCTGCTGCGGTCGCTGCCGGTTTCTCGACTGACCCTGGCGGGCCTGATCGTCTTTTTTCCGTTCGGATTGTCCCTGGTGTCCGCTCTGGCCGGGGTGGGGCTCCTGCGTGTCACCGGGGGAATTCGACCGGAACCGGAGCGCATTCTGCTCTGGATGCTGATTCAAATCCCCTATGTCTTTGTGGCTCCCCTGGCGCTCCGGTTCGGGTTCCGAATGTCGGTCCTGGCTTCGATGATCGCCTTTGCCACGGCCTCGATGGGGGTGTCGTCGTATTTCATCGAAAAGGTAAACTTCGAAAGCGCCCCGACATTGGCCGTGGCGATCGGGTTGGCGGTCACGATGGTCCCGTTGGCCTGGATGCTGACCCATCTCGCGCTCGGGACCAGCCATCCCTGGAAATCCGGCGCGCTCCGGATGCCCTTCCAACCCCGGCGGGTGTGATCGCGGCCTTGCCAACCGCGGCGGGGAAAAATACGCTGCGGACGATGCGACTCCGCCGATACCCCCTCGTTTTTTTCGCGATCTTCCCGATCGCGCTGCTCGTTTCGCTTGCCCGGGCCGAAAACTGGCCGCGCCTTCGCGGTTCGAACGGCGCCGGGGTTTCGACGGAGACGAAAATCCCCGCCGAATGGAACGACGCGGCTTTTCGCTGGAAGATCGACCTCCCGGGCCTCGGCCATGGCTCGCCCGTCGTGTGGGGCGACCGGATTTTCCTGCTCTGCGCGTCGGAACCGGCGCCGCTTCCCAGGGCGAAGGGAAAAAAGAAAGGCGCTTCCGCCGCCGGCGAGGCCGCGCCGCCCAGGCCGCAGACCTGGATGCCCGTTTGCGTGAGCACGAGGGACGGCGCCGTGCTGTGGAAGGCGGAGTTTTCCGAGGGATTTTTCAAGGGCCACCGCTTCAACAGCCCGGCCTCGACCACGGCGGCGGTCGATGAAAAGCGCGTCGTCTTCACCTGGGGCACGGCCGACAAGCTGACGATGATCGCCTTCACCCACGCGGGCGAAAAACTCTGGGAGTCCGACCTCGGCCCTGTCAACGGCGGGCACGGCTTCGCCGCCTCGCCGATGCTCCTGGGCGATCTCGTGATCCTGAACAACGACCAGGAAAAACAGGCCGGCAACCTGCTCGCCGTCGACGCCGCCACCGGCAAGGTCGCGTGGACCGTCGCGCGGCACAGCGAGCGCATCAGTTATTCCGTGCCCTGTGCCTTCGAGGCGAACGGGCGCCGGCTCCTGATGTTCACCAACTGGCGGCACGGTTTCACCGCTGTCGATCCGAAGGACGGCTCGGTCGTCGCGGAACTGAGCGTGTTCAACCTCGAAACCAACGAGCGCGCCATCAGTTCGCCGGTGGTTTACCGGGATCTGGTGATCGGCACCTGCGGATTCACCGCGAACCCGAAGCACTGTGTCGCCGTTCGCCTGACCGCCGAAAACAAGCTGGAGGAGGTCTGGCGCGTCGAGCGCAACGCGCCCCACATTCCCAGCGTGCTCGTCGTCGGCGACCGCTGTTTCCTCTGGGACGACGCCGGCATCGTGACCTGCGTCGAGGCGGCCACGGGAAAGGAGATATGGAAAGGCCGCGTCCCCGGCGTCGAGGGCGCCTGCTTCGGATCGCCGGTCAGCGACGGCGAAAAAATCTTCTGCGCCGACGAGGCGGGCAATCTCCACGTCATCGCCGCGGGCGACGATTTGAAGCCTCTCGCCAAAAACATCCTCGGCGAGCTTTGTAGGACGACCCCGGCCTTCGGCGACGGGGCGATGTTCGTGCGGACAACCGGGAAACTGGTGGCGGTGGAGGGGGTGAAGTGAGGAGCCGAATCAGGCCAACTCGGGAATATTCCTGTCTTCGTAAGTCTGGATCAGCGCGCCCACCACCTCCATCAGCGATGCCAGCGGGTGGCCTTCGTCCTCCCCAACCTCGTCAATGAGGTCGTCGAGAAAAGAGGCAAGCCGGTCGCAGTCCGCCTCGGTGTGGGGAACGAAAAGGAACTCGGACACGCGGTTCCAGTCGCGCGTTTTTTCTTTCAGGGCCGCGGTCATCGCTTATTCCTTCCAAAAGTTCTCGTTGTATTCGGCGTGGGTCAGAATCGCTCGAACATACACCTTTTTGCGATTGTAGTGAATCGCGGCGATCAACCGGAAATGATTTCCCGCCACATTGAACACCGTCAGTTTCCCCACCTGGTCGGCATGGGGAAATGTCGCGCGCAGGTCGGAGAAGTGATCGAAGCGTCCGGATTTTATCAAACGATACCATCTCGCCAAGGGCTCTTTGGAGGTGGGGTGGATCGCGGCGAAATCGTTCAAGCGCTTTCGAGAAATGACATGCACCGCGGTTTTCTACGACGGAATCGAAGGCGGAGCAATCTCGTATCCCATCACCTGATTTCGGACCCACAAAATCCGTGCCATCCGTGAAATCCGCGGGTAAAAAGACCCCATGAAACGCGCCGCCTTTACCCTGTCCGTGTTCGCCGCCGTCGCTCTGCCGGTTGGCATGACCCTGACCCGTGCCCTGGCCGAGCCCGATCCGGCGCCGGAAGGATTCACGTCCCTTTTCAACGGCAAGAATCTCGCCGGCTGGAAAGTCCCCGAGGGCGACAACGGCCATTGGAAGGTGCTCGATGGCGTCATCGACTACGACGCGCAGTCCGAGGCGCCCGGCGAGAAGCATCTCTGGTCGGCGGAGGAATACGGCGACTTCGAACTCATCATCGAGTGGCGGCTCAAGGAGACGACCGGCTTTTACAATGTGCCCTACGTCCTGCCCGACGGCACGACCGTGAAAGGACCGGACGGCAAGAATCTGACCCACCCGATCAAGAACGCCGACTCCGGCATCTACCTGCGCGGGACGAGCAAGGCCCAGCTCAACATCTGGTGCTGGCCCATCGGCTCGGGCGAGGTTTACGGTTATCGAAACGACGAGAGCCAGCCCGCCGAAGTGCGCGCCGGCGTGACGCCGAAGCTCAACCCCGACAATCCCGTCGGCCACTGGAACCGCTTTCACATCACGATGAAAGGCGACCGCCTCACCGTGGTGTCGAACGGTTTCACCATCATC
This sequence comes from Akkermansiaceae bacterium, assembly GCA_024233085.1. Classification (GTDB taxonomy): domain Bacteria; phylum Verrucomicrobiota; class Verrucomicrobiia; order Verrucomicrobiales; family DEV007; genus JAEUHH01. The sequence continues at coordinate 20,110 of JACKQC010000026.1, forward strand.
GAGGACGCCCAATTGCCCGGCGTTCCCGAGCGAGGCGCCCTCGCCCTCCAGCATCACGGCGGGAAAAAACCCGACGGCGAGTTTTCCCCGGCCTCAAGCCTCGTGCAGTTTCGGAATATTTTTATCAGGAAGCTGGACTGAATGGCGGTTGAGTGCCTTCGGCTACGGAGAATTCCGATCATCCGATCGTTGCTCGATTTGACGGATTCGGAGCCTCCGAGGGTGGTTGAAATCGAGCGCGGCGGCGGTCGCCCGACCGACGGCGGTTAAAGCCTGGATCTCGCCTTCGTGGAGGAAAAAGTGGTCGCCCCATTTGTCCCGGCGAGGATGAAACAGGGGGACGGCTGTTCCGAACCGTGGATCGGGCGCCTCGACACGGTCCGATTTGCGGAGATTACAGGAGGGACAGGCCAGCGCGAGATTTTCAAGGTCGTCGGTTCCATCCTTCGTCCGGGGAACGATGTGTTCGATGTGGAAAATGGCTCCCTGCAATCGCTGGGAGATACGGCAATACTCGCATCGGTTCGCTGCTCGCTGACGAACCGTCAAATCGGGATCGAGTTTCGCCATCGGTTGTCAGGCGTGGGAATCGCCAAGCAGCGAAAGCGCTTCGCCCCGGAGCAGCGATAATTCCTCCGAAAGTTCCGCGAGACTGGCCAGCTCCTCGCGTTGTTCGGCGGTCAGGGCGCCGTCGTTGTTTTGGTCCATCAGCCACCGCAGACGCCGATCGGTCTCTTCAGGGAACCGGAAGGCGCCAACTGCTTTGACCCATTCGGCGGGAACTTTGATCGATCCGCTCATGGGTGAAATCGTAACCTTTCGGGTGGTCCGATTCAAGGGCCAAGCCCGCCATCCCGCCGCCCGAAGCCATACGCCGAAAACACCCGGTCGATCTCGTCGCGCACGCGGCGGAAGACGGCCATCCGGGCCTCCTCGTCGCCCTCGGCGTGGGCCGGGTCGTCGAAGGGCCAGTGGTAGCGCCGCATCTGGCCGGGAAACATCGGGCAGGCCTGGTCGGCGTTGCCGCAGACGGTGATGACGGTGTCGACGTCCTGGTCGAGGAACTCCTCCAGCGACTTCGACGTGCTCCCCGAAAGGTCGAGCCCGATCTCGGCCATGGCGCGGATCGCGAGCGGATGCACGTGGCCGCTCGGTTTCGAGCCCGCGCTCGCCACCCGCAGGCTGTCGCCGGCCGCGCGTCGCAGGAGCGCCTCCGCCATCTGGGAACGGCAGGAATTTCCCGTGCAGAGCACCAGGACGAGGGGAGGGGAGGCGGTTTCGCTCATGGGTTTCGCCGCCACCAGACAATCCGCATGCCAACTCTGTCAATCGATGGTTTCTTCCGTGTCGAAATCGTGACTTCCTCGCCAGCCGCCACCTCCGAATCCCCCCCCGCCCCGCCGCCCGCCGGGGAGCGCCCCGCCGCGCCCGGTTTGAGCCTCGACGACTGGACCGCGTGGATGAAAGAACGCGGCGAGTCGGCTTATCGCGCGAAGCAGGTCGTCGAGTGGATCTTCAAGAAGCGCGCCGCCGCCTTCGCGGAAATGTCGAGCCTCGGGGCCGATCTCCGCGCCGCCCTCGACGCCGCGTTTCGGCTCCGTCCCGTGTCGTTGGTGAAGGCGGAGGGCGCCGCCGACGCGACCCGGAAGTTTCTCTTCCGCCTCGAGAAAGACGGCCGCCTCGTCGAGACGGTTCTCATTCCCGCCACGCCGGGGCTCGACGGCGACCGCTCGGACCGCCTGACGCTCTGCGTGTCGAGCCAGGTCGGCTGCGCCTACGACTGCAAATTCTGCGCCTCCGGGCTGGCCGGCTTCGCCCGGAATCTCGACGCCGGCGAGATCGTCGGGCAGTTGCTGGAGGCCGAGCGCGTCTCCGGCGGCCGGGTGGACAATGTCGTCTTCATGGGCATGGGCGAGCCGCTGGCGAATTTCGCGAACGTCACCCGGGCCATCGGCATCCTCAACGCCCACTGGGGCGTGGGCATCGGCGCGCGCCACATCACCGTCTCCACCAGCGGCCTCGCCCCGCAGATCGAAAAGCTCGCCGCCATCGAGGTGCCCGTCCGGCTCGCCGTTTCCCTGCACGGCGCCACCGACCCGGTGCGCGACCGCATCATGCCCGTGAATCGCCAGTATCCCCTCGACCGCCTCTTCGCCGCGCTGCGCGTGTGGAGCGAGCGGCGGAAACAGAAGATCACCTTCGAATACATCCTCATCGACGGCGTCAACGACGGCCTCGACGAAGCCGAGCACCTCGCCCGCCGCGGCCGCGCGCTGGGCGCGAAGGTCAACCTGATCCCCTACAACACCGTCGAGGGCCTCGAGTGGAAACGCCCCCCCGTCCGGCGTCAGCAGGCCTTTTTCCAGGTGCTCCAGCGCCACCGCGTGCCCTGCACCCTGCGCCGCGAGAAAGGCCACGACATCGCCGCCGCCTGCGGCCAGCTCCGCCTGCGCGAGGAGACCGCCGCCGGCATCATCCCGCCCGGCCGCGCCTGAGCGGGGCGTGGCAGGGCCATCCTGGCCGTGATTTCGGGGAGGGGGCGCTTCTCCCGAATACCCGGCGACCCACCGCCCTCGGCACTCGGTTGTTTCGCGCCCCGCCGCGCGGTGCCGCTCGACAAGGCCGCGCCCCCGCCGATATTCCCGCCCATGAAATCCGCCGCCGTCGTTAATTTCGCCCCCGAGAAAGGCTCCGTCGAGATCCGCGAGATCGACCGCCCCGACATCGGTCCCGGCGACGTGCTGCTGGAGGTCGCCAATGTCGGCGTGTGCGGCAGCGACCTCCACCAGTGGACCGCCGACCACTCCTGGCCCGTGAATTACCCCGTCGTGCTCGGCCACGAATTCGGCGGCCACATCGTCGAGACCGGCGCCGACGTCGCCGGGTGGAAAGAGGGCGACCGCGTCGTCTCCGAGACCGCCGCCATCGTCAGCGCCGACAATCCCATGACCCGCTGCGGCCTCTACAATCTCGACCCCACCCGCAAAGGCTTCGGCTACGGCGTGGACGGCGCCATGACCCGCTTCGTCCGCGTGCCCGCCCGCATCCTCCATCACGTGCCCGACGATCTGCCCTTCGAGAGCGCCTGCCTCACCGAGCCCTGCTGCGTCGCCTACAATGCCGTCGTCAAAAACGCCCGCATCGAGCCCGGCGACCGCGTCATCGTCCTCGGACCCGGCACCATCGGCATCCTCTGCGCCGCCGTCGCCCGCCTCTGCGGCGCCGAAGTCGCCATCGTCGGCCTCGAGCAGGACCGCCACCGCCTCGCCATCGCCGCCCAATACGGCTGCGAAGTCATCGTCGGCGACGCCGGCCCCTGGGCGCGCGCGCGCGACGGCCTCGGCTGCGACGGCGTCATCGACGCCGCCGGCGCCAGCGCCACCCTGCGCCTGGCGCTCGATCTCGTCCGGCCCGCCGGCTGGATCAGCAAAGTCGGCTGGGGTCCCCAGCCGCTGAATTTCAACCTCGACCCCCTCGTGCAGAAAAACGTCACCCTCCAGGGCAGTTTCAGCCACAACTGGCCCGTGTGGGAGCGCGTCATCGCCCTGCTCGCCGGCGGCCAGCTCGACGTCCGGCCCATCGTCGGCGGCGTCTGGCCCCTCACCGAATGGCACGAGGCCTTCGAGAAAATGCACGCCGGCGAAGTCGTCAAATCCGTCCTCAAACCCGTCTGACCCGCCGCCGCCCCCGCCGATTCGAGCCGGGCAGCCCGCCGATTTTCCGATGTCTCCGACCGCCCGCCTGACAGACGCGCAGCGCGCCCGCCTTTCGCGGATTCCGCTGCGGAGTGGCGCCGCCGCCGCGGCCGTCGATTTGTCGCGGTTTCCCGACTTCCTCATCATCGGGCCCCAGCGCAGCGGCACCACCTGGCTGCATCACCACCTCTTCCGGCATCCCGCGATCTTCCTGCCCCGGCGCAAGGAGATCTACTTCTTCAGCCGCCTCGGCCGCGAGGTCCGCAGCCCCGGCGTCGAGACCCTGGAGGACTACCTCGAGCGCGCCATGACCGACAGCCCCCTCGACTGGGCGCGGAAAACCGCCGCCGCCCTCGCGCGGTCGGGCTGTCCCTACCGGCCGACCGTCCGCGGCGAGTCGACCGCCACCTACGCCATCCTCGAGCCCGAAGTCATACGGGAAATCCTCGCGCTCAACCCCGGGCTGAAGGCCGTCATGATGCTGCGCGACCCCGTCGCCCGCGCCTGGTCCCATGCCCGGAAGGATCTCTTCGCCGACGGCGTGCCCGGCGAAGCCGACGCCTTTCCGCTCGAGGAGTTTCGGAAATTCTGCCGCGCCGCCGGGCAGACCCAGTTGGCCCGTTACTCCGGCATCATCGAAAACTGGAGCGCCCACCTGGAGCCCGGCCACTTGTTTCTCGCCCGCTTCGACGACATCGCCGCCCGGCCCGAGGCCCTGGTGGCGACCGTGCAGCGCTTTCTCGGCGTGCCCGCCGGCCGCCGCTACATGGACCGGGGCAAGCTGGCCAGTCGCATCAACCCCGCCCCCGAGGCCCCCATCCCGCCCGCCGCGCGGGAGTTTCTCCGCGAACAGCTCGCCGGGATGGTGGAGGACTACGAGGCTATCCTCCGCGACCTGCCGCCCCTGTCGTGAGGCGGGGGGGCCGTGGCCCGGGTGAGTTTGGCTTTCAGCCAAATCCGGTTTGCCCGATCGAAATCCTGGGGCGTTGCCCCAGGCTAAGGTGAACGAAGACCGTTGGCCTTCGGGGCATTGGCGCAAACTTAATGCAGGATGATGAGACAAAATCGCGGAGCCACGATTCTGTGGCGATGGCTTGGTGGGGCGAGCCGTCCCTGTCGAGCCGTCGCATGGCCCCGCCGCGTTCGTCTCGCCCCAATCCCGTCCGTAAAACCAACCGCGAAGGAAAATGGGGATCGCCCGGAAGCCAGCGAATGGCCGGAGTGTATCCGAACCTTTCTGACATCCACGACGGCTCGGCGGGGACGCCTCGCCTCGCCTCGCCTCGCCTCGCCCCGCCCGGCTGACGCCGCTCGCTTTATCCCCGGCCCTTGACGGGAGCCGGCACGGGACCGGCCCTTTGAGCCCTTCGAGTTCGCTGAGTTGACGCCAATGGCCATCGGGGTTTTTGCGCCGATTTCCCCGGCGGGTTTTCGGCCCATTCGTTCTTTCATCCAGCGAGCCGCGGTCCCAATTCCGCAACGGACGGAAGCCGTTGGCCAACGGCCAACCTCACCTTAGCCTGGGGCGACGCCCCAGGAATGTCGATGCCCCACCCCGCGTTGGCTGAAAGCCAACCTCACTCCCCTCCCGGAGAATCACCGATCGGTATTCGGGTTTTTCGAATTCATCAAGTTGATCCAACAGGGTATGGTCGCCGACCATACCCTGTTGAGTCAGCCGCGTGCCCGCCCGCGGGGAGGCGGGCCCCCTTCGGCCCGGTCCGGCGAAGAAAGGCGAGAAAAGGCTTGCCGGGATACCGCTTTGCTGGCCAAAAAGGTGGCGTCATGCCTCAGCCGCGTGTCGGGAGCCCCGGCGCGGCGCCGGACTCCAAAAACCCAACCCGCCCCTCCCATGCCAGACGACAACCGGATCGACGCCACCCTGACGCCCGACGCCAAGCGGACCATCCTCGAAAACTTCCTCGACACGCGGGAGATGCTTTCCTTCGCCGTGAACCTGACCCCGCGCGAGCGCATGACCACCCCCACCCTCGGCACCGAGCGCGGCGCCATGGTGAAGAGCTTCGAGGTGTCCATGCGCGAACATCCGGAGCTGGTGCCGCGGTACGTGAACACCGACCGGCTGGCGGCCGACCTGGCGCTGTGGCGCGACCTGCTGGAGATTTCCGCCCGCGCCCGCGAAGTGTGCGAACTCGTCGAGGACACCCTGCATCTCACCGGCAACGACGTGCTGACGGCCTTCCTGGGCTATTACCAGAGCGTCCGCCAGGCCGCCCGCCGGAATGTGCCCGGCGCCGACACCATCGCGGCTGACCTGAGCCGGTTTTTCGCCCGCCGCCGCCGCCGCGACACGGCGCGGAAACCGCCCGCCCCCTGAGCCGGTCCCGGCGACCGTCCGCGAGTCGCCAAAAGCGGAAACATTCTTGCTAAAACCGGAAATGTTTCCGGTTTGGGCGGAAATATTTTCCCTTTGAGGGGAAAAGTTTCTCCCTAAATGGGAAAAGTTTCTCCTTAAATGGGAAAGGTTTGTGGTTTGAGCAAAAACATTCTTCCTCCAACCGAAAAAGTTTTCCCTAAAAGGGAAAACTTTTCCGGTTTAAGGGGAAATATTTCCGCAAAAAGGGTGAATGTTAACGATCCTCACGAGAGGATTTGATTTTGAAACGGTTTATGATGCGGATATTGGGATTAATTTCGCTTAGTTTTGAGAAATTCGGGGATTCCCGCGCCCGGCACCTTCCCCGGGAGAAATCGGGCCGTTCGGGAGAAATCGGAATCGAGGGCATTGAAGCGTCGCGTCGCGACGAGTGGTATCGGGGAAACGATGGCTTCCGGGGGGCTGAAGCGCCCCGGCTTTCGTTGAGCTGTCCCTTCGGTACGGCAGTCTGTGCCGCCGCGCCGGCAATCTTCGTTGGCCAGGCGCACAAGGGGGCGATAAGGGTTCCTGATGAAGGCAAAACCCTCAATCCGGCTTAGGGCGGCATTTGCCGCGTCTGGGGTTGTTGTCGGATGCGCCATGGTTCTCGACAAGGCAAACAGCGATATGGCTCTTTCCAGCCTGGTGGTGTTGCTGGCCTGCCCGGGCGCGATGGTGTTGCTCTTTCTGGCGTTGGGAGAGAAATGGAAGTGGATTCTTGACTATGTGACGGTGCCGGTGTTGCTGGGAACGCTTTCGTTTCAATGTCTCAACTGGTTCTATTGGCCGAGGGATATTCGGTTCTTTTATAGCAATCCGCCGGGCGCGTCCGGTTCGTTCCACGTCGTCGAATTTCAACACTTGGTGAAAGGGGAATGGATCGACGGACCTTCGGTCATGCGGTACCCAATGAGGGTCGCGTTCCCGGATATCAATGGCGATGGATTCAGGGATATTCGAGTCGTCGAAAGCTCGGAGAAACAAGGCAAGGCGATCGAATTTGTCTTTGTTCCAAACGCCGAAGATAAGATCTATTGGGTGCTGAACCGTTCGGATGCGAGCCTTTCGGCGACCTACGAGGCTGGAGGAGTTTTTCAACACTGGCCGTGACTCGCGGCGGGCGAAACCTCGCTCCTCAGTAATCGAACAACCGCGCCTCGGGGCGTTTGCCGTCTTTCAGCAGCCACGAGTCCTGGGCGTCGAGAAAGTGATGGGCCATGTCGAAGGCGTAGAGGTCGGCGTTGCGGAATTTCACCTCCAGCCGCAGCGGTTGGGCGAGAACCTGGTCGAGGGAGGCGGCGTTTTTCCACCGAAGCGGAAAGGCGAGGTCGTCGGCGCCGCGCAGGGGGAGGCAGTCGTCGAAGGTGAAACCGGGGAGGGGGCGGCTCTTTTCGTCGGTGAGCTGGCAGCGGACTTCGCCGTAGGCGGCATTGGCGTTGAGGCGGATGGCGGGGGCGCGGAGGACGAAGGGCTTGGTCTGGAAGCGGGCCCAGTCGCCGCGGGAGCGGAGTCGCATCCAGCCGTCCTTGCGCAGGGTGTGGAGGATCATGGCGCCGAGGGGCTCGGCGTCGTCGCCGACCCGCCGCTGTTCCGCACGTTCGCGGCCGTGCTCGCCGCGATGGGCTTCGGAATAAATGCGGACTTCGGTGTCGGTCTCGACGAGGGAGCAGGGGCGGATCTGGGTGCAGCCGGGCTCGGGGATGGGATTGAGGGGCAGGAAGGCTCGGCGCGGGCCGCGCACGAAGCGGAGGCCGTCGTAACTGTAAACAAACTGGGCATCCATGGTGCCGAAGAACTGGTTATGGCTGTCGACGGGCTCGCTGCTGCCGTTGTGGAAAATCCACAGGAGCCCGGCGTAACCGGCGCCGTTCCCGATGGGGAGGACGGGCAGGCCGTACATGCCGATGGGGCCGGCGGTGTCGAGGGGGTCGGGCTGGAATTGCAGCTCGGGATCGCCCCAGGCGCGCAGGTCGGCGGAAAAACGGAGGCATTGCCGCCGGTCGCCCCAGCCGGGCCGGACGGTCATGACGTGGCGTTGGGCTTTCTCGTTCCAAAAGGCGAAGACGGGCGGCTCGGGGAACCAGTCGTCCTGTCCCCAGTCCCAGGGGCCGCCGGTTTTGAGTTCCCAGTGGAGGCCGTCCTTCGACACGAGGGTGACGGCTTCGCTGAGGTAGCGCTTTTCGGCGGCGTCGGGGGCCAGGGCCTCGGCGTGCCAGCGGTGGCTGGCGTCGGCGCGGGCGCGCTGGAGGACGGGCTCGCCGTCCTGCCGGGCGAAGATGCGCCAGCGCCAGCCGTCGGTCTCGCGCGGGTCGCGGTAGGCGCCGCTCCCGGCGCCGGAGGGCAGGGTGAAGAGGTGATGGGGGGCGAGCTTTCCGCCCTCGGGCGCGGCATCGGGCACGGGAAGGGGACGCCAGGCGAGGCCGTCGTCGCTCTCGGCGGCCATGAGGGTGAAGGGGCTCCATTTCAGGGAATGGATGAGGCGCCATTTTCCGCTGTCCTCGTCGCGCCAGACGGTGGGGAAATGGACGCCGCGGGCGGGGTCGGCGGGATCGGTGTAGGTGGCCTCGGGAACGAAGCGGGGGCGGTCGGGGAGCAGCTCGAGATTGTCCCAGGCGTCGAGTTTCCAGAGGTCGAAGAAGAGGAGCTTGCGGGAGGGCGGCGGTAACGTCGCCGCCGCCGGGTCGTCGGCGGCGCGGAGGCGTGCCGCCGGTTGGGCGAGGGTGGCGAGGAGAAGGGGAAAGGGGATGAAAAACCGGAGGTGCATGATCCGGTGATAACCGCGCGGGGCGGGTCGCGTCAAGGTGGAGCCTTCGGCGGGGTGGGAAGCCCGCCCGGACAGGCACGGCCTCGGAAGGCCATGCCACCGGGGGGGCAACGGGACGGAGAAAAGCTCCGAGGGAGCGCCGGCGTTTAGCCACGGGGTTTACCCCGTGGGCGGTTGCCCACCAAATGCAGAAAGCTCCGAAGGAGCGGAGGCAGGGTCCGAGGCGCGTCGCGCGGGGCCGAACGCCGCGGGTTGCCTGCGCTCCTTCGGATCTACCGGGATCGAGGGCCGGGAATCCACGGGGTAAACCCCGTGGCTAAGGGCCCACGCCGCTTCGCGGCTGAGTTTCCACGCCATCTGTGTCAGGGCCCGCCAAGCTGGCGGGAGGCCCCCCCATGCCACGGGTCGTATTGCTCACGGACTGGTCGGAGCGGCCGCGGCGCCGTCGGGGAACTTCAGGCGGTCCTGGATTTTCTCGACGGTCTTGGGACCGATGCCTTTGACGTTCAGCAAATCCTGCGCGGTCTGGTAGGGACGGCCGCGGATGATGTCCTTGGCGGTCTCGGGGCCGATGCCGGGGAGCTTTTCGAGCTGGGCGGCGCTGGCTTTGTTGACGTCGAGGGGGCCGCTCTCGATGCGTTTGCGGATGAAGAGGACGCCGAGCCCGAGGACGATGGCGACGGCGATGCCGACGAAGAGCAGCCGCTGCCGGCGGTCGTCCGCCGCCATGCGCGCCTTGCGGCGTTCCATCATGCGTTCGAAGGCTTTGCCCATGGGGAAATCGAGTCGGGTCGAAGAAATGCTGGCGAGGGCTTTTCGATACGAAAAAAAGACGGCGATGGCAAGCGCGGGGATGTCAGCGGGTGTGAACGAAAGGGGCGGTCATTTCGAAACTCTCGACGATTGGCATGTAAATCGTTGGCAAGATCGGTAAACGCCAACGGCGTTTTGGATGGAAGCCTGGGGGCGGGGCTGCGAGGATCGTGAATCTCTTGAGTAAACGCCAACGGCGTTTTGGTTGGAAGCCTGGGGTTGGAACAACCCCAGGAAACCAAAGGCGATCGATTGCCAACCCTGAAAGGGTTGCGTAGGCGGTGGAAGACGCGGAAGTCGCGATTCCGCAACCCCTTCAGGGTTGGCGGCGTGCGAGTCATCGGTTCCTGGGGTTGTTCCAACCCCGGGCTTCCCTGCGCAATGCCCTTGGCATTCTCCCAAATTCGGTTGGTTGACCGCCACTTTCATTCACACCCGATGTCAGCCGTTCAAGGCCGCGATGAAATCATCCACGGAGATCCCGGCCTGACGCAGAATCCCCGACCGCGGGCCTGTCTTGAGTTCTTTATGCGGCGGAACCACGCAACTCTTGTCGCCGCGACGGAAAATGACGTGGCGGCCTGCCCGCCTTCATCGGAAACTCCTCGAGGTAAAGACCCGTCGCTTCACGGAGATTTTCGATCGCTTCGTCGAAAGTTTCTCCCTGGGTCCTTGTGCCGGTCTCGGAATTGTGGGCGATGTAGCCACCCTCTTCGGCCTCGGTGATGACGGCGCTCAAAATCATGGAGTTCAATCACGTTCCGATTTTGCCGCTGTGCAACGATTCCACCAGCGATGCCGGCGTCAGGCCGAGGCTTGCAGCCGCGCCTCGGCGCCGAGTCCGCCGCGGATGCTGTCGAGGTAGGCGCCGGGGTCGCCGTTGAGCGCGTCGAGCTTGGCGCGGGTGGCCTCGAGCCGGGCGGGGATGTCGAGGCGAAGGGCTTCGGCGGCGTAGTGCTCCTTTTCGAGAAAGGCCTCCAGCGAGGCGACATGGCCCTCGAGGCAGGCGCGCTTGATGACGAGTTTGGCCTCGAGCCGGGCGCCGTACCAGTCGCTGTCGAGAACGGTCTCGCGGTCGAAAAGGGCGCGGACTTCGGGATCGGCGGCGGTTTTTCCCTCGAAACTCCCGCGGGCCATGATCTCCAGCAGGGCGCGCAGCGGGGGGATGGCGAGGTCGAGGGAGCCGTCCTCGAAATAGCGGGCGGCGACGCGCCGCTGAGTTTCCACGATGTTGTTCACGCCGTCGGCGAAATCGTCGAGGCCCTGATGCTCGGGCCGCAGCATCTCGGCGGTGAAGACCGAGCCGGGCTCGTTGAAAACGCGTCCGAAAAAAGTCTGCACGAAGCCCTCGGTGATCCGGTATCCCAGGCGGCTCGCCAGGACGGTCCGGTCGTCGTGGGCGAAATCCTCGATCCGCTCCAGATAACCGCGCTCGATGAGCCAGGCGGGGGAACGCTCGTGCAGAAACATGCGGCTCCAGACCTCCGGCACGACGAGGGAGATGTCGTGGTCGACGCGATAATTCGGCCCGATGTGGCCGGCGGCGGTGGAAAAGCCGTGGAATCCGCAGAGGATGGAGCCGAGCAGGGCGGCGTTGAGGTCGTGGACGGGCAGCAGGGCGTTGAAGGGGCCCTTGGTCAGCGCGCCCTCGGAGCCGGCGCCGGTGGTCGAGGGGGAGCGGCCGGTGAGGCTGGCGATGAAGTCCATGAACAGCTCGGGCAGCTCCTGATAGTGGATGGGCCCGTAAACCGCCAGCGGCCGGATCCCGGCGGCGCGGTCGGGGGGATTGTTCCGGCGTCCGGGCAGGACGGCGTGGACGGGATGATAGAGCGGCCGGTCGGCCGGAGCGCGCCGGTAGAGGCGGGCGCCGATTTCGGCGAGGTATTCGGCGCGGGGATTTTCCAGGTCGGGCCGGTTCTGGAGGTAGCGCGGATTCTGGCTCGGCTTGCCGTCGACGAGGCGGGGATGCGCGGAGCTGATGGCGTAGCCGGGCGACGTGCCGTCGGGCGCGGCGGCGAAGGCGGCGAGCATGTCGCGCAGCGGCTCGGTGAACTGCTCGAAGCGCATGGCGTCCGACACCATCTCGCGCGCCTCGTCGCGGCTTTGCGGCTGATAATTCGAGAAAAAACTGCCCGGCCGGGAGAAGTCCAGCTCGGTTTTCCGGTCGTAGCCGCGGTGGATGGCGTCGTCGGGCCGCTGGAAGAGGCGATACTCGCAGTTGGTCACAAACTTGTAGCCGGGCGCCTCGACATCCGGGTGCATGCCGGCGCGGTCCACGCCGGAGGCGGGCACGATGATGGACGCGGAGATGTCGTCCTCGCGCTGGAGCTTGGTCGAGGGGGCGAAATCCTTGCGCAGGCCGAACATGCGCCAGGAGCCGTCGTGGGGCTCGAAGCCGACGCGGAGGTACTGCGTCATGACGGGGGCGAGGCGGTATTTGAGCAGGAAACCGGGCTGCCCGTTGATACTGTCCACGTGAAAGCGTTCGCGCCAGTGCACGCTCCAGTCCGGCTTGTAAAATCGCTTCAGAGTGAGGATGAAATCCCGCACCGTGCGGGGGATGGACTCGATGAAGGCGTTGTATTCGTCGGTGAACTCGTCGCTGGGTGAGAACAGGCGCACGACCGAGCCGAGGGAGCGTTCGGGATCGAGAATGGGGCGGCTTTTGGCGCCGCCGCGCTTCGGCTTCTTGTAGCGGTCGCCGTAGTCGCGGTGCAGCAGTTGCTCGACGAGGAACATGTCCCGCTCGAAGTCGGGCATGATGACGGGTCCCTCCTGCATGGCGTCGGCGAGGGACTTGGAGATCTCGGATTTTCCGCCGCCGGAGACGGTGCAGGGTTTGTGGCAAAAGGTGCCCTCGGCGTTCGTGCCCACGAGGCGCCAGCGCTGGCCGCGGGAGGGCTTGCGCATCTCGACCTTGTAGCCGGAGGGCATGACGTAGGTGTGTCCGGCCCGCAGGGGGATGCGCCGGTCCGCGCCGTCGCGTTTCCAGGCGATCGACTGCGCGTGCAGATCCATCTGCGCGTCCTCGGGGAGGTACACGATGTCCGGGTGGCGCCGGTCGATGCCGTGGCCCTCGGGCTGGAGATCCATGAGGTCGCCGTGCCGCGTCACGACCTCGTGGAAGGTGTGATTGACCTGCTTGCGGAATTCGCTGAGCGAAAACGATTCGCCCAGATCGAAGCTGGGGAACACCAGGGCGCCGCCGGCGTGTTCCTCCTCGGCGAGGCCGTAGAGGTTCGCGGCGAAACCGATCTGGGTTTTCACCTCCTTCTTGCAGTAGCCGAAATAGTTGTCCGCGATCAGGGTGACGATGACGCCGCGGGCGTCGCGGGCGGTCAGCTTGAAGGCCGAGCCGCCGTTGTAGAGGTCGTTCTCGTCGTCCCAGCACATGCCGTCGGCGCGCTGGCGTTCGCTCGCCTCGGAGACGTGGGGGAGGCCGAGGTCTTTTTTTCTCGACGTGCACAGGTGGGGCGCCAGGATGACGCAGCCGGTGTGGCCGCTCCAGTGCTCGACGTCGAGCCGGGCGTCGTTTTCGGGCAGGAAGGGGTCGCCCGCGTTGCCGAAGATCGATTCGACGAAGTCCAGATTGCCGACCAGGTTTCCCGGCGCGAAAAAGCGGATTTCCATCGATTTCTCGACGATGTAACCCGGGACCTCCGGCGCGATCTTTGGCCGCAGCAACAGCGAGACAAAGGCCTCGACGGGCGCGGCCTCCTCCGCCGTGTAGGGAAGGGTCATCAGCGAGCGCGGCGGGTTCAGCGCCGACTTGAGCAGCCGGGCGAAGACCGCGCGCGGCACCGCGAGTTTGTCCGCCGGGATGGGCAGGCCGCCCTCGGTGACGTGGAAGACGCCCGCCGTCGTCCGGCGATCCTTGGCCGGGTTGTGACACACGCCCTGCCAGACGCGATAGCTGGACACGATGTCCGACTCGAAACGGTCCGACCGCGCCGGCAGCGAAAGCAGGCGGGCGAGCCCGTGTTTTTCCAGCACCAGAGCGTCGGGCAGCAGCGCCTCCTCGGGTCCGAAGACGCTCGCGGCTTCGTCGCCCAGATAGGACCGCAGCCAGTCCCGCACATGGCTGTCGACCGGGCAGCGGTAGTCTTTCAGCAGGCGGAGGCGCTCCTGAAAGTTCAGCAGCATCGAGCGCCCCATCTCCAGAAAGGGAAACTCCCGTTCGTCGCCGACCACGGGCAAGCCGCGGGCCGCGAATTTCAGGTTCACGTATTCGCGAATCCGGCGCTCCCGTTCTCCGCCGTCCGTTTCGGGACCGAATCCGAGGCTGTCGCTTAAATCCATTTTTTCTGAGAAGGTTCGAAATCGTGCGGGACCAAAAAGGGGCTCACACCTTGCCGCACGCCGTTCGGTCCGCAAGAATTCGGCCAAAATTTTCACGAGAAGGCGGCGACGATCGGGTACGCGGGAAAAAAATTCCCGTCACCCGGCGCTTTCTCGCATAGACTCCGGGTCGGGCGCGTCTCAATGGTTCCGCCCCACGCCATCTCATGAACCCGCACACTCTCCGACTCATTCTCGCCGCCGGCTCGCTGGCCGCGTTTTCGCTTTCCTCCTGCGTCTATTACGACGACGCCGGCGCGATTCGCGATCCCGGGTCCGGCTATTCCTCGTCGCGTTTCGGCTACACCCAGAGCGCCTTTTACGGCGACGGCTACGGGGGCTACGGCGGGTATTCGCGATTTCCCTATGGCTACGGGGCTTCCGCCGTCTGCCCGCGCTGCCACCGCAATCCCTGCGTCTGCGATCGCGGACGCTACCACGACTTTGACGACGATCACCGGCACTTCGATCACGACGATCATGACCGCGGAAAATCGAAATCCAACGACGACTGGGTCCATCGACCGAACGCCTATCGCATCACGGGCGGCGATGTCGGGACCAAGACCCAGCCAAAAGGCTTTCACTCGGTGGACTGGTATAAAAGCCGCGGCTACGACGTGAAGAAACTTCGCCTCGAAAACGAGCGCGGCGAACGGCCGCGGAGCGGCGGGAGTTCCTCGCGGTCGTCCGACAGCAAGAAGAAAAAATGACGCCCGCGCGGCGCCGGGCGCCGACGTTTTCGGCATCGCGGCCTTGAGCGGGGCCGCTTTGGATGGGAAGATGGAGCGTTGTTTCTCCCATTTTCTCAGTTTTTTCGGCGGTTTGTCGCGCCTCTGATTCAATACGCCGCCAAGGTGCGGCGCCGCGGGGGGGTGACCGCCGCGCTGGGGGCGGTTTCGCTGGGTTTTTTCGCCTTCGCCGTCAGCGCTCCGAAGCCGTGGGAAGGCGAGGCCCGGGATCGGATCGCCCAGCGGCTCGGGGTGGAGGACGATGCGATTCCCGCCGGCATTTACCGCGATTTTGAGGCGCTCGGAGGGCTGAATCTCGGCACGCCCGCCTTTCGCCAGGTCGGCCTGTGGTATGGCGCGTGGTTCGCGGCCGCCGCCTTCGGGATCGGCGCCCTGACGGCGCGCTGGTGGTTTCCCAGGACCGAGGGACCGGGCGGGGAGGACGCCGTGGCGCCGGTGCGGTCGCTGCCGCGCTCGCGGCGGACCGATCTCGGGTTGCTCGGGCTGGCTCTGTTGCTGGCGATCGGCGCACGGGCGCCGCACTTGAACCGCGCCATCTACTTCGACGAACAGGACAACCTGCGGCGCAACTTCCACGGTTATGTCGAGGTCCGCGAGGACGGCCAGCGCGTCTGGCGGCCGGCGGGCTGGAGCGAGGCGCTCTGGGAAAACCGCCTCGGCAACAATCCCGTGCTCATGAGCCTCTGTGCCCAGGCCAGCCTGCGGACCTGGCGGGCTGTGACCGGCGCCGAACGCGAGCATTTCAACATCGTCGCCCTGCGGACGCCGGTTTTTCTGGCCGGGCTGCTGTCCATCGCGGCGGTGTGGTGGCTGCTGCAACTGTGGGGATTCCGCTGGGCGGCCGCCTTTGCCGCCTTTCTCACCGCCGTGCATCCCATGCACATCGACTACTCGCTCCAGGCGCGCGGATACGCGCTGGTGTTGCTCTTCGTGCCCGTCGCGCTCGGGTTCGCGTGGCTGGCGATGAAACGGGGACGCTGGCTCGACTGGGCCGGCATGGCCGCGGCCGTTTTCGGCTGTCTGTGGTCCTACACCGGGTCGGTCTATTTTGCCCTCGCGCTCAACGGCGGCATGCTGACCTATCTTCTCTGGCGGCGCTTTCGGAAAAAGGAGGCCGTCGCCGGGGTGAAGGCCGCGCGGCTCCTGGCCGTCAACGCCGCCAGCGCGACCGTTTACCTTTTCCTGATGGCGCCGAGCGTCCCGCAACTGGCTTATCACTTCCGAAATGTGTTCGAGTTGATCGAGCTGGAGTTTTTCTGGCTTTTCTACGCCTGGTCCCACTACTCGACCGGGACAAACTTTCCGCTCCATCACGATGTGCTGGAACTCCGGCAGGGCGTCGCGTCGCTCGGCGAGGTGTTGTTCGGCCGCTTCGCGCCCTCGGAACCGGTCCTCATTTTCATGCAATGGATCGTGATCCCGGCGGTCATCGTGACCGCCTTCGTGCTGTTGCGCCGTCGCGGGCACCGGTTGCCGGCGGCGCTGCTGCTGCTGGCCATGCTGGCGCCCTTTCTCGCCCTGGCGCATCACCAGTTCACCTCGCTCTATTTCTACTATTGGTATCTCTCCTACGCCCTGCCGGCGGTGGTGGCGACTTTCGCGGCGGGACTGGAGATGATTTTTTCCCCGCTGCTGAGACGCCGCACCTCCGGCGCCCGCGCCCTCGTCACGGCCGTGGCCCTGGCCTACCTTGGGGTGTTTGTCTGGCAAACCTGGCACGGCCTCGGCCGCTCGGGCCGCGTCGCCCAGAGCCGCGCCTGGCCGCTGAACGAGGAGGGGCTGGCCACCGTCGAATTTCGCCGCGGCCGCAGCCACTGGATCGTCTATCGCGACGGTCGCGTGGAGTGTCTGAAGGACGTTTACGATCCCGTCACCGGCGTCCGGGCCGGCCGCGAGGCCAAGGAGGAACCGGCGGAGGCGCCGTCACCATCGCCTCCAAAAACCTGAGAAAACCGCCCCTTTTCGGCCGCCGACCCAACAGGGTCAGGTCATCGAGTCAACCCTGTCGGGTCCCGGCTCAGATCGCGTCGGAGACGAAGATGCCCTCGATCTCCAGCTTCAGCGGCTCGCGGCAGATGTCCGCCTTCAAAAACAGGCTGCGGGCGGCGGCGTCGGGACCGACCACTTCGGCGAAGCGGTCGCGCACGCGCGGGTAGTCGGCCGGATCGCGCACATAGACGCGGAACTGCGCGTCCACCGGGGCGCCGGGCTCCAGCGCGCCGTCGAAACCCATCGGCTCGAGCACGGTGCGGATATTCTCGATGGTGACGTCGAACTGCGTGTCGAGATCGCCCTCGCCGACCGTTTCGTGGCCGCGGATGCTGGAGGTGCCGGAGAGGTAGCCCGTGCGGCGGCCGTCGCGGTCCACCACGGCGCCGCGGGCGAAGCTCGGCGATTTCGGCCCGTACTCGGCGGGATAGCGGTAGGCCGGCACCTGGCGCGGATTTTCGAAATACCCGACGGGCGCTTCGCCGGCGATGAAGGCGACGGAGAGGCAATTTTCGTCGATCCCGACGGCGGAGGCGGCGGGCAGGTGCGCCTCCAGACCCGCTTCGCCATAAAGCTCCTGGAAGGCCCGCCAGCGTCCGACGTTGAAGGCGCGGTAGCTTTCGAGCCCGTCCGGTCCCTCGGCGTTGATGCGGGGCACGAAACTCCACACCCGGTAGAGCGACCACCCGCCCAGACAGGACAACAGGGCGCGATAGGTGCGATAGGCCGCGGGCTCCACCGATTCGCCGACCGGCAGCAGCGAGAGGCCGGCCATCATTCCGCCGCCGCGCAGGATGCGGAAATGCTCGTGCTCGAAGACTTCGGCGTCCTCCACGCCCGAGAGCAGAAAATCGTAGGGCCCGCCGCCCAGCAGGGGAGAGGACAGGCGCAAATCGGGTCCCGGCTCGGCGGCGAGGCACTCCGACACCGCGTGGCCAAAGCTCACTCGCACATCCTGCAGGCCGGCGACAGTCTCCATGCAAAAATTTAGGGTAGGTAAACCTTCGATGTCAATGGGTGCTTTGGTCGCGCCTCATTCCGCGACCAACCCGCCCTCGTTGATTGGACGGGTCGGCTTCGGCCCTCATGCGGAATTCCGGCAAAGCAGGGCTTTACCGGACTTTCGCGCAAAAAGCGAGTCGAGATTTTGTCAAACGCCCCGAAAAACCGCGTCCGTGGCGCAAAAGGACGCCGATTTTGGCGAATTCGGTCCCGTAAAGCGCGGGGCTTGTGTCACAGTGCGGACCGATGTCCCTCCCGCGTCTGTTGGTCCTGCTCGCGCTGGCCGCCCTGCTGGCGGTGTATGGCGGCTCGCGCATTCGCTACGCGGTCGATCCGCTGGACATGCTGCCGGCGGAATTGCCGGAGGTCGAGGGCATGCGCGGGCTCTACCGGCATTTTGTCCGCGAAAACGAGCTGATCCTGACGCTTGAATTTCCCGGGGACACCGCGCCGGAGGCGGCCTCGGCGGCGGCGGGCGAGCTGGCGCGGACCCTGCGGACCCGGCCGGACCTGTCCCGCTCGGTCATGTGGCGGCTGCCTTTCGAGGAAAACCCGGAGGCGGGCGCCGAAATGCTCGCCTGGCTCTGGCTCAACGGCCCGCCCGGGGCGCTCGCGGACCTCACGGCGCGTCTCTCGCCGGATCGCTCGCGGGAACGTCTCGCCGACGCGATCGAAACCCTGGCCTCCGGATTTCTCGACGCGGAGACCATGATCCTGAGCTACGATCCGCTCGGTCTGACGGCGCTGCCGGGGGGGCTGGAAACCGCGGCCGGAGCGAGCGGCGACCTGTTTGCCTCGCCGGACGGGCGCTTCCGCGTGCTGTATCTCGAGGCGCCGGACGGGGCTTCTTTCTCCGGGTACCGCGAGACGGCCGCCTGGGTCGCGGCGGTGCGGGCGGCGGCGGAAAGCTGGCGCGCCGGGCTCGCGGCGGAGACACGGCCAGCCATCGGTCTGACGGGCGAGCCGGCCTTTGTCGCGGAGATTTCGACGACGATGGAGCGCGACCTGAAGGGCTCGGTCGCGACGACCGCGATCCTGATCGCGCTGTTGTTCTGGCTGATGCACCGGCGGCTGAAACCGTTGGTTTGGCTGATGGCGATGCTGGCGTTCGTGTTCGCGGCGACCTTCGCGGCGGGCGGCCTGATCTTTGGCGAACTGAGCGCGATGAGTATCGGCTTCGCGGCCATCCTGCTGGGGCTGGTCGTCGACTACGGCGTCGTGCTTTACCGCGAGGGACTGGCCGAGCGGGCCGCCGACGCCCGCGCGGTGCGGCGCATCGCGGGGCCGGGCATCGTGTGGGCGGCGGTGACGACGGCGGCGGTGTTCCTGGCGCTGAACCTGAGCAGCCTGCCGGCCATCGCGCAGCTCGGCTCGCTGGTCGCGGTGGGAGTCGGGATCGGGATGGCGACCATGCTGGGACTGTTCGCCCCGGCGGTGGCGGCGGAATCGGTTTCGCCCTCCACCTTGCCCGAATCGGCCGGAAAACCGGGCGGGGAGAACGGTCGCGACCGGCTCGCGCGGATCGTCACCGCCGGCGTCGCCGCGGTCGCCGCCGGTGTGCTCGCCATCCTGGGACCGCCATCCATCGACACCGGGGCGCGGCCTTTTGACCTGCGAAACGGCCGGGCGAGCGCGGCCCTGACCGGGCTGGAGACGCGTCTGGGGACTCCCGGCGAGGGTGAAAGGCTGCCGCTGGTCGTCACGGCCCAAAGTCCCGGCGCGCTCGCGAAACGCCTCGCCGACACGGATGCCCGGCTCGCGGCGCTGGAGGGGGAGGGCTTGCTGAAATCCCGTGCCCTGCCGCTGGCGCTCGCCCCCAACGCCGCGAACCAGACCCGGAACGCGGCCGTCCTGGCCCGGCTGAGTGACGAAGGCCCGCGTCTCCGCGCCGAGGTGCTGGAGTCGGGATTCACCGAGGAAGCCGCCGCGCTTGGCGATCACGTCCTCGCCGAGGCCGCGAAACTGGCCGCCGCGTTTTTGGAAAAAGGCGGCGAAAACGAAAAGCGGTTCGTGCTTCCGCGGTCGGACCTCGGCCGCTGGCTGATCGGGCGGGCGGTGTCGGAGGCGGGGCAGGAGTGGGCCGCCATTGGACAGATCGAGCCCGTCTCCGGAGCGCTGGCCTTCGACGCGGGCGGGCGGCTCGCGTGGCGCGACCGGGTGGACGCGGACGGCGTGCGGGTGACGGGATGGCCGGTGCTCAATCCGGCCATTCAGGGGCTGATTCGGGGCGATTTTGTCCGCGTGTTTTTGCCGATGGGACTGGTGCTGATCGTGGTGTTGGCGGCGGTTTTCCGAAGCGGGCGCGATCTGGCGCTGTGTCTCGGCTCCCTGGCCTTCAGCGGCCTGGTATTGCTCGCCTTGACGCGGGTGCTGCCGGTGCGGTGGGATTTTTTCAACCTCGCCAGCGTTCCCATTCTGTTCGGAACGGGCCTCGACTACGGCATCCACATGATCTTCGCGCTGCGGCGGACGGGCGGCGACAGGGAGGCGATCCGGCGCGGCATCGGCGGGGCGCTGCGCTTTTGCGGGCTCTCGACGACGATCGGTTTCGGCACCCTGGCCTTCGCGGGCGCGTCCGGTCTGGCGGGCCTGGGTCTCCTCTGCGCGCTCGGCATTTTCCTGAACATGGCGACCGCGGTCTGGCTGCTGCCGCCGTGGCGCGGTGGCTCGGCCAAGCGCCGCTCACCTCATTAAAAAGCCGATCAGATCGCGGACTTCGTCGGGTTGCAGCGGGGCGAGCAGGCCCTCGGGCATGATGGACTGTTCCAGGGTCTCGCGCTTGGCGATGTCGGTCACGTCGATCGACTCTTCGCCGGCGAGGGTGTGCAGGCCGATGGCGTATTCGTTTTCGCTCCGAATATTGCCGCTGACGACTGAGCCGTCCCCGCGGGTGATGACCGTGAGGCGAAAATCCTGCGGCAGCGTGGCGCTGGGATCGATGATGTTTTCGAGCAGGTAATAGGCGTCGGAACGGTTGGCGCCGGTCAGGTCGGGTCCGATCCGGCCGCCCTCGCCTTTCAGGGTGTGGCAGGCCATGCAGAGCTGCTGGAATTTCTCGTGCCCCTTCGCGACATCGGCCTTGGCGAGCACGTCGGCGGTGAGCTGGCTCTGCCAGTGCTTGATCGTCTCCGCCTTTTCGCCGGAGGATTGGGAAAAGCTGCCCCAGACGGCGGCGAGGCGCTTCCGCAGGGTTTCGTCCTTGTAGGTCCGGATCTGCCGCGCGTGATAAGCAGTCACCGCGTGGCGCGGGATGGCCCCGCTCTCGACCGCGTCGAGCAGCTTGAAGGCGAATCTCGGCTTGCCCGAGAGGGCGTTGACGATGGCCGGCTGGACGGTGGCGTCGGTTTCGGCGTACTTCGCGATCAGGGCGTCGGCGCCCTCCGGGTCACTGAGGCGGCCCAGCGCGGCCACGGCGTCCGCGCGCAGGGCGTCGTCCTCCAGCAGCGGCACAATGACACGGTGCAGGTCCGGCTTCGGCGAGGCGGCCAGCAACTCGAGGGCGAGACGCTTTTCCTCCACCGAGGCGCCGGAACCGGACCCGAGACTTTTCTCGAGCGCGGGCCGCGCGCCGTCGGGGTCGAAGGCAAAGTCGAGCCGCGTGACCAACAAGCGCAGCGAATCGGTGGTGGCGAGCTTTTTCGCCAGGCCGGTCCATTCGGGCGGCGCCGCGAGATCGCTTCGGCCGCCGATGCCGTCCGCGACCCCGGCCAGGGCGCGCTCGCAGGCCGCCGAGTCCGCGGCGTGGGCGTCCAGCCAGGTCATCAGCGGGGAAAACAGGCCCTCCTCGGCCAGCCGGCGGGCAAGGTAGGTCTGGAGGACGGGGATTTTCGTCTCCGACATGAGGGCGACGGCCTGGTCGGGCGCGCCGGCGACGCGGTCCTTGACGCCGTACCAGATCATCAGCGGCAGGTTGTGGTCGTCCGCCGCGGAGGGATCGCGGGCCAACTGTCCGGCCACCCGCCAGGCGACGTGGGAAAAATTCGCCGATTGCAGCATCGAAGCCCAGGCCAGGCGGACGAGACGCGAGGGATCGTCGGTGTTCACCGCGACTTGAACGGTCGTGTCGCCCTCGTAGTTTTCCTCGTTGCAAAGCCGCACGGCCCAGGCGCGGATGTGCTCGTCTTCGTCGTGAACCAGCTCGTTGAGCGCCGAGGGCGGCAGGGCGCCGCAGACGTGCAGCGTCAGGATCAGCCGCAGCCGGGTGGCATGGTCGGGATGCACGGCGAAAACCTTGCGCAGCGTCTCGGTCATGGCCTCGCGCGAGGCGAGCTTACCCTCGGCGGCGCGCTGCTGCAGCACGAGGCGGGCGGCGCGGGCGTACCATTCGTTTTCGTGAAGCTGGTGGCCGATCAATTCCTCGTCGGAGGCGTCTTGGAGATCGGTCTTCGGCTTCGGAGACGGGGCGCCGTAAACGATTTTGTAGATGCGCCCGGAGGAACGATGCACGCCGTCGTTGTCGTGGCATTCGCCCAGATCGGTCCAGTCGCTCACGAAGACGTCGCCGTCGGGACCGTAGATCACCTGCACGCCGCGGAACCACGGATTGTTCGCCATCATGAAATCGGCCTCGTGCCTGGCGACGTAACCGGAGCCGCTCCGCTCGAGCCGGTCCACGTTGAGACGCCGGCCGTGCGTGTTGCACATGAAAACCTTCCCCGCGTACTCGGCCGGCCATTTCCCGCCGAGGTAGATCATTTCCCCGCAGTGCGAGTGGCCGCCGCCCAGCTCGCCGTGGACGCCCTTGCCGTCGCGCGTCTTCGTCCAGTCGTCCGTGGTGCCGGCGTGGTGCAGGTGATCCGCGCACAGGCCGATGCGGTCGTAGATGGCGCGGGCGAACGGATCGTCGCGGTTTCCCATCCGCGGATAGTAAGCCCCCGAAATGGCGTGCCACAGGTGGCCGTTGACGTTGTTGGTGAAAAACATCTCGCCGTCCGCGTTCCAGTCCAGCCCCCAGGGATTGGTGGTGCCGCGGCACACGACCTCGAAACGCTTCGTCACCGGATGGTAGCGCCAGATCGAGCAATCGAACTCGGGACGCTCGGCGTCCGGCGTGCCGGGCGTGCCGACCTTCGACGGCGCGGTGATGCCGTGGCGCCCGTAGAGCCAGCCGTCGATGCCCCAGGTCAGGCCGTTGAAGAAATTGTGTCCCCCCTTGATCGTCCAGCCGTCGAGCACGACCTCCGGCTCACCGTCGGGCACATCGTCGCGGTCGCGGTCGGGGATGAAGAGCAGGTTCGGCGAATCGCACACCCACACCCCGCCCCAGCCGACCGTCAGGCCGGAGAGATGATTGAGACCCGTGTAAAAAACCGTCCGCTTGTCGTGCCGGCCGTCGTTGTCCGTGTCCTCGAAGATCAGCACGCGGTCCTCGCCCTTCCGTTCCCATTCCTTGTAGGAGTAAGACTCGGCCACAAAAAGGCGGCCCCGGTCGTCGAAGGCCATCGCCACCGGCTGGCGGACGTCCGGTTCGCCGGCGAAAAGCGTGGCGTGAAATCCCTCGGGCAGCGTGATGGCTTTCGCGGCCTCCTCCGGCGTCGGCGGCTGTTCGCCCGGCGCCTGCGTGTCGCGGGGCTGGTAGGTGTCCTCGGCCGCCGGGGCGGTGGCCGCGAGGATAAACAGGGAAAAAAGGAATCGAGTCATGGAGGGCCGA
Source organism: Akkermansiaceae bacterium (assembly GCA_024233085.1). GTDB lineage: Bacteria > Verrucomicrobiota > Verrucomicrobiia > Verrucomicrobiales > DEV007 > JAEUHH01. Next base: position 43,490 of record JACKQC010000026.1, read on the forward strand.
GGATAAGCGACAATCCGACGCCGGGACAAGGCGTGAAAACGGGAGCCGCGGAGAGCGGGATTCCGACCCAACAGGGTTGGGTCGGAGACCGAACCCTGTTGGGTCCGCGACTCAACCCTGTTGGGTCGGAGACCGAACTCCGTTGGAAGCGGGCTTGCCAGAGGGATTGGGAGTGCGTTAAAAACAGCCGAACACTTTTCCCGAGGCCGCTCATGCCCGTCCAACCCATCGATCCCATCGGCGTGTTTCAAAACGCCACCACGAGCCTGGTGGGGCGCGTGCTGCTTTTTTTCGCGGGCGGCTGGGTCGGGCTGCTGGTCGGGCGGATCGCGGCGGCTTTTGACAGTTGGGGGGATCTTTTTCGGCCGTTCGAAGTTTCCGGAAGGGTGTTTTCCGGATCCTTTGTCACCGAACTGCTGGTCATGGCCTTCTGGCCGGCCACGACGGTCGTTTCCGCGGCGCGGGTGTCGGTGTGGCTGTTTTTCCTCGCGGCGGGTTTTCTCGCCGTGTTGGCCATCGTCTTTCTCTACACGGAGGAGCCGGCGCCGGCATGGTGGCTGGCGATCGTGGCCGTCACGTCGCTGATTCCGCCGCTCGCCTGGGAAGAACCCGACGCGGTGTCACTGGCGGTGCTGGCGTTTTTCTGGATCGGGCTCGGCGCGCTGGGCTGGTGGACCCTGCGAATCTGGCACCCGGAGTTGGTGGAATCCGCCGCCGCGCTATTGAAAGGAGACAAAAACCGGCCCGAACCCGAAATCAGCCCCCGGCGCAAGGCGCCAAAAAACGCCTGGGGACGGCCGGTGGAGGGGGTGGATGCCGAGGCCGGAGACGAAGACGAAGATTAGGACGAAGATTAGGACGAAGATTGTGACGAAGATTGTGACGAAGTGGAGTTGGAATTTCCCCCGGGCGGGCGGCGCGTTTTGCGCTTAAGATCGGGGCATGAAACGCCGGAAAACGCCCACCGCCGTCAAACCGCGCCCTCCTGTGCGCCGCCAGCCCGCCGCCGCCGCCCGGTCGGCTCGAGCGGGAGCGGGGTCGCTGTTGCTGGGAGTGAACATCGACCATGTGGCGACGCTGAGGCAGGCGCGTTACGCGACCATGCTCGACTCGCCCAACGCGGAGCCGAGCCTGCTGGCCGCCGCGCACGAGGCCGAGGCGCACGGGGCGGACTCCATCACCATTCACCTGCGCCAGGACCGCCGGCACATCCAGGACCGCGATGTCTTCGAGCTGCGGGAGAAGATTCACACCAAGCTCAACCTCGAAATGGGCAACACCCAGGAAATCCTCAACGTGGCGCTGAAAGCGAAGCCGGATTTCGTCTGCCTGGTGCCGGAAAACCGCCGCGAAATCACGACCGAAGGCGGCCTCGATGTCGCCGGGGCCAACCGCTCGCTGCGGCGCACGATCGACGCGCTGCGCGAGGCGCGCATCCGGGTCAGTCTATTCATCGATCCGGCGCGCGAGCAGGTCGAGGCGGCGGCGAAGACGGGCGCGGAAATGATCGAGCTGCACACGGGCGCCTTCGCCAACGCGGCGCTGGGCGGAGGCGACGACGAACTGGCGGCGCTGGTCGCGGCGGCGGAAACGGCGCGCGCGGCGGGGCTCCAGGTCAACGCGGGACACGGCATCAACCTGCTCAATCTGGTCAAGCTGATGCGAGTGCCGCATCTCGCGGAGCTGAACGTGGGCCATCATCTCGTGTCGCGCGGCGTGTTCCTCGGCCTCGGCCGGGCGGTGCGCGAGATGAAGGAGATGATGAAAAGCCACGGCGCCGTCTGATGTCGCCCGACCCGCCGGGAAAAGGCGTCGGGGCGGCGTTTTTTGGGGTTTCCCTTTCGGCGGGTTCGTGATTTTCTTGCCGCACGGTGACGCGATGAAAAAAGCCTTCGACCAATACGAGCGCCTGGCGCGGGGCACATTCGGCTGTTCCAGCGTGTGGCTGGGGCCGGATCACCTGCTTTACGTGAAGGGAAACGGGGTGTTCCTGCCCTTCGGCGAGGAATACAAGCGATTTCGTTACCGGGACATCCAGGGCACGGTGCTGGCGAGGACGTCGTGGCTGTGGGTGGGCGCTTTTTTTTACGGGCTGTCGCTGTCGGTCTTTGGCGGCGTCTGCGCGCTGATGCTGCTGAACCGCGATCCGGGCGAGTCGGGCACGCTGATCGCGACGCTGCTGTTTCCCTTTCCGGTCGCGCTGCTATCGCTGATCTTGTTCGTCCGGCAATTGATCGTCGGGCCGCGCTGTGTGTGCGAGATCCAGACGCGCCTGAAATGCGAGCGGCTGCGCCCCCTGAACCATCTCCACGGGGCGCGGCGGGCGATGGAAAAGCTGGCGGAGCGAATCGCGGAGGCTCAGTCCGGTCTCGCCGTCGCGGCGGGATACGCGGACCTGGCGGCGGCGGCCGGTGAGGCCGAGGCGCGCCGGCCGGGCGTGAGGGTGCCGGTGTCGGGCCTGATCGCCTTCGGAGTCATGGCGCTGGCCGGGCTGCTGGGCGCGGCCCTGCTGCATGTGGAAAGCGCGGCGCTGGCGCTGGCGGCGATCCTGTGCCTGATGGTGGGGGTGGCTCCGCTGCTGGCCGGACTGGCGGGCGCGGTGCGGCACCGGTCGCCGGATTCGGTCCGGGGATTGCTCTGGGCGCAGTTGGCGGTGGCCATTGTGTTGTTCGGGGGCGGGGTTGTCTATTATTTCGCGATGGCGATCGACGATCCGGCGCTGACGCTGGGTCTGGACGGGCCGGTGACGGCGATGGCCCGGGCCGGGTCCCTGGGCGGGTTGCCGTTTTACCTGTTCTTTCTCTTTTTCTCCCTGGCGAACGCCGCGATCGGCGCCGCGGGTCTGCTGCTCGGCCTGCGCTGGAGGAGGACCGCGAAACCCTGAGCCGGCGTTTCGTAAATCCGACGACCCGATGTCCGTTCCGCTTTCCAAGACCAATTGCCTGATCCACCCGGCGCGACCGGCTTCGGCCCGTTGCCCGGTCTGCAAGTCGTTCTACTGCGCGGAATGCATCACCGAGCACGAGGGGCGTCTGACCTGCGCCCGCTGCCTCGCGGCGGAGGGCGGGACCGACACGGTCCGGAAGAAGCGGCTTCGGATTCCGGTGCTCGCCTTCCTGCAGCTCGCGCTGGGGCTCGTGGTGGCGTGGATGTTGTTCTACGCGGCGGCCCGGGTGCTGCTGTCGATTCCGGCCGAGTTTCACGACGGCACCCTGTGGGAGGAGTGAATCGCCGCCGGCGGACGGGGTCGCGATCGGGAAAATCCCGGAAAAAGGGTTCGCCTATCCGGTGCGGAGGGCGAAGGATGGGTGCCGCGAGGCTTTGTGTCGCCCTTCGCCATGCGATTTTCCACTCGAGTCCTGATCGCCCTGCTGTGCGCCGCCGTGCTGACGCACGGGGTTTTGTTCGCGCTGATGTATGGGTCCGCGCGGCGCAATCTTTTCGAGGAAATGCGGTCGCAGGTCACGAATATCGCCGCGACCGGCGCCCTGACGATCGATGTCGCCGGCCACGAGAAAATTCGCGGCCGCGCCGGCGCCGACAGCCCGGACTACGCGGCGCTCCTGACGACGCTGCGGGCGATCCGCGACGCCAATCGCCGGGACGACATGCGGGTCAAATACGTTTACACCGCGCGGCCGAACCCGGCGAATCCCAGCGGCTTCGAGTTCGTCGGCGACGCGGAGGAGTCGGCCGAGGACCGCTCTCTGCCGGGCGATCCCTTTCCCGATCTGCCCGAAGCGCTGCGGCTGGACGAGGCGCGGGCCGACGAAGCCTTTGCGGAGGATCAGTGGGGAACGTGGCTCAGCGCGAGCGCGCCGATTCGCGACGCCTCGGGCCGGGCGGTGGCGGTGCTGGGGGTCGATGTCGCCGCCGACCGGGTGCGGGACACCCTGAACGCGCTGCTGTGGCGGGGAACGCTGGCGCTGGGGGTGTCTTTCGTGCTCGCCTGCGGGATCGCCTGGTGGATCTACCGATGGGTGAACCAGTCGCTGGAAAAAGTCGAGCGCGCCATGGACCGGGTGAAGCGGGGCGACTACGCGACAATGGCGGAGTTTCGCCGGGGCGACGAATTCGAGCGCGTGGCCCAGGCGCTCAACGCCGCCTCGCGCGCCCTGCGGGAGCGCGAGGTGCTGCGGGAAAATCTCGCCCGCGTCGTGGGCGACAAGGTCGCCGGCCGTCTCGCCCAGCCCGGCGGAGGCGCCGAAAAGCCGGGGGAGGGCGGCGCGCCGGTGTTCCTGTTCGCCGGCTTCGGCGACGCGACGTCCCAGCTCGCGCGGGAATGCGAGGGCGACGCCGCGCTCCTGATCGAGGACCTGTGCGCGGCGGTCATCGACGGCGTGGTGGAGTTTGGCGGCGAGGTGGCCGCCTTTCACCCGGACGGGTTGCTGGCGGTGTTTTCCCGGGGCGAAAACGGGACCGAGGCGGCGCCGAAACGCGCCCTCCACGCGGCTTACCGGGTGAGACAACGGGCGGAAAAGCTATTCTGGAAATGGGTCGCCGAAGGTCGAATTTCCGACCGGCCCTGGCTGGGCGTCAGCGTCGACGCGCCCGATCCGGCGGCCGGGGGCGGCTCGGCGATCACGGATCGGATCGCCGCCATCAATGCCCGGACCCGCGACCTTTCGATCGGCGTGCTCGCCTCCGCCGCGATTGCCAGAGCCGTCACCCCGGAGATCGAGTTGCGGCCCGTCGACGACACGCCGGACTGCCAGGTGTTCGGCGGCGCCGCCGGCGCCCGGTGAAGGCGCGGCCCGGATTGAATGAACGAAACCGGCAGAATCGATGGAAAGCCCGCCCGAAAATGACAGGCCACCGCCGTTTCCGGCGCGCGTGCGGCCGGTCGAGCCCCGCGACATCGCCGATGTGCATGCGATGATCGGCGAGCTGGCGGCCTTTGAAAAGCTGGGCGACGCCTTCGTCGCGGCGCCGGCCGATTTCGAGCGTTATCTCTGCGGCGGCGGGGGCGACGGATCGCGGCCCGCCGAGGGACTCGTCGCGGAAACCGGCGAGGGAGAGCTGGTCGGGTATGCGATCCTGTTTTCGACCTTTTCCACCTTCCTCGGAAAGCCCGGCCTGTGGCTCGAGGATCTCTACGTGCGGCCGGCCTGGCGCGGCCGGGGCATCGGCAAGGCCCTGCTGGCCGCCGGAGCCGATCTCGCCCGCGCGCGCGGCTGCGGCCGCTACGAGTGGACCGTGCTGGACTGGAATGTCGACGCCATCGCCTTTTACGAATCGAAGGGCGCCCGCATCCTGCCCGAGTGGCGCATCGCCCGCGTCGAGGGCGGGGGGATCGACCGCATCGCGGACGGCGCATGACACCTTTCGCGCTTGAAAGGCCCGCGGGGACGGCCCAGCATGGGGCTCCATGCTCACCGACCTCCACAAAGAAAAACTGACCGCCTTCGCGGCCGCCCTCGTCGACCAACGCAGCGCCCGCATCCTCGTCGAGCCCCAGCAGCGCTCCAGCGGCTTCTGGTTCGGCGGCGGCAACACGATCCGCGACCGCGACGGGTCGATTCTCGTTTGCGGTCGTTATCGAAACTTCGGCGACTCCCGGACCGGGGTCGGGGCGGGGGAGCGCGGACTCGAGCTGGCCATCTTTCGTGCCGCCTCCGTCGACGCGCCCTTCGAAAAGATCAAGTCCTTCACCAAGGCGGACCTCGCCTGCAACGGCGCCGCCGTCGTGTCCATCGAGGGCGTGGCCCTGCATCTCCTCCCCGAGGGCGGGATCGAGCTTTTCATCTCGACGGAAAAGGATGTGGCCTACCCGGATAGACTGGCCGGCTTTCAGAAGCCCGGCACCGGCGTGTGGAGCATCGACCGCATCCACGCCGACACGGTCGAAAACCTGACCCCGGACAATATCGAGGAAATCATCCCCCACCACGCCGGCGCGCCCGAGAGGCTGCACTGCAAGGACCCCGTCGTCACCGACCTGCGAAACGGCGATCTGGCCCTCATCTACTGCGTCCATCCCTTCACCTGGTCGAGCAGCGGCACCGCCGTCGCGGTCCGCAAGGCCGGGGCGCCCGGCAATCTCTTCCAACCGCTGACCGACGACATGCTCGCCCGCGGACCGGTGTGGGACATCGCCGCCGCGCGGGTCACCGAGCGTCTGCCGGTCCCGCGCACCGGCGCCTTCGCGAACCTGCCGCCGCAGTCGCTGTATTTCTACGACAGTTGCGAGTGCCTCCGCCAGCTCGACGAAAACCCCTCCGCCGTCACCCGGCCGCGCGGTTGGTCCTGCGAGGAAATCGGCGGGATCGCCGTCGGCGTCGACGACAATTTTCCGGAGATTCGCAGCCTGTCGGTCGAGGCCCCGCTGTTCGTGTCGCCGCATGGAACCGGGTGCTCCCGTTATATCGCCACCCTGGCGCTGGAGAACGGCATTTTCGCCAACTGGCAGCAGAGTCAGACGGATTTCTGCCAGCCCCTGGTCGGCCATTTTCTCCCCATGGAGCGCGTGCTGGAGATTCTTGCCTGAGAGCGACTCCCCCGTTCAGCGACCGTCGCTGGAGGCGGAAATGCGATAGACCGCCCGTATTTCGTCCGCGTTGAGAACTCGGTTCCACAGGCGGAACTCGTCGATCCGGCCTTTAAAATACGTCCAGTCGGTGCTGTCGCTCCCAAAACCGATAAAGGCCCGGTGACTGCCGATGTTGGATCCCGGCTTGGCGGTGTCCCCCGCGTGTTCGCCGTCGACATAAACGATGGATCGGCGCGGCTCGAGGACCCAGGCCAGATGATGCCATTTTCCCGAAAAATCGGCGCTGACCGAGATTCGGTCTTTCAGGGAATGCCCCGGTGTCTTGTCAGCGCGGATGAAGACTTCCGACTTGCCGGCGAGTCCGAACATGAGGTCGTTGCCGTTTTTGCCGTCGAAATCCGAGAAAACCAAGCCATGTCCCGGCGCCGGCGATTCGTAGAAAATCCACGCCGCCACCGTCATGCGTTCCATGTCGGGAAGAACCTCCGTCAGCTCGAGCCGGTCGTCGACACCGTCAAAGGCGAAAGCGCCCCCAAGGTGGCCCTTGCCGGTCCACGCGGGACCATCCTCCGCCGACGTCGCCGCCTTGAACGAGGTGCCGGAGGCGCCTTCCACCAAGCCGTTGCGCGGGCGCCGGTCGAAGTCGAAGTGGACCAGCAATCCCCCGGCGAGTGAGCCGGGCGCCGGACTCGAGAGGTCCCCGCCATTTTTGAGCGCCTCGATCGTCCCGGTGGTTTGAGTTTCCAGGTCGGTCAACTTCTTGAGTTCGTCCCGCGCTTTTATCGCCTCGTCGATTTCGCCCTTTTTGGTCAACTCTGTCCGCAGGGCCTCCAGCCGGGCCTTCTCCTGACCGATGAGAGCGAGTAGGGCCTGCTGAGATTTGCGGAAGCGCTCGGTTTTTTCGCGTTGATAAATCGAACGCAACTGGTCGAGCTTCGCAAAGGGCTCGCCCGCCGCCTCCGGCACGCGGCCCTGAAGAACCGCCAGCTCGGCGTCGACGGCGATCACGTTCTCCAACTGGGCCGCCCGCTGGACTTCTTCGCGCAATTTTTCCAGCTGCTGGCGATAGAACGCGTCGAGTTCCTTGAGCGGCTGCATCAGTTCCGCGCGCCGCACGTCGAAGGCGAACCGAAGCGAATTCAGGGTCACAGGCTTTTCGTCGCCCTTCTCTCCCTCCCCTGTTTGACCAAAGAGCGCGGTCGCAACAAAAACAAGGACCACGATCCGCGCGATCGCCTGGAGGAAACGTTCACGTCCCGGATTCATCGGATTTCGAGTCTGCCGGCGTTCGGGCGGCGATGCAAGACCGTTATCGCTGGTAAGTCTTCCACCAGTCGTCGGTCGTCATCGAGGCGAGCATTTTCAGGCAATGGGGAAAGGTGCCCCGCTCGGCGAGAATTTTGCGGCTCTCGTGGAAGCTGCCGAACTCCAGCACGTCGATCGTCACCCGGCGCACGCCCCAGTTGTTCATGCGCGCTTTCGTGTCGAAGTAAATGTCGATCGTCGAGGTGTCGACCAGGGCCTTCCCATAGTCATCGACCACGAAGACGCGGTCGTAGCCGCGGATCTTGAACTTCGTTCCCAGCGGAAAACGCGACCAGTCGGCGGCGACGGAGTGATACTCCGGCGTGTAGCGCAGGTCGGTGCCGAGCGCGGTCTTTTTGCCGAAAGCCAGGTGATCGTCCTCCGTGTGGGTGTAGGCCGTCGTCCGAACCTGGACGGAAACAAGCGGTCGCGGCACGTCCGCTTTCTCCGTTTCCCCGCCGCGCAGGATCGATCCCGGCCAACAAAGGAGCGCGGCGAGAATCGCGAGAGGGAGTTGTCGGGAGGTTAATATCATGTCGCAACCAAGCGAAAAGCAGTCCGAATCAAACAGGGTATGGTCGTGGAGGCAACCCTGTTTGGTCGGGACGGCGGGAAAAGGGAAGCAAAGTGGGGGCGCGAATTTTTGAAGGCCACATTTTCCGAATAAAATATGAAAATTATTGATTTTTTAATTTAAATAGCTGAATTTCTACCCGATGAATGCGACCCACTTCCAAATGCCTCCCCCCGTGCCGCCAACGGCCAATGTTAATGGGCCGAATCCCGCTCCCTTCTTCGGCCCTTCGGCGGAGGAAATTCGGCGGGCGCACCTAACACACGAGAACACATTTAAGGGACTGGGCACTCTCTATCTATTCGGAGGAGGACTGATGGCGCTTGGGAGCGTGTTCCTCATCTTCAATCTGGTCTTTGGGGAAAAATCGGTTGGATCGCTCGATGGTGAATCGGCTGTGGAATCAATTGCGATCGCGGTCGGGGCAATAATTTTGCCGCTGATCTATTTGCCGCTGGGTCGAAATCTTCGACAACTGAAACCCCAAGCCGCCTATCCTGCCCGTCTTGTTTCGTATCTCGGTTTGTTTGCGTTTCCCGTGGGAACCTTGCTCCATGCTTGCATTCTCTACTATCTGTTTTCAGAGAAGGGACGATTTGTTTTAAGCGATGAATATCGGGCCATTGTGGAAAGGACTCCCGACGTAAAAGCGAAGACATCCCTGCTCACGTGGGTGATCTTGGCGATCGTGCTTTTGGTTTTTGCGATCATCTTTTCTTTGGTAATTTTTGCGGTGGTTGCGCATTGAACGAGCTGTCCGCTTTTTTCGATTCTTCCCCCTGTCTTTTACATTCGGTATTCCGCGCGCTTTTTTCGCCACACCGGCCGAAAAACCCGGAATGTTATCGGAAGCGTGGCCCGCTTCCTGCCGATGTCCGCCAAAAACGACGCCGATCCCTCCCGCCCCGAGGCCGCCGGGTTTCACACCACCCGGTGGTCGATGGTGCTGTCGGCGCGCGGGGAGCGGGGCGGCGCGGAGGCCGACCTCGCGGCGCTCGAGCAGTTGTGCCGGCAATACTGGCCGCCGCTCTACGCGTTTCTGCGCTATCGCGGGCTCGGTCCGCACGACGCCGAGGACCTGACGCAGGCCTTTTTCGCGAATCTCCTGGAAAAACACTGGCTCCGCGCCGCCGACCGGGAAAAGGGACGTTTCCGCACCTTCCTGCTGACGGCGCTGAAGCGTTTTCAGGCCAAAGAATGGGAACGCGCCCGGGCGCAAAAGCGCGGCGGCGGCCAACGGCTTCTCAGTCTCGACACCGAGGGTTTCGAGACGGCTTATGTCTCCGGTTCGGAAGCGGAGGCGGCGCTGCCGGCGGAGACTCTCTACGACCGGCGCTGGGCGCTGGCGCTGCTGGAGGCCGCCATGCGCCGTCTGCGGGAGGAATACGAGCGGGCCGGAAAAGCGGCGGAATACGAGACGCTGAAACCCGCGCTCACCGCCGACCGCGGCGGGGCGCCCTACGCGGACCTGGCCGCCGAGCTGGGAATCGAGCCGGCCTCCGCCCGCAGTTCGGTCCATCGGCTGCGGCGGCGTTTTCGCGATCTTTTTCGCGAGGAGGTCGCCGCCACCGTCGCCGATCCGCGCGACGTGGACGACGAGTGGCGCGCGATGCTCGCGGCGCTGGTTTGGTGACTCGTCGGTAAAATTTTCGCGATTTTTCGCCACATTTCGGTTCAGAATCGGAATGCAAGGGCATGAATCAGAACCCTCCCGACCCCGAATCCGATCCGAAACCCGAACCCGCCGGGGAAGCCGTTTGCCCGCGCTGCGGGGCGCCGATGGCGGGCGCGGCGGTCGACGGGCTGTGCCCGAAATGCCTCGGGGCGCTGAATCTCTCCACGCGCACCGAATTCACC
>JACKQC010000027.1 GCA_024233085.1 Akkermansiaceae bacterium
TTCGTCGGCTCCGCCATTTCCGTTGCGTTCACCAACGCTTGGGACGACCCCGTTTGGGCCGGGATGAAGTATGCTTTAACTTGGGGATGCCTGGCCCTGGTCGCGGGCCTGGTGGGTGGGGTTTTCCTCTGTGAAATCCTGGCCTTTGGTGACTCTTGCCGGCTGTATTTGGTGCTTCCCGCCACCAGGCGCCTCCGGCTGAAAACTTGCGCGACCTTTGGGATTGTCGCTTTCATCGTTTTTCTTACGACCTCGTCGGGTGTGGCGGTCGCGTCTGCTTCGTTTCTGCCGGACGGAAGGTTAGGCTCGCCCGGTGTGGTGGTACTTGCCATTCTGTCGCTGACAGGCACCCTTGCTTTTCTTGCGGGACTGGCGGCGCTCGCGTATCCCTTGATTGGATCCTGGACAAGTCTGGTACTTCGCGGCTTTGCCTTGCTTGTTCTCCTGAGTTTCGTCTCCCGTGGAACGAGAGAAGCCTTTGCTCAATTCCTTCACTCTCCCGCCGGCGCGGCCTTGATTCGGTATCTGCCCTTGTGCTGGGCGGGCAACTGGCTGGATTCGATGGGTGCGGAGCAGCCTTGGGGAGATACGCGGTTCCTGGCCGGATCGATCGGGTTGGGGCTGTTCGCGGTTCCTTTGTGGTGGATGGCCGCCCAACGATTGCTCGATTGGATCGATCGGCACCAGTATCCGCTGATCGCGACCTATTGGTCGGGAGGTGGCGAGAGGCGCGATGACCGGGTTTTGGGCGTCGCATTGGCGGACCACGAAACCCGAATCGCTTCCGAGCCTGGAATGGCTTTGTCGGATTGGGTGCGTGGGCGACCCACCGAGGGCCCGACGGGGTGGATCGAGAGGATCGTTCAACGTTGGCTGACTTCGGAACAGCGGAGGGCGCTTCGTTTTCAGTTCGGCGGGTGGCCGAGGTGGACCCGGCAATGGGCGATCGGTTCGGCGGGCCTCGCGTTGGTTTCGTTGTGGCATCGGCTGAAAATTGACGCCGAGCGTTATTTCGATTCGGCGATCGGAATAGCCATCGTGTTGTTCTCTCTTCTCCTGCTTCTCGGAGCACCGCTCGGCGGGCGACGTGGATACGTCAACTTGCGAATCGGATTCGGCCGGGAAGCGGCTCCTCTTTTTGCCGGATTTCCGGTTGCATTGCGCGATCTGGTAATCGCCGACCTGAAGATTCTCTCGATTCGCGGCGCCGCGGCTTTGTTCCCGGTTTTGGGGTTCTGGAAACTGATATTGACCGATGACTGGTTTCGGTGGTCTCCGTTGGAGTTTCTGTGCGCCGTTGCCGGAGCCGTTTTTTTCATCTTTTCCGCGGAAATGCTTTGTATTGGAAATATTGATCGGAGTTCCTTTCGGTGGCGAACCGTCCTGAGACTTGGACTGATCGGGGTCTGGATCCTTCTGCTTTTTCTCTTCATTGAGTTACTCTTCCTTTCCCAAAAGCGTTTGGTCTTTCTGTCCGCCGTCCTCGCGGGAGCGGCGGTCGCGGCGCTGAACCTCGCCCTCTTGGTTCGAGACAATCGCAAGTCGAGGTTCGACCTGATTCGGCACATCTCCGATTCCGATCTCCGCCGGGAACAGCGCCGCCACAAGACCCGCCAACACAACAGGGTTGCCTCCGACACCTAACCCTGTTTGGCCGTCGAAAGCGCGTTTTCCGACATCCGGCTGTTGCCTCGCGGCGCCGGGCCGTTCATTTTCCCCATCCACCCCCGTCGGACCGATGTCCCAACTCTCTTCGCTCCCCCGATTCGTTCCGCTCCTGATCCTCCTCGCCGCCTCCGGGCCGGGGCGAGAGACTTTTGCGGCCGACGAGAGGGAGAAACCCAACATCCTCCTGCTTCTCGTCGACGACTTGAAACCGGCGATCGGGGCCTACGGCGACCCCATCGCCAGGACACCCCACCTCGACGCGCTGGCGGCGCGGGGGATGCGCTTCGACCTGGCTTACTGCAACCAGGCGGTGTGCGCGCCGTCGCGGTTCACGCTGATGCTCGGATCGCACTCGACTTCGACCGGGCTCTACGGGCTGGGAAGCCCGCTCCGCGCGCGGGCGCCCGACGCGGTGACGCTGCCTCAGCATTTCGCGAGGTTCGGCGGCTACCGGACGGAATCGCTGGGCAAGGTCTTCCACATCGGGCACGGGAATCTGGGCGATCCGGCGTCGTTTTCCGCGCCGCACTTCAAGGAAAAGGTCATCGAATACGCGGACCCGGCGAGCAAGCCGGAGGGAAAACTGACGCGCGAGGAGGCGATGTTCGAAAACGTGGAAGTGCCCGACTACAACGCGCTGCCGCGCGGCGCCGCCTTCGAGTCGCCCGAGGTCGCCGACGACGCCTACGCCGACGGCCGGGTGGCGGCGGAAACGGTGAATCGCCTCCGCGCCGCGAAGGATCGCCGCGAAAAGGACGGCACGCCGTTTTTCATCGCCTGCGGATTTGCCCGGCCGCATCTGCCTTTTTCCGTGCCGCGGAAATACTGGGACCCGCACGATCCGGAGACGCTGCCGATGCCGGCCTTCGAGAATCTGCCGGCGGGTTCGCCACCGGTGGCCCACAAACGCGGCGGGGAGATCCGCAACTATTTCCCGGTGCCGGACAAGGGCGATCCGGCCCAAATCGATGACGCGCTGAAGCGCCAACTGATCCATGGCTATTACGCGAGCGTCAGCTATGTCGACGCCCAGATCGGCAAGGTGATGGACGGGCTCGACGCGCTCGGGCTGGCGGACAACACGATCGTCGTCCTGTGGGGCGACCACGGCTTTCATCTCGGCGATCTCGGCATCTGGACCAAGCACACCAACTACGAGCAGGCCAATCGCATTCCCCTGATTTTCATCGCGCCGGGAGTGACCAAGCCGGGGTCCTCGACGCGGCAGTTGGCGGAAAGCGTCGATATTTTTCCCACCCTCGCGGAACTGGCCGGCCTGCCCGCGCCGGCGGGACCTCAACCGATCGACGGCGTCAGCCTGGCGCCGGTGCTGCGCAACCCCGCGGCCCGGGTGCGCGACCACGCCTACCATGCCTATCCCAAGGCGGTCATCGGCCGCGCCATCCGCACCGAGCGCTATCGTCTCGTCGAGTGGAAACGCTCCGGCGCGCCGCCCGAGTCGGCAAAAATCGAGCTTTACGACTACGAGTCCGACCCGCTGGAAACGCGAAACCTCGCCCCGGAGAAACCGGCGATCGTGAAGGAGCTGCGGGCCATCCTGGCGCGTTATCCGGAGGCGGTGCCGCAGGGCGGGCGGTGAAAGCCGGCGCCGATCATCGCCCCCATGCCGGACCGTCCGCCACGTTTCCGCCGCGGGATTTTCCTTTTCCTCCCGTTGCGTCGCACGCTATGCTGCCCTCATGAATCCGATTACCCGCCCACTTTCCGTCGCCGTTTTTCTTTCCGTCCTCTCGATCCTCCCGCTCGTCTCCCGCGCGGAAGGTCCCGTCGCTTCCGATGACTTCTCCGGTTCGGCTCTTTCCGAAAAGTGGAATGTCGCCAAGGGCGCGTGGACCATCACCGACGGCAAGCTGAAGGGCGTCGAACTGGCCTCCGACAAGCACGCCGCCGTGGCGACCTACGTCGCGCCCCACACGAACTCGAAGGTGAAGCTTTCCTTCCAACTCGCCGGGAGCGATGGATTCCACCTCAGCTTCAACCACGAGAAAGGCCACCTTTTCCGCGTCATCGTGACGAGCAAGGACGCCACCCTGACCACCGACAAGGACAAGAAGGACCCCGCCTCGAAGGCGGTGCAGCTTTGCAAGGTCGAGGGTGCCTTCGAACAGGGCAAGACCTACACGGTCACCTGCGAAACGAAGGGCGACTCCGTCACGGCCGAGTTCGACAACGGGGTCAAACTTTCCGGTTCCGATCCTTCCCTCGCGACCAAAAAGACCGGCTACCGCCTCGTCGTGAAAGGCGAGGGCGTGCTGTTCGACGATTTCGCGGTGTTGACCCTGGAGTGAATGAATTCAAGGAGCGGCGGTTTTCTACCGCCGACGAAGCCCTCTGGGATCAAAAATCGAACGCAGGCGCCCAAAAAGCGCCCCTCCTCGTTTTTCTCACTTCCCCGCCTTTAAGATCCGATCGAGAAACGCCACGACCTTCTCCCGGATCGGCGGCTCGAAGTATTCCTTTCCGCCGTGCCCGGACTCGGGCAGGACGATGAGGTTCGCCTCGACGCCCGCCTTCTGATGGGCGTCGACGAACCAACGGGAGTGTTCGATGAACACGGTCGTGTCCTTTTCCCCGTGAATCGCCAGCAGCGGGGCGTCTTTGGCATCGACGTGATTGAGCGGGCTGGCCTGCCGCGCGAGTTCGGTCTTTTCCGACACCGGGCCGCCCAGCAACAGGCGCACGGGCGAACCCTCCACTTCCGTTTTCTTGGGCTGGTTTTTTGAGCGGGCGACGAAGTCGGTCGGCCCGTAGTAATCGACCACGGCCTGGACCGCCGAACTCTGGTCCGTGTTCCCACCGACCTCGCCCTCGAGATCGGATTCGCCTCCGGTCGTGCCGAGCATCGCCACCAGATAGCCGCCCGCCGAGGTGCCGACCGCGCCGATCCGCGTCACGTCGTAGCCGAACTCCCCGGCGTGGGCGCGCAGCCAGCGGATCGCGCCCTTGCAGTCCTGCACCTGTGCTGGATAGGTCGCCACATCCGTCAAGCGATAGCCGATGCTCGCGACGGCGTACCCAGACTCCGTCAGCCAGGTAACGGAGCAGTTCTTGAAACTCCCGTTCCGCCACCCACCGCCGTGGATGAACACGACCAGCGGCGGTTTCGGGTCCATTTTGGCCGGCAGATAGAGATCCAGTTTCAAGTCGTGCCCTTCCGGACTGGCGAACACGATATCCTTGTGGGTCGGTTCGGCGGCGGTCGCGGAAAGGCCGCCGACCAGGGCGAGGAGGAGGGCGAAGCCCGGAATGCGGTGTCGTTTCACGGAGCGGATTCTGCACCGCGAAGCCCGAATCGGTCAAATCCGGAGTGCCCCAACGCGATCCGTCGATTGCGCGACCGGGATTTCGCCCTTTCTTGTCGGTCCGATGATTACGAAAATCTCCCGACGATTCGGTCTCAAGCTGCTTGGCTTGGGAGCCCTATTTGGTTTTGTCCCCCGACGCGAGACGGAAGCCCAGGATTCCACGCCCACCGCGGCAAAGGACGCGCTCAGCCCGTTGGAAAACTGGAGACGCACCCACGACCGCGTCTGGCTCGGTGGCATGGTCTGGGCGAACCCGATGGAAGATTGGCGCGTCGCCGATGGCTGGGCCGTCTGCCAGACACCGGGCGCGAACCGCAACATCCATTCGCTGACGCACCAGATCACCAATCCCAAGGGCGGTTTCACGCTCTCCGTTCGCCTGGGTCGGCCGGCCGAGGCGCTAAAGCAGGACGGCGGCGCCGGATTCCGCGTCGGAATTCGCGCCGAGATCGACGATCACCGCGCCCATGTCTTCGCCAACGGCGGTATCAACGCCGGGATCGCCGGTGCCGAACTGCTGCTCGGACCGAAGCGCCGACCGATCCCAGGCGGCGCCGAGGCAAAAGAAATCTCGCTCACCTTGGTGGGAAAACCGGAAGGTGGACAGTGCGCGCTCACCCTCACCGCCGCGGACGCGAACACCGGCACCGTGCTCGGCTCGGTGACGCACCGGGCTCCGGCGGAGAATGTCCTCGGCAATGTCGCCGTGGTGAGCCAGTTCACCGGGCCGAAGCCGCGCAAGGAAGCCGAGGCTTACCGCTTCCGCGATTGGCAAGCCGGCGGCGACGCCTTCACCGTGACGGAAGCGAACCGCTTCGGGCCGCTGCTGTGGTCCATGTATTCGCTGAGCGACTCGCGCGGCGATGAGGGATTTGTGATGAAAATCAGCGCCCTGACCGGACCGCTCGGAGAAAAGGACAACCAGACGGTCGAACTCCAGGTCCAGCGCGGCGGCGAATGGGAATCGCTCGGCGAGGCGACGCTCGATCCCGACGCCTGGGTCGCCACCTTCCGCATTCCCAAGTGGAATCAGAAAGAAGTCGCGCCCTACAAGCTCGTCTATCGCGAAAAGCACACCGACGGCGCCGAAACTGCCGACGAATGGACCGGCACTATCAAGGCCAATCCCGAGGGGCGTCCCCTGCGTCTCGGTGCCTTGACCTGCCAGAACGACTACGCCTTTCCCTATACTCCCGTGGCCGAAAACCTCGTCAGGCTCGACCCGGACATGCTCTATTTCTCCGGCGACCAGCTTTACGAAAACCACGGCGGCTACGGCATCATTCGCGATCCCGCCGAACCGGCCATCCTCAATTACCTGCGCAAATTTTACCAGCACGGCTGGGCCTTCCGCGAGGCCATGCGCGACCGGCCGACGCTGTGCCTTCCGGACGACCACGATGTCTTCCAAGGCAACATCTGGGGCGAGGGCGGCGCGCCGATGCAGGGCCTCGACCAGGGAGCGTCGTCGAAAGGCGGCTATCGCGAGCCAGCCCGGATGGTCAACGTCGTTCACAGGACCAACGCCGCGCATCATCCCGACTATTACGATCCCACGCCCTGCCTCCAGGATATCAGCGTTTACTACGGCGACATGGTTTACGGCGGTGTGAGCTTCGCCGTCATTGGTGACCGGCAGTGGAAAAGCGGCCCCGAGCGCGTCGACACCGGTTCCGGGCGGGCCGACCATGTGCCGGACAAGGATTTCGACACCTCCGTGCTCGACAAGCCCGGACTCGTCCTGCTCGGGGAACGTCAGGAGGCCTTCCTCGAAAAATGGGGCGACGACTGGCGCGGCCACACGATGAAGGTGCTGCTCAGCCAGACCGTCCTCGCCGGGGTGGCGACCCATCACGGCGGTTATGACGGCTACCTGAAGGCCGATCTTGACTCCGGCGGCTGGCCGCAGACGCCGCGGAACCGGGCCATCGACATCGTTCGCAAATCCATGGCCCTGCACATCAACGGCGACCAGCATCTCACCACCCTTTGCCAATACGGCGTTGGAAAACAACGCGACAGCAATTGGTCCTTCTGCACCCCAGCCATCGCCGCCGGTTATCCGCGCTGGTGGCGGCCCGACGAACTCGGCATGCCGCACGAAAACCGTCCCAAGCACGGCCTCGGCGACACGGGCGAGTTTCTCGATGGACTGGGAAACAAGGTCTATGTCTATGCCGTCGGCAATCCCGAGGTCGGCACCGAGAAAAACCGCTACGACAAGGCCCACCAAAAAGGCAGCGGCTTTGGCCTCGTCACCATTGACACGGAAAAAAAGACCTACCTCATCGAGTCCTTCCGCTTCAAGATCGACGCCACCGACGGGAATCCGGCAAACCAGTTCCCCGGCTGGCCAGTGACCCTGCACCAGGCCGAGAATCGGGGCGAAAACGCGATAGGCTGACTTAACAGGGTTAGGTCGGTGACCATACCCTGTTGGGTCGCGGCGAAAATGGCCCTTCCACGGCACGATTTCGAATTCGACCTGGTCGTCGCCGGAGGCGGCGCGGCGGGTTTTTTCGGCGCACTCGCCTGCGCCGAAGTCCGCCCGCGGGCCCGGATCGCGATTCTCGAAAAAAGCCGCGAGGTGCTGGGCAAGGTTCGCATTTCGGGCGGCGGCCGCTGCAACGTGACGCACGCCTGTTTCGACCCGCGCGAGCTGGTGCGATCCTACCCGCGTGGCTCGCGGCAGTTGATCGGCCCCTTTCACCGGTGGGGTCCGGCGGAAACCATGGCGTGGTTCGAGGAGCGCGGCGTGCCCCTGAAAATCGAGGACGACCACCGCGTTTTTCCCCGTTCCGACGACTCCGCGAGCATCGTCGATTGCCTCGTCCGCGAAGCCGCGAAGGCCGGGATCGAAACCCGCACCGGCGCCGCCGTCGAGGGTGTCCAACCGCTCGAGGGCGGCGGCTTCGAAGTGGCGATCCGGGGTGGCGGCCCGCCGTTGCGGGCGCGCCATCTCCTGCTGACCTTGGGCGGCACCCGCAACGTCTCGGGCGCGGAGATCGCCGCTTTCCTGGGTCACGATCTCGAGCCGGCGGCGCCGTCGCTGTTCACCTTCAACGTCTCCGATCCCCTGATCGCCGGGCTTCAGGGGCTGTCGGTCGAAAACGCCCGCGTCACCGTCGAAGGGCTCGATCTTTCCGCGTCGGGACCGCTGCTGATCACCCACTGGGGGCTTAGTGGCCCGGCCATCCTGCGGTTGTCGGCCTGGGGCGCGCGCGAACTGCGAGAACGCGGTTATCGGTTCGAGATTCGCGTGAACTGGACCGGCGACTTTGGCGAAGACGCCATTCTGGGTCGCTTCGCGGAGTGCCGGTCCACCTCGCCGCGACGCGCCGCGGCCAACGATCCGCAATTCGGCGTGCCACAACGTCTCTGGCGACGCTTTTTCGAATCGGCGGGCGCGGCGGAATCGCTTCGCTGGCCGCACCTGACGCGCGAACTCGCCCGCCAAATCGCCGGGCGGCTCGGCGACTGCCGGCTCGCGGTGACCGGCAAGAGCACGAACAAGGACGAGTTTGTCACCAGCGGCGGCGTGGCGCTGAGCGGGGTCGATTTTCGAACTCTGGAAAGCCGCGCGACGCCGGGCCTGTTTTTCGCGGGCGAAATTCTCGACATCGACGGCCTCACCGGCGGCTTCAACTTTCAGGCCGCCTGGACCACCGGCCGCCTCGCGGGAGAAGCCATCGGGGCGCGCCTGGCGGACGGGGCGTGATTCCCGCCGCACGGAAAAGACTCGCCATCGGCGAATGGCGGACCAAACTCGCTCCATGAGAATTCCCGCTCCGATGCTCTTCGCGACCGCCCTGGCGCTCGGTCTCCCGCACGCCGCGCCGGCCGCCGATCGTCCGAATTTTCTCGTCATCATGGCGGACGACTGCACCCACAACGATCTGCCCCTCTACGGCGGGAAAAACGCGAGGACACCCAACATCGACGCCCTCGCGGCGCGGGGCCTGACCTTTGACCGGTGCCATGTCGCCTCCGCGATGTGCCAGCCCTGCCGGGCCGAGCTTTACACCGGCCGCTATCCGCTCGGCAACGGCTGCGCGTGGAACCACTCCGCCAGCCGGCCGGACGCGAAGAGCCTGCCTCACCTCCTGAGACCGCTCGGTTACCGGGTCGGCATCGCGGGAAAAGTCCACGTGAAACCGGACGCGGCCTTTCCCTTCGATCCGGTGCCGGGCTTCGATCCTAACTGCGTGCGCGAACCGACCCGGGCGCACGACCTCGCCGGCGTGCGCGACTATCTCGACGCCGCGAAGACGGCTGGCGCGCCGTTTTGCCTCGTCGTCGCGCTCGTGGAGCCGCACGTCCCCTGGGTGATGGGCGATCCCTCCCAGTATCCGTCGCAAAAGATCGTCCTGCCGCCGAACCTCGCCGACACGCCGATGACCCGCGAGCATTTCGCGGCTTATCTCGCGGAGATCACCCACATGGACGGCCAGGTCGGGGAAATTCTCGCCACGCTCGATGCCGCCGGCGCCGCCGGGGACACGGTCGTGCTCTTCACCTCCGAGCAGGGCTCGCAGTTTCCCGGCAACAAGTGGACGAACTGGGACACCGGCCTGCACACCGCGCTGGTCGCCTCGTGGCCGGGCAGGATTCCCGCCGGCGGGCGGACGCGGGCGCTCGTGCAATACGCCGACATCGCGCCGACGCTGGTGGATCTGGCGGGTGGCGCGCCGGCGCCGGACTTCGACGGCACGAGTTTCGCCGCCGTGCTGCGGGGCGAAAAGGACACGCATCGCGAATTCGCCTACGCCATGCACAACAACCTGCCCGAGGGTCCGCGTTACCCGATTCGCTCGATCACCGACGGGGAATACCGCTACATCCGCAACCTGTTGCCCGGCGAAGTCTATGTCGAACGGCACCTGATGGGCGGCGGCAAATTGAACAATCCCTACTGGGCGACCTGGCTCGGCGCCGATCCGGTGCTGCGTCCCGATGTTTACCGGCTCGCCAAGCGCTACCTGTCGCGACCCGCCGAACAGCTCTACCGGACCGCGGAAGATCCCTACGAACTGAACGACCTCGCCGCCGACCCGGCGCTGGCGGAAACGAGGCGACGCCTGTCCTCCGCGCTGGACGCGTGGATGCGGGACCAGAGCGATCCCGGGGCGCCCGAGGACAGTGTCGAAGCGCTCGAGGCCGCCCGGAAAGGGCTCCACCTCTATGGCCCGGGCCTGGAGGGGGCGGCGGCCACTCCTGACCGTTGAACCGGCCGACGAGTCTCTTGCGGTTTGGTGATGACCGATCACCGGTTCAGCACGTGTTCTTTCACGATCGTGCCGTCGGCGGTGAAGGTCAGGTGGTTGAAGGGCAAGGGGCACTCGGGATCGAACGCCACCCGTTCGTCGCGCGTTCCGGCGCTGAATTGGCAGGCCGGACTCGAAACGGCGGCATACAGGATGCCGTCGCGATAAATCTGGATGCCGCGGTGCAGGTGACCGAAAAACACGCCCCGACAGCGGGCGGGCCCGGCATTCACAATCGCCCGATGCAGGGCCTCGCCGTTTCGAAGGGCCAGGAATTCGTCGATCCACGGCGAACCGATGGGAAAGGGCGGAAAGTGGAGCAACACGGCGAAGGGACCGGTCCACGCGGCGAGGTTCGCGGTCAGGGCTTCGAGCTGAGGTTCCGGCAGCACGCCGTGCGGCTCCTCGGGATCGGGCATTCTGGCGTCGAGGACGAAAAACCGGACGCCGTCCCGGTCGAAGCGATACGCGAGCCGGTCCGGGTCGGACGCGAGGGGTTCGGCGGGAGGCAGCACGAGCGCCCCGCGCATCATCGCGGCGGCGTCGTGATTTCCCACGACGGAATAGACGGGACACGGAAACCGCGCGAACTGAGCCGCGGCGAGACGGTAGGCGTCGGGGTGCGGGTCGTTGGCGACGTCCCCGGTGTGGATGACGAAGTCCGGGGTGAAGTCGAGCCCCAGAATGCCCTCCACCAGCCGCTCCAGGCGCGCGTGCGGACAGGCCCCGCGCACCTCGAAATCCGGCGTCGGCCCGAGATGGGTGTCGCTGATGTGAATGACTTGCAGCATCGGAAAAACCGCCGGCGCGCCGGCGCCGTTGGTCAGCGCTTGGCCAGGGACTGGGCGAACAGCCAATCCCACAAGGCCTCGGTGTCGTAGGCGGCCGTCCAGGAATCGTGTCCCGCCTCGGGATACACGGTGAACTGCACGGTGGCGTTGCCCGCCTTCTTCAGAGCCTCGACGAGGCGCCCGGATTCCTCGATGGGCACGGCCGTGTCCTTTCCTCCGTGGAAAATCCAGAGAGGCAAATCCTTCAATTTCCGCATGAAATAAGGCACGCCGCCCCCGCAGATCGGCACCGCGGCCGCGAAACGCTCCGGCGCCCGCGAAGCGAAGGCCCAGGTGCCGTAGCCGCCCATGCTCAGCCCGGTGAGATAGACGCGATCCGTGTCGACGCGATAGGTTTTTTCCAGCGAATCGAGAAACTCCATCACGGGCTCCTCGGGCCACCAGCCGTTCTCCGGACACTGGGGAGACACGACGATCGCGGGAAAGCGGCGACCGGCGGCGATCAGCTTCGGCGGCCCGTGCTTTTTCAGCAGCTCAAGATTGTCGCCGCGCTCGCCGGCACCGTGGAGAAAAACCAGCAGCGGCCATTTCTTGTCCGCGTTTTCCGGCGCGTCGTAGCCCTCGGGAAGCTGGAGCAGGTATTTCAGCGACAGCTCGCGCGTCACCGTTTCCCGGTATTGCTGACCGGTTTGCGGATCCCTGGCGGCGGAATCCTGCGCCCGCGCGGGCGCCGGGGCGAGAGGCATCCATGGGAACAATCCCAGGAAAGGAAGCAGAAAGGCGGGACGAGTGGCGGGTGTCATGCCCTCAAGGCTAGTGCGCCGTCGGGGAGTTGGCTACGCGAAATTCGCGCGGCCGGAGATCGCGGCGCGGCGCGGCGCGTCAGCCCAGAGCCTTGGCGGCGGAATCCTCCGCCTGCTGGAGATGCCGCCCCATCGCGGCGGCGGCGGCGGCGGGGTCACGGGCGAGCAGGGCCTCGAGAATCTCCAGGTGCTGCCGGACCGTGATCTCCTGGACCGGCATGAGGGCGCCCACCGCTTCCCGGACGGCCTGAATCAGGTTCGCATAACGACCGATCTCGCGCGCGAGCCGGTCGTTGCCGCAGTGGTCGGCGATGGCCTGGTGCAAATCGCGATCGAGCCGCCAGTTCACGTCTTCGTCCCCGGAGGCGAGGAGGCTTTCGAAGGCGAGCTTCAGCCGGTTCAACTCGGCCGGGGGAACGCGGCCGGCGGCCTTGCGGGCGGCCTCGGTTTCGAGCAGGCGCCGCACCTCGTAGATCTCGCGAACCTGGCGAGCCCCGAAGGGCATGACCACCGCCCCGCAATTGACCCGGTGCTCGACGACGCCGAGGCCCTCCAGTTCGCGCAGGGCCTCACGGATCGGGGTGCGACTGACCTTGAACCGCTCGGCCAGCGCGACCTCGCGCAGGGGATCGCCGGACCGAAACTCGCCATTGAAGATCGCGCGGAGAATTCCCTGGGCTGGAATCTGGCGACGGGACGTGGCGGGAGCGCGCGGTGCGATGGGGGAAGATGGCGTCATTGTGGCACGGATTGTATACAATATTGCTTGCGATCCGCAGTAAACTCAAGCATGCTTTGCCCATGTTTTCGACGGCGTTCCCGACCCGGACCGTTTTCCGGCGTCGCTTGGCGGTTTTGACGGCGGGCGCCGCGATGCTCTCGGTCGGCGAACTCCCGGCGGCCGACGACGCCACGCCCGCCCTCCTCGAGGCGCGCTGTTTCAAATGCCACGGTCCCGAGTCGCAAAAGGGCGATCTCCGCCTCGATTCACGCGTCTCGGCGCTGCGCGGCGGCGAGTCGGGCGAAAACGTCGTCGTTCCGGGTAAAAGCGCGGAAAGCCGCCTGATCGAACGCGTCACTTCCGACGATCCCGACCACCGCATGCCGCCGAAGGGCGAGGCGCTCCCCGCGTCCGAGGTCGCCGCGCTCCGCGCCTGGATCGACGACATCCCGGCCTGGAAAAGCGCCGTCGCCGCGCTCGACGAAGTGACGACGGAACATTGGTCTTACCAGCCGGTGGTGAAACCGCCGGTGCCGCCCTCGGATTTTCCCAACCCCATCGACGCCTTCGTCGCCGCCGGGCTGGCGGAGAAATCGCTCGGCTTCAATCCACCCGCCGACGGCCGCGCGTTGTTGCGGCGCATGCATCTCGACGTGACCGGGTTGCTGCCGGACGGCGACGAGGCGGCGGCGTTCGAGGCCGACTACGAGATGGAGGGCGCCGATCCGGTTCACCAGGACGCCGCGGCGGCCGCGCTGGCGGACCGGCTGCTGGAGAGCCCGCGCTTCGGCGAACGCTGGGCGCGGCACTGGCTCGACGTGGTGCGTTTCGCCGATTCGAGCGGTTTCGAGACAAATCACGAGCGGCCCAATGCCTATCATTACCGCGACTACGTGATCCGCGCCTTCAACGACGACAAACCCTACGATCGCTTCGTGTTCGAACAGATCGCCGGCGACACGGTCGGCGAGGATGCCGCGACCGGTTTCCTCGTCGGCGGCCCCTGGGACCGCGTGAAAGGCAAGGACCCGCAGCTCAACGCCATGCAGCGCCAGGACGAACTGAGCGACATGGTCAACACCACGGGCACCGCCTTCCTTGGCGTCACGATGATTTGCGCCAAGTGCCACAACCACAAATTCGATCCCGTCTCGCAGACCGATTTCTACGGCATGCAAGCCGCGCTCGCAGGGGTGCAACACGGCGAGCGCGAGATGCGCGGGGCCGACGCCGCCGAACGCAAGGCGCGCGCCGACGCCCTCGCCGCGCGGATCGACCGGATGCGCGAGGAACTGCGCGACTTGAAACCGAAACCCTACCTTGGACGGACCGTTTTCATCGACGACACGGACCCAGCGCGATTCGAGGCGCTCGCGCCGAAAAAGGGCGACGGCAAAAACCGCGATGGCGCCGGACGCGGCCATCTCGCCGATCCGGGCGGTCCGAACCGGCTCCCGAACGTCTCGGGCGGCAGTTATTCGTGGTGGGAAAACAAGCCGGACGCCGATGTCGCGGCTTACCGCCCCGGGGTGGACGGGAAATTCCGCCTCTGGCTCTCCTGGGGGTGTGGATACCTGACGCACAGCGTCGACGTCCGATACGTGCTCGACCGCGACGGCGATCCGCTAACGCGCGACGACCAGAGCGCCATCGCCACCGTCGATCAGCAGAAATTCGGCGACGGAACCGCCGATGTCGGCAATCAGCCGATGTGGTCGGGCTTTTACGACGCCGGCGTCCACGAATTCGGTCCCCGATCGGCCCTGCTGGTCCGCGGCGGGAAAACCGGGACCTCCGTCTCGGCCGACGCCATCGTCCTCCAGGCGCCCGACGCCGCCGGCGCCCAGCCGCGCCTCCGTCCGCCGGTCGATCCCGCCGTGAACGAGGAGGAATTCGCGCCCGTCACCACGCGCTTCGTCCGGTTCGCCATCGAAGCCTCGTCCAGCGGGCAGCCCTGTCTCGACGAACTCGAAGTCTGGACCGCCCCGGCGCCCGGCCAACCGTCCCGAAACCTGGCGCCCGAGGGGAAGGCCGTCTCGTCCGGCGATTTTCCCAATAATTCGAAGCACCGGCTCGCCCACCTCAAAGACGGCAAATACGGGAACGACCACTCGTGGATTTCCAATGAAGTGGGAAAAGGCTGGGTGCGGCTCGAGTTCAAGGAACCGGCCGCGATTTCCCGCGTCGTCTGGGGCCGCGACCGGGAGAGGAAATACACCGACCGCCTCGCCACCACCTACCGCGTCGAAGTCGCCGAAGTGGCCGAGGGTCCGTGGAAAACCGTCGCCTCCTCCGAGGGCCGCGCCCGGCCCGGCAGTCCGGCCGCCGATCCGGTGACCTACGACCTCGCCGGACTCGATCCGGCCCAGGCGGCGAAGGCGCGCGCGGTCTGGGAACGCATCGCCCCCCTCGAGGAGGAGCGCGCCGCCCTGGTGGCGGTTCCCATGGTGTACGCCGGGCAATTCGCGCAACCTAAGGAGCCGACCCATCGCCTCTATCGCGGCGATCCGCTCGCGCCGAAGGAAGTGGTCGCTCCCGACGGGCTCGCCGTCTTTCGCGGCCTGCTCGGTTCCTTCGACCTCGCCCCCGACGCCCCCGAACAGGAGCGGCGCGTCGCCCTCGCCAACTGGATCGTCGACCCGCGCCATCCGCTCACCGCCCGCGTCATCGTCAACCGCCTCTGGCATTACCACTTCGGCCGCGGACTGGTCGCCACGCCGTCCGACTTTGGCGACATGGGTTTCCGGCCCACGCATCCCGAGTTGCTGGACTGGCTCGCCGCCGAACTCGTCGAGCATGGCTGGTCGCTCAAGCACATCCACCGGCTCATCCTGACCTCGCGAGCCTACCGCCAATCCTCCGCCCCGCGTCCGGAGGCCCTCGCCGCCGACGCCAACACCGAAGGGCTCTGGCGTTTTCCGCCCCGCCGCCTCGAGGCCGAGGCGATTCGCGACAACATCCTGCTCGTCAGTGGCGCGCTCGACACGCGGATGTACGGGCCCGGTTTTCTCCTCTTCGAGCCGAACGCGAATTACTCGCGCAACTGGATCCCGCAGACCGACGGCTTCGATCCCGAGGACTACCGCCGCATGGTTTATTCGCTTAAGCTGAGGATGGAGAACGACGCCATTTTTGGCGCCTTCGACTGTCCGGACGCCGGCCAGGTCGCTCCCGCCCGCAGCCGCTCGACCACGCCCATCCAGGCGCTCAATCTTTTCAACAGCGGTTTCCTGCTCGACCAGTCGGAGCGCTTCGCCGCCCGCGTTAGGGAAACCCTCGCCGGGAAAGGCGACGACGATCCGCGGAAACTGGCTGACGCCGCCTTCGAATTCGCCCTCGGCCGCCCCTGCCGGTCAGACGAGCGCGACGACGCCGCGCGACTGGTCGCCGACCACGGTCTCCCGAGCCTCTGCCGAGCGCTGTTCAACGCGAACGAGTTTTTGTTTTTGCCGTGAGACGAATGGTGGAGGCGGGCGAGGCGATCCTCGTCACCTGATTCGCAAAAGAGTTGGCGGAGTTCCGCCGCGGAGCCGACCGCTACAGCACCACCAAATGTCCGCTCCCGGCGAATACTTCGCCCGCACCACGATGGGTGCGGGCCGAGATTTCTTCGGTGGCCGCGAGCACGTCATCGTCGAGGTCGAGCGTCGTTTGCATGGGATCACTATCGCTTGGCTAGACGGTCATCTTAACTCCGAACTTGTCACGCGATTCCTCCAAATCGCCCCCGATCCTTTCTCCCAACCGAAACTCTCGCTTCCATGACTCCACTTCTCGTCAGCCGGGAAACGCCACAATCGAGGGCCTCATCGAGTCGCACAAACTCGCCTACCGCATGCGGGACGCCCTGCCCAAGCGTGCTTGACATCGAAAATGGTTCGCCGGACGTGATCTGGGGTGTTAATGGAAGTCTCGGTGAAGGTGGCGCGGGCATCCTGCCCGTGAACGGGGCGAACGCGCGCCACGTACGGGTGAAATCCGGATTTTTCGAAGGACGCTCCACCCGCGAATTCTTGGCCAGGATGGCCAAGCCACGTTTCGCGACCGCCACTTTCATTCACACCCCGTGATTTGACGTGCTTTGGCGGGTCGATTCGATTATGAAGGGAGGGAACCTCTCGTCCCGCCTCTCGAGGCGGCTTGGCGAAAAATCCCAACCCCTCTGTCCGCCATGTCCCTTCCGCGTTTCTCAAGGCGTGTTCGACGACGCGCGTTTTTCCTGCCGATGTTCGCGGGAATTTTTGGCTTCGGATCGCTCGTCTCCGGCCTCCGCGGCCAGGAGCGTCCGCCAATCGGCGCGAACCCGGCGCTTGCACCGACACCGGCCCGAGCCGAAGCGACCCCGCCCCCTTCGCCCGCGAAATCGCCCCCGGCACCGGCCGCGGCCGAGGCGGAGATTCCCCCGTCCCTGCGTCCCTGGGCGGCTTGGGCGACATGGGATGACAAATCGGCGGGCGCGCCCCCGGTCTTCGACAAGGCGGACACGCGTCTTCCGCTCTGGCCGTCCCGGCTGAATCTCAGCGCCGGGCCCGACGGCGGCGCGTTTGACCTGGAAGTGAAGATCTTCGCCCTGGCCTGGCTCGCCCTGCCCGGTGACGAATCGGCCTGGCCCGACGACGTGAAAAGCGACGGCAACCCCGTGGTCGTCGTCGAGCGGGAAAAACGCCCCGCCGTGAAGCTCGAGCCGGGATCGCACCGGTTGACGGGGAGTTTTGCCTGGAAGCCGATGCCCCAGCGCCTCGCGGTTCCGCCCGCGATCGGAATGCTCGCGCTGACCGTGGAAGGCAAGCCGATCGACCTGCCGAACCGGGACGAAGGCGGCTACGTCTGGCTGAAGCGCACTCAGGCCGAGCAGAACGAGCGCGAAATGCTCGAAACCCGCGTCTATCGCGTGCTCGAGGACGGCATACCCCTGTGGTTGCGCACCGAGATCGAGCTGAGCGTGGCCGGGAAAAGCCGCGAGGAAGACCTCGGCGACATCCTGCCGCAGGCCGGCGGCGCCTGGACCATCGCCTCGGTGGAGTCGCCCCTGCCCTGCGCCGCGGACGACGCCGGCCGCGTGAAGGTCCAGGTGCGGGCGGGCAAATGGACCATCGCCGTCGACGCCTTCCGCGCCGCCCCCTCCGGCGCGATCGGATACGCGGAGGGCGCCTCCCCGGTCGCGGCGGAGGAAGTCGTCGGTTTCCGCGCCCGGCCCGATTTCCGGGTGGTCGAGCTGACCGGGATCCCGCCCATCGACGTTTCCCAGACCACCTTTCCCGAAAAATGGCGCGGCCTGCCGGTCTATCACTGGAAGACCGGCGAGGGCTTTCGAATCGAGGAAAAGATGCGCGGCATGGGCTTTCAAAAGCCGTCCGGCCTGAACGTGGAACGGGAATTCTGGCTCGACGACGGCGGCGACCTGATGACTTTCCGCGATCGGTTGCGGGGGGAAGCCCAGCAGGTCTGGCGCCTCGACGTGTCGCCGGGGCAGAGCCTGGGCGCGGTGCGCCTGCGCGGCGAGGGACAGTTGATCACGAAAAACCCGGCGACCGGCGCGAGCGGCATCGAGATCCGTGACCGGAACATCGAGCTGGAGGCCGTGGGCCGCGTCGACCGGGCGCGCGCCTTCCCCGCCAGCGGCTGGCGGGCGGACGTGGACAACTGCTCGGCCACCCTTCATCTCCCACCCGGTTGGCGGGTGCTCGCGCTCTTCGGCGCGCAATGGGTCCAGGGCGAGTGGCTGCGCTCGTGGACACTGCTCGATCTGTTTCTGCTGCTGATCTTCGCCATGGCGGTGGGCAAACTGTGGGGCTGGGCGCCGGCCCTGATCGCCGTGCTCGGCTTCGGGCTCACCTATCACGAGCCGGGCGCTCCGAAGGCGCTGTGGTTTTTCCTGCTCGTCCCGCTGGCCATCCTGCGGGTGGTGCCTTCTGGCCGGCTCCGGAAACTGGTCGCGGCCTGGAAATGGCTCGCCGCCGCCGCCTTGATCGCCTACCTCGTCCCCTTTGTCGGCGGCCAGGTGCAGGGCGTGCTCTATCCGCAGCTGGAACCGCTGCCCGGTGGATATGGAAGGACAAAAGCCGCCTACGCTCCGCGGGCGTCTTTCGAGGAAGGCGCGATTGACGTGCTGGCCGCGCCGGTCGTCAGCGCCGAAAAGATTTCCAAGATTCGAACCCGCAATGCCCAGGATACCAAGAGTTTTGGGGATTTTGACAACCTCCTCTACGATGCCCAGGCGCGCATCCAGACCGGACCGGCCATCCCCACCTGGAACTGGCGGACGGTTCGTTTTGGATGGAACGGCCCGGTCACACCGGAGGAGTCGGTGCGCGTCCTGCTCATCCCGCCAGCGCTGCAACGGGTCATCACCTTGGCGCGCGTGTTTCTCGTCATCCTCCTGGCCGTCGTTCTGCTGGAGGGTCGGCGTCTGCTGCCGCCGTTTTTGCGGAGAAAAGAGGACCCCAATCCCGCGCCGAAACCTCCGCAACAACCGCCGAAGCTTCCAAGTTCGGCGACCACCGCCTCCCTGCTGCTTTCTTTGCTGTTCCCACTGATCGCGGCCGCGCCCACCGCGCGGGCCGAGGAATTTCCGCCCCAGCCCCTCCTCGACACCCTGCGGGAACGCCTGCTGCGCCCGTCCGACGCCTTTCCGCGCGCCGCCGAGATTCCAAACGTCGCGCTGAAGCTGAGTGGCCACACCCTCGAGATGGAGGCGGAAATCCACGCCGCCGCCCGAACAGCCGTTCCGCTTCCCGGGAAATTCCCCGTTTGGTCTCCGCTCTCGGTCGAGGAAGCCGGCAAGCCGATCGAGGCCGTCGGCCGGCGCGACGGCTACCTGTGGATCGCGCTCGAGCCGGGGGTTCACAGGATTCACGTCAAAGGACTGCTGCCGAAGGCGAGCGAATGGGAATGGACCTTTCTCCTGAAACCGCGAAGGGTGGAAATCGACGCCCCGGGCTGGAAAATCGCCGGCGTCAACCCGGCCGGCGTTCCCGAGGACCAGGTCTTCTTCGCCGTCCAGGCGCCCGCCGCCGCCGCCGAGGCCGCCTACGACCGCACGGATTTCACCCCAGCGCTGGAACTCGAGCGCGCGCTCGAAGTCGGGCTGGTCTGGAAAATCCACACCACTCTGCGCCGACTCTCGGCCGGCGCCAAGGCGGCGGCGCTTTCCATCCCGCTGCTGCCGGGCGAGCGGGTGTTGTCGTCGAATTTCACCGTGACCGACGGCGCCCTGCAGGCGAGGCTCGGCGGCGGCCAGAAGGAGATTTCCTGGGACAGCGAGCTGACCCCGGCCGACCGGCTGGAGCTGAGTTCCGGCGAAAACCAGGCCTGGGTCGATTCCTGGCGCCTCATCGCCTCCCCGGTCTGGAATGTCGCCTTTGACGGACTAAACCCCGTGTACGAATCGGACGCGACCGGCCTGCAACCGGTCTGGCGCCCGTGGCCGGGCGAAAAAACCGGCCTCGCCTTTTCCAAGCCCGAAGCCATCCCCGGCGCCACCATGACCATCCGCGCCGTCGAACACGACACCGATGTCGGCTCGCGCCAGCGCGTGTCGAAACTCAAGCTGAACGTGCAGGCCAGCCTCGGGCAAGACTTCGGGCTGGCGCTCGATCCCGACGCCGATGTCACCGCCCTGCGCATCGTCGACGAAAACCACCCGGAAGGCGCCCAGCAACCCGTCCGCCGCGACGGAGACAAGGTCGTCATCCCGGTGCGGCCCGGCGAGCAGACCATCGATCTCGAGTGGAAAACCAGCCGCCCGATTTCGGCCCGCGAGCGGGTGGACCGGCTCGAGATGCCCGTCGAGTGCGCCAACATTTCCACCTCGCTCGACCTGCCCGAGGACCGCTGGATACTCTGGGCGGCTGGCCCGCTGCGGGGGCCGGCGGTGCGGCTGTGGAGCGTCGCCCTGCTCGCCGTCATCGTCGCCTTCGTGCTTGGTCGCCTCGGCAAGACGCCGCTCGGCGGCCTCGCCTGGGGCTTCCTCGCGCTGGGGCTCACGCAGGTGCATCCCGCCGCCGGGCTCACGGTGGTGGCGTGGTTTTTCCTGCTCGCGTGGCGCGGCTCGGACGCGGGCACCGAGCTTCGCCCGTTTTGGTTCAATGTCGTGCAGCTCCTCATCATCGCCGCCGCGATTCCCGTGGTCTCGACCGTCCTGTATGTCCTGCATCGCGGCCTGCTCGGCACGCCCGAGATG
This sequence comes from Akkermansiaceae bacterium, assembly GCA_024233085.1. Taxonomy (GTDB): domain Bacteria; phylum Verrucomicrobiota; class Verrucomicrobiia; order Verrucomicrobiales; family DEV007; genus JAEUHH01. The sequence goes on from JACKQC010000027.1 coordinate 20,756, forward strand.
ATGGTGGAGGGAAACGGCTCTTTTGGGACCCATCTCCGCTGGTTTGCCCAGCGAACGGATGGCGCCCTGCCCGAAGCGGGCGCCATCGGGGTGTCGATCTGGTGGTATCGCCTGCTGATGCTGGCCTGGGCGCTGTGGCTGGCCTCGTCCTCCCTGCGCTGGATCCGCTGGGGCTGGGCACAGTTCTCCCGGCAATCGATTTTCAAGCCCTTCCGGTCCAAAGTGCGACGAAGCGACCAGGCCCCAAGCAAGAGTGGTTAGGAAATCAAGGCAACTCTGTCGGGTCAATGTGATGGTGGGCGCGAGTGGTTGCGTTTCTCAAAATCCGGCATGAAAATTCCGTAGGCCGAAATGGAAGCTCGGGACCAAGACGGCAATCAGCCCCTCACCCGACCAACCATCGCGTATCGACTGCGCGTTGGTGAGGTCGCGCGCCTTTCTTTTATATAACTTAGCAGACCCGAACACGCTCGCGCCCGAGAAAGGTGCTATCTTCGTTAGTCTGGCTGATTAGTACGGTTTCGCCTTGACCTATGTCGGTGGAAAAGCTTCCTATTGGTAAACCGAAAGGACGCAAAATTGGGACACGAAAGAAAGGGAAAGTGATCCGCCCAACCGCGTTTTTTCTTTTATACGAAGTCGTAAATCGTAAATGAGCGTGCTTACCGGCATCGATCCGGCGGAATCGAAAGCGACAGGCGTCCTTTTCCGCAGACTCCTGGAACGCCAGCAAACCGAAATCGGGAGCCGGGTTCCGTGGTCGATCGCGGAATTGAATCTGGAGGACGAAGATCTGAATGTGTTGGTTCGCTGGCTTACTTCGGGTGCTCGCACGGCGATTGTCTTGGCGGAAGCGAGCAGTTGGGGAAGTCATCTCGACCCGGAAAGGCGGTATCACGATCCGATCGTGACCGGTCTTCTTCTGCACGCGCTTTATGCTGAATTCGTTCGCCGACATGGCAGCGAGGGGAGCTACTGGGGTTCAATCCGGAAGTTGGACTGGTCCGATGTCAACGACTCGCGCCTGTTCCATCCCAACGGCCAGCCCACTCCGTTCCATCGGGCTGTCCTCGAGCGGACCGCGCAAGAGCTTCATCTGCGCAACGCTTTCGGGCTCGAGGGAACGCAGCAATGGTTTTCCACGGGGTATCTTCAGTTCGGCTTCACTCGAAAGGGATTCAACCACCGACTGCCCGAATGGCTCAGCTACCCGGGACACGCCACCAGTGCGATCGAGGCGCTCACGGCGGAGCCAGACCTGATGAGTGATTCTTTCCTTTCTGTCTGGCAGAGTCTGCGCGGTTTTCGTAACGGCAACCTGACGGAACCTCAAACCAGGAACAAGCTCTCCGCTTCTCCCTGGATTCTAGACGAGTGGCTGGATGAATTAATCAAGGCAGCTCGCCGCAGGATGCACTTAAGCCCGTCTTCAGGCTCGGCGGACACTTTCGATCGGATGGTGGCGTTCCTGAGTCCTCCCCGTCTTGTCTTTGATGGGTATCATCAACCGGGATTCGAAACCGGGATTTCCCATCTTGCGGATTTTGATCTGCCCTCGGATTCATATCGGTTAATGATCGCCGGAAAGGAACGGGCGGCTATTCATCGGGATTCACACGGGGATCTTCTTTGCAACACGCTTGCACCCATTCGTCTGCCTTGGACCACACAGCAGACGACTGCGCAGCTGGAAGAGACGAACAGTTTTCGCATCGCCGAGTCCCAGTCGCTGACCTGTTGGCTGGCCGACGAATGGATCCAAGTATTCAATGCCGACGGAACCCGAATGGAAGACGCCTATTCCCTCTCGGGAAGCTACTCGGGAGGATGGCACCTTCTTTGCCCGGTTTCGCTCGAATTAAGAGTGGGGCGCGTGCTCAGCCAATGGACGGCACCGGACCAGAGTTGGAGAATCATGACGATCGATGGCTCTGAGGACGCCGCCTTATCCCTGGAAGGGGAGATCATCTGGACGCTGGCGGAAGCTCGACAGCAAGGCCGGGAACAAGCGGACCTCCTATCTGGCGTGGATCTTCGGGTGGAAACGCTGAGGGAAAACGCGACACGCACGAACGTACACCTATTTCTGCCCGACGGCTGCGCGCTACGTTGGGCCAGGACAGCGAGACAGGAGGTAGGTTGGACGACCAACAATCTCATCGCTTCGATCGAAGTCACCCAAGAGCATCTGGAGCGAGGAATCCAGTTCACTCTGGGACTGGTCGCGAATGGTAAGCTCTGCCGGAAACATGTGCGACGCCCGATTCCCTTTGAGGGCGTGGCCTGGTTTCGAGGAACGAGATGCACCCGTGGGACGATCTCCGTGTTGAATGCCTGGGAGGGACGGGCGAGCCGAGTCCGCATTTCTCCCCGGCGAGAAAACGAGGCGGAAGATCCGAGCCATTTCGTGGTCACGGAGGGTCCCAAGCTGGTTAGAAGACTTCGGGAGGGACCTCTCACGTTGGGGCACTTGTCCGGTCTCGGGGCTCCTCTGAATGTTTGGAGGAATCAATACAACGAGTCGGAGCCCGTTCTAGAACTTGCTCACGCCGTGATCGACGGCGGATTGATTCATCATGTCACCATCGATGCCGAGAAGATTCACCTGCACCCGGCGCCTGGGTCGTTTCTTCGCGACGATTTCCAGTGCTGTGCCTGGGTAGGGAGTCAGGAAGTTCCCATGCGGCTCGAAAAATTGTCCCTGGCTTGCGAGAAGGATGAAGAATGGGAGACTTGGACCGCTCCAAATGAGTATGCCCATCAGTCCGTCAACAGCATCGGCATCTTTTTCGAAGGAACCTGCATCGGATCGTGGTGGAACTTGAACCGGTGGACCTTGGCGCTGCCCCAGTGCCCCGACCATGTGGCTGCCGATGAATACGCCAAGATTATTCGTGTCTTTCGAAGCCCCATTCGCTATCGCCGTATCCGAAATTACATCGGGGATTTTCTCAAAAGGTTCCCCGGAGAGATTCTGTCAACTTGGTTGAGTCAGGAAACGGATGTGGTTCTGGCCGCGGACTATCGGGGAATCACCGATCTCACCGATCGTGCCGATTGGATCCGGGCCACCGGGATCCTTTTCGAACGGCGAGAGATCCCTCTCTCGATAGAAGACGCCAGCCAAATCTTGGAGGAATTTGCCCCCAATCTCTCGACTCGGAATCCCGAGTCCCAGTTGATCGATTCGGTCAGTGAGCTCAGCAACGCTTCCCCGCTCTTGGCCAGCGCAGTATTGAAAACATGGCTGACTGATTTTGCACTGGAGTCTCTTGGCCGCGGCCGCACCCGGGAAATCCGGGATGAGATCGCCTGCATCCTGCGTCCTTCCGACGCTCGCTTGGAGGACTTCTGTAGAAATGTTATTCGGGCCGATGACTACTTCGTTATCCACCACTGCGAAGCCTTCGCTAACAGTTGGCCCTATCTTCCCCTCGATCAAAAACGGAACATTAGCGCTTTGTTCGAGCACGATGTGACTCGAAAACTGGCCACCTCCGAGCGCATTCAACGCATCATTCTGTAACCATCCCGCATCATGTCCCAGATCAACGCACTCGAAGTCACCCGGCGGCTCAAGGATCGCATGGTCGAGTTCTCTCTCGATGACAACTACGTCCGCGACGAACATCTTCGTTCCGCCCTGAAGTCTCTGATCTCTGGTTTAGCTCAGGAAGGCGGACTCGCCAGTGACGTGTGGGTCGAAGGGGCCTTCCCGTCCCGTGCTGCGGAACAAACCCTTCAGCAGATTGTCGATTCTGGGGAGTTCGATTTCAATCTTGCCGCCGTCCTCGATGCCGCCGGTGCCTTCCCTCTGGACCGGTTCCCCTACCAGCATCAGCAGGAGAGCCTCGCCGTCGCCCGAGCAGGCTACTCGGCTGAAACCAAGCCAGCAGTCGTGGTTTCGGCCGGCACCGGAGCCGGTAAGACCGAAAGCTTTCTGCTCCCCCTCCTGGACGACATCTACCGCCATTCTCCCGCTGATGGGGAAGGGGTTACGGCGATCATTCTCTACCCTATGAATGCCTTGGTGAACGACCAGGTTGATCGTCTACAAGAGTGGCTATCAGGCCAGGATCGAGCCACCTTTATCCACTTCACCTCGGAAACCCCGGAAACGGTCCGACTTGCCAATAAACAAGGCCTCGTCGATCTCGGTCCTTGTCGCTACCGTTCCCGCGACCATGCGCGTGGAGTGGAAAATCGCAATGGACACCGACTTGATGAAAGGGGTCCAGTACCTCGCATTCTGGTGACCAACTACTCGATGCTCGAGTATATGCTTTGCCGTCCCCAGGACTTCGTGTTCTTCGGTAGAAACCTCCGTTCCATCGTCCTGGACGAAGCGCACCTCTACACGGGCAATCTCGCCGCGGAGATCTCGCTTCTCCTCTGTCGCGTCTATGAGAAATGCCGCCTTTCCTCCCGTGACATCGTCCACTATGCGACCTCGGCGACCATCGGCGGCACGGACGACCCCAATCGCGTGCTGGGCGGCTTCGCATCCAAGCTTTTCGGTAAGCCCCAGAGTGCGGTGAAAGTTATTCTCGGTGACAGGATCGATTCCCCTGTGCCTGAAGAAATGCGCGAGTCACGGCCAGAACCGGAGTCCGCTGAAGCGATCGCCTCCCCGGCATGGCCGGCAGGCTTTCAGACCATCACCGTGGATGACGAGGGGGACGCCCAGTTGGCGAGTGTCGATGAAGAAACTTGGACCGCTCTTCAGTCCCTGCTCGTGCCTCTGTTCCCGGGGGATGAGGACCGGTTGAAGGGCGTCTTCTCCCGCTTTGGAGACGAGAAAAAACCTGCTCCTCTCCTTCACGAGGTGCTCTGCCATTGCCCGGCGTTTGCTGCCATCGTGGAGGCGCTCCGCCAGAACGAGCGCATGCCGATCTCCGAATTGGTCGCCGCAGTCTTCGGTCGGCTGGACTCCATCGCTGTCGAGGCGGTCCGCCGTCTCCTCTCCATGGGCGCCATGGCCCGCCCAACTTCGGGAGCCTATCCTCATCTACCGAACCGGATTCACTATCTCATTCGCGGAATGGACGGGATTCTTTTTTCCTTCAATGCAGCGGCTGCTCCCCGTAAAGAAGTCAAAGTCGGAGATGTCGGCTATCTGCTTTCGCCCTCGGCGGAGACTGCGCGACAGATCGAGGATCCCACCGTGCCCCTCACTTTGGCTCGGTGTGGCAATTCCGGAGAGTGGTTCGTGGCCGCTTTCGAGCGGGCCGGGATTCTCTCCGCGTTACCTCCATCGATTGTCATGGGATTCGAGCAGGATGCCGCCATCCTCGATGGAATCCGTTATTTCTCTGTCACCTCCTATCCGGAAGGCAGCGAATTCGGGTTCGATCCCACCACGGGAAAACTCGAGGCGCCCGGGGCGGGCAAAGTGTCCTTGTGGGAATTGCGGGATTGTCCCGCGACCGGGAACCGAGTTGGCGATTCGGTCAACTTTTTCGCCCGGCGTTCTCGGCTGCAACTCTCCCTCCTGGCGGAAGCCGCCCTGATGGAGATGCCGGTCTATCCCGACGTCTCCAAGCAATGGAAACCCGCCGAAGGGCGGCGGCTTCTGATCTTCAGCGACAGCCGAACCGAGGCCGCGCGACTCGGGCCGCGATTCACCCGTCAGCATGAACTTCAGCTTGTGCGAGCCGCAGTGGCCGAGTCACTCGCCACCGGCGGCGGCGCCGATCCCCGTATCATTGAAATGCTCAGGAGACGAATTGCTGAAGCCCGTAAGCAGATGGCCAACTTGGCAGAAGACGATCCCGTTCGCGAGATGCTGGTGGAGGAGGTCGAAAAATATGAGGCCAATCTGCTCCGAAGCACCGAGGGCGAGAGCATGGAAAGGTGGGCAAAGCGTGTCGAGAAAAGCCCGCGAATGTTCCAGATCCTCGACCTCGAGTTCGGGCGCAAGCATACCGTCGATGATCCGGACAAGAAATGGAGCCAGCAGGCCTGGGAAACCAACCGGGATGAAGTCGTCAAAGAAAGTATCGGCTACCTTTCGGCCGAGTTCGCCAGGCGCACCCTGTGGCCGAGCGTAACTCTCGAGACCGGTGGGCTTGCCGAAGTCGTCTATTACGGGATCTCTGATTGGGAACCCTCACCAGTGTTCCGGTCCCAACTCCCGCCCGTCGTGGAAGAAAAGCTTACGCCGGTCTGGCCCGACCTCGTCGCGGCCCTTTTGGACGAGGTCCGGACTAACGGCGCGGTGACCCTGGGGTCGCGCGAGTTGGACCAATCCTACGAGTATGCCGGTGCCTCGGTGGGGCGTTATCTCACCCTCACCGGTCGTTACAAGTCGGTCGTCATCCCCCTGCAATCCTTGACTCGCCGCTCCAAGGTTCATCGTTTCGTCGTTGAAGTCCTCCGCAGAGCTGGCCTTGAGGCTGATCAACTTGATGCCAAGGCCGACGATCTCCTCGAGGCTGTCTTCGTCCAACTCTTCGACAACGCCAACTCGCTCGATTGGCTGGAGACCGATACTCGGCAGATTGACAACGGAACCGCCTCTGCGATTCGGCTCGTCTTCTCTCACCTCGGTCTGCGTCAGCCGCAGAAGCTCTTCCGTTGCGTTCGTACCGGCCAAATCTGGCCGCGCTCGGTTCTGGCGGCTTACGCCGGCTGCTCAAAAGGCGAACTGGTCGAAGTCACCACCACCGAACTCGACGACGATCCCCGCGTCGGTCGTTCCCGGCGGGAACTGGAGGAATCTCCCCTGTTTCGGCTCGGTCTTTGGGCCGAGGAACACAGCGCCCAGCTCAATCCGAAGGAAAACAAGCGCATCCAGAACCTCTTCAAACTGGGCGTGCGTAACATCCTAAGCTCCACCACTACCCTAGAACTCGGAATCGACATCGGCGGTCTCAATGGGGTGCTCATGGGCAACATTCCACCGGGAAAAGCCAACTACCTCCAGCGTGCCGGTCGCGCCGGTCGCCGTGCCGACGGTTCATCGCTGGTCCTCGGATACGCCCGGCCCACTCCTTACGAGCGGGAGGTTTTCCTCGATTTCGGAAAATATCTCCGAGAGGATCTGCGGGAGCCAACTATCTTCCTGAACCGGTCCGAGATTCTCTGGCGCCATGTGCATTCCCACTTGCTCGGTCTGTTTTTCGAGATGATCCGACAGCCTGGGGATGCGGCCGGAGCCATGGATTCCTTTGGCCGCATGGGCGCGTTCTGCGGGGAACCCCGCTTGCCCTATTGGGAAAGAAATCAGTTGGCACCCGAGGTGCCGGCGCCGGACGATCTCCTCGACTTTCCCGAGTTCGCCGGAAACGGAGCCGCCCTCGCGGATCACTTCCTCGCATTCCTCGAAAACGCAAAAGCCGCCCCCGAGAACTACCGTCCTGCCATTGAACGGCTCGTCGAGGCCAACGCTCAGGTCGCCAAGCAGGTCACCGGAAATTGGGTAAAGGTAGTGGACACGGTGCGTGGCGAATTTGCCACCGCCATTTCCGAATGGCGGACGGAATACCAGCAACTCGTTCTGCGGTGGAGCGAAATCATCCAGATTGGCGACGAGAGAATCGCTCGCGCCGCTGCTGCTTCGATCTTCTTCCAAGCCAACACCTACTTCCACCTCACAGTGATCGAATCGCTCGGGGATCGACTCGTTATCCCGCGCTACGGGTTCCCTATCGGACTCAGTCGTCTTCGGGTTGCCGTGCCCGACGAGAAAAGGCCGAACATCGTCCGCGAAGAGGACCAGTTCCGTCTCCAGCGAAGTTCGATGATGGCCATTCGCGAGTATGTTCCCGGCTCCAAGCTCATCGTTGGCGGACGGCTTGTCACCTCGCGTGGCCTGCTCAAACACTGGACCGGTAATGATATCCAAAGCCCCGATTCCAGCCTCGGCCTGCGGGGTTGGTTTGTCCGATCTCCCGACGCCGGCCGATTCGAGTACAGCTACAGCGGTAAGCCCGTCGTCGATTTCGATCCCCGTGGCAATCTCGACGAGGGCGAGATGATTTTCGCCAAGCATGGATTCACGTCGGCCGCCTGGGATCCGCCCAAGATATCGCAGGCCTATGAAGTCGTAGGCAGGGTGGAGTCCTACAGTTCCGCCTTCACCGCGCGCCCGGAGGAACAGGAAATCGTTTCGAATTACGCCGGAGTCGACCATCTCGAGGGCCGCTACCGCGCCGCGGGCGAACTCGTGCTGATGAACCCCGGCAGCCATGACTTCGGCTTCGCTGTATGCACCAAGTGCGGCTTCGCCGAGAGTGAAAAGAAGCCGACAGGGCAGGGGAGAATCGATCTGCCCCGTGGTTTCGAGTGGCATGCCTCACTTTTCACTGCCAACGAGAACAGCACCTGCTGGGGCCCTGATGACACCCATGTGTTGCGTCATCAACATCTTGCCGCGCGCCAAGTGACGCACCTCGCGCTCTTCGATCTTGGTCATTGGCTGTCGATCAGCAATCTCCGGCACCGCCTTGTCGCAAACGTCGTCGCCCAGTGTCTGCGTCTCGCCGGCTGTCGGCTACGGCAGTTGGACTCCCGAGAGATCGGGATTCTCGAAGTTACCGCCAGCCCCACGAAGCCAGGTGGCTGCGGCATCATTCTTTACGACTCCGTGGCCGGCGGCTCCGGTCATGTCTACGAAATGTTCGCGTCCCTCAACCGGGTTTGGTGGCAGGAAGCGGCTCGCTATCTCGACATTCCCGTAGGTGGCGAGGCGCCCCGGGAACGAGCCATGCTTCGGCGCATCATCACCGCCGACAGCCCTACCAAAAAGGGCATCCCGCAATACGATCCGCTGAGCGCGCATTCGCTCTTCGCGGCCCTGCTGCGCAACGAATCCTGGACACCCCAGCAGCCAAACCGACCAGATGCCAAGGAAGGCGAGGAGGAAGACGGCGAGGAAGAGATTCCCACCGTACCAAGTCCCGGCGAGATTCTTGCTAGAGCGCGCGACCGGCGGCATGTCGATTGTTGATCGATGGGGAAATTTCACCGATTAGTCCAATACAAACGCAATTCGAATAGCGCCCGGGATATTGTAGACCATGGCGCGACGGATGGCGGGCTCTCGTGTTTGCAGCCTTGGATGAATTCCATGATCTTTGGAGCATATTGCCGGACATGACGGAAGGTTGACGGTGAAAGCTCCGGAAGGGATCATCACTCCATTGGCGACAACCGACTCATGAAAGCCAGCCTCTCCCTTCTTGGCGTCCTCTGTGCGCTCCACGGCTCGCTCGCCGCCACCACCGGCGAGGCTCCCCGCGCCTCCTATTACAAGGACGGCGAGATCCACGTCAATGTCCTCGGCCAGCCGGAAGGCAAGGCCATCACCACCGGTCACTGGGATTTCAAGCCCTCGTGGTCGATCACCGGCGATCACCTCGTCTTTTTCCGCCGACTGAAGGACGATCCCGACGTCGGCAAATGGATCACCGCGCTCTGCGTCATCAACGCCGACGGAACCGGCTTTCACCAACTCTCCGACGGCACTTTCACCGACTTCAACCCCACTCGGAGCCGCGACGGAAAGAACACGCCGGTCTGGAACCGCAAGAATCCCCGCGGCGGCGGCTATCGCATCATGGCCAGCCGCATTGGCGGCAAGCCGGGCGAGGAAATCGCGCTCACGGGCGAGGCTTACCATGCGTGGGTCCACTCGGCGGTGCGGGACGGCCGGCTGTTCGTCGCCGCGAAGCCGCCCGGACTCAAGCGCGGCTATTTCCTGATGACGCCGAACCCCGGCGGGGAGCCAAAATTCGAGCGCGTCGACTGCGAACTGGCGGCCAAGGGCATCCTCGACCGCGTCAGCGTGTCGCCGAGCGAGACGAAAATCTGCTTCGAATACCAGACCGGCTTCCAATACGAATTCCCCGGCCGCACGCTTTACGTGGCGGACTTCGACATCGCCCGCCGCGAGATCACGAACCTGAAGCCCTTCGCCAACGCCGAGGCGAAGCGCGTGTGGTTCGCCTATCCGCGCTGGACGAAGGACGAATCCGCCATCGTTTACCACGCCGGCGGCAAGCTGTTCCTTTACACCCTCGCCGACGGCTCGACGAAACCGGTCTCGACCGACGACAGGGCCGACTACCGCTACCCGCACGGCGAAGCCACACCGAACTGAAGCGATACCCCCGCTCCCGCCGGCGGACCCAACAGGGTTAGGTCAATGAGTCAACCCTGTTGGATCCGACTCCGCTGGCTTCGACTGGTCGCTCCTGACTCAACCGCGCCTCCTCGATGAACCCCGATCCCGACGAATCGCCCGCCGAAGCCGTTTCGCGACGGCGTTTTCTCCACACCACCGCCCTCGGCGCCGGCGCCGCGGCGGCCGGACTGGGCGTCGCGAGCGCTGCCGAACCCGCTCCCGCGGCGCCGGAATTCCGCCCCTTCCTCACGCCGGACGCGGACTTTTTCGACGTCTCGCGGGGCAATCCCAAGCCGCACACGTTGACCGGCGAGGCCTTGGTCAAGGCGCGGCTGACGCCGGAAAGCTGGCGCTGCGAGATCACGGCCGACCCCTTTGTCGAACGGCCCCACACCAAGGTGGCGGCGACTTTGGAAACTCCGCTGACGCTCGACGGGGGCAACGCGCTCGACCTTCCCGCGCTGAGGGAATTGGGACAAAAACACGAGGTTCACTTTCTCAAGGCCATGCAGTGCCTGAACATCGACACGCCGCTCGGGCAGGGCCTGTGGACCGGGGTGCCGCTGCGCGAGGTGCTCGGGCTTTGCGGAAAAATGTCGAACGTGCGCCGCGTCTATTACCGGGGTTTTCATAACGATAATCCGAACCAGATTTTCCAGTCCTCCGTCAGTTACACCCAATGTTTCGAGACCGCGCCGGGCGACCTGCCCGTCTTCCTCGCCTACCGGCTGAATGGCGGGCCGCTCTCGCTCGAGCGCGGCGGGCCGGTGCGGATGATCGTGCCGTGGTCCCACGGCTACAAATCGATCAAGTGGCTGCGCCAAATCTTCGTGACCAACGATCCGCGAAACAACGACACCTACGCCGAGGGCAACAACGATCCGGACTCGTTTCTCAAGACCGCCGCCTACGTGGACAAGAGTCTCGAAGGTCGGAAATTTCCCGCCGGACAAGCGGTCCACCTCACCGGTCAGGTCATCGGCGGCCTGAGCGGCGTGGCTCGCGTGGAATTCTGGGTGCGGCGTGTCGAGGGTGAGCCGCCACCATTGGCCGACGACGCGCCCGAGCTGCTCGGCGCGCCGTGGCAACCCTGCGAATTGGAGGAACAGCCGGATTGGCAAACGATGTTGCCCGACGGAGTGGACCCACGCCGCGTCCTGGCCTTCGACTCCCGGCGCGGCGTCCCGCTCGCCTGGCCGCCGCGCTATGGTATGTGCTCCTATTTTGCGACGGTGAAGGATCTGAAGCCGGGCCGATACGAGGCGCGCGCCCGGAGTGTCGATCTGAACGGATACGCCCAACCCGAGCCGCGTCCGCTGCAGAAAAACGGCAAGAACGCCATCCAGGTCCGACGTTTCGAAGTGGTGGGATGAAAGACTTCTCGCTTCGGTTTTTGTCGATTGAAGGATCTGGTTGGCGCGGACGCGCCAGGATTGTATACAATTTGGTTTGCAAAAATCCGGGTTCGGGGTTCTGTTGATTACGGGAACGTCATTCGTTCCGGCTTTTTACCCGCCCCGCCATGACTCCCTCACCCGAAACCCTCGCCGCCGCCGGGCGCGATTCAGGGGACGACGATCTGGGGATCGCCTTCACGGTGGATTGCGAGAAAATCGTTTCGATTCAGGGTAACGAGGTGTTCCGCTTCGCATTTTCTCGCCGCCGCGAGATGGGTGAAATCGTAAATTGCTCCGCCTCGAACGCCTCTTTTCCGGGTTTCTCGCTAACGGGTCATCGGCGCAAGCCACGGCCTTCCATCGCGTCGCGCTCGGCACGGACGGCGCTGGCCGAATCCATGGCCATACCGGATGGCGCGAGGACAAGCCTTCCGACGGGCGATCGCATCGTGTCGGAGGCTTCGAATGCGTCCCTGAAGATTTCGATATGGTCACGGTTGATCTCCGCCCGGACGGTGCAGCCGACTTCCGCGCCAAAGACGCGACGCGCGGATTCGGGCAGGTTGATCCGTCCGGCCTCGTCGATCGTGAGGGTTGCTTCCATGATCGGAAATCTGCCATCCGACGGCCCCATTCGCAACCACAACGGTCTTTGGACACCGCGATGAATTCCTCCCCCGAGAACCTCTCCGCCGCCGGGCGCGATCTGCTGGATCGGCGGCGTTTTCTGAATCGCTCCGTCACCGGGCTGGGCTCCATCGCGCTGGCGCGGCTGCTGGGCCGCGACGCCCTGCTCGCGAAAGAGGGGTCGACGCCGTTTCGACCGCGGATCGATCCCGCACGGCCCTATGCCGCACGGGACACGCATTTCCCGGCCCTGGCGAAAAACGTGCTCGTCATCTTTTGCTCGGGCGCGGTGAGCCACGTGGACACCTGGGACCACAAGCCCGAACTGGTCAGACGCCATGACACCCCGATGCCCGGCGACGCCAAGGTGGTGACTTTCCAGGGCGAGCAGGGCAATCTCATCAAGCCGAAATACCCCTTCAAGCCGCGCGGCCAGTCGGGAAAAATGCTTGGCGACCTGCTTCCGAACCTCGCCGAACTCGCCGACGACATCTGCTTCATCCATTCCCTGACCAGCAAGACGAACACCCACGGGCCGGGCGAGAATTTCATGTCCACCGGCCAGACTCTGGAGGGCTTCCCCTCGCTCGGCGCGTGGACCACCTACGCGCTGGGGTCGGAAAACGACAGCCTGCCCGCCTTCGTCGCCATTCCCGATCCGCGCGGCCTGCCCCAGGCGGCGGGAAACAACTGGGCGTCCGCGTTTTTGCCGGCCCAGTTTCAGGGCACCGCCTTCAATGCTCAGCAACCGGTCCGCTATCTCAGCCGCCCCGCGTCGATCGCGAAGAACGCCGACCGCGACACGGCCGATTTTCTGAAACGGCTCAATGCCCGGCATCTCGAGCGGTTCCCCGGCGACTCGGAGCTGGCCGCCCGCATCGCCAGCTACGAACTCGCCGCGCGCATGCAGCTCTCGGTGCCCGAACTCACCGACCTCGGCGGCGAGCCCGCCCACATCCTCAGGGCCTACGGCGCCGACGACACGCAAAATCCCGTCCGCGCCGGCTACGCGAAAAACTGCATCCTCGCCCGGCGGCTCATCGAGCGCGGCGTGCGGTGCGTGCAGCTTTTCAACGGGGCCTACGCCATGGGCGAGGGCGTCGGCAACTGGGACGGGCACAAGACGATTTACGACCAGTATCCCGGTCACGCCCACATCCTCGATCAACCGACCGCCGCGCTCATCAAGGACCTGAAGCAGCGCGGCCTGCTGGAGGACACGCTGGTGGTATGGTGCTCCGAGTTTGGCCGCATGCCGACCTTTCAGAAAGGCGCCAGCGGCCGCGACCACAACCCCGCCGGGTTCACCGGCTGGCTCGCCGGCGCGGGGGTGAAGGCGCCCTTCAGCCACGGCGCGACGGATGAGTTCGGTTGGAAGGCGGCCGAGGACATCTCGTCGGTTTACGAATTCCACGCCACCATCCTTCACCTGCTCGGCCTCGATCATGAGCGCCTCACCTACTACCACAACGGCCTCGAGCGCCGCCTCACCGACGTCCACGGCCGCGTGATCCGGGAGGTGCTGGCGTGATTGGCGATGATTCCGGTCTCAGTGATCGACTTCACGCGCGGTGGAATTCCCTGATGGCTCGCCTCGGTGTCGGATCCGGCTCATCCGAGGCGATTCGGGAAAAATTGTTTTTCCTCCATCGCGAACCCGTCCGGCACTATCACAATCTTCGCCACGTCGAGGAATGCCTGATGGAACTCGACGCCGAGTCGACCGGCGGTTTGGATCGGGACGAAATCGCCCTGGCTCTCTGGTTTCACGACGCCGTTTACGATCCGAAAGTTTCCGACAACGAGGCCGCCAGCGCCCGGCTTGCGAGCGAATCGCTCACGGCCCTGGAATTGCCTGGGGCAACCATCGAGCGCGTCCGGCGTCTGATTTTGGCAACCGATCATCGAAGGATGCCCGAAACGGACGCCGAAAAACGTATCGCGGACATCGATCTGTCGATTCTCGGGAGTTCCGAAGTTCATTACAATCGTTATGCCTCGGCAATTCGCGGGGAATACCGGCACGTGCCCGAAGTCACCTACCGAATTGGACGCCGAAAAGTTCTGCGAAATTTTCTCGAGCGTCCGTCGATCTACCACACGCACGATTTTCGCGCGCGATTTGAGAATGCCGCCCGCCGGAATTTGCGTGCGGAATTGGAGCGACTGTGACGAAATGTCCGTCCGAATTGCAACGCATGAATCTCGACCTCCAAAACCAAACCGCCATCGTCGTCGGTGGCGCCCAGGGCATCGGGCTGGCGATCGCCGAGGCCTTCGCCGCCGAAGGCTGCCGGGTCGGCCTGCTCGACCGCAACCCGGACGTCACAACCGTCGCCGGCGATCTCGCGACCCGATCCGGCGCCGATTGCCTGGGGCGCGTCGCCGATGTCACCGACTCCGCCTCGCTGGAAGCCGCCGCGGCCGAATTCGCCGACGCCCTGGGTCGGATCGATCACGTCGTCTATGCCGCCGGCGCGGGCTCGGGCAAATTCGGGTTTCCCTTCTGGAATATCGATCCCGAGGACTGGGCGCGCGTGCTGGACATCAACCTGACCGGCGCGGTGCGGACCGCCCACGTCTTCGCGCCCCGGTTACTCGAGGGCGGCGACGCCCCGGGAAGCGGCCGGACCTTGCTGTTTCTCGTATCGGTGGCGGGCCAGATCGGATCGCAAACCGACCCGCCGTATTCCGCCGCGAAGGCGGGTCTCATCAATTTTACCCAATGCGCCGCGCGCGACCTCGCGGCGCGCAACATCCGCGTCAACGCCCTCTCGCCCGGCATGGTCAAAACGACGCTCAACCAATCCGTCTGGGCCGCCTCCCAGGCCCGGCTTCCGGAGGCCGAACGCCGCGACTACGACGCGTGGGCCGCCGAAAAGATCGCGAAAGTGTCCCCGCTGGGCCGCTGGCAGGAACCGGCCGAATACGGCGCCCTGGCCGTGTTTCTCGCCTCCCGGCACGCCCGAAACATCACCGGCCAGACCCTGAACATCGACGGCGGTCAGGTGATGCACAGTTGAGCCGGTGCGGATTCCCGCGACTCACCCGACCGGCCCTCCTCAGACTGTGATACGCCGGTCACGGGCGCTGATTTTCCAGCGCTCGCCGGTGGCGCGTCCGTCGCGAATCACGACCGCCTCCTGATGCAGGGCCACAGTGGGACACACGTGCCAGGGAACGCCATACAACACGTCGCCGACCGCGAATCGGGAGGCTTCGGGCGTTTCCAGGACGAGATGCTCCTCGCTCTGCATCACCGGTCTTGCGTCCGGCAGATCGGGAAAGCGCACGCGGTTTTCGATGGGATTTTCGCCGGACACGGCCTTGTGACCGAGATCGACACACAGGCGGTTTTCGCCGGGCTTGCTGATGATGCGCGCCAGCAACACGTCGGCGACGGCGAAGTCGAGGTCGGGATGCTTGGTCGTGTATCCGGCGTCCCAGAGCAGCGTCGTGCCCGGGCTGCACTCGTAGGGAATCGTTCCAAAGCGGCCGATCGCCTCCGCGTGCCACGGAAAAGTCGGCGACCCGCCGCCGACGATCAGCGGCACGGAAACGCCGGCCTCGTCGAGCCGGGCCAGAAACGGGGCGACCAGGCCCAGAGCGGCCTCGAAGCGTTCGCCGCGCTTCTTCACGTCGGGATCGTGAATGTGCCCGTCGTACACGTGCAGGCCCGCGAAGTCCACGCCCGCCGTATCGACGGCCCGACGACAGAGCGCGACCGCGGCGTCTCCCGGCGCGATGCCGGTGCGGCCCATCCCACAGTCGATGTCGGCAAAGACACGCAGGCTCGCCCCGGCGGCGGAAAAAACGGCGGCGATCCGGTCGAGATTTTCCGCGTCATCCACCAGCGCGGCGAAGGAGGTGTCGGGATACTTGCGGCTCAGCTCCAGCATCCGCCCGATGTTCGGCCCGACGGGCTGATAGGCGAGCAGCACGTCTCCGGCGCCGGCCTGGGCGCACATTTCGGCCTCGGCGACGGTGGCGCACTTGAACTTGTCGATGCCCGACTCGCGCTGCATGCGGACGACTTCGCCGAGCTTGTGCGTCTTCACATGGGGCCGGAGACGCGCGGGATCGCCGCCGGTTTGGGCGATCATGACGTCGATATTGTGCTGGACGCGGTCCGGCCACACCAGCAGGGCCGGCGAGGCGATCTCGTCCGCGTTTTCGACGGCGTACCAGCGGTCGGTGCCGGGCGCGCTCATGGTTCGATCTCGAGGATGAGTTCGATTTCGACGGGGATGTTTCCGGGCAGCACGCTGGTGCCGAGCGCGCTGCGGGCGCCGACGCCGTTTTCCTCGCCGAAGACATCGCGGAACAGCTCGCTGAAGCCGTTGATGACCTGAGGTTGCTGGGTGAAATCGTCGGTCGAGTTCACGAGGGCGAGCGTTTTGAGCAGGCGGCGGACGCGGTCGAGCGAGCCGAGTTGCTGGCGGATGGTCGAAAGCAGCGCGAGCCCGGTCTGGCGCGCGGCGGCCTGGCCGTCGGCGAGGTCGAGTTCACGCCCGACGCGGCCGGTGATGTAGGCGCCGTCGTTTTTCAGCGGGCCGTGGCCGGAGACGTAGGCGATGTTCCCCGCGATGACGACGGGTTGGTAAATACCGCCGGGCGGCGGGGGCGGCGGGAGTTCCAGTCCGAGTTCGGCGATCTTGTTTTCGGCGCTCATGTCGGTCGTGGGAGGGGAGGGTTCGGAGAGATCGGTCGGTCAATAGACGGCGCGTCCGCCGGTGAGGTCAAAGGTAAAACCGGTGTTGAAACTCGCCTCGGGCGAAACGATCCAGCAGCTCATCGCGGCGATTTCCTCGAGGGAACCGCAGCGTTTCATCGGGATCTTGTCCGTCATGTACTTGACCTGCCACGGGTCGCAGTTCTCGACCATGGCGGTGCGGATGACGGCCGGGGCGATGGCGTTGACGGTGATGCCGGTCTCGGCGAACTCCTTCCCGACGGACTTGGCCAGACCGATGACGGCGGCCTTCGTGGCCGAGTAGGGGCTCATGCCGGCGTTGCCCTCCTTCCCCGCGATGGAGGCGAACAGGAGGACGCGCCCGTAGTTGCGCGGGAGCATGGCGGCGAGCGCGTGCTTGGTGGCCGAGAAGGTGCCGCGCAGGTTGATCGCGTATTCGCGGTCGAAATCCTCCACCGAAACGTCGGTGATCTTCGTCGCGGTGGGGCCGACGATGGCGGCACAGTGAACCATCACGTCGAGGCGCCCCTCGTGGCCGGCGGCGACCTTTTCGATGGCGGCTTTGACGGCCGCGTCGTCGGCGACATCCACCAACTCCGACGAGACGCGGAGCCCCTGCCCGGTGAGTTCGGCCACCGTGCCGGCGGATTTCTCCGCGTCGAAGTCGAAAATCGTCACCGCCGCGCCCTCCCGCGCGAGGCGGGCCGCGATTTCTTTTCCGATGCCGTCCGCGCCACCGGTGACGATGGCGACCTGGTTTTCAAAACGTCGATCCATGGGACGTTCTCCTTCCCAAAAACGGGGCGGGCTGACAAATCATTTCTCCGCCGTTTTCGCGTAAACGACCGCCTCGCCGGCGCGAAAAACCTCCGTGAACTGCCCCCGCAACAGCTCGGGCAGATCGGGTTCGGTGGTCCGGACGAAGACGTCGAACTCGTTCGGATAATACTCGTGGTTCACGGCGCGCAGCCCGCCGGAAAATTCCCGAAAATAGTTCGCGAACCAGCCGCGAACCCCGATCCGCGCGCCGGGACGGTTTTCCGCGATCCAGCGGGCGGCGGTCCGCATGTCGGCGTAGAGCCCGCGATAAAAGCGGCCCTCGTCCCGGCTCAGGAGCCCGCAGAGGGGTCCCTGGCCGGCTCCGTTGCCCTTCAGGATAAGCACAAAATCGATGGCCAGGCAGCCGGCCGCCCAGAGGCCGAGCAGGGCGCCCGCGACCTTTCGCCAGGGGAAGGCCGGCCGCGCCTTCCACACCGGAGAAGTCAGCCACACCAGCCCGCGGAAGAACCAGTCGAGCAGGAAAGGCGCGACCGGAATCCAGAAGCGGGTGTTCTTGAACTGGTAGTTGAGCAGCACGGCGACGGTGAAAAGCGCGTAGGCGTCGGAGGGCAGCCAGCGCCGCTCGGCGATGGTGCGCCAGAGCCCGATCGCCAAAACCGCGGCAAAGACCGCCAGACCCGCGACGGCCAGTCCGGAGGGAATTCCCAGGATGCCGGCAATGTTTTCGAACTGGAAAAACAACTCCGCGACGCCTCTGACGGCCTTGAGCGGCTCGAAGAAATGCCAGATCGAGGCCCCGAGCACGTCGTAGTTACCCGTGGCCACCCGGCCGGCGGCCGCGGCGCTTCGCAGCCACAGGTTCCACCCCAGCCAGGCCGAGGCGCCGAGGACGGACACGAGCGCCTCGGGCCACACCGCCCTCGCGGTGCCCATCACGTCCGCGCGCCGCGGCAGGCGCCACCATTTCCCGATCGCCTGGGAAATGATCGCCGCGCTCAGCAGCACGCCGACCTGGCGCGTCAAGGCCGCCGCCGCCAGCAGCAGCCCGGCGCCGACCGCCACCGGCAGGGAGGCTCGGTCCCGCAGCCGGTAAAGCAGCGGGAAAAACGCGAAGGTCATCCCCGCGTAGGGCCAGTCGCTGCCCGTTCGCAGCAGGTGAACGTAACCCGCCGGCATCAGCGCCAGCAGCGCCATGGTGACGAAGGGCAGCTCCCGCCGCTCGGATCGCAGCAGACGATACCCGAGGACCAGCGCCACCAGCGCCAGCGCGACCGTCAGCACCTTTCCGGCGAGCAGCGAGCCGAAGCCCAGCCGGATCGGCAGGGACAGGATCAAAGGAAATCCCGGCGGCCAGTCGTTGATGATCTCGCCCTGGACTGTGTGTCCCTCCCCCGCCGCCCACGACCGCGCGAGGTCGAAATAGGTGATGTCGTCCGTCGACTCGGGCAGGTGCCACGGGTTCAGACCCGCCAGACAGAGCCCCGCGTAACAGATCAAAAACGCGATCGCGACGCCCGGCGGGACGGCGCGACTGGGTTCCATGGACGATTCAGGGCCGGAGGGGCCGCTCAATGAAATTCTCGCCAAGCGCCAAGTTTCTCCATCGCCGCTCCCGAGTCAATCGCTTCGGCCGCCAGCCGGAGACCGTCCCCCAGGTCGGCCGCGCGCCCGCAAATCGTCAACCCGGCCGCCGCGTTGAGCAGGACAATGTCGCGTTTCGGGCCGCGCTCGGTGCCGTCGAGGATGGCGGTCAGGATCTTCGCGTTCTCCGCCGCGTCGCCGCCGCGCAGGTCGCCGAGCGTCGCCGGCGCGAGCCCCAGATCGGCCGGGGTCACGGTTTCGCCGCCGAGCACGGCGCCGTCCGCCACCTTCCAGACCGTCGATGAGCCGAGCGTCGAGATCTCGTCCATGCCCGCCCCGGTTTCCGTGGTTCCGTGGACGGCCCAGGCGCGCTTCCGGCCGAGGCGCGCCAGGATTTTCGCGAAAACGGGCGCCAGATCGCCCGAGAAAACGCCGATCAACTGGTGGGTCGGCCGCGCCGGATTCAACAGCGGCCCGAGGAGATTGAAAATCGTGCGGCGTCCCTCCGCGGCGAGCGCCTGGCGGACCTTCACGACCGCCTTGAAGGCCGGGTGATAGCGCGGCGCGAACAGAAAGGCCGCGCCGACGGCCTCGAGACAATCGCCGATCCGGTCCGGCGGCGGATCGATGCGAATGCCGAGCGCCTCGAGCACATCGGCTCCGCCGCTTTTCGACGTGATGCCGCGGTTGCCGTGCTTGACGACCCGCACGCCCGCCCCGGCGAGGACGAACACCGCCGAGGTCGAGACGTTGAAAAGATCGAGCTTGTCGCCGCCCGTGCCGCAGACATCTAGCAACGGCTCCCCGCCGCCGCCGCCGCCGGCTCCCCCCAGGTCGGGAGTGACCGCCCGTCCAAGGAAGGCCTCGACAAAGGCGGCGATTTCCTCCGGCGACTCGCCCTTTTCGGCGAGCGCGACGAGAAAGGCGGCTTTCTCCGCGTCGTCAACCGAGTCCGCCAGCAGCGCCTCGGCCGCGCGCGCGATGTCGTCGGCGGACAGGCTGCCGCCGGAGTTCAGGATGGCGATCAGATCGTTCATGGGGGGATTCTGAAACATCGGGATTGCGGCCCGGTCCGCGTCCTTTTAGATTTCCGTGGAAGGCCGGCCGCTTCAACCGGTCTTTCGTCAAAAGTCCCCGCCATGAATTTCGACGAAGACGACGACGAGTCCCCGGACACGCTGAAGGGTCGGATCATACTCGCCGATCCGAGCCTGCGGGAGCCGACCTTTCGCCACAGCGTCCTGCTTTTGACCGAGCACAAGAGCGAATACGGCGCCCACGGGTACATCCTGAACCGTCCCCTCGGCAAGACCGTGGGCGACCTGCTCGAAGACGAGCAGTTCGAGCCTCTGCTGAAGGTGCCCGTCTTCGTGGGCGGACCGGTTTCGACCGAGCACCTGACCTTCAGTTCCCTCGGCTGGTCGGAGGCGGACGACTCGCTGCTGTTTTCCACCCACCTGTCCACCAAGCAGGCGGTGCTGCACCAGATGGAGGGATTTTCGATCCGCGCCTTTGTCGGCTACTCGGGCTGGTCCGAGGGGCAATTGGAGAGCGAGCTGGCGCAGAATTCCTGGATTCCGCGCATGCCGGAGCGCCGGGTGCTGGAGACGAGCGATCTCGACACGCTGTGGAACCGCCTGCTTCGCGAGCTGAGCCCCTGGCACGCCCTGATCGCCGACGAGCCCGACAATATCGGGATGAACTGAGCCGGGATCGACCCAACAGGGTTGAGTCGCCCACCCAACCCTGTTGGGTCGGCCCGCTTTCCGCGCGTCACGCCGCCGCGAGAGCCTCCCCGAACCGCTCGATCAGGTCTCCGGCCGGCTCGAGCCCGGTCCAGACCCGGATGAGATGCGGTTCCACGCCCCGCCCTTTCGCCCAGTCCAGCTCGCGGTAGTGGGCCAGCAGGGTGTAGGGGCTGGCGAGGCTGAAGTGCGTGCCGAAGCTCGGTCCCTTGGTCACCCGCAGGGCGTCGTAAAAGCGCCGCGCCCCCGAGGGATCCGCGATCAGCAACGAAAAGAGCCCGCCATATCCGCCTCCCTCGCGCCGGACGGCTTCGTAGCGGTCGGGCGTTTCGGTTTTGGGATACCAGAGGCGCGCGACCTTCGGATGCCCGGCGAGAAAATCGAACAGGGCCTCGGCGCCGGCGTTCACCCGGCCGGCGCGCTCGAAAAAATCCGCGCCGTTTTTCGCGAGCACGACGGCGTCGGCGCCGTACAGCGGGCTCTCCGACTCGGCGGCGGCAAGGGCGGAAAGCCATTCGGCGGCGAAGGGCGACGAGGCGCGGACCACGGCGGCGCCGGCCATGACGTCGCCGACGCCGGAGTAGAGTTTGGTGAGGCTGGTGGTCACCGCGTCCGCGTGCCGAAGGGCGTCGGCATTGACGGCGGTGGCGACGGTGTCGTCGACGACGAGCGGCGCGCCCGTGCCGGTGAGCAGCCGCGCCAGGGCGGCGAGGTCGGCGGTGCGCAGGAGAGGATTGCTGGGCAGCTCGGTGAAAACGCCCGCGACCGGCCCCGCCGCGAGCAGGGCCCGCGTCTCGTCCACGCCGCCGGTGGCGGATCTCATGATCTCGCGGGCGCCGAAGCCGAACTCGTTCAGTCCTTTGAGCGTGTCGACGTAGGGAAACTCGATCTGCGCGGCGGGCGAGCCGGGCGCGAGTAGGCGCTGCACGGCGGAGATGGCGGCCATGCCGGAGGCGAAAAGGAAGACGTTCCCGGCGGGCTGCCCGTAGAGTTCGGCCAAATGGCGGCGGACGGTCTCGCGCGCGGCGACGCCGGCTTCGCCCGCGCCTTCCGCGCCGGAGAGGGCGGCCTCGGCCTGGCGGCTGCCGACGATTTCGCCGCCGTGCTGCCAGCGTTTCCAGGCCGGTTCGCGGGCGCTTTCGGGAAGGACCAGAGCGGCGAGAGCGTGGTGGCCGAAGGCTTCGATCCGGCAGGCGGCGCCCGATTTTTTCCTCACATGCTCGGCCGCGCGCGACGCGGCGGCGGCGGTCGGAAACACGAGCGCGGTCTCGCCGGGGCGGGCGAAATTTTCCGCCGCGACCGCGAACAGCTCGCGCACCCGGGGATGGAGAAAGAAGCGCGGATAACCGCAGGCGAAGCGCCCGACGACGGCGGGATCGTTTTCCTCGTAACCGATAACGTGCTCCCAGAGCGGCAGGCACACGGAAACGGCGTGCTCCGCGCCGGGAACGGCGTGCCCGAGGTCCTCGGCCCGCCAGAGGGGATCGGTGAGCAGGTCGCGCATCGTTCGGGGGAGGCTAGCCGGCCACCGCCGCCAGGGCCGCGCGGGCGTCGGCGACGAGGTCCTCGATATTCTCGATGCCGACGGAAAAGCGGACGAGCGAATCGCCGATTCCGACCTTCTCGCGCTGTTCGCGCGGCACGCTGGCGTGGGTCATCGAGGCGGGATGGCAGCAGAGCGACTCGACGCCGCCGAGGCTTTCGGCCTTCGGAAAATAACGAAGGCTCTCGACGAGGCGCAGGGTCGTCTCGAGGTCGAAGCCGAAGTCGGCCGTCACGATGCCGGAGCCGCCGCGCATCTGCCGGCGGGCGATTTCGTGCTGCGGATGGGAGGGCAGGAAGGGATAACGCACGGTCTCGGCCGGCGACTCGTTTTCGAGGAACTCGGCGAAACGCAGGGCATTGGCGCAGTGGCGCTCCATGCGGATGGCCTCGGTCTTGAGCCCGCGGAGGGTGAGCCAGCAGTCGAAGGGGGCCGGCTGGAGGCCGAGGGCTTTTTGGGCGAAAATCATCCGCTCGTTCCAGGCGGGGTCGTTCGTGCAGACGGCGCCGCCGAGGGCGTCGGAATGGCCGTTGGTGTATTTCGTCGTGCTGAGCAGGGAAAGGTCGGCCCCCAGCTCGAGCGGGCGCTGGAGATAACTGCTGGCGAAGGTGTTGTCCACCACGAGCGGCGCGCCGGCGGCGTGGGCGGCTTCCGCAGCGGCGGCGATATCGATGATTTTAAGGTTGGGATTGGTCGGCGACTCGATCCAGACGAGCGCGGGCCGGTGTTCCGCGATTTTTTCCAGCGACGCGGGGTCGGTGAAGTCGAGGTATTCGATGGACACGCCGAATTTGGCGAAAACCCGGGCGAACAGGCGGTAGGTGCAGCCGTAGATGTTTTCCTCGGCGACGACGGTGTCGCCGGACTTCAGGCCCGATACGATGGCGGTGATGGCCGAGACGCCGCTGGCGAAGACGGTGGCGAATTCCGCCGACTCGAGGCTGGCGACCGCGCGGCCGAGCAGCCGGAAATTCGGATTTCCCGACCGGGTGTAATCGAAGCCGCCGGGATTCCCGTATTCGAAGGTGGAGGTCAGCCACACCGGCGGGGTGACGGCGCCGGTTTCGCCGACGAAATCGCGGCCCGCGTGAATGGCGCGGGTTTCGAAGGCTCCGGAGGCGGGTTCGGGACCGGATTGGGATGCGGGCGGCTGGGGCATGGAGATGCTCGAATGAAGGGCGAAGCGGGCGCAAATCAAGAAGAGCCGTGACCTTGCCACCGAATCGACGGCGGAGCGAGCCCGCAACGTGTCATTCGTCGGCCGGCTGAAAACGGGGCGCGGTGGAAATTTTCGCCTAATGGGCGGATTTTTAGCATTTTACGTTGCCAAATCGACCATCGAATCCGACCGGTCTTCGACCCTCTGGCTTGCCGTCCCGGCTCGGCCGGATTTTCGCCGCTCCCCCTTCCCCCAACTTCCGCGGCGGATGTCCGGTCCGCGTTGGCGGTCGCCGCATGGGGTCGATGCGTGATCTTCAATCCATCGCCAACTTCGAACCATGACGACTCAACGTTTCAACTCTCGATCTCTCTTGTCCAAATTCGCGCCGCTGGCCCTGCTGGCGGCCACGACGACCGGGGCCTTCGCCCAGGAGGGCGGCGCCGCCGCCGCTTCCGACACCGGCAACAACGCCTGGATGCTCACCTCCACGGCGCTGGTGCTTTTCATGACCATTCCGGGCCTGGCGCTCTTTTACGGGGGCCTGGTCAACAAGCGGAACGTGCTCAGCGTGCTGATGCACTGCTTCTCGCTGGCGGCGGTGCTCAGCCTGGTGTGGATGATTCTCGGCTACTCGCTCGCGGTCGGGGCCGGCGGCGGCCTGACGGGCGGGCTCGGCGCGATCTTCCACAAGGGGATCGGGCCGGACAAAATCCTCGGCTCGGCGTTTCAGATGACCTTTTTCATCATCACCCCGGCGCTGATCGTGGGCACCTTTGTGGAGCGCATCAAGTTTTCGGCGCTGCTGATCTTTTCGGTGCTCTGGGCGCTGCTGGTTTACGCGCCCATCTGCCACATCACGTGGTTCGGCGGCGTGTTTCAAAAGTGGGGCGTCGTCGATCTGGCGGGCGGCATCGTGGTCCACATCACGGCCGGCGTCGCGGCGCTGATCGCGTGCCTCATGGTCGGCAAGCGCCGCCATCCCGAGCCGCCGCACAATCTGCCCATGACGGTCACCGGCACGGCGATGCTCTGGGTCGGCTGGTTTGGCTTCAACGCCGGCAGCAAGGGAGGCGCGAGCGACGCGGCGGCGATGACGCTCTTCGTCACGCATCTGTCGGCCGCCACCGCCGCCTGCACCTGGGCGGCGATCGAGTGGGTCACGATCCGGAAACCGAGCGTCCTCGGCGCGGCGACCGGTTCCATCGCGGGTCTGGCGGCCATCACCCCGGCGTCCGGCGTCGCGGGTCCGGTGGGCGCGCTGCTGATCGGCGCGGTCTCGGGATTTGTCTGCTGGTGGGCCTCGGTGAGGCTGAAGAACCGCTTCCGCTACGATGACTCGCTCGACGTGGTCGGCGTTCACGGCGTCGGCGGTCTGGTCGGCACGCTGTTGGTGGCCGTGGTCGGGCTCCCGGCGCTCGGAGGCTTCGGAAGCGCGGCGTTCGGCAAGCAGCTCGGCCTTCAGTTCGCCGGTTCGGCGATCACGATCGTCTATACCGGGATCGTTTCCTTCGTCATCCTTTTCGCGGTGAACAAACTCGTCGGCCTGCGCGTCTCCGAGCGGGAGGAAACCCTCGGCCTCGACCAGACGGACCACGGCGAATCGGCCTACAACGACTGATTCCGCCGCCTATTTTCCTCATTTCGAAAGCCCCGGCCGAGTTTGTCTCGGTCGGGGCTTTTTGTTTTTCAGCGAGTTACAGATCACTGGAAAATTGTCGCCAAACTTGGCACAGGCGATGCTTTGACCGGGTTCCGACAAAAACGCCGCCTCCGGAGTGTCAACGCCACTGCTGAGACGGCCTCAACGCTAACGACACATCATTATGAAACATCGATTCAACCTTCGTAACTGGTTACTCCTGGCCGGGCTCCTCGCCCTGCCACTTCTCGCAACCGGGGTTTTCGGGCAGGAAGCGGCGGCGCCCGCGGATCCCTCCGCCTATTCCGATGAAGCCTTCATGGCCTCTGACGGGTATGCGGTCTTCACCGTCAACAACCTCTGGATCTGCATCGCCGCCGCGCTGGTGTTCATCATGCACCTCGGCTTCGCGACGGTGGAGAGCGGCCTCAGTCAGTCCAAGAACACGGTCAACATTCTCTTCAAGAATGTCTGGATCATCACCACGGGCATCCTGCTCTATGCCTTCTGGGGTTTCTACTCGATGTATCCTCCAGGCGACAATTACGTATTGGTCTCCGGTGTTTTCGCGAGAGGAGGATGGCTTGGCTCGGCGATTGACATGATGGATCCGGCAAAAGTCACGGCAGAATACAACGCGGGGTATACCGTCTGGGGCGACTTCCTTTTCCAGGCGATGTTCGCGGCCACTGCGGCCACGATCGTATCCGGCGCCGTGGCCGAGCGCGTGAAGCTCACGAGTTTCATGGTTTTCTCGGTCCTTCTCGTCGGGTTCGCCTATCCCGTGACCGGCTACTGGAAATGGGGCGGTGGCTGGCTGGCCGATAGAGGATTCTACGATTTCGCCGGTTCATCGGTGGTGCATGCCTTCGGCGGCTTCGCGGCCCTGGCCTGCGTGCTGATTCTCGGTCCCCGTCGCGGCAAGTACACCAAGGACGGCATCAAGCCGATTGTCGGTCACAGCATGCCGCTGGCCACCATCGGGGTGCTGATCCTGTGGCTCGGCTGGTTTGGATTCAACGGCGGTTCCGCCCTCAGCGCGGATCCGAAGGCGGTGTCCTATTCGCTGGTGACGACGTCGCTCGCCGCCGCGGCCGGAGCGATTGGCTCGATCTTCACCTCGTGGATCGTCATCAAAAAACCCGATCTCTCGATGGCCCTGAACGGCATTCTCGCCGGCTTGGTCGGCATCACCGCCGGCGCCGACACCGTCAGCGAGGGCTCGGCCGTCCTCATCGGCATCATTGCCGGCGCTCTGGTGGTGGGTTCGATCCTGTTCTTCGACAAGATCAAGATCGACGATCCGGTGGGCGCCATCTCGGTGCACGGCATTTGCGGGATGTGGGGAACGATCGCCGTCGGCATCTTTTCCTTCAACAGTGAGCACAGCCTCTTTACCCAGATCCTGGGCACCGTCGCCATCAGTCTTTTCGCCTTTGTCTTCTCCTACGTGGTCTTCTTCGCCCTGAAGGCGATCATGGGAGTGCGGGTCAGCGAGGAGGAAGAAGCGGGCGGCCTCGACGTCGCCGAGCATGGCGCGCCGGCCTATCACATCAGCTGATCGGAATTTTCGAACCTTCATCCAATTCAAACCGGGGGAGGGAAGCCTCCCCCGGTTTTTTTGTCTCCACGAAAAGTTGGCACGAAAATTGCATCGAAGGATTTCGGCTGATCCCGCGACCACCCCCCTTTTTTTCAGTGGTCGGAGACGATGCCCTTGTTTCAAACCTCAATCCTTCTCGTTCATGAAAGAAACCGCGCCTCTCCGGAGGCTTTTCGTGTTGGCGGTGGCCCTTTTCGGCGCCACCGGAACTCTCTTCGCCCAGGAATCCGCTCCCACGCTCGACACGGGCGACACCGCGTGGATGCTGACCTCCACCGTGCTCGTCCTGCTGATGACGCTGCCGGGGCTGGCCCTGTTCTATGGCGGGCTGGTCCGGGCGAAAAACGTCCTCAGCGTGCTGATGCAGTGCTTCATCATCGCCGCCGTGATGACGATCGTCTGGATCGTTTACGGCTACAGCTTCGCGGCGACGGGGAGCGGCTCGCTCATCGGCGGCGCCGAAAAGCTTTTTCTCAAAGGCGTCGAGGAAGGCTCGCTCCAGGGCACCATTCCCGAGAGCGTGTTCGTCACCTTCCAGATGACCTTTATCATCATCACGCCGGCGCTGATCGTCGGCGCCTTCGCCGAGCGCATGAAATTCTCGGCCGTGCTCATCTTCACCACCTTGTGGGCGACCTTCTCCTACCTCCCGATCTGGCACATGGCCTGGGGCGGCGGACTTTTCGCCACTTGGAAAGTGATCGACTTTGCCGGCGGCACGGTGGTCCACATCAACGCCGGGATCGCCGGCCTTGTGGCCTGCGTCATGGTCGGAAAACGGAAGGGCTACGGCGCAACCGCCATGCATCCGCACAGCGTGCCCTTCACGGTCATCGGCGCGTCGCTCCTGTGGGTCGGCTGGTTCGGCTTCAACGCCGGCAGCGCCGTCGCCGCCAATGGATCGGCCGGCTTCGCGATGCTCACCACGCAGATCGCCA
Organism: Akkermansiaceae bacterium; assembly: GCA_024233085.1. Lineage (GTDB taxonomy): Bacteria > Verrucomicrobiota > Verrucomicrobiia > Verrucomicrobiales > DEV007 > JAEUHH01. The sequence continues at coordinate 48,590 of JACKQC010000027.1, forward strand.
CCGCCGCCGCCGCCCTCGGCTGGATGGCCCTGGAATGGATCGTTTCGAAAAAACCGACCGCCGTCGGCGCCGCCACGGGCGCGGTGGCGGGCCTCGTCGCGATCACCCCGGCTTCGGGAACGTCCACCGTGGCCGGCGCGCTGGTCATCGGCCTGGTTTCGGCCGCGGTCTGCTATTTCTGCGCGACTTCGCTGAAGCGGGCGCTCAAGTATGACGACAGCCTCGACGTCTTCGGCGTCCACGGCGTGGGCGGCATCGTCGGCGCCATCCTGACCGGCGTGTTCGTCCGCGGCGGAGCGGAGGACGGCCAGCTTTTGATCCAGATCAAGAGCGTGATCGTCACCGCGGTCTGGAGCGGCGTGGTCTCGGTGGCCGCGCTTTTCATCACGAAGCTGCTGGTGGGACTGCGCGCGTCGGATCAGGACGAAACGCAGGGTCTCGACACCACCAACCACGGCGAAACGGCCTACACCCTCTAAGCCCGGCCGAGCGAGCCGGGAAAAAACCGTTTTCCCCTTGTCTCACACGACACAGAGCCCCCGTCCGCCACCGCGGGCGGGGGCTTTTTTTCGAGGCTCTCCGTTTTGATCGGGAGCGTTTCAGGCGACACCCATGGCCTCTTTCAGGCACTGGATCAGTTTGTCGAGGTTGACGGGCTTGGGCAACACCGTCACCGAACCGCTCTGCGCCACCGCGTCCTGGCTGGTCTCGCCCGGCGAAACCAGGGCGGTCAGCATGATGACCGGCACCGACTGAAGCGTGGAATCCGCCTGCAACTGAGCCATCACGTCG
>JACKQC010000028.1 GCA_024233085.1 Akkermansiaceae bacterium
AAGGCGCGTGAAGAGACGCGACCGGCGCGGAGACGGCCTTTTGGGGAGGTGCCAGGGGGAGGCGGAGGGTTGTGGCTCATCTTCGGGGCGGAGGGCCGCGCGATTCGATGGTGGCGGGGAATTTCATCTCCGCGCCGCAGCGGGCGCAGCGGGGGACGGGGTGAAGGATGACGGCGTGCGCTGGTTCGTCGAGTTCAACAACAAACCGGAGCCGCCAAGCCCTACCACGTTGCGAGTTGACGATCCTCTCTGATTCCATGCACACTCCTGTTTGCGACTGTCCCGCCCTCAGGTAGGGCTGACTGTCCTTTGACGTTGAAAATGAGTTCCCGCGTTCCATGCGACATTTGCGGTGCTGAGATCCTCGAGGCCACAGCCGAGCGAACCCATGGCCGGTGTATGCCATGCTTTCGAGATCCACAGCGGAAGGCTCGAAAGCAGGCCTATGAGCAATCCCTCAAAGAGACTAAGAGAATGGCCCGTGTCTTGGATTCGCCATCCTCTATCGACCCTTTTTCGCGGATACAGGAGTTTGAGCACCTCATTTACGGGGACGGTTTTGATCAGGCCCATCCGGATGAAGTTGTGGGTGTGCTCGATGCTCTAAAGGAGGTTGATGCGCCCAAATGCACCTCCATTTTGCATGAGTTTCTCGATTTCATAGAGGCTGGTTGTTCGCCCGACGGCTATTACGACCCCTCCCTTGTTGATGCCTTTCTTGTCGACAACATGGGCGAACGACTCGGGGACTTCTGGACGCGCTACACGAAGGCGAGCGAAGAAGAGAGTCCAGCCAGTCAACTGAAGGAACTCATGCCTTTCAACGTTGGCGGGAACGCCCGCCCCCCGGGTGGGCAATAAACCGTTGCCACGGCCGGAGGGCGGCGGGAGAGTCGGGGCATGATGTCCCATCTTGACGAGCTTTTCGAACTCCTGTGTTTTCCGAGCATCTCGACCGACCGCCGGCACGCGGGCGACGTGGCGGCCTGCGCGGACTGGCTGGTGGCGAAATGCCGGAGCATCGGCCTGAGCGCGGAGAAACACGCGACGCCGGGCCACCCGGTGGTGGTGGCGAAAAGCGCGCCGAAGCCGGACCGGCCCACGGTGCTGATCTACGGGCACTACGATGTGCAGCCGGTCGATCCGGTGGCGGAGTGGCGGACGCCGCCCTTCGAGCCGACGCTGATCGATGGCCGGATCTGGTGCCGGGGAGCGACGGACAACAAGGGACAACATTACGCGCACCTGAGCGGCGTGGCCGACACGCTGGCCGCCGACGGCGAACTGCCGGTGAACGTGATCTTTCTGCTGGAGGGCGAGGAGGAAATCGGCAGCCTGAACCTGACACCCTTCCTGGAGGCGAACGCGGCGGACCTGAAGGCGGACATTTGCGCGGTGTCGGACACGGGCATGCTCGCGCCGGGCATCCCGACGCTGACCTACGGGCTGCGGGGCATTTCGTGTCTGGAATTCACGGTGCGGGGGCCGTCGCTGGACCTGCACTCGGGCGTTTACGGGGGGGCGGTGGCGAACCCGGCGCTGATCGCGGCGCGCCTGGCGGCGTCGCTGCACGACGAGTCGGGACGGGTGCGGATCGCGGGTTTTTACGACGCGGTGGAGCCGCTGGAGGCGTGGGAACGCGAGATGTGGGCGAGGCTCCCCGACGGCGAGGCGGCAACGATGGCGGAGACGGGGGTGCCGGCGCTGTGGGGCGAGTCGGGCTACTCGGCGCTGGAACGGCGCTGGGCGCGCCCGACGGCGGAGGTGAACGGCATCGGCGGCGGCTATCAGGGGGAGGGCTCGAAGACGGTGATCCCGCGCGAGGCGATGGTGAAGCTGAGTTTCCGGCTGGTGCCGCGTCAGGATCCGGACGAGATCCTCGAGCTGGCGGCGGCGCATCTGCGGAAGCATTGCCCGGAGAGCTGTGTCATCGAGATCGAGCCCGGCCACACGGGCCCGGCCTACGTGATGGACCCGCATTCGCCGTATGGCGAGGCGGCCCAGGCGGCGCTGCGCGCGACTTTCCACGACGAGCCGCGCCTGATCCGCGAGGGCGGCAGCATCCCGATCATCCAGAGCCTCAAGGAGGTGCTGGGGGTGGATTCGCTGCTGCTGGGCCTGGCGTTGCCGGATTGCCAGATTCACGCGCCGAACGAGAATTTCACGGTGGAGAACTTCGAGGCCGGCATCCGGCTCAACCGCGCGCTGCTGGCGGAGATCGCGCGGCGGGGGTGAGTGTTTGGGAGGGTGGCACGGGTCGGGTGGCGCGGGCTTCCTGTCCGCGGGCGTCGATTCCAACGAATTTGAAAGGCCGAGAGGGCTGGCTCCGGGTTTCGATCTTTCGATCCACGTGCGCGATCGGAGTTTCGCCCGGGAGGGGTGAGGTTGGCTTTCAGCCAACGGCTGGCTTGGCTGGGTCATTCCTGGGGCGTTGCCCCAGGCTGGGATGAGGTTGGCCGTTGGCCAACGGCTACCGGAACTCTTCCGAGTTGGCGGCGAGCTGCGAATGACCCGGGAGATGGCCGGGAGATGGCCGGGAGATGGCCGGGAGATGGCCGGGAGATGGCCGGGAGATTCGCGCGAAAAACCCCGAAGGCCAACGGCCTTCGTTCACCTTAGCCTGGGGCAACGCCCCAGGAATTTGATTGGGAAAATCGGGTTTGGCTGAAGGCCAAATTCACTCAACCGTCGTCCCTCGGTTTCGTTTTCACCGGGGATGCGCCCTCGTAAGGTTGACGCCTTGCGGGCTTCCTTGCCAACGGACGGGGTGAGGGCGCGCTGCGGGGCTTGGGTGGCTGGCCTTTTATTGGCGAAGGCTGGCTCCGTGAAATCCTTGGGCAAGATGCCCAAGCCACGGTTTTCTTGGGCAAGATGCCCAAGCCACGGTTACTTACGCGGCGGCGGCCTCGATCTCGGGCTCCGGGACGGCTTCGCCGACCTCCTGCTCCTGCCCGAGGCGTCGGCGGCGGAGAAACAGCCACCAGATCCAGAAGGGGAGATTGACGAGAAAGATCCAGTCGAGCTTTTCGTTCACGTAAAAGTAGAGCCCCATGATGTGGTCGTTGATGAAATGGAAAACGACCAGCAGGAAGCCGATGGCGAGAGCGGTGAAACGGTTGTAGAGGGCGAGAAAGGCGAAGATCTCCAGCATCACGCCGGCGGTCAGGAAAATCCGGGTGAGGTGCGGATGCTCCTCAAGCATGATCTTCGCGACGCGGGGCTCGGGAATGTTCCACTCCTCGTCGAGGTTGCCGTAGTAGTTTTGCCGGTGGGTTTTCACCACGGACAGCCCGATGTATTTGCTCTTGGCGAACCACTCGCCGTCGGAACGGATGGGCTTGACGACGCCGGCGATGACGTAGCAGCCGATGATCATCCACTGGGAATAGCGGATCATCCAGTCCCACACGGTGCGGCCGTCGATCGGTTCCGCCCGGCGAAGCCCGAAGGTCGCGCGCCAGTCGCCGCGGAGGGTGTGGGTCAGCACCACCACGGTCTGGGCGACCAGCACCAGGGAGAGCATCTGGTAGCCGTGATGGATGAAGCCCTGCGAATCGTAGAGGGTGCGGCTGCCGACATTGACGAAGGTCAGGATGGGCAACACCACGGGCAAACCGACGCCGGCGGCATAAAGCAGAAGGCAGGGGATGACGATCCAGGGGAGCGCCCTGACGACGGCGGGCTTCGAAAAGAAGGTGAGGTCCATCGCCTTGGCCAGTCCGACCGGCTTCGGTTGTCCGGGGAAATCCATCGCGAGTTCCGAATTCGGCAGCATCTGGGAGATCGGCAGGAAAGGGGGGCGAAGCGCCTCGTTCTTTTTCTTGTCGATCAGGATGGCGCGGAGTTTGCCGGGCGCGACGGTGTCGGCGAGGCGTAGGGCACCGTCGGTGAAGGGTTTCCCGAGCGGCATGGCCTGATAGACGACCAGCGCGAACAACACCCGCATGAAAACGAGTTCGAAGCGGTGATGGCGCGGGCCGTCGAAATGCCGCAGCACGGGAGCGAGCCTCCGGCGGACGCGATGGCAGGCGGGGCAATCGAAGAGGCGGCGAAGCGGGGCGGCGATTTTTTCGAGCATGGTGGTTTTCCCTCGTCTGGGGCGGTGGGATGCGGGCTCAGGGACGGCTGGCGAGCACGTGGGGGGTCTCGGTCCAGCCCTTGCCGGGGTTTTCCTCGATGAGGACTTCGATGATGGCGAGATTCGCGGGGAGGGTCTGGGCGCGCTGCGCGGCCATCTTGTCGAATTCGGCGAACATCTGCCGGCCGACCTCGTTGCGCTCCTCCGGGGTCAGGTCCGACTTGTCTTTTTTGAGGGCTTCGGCCAGGTCGCCGGAGTAGCGGTTCCACATTTTCTTGACCTTCGGGGCGGTGAGCCCGGTCAGGTCGCGGATTTTCAGCGGGACGGGTTGCTCGGGACTGTCCTCGAAAGTGGCGAGATACTGGAAGGACTCCTTTTCATCCGGATCGCCGTACATCGGGAACCAGGAAAGCGGGTAATAGTCGTCACGGGCCAGCAGACTGAGCGCGACCAGGACGGGCAGCACAAAAAACGAGCGGCGCGTTTTGAACCACAACACGGCGCCGGCGATCAGGACGAGAAGGTAGATGGCTTCGTTCATGGCGGCGTGAGGGATTAACCGTCGATTGCCGAAGCCTCCGGGACTTCGGGGCACGACCCTAGCAGAAAACGCCGAACCCGTCACGGCTCTCTTTCGCCGAATCAGCTTTGACGATGGCGCGGACGTGGCGTATCGGGGCAAAATCCGCCGCGTCAATGCCAAGGCGAGCCGCGCCGCTCTCCTCTCGGCCACCGAATGTCGCGCATTCAACGCTCACATGACCGAGTCAAACGCTCCCTCCGCCGGATTCTCCGGGAAACTGATCGCGCTGCTGCCGATGTTCATGGCGATGGCGTTGTGCTGGGTCGCCGGAGAATTCTATCCGCTCTCGTCGTTTCCGATGTATTCGAAATTCGACCCGCGCACCTACGTCGCCTACCTCGAGTCCCCGGAGGGAAAGCCCCTGCCGACCGTGGACACGGTGAACATGTTTTCCTCCGAACTGAAGAAAATCTACGGTGACGGCCTCGCCGAGCTGAAGTCGAAACAGAAGGGCTCCCACTTCGACTGGACGCCGGAGCAGCGCCGGGAGGCCGGCGAATACGCCCTGCGCTATCTCAAGGAAACGCATTCGCCGAAATCCTTCGACGGCGGCGGGCTGAAGGGCCTGAAGCTGGTCGATATTCGGATTTTCCTCAAAGACGGAAAGATCACCCACGAAGAAACTGAGATTGCGACGCTACCCTGAGCGGTCGCCGCCGGGTGCCCGAAGCCCGATGCCCGGGCGGTTCGCGCCTCCGGTTCACGATTTTCAAATCAACGCCGTTTCAATGTTCAAAGGACTCTTTTCGAATCAACTGGGCCAAATCCGCTACGCCGACTGGGAGTGGCGGATCGCGCGGCTCGGTTTCGCCGTCTGTGTGTGGTTCGCCACCTGGCACACATGGAAGTTCTGGGCCATCGACATTCGGGACCAGTACATGATGAAAGGAGCCAACGGCATCCCCTCGCTCTTCGACATCAGTTGGGTCGGGCAGCCGGTGCCGACCGCCGTGCTGGCGCTGTTGATGGCGGTGTTGCTGGTCCTCTACGTCCTCGGGCGCCGATTGCTCCCCGTCACCGGCGGGCTGTTCCTCATTCACGCGGTGGTGGGCGGCATTTTCAGCTCGCCAGTGGGCGATCACCACGCCACACAGGTGGTTGGACTGGTGTTGCTCGGGCAGTTTGCGTGGTTCGTCTGGGACGCCCTGCGGGGGACGGAGCGGCGAAAAATGGGGCTCGATGCCGGCAGCGGCGCGATCTTCTGGTCGCAGCAGATGATTTGCGCCGGCTACATGATCTCGGCGGTGAGCAAATGGGTCAACTCGGGCGGGGGCATCATCCCGGGCGCGCGCTGGGTGGCGCAGTTGCCGAACATCGCCGTGCAGTTCGAAAAAAACCGCCTCCAGGCCTACTACGATCACCTGGAAGTTCCCGCCTCGAAGGGAATCAACGCGATGATGACGCAGATGCTCATCGAAAAACCCGCGCTGGCGATGGTCTTTCTTTCGTTCGGGTTCTACATCGAGTTGGTGGCCTTCCTCGCGCTGTTCAATCGCAAGGCTTCGTTCTGGATGGGGCTCGGCCTGATGTCCCTGCACGGGTTTATCTTTTTCATCATGCATCTGCCCTTTTACTATTTCTGGGGCGTGGATTTCTTTTTCTTCGTGAATCTGCCTTTCTGGATCGCCGTCTGGCGGGGCAAGGCCGACGCCAATCAGGGACTCGCCGCGTCGGCCGGGGCGTGATTGACGCGCAGACTCAACAGGGTTGAGTGACGGACCTGACCCTGTTGGATGGGTCGGGAAAAACCCGCGTTTTCCGTGAAGCGAAGGGAAATTCGAAACGACGGCGGGTGCCGTTTACGGCTTTTCCTCGGCTGGTTTTTCGAAGACGAAAAAGTGCTGGCTGGGTAAAAAATCGCGGATCTCTTTGAGTTTCAAGCCAACCGCAGCCATCTCCTTCGTGACCTGCTTCACGGTCATTTTGTGAAGGGGTTTGATGGCGACAGTGGGATCTTCGCCGCGATATTCGAGCAGGATAACGCGCCCGCCGGGCCTGAGCCCTTTGACGATGGAGTGCATCATTTCCCAGGGATGGGAAAATTCGTGGTAGGCATCGACCATGAGGGCGGCGTCGATGCGCCCCTCCGGGAGCTTGGTGTCGTGGATCTCGCCTTGAACGGTTTCGATGTTCGTGACGCCGGTTTCGGTCTTTTTGTCGCGGATGTAGTCGAGCATCTCGGGCTGGATGTCGACGGCGTAAACTTTCCCCTCGGGGACTTTGGCCGCCATGCGAAAGGAGAAATAGCCCGAGCCGGCCCCGATATCGGCCACCCGATCGGTCGGCTTCAATTCCATGTTCTTGACGACCTCGTCAGGCAACTCTTCGCGTTCGCGCTCCGGGCGTTCCAGCCATCCCAGAGCCCGATGTCCCATGACATGCGCGATTTCGCGGCCGAAATAGACTTTTCCGGTTCCGTCGCGGGACGGTTCCTTGGCGGTGTAGCGATCGGATTCGGCGTCGGAGCCCTTCGTGGCGGCGTCCTGCGCGAAGCCTATGGCGGCCAGCGCGGTCAGTGTGGTCAAAGTCAGCGAGGCGCCGAGGCGGGCGATCGATTGCGTTTTCATTGGGAAATCGAAGGGAGCGAAATTGGGCGGTGAAGGCGGGGCCGATCCCGGACTACCGCTGGGTATTGGATTTGGGAGCATCGGTAAGTCCCCGCAGCTTCGCGTGGACCGTGGCGACTTTGCCCATGTAGTGATCCTGCCGGTACTTGCCGGCGGCCAGCCGGATGTGTTCGGCCGCCTTTTCGGCGTCGCCGGTGCTGTCGTAGTAGAGACCGAGGTAAAGGTGGGCGTAGCAGAGGCGATTGAGCCGCTCGTCCTCGGGGGGATTTCCGGCATTGGCGGCGTCGATGACGGCTTCGGCGGAGCCTTTGCCGGCGTAGAAACTCCAGATTTCCCGCATGGGCACCCGGGGATCGCCCTCGATCTGAATGAAATGCTCGCGGGCACTCTCCACGGAACCTCCCGGCGCCCGAACCGTGCAAATGAAGTGAAAAACCGCGTTCTCAACGTCTTGCGGATTGACTGTTTGGTGAATCTCGAACTGCTTTTTCCCATTCTCGAATTCCCCGGCGTAGTAGTAGGAAATGCCACGCTGCCAATCGTAGGGCTCGCGATCCGGCTGCAATTTCAGCGAGGCGTCAAAGTCGTCGATGGACTCGGCGATCCGCCCCTCGAAGAAATGGCGTTCGCCTCGCTGGTGAAGCGCGGCGGCGCGATAGGCGAGCAGCGGGGAGTCCTCCTCCAATTTCTCCGTCAGCTTGAGGAGTCGGTCGAAATCGCCCTCGCGATAGGCCCGCTGCATCTCCGCCATGGGATTCACCGGAAGCTCGGCGGAATTCTGCGCGAGCGCCGCGGCCGCGATGGCCAGCGGCAGGCTGAAGAAAAAAGGTCGCCGAATCGGAAGGAGAAGACGATTGAGGAAGGGCGGGAGCTTCGACATTCGGCAGGATAGCCCGCGCGCGCCGGGTTTGTCGCGAAAAAGCGCTGGCGTCTTGGCGGCGGCGGCGACAGGCTTCCTTCGCGCGAAGTGGGAATAAAAGGGGAGGCGCGCCGGGAGCGTCCGCAAAAAAAAAAGGGAAAAAGGAAAGGCCCGGTCCTTTCGAACCGGGCCTTCCTTGACCACTCAACAATGTCTCTACAACCTCGGGAGAGTTAGGGAGACAAATTTTTCTGAAATTCTCGGGATCACCGTTTCGCCAGGCTGCTGTGGTGTTCGTAATACTTGCCGGTCGGCACGACGATATCTTTTCCGGGGTGTAAGACCGTGCTGCCGTTCATTTTGTTCAATCTTTGCAGTTCCAGCTCCGTGGTGAAGAAATCGCGGGCCAGCGAGTAGAGCGTGTCGCCGCGCTCGATGGTGTAGAGGCCGTAGGTTTCGTCGGAACGAAGCAGGGTGCCGTCGGCCAATTCGGTCTTCGGCGCGCCGGCATCGGGTTTCGGCGCCTGCTGCGCGGGCGTGGAAGGCTTCGACGGCGCGGGCGTGGCTTTGGCGATTTCAGTCTTCGGGGCGGGCTCGCCACCGGGGAGCTTGAGTTTCTGGCTGATGTTGATGCGATCGGATTTGAGGCCGTTGGTGCTTTTCAGGGCGGCCACGGAGATGTTGTGTTTCCGCGCGATGCTGGAGAGGGTGTCTCCCTGTCGAACGGTGTAGGTGCCGGGCGTGGAAGGCGTCGCGGGTTTCGGGGCGGACGGCGCGGGATCGGCCTTGGGCTTTACGGCGGGGGCGGGCTTCACCGGCGCCGTGGTCTTGGTGGCCTCAGCGAGCATTTTCTCCGGCTCGGCCGGCGCTTCGGGCGGAAGGACTGGAATGATCAATTCGTCGCCGATGTAAATCTGCTGCCCTTCTTTGAGCCCATTGGCGGCCATCAAATCTTCGCGAACCACGTCGTGTCGGCGGGCGATCTCGCTGATGGTGTCGCCCTCCTTGATGACATAGGTGCGTTGAGGCTGCGCGGCGGGCTTGGCGGGAGTCGAGACAATCGGCTTTGTCGGCGAAGCCGGGGTGGGAGCCACCTCCGGCGCGACAGGATTCGAATCGGCGGCGCCCAACTGCTCTTCCAAAGCGTTTTCCAGGAACTTCACGCGACTTTCGAGAGCGGCAATCTTGTCGTTGAGGCTTTTGATGACTTCCGTCTCGGGGGCGGCTTGGGCCTGCGCGGCCAGTCCACCGGAGAGGGCGAGGGGAGTCAGGAAGAGAGCGAGTCGATTCATGGCGGAGAAATTAAAATTTATTGAAGATTATCACAAGAAAAATTTTAGGAAATCTTAACAAAAATTTTATGGAAATTATGTTAAAGGGAGAAAATGCCATAATACGGAAGATTCAAACGTTTTTTGTTTCCGGAGAGACGAAATCGTTCAATGGAAATGCCCTTTTTCTTGTGGGGTGGCAGAAATCGAAGGTGCCGGTCGACGAAATCCGGGGAGCGAACCCCCGGATCACGGGTTCGGCGGGCTGGGCCCGGTAGCATCTCCACGGTCGGAAATGAGGCCCCCTCCCCGGGGAGCCGCGCCACGAGGCGCTCTCAGCAGTGTCGGAGGTAGGCGGCGGCGATTTGTTTCAGGAAGTGATCCTGATCCATCGCCCACCAGCGTTCGGAAAAAATCTCCACCTCATGAAAGCCGCGGAAACCGGCCGATTCCACCAGGCGACGGAGTCGAGGCAGGTCGATGACGCCCTCGCCCATGAGGCCGCGGTCGTTGAGCAAATCGGTGGTCGGCGAGAGCCAATCGCAAACGTGAAAGGCGAAAAGGCGGTCGCGATCTGCGGCGCGACGGACCTGTGTTTCGAGTTGATCGTCCCACCAGACGTGATAGACATCGACCGCGATGCCGACGAGCGGATGGTTCAGGGCTTCGCAGGCGGCATTGGCCTGGGCCATGGTGTTGATGGCGGAGCGCTCGGCGGCATACATCGGATGGAGGGGTTCGATGGCCAATTTCACCCCGGCCGCCTCGGCGTCGGGAAGGACGGCGGCGATGCCGTCGAGGATCTGTCCGCGTGAAACTTCGAGCGACTGGCCCGGCGCCGCGCCGCAGACCAGCACCACCAGGGGGGCGCCGATGGAGGCGGCCTGCTCGATCGCGAGCCGGTTGTCGTCGATGGCGAAGCGCCGTTCTCTTTCCGTGCGGGCGGGAAAGAATCCGCCACGGCACAGGGACACCGTTTTCAACCCCGTGTTTCGGATCGTTTCTCCAATGTCGGCCGCGTCGCGGTCTTTCAGCGCGTCGCGCCACACCGTGATGCCCGCGACGCCGGCGGCGGCGTATTTTTCGATCGCCTCCTCGATCGGCCAGGGCTTGGTGGTGATGGTGTGGATGCAGAGCCGGGACAAATCGCTCAAAGGCTCGGCGGCATCGGCGGTCTCGGTCATGGAATCGTTATCTTGGCCGAGGCGCACCGTTGTGGCAACCGGGGATCGGTTCGATCCCGATCCAAGCCAGCCATTCCTCGAGGGCTTCCTTTCGCCGGGCGCTGGCTATTTCGTGATCGAACCCCATCGAATCGCCAATCGGCCCCTCGGCGCGGGCGGCGACCCAATCCGCGATGGCGTCGGTTTGGTCCGGTAAGAACGCGGCGGCTTTCCCCTCGCGAACGCGGGCCGCGACGGCGTCGTTTTCCGGCCCGATCCAGAGCAGGGGGCGATCGACGCGGAGCAGCAGGGCCAGTTTGCTCGGCCAGAGCATTCCGGCGGTCTCGGGGCGCTGGGTGGCGACGACGACCGAGGCGCCGAGCAGTTCCGGAAGCAGATCGGCGTCGCTTCGATGCGGTCTGAACCGGCAGCGCGTCAATTCGAGCCGTGCCGCCTCGCGCCGCGCCGGCTCGAATTGGGCGCCGCCTCCCTGAAAGACCAGCGTGGGCGCCTCGGCGCCAAAGCGTTCTTCGAGTCGGTGCTGGGCTTCGAGGAGGCATTTCCATTCGTGGACGCGACCGAGATTGCCGGAGTAGAGCCAAGTCTTCCCGGGTGGTTCGGATGGGAATTCCGGCGACGAAGACCCGAGGTGTTCGGGAAGAGGCCAGGGAAGCTGGGAATGAAGGGGGATCCCTTCGGTGGAAGGCTCGAGGCGTCGAACCATGGCCGCGTCGAGGGCGATAATCCGTTCGCAGCGGCGGCGGGCGATTCGGTTCAGCTTTCCCGTCAGGCGGACGAGCGGGTGACCCGCTTTCATCAGGCCGATCGCGATGGGGATTTCGGGATACAGGTCCATGGCCCAGAGAATGAAGCGCGTCCCATGGCGTCCGGCGACCAGGCCGGCGATCGCGGGCAGGAGAGGAGGCGAGGTGGTGGCCACGATCAGATCGGGACGTTTCCGGAAGACGCCGCCCGCCAGGATGCCCAGCATTCTGGCGAGTTCGCCGAGGGCGCGGGAGGCGAGCCCGGTTTGCCGGCGGTCGCGGTAGCCCGATCGATTGCCCAAAAAGCTCACCTCATGTCCGGCGGCGGCCAGGGCCCCCGCCAGATCCGCGATCAATCGGCTCGCCGGAGCGTCGCTCGGGGGGACGTAGGCATTGAGAAATAGGATCCGCATGCGAACGCAACGTTGGGAGGAACCTCTCCGTCGCAGACCGGTATCGCCGATCCGCCGGCTACCGGCCCTCCGCCCGCCAACGTTTCATCAGCGCGATGTTGGCCTCCAGTTCGGCCTTCGCCGCCGGGTCCTTCTTTTTTCCCTGATTCAAATACAGCGCCATGTCGCTGTCGTACATCGCTTCGGATTCCGGGAAACGACCCCGGTCGTCGCTGTCGAGTTCCCAGTTGGCGAGAAGGCTCCGCATTTCCGCGAGGCGTTCGCGCCGCGCCGGATCGGCGGCGAGGTTGTGAATCTCCCACGGATCCGAGGCGAGATCGTACAGCTCTTCCTCGGGCCGTGTCTCGGCGAGCTGCAGGGATTGCGCCGCGTCCAGTTTTCCCACGGCGAAAAGCTCCCGCAGCACCGGCATGAAAGGCTTCGCGTCCTTGTAGCGGTTCGGTTGGAGATAGGGCCGGTTGGGGAAGTCATTGCGGATGTACTTGAAATCGCCGGCCCGCACGCAGCGGATGCGATCGACCGTTTCGTCGCAGCGATCCCGGGCGGAAACCACGAAGTCACGCGGCCTGGCGTCGGGGCCGAACAGCGGCCGGCCCTGCATCCAGTCGGGGACGGCGATGCCGGCGAGCTGGAGCGACGCCGCGCCGAGGTCGATCAGGGCCACCAGATCGTCGCGCACCGTTCCCCCGGGCACGAGGCCCGGTCCCCACACCACGAAGGGGATGTGAATGCCCTCCTCGTAGAGGAATTGCTTGCCCCGCGCGTGGCTGATGCCGTGGTCGGTCAGGAAGAAAACGGCCGTGTTCCGCAGCAGGCCCTGTTCGCGCAGGCGCCCGAGGATGCGTCCGACTTCCACGTCGGTGTAGTTGACCGAATCGAGGTACTGCGCCCAGTCTTCCCGGATCACGGGATGATCGGGGTAATAGGGCGGGAGTTTCACGGCGTTTGGATCGACCAGAGTCTCCAGGCCGGCCCTGACTTCTTCGTAGGATTTCTCGACATTCCGCAGCTTTCCGCCCCGCAGCTGATACTGGGCGAAGAATGGCTGTCCCTCCGCGCGTTGGGCGGGGTCGATGCCGTCGTAGAGCGCCGATTCGTCATAGGCGAAATTGTAGTCCTGCTTGCCCTTTCGCTCGCCGCCCGCGTCCGCGATCGTCGTGAAGTAACCCGCCTCGCGCAACAGTTCCGGGATGGTTTTGACCTTCGCGGGCAGCGTGATTTTTAGCTCTCCGCGGCCGCTGCGATGATGGTGGCCGCCGACCGCGGTCTGCCACATGCTCGTGATCATTGCCGTTCGGAAAGCCGAGCAGACCGGGGCCGTGGCGTAGGCCCTGGCGAAAACGACTCCTTCCTTGGCCAGTCGATCGACGTGGGGCGTTCGCGCGAGCGGCTCGCCCTGGTAGCCAAAATGGCAGGACATGTCGTCCACCACGATCCACACGATATTCGGGGGCGGATCGGCGGCGGCGGCCCGGTCGACCGGGAAGGCGAGGGCGCACAGGGCGGAGAACAGGGAAAGCGGGTGTTTCATGGGGCGACCCAACAGGGTTGGGTCGGCGACTCAACCCTGTTGGGTCATCCTCGCCGACTTGGGCGAAAGTGTCGCGTTTCGGGGCGGGGGAGTCCACCGGGAAATCCCCGGACCGCGTTGTCAGAACCGGATCGACACCCCGAGCTTGAAGATGGATTCCCAGTCTCCGGTCACGAAAGAAAGCGAGCGGGAGTTTTCCTCCCGCACCAGCGACTGGTTGTAAACCGCGTAAACGAAGGAACCGGGCCGGTATTCCCACTGAAACCGGCCGTTGTAGCCGATGGTGTCGGAGAGGCTGTCGTACTGGATCAGGTGGGCCACGAACATGTCCGGGGTGAAATGCCAGCCCATCCGCGCGGCGCCGAGGTGAGTCTCGAATTCGCCGCCCGGCAGGTCGATCTGGTTAAAGTCGTAGGTCAGCCCCAGGCTCACGCGTTTCCACGGCAACACATCGAGCCGCGCGGAATACTGCGATCGTTGGCCGTCGTAGAAACCACCCTGGGTGGTGAAAAACGTCCCGCTGACCAACCGTTTCGGCGCCAGCTCGAATCCGGCGGTGACATTGCCCCAGTCGTAGTCGCCCGGCGCGATGACGACATCCTCGCCGATGGTAAAAGCGCCGTCGGGCGCGTCGAGGTTGCGGTTGTAGGTGACGAAGATCCGATCCGAACTCGTGAACTGGATTTCCAGCGGAGTGAAGCCGTGCCAGGCGGTTTCCAGGTCGTTGGACAGGTCGGTGGTGATGGAATTGTAGTAGCCGAAGGAAAACTGCCGGATCCAGTCGCTCGACTCGGGACGGGGTTGCCAGGCCCAGCCGCTGTTGTATTGGCGAATGTCCTGGCGGGGCACGAAACCGAGCGCGGGATTGAAATCGGCTCCGATTTCGACAAAGCGGAAGGAGAGATCGATCGTGTCGTTCGGGTAGGCGGCGTTCAGGCCCCAGGCAGGCGCCGCGGTCGAATCGCCCGTCGCCGGCTCGGTAAGGGAGCCCATCGCGAAGAGATTGGCCTGGAGCGCCTTGTCGCCGAGGAAATCGGTGGTCCGGAACTGGGCGTCGGCGCCGAGCAGGTAGTTCTCGTCCGCCGAATTCGGATCGCCCGCCGTGAAGAGAGCGCCCACCGAGGACTGCTCCAGCACGTCGCGCGACACACGGCCGACAAACAGATTTTTCTTTCCCAGCTCATCCTGCCCGGCCATCGAGGCGTCGATGAAACCGAGACTGTAAGGCCCGGTCCGCCCGGAGACTTTCCCGGCGTAGTCGATCGGGACCACCTCACCCCCGGCGCTCAGCCCGATGCGCCGGCTGAAGTAGGGAAGGAATTCGTAGCTCTGAAGGCCGCCAAACTCGAAAACTCCGCTGTCTTCGAGAAAGAACCGGCGTTTTTCGGGAAAGAAGAGCGGGAAGCGGGTCAGGTTGATCTGGCGCTGGTCCACTTCCGTCTCGGCGAAATCCGTGTTCACGCTCAGGGCGGCGGACAGGTCGGGCGCAAGTCGGTAGCGGAGGTCGCCGCCGCCTTCGAAATCGATCTCCGCCCCGGTCCGCGTGTCTTCCTTTCGAACTCGGCCCAGCGCGTAGGGGCGAAACTCGAGCCCGAGTCCCTGCTTGAGCCCCGCCAGGCCGGTCAGGGTTCCAGCTTCGGCGACGTTACCGACACGGAATCGCGGCTCGGCCCGGGACCAGCGCCCGTCTTCGGCTTTTCGCTGGATGGTCCGCTGGATGTTGAAGCCCCACGTGGTGAGATCCGGATCGAAGGCCAGCGTCATGAAGGGAATGGCGATTTCCACCTTCCATCCCTCGGCATCGATGGAGGCGCGGGCCGTCCAGTCGCCGTCCCAATCGTGGTTTTCGGTGACATTGTCAATGACCAGCCCGTCGCGTCGCGCGCCGTTCGGATTGACGAAGAAAACGTAGCCGTTCCGGCGGTCGTGAAAGGTGTCGAGCACGAAGATCACGTTGTCGTCGAGCCACAGCGAGCTTTCCCGTTCCATCAGCCGGGCGATGATTTTTTCCGGCTCGGAATCGTGGCACCACACGCCGAGGTAGAGATTTCGCTCGTCGTAGAGCACGCGAAACTCGGTGCGCTCCGTGGCCGGCACCCGCTGGCGGGGCTCGTATTGGGTCAGCGGACCGCCGGCCGGCGCCCGCGCCCAGACCGGATCGTCCAGCTTGCCGTCAATCACCGGGCCTTGCTCGACCTTCACCGCCGCGAGCGAGGGACGGCCGTTTCCCGTCTCCGCGGGGTCCGCGGCAATCGCCCCGGAAAAGGCGAACGCCCCTAACAGGATCGCCGGGAGGCCCGCGGACAATCCCGACAACCGGCGGCGGCGGAGGCGCTCGGGCATCGCGCTTTTCAGCCGCCCAGCACGTTGGGATTGAAATAACGCTCCAGCAGAACCCGGCTGCAAAGCCGCACCTTTTCCTTGTCCGCGATTCGCGGGACGAGCCGGTGGTAGGCGTATAGCATCTTGAACAGGTGACCGAAGGCGATCCAGTAGCCGTTGGGGTTGGTGTCGAAATCCCACATCCGGTTCCAGAGGCGGCGGTTTTCCTCGCTCTCCCAGAATTCCTCACTGACGATGCTTTCCAGCGAGGGATGGGATTCCTCGATCGGATGTTGGGCGGGGTCGAACTCGGGAACCGGCTCCCCGACATGCGCCCGGTGCCCCGGATGCCCGGCGCGGGACAGGTCGGTGTAGCCCAGTTCGTCCAAAGTCAGCAGCGCGTCGGAATGGGTCGTCATGTGGGTGAAATTTGGCCGCGTCACCTTCGGACGCCCGAGCAACGGCTCGAAACGCGCCATGTTGTCGAAAAGACTCTCGACCATCGCCTGGGAATCGGAGTAGGGGCCCGGGGTGGCCGGTTTTTGGGGCTTCTTTTTCGCGATCTGGGCGGTGTGGCCGCACAGTTTGCCGATCAGGGTCGGCTGCGCCAGATGCGGCGCGTCACGCAAAGCGCGAAGCGCCAGAGCGGTGTAAATCACGGCGTGTCCGTGGGCGCGCAGCCCGCCCTCGACGGCGGGGGCGAGAGCGGCGGGGATTTTTTCGATCAAAGCCTCGTCCGGAGTCTCTTCGGGAAGGGGCTCGAACTGCGCCGGCGTCACGATCTCGATCAGATTGTCGATCTGCGACTTGATTGCCGCGACGACGTCCGCGCCGAGTTTGTTTTCCCTGCAAAGATAGTAGCCGGACAGCACGGCCGCGCCGAGGTGGGCGGGAAACCAGCCATCCGATCGAGCCATACCGGTGAGCCCCTTGGCGAGGTAGGATTCGTCCAGAACGGGCGCGCTGGCGGCGGAGGGGGTGTTTTCCGCCCCCTGGACGGAATCGGCAAAGGCCCCGCGGAGCCCCAGTCCCCCGAGGAGACCGGTGGAAAGCCTGACAAATTCATGGCGATTCATGCCACCAGTCTAGGGTCGTCGCCCGCCTGGCGGCAAGATTTTCCTGGGTTCGGAAAATGCCCTTTGGCAATGGTGGGCCCGGTGGGATTCGAACCCACGGCCAAGGGATTATGAGTTTGGCTAAGTGGCTGTGGTTAAACTATTTGCGTGCACTATTTTTCCGTAAAATGCCCAAAGTTGCAAGCACTGAATTTTGCCTTTGGGTCGGTTTGGGCACGTTTGGGCCCTGAGTTTGTCGGAATTTGTCGGAAGGCTCCGGCCCCCTTCCGCGTTGACATGGCAGCCTCGGGCATGAACGAGCAAACTTCTTCGTTGCGCAACGAACTGGAACTGGTCACCGAGGCCGAACTTACCAAGCACCTCAAGGTCTGCCGCCGGCAGCTCTACTCTTGGCGGGTCCGAGGATTCATCCCCTACTTCAAGATCGGGAGAGCGGTCCGGTTCCGGGTGGCCGACGTGGCGGAGGCGCTGGAACGCATGAGGATTGAGTGACATTTAGGCCGGAAGGCTCCTGGCTACCGGACCGGGCCAAATCTTCTTCGCGCGGCTCAACAGTTCCCTCCCCCGAATGTCGATCGTGGATTCATCCCAGGCATCGTACTCGTGGAGCATCTGATTGAGAGGCAGGAGCGAGGACTTCATAATCTCCGGCTTCTTCACCTCCCACGAGGAGTTCCTGACGGTGGAGTTCAGCCCCTGCGTCAGAATCGTGAGGTTGCCGAGCGTCTGGAGCGCTGCATTTCGGCGCTGGGTGGCGACAACAACTTCCTGATCGGCGTCCTCAGCCCATAGAGCCGAACCGGCAAGGCCCTTCGCCCCGGAAGCTAGCGGCCAATGCTCAACCCAGCTCTGAGGAAGCAGATGCTCAATAGTCACACTGTCATCGATGCTCAGCTTCTCATGCAGGTTGTTGAGGTAGCTGTTGCTCAGGCGCCGCAGGATGTGAACCAACTTGGGGTTGTTGAGCCGCTGATAGGCATGTGCGCCCATCCACTGCGTCTCGAAGTCCTCATCAGTCGGCCAGCAGCTCGATTCGCCCACCTGATCGGAAAGCGCCTGCTTCAGCACATCAGCACTAACGCCGTCCTTCTTCATCCGCCGTGTGAGACTGAGGAAGATCTTGTTGTAGTTCTTGGTCGGCAGGCCGCATACGGCGCGGCGCAAAAAGTAGGATTCGAGGGTCTTTGAAATCGTGCTCCAAGCGTTCTCGCCCAGATCGCTGTCGAGCAGCAGGAGCAAGAGCGGGTAGCTCGTTCTGATGTCGAACGTGTCGAGGAAGGTCGATAGGCTGTAGATCACATCGTCCTTAGAAGGGTCGATGATCCGGCGAAAATGATCGCCTTGCCTCGCAAGGGTGATCAGCTCCTCGGTGACCGTGGCAAACGGACGCTTCTTCTCGATCCAGAATTTGTATTCGACGAACAGGTGCTTGATCGGAATGTCCACGCCTTGGCGACTCGCCAAAAAATGCTGCATGTAGAGATCGCTCCTCGGGCGGTTCAAGCGTCCCTGCTTAACCTCGGTTCGCCAGAAAGGGTCATCGAATTTGCTCCAATGTTGCTTGTAGAGGACCTCCTGATTCTCACCTAGCCTGGCAGCCCGGAGGAAAATGTAGTTCCGCAACAGGTCCGCCGGGAGCAGAGGTTCCCCGCGAGCATTCAAGGTTTCAAAGATAACCTGAGCGTCGTCTTCCTGCTCCAAGTCAATCGCGACGATCTGGAGCGCGTTCTTGAGAGATTGGAAGCACTCCTCCAACCGTGCTGCGAGGGGCGCCTCTGACTGAGTCGGCGGATCGGTTTCGCTGCCGACAAAGAATGTCTTCAATTGCTCGTAGAAGAAGACATACGCCTCAATCATCCTCGGCCGCGGGTCATACTTTCGCGCGTATTTCCTTTTCACCAATGGATGCTTCGTCTCAAGAGCTTGCCGCGACTCGCTCTCGATCACGTCACGGAACTGCCCCTGGTCGAGCTTGGTTGGCCAGACCTTGAACTTATCGACATCGGGATCGGCCATCATCCCCTTGTTGAGAAGGTAACCTTCGGTCTCCTTCCCGAGTTCTCCGCAATCGTTCTCCCGGCAAAAATCCCGAAAGGCGGCGAGGAAGATTTGAAGGGTCGTCAGGCGCTGCTGGCCATCGATGATCTGCCGCTTTCCGACATGGGTCGTTGGCGTCTGCTTCTGATCCAGCACCATCGCCCCAAGGAAGTGGACAGGAGCATCCCGCCGTCCCTCCAGATACTCCGTGAATTTCCGCTCGATGTCCTCCCACAATGGCTCCCACTGCTGTTCTTGGCTCCAGACGTACTGCCGCTGAAACAGCGGGACTTCGAGCCGAGTCTTCGTTTCAAAAACAGCCAACAATGGGACGGCATTTGCTTTCATGGTTAAGATGCGGAAATGGGCATGAAGTCCTCAACGGTGCGGGCGACTTGGTAGCGGGCGGGATTCTCGTGGACGGCGAGAGCCTCGAAGTGCTTTTCGCCGCATCTAATCTTGGCCCCCTCTTTGGTGCGGAGATCGTCCTTGAAGAGGCTGTCTTTGGTTTCGACGACAAAGTAAATTCTGTCTTTCCCATCAACATCGACGACGACAGCCCAGTCTGGATTGTAGGTGCCGATAGGAGTGGGGATCTTGAACCAGCCGGGGAGCTTGGCGTAGACCTTGACGGCTTCATTCTTCTCCAGTTGGCCGGCGAAGGTCCTTTCGACGTCGGAGTCGCAGACGACATATTCGTAGGGCGATCTCTCCGAGACGACAGCTTCCTTGAGGTATCCCATCAGCTCTTGCTCCTCGAAAAGCTCCTGCGCGTAGTAGTCGTCGTCGCCGATCCGGCGGTAGCGGATACCGTCCACGAGGGCGAGCCGTTTGCTGCGATTGATCGCTTCGGCAGCCTGCTCAATGAATTGCTGAGGGTTCCGGAGAAAATCGTCGAGCCGTCCGCTGTCCCTGAGGATCTTGACGATGCTGCGGCGGGTCAGCTGGGTCTTGTCCTGGAGGTCGGTGACGAGGTCAGGCAGTGGAATGTCGGACTCATCGAGGGCGACCGGGCCGGAAACGGAGGTCTCCGTCGCCTCGACGCCGGATTTCCCGATGGTCAGTCCCGCTTTGTGCCACTGGAGCTTGGTGCGGTTGATCGGCGGAGAATCCTTTAGCGCCTTAGTGCACTCCTTGAGCAGTTGCTCGTTGTCGAACTCCACCCGGTAGGTGGTCTTGTGCTTGATCCGGTCCCATAGTGCTTGGAACTCTGGGCTGTCCAAGACAGCGCGACGGGGCTTGATCGGCTCCTTATCGTCGGCGTTCTTTACTTCGATCCGGCCAGCCAGTTTGCGTAGGATGCCGGTGATCTGGTCGCGCTGGGCCTCGAATTCCTCGGGCAATGACAGGGATCCCTCCTTGATCGCACGCCGTAGTTCGTCTTGAACCTTGCCTTGTGCGTTGATGTAGCCCGCCTGCTTGAGGTGATCCCAGATGGCCTCGGAAGACTCCACCGGGAGCGGCTGGAGATTGCCGTCGGCATCGGTGGTCGAAACGCCTATGAATTGGTGGCGCTCCACCACGCCGAAGCGGATCCCGGTATCCTCCTCGATCTCCTTCTGGAGTTTCTCGGCGAAGCGTTCATAATTCTCCATCGCCACCACGGTCAGGGTATTGACTTCAAAGCCCTTGATCTGCTCGCCCTCCTGGTTGCGGCAGAGGCGCAGGCCCCGGCCGATGGTCTGGCGGCGTTCCCGCTCGGTGCCCATGTCTCGCAGGGCGCAAATCTGGAAGACGTTCGGGTTGTCCCAGCCTTCCTTGAGGGCCGAGTGGGAAAAGATGAACTTCAGCTTGGTATCGAAGGAAACCAGCTTCTCCTTCTCCCGCATGATCAGGTTGTAGGCCCGTTCGGCGTTGTCGCGGCCTGTCTGGTTGCCTTCCTCGGTGTCCACTGACTTTCCCTTCTTATCGATCGAGAAGTAGCCCTCGTGGACCTCTTCGGCATCCGACTCGACATCCACCTCCTTGAACAGGCTGCTGAAGTCCGGGTGCTTGGCGAGCTTGCGGTATTCCTCCTCGAAGATCTGGGCGTAGCGACCCTTCACCGGATTCCCGTCCTCGTCGTAAACACGGTAGCGATCCACGTGGTCGATGAAGAACAGGCTCAGCACCTTGATTCCGAGGGGCGCGAGCCGCTTCTCTTTGTCCAGGTGCTCCTTGATCGTGCGGTGGATCATCTGGCGCTTCACGGCGTCCGCATCCACATCGCCGACCGCCTGCCCGATCCGCAGGTATTCCTGGCCGCCGGGGAAATGGAGTTCCATGAACTCGTTGCCCCTCTCGACTCGGATCTCCCCGACACGATAGTTTTCGTAGAGCGCCCGGCCTGTGGTCAGCTCCAGGTTGTCGCCATCGACCACGGACATCTCCCTTCGCACCACGCTGCCGCCCTGCTGGACGTCCAGCTCCACCTTGGCGCTGATGCTGTTGCGCTTGTTGCTCACTGAAAGGAGACGGACGTAGGGCTTGTTGTGCGCGCCGTCGATCTGGCCGGAGGCGACTTCGATCTGCTTCACCAGCTTCCGCTCGTAGGCGTCCACGGCATCGAGGCGGAAGACCATGTGATGCTTGTCCGCGTGGGTTGCGGAGTAACGGAGCGTGCAGAGCGGATTCATCGCGTCGAGCGCTTCCTTGCCCTTCCCGGAGAGTCCGCCATCCACGCTCTGGGGCTCATCCACGATCAGGATCGGCTGGGTCGAGCGAATGAGGTCGATAGGCTTCTCGCCGCCCGTCTTCTCGCTGTCCTTGTAGAGGTTGTTGACGTCCTTCTTGTTGATCGCTCCCACGGTCACGACCATGATCTGGATGTTCGAGCTGGTCGCAAAGTTGCGGACTTCACCGAGCTTGGCAGAATCGTAGAGGAAGTAATCGAAGGGGACGTTGGCGTAGAGCGTCCGGAAATGGTCCTCCATCATCTGGATCGACTTATAGACGCCCTCCTTGATTGCGACTGAGGGAACCACGATCACAAACTTGGTAAAGCCGAAGCGGCGGTTCAGCTCGAAGAGGGTGCGGAGATAGACGTAGGTTTTCCCGGTTCCCGTCTCCATCTCCACAGTAAAATCGCCAGACTCGATGGTATCCGCCGGCCGCAGGCCGTTCCGGATCTGAATCTTCCGCAGGTTCGCCAGAACCTCGTCTTCCAGGAGCTGGAGACGGTTACCCACTCCGAGGTCGTTCTGGGCAAAGAACATCCGCTCCTGCATATCCTCGGTGGATCGCACCACAGTGAACTCCGTGCGGCATGTTTCTTGTCCCAGGAACAAATCGCAAACCGCCTCGATGGCGTCGCGCTGGAAGTCGAGATCGGGATCGAAATGGAACTTCATGATCGGTAAAAACTTCTACTACACCATCCGCTTATGAGAACTTCGACTTAAAGACATATCCCCAACGACGGCTCCCTATTCTTCTCTGCTGCCCGCACTCAGCCAAAAGCGCCCTATAAATGCCAGGCTTCGTGCTCTTCTTTACAATTTGGAAAGCATATCTTCTTCCGGCCTCCTTCTTGAACAAAATCACACATGGCCGATCCGAAAGCTCTAGCTCCCTTATCGAGAGGCGAGTCGTATGGTTCGTAAATCGCGTCATCGTAAGGCTTCGAGAATCACCAGTTGCGTCATCGACCAAAGCAACGGTCGTGGTAACCTTTCCCTTCGAAAGACCAAAGAAAGACGTCGCGCCGCTTGGAACCTGGATCTGATTGCCAAGCTCGCTCGTCTCCTTCGGCATTATCTCGAGAACAAGCATCCGCTCCCCATTTCTCACATTCTTAATGGAAGAAACTTCCGCCACACCAGACTTCTGCTGCCTCTTCTTTTCATTCTTCCGAATAGTTCGGCCAGTCTTCTTCGACCAGGTGAATTCTCCAACATATCCTTTTTTTCGTTTCTCTGCATTGTAGCCGTTTCGTTCCTCTTCGTAACTTGCCAGGAGATCATCGCTGAGCAGTTCACTCGCTCGATGCACTTCACGATGCCATTTTTCGAGTCTTCCTGCGCGAGCCTTCAGTTCCGTCACCGTGGCAAATTCAACGTTAGATTTCAGGCCATCGAGCGAAAGATTATTGCTTCCAACAAGCAACGCGCTCCTAACGCCATGAGGGAACCAAACGACCTTCGGGTGAAACACACCATCATGGTGGATCATCATTCTTACTTCTACTCCCGAAATCCGCATGCTCCGAAGACTCGCAACATCTGTGATGCCGTGATCAGTCCCAATGTACGCGACTACTTTTGCCTTGCTATTCATCGCTCGCCACTGATCGACGCCACTTTTGATCAAATTCCAGCCTCGAACTGTCGCAGCATAAAAATACATTCGTAGCTCGTCAGCTCGAAATCCACTAACAAGCATTCGGTCAAGCGAGTCATAGAAGTCAGTTACTTGCCAGTTGGATGATTGAAGAGTTGGTGCAAGCTTAGTCATTGGAAATTTGGAAACAGATGTTTATTCCCAGGCATCAAAGACTCCGTATCTTTTCAATTCCTGCCTGGGTAAGCGTTTCGGACAGGTTTGCCTTAGTCACATCGTCTTCGAATGCGCTGTCTCGAAATATCACTACTGATCCGCCGGCGGGCTGCAACTCCTGGCGCAATCGAGAGATTCTGCCACCAAGTCTCTCAGCCCCCTCTCTCGTGATCCGTTCAGCGAGGCAAGTCATCAGTGTTCCTGATCCGACACTTGCAATTTCGAAATCGTCGCAGTCGTAGCGTTCAATCCTTGTGGCTAACTCAAATCCGAGCTTCAAGAGAAGCTCATAGAGCAGGTCATCCGGGAGTCGCTCAGCCCTCAGGTTGTCAACCACCTCATCAAGAGTTTCCGCAATCAAGTCAGGCCTTGAATTCCACGCCTTGATATTACTCTCCGCCAGGCGGAACACCTTGAATCCTAGATCAAGGTCACGGTGAGTGAGTTCTCCTCTAAAAGTATTCGCCGTCCGTCGCAATCTTTCCTTGCATACTTCAGAAATGTTAGGAGGGACGCCAAGTTTCTCGCAGAGCGCTCGTGCGTCCTTTCCCGCGGCATCATCCGGCGCAATCACCTCAGGAAGCTGCACTAAGAGAAAGTGTCGTTCCAAACCATCGTCTGCGCATTGGCGCCACATCCCATGAGCGGTGGTGCCCGAACCCGCAAAGAAATCCATGATAGTGTCTCCCGCACCAGTGATCGCCCTCACTAAATACTGAATCAGGCCAGACGGCTTAGGGTGACTCATCACATCTGCTCCGAAAAGCTCCCTAATTTCATTTGTTGCATCCTCGTTTGTAGGAACTCCATTAGTTCGATGGGAAAGCAGGTTCGCTGATTTTTTTAACTCGCCTGATCTATTGACGTAATTTGGTCTGAACGGGACTTTACTAATGAGAATTTCAGCCTTTTCGGCAACAAATTCGTTTAGTTTTGACTGTGAGTATCGCCATTCCCCCTCAAGGCGAAATTCGTTCTCGTTCGTGCCATTTGCGATAATAACCTTGTCAAGGAGTATGGTATGAATATTTCCACCGGACATGTCTTGCGGTGGAATGGTTTGGTCATCAATGGTGAAGTGAACTGATCCAGGGGGGAAAACGAGCGTTTTAATTCCATTTCCAGCATTGTTGAATGGGTACTTTTTTCCGTTTTCAACATTTCCAGCCGCGAAAGGAGGAGACATCGATCGGTTTCGAGCGAAAGCAATGATATAGTCTGTGACCGATCCCATGTTTGCGTTCAGGAAGGATGGCTTTTTCTTCTTTTCCCAAATAAATGAACCACAATAATTCTCATCTCCGAAGATTTCTCGGCAGATTTTGAGAAGATTATCAACTTCGTTATCGTCTATCGAGATAAACATAACTCCGTCGGACCGAAGAAGATTTCTAGCCAACTTGATCCTCGGGTACATCATGTTCAGCCAGTTGGTATGAAAGCGGCCAGAAGTCTCCGGATTGGAAGACACACCGCATCCTCCTCTAACCTGTCCCGTTAGCTCCATGTAGTTTCTTATGTTGTCTGAAAAACTATCTGCGTACACGAAATCCCCACCCGTGTTGTAGGGCGGATCAATGTAAATCATCTTTACCTTTCCTGCGTAAGACCTCTGAAGCAGCTTGAGAACTTCGAGGTTATCGCCCTCGATCATGAGGTTCTGGGTGGTGTCCCAATCTAAACTGTCCCTAGGGCAAGGCCGAAGGGTGCCTGTGCTTGGTACTAGCGCAAGTTGTCGCGCCTTCCTCTTGCCATGCCAGTTCAGTCCATATTTCTCCTGGCTGTCCGTCACCGTCCGATCGCCGACCAACTGCTGGAGCACGTCTACACTCACGGATGCGCCTTGCTTGCCCTCGGTAACCAGCTCCGGAAACAGATCCTTGAGCTTGGCGATATTCTCCGCCACCAGGTCGGGCGACTTCGTCAGGGGATCGTCGGGTGTGATCTTTTCCATCGAGGTAGTTGAGTAGGAATTTGCAGGGGTCAGAGGGAGGCCTTGACTTGATCGAGTTCGAGTTCAAGCGTCTTGATCTTGAGATTGAGGTCGGCGCGGCGGTTTAGTTGACGTTCTTTCGCAGCCTGCTTTCGGAGCGACTGAATTTCCATGAGCAGCTTGCCATGACGGTCGAGCGAGTCCTTCACCACGGCTGAGGCGTCAGAATCGGCGATGGGTCGAAACGCGCCTGTCACCTGTCCAGCACGGAATGCGATGATTCGATCGATCCAAGCCTGGTATAGTTGGCGAAGGTCCCCAGCATTCTGCCGGTGGAGCGGGAAACTCTCCAGAAACCGCTTGGCGACATCATCCGGGCTCTCCGGCTGGATGGGCGGACTGACATGTACTTCATCCTCCAGCACGAACTTGCCGCTCTCCGCTTGGGAAAGGCGCTTGTGGGCGAGCGAAAGCACGGCCGACTGATTCAAGAGGGTCAGGAGCACGACTGGATAGGGTATGGCGCGGTGAATCAGATCGGTGAGCCTGGGAACCCTGGACTTCTCCCGGAAGGTGGCGGTGAGAACGGCGATCTCTTCATAGCTACCCTGTGGGGATGTCCAGGCGGCGATGCCGACGAGATTCGGTTTGAGCGAGGCGATCCAACGCAGTTCCTCAATGCTGTCCTGAATCAATCGCTTGTCGGCTGCGGTAGGCGCTCCATTCTCGACGAGCAGGGTCTTCGGTACCCGCCGGTCCACAAGTGTGGCCGGAGGTAAAGCGAAGGCGTCGAGGATGGGTTGAGGGTCGGTCATTCGGAAGGGAGAATCACAAGGAAGGCAACGACTTCAAAATCGTCGATGGATTGGCCATCGCAGGCAATGGCTTGAGTGCCCCCGGGCTGGAAGAGGCTGGCCACGGCGCGCTCGTCGCTCTGGCCGACGATGGAGGTGACGGCGGCCTGAAGCGCGTCGCGATAGCGGCCCATCTTTTCACCACGCTGGGTGTTCCGGTCGAAGCGGCCCTGGGCCGAAGCATCCGGCAGATCGCGGCCCATGCACTGGGTTTTCAGAAGATCGAGGATCTGCTTCGCCTGAGTGTAGCCGAGATTCGTCCAGTAGTCCTCGCCGACATGGACGAGGTAGTGCGGCGCAAGCGGGTATCCGGACTCGATGGCACGGGTGGCGGACTCGCTCTCGGCGCGAAGGCAGAAGACGACGCCGGGCGGGATGCTCGTGTCGCCCAGCTCCGCCGCCGTGGTGACCGCGAAGGTGCCGAGCGGAAGCGATTCGAGCGCCGCCCCCTCCTCCCGGATCACGCGGGCGAGATCCATGCGGAAATCATTCAGGGTGAGATCGGTGATCGAGACGCCGGTGGAAAGGTCCTCGATGTCGATCACCGCCTCCTGGAGCTTGGTGAGCTGCTTGCGGCGATACTCCAGGTCGTTCATCTGGTCGCCCGACTGATGCTCGATGAGGTTTTCCTCTCCGGTGGCGGAAATATCTAGCAGAACCATGCGACCGCTGACCCGGCGCTCGAGGTCGATGTATTCCTCCAGCTCCATGTTCGGCCAGAAATTGACAAGTTGGATGCGGTCATTGGGCGAGCCGATCCGGTCGATGCGGCCGAAACGCTGGATGATGCGAACGGGGTTCCAGTGGATGTCGTAATTGATGAGGCAGTCGCAGTCCTGTAGGTTCTGACCCTCCGAAATGCAGTCCGTGGCAAAAAGGAGATCGATTTCTCCCTCGTCGGCGAACTCCTCGCCGCGCTCCTTTGATCGCGGGGAGAAAGCGGTGAGGACGCCCGCAAGGTCGGTGCGGATGGTGCCAAGGGTGGTCTTGTTCCGGCCCGATCCCGTGACCAAGGCGCTGTGGATGCCGAACTCGCCGGCTGCCCACGGGGCGAGATTCTCGTAGAGGTAGGTGGCCGTGTCAGCGAACGCGGTGAAAACGATGAGTTTGCGGTTTCCGGGATTGATAGGCTCGCCGATCTTGCCGCTGATGGCCTGCTTGAGGTCGGCGAGCTTGGCGTCCTGAGCGGGGACGACGGCCTGGGAAACCAGCAGCAGGGTTTCGAGCCGGTTGTGGTCCTCAACAAGTTCCTGGCGCCACTTGTGAAGGTCGCAGTCCCCGAGGAGAACCTTCACCTTGCGGCCCACAAGCAGGGACTCGAAAACGGGGTCTTCGATGTCGATGTCGTCGATGGAGATTTCCTCGACCGATTCGTCGTGGGCGTCGATGCGGCTGAGGAGATGCTCGATGTCCGCCACCTGACGCTGAACGGTCAGCGCGAAGGCATGGACGGAGCTTTCCATCCGCTTGAGCATGTTCACCCGCAGCAGGTGGACGAGGCTTTCCTCCCGGTCGAGCTGGCGGAAGAGACCCTGTCCGCCCTTCACCTGCTGGCTGTAGTGCTCGTCATAGGCGGCCTGCTTGTTCGGTAGCACGTAGCGAAGAGGCGCGTAAGCGCTGAGGTTGAGCCTGCGAATTTCGGTGTTGATGTCCCGGATGCTCGGGAATTGTCCCGCGAGATCGACATCAGATTTGATGTTCTTCGGCTTGAGGCGCTCGGGGAACTCGCCGGTTTCGGCGGTGCCATAGTAACGCTCGATGTGTTTGCGCGAGCGGGCGATGGTGAGCAAGTCGAGGAGCTTGAAGTAGTCGAAACCTAGCATTTCCATCAGCCTCGGAGACGTACGGTCCACTTCTTCGAGCTGGAGCCAACGGTTGAACTGGATCTGGGCCTTCTGGACAGTGGAATCGATACTAGGAATCTGGCAATCGGCCAGCGCGTTGTCCTCCCCCTCGGTGATGAACGCGAGCTGGTTGCGGAGGTCGGCGAGCCGGTTGTTGACCGGAGTGGCCGAAAGCATCAGGACACGGGTCTTCACCCCCGCCTTGATGATCTGGCGCATGAGCTTGTCATAGCGGGTCTCCCCACCTTTCCGCGGGGATTTCTTGTTCCGGAAGTTGTGCGACTCGTCGATGACCACGAGGTCGTAATTACCCCAGTTCACGTAGGACAGGTCGATGTCCCCGGAAGTTCCTTTGTCGCGGGACAGGTCAGTGTGGTTTAGAACGTCGTAGTTGAAACGGTCTGCGGCGAGGACGTTGCGGCGGTCGTTCGCCGCATAGAGGGTCCAGTTGTCGCGGAGACGCTTGGGGCAGAGGACGAGGACGCGGTCGTTCCGCAGTTCGTAGTATTTGATGATGGCGAGTGCCTCGAAAGTCTTTCCCAGGCCGACACTGTCGGCGATGATGCAGCCTCCGAATCGCTCCAGCTTGTCGATGGCACCGATCACGCCGTCCCGCTGGAACTTGAAGAGCTTTTTCCAAACGACCGTTTCGCGGACGCCAGTCGCCGACTTGATGATCTTCTCCTCGTCGAGGTCTCCGTCCAGGTCCTTGAACAGGTGGTAAAGGATCAGGTGATAAACTTCGGACGGAGCCCGTGAGCTGGTGAGCGATTGAATCGCGGCGATGATCCTGTCCTTGGCGGACGAATCGGAGGGCAGCCCATTCCAGAGCGTCTCCATCCACGCGGCGAAAACGCCCCCTTCATCGGTTCCCTCGGCGCACTGGATAAGGTTCAGCCGGCTTCCGGGAACGAGACCGAGGCCCTCCAGGGTGAGGGGGCAGCTTCCGATGATCGCCTTCGCGGCCAGGCCTCCACTGTTGCGAACGACGTAGGTTGATTGCGGCAATGGGGCCGGCGAGAGCTTCACTTCGGCATTCTGCCTCAGCCATTCGGCGCAGCGGCGGGCGAGAGCTGGCCCCTTGAGCTGATTCCGGCGGGAGCGCTCGTCCGGCCCGCCCAAAAGGTCGGCCGACGTCGGCTCAGGCAGCACCATCTTACCGGACCGCCAATTTTCCAAGCCGGCAAGCAACTCTGCGAAAGCAAAGACCGAGAGCCTCGACGTGGCGACATCCAGCGCCTCGGTCGAGGACGCGCCGTCCAGAAGTTCGTCGAGGACGCGGTCTGCGCCGGTGTTGGTGATCAGCTTCATTCGTGCCGCAATCTTTTTCTATATCTTAGGGGGTGGGACATTTGTGGGGTCATGCTCGATCTTTTCTGAAATTCTCTCACTCCCCGGACTGATCAGATTTCAGATACTTGGTGACCGCATCCCGCAGTACCCAGGCAAGACTGACCCTCCTCTCCTCCGCGATCTTCTCCAAGGCTGCCTTGTCCTCGGCCGAGATGCTGACCGAGATGCGGGTGACAGAATCCCCTGGCACCGGATGGCGCGAGCGTGGCGGGCGCTTCATAATGCACCACTACGCACCATTTGCGGGAAAGCGGCAAGTGCAAATCCGCCCATGGCGAGCGATTTCACTTCAGCCTGTAGTAGCCCGGTTCGCCAGTCCCAACAAACTCCACTTGGTCAGCAAGCGCCCGTAGGTCCCGCTTGGCGGTGGCTTCCGAGATCTTGAACCGCTTCTCCAGATCCCGGCGGCGCACTTTGTTGCCGGTCTGAATCTGTTCGAGGAACCAGGCCTGGCGGTCCTGGGCGCTGGTCGTTTCCGAATCGACGCCTTCCTCCACCTCAAGCTCGCTGCGATCCTCGACCGTCAAATCCGAATGGATTTGGTATCCGGCCCGACCGGTAACAATTAGAGAGTCTTCAGTTGCCGTGATTTTTTCGTTCTCAAGGACTTGGATCAGCTTTTTGCGAAAGGCGCTGACCGCATCGCAGACGGCATTTTGCCCTCGATCCAAGCCGAGGTGGTCCGCGATCGCCTTCCCGGGAATGGCTCGGGGACGCCCGTCAGGTCGCCGCTCGCGAAGGAGGAGCAGAATGCGCCAGATCACCCCATTGTCAGGAGTGCAGACGGTCACGCCGGCCAACTCGATCCGGTTCCGAAGGAACACCAGCGTCTCCCCGTCGAGGGAGCGGAGAGCTTGGTCGCCGTTCCCACCTCCGTCTGACAGCACCTCGACCCCATTTCGGGGGGTGGAAAGCGCTTCCCGGATCGCCTGATCGAGGTTGTCGAAGGGCTTCTTCACGAAATCGGATGCCCCGGCCTTCATCACCTCCACAGCCAAGTCCGGCCGGTCGTGCCCGTGCGCGGTCACGACGAGAACCGGGATCTCCGCGTGTCGCGGGTTCTTCCGGATTTCGAGCAGGAGGTTCTTCCCGACCGGAATCGAGGGCGGGCGGCCGAAGCGGACCTTCCCGTGACGATCGAAGGCGTAGATCGGGATGTTGATCGAGTGGAAGCGGACAATATAAAAAGGCCTGCCCCGCTTCTTGTTGCTCTCGGGCCGGACGGATTTTCGCCTTCCTGATCCGGGCTTGGATTGCCATTTGTCGGAATTTTGTCGGACATCGCTCTGAGTGGGAAGTCAACCACTTAGGGAATCTTCATAAATCCTTGATTTTAAGGGGTGGGCCCGGTGGGATTCGAACCCACGGCCAAGGGATTATGAGTCCCCTGCTCTAACCGCTGAGCTACAGGCCCCGAAGACGATGGCTCCGGGTGACGAAGCGGGACGCCAATGTTCCCGCGTTGCGTCCGGCGGGCAAGCGGGGATCGCGGGCGTAAGGCCGTTTTCCGGCATTGCGCGGCAGGGGGCTTCGTGTCAGGCTCAGCGCTCACCGGATTCTCCCGAACCCAAAAACCCACTGATGAAAACCCAAAGTATCGCCGTCACCGGTCTCGTGGCCGGCCTCGCCCTGGCCGCCGTCGTCGCCCAGGAAAAGGACAACAAGAAAGCCGAAGCGCCGAAAGAGCATCCCACCGGCTACACCGACACTCCGTTTCTTCCCGACGGGAAATGGCGCGTGCATGACGATGCCCGCCCGCGTCCGGAGGTTGTGACGCCCGGAAAAACCGCGGCCGACGCGCCCTCCGACGCGATCGTGCTCTT
The DNA here is from genome assembly GCA_024233085.1 of Akkermansiaceae bacterium. GTDB lineage: Bacteria > Verrucomicrobiota > Verrucomicrobiia > Verrucomicrobiales > DEV007 > JAEUHH01. Next base: position 30,945 of record JACKQC010000028.1, read on the forward strand.
TGACGGCACGTCGATGGACCAATGGGAGATGGAAAAGGCCGGCGAACCCTGCGACTGGATCGTGAAGGACGGTGTCGTCGAAGTGCCGCCGAAAGGCCACGGCGTTGGGGGTTACATCCGCACGAAAAAGGAATTCACCGACGTTCAGTTGCACATCGAGTGGGCCTCGCCGGCCGAGGTCGTCGGCAATTCCCAGGGACGCGGCAACTCGGGCGTGTTTTTCCTCGGCGCCTACGAGGTGCAGGTGCTCGACAGCTACGACAACAAATCCTACGCCGATGGCCAGGCCTCCGCGCTCTATGGCTGGAAGCCGCCGCTGGTCAACGCCTGCCGCAAACCGGGCGAGTGGCAGACCTACGACATCGTCTTCGAGGCGCCGAGGTGGGACGAAAGCGGCAAGCTGGTGAAGAAGGCCTACGTCACGATTCTCCAAAACGGCGTGCTGACCCAACATCGGCAGGAATACCTCGGCCCGACCGGTCACAAGCAGGTCGCCAACTACGACAAGGTGCTCGACCACGGGCCGATCAAGCTCCAGGACCATGGGAATCCGGTGCGCTTTCGCAATATCTGGATTCGCGAACTGAAGTTCGGGTCCAACGATTGAGAGTCCAGGGCGCGCAACTCTGACGGGTGGCCGACCCAACAGGGTTGAGTCGACGACCTGACCCTGTTCAATCGGCCGCTTTTACCGGGCCATCCCCGTTTCCTATGAATCGTTCCCGCCGAAGTTTCCTCAAGACGGCCACAATCCTGTCCGCCGGCGCGGCGGGCGGATGGGCGGCGGCCCAGACCGGTGCCCGGCAGGCGCCGCTGCTGGCCTACGTGGGCACCTACACTTCGCCGCTGAAGAACATGCGGCCCACCCAGGTCGATTTGCCACCGGGAAACGGGCGAGGGATCCATGTCTTCGAGGTGAACCGCGAGACGGGCGCCCTGACGGAGCGCGAGGTTTTCGAAATGGGCACGAGCCCGAGCGCGCTGGCCTTCAACGCGAATCGCACGCGACTCTATTCGGCGAACGAGACCGAGTTCATCGGCGAGGACGAGTCGGGCTCGGTCAGCGCCTTCGCCGTCGAACCGGTCACCGGAAAACTGACGCTGCTGAACACGATCCCCTCGGGCGGCAAAGGACCGGCGCACCTGAGCGTGCATCCGGGCGGAAAACACGTGCTGGTGGCGAATTACTTCGGCGGCTCGATCGCCGTGTTGCCGATTCTCGAGGATGGCCGTCTCGGCGAGGCGACCGATGTGAAGACGGACGCCGGAACGGTCGGTCCGACGGTGGCGCCAAACGCGCCGCCTGGCAGCTTCGCCATCAGCGGGCACGACCAGGCGCACGCGCACATGATCGAGGCCGATCCCACGGGGCGTTTTGTCCTGCACGCCGACCTCGGGCTGGACCGGATTTACGTATGGAAATTCGACGCCGAAAACGGCCGCCTTTCGCCCGCCGACCCGCCGAGCGTGGCGCTGCCGCCGGGCGACGGGCCGCGGCATTTTCACTTTCACCCGAACGGGCGCTGGCTCTACTCGCTGCAGGAGGAGGGATCGACGATTGTCCTGTTCGACTGGGACGGCGGATCGGGCCGGCTCACGGAACGGCAAACGATTTCCAGCCTGCCGCCGGGATACGCGGGCAGCAACTTCTGCTCGGAGATCCTGGTGCGCGGCGACGGACGCTTCGTCTACGCGGGCAATCGTCTCCACGACGGCGTCGCCGTGTTCGCGGTCGGGGAGACGGGCGAGCTGACCTACGTGTCGGAGGCGTGGACGCGCGGCGACTACCCGCGGAGCTTTGCCTTCGGTCCCGGGGAAACGTTTTTCTACACGTGCAACCAGCGGGCGGACAATATCGCGGTCTTTCGCGTCGATCGCGATTCCGGCGGGCTGGAGTTCACCGGCCACTACGCGGGGGTGGGCAATCCGTCGATTATCGTGTTTCACGATCTCGCCGCGTCGGCGCCCTGACGGGGCGGCGCGGCGGCTGTTCTCGTCGTCATCGCGGGGCGTTTTCCCTTTGCCCGGCGGGTGGTTTCGCCCATGATGCGGGGCATGAAGTCCCTGCTTGTCTCTCTGCTGATCGGCGCGGCCGGTTTTTCCGCCGCGGCCGCCGATCGTCCGAACATCGTCTTCATTCTGGTCGATGACATGGGTTACGCCGACGTCGGCGCGATGGGGTCCACGGATATTCTGACGCCGAATGTGGACCGGCTCGCCGCCGAGGGGGTGAAGCTGAGCGATTTCTACGCCAACGCCCCGGTCTGCTCGCCGACCCGCTGCGGCTTCATCACCGGACGGTGGCAGCAGCGAGTCGGGTTCGAATGGGCGCTCGGCTACACGGCGGAGCAGGAGAAGCTCGTGGACGGCGTGTGGACGAAGCCGACCGACATGCACCGCGCCATCGGCCTGCCCGCCGACCAGCCGGGCATCGCGAAAATGCTGAAGGCCGCCGGCTACGCGACGGGCGCCTTTGGGAAGTGGCATCTCGGCTATTCCGACGAGTACAACCCGCTGCATCATGGGTTCGACGAGTATTTTGGCGAGCTGCTCGGGCACGCGGACTACTACCGGCACATCTATTACGACGGCACCTACGCCCTGCGGGAAGGGCTCGAGATTTCCAAGGAAAAGGGCTACATCACCGACCTCATCAACCAGCACGCGGCCGCCTTTATCCGGAAACACGCGGCGGCGGGCGAGCCGTTTTTTTGCTACGTGCCTCACCTGGCGGTCCACGCGCCGTTCCAGCCGCCAAACCGGCCCGATCCGAAAGTCACGAAGGAGCACATGACCGACGGGAGCCGGGCGGACTACAAGGCCATGCTCGAAAAGGTGGACGAGGGCATCGGTATGTTTCTCGACGAACTCGAGACCGCCGGCGTGGCGGACAACACGCTGATCGTCTTTTCCAGCGACAACGGCGGGGAGCGCTGGGCGGACAACCGGCCCCTGTTTCATCACAAGGCGACGCTGTGGGAGGGCGGCATCCGCGTGCCCTGCCTGCTGCGGTGGCCCGCGAAGCTGCCGAAGGGCAAGGTCAGCCCCCAGATGGCGATCACCATGGACCTCAGCGCGACCTTCGCCGCCGTGGCGGGCGCGGAACCGCCGGCCGGCTACGTCCTCGACGGCGTGAACCTGATTCCCATGCTCTCCGGCGAGAAGCCCGAGGTCACCGACCGCTCCTTTTTCTGGCGCATCCAGCGTTCGAACCGGAAAATGCGCGCGGTGCGGCACGGGAAATGGAAATACCTCGACGACGGCGGCACCATGGACCTGCTTTTCGACCTCGAAAACGACATCGGCGAGCGCCGCAATCTCAACTTTACCCATCCCGACATCGTGGCCGATCTGAAGAAGCGTCTCGCCGAGTGGGAGACGGAGATGGCCCGCGAGCCGAAGACGTTCTTTGTGCGTTAGGGAGCGAGATGGGGGACCGGACGCCTCGCGAGCGAGAAGTCGCGACCTCGGAGCGAGGCCAAGGTGTCCGGGCTACAAACCCGGCGGCCGATTGTAATGTCGGTCGCCGTGTCGAAGGCGGAAACTTTCCGCCATGAATGCATCGATGGTGTTTGGCACTGGCGTTCTGCCGGCCCTCGGCCTGATGGCGGTAATTGGCGGCCTTTTGTCCGCGAAAACATGGGGGGACCGCCTGGTCTCGATGATGATTGCCTTTGTGATGCTGATGATGAGCTGGCTGATGGTGGGCGGCGTGCTTTACATTCTGGTCAATGTCGCCACGGATGTCTGGCGGGAGTTGGGGGACGATCCGGTGACCGTGCCGGCGCGCATCCTGGCCACGAAGGGGCTCACTTTCGCCCTGCTGCTCTTCCTCTACGGTCGCCACATCGTCGACGAATGGCGTTCGGGGGCCTCCGGTCCCAGGCTGGGGGTCGGCGGGGTGAAAATCGGCGGCTATCCGCTTCGATGAAGATCGAGGCAACAGGGTTGAGTCGCCCGCCTAACCCTGTTGCCCCGCCTCGGAACGTTTGGCGAGATCGTTGATGACGATCAGGTAGGCGATCAGGAGGACGAAGAAGGCGAGGCTGATCAGGACATTGAGGATCTGGACGAGGGTGTTGGGAACGAACTGCGCCGCGTTCGAGACGGCGTGCGTGGTCGCCAAAACGAATCCGATCCGCGCGCCGCAGCCGCCTTGGGAGAAGTCGTTCCGGGCCTCGAAGTGCGTCTTCCACCCCGTCGAAAGCCGGCGCGTCAGCACGAAAAGCCACCAGATGTTGAAGAGGGGAATCACCTGAAGCCAGACGAGTCCGGGAGCGAGGCGGCGGTGCTCCGTCGGAACGCGGGCGGCGTTTCGCCACAAGTAGAAACAGATGATGGCCCAAATCCCGAGGTAGAGGATCAGCACGCAGGTGCCGACCAGGATCAGGGCCTCGGGCGGCATTTGGCGCGTCAGGCGAAACAGGGTCTCGAAGTCGGGAGTATCGGTCATGGGTTTCGATCAGGCGGCCGCGGCCGGGGCCGGAGCGGCGGGTTGGGATTCGGCGTGGGAAAGATGCTCGGCGGCGATGTCCTCCAGCTCGGCGAGGGATTCCACCGTGGAAAAGCGGACCCGCAGTCGCTTGCCGCCGGGCAAACCGTGCGAGTAAGCCATCAGGCGCGAGCGCATGGCGCGCATGGTGGTCAGCTCGCGGCCGTGGCGGCCCCACTCGAGCGCCAGGCGCGCGTGGCGGAGCATCAGCGACCAGCGTTCCTCGGCGGAAACGGGCGGGGGCGTTTCTCCCCGGGAGAGGAAGTGTTTCGCCTCGCGGAAAATCCACGGATGCCGCATGGCGGCGCGGCCGATCATCACCCCCCGCACGGCGGTGGCGTCGCGGCGTCGCGCGATCTCCGCGCCGCTGTCGAGGTCGCCGTTGCCGATGACGGGAATGCTCACCGCCTCCGCGCAGCGGGCGATGGTTTCCCAGTCGGCTTCGCCCGAATAGCCCTGGGAACGCGTCCGTCCGTGCACGGCGATGGCCTGGATGCCGCGACCCTCCAGGAGGCGGCACACCTCCGGGGCGTTGATGGACTGCGCGTCCCAGCCGATCCGGATCTTCGCGGTCACGGGCACGCGGTCGCCCACGCCGCCGGCGATGGCGCCCGCCACGGAGGCGAGCAGGGGACAGTCCTTCAGCAGCGAGGAGCCGCCGTTTTTCGCCACCACCTTGTTGACGGGGCAGCCGAAGTTGATGTCGATGAAGTCCGGGCGCTTCCAGTCGATGATCTTGCGCGCCGCCTCGGCCATGCGCGGGCCGTCGGCGCCGAAGAGCTGCACGCCCACCGGGCGCTGCGCGTCGTCGAACTCCGTGTAGGAACGCGTCCGCTCGTCGGCGCGGAGGATGCCCTCCGCCGAGACGAATTCGGTCACCATCACGTCGGCCCCGAGTTCCTTGCACAGCCGGCGAAACACCCGGTCCGTCACTCCCGCCATCGGGGCGAGGTAGAGCGGGAAAGCGCCGTTCTGGAACCAGGGAAGCATCGTTTTTTGTCGCGGGGGAAAAGGCTGGAAGACCGCGTGCCCAAGGTAGCGCCGGAGACGAGGCGGGGCAAATTTCGGCCCTTGCCGCTCCCGGTTTTCTGGCGCATGGATGGCCCATGTTGAAAAGCCGCCGCCGTCTCGTCGCTGCGATCGCCTTGGTCGTCCTGCTGCCGACCGCCGTGTGGATCGCGCTCTACCTGGCCGGCGCCGCTCCCGCGCCGGGACAGCCTCTCAAGCCGCCTTTCAACCTCTCCGACCGCCTTTCCACCCTCATCGTCGAGGAAACGGAGGCCGGCGGGGTCGGCGTCGTCTTCGAGCGCGGCGAAGGCGGGGAACCCGTCCGGCTGGGCGCCGAGGAATTCCTTCGCGAAGTCAAAAGCCGCCAGCCGAAGCAGCGCTTCTTCCGCCTGATCGATGTCACCTCGTGGACCGGGGTGCTGTGGTTCTTCTTCGGGCTCGCCGCGCAGGCCACCTTCACCGCCCGCATGCTCGTGCAGTGGTGGGCGGCGGAAAAGGCGAAGTCCGCCGTGGTGCCGCCGATGTTCTGGTGGCTCAGCCTCGCCGGCGCCTCGATGCTGATGATCTATTTCATCTGGCGCAAGGAAGTCGTCGGTTTTCTCGGCCAATCGACCGGCTGGTTCATCTACATCCGCAATCTCTGGTTCATCTACGGCCACGCCGACCGCGACCGCGACTGAGCGTCCCCGCTCAGCCCCGTTCGATGGGCGGGAAATGCACCTTGCGCTTCAGCAGCCAGCAGACGCCCACCAGATCGTAGAGCCCGCGCAGCGCCCGCTCCCAGTTGGTGTACTTCGAGATTCCCGCCGAGCGCGGGCGATGATTGACATCGATTTCCGCCAACCGCAGGCCGGCCCGTGTGAAGATGGCGGGCAAAAAGCGGTGCAACCCGTTGAACGGCACCAGCAGATCCACGCAGTCTTTGCGGAAGGCCTTCAGCGAGCAACCCGTGTCGCTGATCCCGTCCTGGATGAAGGTCCGCCGCACCCGGTTGGCGATCCGCGAGGCCGCCCGCCGGCTCCAGGTGTCCTGGCGCTTCGCCCGGCGTCCGCAGGCGACGTCGCATTCGTCCGCCGCCACCGCCGCGACCAGTTTGCCGATGTCGGCGGGGTCGTTCTGCCCGTCCCCGTCCATCAGCACGCAGATGTCGCCCGCCGCCGCCCGCAGTCCCGCGTAAACCGCCGCGCTTTGGCCGCGGTTCTCGGTCAGGCGCAGCGCCGTCACGCCGGGGATGGCCCGCATCGTTTCCCAGGTCGCGTCCCGGCTGCCGTCGTCGATGGCCAGGATCTCCGCGTCCGGTTGGGCGGCGAGGATTTCCCGCAGGACGGACTCGACACATTCCTCCTCGTTGTAAAAGGGCACGATCACCGAGACGGCCGGAGTCTTTCCGGTGGACTCGTCCCCCGCCTCGCCGCGCAGGCCCCGCGTCTGGGGAAAGGGCGAGCGGCGCGAGCCGGATTCGGAATCGGAGGCGGCGGATTTCATCGGGCAGGGGAAGCGGCCTCGGGCGTCGAGCCGGCCGGAATGGGGGACTTTTCGGCTTTGGCGCCCGGATTGTCCAGTTTTCGGGGCCATTTCTTCAGATTTCGCCCCAGATAGACCCGGTAGTAGACCTCGTCGTGGGCGCTGACCCGCGCCACCACCTCGCCGAGCGGCTCCAGCGAGTCGAAGCCGCCCTGAAAGCGATACGGCATCGTTCGGCCCCGGTCCGGCAGGAACACCAGCGCGTCCCAGCCCATTTTCCCGTCCGCGACCGGGTCGGGCCACAGTTCGTATTGCGAATGCAGTCCCTCCCGCAGATCCCAGCGATAGACCCTGGGCTGACCTTTCAGGTAGAAGGCCAGTTGGCTCGAGTGATAGCGGTGCCCCATCACGATGACGAGGGTCCGGTCCGGATTCGGCGCCCGGTCGAGAAAGGCCGAGGCTTCGCGTCCGGCCAGCTTCGCGCCCCGGAGCCGCTGGAGCGGGTCCAGCTTCGGATGGCCGGCGTAGCCCGCCAGATCCAGCGCCGGCGGCAGCAGGTAGCCCACCGCCACGAGGGCGAAGCCCACTCCCAGCGCCGGTCGCGCCCAGCGCCGCCACGACTCCGGGAGACGCGGCACCTGAGCCACGCCCGCCGCCCAGCCCGCCAGCAGCACCAGCGCCGCCACGTAATAGACCGCCGGCCAGTTCGGCAGCATGTCCTGCCGCAGCGCCATCAGATACATCGCCACCAGGGCCGGCGCGCTGAAGATCACGAGAAACCGTTCCCCGTCCCCGAGTTGGCGCAGTCCCCGCAGACCCGCGAAGGCCAGCGCCGTCGCGAGGAACCAGATCAGGGGCGACGCCACCAGCCCCGCCTGGCTCGCCGCGAAAACCAGCAGCGACACCCCGAAAGGATCGCCCGAGCCCTCCGCCGCCACCTGTCCTTTCGTGTGGGAAAAGGTGATCCACCCGTGCTCGGCGTTCCACAGCACCGGGGGGATCAGAAAGAGCAGCGACACGCCGACCGCCGCCCAGAGGCGCCCGTCGGCCAGCTTGCGCCGCCGCGTTTCCCGGTCCGGCACCGTCGCGAGGAAAAGGATCGCCAGCACCGGAAAGACCAGCATCATCTGCTTGCCCAGGTATCCCAGTCCCAGCGTCAGCGTCAGGCCCGCCAGCGACGGCGCCGGCCGCCTGTCCGTGAACCAGCGCCAGAAAAACAGCAGCGACGCCGTCCAGCACAGCACCAGCGGGGCGTCGATCGTCAGCAGTTGCGAGAGCAGCACGTTGGCCGGCAGCGCCAGGGCGAAAAGCAGCGCCCACAGCCCCGCGCGCGCTCCAAAGATCGACCGCCCCAGCAGGAAAGTCGCGACCAGCGACCCCGTTCCCAGCAGCACCGACGCCAGCCGGATCGCCACCGTGTGCGGTCCTCCGACCGCGGTGACCAGCCCCATCAGCCACGCGATGAGCGGCGGCTTCGAGAAATAGCCCATCGCCGGGCGCCGTCCCCAGTCCCAGTAATAGGCCTCGTCTCCCGCGAGATCGAGCGGGTAGATCACGACGTAGAGCACCCGGAAAAGCGTCGCTCCCAGGATCAGCCACCAGGCCAGCCGCGCCGGATCGCGGGGAGAGGTCGTGTCGGGCGCGGGCGTCGGATCGGCGGCGGGCATTCGGGAAGACAGAAACGGAGGAAAAGGGGGCCTTGGGGCTCGCTCAGACTACGCGCCCGAGTCGAATACACAAGCGGTTCGGGGGCCCGGTTCGAGGGCCGGTGACTGAACAGGGTTGAGTCGGTGACCCAACCCTGTTGGGTCGGGCCGGGCCTTCCGTCGATCCGCCGCTCACCGCCGGCTCAGCCAGAAAATCAGGCCGCCGACCAGGGCCAGCGCGATCAGCAGGACCACGATCAGGGTGAGCGTCTGCGAGGAGGACGAGGAAGGCGGCCGGGCGCCTTTCCCGCCGCGCCGGCCGGCGGGGCCTCGCTTCGCCCCGGCGGCGCCGGTCTTGGGAATCTCGACGGTGGCGACCTTGAGGAGGCGCTGGGTCTTGGCGGACTGGGCGCGCTTGCGGTCGTGGAGCTTGACGGTGGGGGCGTTGGGGTTGACGCCGATCTGTTGCTCCATCTCGCGGTCGCGGAATTCGGGGCGCAGCTCGACGGCGCGCCGGTAATGCTCGCGGGCCTTGGCGCCGTTGCCCTGCACGGCGTAAACGTCGGCGCAGGCGAGGTGGGCCTTGGGATCGTCGGGATTGGCGGAGATCATGCCGTTGAGCAGGGTGACGGCGGTCAGCGGATTCGCGCGCCGATACACCTCCACCATCTTGTAGAGGTGCGAGGGATCGACGGGCATGGCGGGCGCGGCCGCGATGGTGGCGACGGCCTCGTCGTAGTCGCCGCGCCGGATCAGGGTGTCGAGCAACTCCGCCCGGGTATCCCAATCCTCGGGGTAGTGGGCGAGCATCTCGCGGACAAACTGTTCGCCGGGGTCCAAGTCGGGGTTTCGGTCGCGGGGGAGGGGAAAAGGCGGAGAGGGAAGGGGGGAGCCCGGCGAGTCCGCCGGGAACCCGCCGCCAAGCATCCCGGAGCTTACCGGTTGGCGCGGAACTTGGGCAAGCCCCAAATGCGGGAAAATCCTCGCCGGCGGCCGCCGGGGAGCGCCGAATTTTCAGCCGCCGGTTGACGAGGGCCGTGACGCGGAGCGAGATTACGCGGCGAAAGGCGGCGGCGGCGCGCCGATGTCACGGACCGCGCGGCCTTTCCGACCGACTCTCCCTCCATGAACGATCCCGAATTCCCCGAAGACGACCACGATTTCGCCTCCCATTCCGGTGACGGCGGCGGCGAGGAGAGCGCCGGGCCGGCGCGGCCGATCCCGGTGGAGCTTCATTCGTTTTACGAGGACCGGCCCTTCCGTTCCTGCACGCGCTGCGGGGAGGCGCTGGAGTTTTTCGAGGAGGGCTACCGGGTGTCGAAGATCCACCGGGAGTCGGAGGTGCTCTTCGAATACGCCCTGTGCCTGCCCTGCCTGAAGAACCTCTACGAGGAATCGTCCGAGGAATCGCGGGAGCGGCTGATGCGCTTCCAGATGGAGCGCTACCGCGAGGTGTCCGGGTTCGAGGAGTGCGTGTTTTGCGACACCTGGCGGCCGGGCGAGGGACGGGCGGAGTACGGCCTGATCGGCATCTGCCTGGGCCTGGACCTGCTGGAGAGCAATCTGGTCTGCGGCGGCTGCATGGAGGCCATGAGCGCGCTGGTCTCGGAGCAGACCCGCAAGTCCTGGGACCGCTTTGTGGAGGAGAACTTCCCCGGCGTGCCGGCCGGCTTCGAGCCGATGCCGATCCGCGGGCCGGTGTCCCTGGTCTGAGGAAAAACCGGGGCGCCCCGCCGCTTCCTCAGCGGGAGCGGATGTCCATGGCGCGGGCGGCGGAGACGGGCCGGACGCTGATCTCGGCCTGCTCGGGCACGATGACCATGGGATTCTCGTCATAGAGCAGCTTCTCGAATATCATCCACACGCTGCCCGTGTCGTCGGGGCTCAGGGAGCGCGAGCCGAACTGGCGCCGCACCTTGACGACGTTCTCCCGGGAGATGGCGATCTCCAGCGCGAACTGCTGCTGGCCGGGCTCGCCGAAGGTCGGGTCCACGCGGCGCATGGCTTCGTTGAGCGTGACGATGGGGGCGAAGAGTTCCTGGTAGGCGACCCGGCCGTCGACGACCTTGGGCATCTCCGGCTCGGGCAGGGTCAGCTTCACCTCGAGGCTCAGCGTTCCCTTGGGCTGGTTGGAGACCATGTCGGGGTTCTCCTTCATCAGCTCCTCGTTGAAGGGGATGGAGAAAAAGCCGTTGGCGTCGATCTTCAGCGGCTGCGGCGAGGTGGTCCGGTCGAGGAACAGCTCGATCGCCGACACCGGCACGCCCGTCTTGCTGGAGATCTTCAGCATGAACACCGTGGCGTCCGGCGGCTGGGAGGCGTCGCTCTGGGCGATCTTGATGACCTCGCTGTAGGGGAGCTTCGCCAGATTGTCGAGGTCGATCTCCCCGGCGGCGGCGGGCGGACGCAGCAGCGCGGGCGGCGGGACATTGGCGCCCGAGGGCGCGGGCGGCGCGGCGGGGGTGGATGGCGCCGGGGCGCCGCCCACGGCCCCGGTCCGCACCTGGGCGCTGACGGTGGCCGCCGCGAACAGGCAGGCGGCGTGGACCATGGCAGATAGGCTCCGAAACATGACGCGGTAAAATGCCGTCATTGGCGCGGGCCGTCGAGCGCGTTTTCAGTTCGGATTCCCGAAACGTTTTTCCCAGTAAAGGCGGATGCCGTCGGCGCACATCGCGGCCGGGTTGGCGAGCTGGCAGCCGGCCCAGATCTCCGGCGGCGCCCCGAGGCGAAAGGCTTGCTCCATCTGGAATGCCTGATAGGCGACTTGCAGCGACTCCGCGTCCATCCCCTCGCGGAGCCGGTCGCGGACGAAGTCCGAGGCCCGCCGCACCGCCTCCCGGTAAGCCGCGAGATGCTCCGCCACCCCCTCGAACAGCCCGAAGTGCGTCAGGTAAAGCCGCTCGAAGCCCTCCGCCTCCAGCCGCGCGATCGATGCGTCGTAGGCCTCGGGATCGAACTGCGGCGGCGCGCTGGTGACCGACACATAGTCGCTCCCCGGCAGGCGGGCGCCCGCCACGTCGCCCGCGAAAAGCGTCCCGCCGATCGCCCAGGCGTGGTGATGCCGCGCGTGGCCCGGCGTGTCCAGCGCCCGGATTTCCAGCCCCGCCGCGCGCGTGATCTCGCCGTCCGCCGGCGCCCTCACCCGTTCGGCCAGCGCCGGCAGCATTTCCCCCCACAGCGGGTCCATCCGCTCGCCGTACACCATCCGCGCGCTTTCCAGCAGACGCGCCGGATCGATGAGATGCGCCGCGCCCCGCGGATGCACGTGGACCGTGGCGCCCTGCCGCGCCCACCAGCCCGCCGCCCCCGCGTGGTCGAGATGGATGTGCGTGACGAAGACGTCGCCCACCCGCTCCGGCGCGACGCCCAGCCCCGCGAGCCCCTCCCGCAGGGCCGGCAAGGTCGAGCCCGGCCCCGTCTCGATCAGCGCCAGACCCTCCGGCCCTTCCACGAGGAAGGCCGCGATGACCCCCGGCTCGCCCTGGAAACGCAGATCGAGCGTGTGGACGGCGACGGGCTCCATGCGCGGGCGGAGGGGAAAGACCGGGGAGATCGGCGCGCCGCCCGTCAGCGGCGTTTCTTGATGAGTCCGATGACGAAGAGCAGGACGACCGCGCCGACCAGCGCGGGAATCACCGAGCCGATGAAGCCCGAGCCGATCGCGATGCCCAGCGTGTCGAACAGCACCCCGCCGACGATGGCCCCCAGCACCCCGACGATAATGTTGCCGAGGATGCCGAAGCCGCCGCCGCGCATGATGAGCCCGGCGAGAAAGCCGGCCACCAGGCCGACGAGGATCATGTAAAGATAGGGATTCATAGGCGTGGGAACGAGAGGGTTGGTTGATGCCGGCCCGCCGTCTGGCCGGGCCTGAGGAACGCAGCCTATCGAAAAGCCCGCCCCGACCGCAAGTCCCGATTTCCATCGCCTCATCCCCAGGCTCTCCCGGCCCCGAACCCCGAACCACAGACCCCGGGCAATCACTCCGGCCGCGCCACCGCCCGCACCCCGAGCCCCAGCCGGTCCCGCATCACCTCGTCGTGCCCGTAGATGTCCTGGTCGAAGCGGATGCGCCCGTCGTTCATCGCCGTGCTCGTCCAGTAGATCAGATAGACCGGGATCGACTTCTTCAGGTTCACCCGGCGGTCGGGCTGGGAGGCGTCGTTCATGGCCGCCTCGATCTGGCCCGGCGACCAGTCCCCGTTGGCCGCCAGCGCGTACTCCGCCAGCAGCGCCGGCTCCGACACCCGCACGCAGCCGTGGCTGAAATCCCGGTCCGCCCGCTGGAACAGGCTGTGGTCCGGCGTGTCGTGCAGATAGACCGAGTTGTCGTTGGGAAAGATGAACTTCACCAGCCCCAGCGCGTTGTGCGGCCCCGTGCCCTGGCGGATGGAGAGCTGGCCCGCCGCCACCTTTTGCAGGTTGTCCGCCGTCGCCGGCAGCGCCCGCGACGGCGCCACCCCGAAGCCCGGGACGATCTCGTAGTTCTCCCGCGACACGTAGGACGGGTCCTTCAGCGCCTCCGGGACCACCTCGTTCTTCGCGATGCTCAGCGGCACATTCCAGTACGGGCGAAAGATGAGATACTGGATCTTCCCGTGGAAGACCGGCGTCTGGTGCTTGCCCTTCTGCCCCACGATGACCCGGATCGTCTTCACCGGCCGCCCCCCCCGGAAAAGCCGCAGCGCGCTTTCCCCGATGTTGACCTCCACATGCTCCGCCTGCTCGTAGGCCCGCGGCATCCAGCGCAGCCGGTCCAGGTTCACGATCAGCGTGTTCACCCGGTCCTCCGCCGGCTTGTTCATCTCCGCCAGCGTCTGCGGCCCCATCACCCCGTCCGGCTCGATGCCGTGGCGAAATTGGAAGCTCTTCAGCCCCTCCCACGTCGAGGCGTCGATCGTCTTCGTCCGCAGCCGCGCCCCGTCCGCCGGCAGGTCGCCCTCCGCCTGCAGCCGCGCCCGCAGCAGCGGGATGTCCCGGTAGGGACCGTTGAGGCCCACCGGCGACGGCGGCGAGGGCAGCGCCTTCCAGCCCCCCAGTTGCGCGATGCGCCGGTAGCGCTCCAGCGTCTCCACCATCTCCCAGTAGCGCGGGTCCGGCGGCGCCGCCGCCTTTTCCAGCCACGCCGCGAAGTTTCCCGGCCCCTGCCGCAGCGCCTCGCCGAGCAAATCCTGTGGCGACACCGAGCGCGCGATCGGCTCCCACTTCGGGTGCACCGTGCCCGGATCGACAAAGCCGTAGGCCAGCGCCTGGATCGCGTAGAGCGCCAGGTGCGTCGTCGCG
>JACKQC010000029.1 GCA_024233085.1 Akkermansiaceae bacterium
ACTACCGATTACCGACTACCGACCACTGCCCGCAAGCGTCCCGGAGGGACGCAAGAAAGTAGCCGGGGGTGACCCGAGCGCAGCGAGGCGAACCCCCGGATCCGCCCACCCAAACATTCCTGCGCCCTGAAGGGGCGCGAGAATGCGGCCTTCAGATCCCACGCTCCTGTCCTCCAACAAACCTTCTCCCGCCCCTTCAGGGCGGATCGGAAAATTGGAAACGGGAGATCCGGTGGTTGCGCTCGTTCCTCGCTCCACCACCGGCTACTTTCTCCGGCCCCTCCGGGGCCGCATATCGGATGTGATCCCCGGCGCGTGGAATGAATCCATCACCGAGTCCAAGAAAACGCAGCCAGAGACATCGGGCCACCTCTCGGCGAACCCGGTCAACCAAATCATTTTGGAGAACAATAATTACCGCTCGATTCCCTCAGACTTTTCCGGCGATCGCAGGCTGAGAAACTATGGCCGCTTTCGTCCGAAAATAGCCCGGTGCCTCGCGAGTCACGCTCTGGCAAACACCGCGAGGGTTCCTTGAAGCATGTCCCAATCGACGCCAATGAAACCATTCAGGTCCGATTCCGACTAAGCCAAAATCGGCCGGATCACCTTTCCATGGACGTCGGTCAGGCGACGCCTGACGCCGTTGTTGTAGTAGGTGAGTTCTTCGTGATCGATCCCCAGCAAATGCAGTGCCGTGGCATGGAGGTCATAGCAATATTGCGGCTCCTCTTCGGCCTGGAATCCCAGCGGATCGGTCGCCCCGAAGCCCACACCTCCCTTGATCCCACCGCCCGCCATCCACGCGGTGAAAGCGCCGGCGTTGTGATCGCGCCCCTTGGCGCTGTCGCCCTGCGAAGCGGGCTGGCGCCCGAACTCGGTCGTGCAGATGACGAGGGTTTCGTCGAGCAAGCCACGCGACTTGAGATCCTTCAGCAATGCGGCAGCCCCGGTATCGAGCACCCGGCCCCAGTAGCCGTGGTCGCGCACCAGATCCTCATGACTGTCCCAGTTCGGGCGAATCTCCTTGGCCGTGGTGTTCTCGGCTCCACAGTAGATTTGCACAAAGCGAACCCCGCGCTCCACCAGACGCCGCGCCAACAGACATTGCCGTCCGAAGGGGCCGATGTCCGGATCGTCGAGGGCATAGAGCCGCTGAGTCGCCGGCGTCTCGCCGCGCAGATGGGTGGCCTCCGGTGCGCTGAGCTGAAGGCGTGCCGCCAGTTCATAAGCCGCGATGCGCGCGTCGAGTTCGGTGTTTCCCTCGCGCCGCGAGCGGTGCCGGTCGTTGAGGTGCTGGAGAAAGCCCAATCCGGCCCGATCCGATTCCGGCGATACCCCGGCGTGCCCTTTTGGCGGAAAAAGATCCGTAATCGGCTGCTCGCCCTCCTTTACCGACATGGCCGTGCCCTGGTGAATCGCAGGCAAGAATCCCGCGCCCCAATTGATCGGTCCTCCGGGAGGAAGTCCGCGAGGATCGGGCAGGACCACGAAAGCAGGCAAGTCGCTCGTTTCCGATCCCAGTCCGTAGGTCACCCAGGCGCCCATGCTGGGAAATCCCGGCAGGGTGAACCCCGTGTTCATCATGAAACAGCCCGGCCCGTGCAGCGCCGTCTTGCTGTGCATCGAGTAAATGAATGCCATGTCGTCGATGCAGGTGGCCAGGTTCGGAAAAAGGTCGGACATCCACAGTCCCGATTCCCCATGCTGGCGGAACGGGAAAAAGCTCGGCTGGCAATTGCCGGGCTTGGAGGCGAAGAACTGAAGCTTGCCGTCGGGGTCGAAGGGAGTCCCGGCCCGCTTTTGCAACTCGGGCTTGTAGTCAAATGTGTCGACGTGGCTCAGCCCTCCCGGGCAGAAGATCTGGATCACCCTCTTGGCCCGGGCCGGATGCGGCGAAGGACGGGCTCCGAGGGGATTCCCCGCCGCGACTGAAGCGTGGCTCTCGCCTCCCAACATCGCCGAAAGCGCCACGCCACCGAGCCCCCCGCCCGCGGTCGACAGGAAATCGCGCCGGGACAAAGGCGTCGAGGGGAATCCTGGGCAGCGTTTCATGGCAAGGTGTGGTGAAGGCTGGCGGCTCAGCGAACCTGATCGCGAATGGCGGGCGCCAGCTGGTCGGCGACGATGGCGTGCCCTTTGTCATTCGGGTGCATGCCGTCGAGCAAGAGGTCGTCCATCGCATGCCCCGACTCGGCGGCATAGGCCTCGAAAGCCGCCCGGACATCGACGAAACCGGTGCCCAGCTCTTTCGCCAGCCGCCGAATGACCTCGTTGTACTTCGCCAGCACCGGCGCGTCAAAGCCGTCCTCCGCCCCCGGATCGTAGGGTGGTTTGCCGTAAAGGTCCTTCAACCTTCCGGTCCACCGCAGAGGATTGGTCGTCATCAGGATGACCTTCGCCTTTCGCTCACGCGCCATCCCAACCAGGGTGCGCAGATTCTTCTCATACTCCGCGATCGGCACCCGGGAGTCAGCGGCGGGTGGCGTTTTCCAGACATCGACTGCGGCGTCGTTGATGCCGAACTGAATGACCACCACGCGCGGCTGCTGACTCAACACGTCACGCTCGAAGCGGGCCAGCGCGTCCCTCGTCGTATTACCGCCTTTCCCGGCGTTGTAGACATTCAGGGAACTTCCCATCCGCAGGAGCAACTCCTGCAGGCGCACCGAATAGACTTTCTCCACCGCGCCGGGCCGAAACGCCGTGGTCGAATCGCCGAACATCCAGAGCCCGTTCGGCACCGGCTTGACCTCGGCGGCCGCGACCGGCTTCGGGACCGGGATTTCCCCCTTGTCCAGATCGGCCAAGGTGATTCTCATCCGAAGATTTCCCTGCATCGTGGTAATCCACAGATCGCTTGGCTTCCGCTCGTAAAGATAGGGATAGGACACGCGCCGATTGCCGGCCTCCTTGCCGCCCGGATCGTCGTAGCGAGCCGCGATCACGATCGGAGTTGACCAGGTCTTCCCGTCATCCTCGGAAAACGCGAGAGAAAGTTCCTCCCGGCTGTGTGCATTGTCCGGCTGATGACGCGGTGGATGATTCCAGAGCAGCGCGACGCGCCCGTCGGTCAGTCGTCCCATCTGCGGGCAACAGGTCACTGAGCGAATCTTCGACGGGCCGAGGTTCTCCCAAGTCAGCCCGCCATCCGCGGAAGTCGCCTCGTAAAGCACTCCCGCCTCGGTTCGCATCAAGAGGTAGAGCGAACCATCCGCCCGCTCGATCACGCTGCCCTCGATCGAACCCGCGTGATCGTGATGCCCCTCGCCGTAGTCGAGCACGTTGCTGCGCTTCCACGTCATTCCCTCGTCATCCGAAACAAACATCACCGTGGCGTGGCGCCAGCCGGGATAAATGATCTCCTGGCCCACCAGCACGATGCGCCCGGATCGCGTTTCGATCATGCTGTGAATGCAGCCGCACCAAGGCTGATTGAGCTTGATCGGAGCCTCCCAGGTTTTTCCGTCATCCCGGCTGCGGCACACGTAGGTGGGCAGGATGAACTGATCGAAGACCTCTTTCGAGCCGCCCCACAAGTTCCAGGCCGGCGCGTTCTTTTCCGCCATGTTCATCCACGCGGCGATCACCACCCCCTTTCGCGTTCGGAGCAGGGCCCGTTCGTTGCTGACTGCGAATTTTTCCGGATCCGCGAACAGTGGCGTGGCCGACCACGTCGCACCTTCGTCACCGCTGCGCCAGGCCTGCTTGGTGTCCACACACAGGATGCCGCCGTCCGCCGTGGTCACGAAAGGCCCCTGCTGTTCCGTCGGCAAGGGCGAAGCGTTTGGATGGAGGACCAGCGGGCCGGCGTGGGTGGATTCGCCGAATGCGCCCAATCCCACCAAGGCGAGCCCCACCCGTAATGATCGTGAATTCAAAGACCAATGGAGTTTCATCACAATTTCAGTCCACATAAACAAATTCGTTCGCGTTCAACAAGGAACGGCAAAAGGCGAACAGGCCCGCCTCCTTCACAAAAGCCGCACCATCGGTAATCTCCGCGCCGGAAGGCGACCGGCCAAAGACCAGTCGAAAGGCGAGGCTGACCTGGCCGCCAGTTTCAGTTCCCGCCTCCTGCGTCAACCGTTCCGAAAGATAACGTGCCTGACGAAGCATGAAGTCGTTGTTGTAAAGGGCCAGCGACTGCAACGCGGTCGTGGTCGTCAGGCGCTTCGGAGTCAGGTTCGCCGGGTCGGGACAATCGAGCGTGGTCATGAACTCGTGCGGCGTGGTCCGCACCACGAAACGGTAAACGCTGCGCCGCCACAGTTCCGGCCGGTCCGGCGTGATGTAGGTGTAAATCGGCGCGTAAGCCTCCTGGTAGTCGAAGTCGCGATAGCCGGGACCATAGGGTTCCCGATTCAGCTTTCCGGTCACCGCCAGCACAGTGTCCCTCACTTCCTCGGCCGTGAGGCGGCGCGGATTCATCCGCCAGAGGAGCCGGTTCTGCGCGTCCACGGCAGCCGAGGCTTCGTTCCAGACCGAACTTTGACGCCAAGCCGCGCTGGTGACGATGAGCCGGTGCATCGCCTTGAGCGACCAGTTTTCCATTCGAAGTTTTTCGGCAAGAAAGTCCAGCAACTCGGGATGTGACGGCGTGTCGCCACCCAGTCCGAAGTCACTCGGCGTCGTGACGATGCCTTGCCCGAAATGCCAGTGCCAAAGGCGGTTCACGATCGCCCGGCGCGTCAGGGGATTGCGCGGATCGACGACCCAATCCGCCAGCGCCAATCGCCGCTTCCCTTCCGGCATTTCGGCGCCCCCGATCGTCGCGGACAGTTCCTTCGCCACCCAGGTCAGCGCCGAGGGACCGACAACCTCGCCCGGCGCCTCGGGATTGCCGCGGTCGAGGACGTACACGACGGGTGGGGCTGGATCGGAAACGACCCCGTAGACCCGCGGCGGCGCCCCCAGTTTTTTGAGTTCCGCGAGCAGCGCTTTCTGTTTCCCCTCCAGAGCGGTCAGCCTTTCGCGGTCCTCTGCCGTCAAGGAGGGAGGACTCGCCGGACTCAGGCGCGAGTCGCCAAAGAAAATTTGGTCGTGCCCGATGCCGTTGCCGCCGTCGGTGGACAGGAACGTGAGAAACCGCGCCGACTCCGGGATGTCGAAATTGACCGGCTTTCCCCCGTCCTTTCGGCCGATACGTCCCTCGGTCTGGAGATTTCCGTCGAGATAGACGCGGTATTCCGCCGCCATAGTGCCCTCCTGACCGCCGTATGCCGCCACCGTGGAAAGCTTCATCACCCCGAGTTTCGAAGCATCGCGAATCGCTCCGAGATCGAAGGTAATTCCGGCATTGGCGTGCAACCCCAGCATGGTGTGACCTCCCGCGTGGTAGTCCACTCCTCCGATCTCGGTCGAGTGCTGGCTTGCGACCGGGCCGTTTCGAATCATGTCCCACGCTTCACCCGATGTCTTGGGAACGCCCGTCACCGTCAGTCCAGTCGAACTGACAGGGATCGCCGCGTCGCCCTTTTCGCCTCCATCGGGAATGACCACCCCGTCGATAAACTCGTAGGCCTTGCAAGGTGCGAAATGATTGACCTTCACGTTGCCCAGCCTCCCAAAAGGCCGGTCCTGCACTCCTCCCGAGCGGGCATCGAGCCCCAACCGGTCCTTGCCCGTGCCGAGGCCATTGCCACCGCCCACGATGTCGGCGAGATCGATCGCGTCACCACGCCGCTTTGCCATCTCAAAGCCGACGAGGCCCAACTCGCCATCGAGCCGGGCTTTCTCGGATTCATAACGCTTCAACTCCGCCTCGCTGATGACCCGGTCGTCCCGCTTCAATCCGGCGAAGATCGAGACCAACTGGTAATATTCCTTTTGCGGGATCGGATCCAGCTTGTGATCGTGGCAGCGCGCGCAATTGACCGTCATCGCCGTGGTTGCCGTCATCACCTGCGTGACCATGTCATCAAGATCGAGCGCCCGCGAAGCGCGTTTCAGTTCGTCGCTTTTCGTCTCGGCCTGCCCGACAAAATCCCACGGTCCCGCTGCGAGAAACCCCGTCGCGACGATCGCGTCCGGATCTTCGGGAGCCAAGACATCGCCGGCGATCTGCTCTCTTAGAAACCGATCGTAGGGCTTGTCCTCGTTCAGCGAGTGGATCACATAATCCCGGTAACGCCACGCGTTTTCCCGCAGCTTGTCCCGTTCAAATCCGTGCGTGTCGGCGTAGTGCGCGATGTCCAGCCAATGCCGCGCCCACTTTTCTCCGTAGGCCCGGCTGGCGAGCAATTCCTCGACCAGCGCCGAGTAGGCCGCCTCGGGATCGGCCCGATGAGCCTTCAAAAACGCGTCCACCCGCTCCGGAGCCGGCGGCAGCCCGGTGAGGTCAAAAAACAACCGGCGGCACAGCACCTCGGGCGACGCCTCCGGCGCGGGCGCCAGGCCCTTCTCCTTCAGCTTTGCCAGCACGAAGCGATCAATCTCGTTCCGCACCCACTTTTGATCGGCCTCACTCAACAGGGTTGAACCGCCGACCCAACCCTGTTGGGTCGAAATTGGTTGAATCGACCACCAGTGCGCGGCCTTCTCCTCGTCGATCGCCCGCGCGGAAACCGCCAACGCCAGCCAGATCGCCAAAGGCGCAAGGCTCGCCACCGGATTAGTGCGCCCGATTTGCCTGAATGTCACAAACACCCGCGAATCTTAGCGATTCCCTTCCCCCACTTCAATTCCCGCCATGGCGCCGGATCGCGGGATCAAATTGCCGAGCTTGAAAGCCGTGCCTTTTCCCGTATTCTCAACCTATGATTCTGGAACGCCTACCCGAAGTCAGAAATCTCAGTCCCGAGGAAAAGGAAATCCTCGCCGATGAACTTTGGGCCGACTTGGGGCACTCCAACCACAGCGATCCCGACATCAAACCGCTTCTGGAAAGGCTTCTCCAGCAGCGGGGAGAGGATGAGTCAATTCCCTGGGAAACTCTCCGGAAGCAAATCGGAGTGGCCCCGTGAGTTTCAAGGTCGAGTTCCTCGCGGGCGCGGCGGGTGACCTTCTGTCGATCTACCGCGAGATTTCGGATTTTTCGGACGCTCATGCCGAGTCGTTCTCCACGCGGCTCGATCGAAGACTGTCACAGTTGTCCCGGTTTCCCGAACTCGGCCCCCCTTTCTCGGAGCGATTTCGAAGACTTGTTCTCGGCAAATTTCCCTACGCGATTTTCTATTCGACCTCCGGAGACCGAATATTCATTCACGGCATTTTCCACCTCCAGATCAATCCTCTCTTGATCAAGACCCGACTCAAATCGTGACTGCCAGCTCGATTCCAAATCACCGCCGCCCAATCGACCGGATCGACACGATGGCTCCGGCGCGTTTCGAGAACAGGATCGGCCGGGGATCTTTCAGCGCTGGATCGAGAATCAGGTAGTCGTCGCCCTGTTTGCCGCAGATCAGCGCCCAATGGGGAATGCCCAGCGGCAGGAAAAACTTCGCGAGCGTCAGTTTTCCCGATTTCAGATTATCGTCGATTGTCTCGTGGCTGGGACGGTCGTGAATCGTCACCCGCACGCGGTTTTCTGCCGCTCGTTCGACCGCGTTCCACTTGATCCAGCCCTGTTCGGTATAGCCATCGAGTTCGATCAGCGACCGGTTCAGCGCCTCGGGATCGGTGTCGATCCCGAATTGCTCAAAGGCCATCCCGACACAGCAGAGCGTGCATCCGACCGCACCGATCGCTTCGCCGCTCCCGCCGATGGCCGTCTCGCCCCACCGGGGATCACTTTGACGAAAGTGGGTCGCGTTTTCCGGCGGCGGCCAGTCGAAAACCTCGCCACCCCTGACCGCTATGGTTCCCGGTGGAGGCGGACCATACCGGCCGCGCAAGCCATACCACGCCACCGCGCCCAGCACGGCAAACACCACGAACGCGGCCGACCAACGGAGGATTCGTTTCATGCCAACCTGATACGGATAGCGGCGCACCGTTCTTTCAACCGGTCGATCCTCTAGCACACGGGTTCCGACCACTCCAGCCCGTGGGCCTCGGCGACCTCGCGGCAGGTGAGTTTGCCGGACTGGCAATTGATGCCCCCGACGAGTTCGGGATGGCGGCGGCAGGCGCCGGAGACCCCTTCCGTCGCCAGATACTGGATGTAGGGAAGCGTCACGCTGGTCAGGGCCTGGGTCGAGGTGCGGGCGTAGGCGCCGGGCATGTTGGCGACGCAGTAGTGAATCACGCCTTCCTCGACGTAGATGGGATCTTCGTGTGTCGTCGGATGGGTCGTCTCGCCGCAACCTCCCTGATCGACGGCGATGTCGACAAAGACGGTGCCGTTCCGCATCGAGCGCAGCATTTCGCGGGTGACGAGTTTCGGCGCCTTTGCTCCGGGCACCAGCACCGCGCCGATGAGCAGGTCGGTGCGCGGAAGCAGATCGACCAGTGCCGCCTCGGTGGAGTAAAGCGTGCGCGCGGCGGGCATGGCGGTGTCGAGCCAAGTCATCCGCTCGCTGCTGACTTCGAGAATGGTCGTCTCCGCGCCGATTCCGGTGGCGACCTTGGCTGCATTGGTCCCACAGGTACCCCCTCCGATGATCGCGACCCGTCCGGGTAACACACCCGGCACCCCGCCGAGCAGAGTGCCGCGCCCACCGGAGTGTTTCGCTAGAAAGTAAGCCCCCACGATCACCGACATTCGCCCGGCCACCTCGCTCATCGGCTCCAGCAACGGAAGGCGATGGCCCACTTTCACTGTCTCGTAGGCGATGCCCGTGACGCCCGTGGCGACGAGGTCCTCGGTCAGTTTCTTGTCGGCGGCGAGGTGCAGGTAGGTGAAAAGTGTTTGCCCCTCCCGCAGCCGTTCGATCTCGACCGGTTGCGGTTCCTTGACCTTCACGATCAGGTCGGCCCGCGCGAAAACTTCATCCGCCGAATCGACGACCTCCGCGCCGGCCTTCAGGTATTCCTCGTCGTCGTAATCGGCCCCGCGTCCCGCGCGGGTTTCGACGACGACGTTCACCCCGCGCCGCGCCAGTTGCGCCGCGCCCGGAGGCGTCAGGGCGACGCGATTCTCCTGCGGCTTGATTTCCTTGGGGCAACCGACGGTCATCAGGAGACAGGATTTACAGGATTGGGCGGGACAGGATTCACAAGATCTACAGGATCAAAAGAATTCACGTTTCATTCTGTTAATCCTGCCAAAATCAATCCTGTTAATCCTGTCCAAAATTTATCCCAACACCTTGTCCTCCGCCTTTTCCCCTTCCGGAGCGCGCTCGAGGATTTCCACCTCGTAGCCGTCGGGGTCGGTGACGAAGGCCATCTTCGACTTGGCGCCGGAGGGAAAGGCCTCGCGCCAGTCGGAGGGCCAGATCTCGATGCCGGCTTTCTCGAGCCCGTCGCAGTAGCCCACGATGTCCGGCACGCCGATGGCGGTGTGCATGAGATCTTCGGGAAACTTCACCTCGAAATCGGGCGAGTAGCACAGTTCGAGGAAATGTTTGTTTCCCTCGATCTCGAGAAACGCGAGTTGATTGCCCGCCGGCGACTTATCGGTTCGCCGCGTGACCTTGAAGCCAAGCGTCTCGTAAAAGCCGATCGTCTTTTCCAGATCGCTGACCCGGATCCGGGTGTGGAGAAAGTGAATCATTGGGCTCGATTGGGGTGAGACAGGATTTACAAGATTTGGACAGGATTCACAGGATTCTGCAGGATTTCTTTTCGATGAATTCAAAACATTCCTGTTAATCCTGGAAATCCTGTCAGACGTAATCAGTGCGGCGACGACGCGAGGTGTTCGCCGAGGATGTCGCGTCCGAAGTCACCGTTGAAATCGCGCCAGACGGCGTGGACGTGGTTCGCGTTGTTCTGCGTGTTGCAATACTCGAGAATGAAGGTCGGTCCCTGCACGCGGTAATAGTGTCCCTCGCCCTTCTCGAGACCGCCAGCCCAGGCGAAGACGATCTTGTCGTAACCGGCTGAGTCGATCTTTTTCAGGTCGGCTTCGGCGAATTCGGGCCGGATCCGATGCACATATAGGTCGACCAGGTCACGAACCGCCTTCTGCTGGGACTCGTTCATTTTCGCGAAAGAAAGACCCGCGTCGCCGAGGGACTCGGCCTTTTGCGTTGCCTCGGTGAGGATGTCCTTGGGTGCCTTCGCATCGATCACGGCGGCTTGGCGTTGAGCGTCGTCGAAAGACTTCACCAGCGAGCGGCCGAGGTCTTCCTCCTCGCCCAGCACGCGGAGCCCCTTGCGCGGCCCTTCCAGCACCTCACCAGGGTTGGTGGCGAGGAAATTCGGCGTCGCGGAGACCAGTTTGCCATCGGCGATGGTGAAATTGATCGACAGGTGATGCCCCTCGACGCTCCAGCCCCAGGCCTTGGATCCCGGTTCGCCATAGATGCTCACGTAATACATCTCCGGGCTGCGCTTTTCGGAATGGTTCTCCAATTCCCACAGCACGCGCTCCAGGCTCATGATGGTGGTGGCCTTCATGAAGCCGGTGTCGCTCAGGCCTGTGTTCAGCAGGGCGAACGCCAAGGCCCGCTGTTCCTGGCGCATGTCCCGGATGGTCAGCCCGTTGCGCATTCCCTCGCCCTCGAATGGCTTCGGAATGTAGTGCCAGTCGGTTCGCTCGGGAGAGTCGATCTGATAGGTGGCTTTGGCGCGCTGGTCTTCATCGAGCGCGCTGAGGAAATTCGTCGCGGCGGCGGCCATTTCGGCCACCGGATCGTGGGCGCGGGCCGTGGGCAGACAAATCAGCAGCGTCGACAGGAGACAGGAGACGGTAAGGGTCGGCTTCATGCCCGTAGTTGAATCATAAAGGTCCGCCCCGCTCAAAGGAAATCGGCTGGCGCGATCGATCCTTCGCCCGATTTCCGGCCGTGATTCGTCACCGGGACCCAATCGCGAAACACGCCAGATCGCCCTTCAGCGATTTGCAATAAATCCGGCCGTCCGCCAGCACCACGTGCGGCCAGGCCATGTCCTTGAAGACCCCGATCCGCTCCGCGAGCACATGGCATCGGTCGGGCGAACGCCCGGCACCCTCGACCAGCGACAGGTCGCCGGCGTTTCCCCACACGATCAGCCGCGAGTCGGAGGTCATCAGGCAGGAACCCGCGTCACCGATCTTCCCGCCTTCCCACACGAGGTCGCCGGAGGCGAAATCGACGCAGTGGACTCCCTTGTTCGCGAAATAGATCCGCCCTTCATGCACCAGCGGCGCGCAGACGCCGGTCGGGTAACGATTTCGCCACACCTCGCGCGCGCCGCCTTTCAGGCTCACGGCGACGCGGGCCATCGCCATCTGGTTGTAGCGGGACGCGATCAGCAGATCGCTCCCCGAAACCGTGACACCCGCGACGGTGTTGGAAAAATCAGTTTTCCACTCGAACTCCGCCACCGTCTTTCCGGCGTTCGCCCCGTCGAGGCGGACCACCAGCGCGTTCCACGAGGTCGCGACGGCCACGCAGGGCACGCCTTCGACGGTCATCGGCGCCAGACCGCCGCTGTGCCCGGCCGGATCGCGGTTCTCCGAGGTCCACACCGGATCGCCACCCTTTCGCTTGTCGAAGGCCATCAGGCAGCCGCGCTCCGGATCGCCCGCCTCGACGACGATCCAGTCGCCCCACACCAGCGGCGCCGTGGTGTAGCCATAGTCGCGCAGCGTGTTCTTGCGCTTCGTGATCTGGGGCCGGCGCGGAATGCCGAAGCGCTCGTGGAGATTGAGCGCCCACACATTTCCGCCGCCGCCGCGCGTGTCCCAGGCGTTCAGGGCGCCGTCGCAGCTCAGCGTAAAAAGCAGGCCGCTTTCCGCGTCGAACTCCGGCGTGGCCGTGGCGCCGCGGTAAAAGCCCTTGTCGCCGGTCGATTGCCGGCCGTATTCGGGCGCCGCGTAGCCCTGCTCCCAGATCGAAGCGCCCGTCGCCGCGTCGAGACAGCGCACCGTGTCCCGGTCGTCCGCCCAGCCGATGGCGTAGAGTTTTCCGCCCGCCACGATCGGCGCCGACGCCCCCGCTCCCACCTCGATCCGCCACGCCGGCTCGGCCGCGAGCCAGTTGGCGGCGTCAGCCTCCGACCAGCCGGAGGGCTCCGGCGACAGGTCGTTCCGCTCCGGCCCCCGCCAGTGCGCCCATTCGCCCGCCCACGCCGGCGAAACGCCCAGCGCCAACATGGCGAGCCCGATTCCGAATCCGGCCGACAAATTTCTCATGCCACCCACTCAACCCCTCCGCGCCCCGCCGCGCAACCGCCGGAAAGTTTCTTTCACCCCGGCCAAATCGCGGTTGAATCCGGCTCCAAGCTGCGTTTTTCTACCGGTCTCGCGCCCGCCGCGCCCGATCCGTTCTCCGGATCGCCTCCCGATTGCCTCGTGGTGTAACGGTAGCACAACAGATTCTGACTCTGTTTGTTAAGGTTCGAATCCTTACGAGGCAGCCACCTTTTCTTCGGCTCAAAATTTCACGAGCCACTCGCAGCGCAGCCCGTAGCCGAAGTCATCGCGAAAGGGCCCGCTCTCGTCGTCGTACCCCGCCACGAACCCGTCCACCTGCAGGACCGAGTGCCGGCCGAAAGCCCGCTGATACCGCACCGCGAACCCGAGCGACGATTCCCCTCCATCCTCGGTCGCGAGGCGGCCCCCGATCTCCGGGATGATCTGCGCCCGGTGTTTTTGGCCGAAATAATGCTGGTAACCCATCGCGAAGCCGACCGCGTCGCCGACCTGGTTGCCCAGCGGTGTGCCGAAATCGCTCAGCCCCGCCGAGGAGTAGAGAATGCCGATCGTCCCGAGCGGACCGCCCACCGCCGGGTCGCGCGCGGCCGAGGTAAAGTCGCCAAATCCGAAAAAAGTGTCGAAATAGAACAGATCGTCGTTCCACGTCACCGTCCGGGAGAGCTGCGACGTCACCACCCCCCCGGTGTCGATCGCGGGCGAGCCCTCGTCGAGCGCCCAGCTATAGTTGAACCGCAAAGTCGAGTTCCACTGGCCAATCCGCCGCGTGTCGCCGACCCCGGCGAAAAATCCGTCGCCGCCCGTCAGCGGGTCGCCATCGACATAGACAAGATCGATCTCCAGCGTCGAGCGGTCGTAGTCCATCGAGGTCAGCAGGCCGTAGATGAACGCGTCGGGGTCCCGGACATTGTCGCCGCGATGCACCTGATTGAACCCCGCCAGCGCCGTGATCCGCGCCGCGTTGGCCCCGAATGCGAAGAGCGAGGCCCGGCTGACGCCGATGGAGTCGACGGCGTCGTTGATCAGGATGCCGTCCTGAAAATCGAGCGGCTGACGCCCGATCGCGAAACCGTAGTCGAAATGTTTCTCGTCCCGCGGATCGAGATTCGGAAACAGCTCGCCGAAGTCGCCCTCGAAAAACAGCGTCTGGATTCGCGCGCTGAAGGTTTCGAAGCCCCCCTCGTCATCGCCCTCGAATTGGTAACCCGTGAACTCGCCGTCGCGATCCAGCGGCCGCAGCCCGAACAACACCCGCTCCGTCGGCGTCAGGTAGAGATTGCCGAAAAGATCGAGCCAGTTCGCCCACTCCGTGGTGTCGCCGAGACCGTTGTCGAAGGTCTGGACCGCCGTCCTCGCCTGCCCGTAGAGAATGAAAACCGGCTGCCAGACCGCCCCGGTCGGCAGCTCGAATCCCCGGTAAAGCTCGCCGCTCGCGAGAAACGGGTTCCCGCCGAAGAGGTTGCGCCGCGGCGACGCCGTCTCCAGCGGCGAGGCGTCGCCCGTGCCGTGCGCCTCCCGGATCGCGCGGTCGCGCTCGCGGTTTTGCGGAAACAGCGAGTCCTCGATCGTCTCCGTGACCGGCTTGGGTCGTTCGGGAAAATCCGCGCCCAGTTCCTCCCACGGCACCACTTCGTCGCTGAGCAGGAGATCGTCCTCCGCGCGCGCCCACGGCGGCCCCGCGCCCGAGAGGACGATGGACAGGAACGCGGTTTGGAAAAGGGATCTCATTTCGGGGAAA
This sequence comes from Akkermansiaceae bacterium, assembly GCA_024233085.1. Taxonomy (GTDB): domain Bacteria; phylum Verrucomicrobiota; class Verrucomicrobiia; order Verrucomicrobiales; family DEV007; genus JAEUHH01. The sequence continues at coordinate 13,929 of JACKQC010000029.1, forward strand.
AAACGTCGCGCGGAGCGGTTTCCGCCCGGAAAAGGGCGGCGAATCGACTCAACCCTGTTGGGTCGGAGACCCAACCCTGTTTGGTCATCTCGGCGGTTCCATGCTATTCGAAGCGGTCGTCTGTGTTTCCTTTCGAGGGTTTCGGCAAAATCGGGCTTGGTTTCAGGCTTCCATCGGGATGGGTCGGGAGTTCCACCGGCGGCGCGACGGAAATCCCGCCGATCGCGCCGAAGATCGCGGGATCTTTCCACGGAAACGGCGCCTTTTCGGGCGCGGCCATGATTTCCGCCTCGGTCGGTTTCAGACTCTTTCCTTGAGGCGCGTCGCCGAGCGTCAGCGTGCGATCCCAGATCGTCAGCGCGCCGCCGCGCCGGTCCTCGTCGCGGTCCGAGGCGGTGACGCGATGCCCGAAAGCGACGCGTTTCCCGACCTCGCGCGGCGACAGGTTGTAGTCGAAACCCCGGTCGGCGATTTCGCGGACCAGGTTCACGGGCACCATCTGGCAGACGAAACGAAAACGCACCGTGTAGGGCCCCTCGCCGGTGAGCCGGGCGGGATCGACCCGGTATTCCGCCCAGATCGAGCCGAGCGGCGGAAGTCCGCGGAATTGCTTGCGCGCCGCGGCCGGGCGGGCCACGAGAATGCCCGGTCGCGTGTCGGGCCGGATATAGGGCAGCGGATCGACGGAGTAGTTGATCGCCAGGATCTGCTCGCGCTCGCCGCCGCGGTTGTTCCGGGTGAGAAACCTCGACTGGAGCGAGAAAAGGTCCGGGTCGGGCAACCAGACCCGGTCATCCTTCGACCGGGCGAGCCCGGCCGCCTCCTTCCACGCGCTCGCCTCGAGCCAGGGGCCGGATTTTTCCGCGCGATGATGAACAAAGGCGGAGTGCAGATCGCGCACATCGCCGTTCGGGTCGCGGTCGCCGGACTCGTAAACGACCCGGCCGCGGCGGTCGGTCACCGTGGTGTGAAGAAACATCAGCCGCTCGGCGTCGAACCCGGTCGGGGCGCCGTGGCCGTCGGTCGCGTTCACGATCTGAAGCGCGAAGGCGAGTCCGCCGGCGTCGTTTCGCGTCACCTTGAAATCGCCGAATTGCAGCGCGCGGCGCAGCATCTGGTGGCGCTGCCGGTCGATCTCGTTGAGCAGCTTGAAGGAATCGTTCAGTTTTTCGCGCAAGGTCAGCCGCGCCACGGAGTCGTTCCACGGCCAGGGCAGGCCTTTTTCGAGATCGGGAGTCTCGACCGCCTTCTTCTCGAAACCGCTCTCCGGATCGCCCCAGCCATCCTCCCATTTGAAGGCGATGAGGTGCTTCATTCCGACCCGCTCGAACTTGCCGCCGGCGCCGGGGATCTCGCGCTCGTACTCCCACATGGCCTGACGCAGGTCCTCGGAATGCGGGAACAGCGCCGGATGCACGATCGAGTAGTCCGGCCCGGCGAACAGGTGGCTGGTCCGCTTTCGCTCCGGCGTCGCGACGCCGTACTGGCCGGTGGCGGGGTCGTCCGCTTTCGCCCCGACGTCGCCGCCGATCCGCGCGCCGGGACCGCGCAGGTAGTTGAGCAGCGCGAATCGCTCGGGATCGTCCTTCTTCGACACGCCGGGAACGACCGCGCCGGGGATCTTGCCCATGTGACAGTCCTGGCAAGTCTCGCCCTTGGCCGCGGCGGGCGAATTCTTGAACTGCGTGAAGGCCTCCTCGAGCCGGAATCCGTTGTAGAGATTCACGTCGTGGCAGGTGCCGCAGAAACCCGAGGTCGAGATCGGATCGAACTTCACCACGTCGCCGTGGATGTCTTTTTTGCCGACACGCTCCTCCTCGCCCTCGACGGGGGGCGCGGGGTTGAGCTTTTTGGCCAGGTCTTCGCGCTGGAGCGTTTCCTTGAGGATCTTGTTGCCCTGGGGACCGAAAACGGGCTCGAAGATGGCGCCCTGGTTGATGTGCATGCGGCCGCTGACTTTTCCGTAATTTTCCTCGATCCGGTGACAGACGATGCAGGTGATGCCCTCGACCGAGGCGGGGTGGCGCTTGAGATTGCTCGTGAAAAGCGGCTCGTCCCGCTGCATGCCGACCTGGGTGTGACAGCGGATGCAGAAGTCGCCGTTGGTGCCCGCGGTCCGCTCGACGATGGCGGCGTGCATGGTGTTGAAAATCGGGCTCAACTGCGCGTAGGCATGCGCCGAGACCGACCACTCGCGATACTGGTCCGGGTGGCACTCGCCGCAGGTCGCCGCGCTGGGAAAGCGCTTCTCGGTCTCCAACGCCTGGAGAAAGGTCAGGTGCGCGTCGATGGCCGAGAGATACTGTTTTTCCTCGGATGCGGGTGCGGCTTCGGCGGCGGCTTCCGGCTTGGCCTTTGGCGTTTCGACGCCGAAATCGTCATCCCCCGCGGGCGCCGGGGCCGGAGCAGGCTGAGCCTCCTGGCCATCCGCCTCCCGCGCCGCGAAGAGTCCGCCCATCGCGCCCACGCACAGGGCGGCCAGCAGCGCGCGGGGCGCGGCGGCGGGGAAGAAGCGTTCGATTCGGCGGTGGAAAGCCACGTCAAATTCCTATCGCAGGAATCGCGCGAACGAAATCCAGAAATGCGAAAATTCCCGGCGGATTCGAGGCCCCGCCGCGCCGTTTTTGTCGCGCATTGACGCCGCCGTTTCGCTTGCCAGGACTCCGGCGACGATGGCAGGCTCGGGGCATGAATTTGTCCCGTTTTTTCTCCGCTCTCGCGGGCGCCGCGTTCGTCTGGCTGGCCGCGACCGAAGGGTTCGCCGCCGAAAAACCGAATTTCGTCTTCATCCTCGCCGACGACCTGGGCTGGGCGGATGTCGATTTTCACGGCGGCAATGTCCCCACGCCGAATCTCGACCGGCTGCGGCGGGAGGGCGTCGAGCTGACGCAGCACTATGTGGCGCCGGTGTGCAGCCCGACCCGCACCGGGTTCATGACCGGCCGCGCCTGGAGCCGCTTTGGCGTGACCGCGCCGCAGAACGACCGCGCCCTGCCCTTCGACACCGTCACCATCGCCCGCGCGCTGAAGGAGGCCGGCTACGAGACCTGTCTGACCGGCAAATGGCACCTCGGCTCGAAGCCCGAGTGGGGGCCGAACCACTTCGGCTTCGACCACAGCTACGGCTCGCTCGCCGGCGGCGTCGGGCCGTGGAATCACTTCTACAAAAAAGGCCCCTACTCCACCACCTGGCATCGCAACGAGGAACTCGTCACCGAGGAGGGCCACGTCACCGATCTCATCGCGAACGAGGCCGTCACCTGGATCGCCGGGCGCGGCGAAAAGCCGTTCTTCCTCTACGTGCCTTTCACGGCGGTTCATCTGCCGGTCAAGGAACCGGAGCCCTTTCTCGGCAAGGTCCCCGCCGCCATCGCCGGCGACGTGCCGCGCCATTACGCGGCCTGCATCCTGCACCTCGACGACGCCGTCGGGCGCATCGTCGCTGCGGTCGAGCAGGCCGGGAAGACCGGCGACACCGTCATCGTCTTCACCAGCGACAACGGCGGCAGCACCGCCGAAAACAACGACACCAAGTATCCCGAGGACGACTACCCGAGCGGCCGCCTGACGGGCAACAACCTCCCGCTGCGCGGCCAGAAGGGCGATCCCTACGAGGGCGGCACCCGCGTGCCCGCCCTGGTCCGCTGGCCCGGCCACCTGAAGCCCGGCACCGCCTGTGACTCGCCGCTCCACATCTCCGACTGGATGCCGACCTTTTGCGCGCTGGCCGGCCACACCCCCGCCCGCGACCTGAAGTGGGACGGACAGAATGTCTGGGGCGCCATCCGCGGCGAGTCCGCGCTCCCCGAACGGTCGCTCTACTCCGTCGCCCCCGGCTTTCGCGCCCGGATTCTCCGCCGCGGCGACTGGAAGCTCATCCTTTTCCCCGGCACGGACGCCAAACCGGAAAAGGCCGAGCTTTACAACATCGCCGCCGATCCCGGCGAAACCGCCGACCTCGCCGCGAGCGAGCCGGAGAAACTCGCCGACATGAAGGCCAACCTCGAGGCGGCCGCGCGGACGGATCGCGATTCGGTCGTGCCGCGCGGGGAGTGACCGCCGCCGAATTTTCTTCGCGGGAAAACCCGGAACCGTCTATGAACACTGTCATCATGCGCCCGATCGCCCTGCCCCTCGCCCTCGTGTCGGCCGCGATGTTGAGCCGGGAACCCGTCCGCGCCGGGCCGCCCAACCTCCTCTTCATCGTCGCCGACGACCTCGGCTGGGCCGATCTCGCGTGCCACGGAAACGATCTGCACGAGACGCCCAATCTCGACCGCCTCGCCGCGGAGGGCGTCCGTTTCACCGACAACTACGCCGCGTCGCCGGTCTGCTCGCCGACGCGCGCCTCCTTCCTGACCGGCCGCTTTCCCGCCCGGCTGCGCATGACGATCTGGCGCGAGGCGGCCCTGGAGCGCGGGAAACGCAAACTCCTCGAGCCGGTTTGCCTGGACTCGCTGCCGCTGGAGGAAACCACCCTCGCGGAAATCCTGCGCGGCGCCGGCTACCACTGCGCCCACATTGGCAAATGGCATCTCGGCCGCGCCGAGGCCTACCCGCAGCCGCACGGATTCCACGAAAACATCGGCGGCACCCTGTGGGGCGCGCCGCAGACGTTTTTCTATCCTTTCAGCGGCGGGCAATATTTCCCCGACTGGCGCTACGTGCCCGATCTCGAGCCGGGCGCGCCGGGCGAATACCTGACCGACAAGCTCGCCGACGCCGCGATCGGCGTCATCGAGCGCGAATCGCGAAACGGGCGGCCCTTTTTCGTGAATCTCTGGTTCCACACCGTTCACACCCCGATCGAGGGGAAACCGGATCTCGTGAAGCGCTACGAGGCGAAGATCGGTCCCGACTCGATCCGGAAAAACCCCCACTACGCCGCGATGGTGCACAGCCTCGACGAAAACGTCGGCCGCGTGCTCGCGAAACTCGACGAACTCGGCATCGCCGGCGAGACGATCGTCGCCTTCACCTCGGACAACGGCGGATTCGTCAACACCTGCAAGCTGCACCCCGGTCTCCAGGTCGCCGACAACACCCCGCTGCGCGGCGGCAAGGGCTCCTGCCACGAGGGCGGCATCCGCACCCCGCTCATCGTCCGCGCGCCGGGCGTGACTCCGGCCGGCGCCGAATGCCATGAGCCCGTTTTTTCCTGCGACCTGATGCCCACCTTCCTTCGCCTGGCCGGTCTGGACGCCGGCCCGCCATCGCCGGTCGACGGCGTCGACCTGACCCCGCTGCTGCGCGATCCGGCCGCGACACTCGGCCGCGAGGCGCTCTATTTCCACTACCCGCACTATTACCCGACCACCACGCCGGTCGGCGCGATCCGCATGGGCGAGTGGAAATTGCTCGAGTACCTCGGCGACGGCGGTCCGCCCGAGCTTTACCGCCTGACCGATGACCTCGGCGAGACCCGGAACCTCGCCGGGGCCGAACCCGACCGGCGCGACGCGATGCTGGCGAAACTCCGCGCCTGGCGCGAGTCGGTCGGCGCCCAAATGCCGGAGCCGAACCCCGATTTCAAATCGAAAAAATGAAAACCACCCGACTCTTCCCCATCGCCGCGCTCGCCGCCGCCTTCGTCGCGAATTCCCGCGCCCAGGACGCCCCCGCCCCGGCGCCCGCGAAACCCGCGCCGTCCGTTCCGCTCTGGCCGGAGGGCGCCACGCCCCACGCGAACGAAAAAGACGCCGAGACCGGCAAACCGAAGCTCCACCTCTATCCCGCGCCCGAAGACTCGCGCAATGGCTGCGCCGTCGTGGTCTGCCCCGGCGGAGGCTATGGCGGCCTCGCGGCCGACCACGAGGGACACCAGATCGCCCAGTGGCTGAACGGCTACGGAATCTCGGCTTACGTGCTTCACTACCGGCTCGGCCCCGAGGGCCATCATTTTCCCACCCAGCTCGCCGACGTGCAGCGCGCCCTGCGGCTCGTCCGGTCCCGGGCGAAGGAAGACGCGATCGACGACGCCCGCGTCGGCGTCATGGGATTCTCGGCCGGCGGTCACCTCGCCTCGATGGCGGCGACAAAATTCGACGAAAAAGCCTATGAACCCGCCGACGCCGTCGACGAGATCAGCGCCCGCCCCAGCTTTGCCGTGCTCTGCTATCCGGTCATCGCCATGGGCACCGAACACGCCCATGCCGGCTCGCGCAAAAACCTGCTCGGCGGCGATTTCGCGCCCGAGTCGCCGGAGGCCCAACACGTTTCCTCCGAGTTGAACGTCACCGCCGCCACGCCGCCGACCTTCATCTTCCAGACCGACGAGGACACCGTCGTACCGGCGGAAAACGCCGTGCTGTTCTACCTCGCCCTGCGGAAACACCACATTCCCGCCGAATTGCACATTTACCGGCCCGGCCCCCACGGCGTCGGGCTTTTCCTCGGCGATCCGGTCCTCGGCACCTGGCCGAACCACCTTTACGACTGGATGCGCCTGAACGGGTTCCTCGTTCCCGGCTTCCAGCGCGTCGCCGTTTCGGGCGAGGTCACCCTCGACGGCACCCCGATCAGCTGGGGATCCGTCACCTTTCATCCCGAAAATCCGAACCTCCCCGAAACCACCCTTCGCATCCATGCCGGCAAATTTTCCGGCAACACCGAAACCGGCCCACCTCCCGGCGACTCGCAGCTCAGCTTTTCCGGCAGCATCTGGGAGGCCACCCAGAACCCCGACGATCGTGTCATACAGATCGATCGGTTGTCACCCGAAGACGCCAAACCGGTCAATGTCGAAGTGAAACCCGGCCTCGCGCCCCTGAAATTCGACATCCGCACCCGATGACCCTCCCGATTCCCCCCACTTTCCCGCGATTTCCGATCGTCCTGCTCGTTTGCTGGACCGCGGCCGCCCGCGCTGGCGACCGCGACTACCAGCTCATCACCCAAGGCGGCGGCCGCGTCGAACTCGGCAAGGCGGTGCCCGGGGTGTTGGACATCACCGACGACACCGCGTTCCCCGTCCTTCAGGACGCCGAGGGGCGCATCGTCGCCGCCGCCGGTCCCTCGGGAAAAGGCCGCGTCGTCGCCTTCAGCCACGGCGGTTTTTTGAAAAGCGACAACATTCCCGGCCAGCCCGGCGTGGGCGACCTGGTCGCGAACGCCGCGCGCTGGGCCGGCAAGTCGGGCACGCCCCGTGTCGCCATCCATCCCTCCCTGCGGGCTCTCGCCGGCCTGCTCAAGGAGGCCGGGCTCGCCGCCGAGCCCGTCGCCATCGAGGATCTCGGGCGCGGCGAGGCCGATGTCTATTGCTCGACCGCGCAGCGCGACCTCTCCGAGGGCGAGATCGTGAAGCTCTTCGAATTTCTCAACGACGGCGGCGGACTCGTCATCTCGGCCACCCCCTGGGCCTTCAAGAAGGACTACCCGGAATTCGCGACCGCCTTTCCCGGCAATCAACTGCTCGCCCGCGCCGGGTTTCGTTTCCTGCCCGACGGCTACGCCAAAACCGACACGCCGCTCCGGATCGGAAACGGAAATACCGACGCCCCGACGCCGGCGCCGACCGCTCCGATGAAACCCGACGGCACGCCTCTAGCTCCCGCTCCCGCGCCCAAGGGCGACGGAAAAGCCATCGCCGCCGCCCGCCTCCTCGCCGAAAAAGGCAATTCGCTCCCCGCCGCCGAGCGCGACCGTCTCATCGCCGACCTGAAAACCGGGGGCGACCTCCGCGGCGACGACCTGACCGCCTTTCTCGAAAGCCTCCAGGCGCTCAACCGCGCGGTCGGCCCCATTTTTCCCACCCTCGAAAACCCCGTGACTCCCGGCGCCGATCCGCTCGTCGACGCCGTCATCGGCCTGGAGACCGATCTCGACCGCTCCCTGCCGCCGGGCGCGATGTACGCCATCCCCGCCGCCGCGGAATATCCCGGCGCCGTCCCGGAGAAGGCCGAGCGCGCCGCCGTCACCCTGAGCATCGACGGAAAATATCGCGGCTGGCTGCGCGGGCGCGGCGCCGGCGGCTGGGCCGCCAAGGAGATGCGGCCCACCGGCGTCTATGCCGCGCCGGGCGAGGTCGTGAAAGTCACCGTGCCCGCCCGCGTCGCCGGCGAGGGATTCGAGGTCGTCATCGGCGCCTACAACGGCGGACTCGACAACCGCGACCGCTGGCAGCGCTATCCGAAACTCCAGCGCAACTTTCCCGTCGCCTCGCGCGTCACCGAAGCCTCCAACGCCCTCGGCGGCCTCGTCACGATCCGTATCCCGCGCGAGGCGGACTACGATTCGCTCGAGATCACCATCGAGGGCGGCGTGCGCGCCCCGCTTTTCGTCGAGGGCCAGACCGACCCGAAGGCGTGGAAGGACGAGATTCGCAAATACCCCGCCCCCTGGGCCGAGCTGGCCGGCAAACGCATCATCCTCGCCCTGCCCAGCGAACACATCCGCAACCTGGGCGACCCCGACAAGGTGCTGGCCGTGTGGGACGAGATCCTCGACAAGGCCGCCGAACTCTGCGGCGGCGTGAACCGCGACGACTACCGCGCCGAGCGCATCGTTTTCGAGCGCCAGCCCTCCGCCGGCTACATGCACAGCGGCTATCCCGTCGCGGCCCCGCAGGACAAGTCGGTGGCGCAGGCCGTCGACGCCCGCGCCCTGCGCGAGGAGGGCAACTGGGGATTCTTCCACGAGTATGGCCACAATCATCAGCACGATCTCTGGTCGCTCCCCGGCACCGGCGAGACCACCTGCAACCTGTGGTCGGTCTATCTCTTCGAGGAATACATCGGCAAAAAACGCGAGGAGGGCCACAACGCCGTCCGCCCGCTGGAACGCCGCGAACGGATGAACGCCTATTTCTCGAGCGGCCGGAATTTCGACTCCGAATGGAGCATGTGGGTCGCGCTCGAGGCCTATCTCCAGGTGCAGGAGGCCTTCGGCTGGGAACCGTTCAAGAAGGTCTTCGCCGAATACAACACGCTTCCCGAGCGCGAGTGGCCGAAGACCCAGCAGGAAAAGAACGACCAATGGGTGCTCCGCCTGTCGCGGGCCTGCGGCAAGAACCTCGCCCCTTTCTGGGCGGCCTGGAACCTGCCGCTCTCCGAAAAGGTCTTCACCGAACTGGCCGGCCTCCCCGCCTGGGAGGACCATCCCGTGGCGCGGTATTTCAAGTGATCCACCCGACAGGGTTGACTCACTCACCTAACCCTGTCAAGTCTCCGGGTTTCGCGCGACGGCGCGGCGCGGGTCTCCATCGCGCTCGCGGGACCTTCAGTTCATCGCCTTCAACTGTTCCGCGGCCCATTCGGCGTTGCGGGGCGCCTGGTCGTCCTCGGGATGGGAGGTGGCGTAGGTCTGCCACTGCTGCCGGGCGGCCTCGTAGTGCTGGCGGGCGGCCGTCTTGTCGCCCGCGAGATTGCAGGCGTACCCGAGCAGCCCCTCGGCGTGGGCGTTGAGGCGGTGGTAGTCGGGGTTGAGCGGTTCGGTCTGGCGAAGGGGAGCGAGCAGCTCGAGCGCGCCGGAGAGGGCCTGGCGGGCTTCGTCGAGTTTTTTCCCGTCGATCAGGAGGTCGGCGTAGTGGTGCTTGCGTTCGGCGAGGGCGAAGCGGGTCATGGCGGGGGCGAGATTCGGCGTGCCGATGACGAGGGGTTCGAGAAAGGCGATGGCCTGCTCCTCGAGCTTGAGGGCGGCGGCGGCCTGCTTGCCGTCCCGCTGCTTGCGCGCCAGGGCGCCGAAGCAATCGGCGAGTATCTTGGGAATCTCGCCGCGGCCGGGATCGCGCGCGGCGACCTCGGCGAGGACCTTGGCGGCGGCGAGGAGTTTCGCGTCATCCTTGAGCATCACGGCGACGCGCCCGAGGGACTCGCCGAGCCCGGCCTGGTATTCGTCCACGGTGGCGTTGAGCCGAACGGCGTCGGCGAACAGCTCGGCGGCTTCGCCGTAGGCGGCCTCGGCCTCCTTCACCTGGTTCTCCGCATCCAGCAGGCGGGCGGTTTCGAGCGTGGCGCGCGCGAGTCCGCCGATGACGCGATCGTCGCCGGGAAAGTCGGCGCGCAGTTGGACGAAGACCTGCACGGCCCCGGCGAGGGCGGCGCGGGCGGCGTTGGCGTCGGCGGGATCGGCGAGGCGGATCTGGGCTTCGAGCAGGCGGTTGCGGGCGACCTCGACGGCCACCTCGCGATCGGCGGGATTCTGCATGCGGAGCTGGGCCCAGAACTCGGTGGAATCGGCGAGGGCGGCGAGGGCTTCCTTGATTTTTCCGCGCCGGCTTTCGATCTCGGCTTCGCGGCGTTTGACGCGGGCCAGGGCGGTGGCGACGTCGGGGCGGTCGGCGTTTTGCTGGCGAATCTGGAGCAACCGGATTTCGGCGGAATAGAGGCGCTGGCTGGCTTTTTCGTAGTCGCCCAGCTCGTAGTGAATCTCGCCGAGATAGCGGAGGGCCTTGGCGGCGGGTTCGTTGAAATCGGGCTCGTCGCCGTAGACGTGGAGCAGCGACTCGTAGTAGGGCACGGCCTCGGCGAGGCGTTGGCGGCGTTTTTCCGCGAAGCCGGGCAGGTCGCTGTCGCGGCTTTCGAGCACCATGTCGAAGAATTTGTCCCCGTTTTCCTGCGCCTCGCGGAACTGGTTCCATCCCAGGCGAATCTGCTTGAGGGCCTCCTGGCGGAGGCGTTCCTGCTGTTCCTCGGCCTTGCCGGCGACCTCCATGGCGGCCTGGGTGCGGGCCTTCTCGGCGGCCTGCTTGGTGGCGGCTTCGATGTCGGCGTTGTAGGCCTGGCTCATTTTCTGGAGTTCCAGATTGCGCTGGTTTTCGGTGAGCCCGACTTTTCCGACGGCGGTCTGCCACTTGAAGAGGAAGGCGACGGCCGCCAGGATTCCCAGAACGCTCAGCACGGCGGCCCCGTAGGCGGCGATGCGCCACTTTCGCACGCGGCTCCGGGCGCGCTCGCGATCTTCGCGGGCGGAGCGCTCGATGCGGACAAGCGTCAGGTCGTGGTCGGCCTCGGACAGGGCGGCGCTGACGTCGCGCATGTCGGGGTAGCGGTCGCGGGGATCGAGGGCGAGGCAGCGGGAGACGATCTCGCGGCGCTTGGCCTCGGACTCGGACGCGGGCTCGCCGGGCCACTGGATTTTTTCCTCCTCGACGAGCCAGTCGACGTAGCGCTCGGCGTGCTCGAGGACGGAGCCGAAGGCGGTGGCGGGCACGTGGGAGATGATGTCGCGGCGGAACTCGCGGTAGCGCTTTTCCAGGCGCGGAAGCTGCCCGGTGAGCAACTGGTAGCAGACGACGCCGAAGGAATAGACGTCCCAGCGTTTTCCGGCGCCGCCGGAGGGATCGCCGTTGTCGAGCTGCTCGGGCGCGGCGTAAAAGCCGATGTCGCCCATTTCGAGATATTGCAGGCCGGTGACGTATCCCTGGCCGCAGTCGGTGACGACGGCCTGGTAACCGGTCTCGGCCTGTCCGGTGACGAAGATGTTGTTCGGCTTGAGTCCGGCGTGGATGACCTCGCAGCGGTGGAGGTAGGCGAGGGCGTCGGCCATCTGGTCGATCAGGCGCAGGGAATGGTCGGCGGTCAGCGCGCCGAGATACTGGCCCAGGGAATCGCTCGCCCACTCGCCGGTCGCGGCGTCCCGCCGGCCATAGAGCGGCATGATGTAGAAATACGGCAGCGACGCGAAATGATGGGCGTGGATGCGGGCCAGGCCGGGATGGGGATCGCGATTGGCCAGGGCGCGAAAGCAGGTGGACACCAGCCCGGGATTGACGGCCTGGGCCTTGAGAAACTTGATGGCGCGCTGCTCGCCGCCGTGAAAGGAACAGCGGAAAACGTATCCGCAAATCCCTTCGCCGATCCGCTCCTCGAGTTTGTAATCTGGAAGTTCCGGGAGCTTCATCGCCTCACGCGGCGCCGGCCGCCGTCGCGGCGATTTCCTTCCATTCGAGATCGAGCCGGTCTCGGGAACTCTCGGGCCGGCCCGCCCGGCGGTACCAGTAGGCGGCATTGGACAGATCGCCCTCGATCAGATGCAGGTGGGCGTGTATCCAGGAACCGAGCGGGGTGTCGATGTCCTGCGCGATTTCATGCGCCTCGTGCCATCGGCCATTCTTCGCCAGCCAGAGCGCCAGCAGCTCGCCGGAAAGCTCCTCGGGCGGTTGGGGATCGGCGTCGGCCGACTGCACAAATTGGTCCAGGGTCATGGGACCGCCATTTTAGCCTCCGGAGGCTCCCCCCGCAACAGCCGTCAAATCCGAGGGGGGATCGATCGGGAAAAAGGGCGGACGACCGGCGCCTACTCGATGCTGAAGGTGATGGCCTCGGTTTTCACGACACGGGTGCGGCGGTCCTTCGGCCGGATGAGGCGGGCCTGGAAGCCCTCGAAAAGCTCCATGTCGGCGCGGTAGATGCCGGTTTGCAGGAGCAGATTGTTGCTCGTGGTCCGGGCCTGGAGACGGCGGTCGCCGAAGGATTTTCCGCCCACGGTCACCTCGCGCACCCCGTCGGGCAGATTGCGGTAGATCACGTTGTAGGGGCAATGGTTCTCGCCTTTCTTGAATCCGAGCCGGCTCCAGACGGTGCCGAGCCGGTCCTGCTCCTGCACGGGCAGGTAAAAGGTCGCGGTGTTGTGGGCCATGGCCACGCGCAGGTCGTCCAGGCTCAGGCCGCCGGGAAAGTCGGGCGAGTAGTAAATGTCCCCGCGCTCGCGAACCATCGGCGGCACGGTGAAATAGATGAACGCGGAATCGTTCTCCCCGTTCGGCGGCAACTCCGCCGTGTAGGTGCCGGTCAGCTCGTCCTCCTTGAACCAGAAGACAACCTCGAACTTGATCTCGTCCTCGAGCACCATCTTCCAGGTGAACTCGTTGTCCTCGAATTTCGGCTCCTCGGTGTTGCGCAGCCACTTGCGCCTCGGGTAATACCACTTGCCGTCAGATTCGTCGAGGTAGGGATTGTAGCTGTGGTATCCGAAAATAATCGGACTCTGGATGAAGCCCTCCTTCGACTTCATGTAAATGTAGGCGCGGCACTCGGGTCCGCGGACGACGATGTCGAAATTCGGGTACTCGACCACCTTCAGCTCGTCCTTGAACCGGGTCTGGCGGTTGTCGTCATACCAGCGCTCGTAGTTGTATCCGAGATTGTTGTCCACGGGCCGCTCCTGGCGCGGAGTCGCGAATTTCACGCCCTCGGGCACGGGCATCTCCTTTTTCACCACCACGCCGATCGGCTCCGGCGCGCTTCCGTCGGGCCGGATCAAGTCCGTCAGCGGCGGCATCTCGTTGCCGCGGGAACGCCGGGCGATCTTCGTCGAGACCACCGCGAGGTGCTCGGTCCGCGCCGCCGCCGGCTGCACATAGGTGCGCACCTTGCTGAGCCCGAGCTTCTTGCCGAGCGACTCGCAGACCTCCACATCGACGAAATCCTCGAAGTCCGAAAAGATGTAGAGCGAATCGATCTTTTCCTTGATGAGAAACTCCGCCGCCGCGCCGAGGCGGTTCTCGCCGCCGCGGGCGATGAACATGTTGGTGCGCGTCTTGAAGGTGTCGATGAGCCGGTCGACGTAGTGCTGCTCGGCCTTGCGCGGCAGGTCGCCCCACAGGAACCAATAGGGGCTGCGCGTCCCCTTGTTCCACTCCTTCGGCCAGTTGGGCCGGACCTCGTCGGCGAGGATGGGGTAAATCTCGGTGCCCTTCGTCGCGCCAAGAATGCCGGCGTGGTTGACGTAAACGATGGGGGCGTCCTTGAAGTTCTTGTCCACCTCCCGGACGACGAGCGGCAGGTATTCGGCCATCGAACCCGACACGTCGAGGATCACACCCAGCACCTCGCCCTCCATCTTCTGGCCGAACATCATCTTCGACCCCGCCACCCCCGTGGCGCCGAAGCTCATCGACGGCGCGAAATCCACGTCGAATCCCGGCGTGCTGGCCATGCCGGTGAACTCGAGATTCGACATCGCCACCGTCGAAAGGCTCGCCGCCGCGACGATGTTCGCCGTCTGGCTCGCGGCCGTCGCGGCGCGCTGGGCCTTCTGAACCGTCTGGTTCTGCACCTGTTCCTCGGAATCGCTCGGCGCCACCGCCGCCACAATCTGGGGCGGCGCGATGCGCGGCACCGCGATATACACCAGCCCGAGCAGCAGGAAGGCCCCCGCGTGAATCAACAGCGTCACCGACAGGGACACCAGCTTGTCGCGTGCCTTCGTCCGCTCCAGGGACGCCTCGACCTCCTCCCGCCGGTGCTGGATTTCGTCCGCCAGATGGTCCGGCTCGTATTCTCCGTGGAGAAAATCGTGGTCGTCCGCCACGGCCGACGGTTTCGGGACTGCGGACACGGACTCCTCCGCTTCCGAATCCACCGCCAGGGCCGCCACCGCGACGGCGGCGTCCGACTTTGGCTTCGGTTCGGCTACGGCTTCGGCGGCGGCTTCCGCTTTTTCACCCGGAGGCCTCAGTTTGACCGGCTTCGAGATCGGCTCCGGCGTTTCCGGCTCCGCGACCGGGGCGGCGGCCACCGGTTCGGGGGCGGACTCTTCCGGCTTTTTCCGCCGGGACACGAGAACGGGCGCCGGCGCGGGCTCGGCTTTCGCGGCCGGGGTTGCGGGCGCGGCTTGCGGTGGCTCGGTGGAAATTTGAACCGCCGGCTCCTCTTCCTCCGGCTCCTCCTCGGGTATGACGACCGCCACCGGCTCCGGCTCGGCTTCCGCCGCCTCCGCCACCGGTTCGGGCTTGGGCTCGACGACTGCGGCGGGCTCGGGCGCTTTCACCGGCGCCTCCGCCGGGGCCTCGGCCCGCACTCCCATCGACTCCAGCACATGCCCGTAGGCGGCCTCCAACTCCGGCGAAGTCGCCGCGCTGTCGAGGCTCGACGCGGTCAGGAAATGCCGCAGCGCCGTCTTTCCGTCGCCCCCGCGATGGGCGATGGTCGCCAGGGCCAGGTGGGCCTCCGCGCTGGCGGGGTTCGCGCCCAGCACGTGTTGAACGATGTTCCGGGCGTCGTCCGCGGCCCCGGCCGAGGCGTAGCACAGCGCGGCCGAAATCAGCGACGCCTCGTCGTCGGGCAGCGCCTCGATGTCGCTCAGCAATTCGTGCGCCGAGGCCGTGTCACCCTCGCCGAGATAAGCCTCGATCAGCGCGTGGCGCGTTTCCCAGTTCTCCGGGGAGGCGTCGAGCGCCTTTCGCAGGGCCTTGATGATGGGATTCATGGAAAAATGGTCGATTCGGTTCGCTTCGGCCCAAGAGCTTGGCCCTCCGCGGCGGGAAATGTGACCGCGATTCTCCGAATTTCGCCCGCCCGGTTCAAGGCTATAATTTTCGCAAAAACTACGCCGACTCCCACACCTCCCGCGTCCGTTCCAGCCCGATCTTCGCCGTCTCCAGCGGATCGCGCTCCCACCACCCCGCGTTAAACAACTCCAGGCTCAGCCAGCGGTCGTATCCCTTTTCCTTCAACACCGCCAGCTCCGCCCGCAGGTCGATCGCGCCGTCGCCGACCATCACGCGGTCCGGGTCCTTCTGCGCGCCGCTCGGGATGTCCGGCGCCGCGTCGTCGATGTGGTAGTGCGCGACGCGCTCCAGCGGCAGGGCGCGGATGTCGTCGAGGGTGGTCTTGTTGTTCCAATTGTGAAAGGCGTCGAGGATGGTGCAGCCATCCGGGTCGCCGCAGCGGTCGAGCACCGTCACGGTGTCGGGGACGTTGTTCAGGCTGGCGAAAAAGCTGATGTATTCCAGGACGGCCCGCACCCCGGTTTCCCGTCCGATTTGCAGCAGATCGCCGTAGCGGCGGTGCAGATCGTCGATTCCCGCTTGCTCCATCGGCGGCGTGCAGACCACCAGCGGCGAGCCCACCCGCGCCGCCAGCTCGAAACGCCGCCGCGCCTCGTCCAGCGCCAGCTTGTATTCCCAGCCGTCGGTCTCCCCCCAGTTTCGCACCGCGATGAAACACGGCACGACCAGGCCGTGGTCGGCCAGCGCCTTTTCGACGTCGGAGATCTCGCCGCCGCGGCCGACGTGCTCGTGGAGTTCGACCGCCCACAGCTCGATCCCGTCGTAGCCGGCCTGGCCGGCGGCGCGGATTTTTTCGAGCAGAGGCGTCGGTTTGATCGTGGAGGCGTTCAGGGCGTATTTCATGGTGGCCAGGACCCTGTCATTCATCGCCCCGGTGACCAAGCCCGAAATCGCGCGACCCAACAGGGTTGGGTCGGGGACCACACCCTGTTGGGCCGCGTCGTTTTTGCGCGGGTTGAACTGGCGGGATGCCTCTGTTTTGATGCCGCTTTCCGTCATGTCCCGATCGCTCCCACCTCTCGCCGGCGTGTTTGGCGCGCTGTTCCTCGGCGTTTTCGCGCCCGGTTTCGCCCCGACCGGGGAGGCCGGCGAACCGCTCTTCGAAAAACTCGCCCCCTCCGCGACGGGGCTCGATTTTTCCGTGCCCATCGACACGAAACATCCCGACAAACGCCTTTACTACTCCGCCATGGCCTGCGGCGGCGTGGCGGCGGGCGATCTCGACGGGGACGGGCGGCCCGACCTGTTTTTCGCCTGCGGCGCGGCGCCGAACCGCCTATTCCTGCAGTCGGAGACGCCCTTCGCCTTTGCCGACAAAACCGCGCCCGACCTCGCCGACGACGGGAGCTGGTGCACCGGCGCGGCCATGGTGGACATCGACAACGACGGCGATCTCGATCTCTACGTGATGCGCCACGACGCGCCGAACCGTCTCTGGATCAACGAATCCACCCCCGGCCGGCCCGTTTTCACCGACCGGGCCGCCGAACACGGGCTCGACATCCGCGACGCCTCGCTGGTCGCGACCTTTCACGACTACGACCGCGACGGCGATCCGGATCTCTTTCTCGGCATGAACGCCTACTACCGCCAGGGCGGCCGCCCGGCCGGGGGCGTGCCGATGGAGACGCTGCCCGACGGCCAAAGGCGCATCCTGCCGCCGTGGGACCGCTTCTTCGGCGTGTCGGGCCTCGATCCCGACTCGGGCGAACCGAAATACGACGAGATCGGCCGGCCCAACCGCCTGCTCCGCAACGAGGGCGGCCGCTTCGCCGACGCCACGCGGGCGGCCGGTCTGCTGGCCGATCCCTCGCACACCAACGCGGCGGCCTGGTGGGATTTCGACGCGGACGGCTGGCTCGATCTCCACGTCTCGAACGACTTCGCGGACCGCGACGAGCTTTACCGGAACAACCGCGACGGCACCTTCACCGAGGTCGCGGCCGACCGGCTCCAGCACACGGCGTGGTTCTCGATGGGCTCGGCGGCGGAGGACATCAACGGCGACGGCCTGACCGACCTGCTGGTCGCGGACATGCTGCCGACGACGCATTACCGGCAAAAACTCACCATGGGCGACATGGGCTCGGGCTTCGAGCAGATGTTCGCCGAGGGCCTTCCGATCCAGAAAATGGTCAACACCCTTTTCGTCAACACCGGCACGGGCCTGTGTCTCGAGGCCGCCTTCCAGGCCGGGCTCGCGCAGACGGACTGGACGTGGACGGCCAAGAGCGGCGACTTCGACAACGACGGGCGCGTCGATTTCTACTTTCCCACCGGCCACAGCCGCGACTTCAACAACTCGGACCTCATCCGCGTCACGCCCGCGATGCGGATCGGGAAAAACTACTGGGATTTCTTCGAGGACGCCCCCGAACTGCGGGAGAAAAACCTCGCCTTTCGAAACACGGCGGGCCACGGGGGCGTTCCGCGCTTCGAGAAAGCCGCCGACTGGGGGCTCGGCGACGAGGAGACCATGAGCTTCGGCGCGGCGGTGGCCGATTTCGACCGCGACGGCGACCTCGACCTGGTGACGATGAACCTCGGGGATCCGCCCGCCGTTTTTCGCAACCGGACCGCCAATCGCGGCCTGCTCGTCGCGCTGCACGGCGCGCGCGGCAACCGCTTCGGGCTCGGCGCGCGGCTTTGCGTGGAAATGGCCGACGGCACCCGGCAATACCGCACCCTGGCGCCGCAGAACGGCTACCTCGAGAGCGACGAACCGCTCGCGCACTTCGGCCTCGGCGCGGCGGACTCGGCGAAGGCCCTCCACGTCCTCTGGCCCGGCGGCGCCCGGCAGCGGGTCGAAAACGTCGCCGCCGGCCGGCGTCTCGACCTCGACGAACCCGCCCCGACCGTCGCCGACGCCTCGCAGGCATCGCCCTTCCCCGAAGCCTCGCCGCCGAAAACGCGGCCGCTTTTCCGGGCCTCGGGCGCGCTGCTTTCCATCGGCGTGCGCGAAACGGTTTTCGACGACTTTTTGCGCCAGCCCCTGCTGCCGAACCGCCATTCCCAGCTCGGGCCCGGCCAGGCCTGGGGCGATCTCGACGGCGACGGCGCGGCCGATCTCGTCATCGGCAGCCCGAAAGGCGCTCCCACCCGCGTTCTCATCGGGCGCGGGCTCGATCCGCGCGGACTTCCCGTCTTCAACCTGCGGCGGCGCGAACCGTGGATCGGTCCCGACGCGGCGCACGAGGACCTCGGCCTGCTCGCCTTCGAGGCCGACGGCGACGGCGATGTCGACCTCTACCTCGTCAGCGGCGGCGTCGAGTGCGAGCCCGGCGACGCCAGCCTCGCCGACCGGCTCATGCTCAATGACGGCACGGGAAAATTCTCCCCCGCCCCGGCCGGCGCGCTGCCCGCCCCACCGGCGGACGACGGCTTCGCCAGCGGCGGCGTGGTCACGGCGGCGGACTTCGACCGCGACGGCGATCTCGATCTCTTCGTCGGCGGGCGCGTCGTGCCGGGAAAATATCCGCTGCCCGCGCGGAGTTCCCTGCTGATCAACGACGGCAAGGGCCGCTTCGCCGAGGGCGCCGACACCCTCGCCAAGGGCCTGGCCGACGCCGGCCTCGTCACCGGCGCGCTGTGGTCGGACGCCGACGGCGACGGCTGGCTCGACCTGCTTGTCGCGCTCGAGTGGGGACCGGTGCGCCTCTTTCACAATCGCGGGGGCAAGGCGCTCGAGGACGTCACCGAAGCCGCCGGGCTCGCGGCCCACACCGGTTTCTGGAACAGCATCGCCGGGCGCGACCTCGACGGCGACGGCGATATCGACTACGTGGCCGGCAATTTCGGCCACAACACGAAATACCACGCCTCGCCCGAGAAACCGGAGCTGCTCTACTACGGCGACTTCGACGGCACCGGCCGGCCCCACCTCATCGAAGCGAAATACGGCGCCGACGGCGTCTGCCTGCCGCGGCGCGGCTTCAGTTGCTCCAGCCGCGCCATGCCCTTCCTCCGCGACAAGGTGAAGACCTTCCACGGCTTCGCCAGCTCCACCCTCGGCGACCTCTACACCCCGGAAAAGGTCGAGACCGCCCGCGAATTCTCCGCCACCACGCTCGACACCTCGCTGCTCGTCAACGACGGCGAGGGCCGCTTCACCGTCGTGCCCCTGCCCGACCTCGCCCAGATCGCGCCCGTTTTCGGCATCGTGACCGCGGATTTCGACGCCGACGGCGCCGCCGACCTCTTTTTGGCGCAGAATTTCCACACCCCGCAGATCGAGACCGGCCCCATGGACGGCGGCCTGAGCCTGTTGCTGCGCGGAAATCCCGACGCGAAGTCACCCGCCGAGCGCTTCACCCCCCTCTGGCCGCTGGAGAGCGGCGTCGTCATCCCCGGCGACGCCATGAGCGCCGGCGCGGGCGATCTCAATGGCGACGGCCGGCCCGACCTCGTGATCGGCGTGAACGACGGCCCCCCGCGCCTGTTGCTCAACACCGGCGGCGACGCCCCCGGCGCCCCGCTGCGAATCGTGCTCCGCGACCCCCGCGCGCCCGGCAATCCCGCCGCCATCGGCGCCCGCGTCACCGTCGAGATCACCGGCCTGCCGCCTCAGGTCGCCGAAGTCCAGGCCGGCGCCGGCTATCTCTCCCAGAGCGAGGCGGCCCTCTCTTTCGGCTGGGGAAAAGGCGCCGCGTCCGCCGCCAAAGTCATCGTCCGCTGGCCCGGCGACGGTTCCCGGACCGAGCACGCGATCCAACGCGAAAGCGCCGCCCCGACCGTTGAAATCGCGCGGTGAGGGGAGGCGTCAGGCGGTCCAAGTGAGGCAAGCCCACCGGTCTCTCTTGGTTTTAGCTCCGTGGAGGTCTTGCGGGAAAGGTATGTTTCAGAAATCGGCGTATTCGCCAAATCAAATAACCTCCAAGGATCATGGCTGCCGGCAGAATCATCGAACAGATGATTGGCGGGATCGACCCATCAAAGAAATCGGTTACGGATCGAGTCAAACCACCGAGAACGATCCAAATGAATACGGCCTCGATCATAGTAGGCGCTCTCCATCGCCCTGGAGTAGATGGAACACGGAATTTCCAGAAATAGACAAAGTACGCCCCCAGCGCGATCGCCAATAGGAGGAATGCCGACGAATTCGTCATCGGATCCAGAGATCGGAAATTTTGAAGCCAGCGTCAAGGAAAAGGACCGGCCGACCGGGAGCCCATTCGCTTCAACCGAGTGAGTAAAATCCGCACGGTTCGGTAGCGAAGGCCCAACTGGGCCGCGCCCCGAGCCTTTCAATTTCCTTGGCAACGATGGCCTCCATCTCCGCCTGGGTCGGGAAAGCGCCGACGACTGACGAAAAGCGGGAAGTTTCGAAGGGGACAATTCCTGGGCGGGGCGATCCGTGGGAAACTATCTCCGCGGGGCGCGGCCGGAGCGGCTCGGGCATTGGCTGGGGAATCTTACTCTTGTAATCGTGTTCGTGGAGAAAGCGGACCACGGTACGATAGGAAAGGTCGGCATCGAGGGTTTCGTTGAGCCATCCACAGAGCTTGCGTGCCTTCCAATGAGTCTGTCCGGCCAGCGCCGGGTCCCCGACAACCGGCAGCACTTTCGCCTCGATTCCTTCGTGTTCGACAATCCGAGGCCGACCGGTGCCTGGCCGATGAATCGATCCATCGATGCCCATTTCTTTGAAGCACCGCTCCCAAAGGCGCAGGGTTCTGGGGTTCATCCGGCTGTTGCGGAACACCTGATCATAGGGTGTTCCAATAAGGAGCAAACGGATCGCATTGAGTCGACGAAAACTCTTGTGATCCAGACCGCAATCTATCGCCAACTCCAACTCTTCAAGGGAGCAGTTCTCCTGCTTGGGAAGCTGTAAAGGCCGGTCGATCTACCACCATGGATTCTTTAAAAATAGTACAAGCCAAAATTTGGCTTTTTCGGCAAATATTTTTGGCAAGCGGTCTATACAACTGGTCCTTTGAAGCCATCATAGGAGCCTCCTACTGGTTCCTATCCCACCGGGAGAAAGCCACTTGATAATTATTAAATGCAAACGATCCGAATCTTCATCTCATCCCCATCGGACGTTCGTGAGGAAAGACAAGTAGCGGGAAAGGTAATCGAGCGGCTGCAAGGCAAGTATTGGTCATTTGTGCGATTGGACGATGTCTTTTGGGAAGATCGTGCCGTCAGAGCGACCGCTCACTATCAGGATGAGTTGGTTCACCCGGGGGATTGTGAGATCGTCATTGGCATTCTTTGGTCTCGTCTCGGGAGTCCCTTGCCCGCAAAATTCACTTCCATCGCGGGACGGAATCGCACGGGTACCGAATGGGAACTTGAAGAGGCATTTTCCGCCTATGAAAGGACCCGCGAAAGCCTGGTATCCGAAGGCGTGGAACAGGAAAGCGCGGCGAGAGATGCCAAACCCGACATCCTCGTCTATCGGCGCTTCCCTTCTCCTGACGTAACGGAATCAGAAAGCGAGAAGACCGAACAACTGCGGCTTCTCGAATTCTATCTGAGCGAAAACTACTTTTTTCCCGACAGAACCATCCGTCGGCCCATCCTGAGTTACGAGAATCTCGATGACTTTGAATCCAAGCTCACCAGCCACGTTGAAGAACTAATCCTGAGAGCGATTCCGGGACTTCAGCCTGGATTCGAGCCACCGCCCATCTCAGGCTGCCCCTTCAAGGGTCTGAAGGCGTTCGGCTACACGGACAGCGACCGGTTCTTTGGGCGCAATCGTCAAATTCGGGAAGTTCAGAATCGATTGAGGAGCCGTGCTTTGGAGGGAACCGCCTTTGTTCTTATCTACGGAGCGAGTGGATATGGAAAAAGTTCCCTCATGAGGGCCGGGGTCGCCCCCGCGTTGACGAAACCGGGCGGGTCCGTCCAAGGAGCGGATTGTTGGCGCCGAGTCACCCTGCAACCGGCCTTGGGGGAGGGCGGACTTTGCGAATACCTGGCCCAGTTGACCCTTTCTCCTCCTCCGAAAGGAGAAGCCGACATGGCAAAGTCTCACGAACATTTTGCCCTGAGCGGACTCCCGGAATTGCTCGATTTCCCAATCCGAGATCCGAAGGCAGCGGACGAGAAGTGGGGGATCGAAAACCTGTCCCGCTATCTTGCCGATCCAGATGGCCAGATCTTCGCGGTGGAGGGCGTGGTCGAATGCTTGGAGTCAATCGGTCATTGGTTGCTGTTGCAGATCGATCAAATGGAGGAGGTCTTCGCAGAAACCGTCAACAAAGGCGACAGAGCGGCATTTTTCGGATTCCTACACCGGCTTGCGCAAAGCGGACGAGTCTGGGTCCTGGCAACCATGCGAAGCGAGTTCTTTCGCGAGATCGCCAGAGAGCCCGAGTTGCGCTCCTTGCTGGGAAGCGACGGCGGCTACATTCTTCCTCCCCCCGACACTCAGTCTTGGAGTGAAATCATCCGGTATCCGGCGATGGCCGCCCGGCTAAATTGGGAGCGCAGCATGGAAAGCCGGAAGATCGGAAGCGAAGCTGCTTCCAAAGAGTGGTTGGATGAACAGATTCTGGACGAAATTGAAGGCCAGTCCGACGCGCTCCCTCTGTTGGAATTCTGCCTGGAGCGCCTCTACTCGAAGCGGTCCGGCACACTCCTGACCTGGGCTGCCTATGAGGAAATGGGCGGAATACGCGGAGCGATCGCAAAGGTGGCCGATGACGCGTTTCAAAACCTGCCAGCGACGGCGCGGGAGGCGCTCGATTTCGTGTTCGCCAACCTGGTAAGAGTCGATGAGACGACCACGCGACGACGGGCAAACCTAGATCAGCTTCAACGGCACCACGGAGCCGATGAGTTTCTCTTTGCCTTCCAAGAGGCAAAACTCCTGTCAACCGGAGATGAGGATGGTATCACGGTCGTTACACTGGTCCACGAATCGCTCCTCACCCACTGGCCTGTCCTCGCAGAATGGATCGAGCGGCATCGGAACGATCTCACCGCTCATCAGAGATTGATCCGGCAGGCGGAACTCTGGGAAGCAAACCGGGAAAGTCCGAAATATCTTCTCACAGCCGGTCACCTCGCGGAAGCCGAACGAGTGGCGGGAAGTTCGATCTTTCTCCTCTCCGAAAGCCAATCGAAGTTTCTCCGGCGGTCTCGTCGCGCCGCCCAACGTAAGCTCCGTGTCTTTCAGTTTGCCACCGTGGTTTTCGCCGCCCTGGCATTGTTGGCCGCGTTGCTTGGACGAAAAGCAGTGTTGGCCAGGTCCGACGCCCAGCATGCCCTCGCCACCTTGCAGGGGGACAAGGCGGACACGCTTTTTCTGCGAGATGACAAAATCGAGGCCATTCCCTACCTGACCAGCCTCCTGAAAAAGCATCCCAGTAACCATCTCGCCGCGGAACGCCTTGTTTCCGCATTGACCTACCGGAGCTTCCCCCTGCCCCACACCCGGGAACTGACCCACGGTAGTCGGATTCACAAAGTTGAGTTTCACCCGGGAGGCAGATATCTGGGCTCGGCAGCCTGCGCCGAGTTTGATGGGCGTGCGGTACTCTGGGACATCGACAGCGGTGAGATTCTCCGTTCCTTTCGTCACGATCTCTGTGTGGAGGATCTTTCCTTCAGCGCCGACGGCCGGTTCCTCGCGACCGCTTCCCGAGATCGTACGGCGAAAATCTGGAACATCGAAACAGGAGAAGCCGTTTCACCGCCGTTGGAGCACAAAGATGAGGTCAAGAAGGTCTGGCTGGACGCCACCGGAACGAAACTGGTATCCACCACGAAGGGAGGGGAATCGGTGCTTTGGGAAGTTTCCACCGGAAAACGACTCCTCGACCTGAACTCATTCGGAGGAGGAGAAACGAAAATTCTATCCGCCCAGTTTTCGCCAGACAATCGGTATCTACTGGTGAACTTCGCATACACAAATTCGGTTCTGATCGATTGCGGCACGCTTGAATCCAGCGAGGTGTTTCGAAATGTCGGGCAAGGCATTTTCAATCGTGATGGAACCAAGATGGCATTCGCATTCCCTTGGTCGCCGGCCCTGACTTTCTACGACCCTATCCACCGTGACCGGCTGTCTTCAAGGCACCATCTGGATGATCCTCGCAACTTTCGCTCACCGGAAAGCCCGATAGAATCGGAAAGGCTGAAAATCCAAGGCTTCGACTTCAGTCCCGAGGGTCAGTCCGTGGTCGCCTATCTGGAGGGTGGCGATCTTCGAAGAATTGACCTCGAGCAAAGCCACGTCCTTCCTCACGCCCAGAGATCCACCCGCAAAGTGCTGACATTGAAAACGTTTCCGGACGGTCTCCACGCCGCGGCACGGACGGAGGGATGGCGTCAGTCGGACACAGTCGTGCTGAACTTGTTCCCCGGTGAAACCGCGACGGGGGTGATGTGGCATGGCAAAGGAGCACTGGCGATCCATCCAACCCGTCCGCTGATCGCCACGTCCTCTTCCCAGGAAACCAAACGTTCGATCCGGGTTTGGGACACCAGACCGGGAGAGGCCTTCCCACAAGTCCGCGTTTTCGATGGCGGCATCACCATCCTCAGCGAATCTAGCAACCGGAATCATTTCGCGGTCGTTTCCGACAAAGAGAGTCTCCTCTCGGTTTGTCGAACCTCTGACCTGTCCGTCATCGACACTCATGTTTTCGATTCGCCGATCCGCGCCTTGGCAATGGACGAAACTACCGATGCCTTCATTGTGGGGCTATCGGACGGTCGAATCTTTCATGGAAAGGTCACCGATGCCGGAGCTGTTCAAGAAGTCCTGACCGTCGACGGGCAAATCTTCGGGCTGATCCTACATCCCGACGGAAGCGCCTTCGCGGTAATTCGGAGATTTCCAGAACTGCGCGGACGATCTCCTCGTGTGACGACTTATTGTTTTGATACGTTTAAGGTTCTTTTCGATCAGGAAATTGATTTCATTCCTGTAGATCCATGGAATTTTGGCTGGGGAGCAAATGGCAGCGTCTTTGTCAGTCCTGCACTTGATTATTCCTATCGTCTGGTCACCGGAGATTCGGGAAAACCGCTAGTTAATCAGGGGTTGAAAGCCCTGGCAAGGGTCGGTTTCAAAAGCCAGCGCGGTCAATTAATGGCATTTGACCCGACGGACTCGAGAGTCGCCACCACCAATAAGGAAGTGGCGCGGGTCTTTCGGAGCGACAACGGGGATCCCGTGACCGCTCCGATGCTCCACGATGGAGACGTGAATTCCCTCGATTTCCATCCTTCCGGGAAATGGCTCGTGACCGCTTCCGAGGACGGCACCGCCCGAATCTGGGACGCGGTGGGACGTGGCGGAGAGCAAGTCGCACTTTCGATGGAGCATGGATTACCGGTCATCGATGCACAATTCAGCCCTGATGGATCGCGGATTCTGACTCTGACCCGGATGGCGGCGCGTCTCTGGGACACTGAAACCGGTCAGCCCATTTCCGACCCTTTCCCACTTCCCGCCACGAAAACACCAGCGGATTCGGCAAAGGGATGGGCCAGATTCTGCGACGGCGGACAGGCGATACTGCTCGCTTCCGGAGACGGCCGGGTGGCCCGCTGGGAAACCCCCACCTGTCCCTTGCCCGTTCCCGAATGGTTTTGTCACCTGGCGGAATCCGTGGTCGGCGAACGGCTGGATGAACGGGGCATGCCGCAACCCGTCGATTTCGGTGACCTGGTGGGAGAACGGAATCGAGCCCTCGGTTTTGGAGAAAGTGACCGATTCTACGAACGGTTCGCCCATTGGTTCTTTTCGGATCGATCCAAGCGCTCTCCCGCTCCCGAATCCCGAAGAGCGATGGACGACCAGGTTCACTACTGGATCGAGAACGCCACACTTCCCGAATTGCTGCGAGCCCGCCTCCTCCACCCGGAGAATCGAGAGATTCTGAAACGAATCGCAGCGAATCTAAAGAATTCTCCCCACGAATCGGAGCGCGAACTTGCCCGTTTTCTCGGATCAAACCTTGACCGCCTCACTTCCGCCAATCCCTGACCCTCAACCACGTCAGCAGGGTTCCGGCAACCATTCCACCAACGGCCGCGCAGAAGGGAATGTTCGAAGGTCGCTGGGAGATCGGATCGAACCAAGGCATCGAGTCCCAAGCCAGCCAACAACCCACCGCCAGCCCTACCAAACTACCCCGGACTTTCCACGATGGCGCGATCAGCCCCGCCAGCCAGAACCCCAGAAAACCGCCCAACGATCCCGCTAACGCCTCGACGTACTGCCGGTGCAAGCCATGCCTTGCCAATGTGATAGTGAGAGCCAGGGACAATCCGGCAGCACTCGCCGCGACAATCGGGAGCAACATCCACCGCAAAAGCGAAAGCTTTGAGAATCCTCCTTTCAAATTCGCCAACCGTTCGCTTGGAGCCTTGTCCAAACAAAAAGGGTCCGCAACCCGCTGTTTGAAAACATGATGTGGTCGAGCTGGGATCAAATCCTGATCAGTCAGTCGGAAATGTTCAAGATCAAAATACGTGAATGCACGTCGGGTGCTGACGATTTTTTTTGGACCATCCACCAAACAGGCGATTTCTTCGTATCGCTCGTTTTTTCGATACCAAAATCTAGATCCATTGCCAAAATATTCTGCCGTTATTCGCTATGGGTGCGGGCATACGAATTGAAGTTGATCGGGACGGTTGAGGAGATCTCGGATCGACTCCTCAAGATTGTCTGCGAGTGCTTCGGAATCCTTGGTGATGAAGCCGCCCAGATAGTGGCTCTTGAGATATTGCCAAGGGCGTTCAATTGGATTGAGATCCGGGCTGTAAGGGGGCAGGAACGGCGGGCGGATGCGATGCCAATTCAATGACTTGGCGTGATGCCGAGAATCTTTCTGGTGACCTTGCTCTGATCGGGAATCTCCTGGGCCTTGGTGTCGAGGAATGACAGGGAGGTATTCCAAGCATTGTGAGACACGATCAGACTGACCAGTTGCCCATCGGCCATCGCTGGGATTGACCGCTCCGACGACATTCTGCCGAATGTGGCCACCGTAATATCCCTGAATGGATGGCGAACCTTTTTTCACCGACTTCTGGCGCGATTGTGGGTCTCCTTCAAATCCCGGCTTCGTCTCCGAAGGACACCTCGTAGCTGTCTCGATCGTCGAGCAACTCCAGAAGCTCTTTAATAAAGGCTTCCCGGTGTTTTTCCGAGACCTCAGGTTCGAGCAACCTCGTTGCGGCCGACTCGGGAGAAGGGCAATTCTTCGGGGACGCCGCGGCCGCCGACCCCGGCGAAGAATCGGCTCGGGTCTGCCGGACAGGGTTGGGTCGCGGAGGCAACAGGGTATGACGAGGGACTCAACCCTGTTTGCGAAAACTTGACAAACTCGGAGGTCCTAAAGGCCAGATCACGGCCAGCGACATGGCGAGCGGCGCCAGCCGGGTGGGGCGAGGCGTCCCTGCCGAGCCGTCGTAAAGCCAAATCGCGTCGAACATTCTTCGGCCATTCGCCGAAGCCTCGGCTTTCCCTCGTTTCTCCTTCGCGGTTGGTTTTGCGGGCGGGATCGATCGTGTCGAACGCGGCGGGGCCTCGCAACGGCTCGGCGGGGACGCCTCGCCCCACCCATCCAACGCCACGGAATCGCGGCGCCGTGACTTTGGCACAGCCTCCTGTGGTAGGTTCACGCCCAGGGACTCAACCCTGTCTGATGGAGGGTTGTTCGCGGGAACCCGGTGGAGGGGGAACGACCGCTCCATTTTTTGAGCCCAAATTCGCATTCGCGATTGACTCGACTGCGTCTTTTTTCCATACTGGAAACAGAAAGTTTTTATCAAAAATATAAAAAGTTTGCATTTTTGCGTCGCGTGTGGTGGAATATCCATCGTTCACCTGCCCTCCCTGC
>JACKQC010000030.1 GCA_024233085.1 Akkermansiaceae bacterium
GCAAATCCGACCGCAAGGATGCCGAGATGCTCGCCCGGTTGGCCCGCTCGGACGAAAAGCTGCTTTATCCCGTTACCCACCGGAGCGCCAGGCAGCAGCGCGACCTGCTTCAGATCAAGCTGCGGGACAATCTATTGCGCCAGCGCGTCGATGTCATCAGCGCGGTGCGCTTCACCCTCAAGAGCATGGGGATCCGGGTGGGTTCCCCCAACACGACTTGCTTCGCGCGCCACGCCCGGCGCGGGGGCAGTCTGAACCAAGCGCCAATTTTGACGCAAGAAGAAGCTGGGAAGTTTTTTTCCGGGCGATCGGCCGGCGGGTTTTCAGGTCAGAATGGCTCCCTCCCCGAAAACCTGGCCAGGATGGCCCTGCCACGTTGAGCGACCGCCGCTTTCATTCACGCACACCCTTCAATTCGAGAGTCCGCCCGGGTCGCGATCTCCCGTCTCGAGCCAGGCGAGGGCTTTTTTCCAATCGGCGACTTCGCCGGGGATTCCGTGCCTCTCCAGCCCGGTCACGATCTCCGCGGACGCGGGCTCGATGACGCCTTCCTCGGCGAGCTGTTTTTCGTCGGCCGGGCAGTCGGGAAAAATGCGGCGCGCCAGGCGCCAGCAGGCCCAGGCCCGCCAGGCGCGCTGCGTGCGGCGGGGCTCGACCATGCGGGTGGCGAGGTGTTGGAAATGGCGCCGCGGGTTGCCGATGAATTGCCCCTCTTTCCTTTCCCGCATGATCCACGCCATCGCCGTGTAGGGAAGCGGCCATCGGGCGAGGACGGGCTCTCCGCCGGCGAGGTCGGCGCCGAAGGCGCGGTTCAGTTGCAGCATGGCCTGTGCCGGCAGGCCTTGGAGCCAGAGCGACTGGCCGCATTTCAGGGCCTGCTCGTAAAACGCCGCGCCGCGGTCGTGCTTGCCGAAGGTCTTCATGGAGGATGCCAGCACGGGCGCCTCCACCGGCGGGAGGAAGGGGCAGGGCGCGAGGCCGGGCAGATGTTCGCGGGCGAGCATGGCAAAAGATCCTAGGCCGCGCCTTCCGCCCGTCCCGCGGTAGGGGCGGCAGTGGCGATGGCGGCGGTCCGGGAGCGCTTTCGGAAGAGGGTGTCCACGGTGTTGCGCAGGTATTGCTCGTCGGACAGGCCGTGGGTGATCTCCTCGGGGAAATCGACATAGCCGCGGAAATGTTCCGCCAGTCCGGCGAAAACCCTCAGCCGGTGGGCGGCGTCCATTTCGTCGCGCCGGATCAGGGCGTCGAGGGCCAATTGCGCCTCGGCGGGCGAGGTTTTCTGCCGCAGGCGGGCTTCGAGATGCGGATAGGCGGTGAAGGAGTTCAACCCGCCGCCAAGGATCTGGTCGATGGCCGGCTCCTCGAGTTTCGGGCGGCGAATCACGAGCGTGCCGGCGGCGATGTCGCCGAGCCGCTGGCAGCGGGCGCTCAGCAGACAGGAGACGCCGCCGACGAAGTAAAACAAGGTCGGCAAAATGTCCACGATCCGGAAGAGATTGCGCAGCACGATCTGCCGGAACCCCAGCGTGAGGCCCCGCTCGTCCACGACCTGGAGGCGCATCACGCGCTTGCCCACCGTCTGGCCGCGCCACACCCACTCGAGAAAAATCCCGTAAAAAACGGACACCAGAAATCCTATCAAGATTTTGACCGCGTAGGCGAAATCGAGCACGGCATCGCCGATGATCGGAATGACGATCGTGGCGGTCGCGAGGGCGCCCAGCGCGGCGGAAACGGCCTTCATGATCCCGAAAATGACGAAGCCATCCAGCATCCACGCAAACGCCCGCGTCGCGGGGCTCGCGATGGGCAGCGTGAAGGACACGCCCTCCGGGGTGCGAATCTCGAGCGAGGCGGTTTTTCCGAGGCTCATGGTTTCCGGGATGCGGGCAAAGGGAAGGACACCGGCTCGTCAGGCCGCGACCGGATCGGGTTTTCGGCCGCTCCAGCCGAGCCAGGCGGCGAGGACGACGAGCTGGAACACGCCAAAGAGAATCTTGAACGGGTAGACGGACGGCCCGTGATATTGGGAAAGGAACGACTCGACGATCCCGGCCCAGATCAGCATCACGGCCGCGCCGCCCACGAGATTGATAAGGTCCGGCCGGATGCGGGCGAGCCGCTGGCGCAGGCGCAGATTTGTGCCCCACCCGAACATGGCGCGTCCCAGCACCAGGCCCGCCTGTCCGCCGATGAAGATGGCCGGCAACTCCCAGGACCCATGGGGCAGCAGCCACGCGAAGAGAAACTCCGCCTGTCCGTCGGCGATGTAGTCGTAACCGATCACGCCGATGAGGATGCCGTTGGAAAAGAGCAGCAGCACGGTCAGCAGCCCGTAGGAAACGCCCGACACCATCGTCAGCAGGGTGACCTTGGTGTTGTGGGTCATCAGGGTCGCGGAAAAGGTCTGGCGCTGCTCGAAATAGTCGAAGTCCTGTTTTTCCTCGCGCTCGACGCGTTTCGACGGCTTGCCCGCCACATGCCCGAACTGCGCGGGAATGAACTCGCTCTTCAGGCCGTAGTCCGCGAACAGCATCCCGGCCCCGAACAACGCTCCCAGCCAGA
The DNA here is from genome assembly GCA_024233085.1 of Akkermansiaceae bacterium. Taxonomy (GTDB): domain Bacteria; phylum Verrucomicrobiota; class Verrucomicrobiia; order Verrucomicrobiales; family DEV007; genus JAEUHH01. Next base: position 2,566 of record JACKQC010000030.1, read on the forward strand.
AAATCGAGGTCGACAGGGCGAAGGCGCGAAGGTGACGCCGAAAAGTTCGCGGAAACGATCTCGAGAGCCAACGCCAGGGCGCGAACGGAACCCCGCGGGCCCGGCGCTCGTGCAGGGCGCTGTAGGCGCGGGCGACGACATTTTCGAGCCACACTTTCAATTCCCCGTCTCCGGCGAAAGTCTGGAGTTTCACCAGATCGGAGGCCGCCCGTTGATAGAGATAATGAAAGCGCCGCACCTCCTCGAGGGTAAAGACCCGGTCGGCGCGATCCTCCTGCAATTTCATCAAAGCCTGCAACTCGTCCCAATAAGGACGTTCGCCTTCGATGAATCGGTCGAGATCGAGGATCATGGGGTTAGAGAAACCGGGATACAGGGATACAGGGATACAGGGATACAGGGATACAGGGAGCGGGGAGCGGGGAGCGGGGAGCGATTGCTGAATACAGAAGGCAATCATCACTGATCATTTCGCCGTTCGCGCTCGATGTAGTTGATGTAGGCGTTGAGTCTTTTCTGAAGTTGTTTCATGGCTTGGCGGAGAGTCTCGTACTCCGCTTCGGACGCGAGGTCGCGATTCCTGGATTTCTCCAGCCAGGTCAGCGATTCCCCAAGAGAACCCCGGCCGTAATAAAAGAACTTCCGTTTTTCACCGTAAAAATATCGCGCGTAGCCCTCGCTGATATTGGCGGCGATCGAGTCGGCGGCTTTCACAAACTGTTGCCCGACTGTCCACCTCGAAAACCAGCGCCACCGGCCGACCATGCCCCAAACGCTCTCCCCGATCGTCATCGCTTCCTGATAGATCTCCAAATCTTCCACGTCCATGATTCGTCAGTCTCTTTCGAATTGAAAATCCCCAATTTACCCAACTATCAAATCTCTCTGTATCCCTGTATCCCTGTATCCCTGTATCCCTGTATCCCTGTATCCCTGTATCCCTGTATCCCTGTATCCCTGTATCCCTGTATCCCTAAATCAACTGCCGCTTTTTCACATTCAAATACTGCGTCACCGCCTCGGCGCAGAGTTCCTCGTGCTCGGGCAGGCCGAGTTCGATGCCGAGGTGGCTGAGTTTCTGGCCGATCTCGCGGAGATCCCGCCACTGATAATGTCCGCCGAGACACTCGTAAATTTCCCCGACCGTGGCGGGCTCGCGTTTGCGGGAAAAAAGCGGCTGCGCCCCCTCGGGCCGGATCATGTTCACCAAAATCAGGTGCTGCCGGCTCAGCAGCGACATGCTGTCGTAAAAGTGCTCGGCCGTCAGGGGATCGCTCAGATCGACCAGCATCACCAACAGGGCGCGGCGGGTCAGGCGCTGGCGAATGGAGATCGCCAACTGCTCGAAGTCGGGCGCCACCATCTTCGGCTCCAGCGTGTAGAGGGAATCCCGCACGATATTGAAATGATCGCGGCCGTTCCGGCCCCGGATGAAGCGATCCACCTGATCGGCGAAACTGACGAAGCCGAAAAGATCGCCCTGCCGTTCCGCCACCGAGGCCAGCACCAGGGCGCAGTGCAAAAAGCGCTCCAACTGCGTCGTCACGGCGAATTCCCCTCCCGCGGCGTGTTCCGACAAACTCAGGAGCGACTCCTCGGTCTCCTCGACCGGCGTCCGGATCTCCCGGGCGCTCAGCCGCGAATGATCGACGATCACATACACCTCCTGGGTGCGCTCGATCTGGTAGGTCCGGGTGACGGGTTGACCGCGGCGGGCGGTGGCTTTCCAGTCGATGTCCACGTAGTCGTCGCCGTGCTGGTATTCCCGCAACTGCTCGAATTCCCGTCCCTTGCCCACCTGCCGCACCGCGTGGCCGCCCTCGTTGCCCCGGTGGAGAAACAGCGCCGAAAGGCGCCGCCGCTCGGCCGCCAGGTCGGGATAGACGCGCAGCTCCAGCCCGATGGAAAATCGCCTCCGTATCGTCCAAAGGCCCACCCGGGAAACCGTTTCCACGTGACAGGCGTCGATCCCGAACTGACCGCGGCGGAGCGGGAGCAAGCGGTAGCCGGCCTTCACCCATTTCCCCGCCGGGATCGCCGGCAGCGACGCCACCACCTCGCCCGCCGCGCGAAACGCCGAGCCCAACGGAAACCCGTAACGCAGCCAGGGAATCGCGTCCTCGCCCCGGTTGGAAAATCGAAGATCGACGGCGAACTCCCGCCCGCTCGTGCATCGCACCACGTCCGGCGCCTCCAGCCCGAGGCTTCCGAGCCTGCCCGCCGAGATTTGCAAATCGATCGCCGCCACCAGCGCCACCAGCAGGACGACACCCAGCGCGGCCCATTCCCCCGCCCCTTCGCCGAAATAAAACACCGCCCCCACAGCCGGCACCACGACCAGCGCGGTCACCCACAAGAGCGGCGTGTTCGGCGCGAATCTCATCTCGGTTCGTCGCTTTCGCTTCGCATCCCGCGTCGTTCGCCTCAGCGCGGCACGGCGACGCGCTCGAGCAGTTTCTGGATCGCCTCGCGCACCGTGACCCCCTCGATTTCGTACTCCGGCCGCAGCACGACCCGGTGGGCCAGCACGGGATAACTCATCGCCCGAATGTCGTCGGGCGTCACAAAGTCGCGCCCCTGAATCGCGGCGAAAGCGCGGCTGGAAAGCAGCAGCGCCTGGGTCGCCCGCGGTCCCGCGCCGACCTGAATGCTGTCGAGCCGGCGCGTCTCGCGAATCAGATCGACGACGTAGCCGGAAAGCTCGTCCTTCACCGTGATGCCGCGCAGCGCGGCCCGCATTTCGGCGAGTTCGGCCTCGCTCAGGACCGGCTCCACCGCGCCGCTCTCCAGCCTCGTCTCGGGAGAATCTTCGCCGAGCGATTGGCGGGCCAGCTCCAGCTCCTCGTCGCGCAGCGGGTAGTCCATCTCCACTTTCAGCAGGAAACGATCCTTCTGCGCCTCGGGCAGCGGGTAGGTGCCCTCGTATTCGATGGGATTCTGGGTCGCGAAAACCGTGAAACTCGGCGGCAGGGCGTGATTGACCCCGTCGATGGTGACCTGGCGCTCCTGCATCGCCTGGAGCAGCGCGCTCTGTGTTTTCGCCGGGGCGCGGTTGATTTCGTCGGCGAGCAGGAAAGCGGTGAAGACCGGCCCCCGCACCAGATGAAAGGCGCCCTCCTGCAGGTTGAAGATGTTCGTTCCCGTGATGTCGGACGGCATCAGATCGGGAGTAAACTGGATGCGCCCGAAATCCGTGCCCAGCACTTTCGCCAGCGTCCGCACCAGCAGCGTTTTCGCCACCCCCGGCACCCCCTCGATCAGGATGTGGTTGCCGGTGAAGACGGCGATCAGGCAATGATCGACGACGACTTGCTGGCCGATGATGACTTTCGCCACCTCGGCGCGCGAACGGGCGAGGATCTCCCGCACCGCCTCGACCTTTTCGCCGGAGGGAGCGACCGGAATTTCCGGCGGGGATTGAGGGTCTGATTCCATGATGATCTGGTGATTGGGGTCCGTCGAACTTCGAAGCAAGGTGCCGCCTCGAACGAAAGCCGGCGTTGGGGCGGTCTCTGGTGGAAAGTTAAAAATATCCTGTGAATCCTGTCAAAACCGGGGAGATTCGCCGGAGGCGTTTCCCGCGCACTTCCCTCGCACAAGGGACGTCGCACACAACCCCAAAAATCCCGCGTTTTGGCAAGCCGGAAATCGCGGCGCCCGCGTTCGGAGGGTAAATTTCGGCTTTCGAGTCGCGCCCCCGGCCCCCATTCGGTCGTGTCGCGACCGGCGCGCGGGTTGGCGTGGATTTCCCGGCCAAGCCGGGTTAAAAGATCGGAGTCCGTGAAACGCCTCCCCCAACTGCTGACCGACTACGGCATGCTGATCGTGCTGATCCTGCTGTGCGCGTTTTATTCGGCCGTGACGCTGCGAAAGCACAAGGCGACCGGTGCCGAGGGCGCGCTGTCCCTCGCGGAGCGGGTGCGGAACGAAGTTCCCGCGGGCGGCTCGGTTTTTGTCGCCGCCGGCACCACGCCGGAGGACAAAGCCTTCGCCGACACCCTTACCCGCACCCTCACGCAGGCGGGCTACGGCGTCCACGCCTCCCAGGGGCCGCCCGGTCAGGCGCGGAAGGCGCTAGCCGAACTGCCGGACCCGCCGGCGGCGATCGCGTGCAGCCCCTCCACGGCGAGTTGGTCGATCTTCGACACGCACCCGGACACCCCGCGTCTCTACCCCCGCGAGCGTCTCTGGCCCGATTTCCTCAAGCGCGACAACCTCATCAACATCGCCAACCAGATCGCCGTCATCGCCATCCTCGCCATCGGCATGACGCTGATCATCATCACGCGCGGCATCGACCTGTCCGCCGGCAGCCTGCTGGCGCTTTCGGCGGTCGCGACGGCGTGGTTCATCGAGCAAAACGGCGCCGAATCCGCCTCGGCCGCGACGATGATGCTCGCCAGCCTCGGCGGCATCGCCATCTGCGCCGCCATGGGATTTTTCAACGGCGCGATGGTCAGCGCCTTCGCGTTGCCGCCCTTCATCGTCACCCTGTCCACCATGCTCATCGCCAGCGGCATCGCCTTCGACTGGGCGGACAACGAGTCGATCCACCGGCTGCCGGAGTCTTTCAACTGGCTGGGGCGGGCCGCCTTTCGCCTCCCCGGGATCGGCCTGCGCCTGCCGGTGGCGGTCGCGCTGATGGCCTTGCTCTACGGACTGGCCCACTTTTTCATGATGCGCACCGTGCCCGGCCGCTATCTCTACGCGCTGGGCGGCGGCCCCGAGGCGGCCCGGCTCTCCGGCGTGCCGGTGGCGAAGGTGCTCATCCTCGCCTACACCGCCGGCGGCGCCTTCGCCGGCCTCGGTGGCGTGCTGATGGCGTCCCAACTCGAGAGCGGCGCCCCGACCTACGGCCTCATGTACGAGCTGAAAGTCATCGCCGCCGTCGTGGTGGGCGGCGCGTCGTTGTCCGGCGGTTCCGGGAAAATCTTCGGCACCCTCATCGGCGCCTTCATCATCGGGGTGAACGAGAACGGCATGAATCTCATCGGTATCGAGTTCGGCGCGCAGAAATACGTGCTCGGCGCCATCATTCTCGCCGCCGTCCTGCTCGACCGCGCCAAGCGCTGGTGGCTGACCCGGCTGCGCCAGTGACCGTTTTCCCCTTCCTTCCCGATCGCACTCAACAGGGTTGGGTCACCGACTCAACCCTGTTGGGTCGACTGACGGCGGACGGCGATTCAATCGACATACAGGAACGCCGCCGAATTCAGCAGCGCGTGGCAATAGGCCTCCAGGGCGCCCTCGGGATGTCCGGACCATTCCGCCTCCAGCTTCGCGAGGGCGGCGGCACCCAGCTGGCGCTCCTCGGCGCTGGGTTCGCGGCTGAGGGCCATGGCGTAGGCTTCCTCGACTTTGCCGGGGGCATCCTTCGCCTTGATCCGCGACGCCAGCGACGCGGCCAGCTCGCGGATGCGCTCGAGATTCATCAGCATCAGACTCTGCGGCGAGACGGTGGAGACGCCGCGGGCGACGCAGTTCGGCCCCATCTCGGGAAAGTCGAAGGTTTCCATCATGGTGGGAATCTCGGTGCGGCGATACCGCACGTAGAGGCTGCGCCGCCAGTCGCCGGTGGGTGTCGGCTGGGCCTGGATGAATCCCTCGCGGTTCTCCATCACGCCGTCGGGTGGTCCACCCGGCGTGGCATCGAGACGCCCGGACACGAACAACAGCGAATCCCGCAGGGCCTCCGCATCCATGCGGAGCAGGGGCATCCGCGAGAGCAGCCGATTGGCAGGGTCTCCGGCCAGCCGTTCGTCGGTGACGTGACTGGACTGCTTCCAGGTCCGGGAATTCATCATCACCCGGTGCATCTCCTTCACGCTCCAGCCGCGCTGGACAAAGGTCACCGCGAGCCAGTCGAGCAGCTCCGGATGGCTGGGCGGCTCGCTCTGGCGGCCGAAGTTTTCCAGCGACTCGACGAGTCCCTTGCCGAAATGATGGGACCAGATCCGGTTCACCATCACCCGGGAGGTGAGCGGGTGATCCGGTTGGGTAAGCCACTTCGCGAGGGCGAGGCGTCGTCCCGTCTTCGGCGTCCCCTCGGGAAACGGGGGAATCACCTCGAAAGGCGTGTGCCCGTCGGTGAGCACGGACGGCACGCCGGGACCGACCAGCCGCCCCGGACTGGTGTGCAGCCCGCGCCGGTAAAGGTAGGTCGGCGAGGGATCCCCCCGATCCCACAGCGCCCGGATCGCAAGCGGCGGCGCCATCCGGCGCTTCACTTCTCCGATCCGCTTCTCAAGATCATCGACCACCGCCCGCGCCGCCTGCACGGAGGCGGGTTGCTCGTGATTCGGAATCACGAGGGCGGTCTGGAGGAGTTCGACAAGTCGCCGCTGCTGGAGACTGCGGGTGTTGTCGGCCCGCCTCAGCGCGACGAAAGTGGCCTCTCGATCCTCCTCCGACTGCCCGGGATAGTGGGAACGCAGCATCTCGCGCTGCCACTGGACGGTCTTCTTTTTCAGTTGTCCCTCCAGGTCCTTCAGCTCGGCTTCGAGGGGAGGATTCACCGCCGCGACCCGCTCCCGCTGCTCCGGGGTGCCGGCCTCGACGGTGCGCGTCTTGAAGCTGAGCCAGTCGTGCTCGTCGAGCGCACCCTGGAAGACCGCCTTCAGCCGGTAGTAATCGCGCTGCGGGATGGGGTCGTACTTGTGGCTGTGGCAGCGGACGCAGTCCAGCGTCAGTCCCATCACGGACGAGCCCAGCACGTTGATGGCATCGGAAATGACCCCGACGCGGTTCTCCGTGAAATTCATCGTCCGCGATCCGGTCTCGTCGATGCCCATGCGGAGAAAGCCGGTCGCCACGAGATTCTCCACCATTTCCTCGGTGACCACCTTGGCCTGGTCCACGTCGATCAATTCATCGCCGGCAATCTGCTCCAGCAGGAACTCGTCGTAGGGTTTGTCGGCATTGAACGCGTCGACGACATAGTCGCGATACTTCCACGCCACCGGCCGGATCGGATCCTCGGAGGTGCCGCCCTCCGAGTCCGCATAACCGGCCAAGTCGAGCCAGTAGCGTCCCCACCGCTCCCCGTAGTGCGGCGAATCCAGAAGCTGGTCGATCATGGTCGCGAACCAGTCCGGGTCCGCGCTCTCCCGCCAATAGCGCCACGCCTCGACCTCCGGCGGCATGCCGAGCAGATCCAGGTAGGCCCGGCGGATCAAGGTGTCGCGATCCGCCTCGGGGGAAAAGTCGAGACCGGCCGCGGCGAGGCGTTTCCCGACGAATTCGTCGATCGATTCTACCCCCGCGATGGCCTTGGGCGGCTGAAACGCCCAATGCTGCCGGTCCTCCTCCGATACCAGCGGATCGGGCTCTGTGGTGGCGACATCCGGCACGATGTCCGGCTCCGGCGCCTCGGCGGCGATCCAGGCGCGCAACGTTTTGACCTCGCTCTGCGGTGGACGCTTGACGAAGGACTTCAGCAACAGCGCCTGAGGCGGACACGCCTCGCTCTCGATCCGCTGGATCAGACGGCTCGCGTCCGGATCCCCCGAGACAAAGGCCGGGCCGCTCGCGCCGCCCTTCCGCATCGAAGCCGGCGTGCGCAGGTCCAGCCCGCCCTCCTGTCGCTGGGCGCCGTGGCAGGCCGCGCAACGGAGCAGCATGATGGGAATGACATCATGCTGAGTCGGCGCCGTCTCCGTCACCGAGGGCGCCTCGCGAAACTCCGCGCCGCCCGCGATCCAGTCGTGAAGGACCTTCAACTCGGCCTTGCCGAGCCGTTCGCCCTTCTTTGGCATCTCGCCGCTGGCGACATTTTCGTAAAGATGGCTCTTGTCCGGTTCGCCCGCCACAAACGCCGGCCCGCTTTCGCCGCCGCGCCGCAGTCCCGCCGCCGAGGACAGGTCGAGATCGCCTTTTCGCGAGGCGGCATCGTGACATTTCACGCAGCGCGCTTTAAACAATTCCGCCACCCCGTCCTCGAAAGCCGGCTTCTCCTCGGCGCCCCATCCGATCGCGGTCAGACAAGCCACGACCGCCAGCCACGTGGAAAAAGCGGCTGGAATTCTTCGGCTTACCCTGAGAAACGGAGACAACACGGCGAAGGGAGGCGTCGAAACACCGAATTCTGCCAGAAGATCGCCCTTCCGCCCACCCTCGAAACGCCGGGGTTGCGTCCCGCCCGCGCGGCCTTCCATACGCCCGCCGAGAAATTCCGCCGCCTCATCCAAACACCGCCTCGAGGCCGGCACGCATCACCGCCGGATCGGGACTTTGGCCTGTCCAGTATTCGACACCGATGACGCCCTGGGCCACCAGCATTCCCAGACCGTCAATGACGCGGCAGCCGCGCTCGGTCGCTTCACGGACCAGCGAAGTGCGGGGCGGATTTGGAATGACATCGGCGACCACCATTTCCGGTGTGAGGGTGTCGATGGCCATCGCGACGCGGGCATCGACATCCGGATAAAGACCGATGGAGGTGGCGTTGACGACGATGTCGGTGCCCTCCGGGATGGCGATCTCGCCATCCCACGGAAGATAGGAAACCTCAAGCCCGTTCGCGCCCGCGGCCGCCGCCACCTTGCCCCGCAGCAACCCCTCCAACTCCCGGCCCCGTTCTTCGCCCCGGTTCACCAGGGTGATTTTCCGGACCCCCGCCAGCGCCATCTCGACGCCGATGGCCCGCGCCGCGCCGCCCGCTCCGAACAGGAGCATCGATTTGCCGGCCGGATCGGCGATCTCGCGGAAGCTGGAGACAAAGCCCTTGCCGTCGGTGTTTTCGCCGATAAAACGCCCGTCCCGATTGACGACGCAGTTCACCGCGCCCATCAGGGAGGCGGATTCGCCGAGGTCGTCGAGGTGCTCGATGACGGCGACTTTGTGGGGGATGGTGCAGTTGAACCCTCGAAACCCGAAGGCCCGCGCCCCGGCGACGGCGGCGGGAAGGTCCTCGGGCTTGACCTCCAGCGTGAGGTAACGCCAATCCAGTCCCATGGCCCGAAAGGCGGGCTCGATCATTGCCTGGGTGGGGTTTTCCGCCACGGGAAAGCCGAAGCACCCGACGAGTTCCTGCTTGAAGTTGAGTTCTTTCGCCATGTCGGAGGCATTTATAGATACGGGTTCCCCGGAAATCCCGCGAAAAATGCGGATTCTTTTCCGACCCGACGAGGCGCCGCCCGACGCCGCGGAGACGGACGGCGGCGCCCCCCTCACCCGCCGACGATGGCGGCCGCGACGGTGTCGCAGATCCGTCCAGACGCATCGGGCACGGCCAGCGCGCTCATGGCCTCGCTCATGCGGTCGAGCCGCTCCCGATCGGCGAGCAGCGTCGTCAGTCTCGCGGTGAAGGCTTCGCCCTCGAGTTCGCCCTGCGGCCACAGTTCGGCCGCGCCGGGGATCGAAAAAATCTCCGCGTTGCGCGTCTGGTGATCGTCGGCGGCGAACGGATACGGGATCAGCACCGAGGGCAGCCCGAAGCGGGACAACTCGGTCAGCGATGAGGCGCCGGAACGGCAGATCGCCAGATTCGCCGCGGCGTAGGCAAAGTGCATTTCCGGGCAAAAGGGCAAGGCTTTCCCGGCGACTCCCGACGCATCGAAAGCGGGCGCGACCCAATCGTAATCCGCCGGCCCGGTGATGTGGAGCACCTGGAGGGAGGCGTCCCGCGCCAGCACCGGCAGGGCCTCGACGACGAGTTCATTGACACGCCGCGCACCCTGGGAACCGCCCATCACCAGCAGAGTGCGACGGGCCGGATCGAGCCCGAAAAACGCAAGCCCCTCGGCGCGCTCGGGCCGGGCCGCGATCTTCGGACGCAACGGGGTGCCGGCGACGACGGTGCGGCGACCGGGAAAATGCGCGGCGCACGCCTCGAAGCCCACCAGCACGGCGCGGGAAAAGCGGGCGTTGAGCCGGTTGGCGCGTCCGGGGATGGCGTTCGACTCGTGAATAAAGGTCGGCAGGCCGCGAACTTTCCCGGCGATGAGCGGCGCGGTCGAGGTGAAGCCTCCCATCCCGAGCACGGCGTCGGCATCGAAGCGCCCGAGCAGCCGGTGACATTGCCAGAGGGCGGCCCCGAAGTTTCCCAGGAAACCGAGCATCCGGGGAGACGCGATCTTCGGCATCGCGATCGCTTTCTGTCTCTCGAAACGCAGATGCTCGAAGCCCTCGGCCGCGAGCGAGTCGATTTGTTTTTCCGAAATAATCAGCAGCGTCTCCCCTCCCCGGGCGCGCCATTCCGCGGCCACAGCGATCCCGGGAAACAAATGCCCCCCCGTGCCGCCACAGGCGATGACGAGGCGCCGGCCCGCGGTTTGGCTCGCGGCGGACTCGAGTGACGGAGACGATGGAGTGGAGTCGGATTTCACGACGACTGGCGGAAACAGACACGGAACCGGCCGGGTTGTCTTTCAAAAAACCGATCGACACAATCGAACCGCGAAATCCGGGAGAAAGGGGCCGCCTCAGACGCGCGGCGTGATGCGTCGGCCGCGCACCCAGAAGCGGCTCTCGATTTCCTCCTGCCTGCCCTGCCGGTAAACATTGAGCAAGATCCCGACGGCGGCCATCGCGCCGAGGAGCGACGACCCCCCGTAACTCACGAAGGGCAGCGGCAGACCGGTGTTGGGCAGGACGGCGGTGGTGACGCCGATGTTCAGCATGGCCTGGAGGACGATGAAACACACCAGCCCCAGTCCGAGCAGCATCCCGAAGCGGTCCGGCGCGTGAAAGGCGATCGTGATGCCGGCCACGGCCACAAGGACGAAGGCGAAGACCACCAGCAGCGTCGCCCGCAGGCCGAGTTCCTCGCCCACCATGGGAAAGATGAAGTCGGTGTGGGCGAAGGGCATGTAGAGCATCTTGAGGCGCCCGCTGCCCAGCCCGCGGCCGTCCATTCCGCCCGAGCCCAGCGCCATCAGCCCGATCCACTGCTGAAAGGCGGCCTCGCGCTTGTTCCCCTCGATGTCCATGAACGCCACGATGCGAGCCATGCGGTCGGGCGCGATCTGGAGCATCCCGATGAGGCCGGCGACGCCTCCCCCGGCGAGCAGACCGAGGTATTTCCAGTTCACCCCAGCCACGAAAAGCAGCAGAAAGAAGGTTCCCGTCAGGATCGCCGCCGTTCCCATGTCCACCTCGAACAACACCAACCCAATCAGAACGCCGGCGAACAGGGAAGGAAGGAAGAAGCCTTTGAGGAACCGTTTTCCGCAGTCCGGATGCATCGCGAACCAGTGCGCCAGCAGGATCGCCACCGCCAGCTTCGCCAATTCCGAGGGCTGCAACTGGATGGCCGAAATCCCGAGCAGACGGGCGCTGATCCACCGTTTTTCGTTGTTCACCTCCATCCCGATCCCGGGGACGAAACACAGGACCAGCAGCAGAATCACCGCGCCGTAGATCCACCAGACGTGTTTCTGCCAGCGATGGTAATCCACGGCCGCCGCCACCCAGCAGACCCCCAGGCCCAGCGCGAGCCAGACTCCCTGGCGCTTCGCGTCGTAGTAAACATCGTCACTCGGTGTCGTCGCCGCGAAGGCGCAGGTGCTGATGAGCATCACCACGCCGACGACGAGGAGAAACATCACCGCGAAAACCAGGAGATAGGCGCTGCGTTTGGCCATGGCAAGAAAGAGGGAAAACGGGTAAAGCGAATCGGTTTCGGCGAAGCGATCGGACCGGGCGCGAAGCGGGCGATTGGGGACCGGGAGTCAACAGGGTTGGGTCTCCCACCCAACAGGGTTGGGTCCGTGACTCAACCCTGTTGGGTGTCTTCGCCCGGGAATCCGATCGCGGAAACGGCTCAGTTTTTCGGCACGCGAAGGCTCTGGCCGGCCCGCAGGTTTTCGGGCTTGTCGATCCCGTTCATCGCCATCAGATCCTGGTATTTCATGCCGAATTTCCGGGAGATGCCGAAGAGCGTGTCGCCTTTTTGCACCACGTAGTTTCCGTTGGCGGACGGGGCTGGGGCGGCGGTTTCAGCCTTGCGCTCGCTCGCGGCCTGGGGAGCGGCCACCCGTTCGAGCCGCGCGACCTGCTGGGCCGCCGGCGCGGGAGCGGGCTTCCGCGGCGTCGCGTTCTTTTCCGGTTCGGCGGCGGCGACGGCGGATTGCGGCTTGGCCGGGGCCGGCTTCGCGGGCGAGGTAACCTTCGGCACCATCAGGAATTTGCCGGGATAGAGCGGATCTCCGGCGTCGAGCCGGTTCAGCGTGCGCAGGTCGTCAACGCTCACGTTCAGCTTGCGCGCGATGCTCACGAGACTGTCGCCCGAGGAGACGCGGTATTCCTGATACCCGCTGGCTGAGGCGTGATCGACCAGCAGCGCCGGTTGCTCCGCGGGCGCCGCCGCCGGTTGCGCCGGCCTGTCGGCGGGCGGGGCGGTGTCGGGAGCCTTCGGCTCGGACGTGGCGGGCGCGGCGCCAACCAGAGCCGGGGCGGAGGCCTTTTCGATCATCTTGAACGCCAGGATTCCCCCGACGGCGACGACGTGGAGAATGAGGACGATGGTGAAGACGCGCGTCAGACGCACATCCGGAGTGTCGAGATACCAGTCCTGCTCCTCGGTGACGTGGGCGGGCAGCTTGGTCTGGGCGAAGAGGCGCCCGAAGATGCCGGCCCCGCTTTTCTTCTTGTTTCTTTTGTTGCTCATGGTGTTGCGTTGTTGGGTTAAAAAATGATTGGTGCGTTCAGCCCAAGCGGGCGACGGCTTCGGCGAAGCGGCGGCCGCGTTCCTCGTAGCCGCCGAACATGTCGAAACTCGAGGTGCCCGGCGAAAACAGGACCGTCTGACCCGGAGCGGCGGCGGCGGCGGCCTTGGCGACGGCTTCGTCGAGGGTGGCGGCCGTTTCACAGGGCACCGCGCCATGCCAGGCGCGGCAAATTTCCTCGGCGATCTCGCCGATCGCGATCGCGCGCGTCACGGTGTCGGCGGCGAGGCTTTTCAATTCGGAAAAATCGAGCCCCTTGTTCTTGCCGCCCGCGATCAGCACCACCGGCTCCTCCTGACCCCGGAGGGAACTGCGCAGGGCATGGAGATTGGTCGCCTTCGAATCGTTCACAAAGGTCACGCCGCCGACTTCGCCGACCCACTGGCAACGGTGCGGCGGCGCGGCGTAGCCACGGATCGTTTCCCGCATGGCTTCGAAATCGATCCCCCGGCAGCGCGCCACCGCCATCGCCGCCATCGCGTTTTCGGCGTTATGCCGGCCGCGGAGGCGGCACTCGCGAAAGTACAGGACCCGCTCGCTCCGGTGGAGAATCCAGCCGTCCTCGAAGGCGAAATCGGCTCCCTCGGCCCCGAAGGCGCTGAAGGTCACCGGCCGCGCCGCGAGCGCCGCTTCGGGAATCTCGGCGGCGTTGAGCACCGCGAAATCGTCGGGAGTCTGGTTTTCGAAAATCCGCAGCTTCGCCGCGAGGTAGGCGCCGACATCGGGATAACGATCGAGATGATCCGGCGCGAAATTCATCCAGACCGCGATCTCGGGCCGGAAATCCACGATCGTTTCGAGCTGGAAAGAGCTAAGCTCCAGCGTCACCAGATCGAGGGGATTCCCGGCGAGGACGACCTCGGAAAAGGCGGTGCCGTAGTTGCCGGCCGGAACGGTCCGGCATCCGGCGCCGTTGAGCACGGCGGCGGTCAGCTCGGTGGTGGTCGTTTTCCCGTTGGTGCCCGTGATGGCCGCCACGGGCCCGCCCCAGCGTTCCCAGGCAAACTCGATCTCGCCCAACATCGGCGCTCCCCCGACCGCGAAAGACCGGGCGATCGGCCAGGAGGTGTCGATGCCCGGGCTCACGACCACGAGGTCGAGCCCGCCCGGCGCCCGGAGCGCGGCTTCGCCAAAGCCGGTCTCGACCCCCTCGGCGCGGAGGGTTTGACCGGCGGCGTCGAGTTTCGCCGGATCGCCGGAATCGAACACGCCGACCCAGGCCGCGCCGCCCGCGAGCGCGAGCCGCGCCGCCGCGATGCCGCTGGCTCCGGCACCGAGAATGGCGATTTTTTTTCCGGCGTCTTTCATGGATGCTGGGTCGAAATTCAGCGGAGCTTCAGGGTGGCGATTCCGACGAGGGCGAAGAGGATGGACACGATCCAGAATCGGGTGATGACCTTGCTTTCCTTCCATCCGATCAGCTCGAAGTGATGGTGGATGGGCGCCATCTTGAAGATGCGTTTTCGGGTGAGCTTGAAGCTGGCAACCTGGAGAATCACCGACAGGGCCTCGATGACGAACACGCCGCCGACGATAATAAGCAGGATCTCCTGCTTGCAGCAGATGGCGATCATTCCCAGCATGCCCCCGATGGCGAGCGACCCGGTGTCGCCCATGAAGACACGGGCGGGGTGGCAGTTGAACCAGAGAAAGCCCAGCCCCGCGCCCAGCAGCGCCGTGCAGAACACGGAGGTCTCCCCCACCAGCGGATGATGGGGCAGAAACAGGTAACCGGCCGCGACGGAGTGCCCGGCAAGATAAGTAAACACGGCGTAGGCGGCCGCCGTGGTGAGCGTGCACCCCGTGGCGAGGCCGTCGAGACCGTCGGTGAGATTGACCGCGTTCGAACAGCCCACGATCACGATCGGCAGGAAAATGACCGCGAAAACTCCCATGTCCTGAATCACCGGAGTCTTCAGAAAGGGCACGAAAAGCTGCCGTGTGAACAGCGAAACCGTCAGCGGATGTCCCAACTCGTCGCGCAACTCGCCGGGTCGAACGATCCCGTGGCTCTCGTGGTCGTACAGGTAGAGGAACAGCACCGCGATCAGCGCGATCGAAAACTGGGCGACGAGCTTCACCCGCCCGCTGACGCCCGCGGAGTTTTTCCGGGTCACCTTGCGGTAGTCGTCCATGAACCCGAGAAACCCGGTGCCGAGCGTGACGAAGGTCAGCGCCCAGATGAAGGGGTTCGTCGGAATCGCCCACAACGCGACCGAGATGACGACCGCGCCGACGATCAGGATGCCGCCCATCGTCGGGGTGCCTCCCTTTCCGCCGTGCAGTTCCGCGAGCTTGTGGACCTCGTCGGCGGTCCGGATGGGCTGGCCGATCTTCAGCTCCGTGAGGCGCAGGATCACCCTCTCCCCGAAGAACAGGCACAACAGAAAGGCCGTGAGACACGCTCCCGCGGCCCGGAAGGTGCCGTAGCGGAAGACGTTCAGCACGTCCAGATGTTCCGTGAACTCGGAGAGATAATACAACATATCGGTCAGTCTAGAAACGGTTCGATCACTTTTTCCATGCCGGCGGACCGGCTGCCCTTCACCAGCAGGAGGTCGCCGGACCGGGCCCAGCTTTTGAGAAAATCCACCGCCGCTTCCCGATCCTCGAAAGCCCGTGTCTCGAGACCGGCGCCCGCGCCCTCCACCACCAGGGGAGCCGTCTCGCCCACCGCCACCAGCAGATCGAGGCCGGTCTCGGCGACGGCCCGGCCGAGTTCCCGGTGCTCGGTTTCCTCATGCTCGCCCAGCTCGGCCATCCGGCCGAGCACCGCCGCCTTCCGCCCCGCCGAAGGCGTGGCGGCGAGCGTCGCCAGGGCGGCGCGCATGGAGTCCGGATTGGCGTTGTAGCTGTCGTCGAGAAAGGTGAGCCCGCCCGATTCGCGAAACTGCAGACGACCGCCGGTCAACCGCGCCTCGCTCAATGCCTCGGCCACCTCCGCCGGGGAAAGCCCCTGCTCCAGGCCCACGGCGGCGGCCAGCAGGGCGTTGCCCACCATGTGGCGCCCCGGCACCGGAATGCTCGCACGGACACGTTCGCCGGTCGCGGCCACCACGAGATCGAAGGCCATTCCCGCCCCCTCGACGGCGAGGTTTTCCCCGCGCACCTCGCCCGCCTCGATCCCGGCAGTGACGACCCGGCCGCGGCAGCGCCCGGCGATCGCCGGCGTTTCGGGATCGTTCGCATTGAGGACCACGAAGCCTCCGGCCGGAACCGATTCGGCGAGCATCCCCTTCTCCTCCGCGATGGCGGCGCGGCTGCCCATGTGCTCGATGTGGGCCGTGCCGATGTTGGTGACGACGGCGGCGTCCGGAGCGGCGATTTCGGCGAGCACCTCGATCTCTCCGGAGTGGCTCATGCCCATCTCCCAGACGCCGAACCGATGCCCGGCTTCGGTTCCCAGGATGGTCAGCGGAAGGCCGATATGGTTGTTCAGGTTTCCCCGCGTGGCGTTCACCGGCGCCCGCCGGGCCAAAACGGCCGCCACAAAGTCTTTCGTGGACGTCTTTCCGTTGCTGCCGGTGATTCCCACGGCGAACAACCCGGCCAGCGACCTACGGTAATGATGCGCAAGGTTCCGCAGGGCGCGAAGCGTGTCGCGAACATGCACGATTCCGCCCTCGAAGCTCTCCGTTTCGCGGTTCAGCGCGGAGACAATCAGGGCGGCGGCGGCTTTTTCCCGCGCGTCCTTCACGAAATCGTGCCCGTCGAAATTTTCGCCCTTGAGAGCGAGAAAAACGTCCCCCGCCTTCAGCGCGCGCGAATCCGTGCACACCGGAGCCGCAAGCGCGGCGGGCACGCCCTGAATTAGGGTGCCCCCGGTCCATTCGGCGAATTGGCTGAGTGTGATGGGATTCATTTCCGCGGTTCGATGTTTTTCAAAGGTTGCCCTCCACCCGGTCGACGATGAAGCGCTTCGCCACCTCGCGGTCGTCGAAGGGGTGGCGCACGCCGTCGATTTCCTGATAGGTTTCGTGGCCCTTGCCGGCGATGAGGACGATGTCGCGGTCGCCCGCCATGCGGATGGCCTCGGCGATGGCCTCGCGGCGATCCTCGATCGCTTTCACGCGCTGGCTGGAGACGCCCTCCAGCGTGTCCTTGATGATGGCCGCGGGCGACTCGGTCCGGGGGTTGTCCGAGGTCAGGATCGCGAAATCGCTCAGTTCGTCGGCCACACGTCCCATCTTCGGCCGCTTTCCGCGGTCCCGGTCGCCGCCACAACCGAAGACGGTAATCACCCGCCGCGGCTCGAGATCGCGAACCGTTTTCAGCGCGTTTTCGAGAGCGTCGGGGGTGTGGGCATAGTCGACATAGACGCGGAAGGCGATCTTCCGGTCCCCGACCGATTCGAGCCGGCCCGGCACCTGGGGAGCGTCGGCGATCGCCCGCACCGCTTCGCGGAGGTTCAGATCGATGGCCTGACCGGCCGCCAGCGCCGCGACGGCGTTGTATACATTGAAACGCCCGATCAGCGGAATGCGCACCAGCATCCGCCGCCCCCGAATGCTTAGTTGAAACTGAGTGCCGTTGAAATCGGACCGGATGTTGCCCGCCCGAAAATCGCAAAGCACGCCCTGCCCGTAGGTGATGAGTCGCGTGTGGGGAAGATTCGCCTTCGCGAGGCGCTCGCCGTATTTGTCGTCCCGATTCACCACCATCGCCGGCGGCTCGCCCGTGTCGGCGCCCTGGGACTCCATCTGCTCGAAAAGCTTTCGCTTCGCGGCGAAGTAAGCCGGCATGCTCTGGTGGTAGTCGAGATGATCCTGGCTGAGATTCGTGAACACCCCGACGGCGAACCGCACTTCGCCGGTGCGCTGCTGCGCCAGCGCGTGGGAGCTGACCTCCATCACCGCCGCCCGGCAATCCTCGTCCCGCATCGCGGCCAGCAGCGCCTGCAAGTCCACCGACTCCGGCGTGGTGTGGGGCGCCGCCACCGTCCGGTCGCCGATCTGGTAGCGCACCGTGCCGATGAGACCGCAGCGCCCCCGGCTGCTGGCGATCAGGTGATGCGTTAGAAAGGCGGTCGTCGTTTTGCCGTTGGTGCCCGTGATCCCGATGACGGGAAAGTCGCGCGAGGGATGACCGTAAAACTCGGCCGCCGCCCGGGCCATGGCGCGCCGCGCGTCGGTGACCTGGATCCACGGCACCGACGACTCTGCCGGGTAGGGCTTTTCGGACACGACGGCCGCGGCGCCGGCCTCCACCGCCTGACCGATGAACCCGCTCCCGTCCGTTTTCACCCCCGGCAGGGCAAAAAACAAGGCCCCCTCCCCCGCCCGCCGTGAATCGTGGCACAACGAGTCGATCTCCGTCTCCAGGGATCCGGAGACCGATTTGATGTGAACGCTTCGGAGGATGTCGGCGAGTTGCATTCGGATTCGAAACGACTCAACAGGGTTGGGTGACGGACCCAACCCTGTTGGGTGGACGTCATTCGGCGGGTGTGGATTCGGCGAGGCGGTGTTCTTCGAAGTTGTCCGGGCGGATGCCGAGGATTCGCACGGCCTTGGCGCTGATTTCGGAAAAAACCGGCGCGGCGATCGTCCCGCCGTACAGCTCGACATTGGAGGCGTGGGGATCGTCAACGACCACGATTCCGACCAACTGCGGATCGCCGGCGGGAAGAAATCCGGCGAAGGACACGACATAGCGCCCCTTCGGATAGTGACCGTTCACGTATTTTTGCGCGGTGCCCGTCTTCCCGGCGATCGGGTAGCCGGGCAGCGAAGCGCGCGTTCCGGTTCCACCCTCCTCCGTCACCTTGGCGAGGGCCTGCCGGAGCTGTTTGGCGGCCTTCTCGCCGATCACGCGCCGGTCCTCGGAAGGCTTCCGATTCTCGACCACCTGACCCCCGGCGTCTTCGATCCACCTGAGCACGGTGGGACGCCGCATGACGCCGTCATTGGCGATGGCCGCGTAAGCCGCCGCCATCTGGAGGGGTGTGACACTGATCGAGTAACCCATCGCGAGCCGCGAGTAGGAGGTCAGATTCCAGCGGCCCGGCGGATGCAGGATGCCCGGGGACTCGGCCGTCAATTCCACCCCGGTCGGCTCGCCGAACCCGAAGGCCTGGATGTAGTCGAAGTAGCTCTTCGCCCCCAACTGCCGGGCGATGAGGTAGGCGCCGATGTTGCTGGATTTGGAGACGACTTTCTCCACCGTCAGGACGCCGTAGGGATGGTGATCGGCGAGTTCGAAACCCTCCTTGTCGTACATCCCGAGGTGGCAATCGATTTCAGTGCCCAGGTTGACCAAGCCGCGATCCAGCGCGCCGCCAATGCCCACAACCTTGAAGGTCGAGCCCGGCTCGTAAACGTCGGAGGCGGCAATGTTGCGCCGGACACCCTCCCGCGTCGCCAGGTCGAAGTGCGGACGGCTCGCCATCGCCAGGACCTCGCCGGTTCGCGGATCCATCCACACGGTCGAGACTTTTTCGGGCGCGTAGCGCTCCCATACCTCGTCGAGAATCTCCTCGACGGCGACCTGGAGGCTCATGTCGATCGTCAGACGGACGTTGTTGCCCGGCGCGGGCGCCCTCTCGTCTCCGCGAAAGGCGTGAATCTCGTTCAGCTTGCGGTCCCGCTCGATGTAGCGATAGCCGTCCCTCCCGGTCATGGCCGCGTCGAAGGTGCGCTCGACCCCTTCCTTGCCCTCGATCGCGGCCGCCCCCGCCGCGGCGCCCTCCTCGCTCCCTTCGCGCTCGCCGACATAGCCCAGCACGTGGGTCAGAGTCAGCGGACTGGGGTAAAACCGGCGCTCGCTCCGGCGCAGATAGACGCCGCCGACGCGGTGTTTTTCCATCAATCGGTCGAGTTCCCGCGAAAAGTCCTCCTCGATCTCCCGACCGAGCACGATCTCGCCGTTTTCTTTTTCGTTCAGCCGGCGACGGAGATCGTCCTTCGGCAGCCGCAGGGGCTCGGCGAGGGTGTCGACGACCAGGCTGAGATAGCGATCGGCGATTTCCTCGCGGGTGTAGCGCATTTTCACCGTGCGGGGACCGATGCCCTCCTTCAGCGCCACCCCCCGCGCGCCGATCAGGGGATCGCGCAGGTGATGACAGTCGGCGAACAGGGTGTAAACGGTCTGATTCCGGGCGAGCAGGTCGCCGTTCCGGTCGAGGATCATGCCGCGCGATCCGGGCAGGACCTCCTTGTGGCGATAGTGGGCGGCGGCCGCCTCGGCGTATTTCCCGTGCTTGACGACCTGCACATACACCAGCCGGGCCGACAGCAGACTGAGACCCACCACCATGACGCCGCACACCAGCAGCAGCCGCGCCTTTAGTTTTCCATCCACTTTCATCGGTTGTTCTCCTGTTTGGGTTTTCGGTTTCGTGTCCGCCGGTCCCTCCGCCTCGCGACGGCGAAAAGCGGCTTAGTTCGACGCCACCCGGGGCAGCGCGCGAATTTCCTCCCCGGGCCGCAGCACCAGCACCTGCGAGGGATCGACTTCCCGCAGTTCGCTGCCCGCCCACTTGAGACGGCGTCCCAGCTCGCCGCGATCCATCAACCCGGCCACGCGGACCTGCCAAAGCTCGATTTCCTTGTCGAGATCGGTCACGGCGTTTTCCGCGGCGTGAATGCGATCGCCCTTGATGACCTGGCGGTTCTTCAGCAGCACGTAGGAGCCGCTGAAAACGCACAGCACCATAAAGTAAAACGCGATCCGCACCAGGATCGGGGTCTTGAGCGAGTTGCGATAACGGTTCTTTTTCATGAATCGGGACATCGGGGTTTTCCAAATCAGATGCGCACGGCGACGCGGAGCTTCGCGCTTCGGGCCCGCGGATTGTCCGAGACCTCGTCCTCCTCGGGCTCGAGCGGCTTGCGCCTGAGAAGCTCGAAATAGCGGTTCGGGTTTGGCTTCGGATTCGGCCACTCGGGCCGGTCGATGGTTTTTTCGCTGTGTTCGCGCATGAAGCGCTTCACGATCCGATCCTCCAGCGAGTGAAAGGAGATCACCGCCAGCACCCCGCCCGAATTCAGGCAACCGGCCGATTTTTCCAGCGCCTCGGTCAGCCGCCGCAGCTCGTCATTGACCGCGATCCTCAGCGCCTGAAAGATGCGCGTGGCCGGATGCCTGCCGCTCGTTCGGGGTATGACCGACTCGACGATGGCCGCCAGTTCGGCCGTCGTTGTGATGAGCGAGTTCTCCCGGGCATGCAGGACGGCCTGGACAATGCGCTGAGCCGCCGGCTCCTCGCCGTACTCCCGGAAAATGCGGGCCAGCTCCGCCGGCTCCGCGTAATTCACCAGGTCGGCCGCCGTTTCGGCCCCTTCGGGATTCATCCGCATGTCCAGCGGCCCGGGGCGCATGAACGAAAACCCTCGACCCGGCGCGTCGATCTGAAACGAGGAGATCCCGAGGTCAAGCAGGATGCCGTCCACCTGCGGATGCCCCGCGTCGCTGAGAATGCGGTCGAGATCGGAGAAATTCGCGTGAACCAGCCGCACCCGGTCGCCGTAGCCCTTCAGTCGCTCGGAGGCATAGGCGATCGCGTCCGTGTCCTGATCGCACCCGATCACGTTGCCGCCCGATCGCAGAATATCCTCCGTGTGGCCCCCTCCGCCCACCGTGCCGTCGAAAAACCAACGACCCGGACCGGGCTTCAACGCCGCCATCACCTCCTCCGGCATCACGGACCGGTGGTAAAATGCCTCCGATTCGGCCCGCAGAGCCACGAGATCGTCATCCTGCTCGCCATCGGCGCCTCCACCGTCTTCCGCCTTCGCGTTCGACAGGCGAATTCGACTGACCGGCACCAAGGGAACCGCCACCATCTCGCCTTCGACGGCCGGGTCGAACCGTCTTACACCGGACTCAATTCCCAGACCTTCAGCGCGTTCGACATCACCATCCGCCGCCACCCACCGGGTGCGGGGTTCGATTCCGCGGATGCGCCCGCTGAGAATCTGCGCGGCGCGTTCATCGCCCCCGATCTCGAGCCACGGCTGGACAGAAATCACCATTTCAAAAATCCCGGAAAATCTCAATTTTCTCCCTCCGCCAAGAGGCTCAGAGGGTTTCAAAAATTTCTATAAAAACCGCCCTAAAACGAAAGACATTATAGTTCTCGGACAAATCCATAGGCAAGTTTAAAATCAAGGAAACTTAACTATTTCCCGGAATTGCCACGCGGTTTCGCCCGGCCGCCGACTCGCCCCGTGCCTCGCCTTTGAAACGCCCGCCTTCGGGTGGGCCCGATACGCTTCAGATCCGCCGCCTCTTGCCCGGACACCGGCATATTTTTTGAAAAATGGCCCGATTCCCCGGGAAAAGGCCTTCGCGCCACACCTCCCGATCCGCCCCGGGGTGGAAATTCCGCGTTTCACCGATTCGCGGTTTTCCTTCGCACAAAACGCCCTAAAGTGTGCCCTCGTGAGCGGCAGCTATCAGGTTTTTGCGCGGAAATACCGGCCCCGGACGTTCGACGACGTGCTGGGGCAGGATCACGTGGTGCAGACCCTGCGGAACGCCATCCAGCAGGATCGGCTGGCTCACGCCTATCTGTTCGTCGGCCCGCGGGGCACCGGGAAGACCTCCACCGCCCGCATTCTGGCCAAGGCGCTCAACGGCCCCGGCGGACCCAAGGTGGACTTCGATCCCGACGATCCGATTTGCGTGGAGATCGCCGAGGGCAACAACCTCAACGTGCTCGAGATCGACGGCGCCTCGAACAACGGCGTCGAGCAGGTGCGCGAGCTGCGCGAGACGGTGAAATTCGCCCCCACCGGCGGGAAGTTCCGCATTTTTTACATCGACGAGGTCCACATGCTGACCACGGCGGCCTTCAACGCGCTGCTCAAGACGCTCGAAGAACCGCCTCCGCACGTGAAGTTCATTTTCGCGACGACGGAACCGCAGAAAATTCTCCCCACCATCCTGAGTCGCTGCCAGCGCTTCGATCTGCGCCGCATTCCGGCCACCGTCATTGCCCGGCACCTGCTTCACATCGCCGAAAAGGAATCGATCGCCCTGTCCGAGTCCGCCGCCTTCGCCATCGCCAAGGGCGCCGACGGCGGCATGCGCGACGCCCAGTCGATGCTCGACCAGCTCGTCGCCTTCCGCGGCAACGCGATCGAGGAGGCCGACGTGCTGGAGATTTTCGGCTTCAACTCCGCCGAGGCCATCGCCGAACTCGCCGGCCGCCTGCTCGACGGCGAGACCGCCCCGCTCCTCGAAAGCGTCCACGCCCAAAGCGAAGCCGGCAAGGATCTCTCGAAATTGCTCTCCGATCTCATCACCCACTTCCGCCACGTTCTGGTCTGCAAGGTCGATCCCGAGAACGGCGCCGAGGAGGTCTCCCGCGAACTGCGCGAAATCATCGACCGCCAGGCCGCCGTGATCGATGTGGAACGCCTCCTCCATCTCATCGACGGACTCGCCGAGACCGACGCCCGCATGAAATGGGCGCCCAACAAGAAGCTGCACCTCGAAATCGGCCTCATCCGCGCCGTCCAGAGCCTCGCCGAGACCACCCTCGACGACGTCATCTCCCTCATCGACGAAGCCGCCGGCGGCGCCCCGCCCCCGAGTTCGCCCCGCCGGACCGCCACTCCCGAGCGCTCCGCGCCCCCGTCACCCGCGAAGTCCTCCACCCCGCGCGCAAAAGAGGCAACCGTTCCCGCCGCCGGCGAGTCCCGCGCCATTGCCGAGCCGCGACCGGCCCCGGCCGCCCCCCCTGTCGCGCCAGTCCAGACTCCGGCGGCGCCGGTGGCGGAGGCGCCCCCCTCGCCGTCGAAACCTTCCGCGCCGCCCCCGGCCGGCGACCTGAGCGGTCAGGCCCTTTGGGAAGCCGCCACCACCGAATTGATCGCCGACCGCCCCCTGATCGAAACGTGGCTGCGCGCCGCCACTTTTCTCGACCACAGCGACGCCCTTTTCACCATCGGGTTTCACGTCGAGCAGGGCCTTTACCGCGATTCCATCCTGCGCCATCGCGAGCACATTCAGGACGTGCTCAGCCGCCTCGGCGGTCGAAAAATCGAGCTTCGCGTCGAGCTAAGCCCCGACATCGCCTTCGAGCGGATCGACCTCGACGAACCCGGCGAGGAGGATGCGAACCAGAGCGGGGCCGCGCCCGAGACCGGCGCCACCGATGCCGGCGACGCGCTCCCGGCCGACGCCGCGCCCGCCACCGCCAGCGCGCCCGCGCCGGAACCCGAGGACGATTTTCACCAGGATCCGCTCATCCAACAGGCGCTGGCCGACTTTGAAGCGACCGTGTTAAAACCCGGAACCGCCTGAGAATCCCGCCGAGATCCCCCTTTCTCCCAACCCAACGACATGAACATCGCGAAAATGCTCAAGCAGGCGCAGAAGATGCAGCAGTCCATGCAGTCCATGCAGGCGGAACTGGCCACGCGCACCATCGAAGTGTCCGCCGGCGGCGGCAAAGTCAACGTCACCGCCAACGGCGCCGGCGAGGTGATCGCCATCAAGATCGATCCCGCCGTCGTCGATCCCGAGGATGTCGAGATGCTCGAAGACCTCGTGCTCAGTGGCGTCAAGCAGGCCATCGAGCGGGGAAAAGCCCTCGCCGCCGGCGAGATGGAAAAGATCACCAGTTCCATGGGACTGCCGCCCGGGATGGGTTTCTGATTTTTTCCGGCCAGACAGGGTCGGGTCGGCGACCCAACCCTGTTGGATGACCGGCCCAACCCTGTTCGGCCGCGGCCGACGCCCGGCGATCCCCATCCGGTTTCGATCCCGACGCCATGCTCCGATCGCTCCGCAGCCTTCTCGCCATCGCAATCCCGGCGCTGTTGCTGCTGTTGTTCGGGTGGGTCGCGCTCTGTTTTCTGAACCGCTGGGACGGCATGGTTCCCTTCACCCTTGTCCCCATCTGGGCCTGGGCCGGGCTGGGCATGACCGGCGCCGCGCTGTCCTGGATCATGGGAAGCCACCGGCTTTCCTTCTTCGTTTTTCTGCTCTGGCTGCTGACCGGCGTCATCGCCTCCGACGAGACCCCCGGCCTGTTCCGCGGTTTCCTTTCCGCCCTCTCGGCGGGAAAACGGCCCGCCGACCTCTCGCCCGCCGGTTCCGGGGAAAGCCGGCCCAACCGCCTGCGCGTCGTCACCCTGAACTGCGCCCTCGGCAATTCCGACGCGGCCGCGCAAGTCCGGCAGTTCGCGCCGGACATCGTGCTCCTCCAGGAAGCGCCCTCCGAACGCCGCCTCGCCGAGCTGGCTTACGATATCTGGGGCGCCGACGGCACCCTGCTGCGTTCCGAGCGCTGCGCCATCCTCGCCCGCGGACGCCTTTCACAGATTTACACCGAGCCGGTCACCTCCAGTCTCTGCGCCACGCTCCGCATTCCCGGCGGCCCCGAAATCGACATCGTCAATTGCCACCTCCACCGCGCCCTGCCGCGCTTCGACCTGTGGAAACGGGAATGCTGGGAAGCGCTCTCCGGCGTCCGGGTCGAAAACCGCCGCCTCCTCCGGAGTCTCCTCGATTCCCTCCCCGAACGCGGCAACCGCGTCCCCCGCATCGCCGCCGGGGACTTCGGCGCGCCGCCCAGCGACGATATTTTCCGGCTCCTCCGAAACGCCGACTACCTCGACAGTTTCCACGAAGTCGGCCGCGGCTGGGGAAACACCTTTCCCTCGGCGCAGTCCCTCCTGCGGATCGACCAGATCTGGTCCTCCCCCGGCCTCGCGCCGCGGAGTTCAGAGGCCGCGCGCGCCGAGCCCTCCGATCACCGCATGGTCGTCACGGAGTTTTCCGTCGAGTAGGGCGCCTGTCGCGTTCAGTTGTCCGCCGCCACCGCCCCGCGCTTGCGAATGTGCAGGACGATCGGGCGCGTCGCCTGTCCGTCGGCGTTCTTGGTCCGCAGATGAAAATACCGCGTCGACTCCGGCACCCAGTCCGCCGCCGTGATGAAGAATCGCTGTTCTGTCGCGTCCTCCGGGATCATCAATCCGTTCAGACCGATATTGTCGATGATGAGTCCGTGGGCCAGGTTCCGGCCCGAATCGTCCGTGCCAAACTCGACCCGGTCCTTGAAGTCGATCCGCGTCGCCCGGACCATCGCCGTGATCGTTTCGCCCGGGTGAAGAGTCAGCTCCATCGGGGCCCCTTCCCCGGCGCCCGGTTCCGGCACGTTTCGGGGCGAGCCGGAGTCGCCGTCCGGCCGGATCTCGACGATCACCTTCGCCGGCTTATCGTTCAGGCTCACCTCACCAAAGGCGCCCTCGACCGGCCGGCCCACGGTTTTCCCGCCCACCTCGGCCGAAGCCGTGAGTTTCACCCCCTTCGTCGCGTCCGCCCCCGGAACCGCCGCCCCGGACAGGACGTTGATCACCCCCATGGCCTGGCTCTGGCCCGGCTCGATCGTCACCGGCGAGCTGGCGGTGAAACCGGGCGGCAGACCGGCCACCTCGACCTCGACGGCGCCCTCGAATCCGTCAAAGCGCTCCGCCCTGACGACAAACTCCCGCCCGCTGCCGGGGGCGATGGCGAACTTCGCGGGCGCGCCCTCGAGCTTCACCGAAAAGCCCGGCGCCGGCCTCCGAATCGTCAGTCGGTAGGCGAAATCGCCTCCGCCGGCGCCCCGCACATCGCGGAGGCGAATCCGGTAATCGCCGTCGGCCGGGGCCACGAAGTCCAGCACCGAGTCGGCTCCGAAGCGCCGCGAGGGATCGTCGTCGTTCTCGCAATACAGCGTGTAAACCGGAAGTCCGTTCGGCACCGGTTCGGCGCCGGCCGCGAGGGGTTTCACCACGTGGCAGGGCTCGCCCAGCGCGTGCGAGAGGCCGGAGGTGTTGAAATAGGTTCGCCGCGTTCCGAAACCCGGATAAACCGTGAATCCCGAGTCCGGCCCCCGGGGATAGAGCCAGAGCTTCACGACCTCGCCGTTGCAGTAGAGATACTCGTTGAGTTCCATCTCGCGCCAGTTGAAGACGCGAAAATCCGTCACCTGACTCGAATCCTTCCCCCGGAACTCGAACCACGAATCCCGCACCGCCTGCAGGCGAACCTGCTCGACCGGCTCGCCCGCCGCGGTCAGCACCTCGATCCGCGAGTCGAGCGGCGATTTCATCCGGGCCGCATTGACCTCGAAGATCAGTCGTTCCCCGGCCTTCGCCCGAAAACGGTAGTCGTCCGCGTCCCCCGGCTCGCCGATGACGCCGGCGATTTCGACCGGCCAGTCCACGGCGATCGGCTCGACGCTCTCCGGAGCGTCGAATGGCTTGGGCGCCTCCGGATCGGCCGGCGGCGTTTCGGGGGGTGGAGCGAGCGTTTTGGCCGGGGACCCAACAGGGTTGAGTCGCGCACCCAACAGGGTTGAGTCGTCGAAGCGCAGCGTCTCGACCGGGCCGTCCATTCGCGCGGCGAAAAACTCCCGCGGCCCCGGTCCGGCGGCGACCACGGCGGCGACATCCGACCCGTCCTCCCAGGCGCGGCGCTGCTGGAGGTCGGGCAGCGACCACACCTTGACCGCCCGGTCCTCGCCCGAGGTGACGAGCCAACGGCCGTCGGGCGACATCGACAGGGCGATCACGGCGCCCTCGTGGGCGTACCGCGCCCGCAGAAGCGGGTTGATTTGCGGCTTATCCCGCGAGACAAACCGGTACATCCGCACGCGGTTGTCCGCGCCGGCGGCGAAGAGATGTTTCCCGTCCGGGGAAAAGGCCACCGCGTACTGCTCGCCCTGCGGCTGGTTGAGCGTGTCGAGCCGCTCCCCGTCGGAGACGCGCCACAGTTTCACCGTCGAATCGCCGCTCGCGCTGGCCAGCACGCCGCCGTCGGGGCTGAACGCGAGGTCGTAGATCGCGCCGTTGTGGACCTCGATGGTCCGCAGCCGCTCGCCGCTGTCCGCTTTCCAGATCGCGATCTTGCGGTCGTAGCCCGCCGTTGCCAGGAGCGTCCCGTCCGGCGAAAACACGGCGTCGAACAGGATGTCGCGATGGTATCCCTCGCCGAAAGACCGAATCGGTTTACCCGTCGAAATGTCCCAGATGGTGGCCACGCCGTTCAGCCCCGAAACGCCCGAGGCGGACACGAGCCAGTTTTCGCGCACCGGGGAAAACTCGAGCGAGTTCACCTTTCCGGGCAGGCCCTCGATGGCGGGCACCCCGGCGCCGGTCAGCTCGATCCGTCCGTACCGCGCCCGCGCCGTCCGCGCCTCGCCGCCTCCTTTCGCCCGCCCGACCGCGATCGCCGTGACCGGTTTCTCGCCCGGCGCGGCCGGCAATGCCGGCACGGTGAGCCTGGAAAGAATCGAGACGTCCTCCGCGTCCGTGGCCGGTCCCCGGGCGCCCTCGCCGATCCAGCGCTCGAGCAGGGCGATTTCCCCGGCCGCGGGTTGCGGTTCGTCCTTGGGCGGCATCGGTTCCTTGGTTTTCCCGGTCAGCAGGGCGATGAGGTGGCTCTCCCCGGGCGCGCCCGGCTTGAGCATCGTGCCCTTCGAGCCGCCCTCCTTCAGATCGGCGAAACGCTCGACCGAGAAATCCCCCTCGTAGTCCTCGTCGTTGTGGCAGCCGGCGCAGTACTGGCGCAACAGGGGCGCCACGTCGCGAAAGTAATCGACCGGCTCCGCCGCCCGGATCGCGGCCGGCGCACAAGCCAACGCCGCCAACCCGATCGCGATCCCCTCGCTGGAAATACCCGTTTTCATCCGAAAGTTCAAATCCGTGGTCAAAATGCCGCCCCTCCGGCGTCTCAATGCTGGAACAAAAACTCGCGCGAACTCATCAGCGCCCAGAAAAGATCCTCCACCGCCGCGCGCTTTTCGGGCTCCCCCGCGCCGGCGAGCATCTCCAGAAACCCCGCGCGCTCCTTTTCCGACGGGGGACGGGACAAACACAGCAAATAAGCCTCGTCGATCAGCTTTCCGTCGTCTCCCCGGGCCATCAGGCGATCCACGACGGCGCCCTTGACTTTCAGCTTATCGTTGATGGTCATCCCATTCGAAAGATGCAGCACCTGGACGAGGCTCGGCTGATTGCTCCGCTCGCACTCGCAGGAGATTTCCCGCTCGTTCCGGCCGAAGGTCTTGAGAAAATACGAATCCACCGCCGAATCGTACAGCTCCAGGGCGCGGGTGCCCTCGGGATAGAACTCCGACTTTTGCTTGCTGCCGTCGTTCATCACGATCTCGCCAAAGGCGGTCGGCACGCCGGTGACGCCGGCGATGGCGTCGTGGATCGACTCGGCGATCATGCGCCGCGGATACTGGCGCGAGAAAAAGCGGTCGTCCTCGCGGTTTTCGTGGAGCGCCTCGCTGTCGCGCTGGTAGGTCTCGCTGCGCAGGATGGCCCGCATCAGCGCCCTGAGATCGTACTCGTTTTCCACCAGGAATTCCGAAAGCGAGGCGAGCAGGGGTTCGTTGCTGGCGGGGTTCGAGGCGCGGAGGTCATCCACCGGGTCGACGAGGCCAATGCCGAAGAAGTTCGCCCAGATCTTGTTGGCGATGCTGCGGCTGAAGTGGGTGTTTTCCGGCGAGGTCAGCCAGTCCGCGAGGGCTTCGCGGCGGTCGCCAACCGCTCCCGGCGGAATGGGCTCGGCGTCGAGCGGCGCGGGCGGCTGCGGCCGTCCGGTGCGGGGCTGGATCAAGTCGCCGCGCTCCTCGACGAAGAGGGTGCGGGCGCCGTCGCCGTTGCGCGAGTCGCCGCCCCAGCCCTTCGCGCGGACGCGGGCGAAGAGGTTGGCGAAGGCGTAGTATTGGTCGTTGGTCCACTTCTCCAGCGGGTGATTGTGGCATTTCGCGCAGTTCAGCGAGAGCGAGAGGAAGGTCTGGCTGACATTCTCGGCCATGGTTTCCGGATCCTGGTGGACGGCGTAGAAATTTGTCGCCCCGTCGCTGGCGCTTTCCCCTTTGGCGGTCACCACGGACCGGGCAAACTCGTCCCACGGCCGGCCCGAGGCCACGCTGTCGCGAATCCATCCGTAGTAAGCCTGGACGGCCTCGGGACGAAGACGCCGGCCGTTGACCAGCATCATGTCCGAAATGCGGTAGGCCCAGTAATCGACGAACTCGGGGCGGGCCAGCAGGGATTCGATCAGGCGCTCGCGCTTGTCCGGGGCGGAGTCGGCGAGAAAGGCGCGCGTCTCCTCCGAGGTGGGCAGAATGCCGAGCGTGTCGATGAAGGCCCGCCGGATGAACACCGGGTCGCCGGCCCGGGGCGAGGGCTTGAGATGGAGACGGCGCAGTTGGGCGAGCACGCGGTCGTCGATGAAATTCCGGCGGGGGGCATCGGCAAAGACGGCGTCGGGGATGTCGTTCGGCCAGGGCGACGAGACGCGGGCGATCACGATTTGGGAGGAAAACCAGGCGGTCACCGCGCCCTCGCCGTGGCCCACGACCTCGGCGTGCCCGTCCTCGTCGACCATGGCGACGGCTTCGTTCGAAGAGGTGAAGCGCGCCCAGCGCGTGACGTCCTCGAACCGCCCGTCGCTGTACCGCGCGCGAACGACGAAGCGCTGCTTGTCCCCCGGCTTGAGAGTCGAGAGGGCGGGAAAAACCTCCAGCCCCGCCAGCTTGGGATCGTCCGCGGCCGGCGGCGCGGCGCCGGATTCGATCCATTCGGCGAGGATGCGATAGTCCTCCGACTCCGGCCGGATGCGGCGGCCGCCGGTGTGTTTCAGGGCGGTGGTGGCCTTGGTGAGCAGAAGACTGCGGGCGGGGTCGGCCGGCTCGAGGCGCCGGCCGCGCGCCTCGCGGGTGATGCGATAGTGATCCGTCTCCGGATCGTAGCCGCGCAAACTGAGCCGAAAACCGCCCTTGCCGGCGAGGGCGCCGTGGCAGGCGCCCATGTTGCAGCCGCCCTTGGACAACACGGGCAGCACGTGATTCCGAAAACTCCACGTCGGCGGCGCGCCAAAGTCCCGCACGGTCACCTCGACGGTCGCGGTGTCGCCGTCGGGCGCCGTCACCGTCACCACCGCCGAGCCGTTCCCGCGCGCCCGGACGACGCCGTTTTCGACCGCGGCCACGTCGGGGGCGCTTGAGGACATTTTCACCCCCGTCGCCTCCCCGGCGAACTCGCCGCGCTCATCCAGCTCCTGCGTCAGGATTTCCTGGAATGCTTCCGGACCGGAAAGCTCCACCCTGGCGGGCAAAGGCGCGATCGGTCGTCCCTCCGCGGCGAGCGGAAAGAGCAGAGCGGCCGCCAGCCGGCAATACGGCGCGAACAGTCGGGTCGGGCTCATTTTCTCAGGCGAAAAGTTCGTCGATCGGTTCGCGCCCGATGTCCACCAGCGGAAACGGGCGCCCCGCCGGTCCCGGCAGGTGGCTGGCGTGGTCGAAGCCGAGGCTTTTAAAGATGGTGGCCACGATGTCGCCCGGCTCGACCGGACGCTCGGCCGGGAAACCACCGACCGGATCGCTCGCCCCGACGACCTGGCCGCCGCGGACGCCGCCGCCGGCGAAGGACACGGTGAAACACTGCGGCCAGTGATCGCGGCCGCCGGCGGGATTGACCTTCGGCGTGCGCCCGAATTCGGCCAGCCCCGTCACCATCACGTCGTCGAGCATGCCGCGCTGGTGCAGGTCCTCGATCAGGGCCGAGTAGGCTTGGTCATACATCGGGGCTACCACCTCCTTCATCTGAGTGACGGAGATAAAGGGCTTCGAACCGTGAATGTCCCAGCTCAGCTCGTTGAAAACCGTGAGAAAGGTGTTCACGGTCACGAAACGCACCCCGTTTTCCACCAGCCGCCGCGCCAGCAGCAGGCACTGCCCGACCCGGTTCATCCCGTAGCGTTCCCGGACCGACCGCGGCTCCTTCGACAGGTCGAAGGCGGCCCGCGCCTGCTCGCTGGTCATCATGCGAAAGGCGGACTGGAAATTCTCGTCCATCAGCCGCGCGTCCTCGCTCGTCTCGAAGCGGTCCGTGGCCGCCTCGACCAACTCGCGCATCCGCTTGCGCCGATCGAGCCGCGTCGCGCCGAACTGGTCCGGCGGCAGCAGGTCGGGCACCCTGAAATCCGGCTGAGACGGATCGGCCATCAGCGCGAAGGGATCGTGCGCCTTGCCGAGAAATCCCCCGGCCTGGCCGTTGGGCAGGTTTCCCCCGCCGCGCCCCATCAATTCCGGCAATACGACGAAGGGCGGCAGATCGGTCTTGCGCCCCCGCAGATAACTCGCGACCGAACCGGCGTGCGGCGTCTGAACGCCTCCGGTGAAACGCCGCCCCGTCTGCATCATCTGCCAGCCGGCGTCGTGGACCGCCGCGCCGCTGTGATGGCAGGAACGCACCAGCGAAAACTTGTCCGCGATCTTCGCGTGCATCGGGAGGATCTCGGACACCTCGAACTCGGGCGACTTCGTGCGGATCGGCTTGAAAGGTCCCCGCACCTCGGAGGGCGCGTCCGGTTTCATGTCCCAGAGATCGAGGTGGCTCGGCCCGCCGAGATTGAAAATGAGGATGCAGGCGCGGTTGTCGTGCGAAGCCTTGACCTGTCCGGCCTGTTTCGCGGCGAGGTATTGCGGCAGGGACAGCCCGATGGCGCCCAAGGCCCCGGCCTGAAGAAACTCCCGGCGGGACCGCCCAAAGGCGCGAGCCCCGCACAGAGGCGCTCCGGATTCGGCGAGAAAGTCGAACATGGCGGAAGACGGAAAAGGTTTGGAGGGGAGGATGCGGTAAAAGTCTATCACGAAGCGCGATCTCGAACCACCTCACGCGACCGCGCCACAATCCCCGAATTACAGCACATC
The DNA here is from genome assembly GCA_024233085.1 of Akkermansiaceae bacterium. Lineage (GTDB taxonomy): Bacteria > Verrucomicrobiota > Verrucomicrobiia > Verrucomicrobiales > DEV007 > JAEUHH01. Next base: position 34,897 of record JACKQC010000030.1, read on the forward strand.
GAGCCGAATCGCGTCTTGTAAGCCCCATCTTATTTTTGGTAAATTCCGATCATGCCCGCTCTTTCGCCCCGGGAATTTCAGACCCGTTTTTTCGCGAAAAACCCCGCGCTCCTCGAGCCGCTCAAGCTGATGCGCACGGTGCCGAACGCCTGCTTTTTCGTGAAGGACCTCGACAGCCGCTACGTCCTGTGCAACGCCATGCATCTGGTCACTTACGATCTGCGGGACGAATTCGACCTCGTCGGTCGGGCGGCGCGCGATTTTTTTCCCGACCTCCTCGCCGAGGCCTACGAGGCGAACGACCGCAAGGTTTTCGACTCCGGCGAGCCGACCGTCAACGAAGTGTGGCTGGTGCCCCACATTCGGGGCACGCCGCGCTGGTTCGTCTGCGGAAAGGCGCCCCTGCTCGACCGCGGGGGACACATCATGGGACTCGCGGGCCTGATGCGCCCCATCGCCACGCCGGAGGATCAGCGCGCGCATTTCGGGGAGTTGGATCGCGTGATTCGTTTCCTCGAAGAGAATTTCGTCGGCGATGTCACGGTGGAAAAGCTCGCCGAAATCGCCGGACTGTCCGTGGCCCATTTCAACCGGCGTTTCCGCCGCGTGCTGCGCCTCTCGCCGATGGAATACGTGCAGTCGCTCCGCATCCAGGCCGCGCAAAAACTCCTCGTCGCCTCCAACGAAACGATCGGAGAAATCGCCGTCGCCGCCGGCTTCTACGACCAGAGTCATTTCACGAAGCGCTTTCGCAAAGCGACCGGGCTCACGCCACTGGCTTATCGAAAGCGGTTCCGGCGGTGATGAGGTGGGGCGAGGCGTCCCTGCCGAGCCGTCGTGAAACCCCGCCGCTTTCGTCCCGCCCCATTCCGTGCATGAAACCACCCGCGACGGAGAAGTGGGGGAAAGCCCGGGCTCCGGCGTATGGCCCGAGCCCCTTTCAGAGGCGATCAGGTCTCGCGACGGCTCGACGGGGACGCTTGCGCTTGCCTGCGGCGATCCTCGCCACGCGATGGTTCGCCCCATCTTCCACCGACCGCCACCGCGAGAACGCCGGAGGCGGGTGGCCGCCGGTCGAAGGCATCCAACCCTGTTCGATCTGTGACTTAACAGGGTTGGGTCACCGACCCAAGAGGGTTGGGTCGCGAAGGCCTGGGAAAGGAGCCCGAGCCGCCGGAATGTGGACGGGATGCTTCGGCCGCCTACTGGTGGCTCGACGGCTCGACGGCTCGACGGCGTCCGGGAGCCCTTGAATGCCGGGTTTTCCGAAGAACGGTCCCCTCCCCGAAAACATGGCCAGGATGGCCATGCCACGAGCCCCTGGATGCCGGGTTTTCCGAAGAACGGCCCCCTCCCCGATAACATGGCCAGGATGGCCATGCCACGAGCCCCTGGATGCCGGGTTTTCCGAAGAGTGGCCCCCTCCCCGAAAACATGGCCAGGATGGCCATGCCACGGTTTGCGGCCGCCTTTTCACTCACACCTTTTTTTACCGGCACCTCTCCGGCGCGGCCCGACTCACCACCGCGCCCCGCTCCGCACCAGCCCCACCATCACGCCCTGAATCATCAGTTCGCGCGCCGGGATCAGGTCCGGATAGCGTTCGTTTTCCGCCCGGAGGAATGGCTTGCGGTTTTCCATGAGGTAACGCTTCAGGGTCGTCTCGCCGTCGATCAGCGCCGCCACGATGTCGCGGTTGCGGGGCTCCCGCTGCTCGAGGATCACGTGGTCGCCGTCGCAGATGTGGGCGTCGATCATGGAATCGCCCCGCACCCGCAGCGCGAAGACCTTGTCCGACGGCTTCACGCCGACCGACCGGGTGTCGACCGACAGGCAGCCCTCCGGCTCCGGCGTGGCGTCGTTTCCGTAGCCGGCCGGGATCATCCCGTAGATGGGAATGTCCACGATGGGCTCGCGATCGAGCCCGTCTTCCACCATCAGCGCCCGCGCCTTGCCGGGGAGACGCTTGATGACGCCTTTGCGCTCGAGAGCGCGGATGTGGCTGACCGCGGCCGTCTGGCTCGCGAAGCCGAAGTGCTCCTGAATCTCCCGCGTCGAGGGCATGATGCCGGTTCGCGCGTGCTCTTCCTTCAGGTAGTCGAGCAATTCTTGTTGTCGCTTGGTCAGGTTCATAACGGTCACCAGAACAGTGTTCCTTTCCACAGTTCGGGAAATTTCATTGGTCCGCAACCAAAAAGTGCGGTTTATTTTTCGCCGTTTTCGCCCCCGGTTTCCGGCGGCACGACCCCCGTTCGTCACCCCTCGCGCAGCATGATTCACCCGGCAGCCCCCGCATTCGCGGCCTCCGCGGAGCGCGGGCTTCGCGCCCGCCTCGCGGCCTCGGCGGCATGGCCGATCGGGCTGACGCTCTGGCTCACCGCCGCCGCCGGCGCCGGACCCGCCTTCGGCCAGGCGACCGATCCCGAACTCACCGCGCCCGACGCCCCCGCCGATGGGAGGCCGGCCGCCTCCCCCGATGGCGCCGGCGCCGGCGACGACGCCCCCACCCAGTTCAGCAAAAACACCAGCCCCAGCGGCCTCGCCCTCGGCGTGCTGGACAAGGACGTCGACCCCGCCGGCCTGCCCGCCGAGGTGGACGCCCTCGCCAAGGCCGGCGCCCTCGCCTCCGCCGACCAGGACTGGGAAAAGGCCCGGGGCATTTACGAGAAAATGGTCCAGCTCGCCCCCCGCAACGCCCTCGCCTACGCGAATCTCGGCGTCGTCGAGTACCAGCTCTCCAACTACGAGGCCGCCCGCACCGCCCTGCGCCGCTCCCTCCAGATCAATCCCAACATCGCCCAGAACTGGCTCACCCTCGGCCTCGTCTATTACCGCGAGAAAAACCACGAACTCGCCATCGCCTCCCTCGCCCGCGCCCTCCATCAAGACCCGAAAGATCCCCGCTCCCACCTCTACATGGCCATCGTCATCCACGACTACGGCTGGGGCCCCGCCGCCGAGATCGAGCTCCAGCGCGCCATCGAGCTGGATCCCGCCTTTGCCGACGCCCATTTCAATCTCGCCCTCATGTATCTGGAGAAAGCTCCCCCCGCCCTCGAACTCGCCCGCCGCCACTACTACGCAGCCGTCGACCTCGGCGCCAAGCCCGACCCCGCCATCGAAAAACAGCTCAAAGCCCCCGACACCCCGGCATCGCCCCCCGCCGATCCCGCGCCGGCCAAGCCCTGAGCCGGCGGAGCCGGAAATCCGAATTCCCAAGCTCGAAATCCGAAACAGATCCCAATTCGGAAAATCCAATGCCCCAGATTTTGACCGCAACCGGAAACCTCGCAAACCCGACCTCTTTCCCCGATCCCCGATCCCCCCTTTTTTTCCCGATGACGACCGCGCCCCTTCCCTCCCGCCCCTTCCCCCATCGCCGCGCCGCCCTCGGCGTCCTCGCCCTCGCGATCGCCCTTTTCGCCCAGAGCGCCTGCCAGACGAACAGTCGCCCCGGCGGCCCCGGCACCGCCTACGAGCCCATCCCCGGCAATCAAGGCGGCGACTACCCCGATCCCAACGCCGCCGCCACCCAGCCCCGGCCCACCCTCGCCAGCTTTCCCGTCGGCGGCCAGGACACCTTCGCCCCCTCCCGCGCCGTTCCCGGCGTCACCGCCCGCGCCGCCATCGTCATCCACGCCAACACCGGCCGCGTGCTTTACGAAAAGAACGCCGACACCCGCCTCCCCATCGCCAGCACCCAGAAGCTCCTGCTCGGCCTCATGGTCGCCGAGGCCGGCGACCTGAACAAACGCATCACCGTCCAGAAATCCGACACCTGGGCCGAGCCCACCATCATGGGCATCAAGACCGGCGAGACCTACCGCAAAGCCGACCTCCTCAAGGCCGTCCTCGTCCGCAGCAGCAACGACATCGCCCGCTGCCTCGCCCGCGACCATTCCGGCAGCGACGCCGCCTTTGCCGCCGCCATGGACCGCCGCGCCCGCTCCCTGGGCATGAACAATTCCCACTTCACCAATTCCAACGGCCTCCCCTCCCCTCCCGGCCAGTTTTCCACCGCGCGCGACCTCTCCATCCTCGCCACCCACTGCATGCGCAATGCCTTCATCCGCGACGCCGTCTCCACCAAGGCCATGACCTTCACCCACGCCGACGGCCGCACCGTCCCCGTCCGCAACACCAACAAAGTCCTCACCACCTTTCCCTACTGCACCGGCATGAAGACCGGCTACACCAACGCCGCCGGCCGCTGCCTCGTCTCCAGCGCCAGCTATCGCGGCAAAAACGTCATCGTCGTCATCCTCGGCAGCCAGACCCCCAACGTCTGGAACGAATCCCAGGCCCTGTTGCAGTGGGGGCTGGGGATGTGAAGGGGCGAGGCGGTTCGCGCCTCCGGGTTGGGCTTGATGGATAGGGGTAAACCGGGGCCCGGCCGCCGGGAAAAATCACCCAGGCCGATCGAGAAAAAAGGGATTGATCGTCGCTCTGATGGCTCGGTAAGATCGCGCCCGTCACTGCGGGCCAGCACGATGCGTGGTCGCTAGCCTCAGCGAAAACCCGTCAATTAAATAATGTTACTGTTGAGTAAAAGAAATGGAACTAACAATCGTGGATGAGCATTCAGCGGCAATGGACCCGTATCCCTATGTATGGGTCGCTCACAACGGAGCCGTTTTCGAACTCGATGATGAGGACAAAGATCTTTTGGAAACACCCTGTCATCCGCATGACTCCCCTCATTTGAAGCGGAGCTATTGGAGTGGCCTCGGGGGCGACGATTTTTCGGGTTACTGCCGAAGAAAGAAAATCCCAAAGGGAATCAAGATTTCACCGCCACCAACCGGTAATCGATCGAATCTCACACTCGTCGAGCGCACAAAGTTGAGGGCTGAAGCCGCCGGCGCTACAGTCACTTCGAACCCGGATGGTTCATACGCGATCAAATACCCTCGACCTCC
>JACKQC010000031.1 GCA_024233085.1 Akkermansiaceae bacterium
GCCCTGACGCCCGTGTTGGCGAACATGGCCGTGGCCTTCGACACGACGCTGCTGGCGCTGGTGTTCAGCATTTTGCTGAGCTTTCCGGCCAGCGGCTTGCAGAACACGGAGGAGGACCTCGTCACCGACGTCGACGAGTACTGCATCGACAACCTGCTCAAGCGCCTCAACGACGGCGGCGGCGCGTCGAATTTCAGCAGCGAGGCCGGCCTGCTCAAGGCCATCGGCGACGCCATCGCCTCGAACCAGAAGGATTTCCTCGGCGAATTCGAGAGCGTGCAGCGAAAGATGTCCGACAACCTCGACGGGCAGACGCGGAACTACGAGAAGGTCGCCGGCCTCATCGACAAGCAGTTGGACGCCATCGATTTCCGCACCGAGAAATTCGAGAGGCGCCTCGATGTGGACATGCACAAGTCCATGGACAAACTGGTCGAGGGCGTCCGGAACCTCAACGACGTGCTCAAGCAACTCGACGGCAAGCAGGTCGTCATCCAGAAGAAGGGGTGGTTCTTCGGGCGCGGTTGAGCTAGGCTTCCGCCCGGACACTCCTCCCACGACGACGGCGAAAGGCGCGATTACCCATGGCCAAGCGGAAAAAAGACTCGGGGACCTCGGTCAACCTGTTCCCATTTCTCAGTATTCTGGTGTGTATCATCGGGTGCCTGACGCTGATCATCGTCGTGCTCAACCTGATGTCCATGTCGAAGGCCGAGGGCCGCGAACCCAAGGAGGTCGAGCGCGCCCGCGAGTATGTCGAGATGAAGAAAAAGCAGGACGAGGACCAGAAAAAATACGACGACCTCCGGCAGCTCATCGAGAACCTGATCCAGCAGAACAAGGACACCCTCACCCAGATGCAGAAACTCGAGCTGCTCAAGAACATGCTCGAGAACCAGGAGGAGATCGACGCCAGCCGCGAGGAGCTGATCGCCAAGTTCAACCTCCTGCAAAACACGAACAAGAAACTCGACGAGGACCACAATCAGATGGTCGTCCAGATCGAGGAGATGAAAAAGGAGATCGCGAAACGCAAGCTCCCTCCCGATCCCTCGAGGATGCGCGTCATTCCCAGCGGTTCCGGAACGAACATCGAGCCCTATTTCGTCGAGATCGCCGACAAGACCGTCCTCATTCACCAGAGCCTCACGGAACCGCCGGTCGAAATTCCCTCCGCTTCGGTGAATCAGGACGAGAATTTCGTGAAACTCCTCGACGCCATCGCCGCGAAGCCCTATCGCCGGCTGATTTTCCTGGTGCGCGGCAATCCCGAGGCCGTCGCCAATCTTGGCCGCGCCAACGCCGTGGTCGGCGCCTACAACCAGACCCGCGGCTCCGAGATCATCGCCGGCCGCCTGCCCCTGCCCGGGGACGGCAAGGTGGACCTCAGCATGTTCGCCCAATACCTCAAACCCTGACCCGGCCGCGCCCGCGCCTTTCAATCCCTCCGAGCCCCGAGATTCCCCCATGGCCCGCGCCCGCAAAGCCGAAGAAGAACGCAGCATGGACTCGCTGATGGACGCGATGACGAATGTCGTCGGCATCCTGTTGCTCATCCTCATCGTCAGCAGCCTCGGCATTTCCGCCGCCGTCAAGAAGGTCATCGACAGTCTGCCCCAGGTCACCGAGGAGGAATACGAGCGGATGAAGGTCAGTCGGGAAAACATGCTGGAAAACCTGCAGAAGCTCCGGCAGACCCAGACCGACACCGAAAAGAACCAGAAAACCGAGGAGGAAGCCAAACAGCTCGCCCTCGAGCTGGAGGAATTCGAAAAAAACAACAAGGACCTCACCGACAAGACCTCCGACATCGAGGAATGGCGGCGGCGGGTCACCGACCAGGAAACGAAGAAAACGGAAAAAGACGAGAAGGTCAAAGTCGCCGCGGCCGAGCTGGCCAATCTCCGCGCCATCCTCGACCAGACCCCGGAGCGCGAGGTCAAGGATGCCACCCTCGTCAAGATGCCCAATCCCCGCCTCGCTCCCCAGGAGGCCCGCGCCTTTTACGCCGTCTGCAAGAACCAGAAACTCTATTTCGTCGGCGATCCCTACGACCACGTCTTCAGCGTGGCCAAGGCGATCGAGGACAATTTCACCAAGCTCGCCTTCACCGGCGAGGGGATCGGCTCCTTCACCTATCCCATCGTCGGCACCAAGCAGAACGACGCCCGCACCGGCTATCTCCCCCTCGACGAGACCGTTCGCCGCACCAGCCGGATGGACAAGGACTACGCCGCGTGGGAGGCCGTGAAGATCGTGGAGTTTTCCCGCGCCGGCGCCGAGCCGAACTACACCTACACCGTCAATCCGGAAAAGGGGATGCTGACGCGCCTGTTCGGAAACGTCGATCGCCGCGAATTCCAGGTGCACAAGTTCCGCCTCGACGAGGGCAAGGTGAAAGCCTTCTTCGGCGACGGAAAACTGGGGCCGAAGGACTTCAAGTATTTCGTCGTCCGCAACGGCACCACCGACCGGCTGAAGCTCAGCCTCGGCTTCAAGGAGGAGGGCGGCCTGAGCATCGAGCAGTTCAAAGCGCGCAACTCGCCCTTCGAGCAGGCGCTCAAGACCGCCCAGGTCTCCCGCGGATCGCTGGTCTATTTCTATGTCGCGCCGGACAGCTTCAACGTTTACCTCGCCGCCCGCGAAATGAGCGAGACCCTCGCCATCCTCGCCGGCTGGACGACCTTCACCGGCGACGTGCTGGAACTCAAGGCCATGTCCCTGCGCGAAACCATCAGCCTGAATGTCGGCGGCCTGCCCGCCGCCGAATACCGCAAGATCGCCGACACGGCCGGCCAGGCGCTCGCCGCCAAGCTCAAGGACGAGGTGGAAAACTTCGACGCCAAGGTCGCCGCCGCCGTTCCCAAGGAAATGACCGATCCCGCCGAGAAGGCGAAATTCATCGCCGCCCTCACCGCCGAGCGAAAGGACTGGATCTACCGGAACCTCCAGCCCTGGGTGCGCGCCATCTACGAAAGCGCCTTCGCCGTGGCCGAGGTCAATGGCGACAAACAGGTCCGGATCGACGTGCATCCGCCCGAGATACCCTTCACCCGGTTGTTCACCGGCTCGCCGCCGCCCTCCGCGCCGAAACCGCCGCCGGATCCCAACGCCCCGAAGCCGAAGCCGCGCCCGGCGGCGCCTCCCGGCACCCGCCTGATCCTCGACTGAATGCCGGGGCCGGTCCTTTCGACCAAACCCTGTTGACTCCCCCGATGAACCCTGTTGGGTCGCGCACCCTACCCTGTTTGCTTGGCGCCTTTTCGATCCTCGCGAACGCCGGAGCGGGGCCGGCATTCGACGCCCAAACCCTCGACGCCGAAGTCGAGATCGGATACGGCGTCGCCGTCGCGGATGTCGACGGCGACGGTCTCGCGGACGTCCTGCTCGCCGACCGAGCCCGTTTTTCCTGGTACCGGAATCCGGACTGGAGCCGGCACGACCTGGCGAAAAACCTCACCCTCCGCGACAACGTGTGCCTCGCGGCGGCGGACATTGACGGCGACGGCAAGGCGGAGATCGCCGTCGGTGGCCAATGGAATCCCGGCGAGACGACGGACCGGGCACGGTCCGGCTCCGTGCATTTCCTCGTCCGGCCGGCGGATCCCCGGGCGCTCTGGACGCCGGTGCCTTTGTTTCACGACCCGACCGTGCATCGGATGCGCTGGGTCAGGACGCGGGCGGGCGATTTCCGGCTGATCGTGCTGCCCCTGCACGGCATCGGCAACGTGGAGGGCGAGGGGACGAACGGGGTGAATCTCCGCGCCTACCTGCCGCCCGGAGCGGAGAGCCGCGCGCGGCCGGAGGCCTGGTCCGATGTCGTCCTCGACGATTCGCTGCATCGGGCGCACAACTTCGACGACCGCGGCGGCGACCTTCTCGTCGCGGGCGCGGAGGGCATTTTGCGGCGGGACGCGATGAACACCGATTCCGACGAGGCCGCGCTGCTGATCACGCCGGAAAACAGCGACCCGCCCACCCGCGGCGCGGGCGAGGCGCGTTTTGGCGAAGGATTCATCGCGGCCATCGAGCCCATGCACGGGAGCGATCTCGTCGTGTACGAGGAAATCCCGCCCGGCGCGCCGAAGCGGTGGCGGCGGACGCGGTTGACCGGGGATCTGGGACAGGGACACGCGCTGGCGACGGGCGATGTGCTGGGGCTCGGGAGCGACCAGGTCGTCGCGGGCTGGCGCGAGCCGGACGCGTCGGGCCGGGTCGGCATCGGGCTTTTTTTTCGCGAAAAACCCGGTGAAGCGTGGCGATCGATCCTCATCGCGGACAACACGATGGCCTGCGAGGATCTGAAGCTGGCCGACCTCGACGGCGACGGGAGGCTCGACATCGTCGCGTCGGGGCGCGCGACCAAAAACCTCGTCATCTATTGGAATCGAGGGGATTGACGCGGGCCGCAGACGCGGCGCAGCCGGCGCTTGCGCGGAACGGGGGGCGCGTTTAATTGGCGGGTTGGAGACCGGCGGACGCGTTTTCCGTGCTCCTTCCATTCCGTCCAAATCCCCGATGAAAACTCCCCTCTCCTTTCCCTCCCGCGCGATGGTGACCTGGCTGTGCTGTCTGGCGGCCGTCGGCGCCGGCACCGCCTTTTCCCAGGAATGGACGCGTTTTCGCGGCCCGAACGGGCACGGAATCGGCGACGCCAAGGGCATGCCCGCCGAATTCGGCACGCAGGACTACGAATGGATCGTCGAATTGCCGGGGACGGGGCATTCTTCGCCCGTGCTGTGGGGCGAGAAACTTTTTCTCACGGTCAACGCGAAGGAGGGCGCGGAGCGCAAGGTGATGTGTCTGGACTCGACGAACGGCTCGACGCTGTGGGAATGGTCGCAGCCCTTCACGGAGCACGCGAAAAACAAGCTGAACGATTTCGCGTCGTCCACGCCCGTCGTCGACGAAAAGGCGATCTACCTGACTTGGACATCGGGCGAGGAAACCCAGGCGCTGGCCCTGGATCACAGCGGAAAGGAGCTGTGGCGCACGTCTTGGAAGGGTTTCACGTCGGATCACGGCAGCGCGGCGTCGCCCATCCTTTCCGAGGGCGTGCTCATCATCCACACGGACGCGAAGGACGAGCGGCACAGTTTCATCTACGGGCTGAATCCGGCCGACGGCTCCGAAGTCTGGAGCCGCGAGCGCATCACTCCGCCCGGGAACGACAAGCATCTCACCGCCTACAGCACGCCCGTCGAGGTGAAATCGGGCGACCGGAACACGGTGGCGCTGTTGAGCACCAACCACGGCTGGCTGGGGCTCGACCCGAAGAACGGGGAGATCGCGTGGAGTTATCCCGAGGTTTACGGATTTCGGTCGGTGGGATCGATTCTGGAGTTCGACGGCAACCTGTTCGCGACGCTGGGCTCGGGCGGCGGCGGCAAGCAGAGCGCGGCGCTGCATCCGAACGGCACCGACAAGCCGGATCTCCTGTATTCGCTCGGCAAGACGGATCTCCTCAGCTACGTGCCCACGCCGCTCTTCCACGACGGGCTGCTTTTCCTCTGCGGAGACGGCGGGGTGATCGCCTGTCGCGACGCCAAGACCGGCGAAAAATTCTACGAGGAACGCGCCGCGAAGGGGCAGTTTTTCAGCTCACCGGTGCTGGTCGACGGAAAGATTTACTTCGGCAGCCGCGACGGCCTGATGCTGGTGATCGCCGCCACGCGCGAGTTCAAGGTGCTGGCGGAAAACCGGCTCGGCTCGGGCCTCAATGCCACGCCGGCGATCGCCAACGGTCGGATGTTCATCCGCACCGACACGCACCTGATGAGTCTGAAGGGGAAGTGAGCGAACGAGAGCGGCGGCCGCGGCTCGCGGGCCGGACGCGCGCTACTTCGTCTTCAGCGTGAGGGCCTCGACATCCATCATGCGGGGCTGGGTGACGCCGCGCGCGTGGAGGACGACGGTGTAAACCTTGCCGGCCTCCAACGGGATCGAGCCGGAGGGCGACACGGGCATGAAATCCTTGAAGCTCTCCGTCGGCGAGGCTTTCCCGGAAACGGCCTGGTCGCCCACAAGGATCTCGAATTCGCTGTCTCCCTCCTGGCGGTAGGCTTGCATGACCTCGATCGAATAGGCGCCGGCCGTTTTCGGTTTGATGTCCCAGGTGAACCAGGCCTCCGGCGAAGTCCAGAGGGTCAAGGCGCCCGTCTCGGGGTTCAGGCGGGCGCCGGCGGGATTTTCGCCGCGGATTTGGGCCTTGGCGCCGGTGAGGCGGGTGCCGGACTCGACTTCGGTCGCTTTTTTCAGCGAGGCCTCGATCGTGGTGATGGCGGCCTTGGCGTAGGCGGCAAGATTCGCGTCCGCCTCGAGTTCCCGGGCGAAGGCCAGCGTCTCGGGCGAGGGATTTTCGCTGATGGCGGTGAAGACGATCCGGAGTTCCTGGTTGCGCTGCACGTAGGTGAGGGACTTGCGCCAGGTGTCGATTTTTTCGGCGATCGGAATGGCGGCCGGGAGGCTGGCCATGCGGGCGTGGGCGCGTCCGGCGGTGATTTTGACGGCGGAATCGTCGGTGGCGCCGAGGACGGACTCGACCAGCGGCAGGGCGTCGCGGTTCGGCCAATTCAGGAGGGCGGCGGTGGCGTCGAGGCGGTAGGTGCGGTCGTCGTTCTGGTTGTAGATGGCTTTCAGGCGGGTCATGCCCTCCTCGGTGCCGAGGGCCCCGAGGATGCGGAACAGGCTCAGGCGTTCGGCGCCGCCGGTGGTGGCGATGCGTTTGAGCAGGGGTTCGGTGAGCTGGGGAGTCCGCGGTTGCCGGCGCAGGATGGCGAGCACGATATCCTCGAAGCGGCCGCGCAGGGCGGGAGAGTGATCGCCCTTCAGGCCGTCGAGCAGCGTGTCGAGGTTCTCCTTTGACGCGACCCGGCGGACGGCGACGAGGATGTCGGTCTTCTGGTTTTCGGAGGAGACTTTGACGAAGGCGTCCATCATCGCCGGAACGGCGGCGGCGTGGCCGCGTTCCGAGAGCACGGAGCTGAGCCGCCATCGCATGAACGGAGTGGAGGCGGACTTGAGGGCGCCGAGGATGGCTTCGTCGATGCCGTTTCCCTGGGTGTTTTGCAGCACCTTGAGGGCGCTGTCCTTGAGTTCGGGCGCCGCGTCCGTGGCGTTCAGGTATTTCAGGGCCAGCTCGATGTCCGCCGTCGAGCCCTGGGGCGCTTCCTGGCCTCCCAGCGCGACGATCCGGGCGCGGGCGCTGTTTTCCTTCGCGCTTTTCATGCTGACGAGGCCGACCACCAGACCGAGCACGGCGACGACGATGCCGATGACGAGGTAGGTTTTCTTGTGATCGGGTGGCTGGATTTCACCGGTGGCGTGGTCGTGCGCGTGGCCGACGGGCATGGAGCCGGTCCGCGTGCGCGAAACCGGACCCGATTGGGCGCGGCGAACCGGAGTCGAACCGGTGCGGGCGGCGGCCGCGGCGCCGGTCACCAATCGCGCGGGAGGGGCCGCGCCCTGCTCCGGCACCACCACGACCTGCACGCCGGTGGTCGCGCCCGGCAGGCTTTCCTCCACCGGGATCGCCTGGAGGACGGGCTGGGCGTCCGGTGCCTCGGGATTCCGGGGGAAACGCTCGAGCGCCTCGCGGGCGTCGGCGGGCCGGTTCTCCATCTCGCGATTGATCAGCCACATGACCCACTGGCAGATCGACGGGGAGAGATCGGGCCGCAGTTTTTCCAGCGGCGTCACGCGGTGCTGCAGGTGGGCGTTCATCACCTGCGGCGCCGTCTCGCCCCGGAAGGGATACTGGCTGGTGAGCGCGTGGTAATACACGCAGCCCATCTGGTAAAGGTCCGAGCGGGCGTCGAGTTCGGCCCTTTCGAACTGCTCCGGGGCCATGAAATAGATCGAGCCCATCACGGCGTCCTCCTGGTCCATCGTCTGCACCGAGGGGGATTTGCTGAATTTCGCCAGTCCGAAGTCCAGGATCTTTGTCTGGAACTTGCCGCTCGGCTGCCAGATGACCATCACGTTGGTCGGTTTCAGATCCCGGTGCAGCACGTTGGACGCCTGCGCCGCGATCAACGCCTCCATCGTCTGCATGACGATCTCGACGAAATCCTCCTGGGTCAGCACTCCGCGCTCGATCGTTTCGTCGAGCGTCTCGCCCTTCAGCAGTTCCATCACGACGAAGCCGCCTTTCTCGTCCTGGCCGACATCGAAGACCGTCACGATGTTCGGGTGGTTGAGCGAGGAGAGCGTCTGGGCTTCCGCGATGAGTTTCGTGGCGGCGGCCTGCACCTCCTCCTCCGTGGCGTGCTCGGTCGTGAGCACGCGCTTCATGGCCACCTCGCGCTGCAGTTGCGTGTCGAACGCCTTGTAAACGGCGCCCAGGCCGCCTTTCCCGATTTCTTCGCGGATTTCGTAGCGTTGGCTGCTCATGAAGTGAGTCTCTGCGGTTTCCGGTGCTTCCGGCGCCGCCGGCGAGGGAATGGGGAATATAGCCCCTCAAAGCGAAGTTCGCATCCGCCGAACGAGGCCTTGAATTCGAAGCCCCTATCAAACAAATCCGGCGCAAAAACGCAACCCGAACCGCACGAATCCCTCAAAACTTTTGGCCCGTTGGCGCCGCTGAGATTTCAGGCGCCGGCGGGCTCCGCCGAAAAGTGAATCGCCAGCCACACCGTTTCCTCGTTTTCGGCGGTCCACTCCACCCGGTGCCGGCACCGGGCCGGGAGCACGAGGGTGTCCCCCGGACCCAGCTCCACCGGCTCTTCCCGTCCCTCGAGGCGAAGTCGCGCCGCGCCCTTCAGCAGCACGACCCATTCGTGCTCGTCCTGGTCATACCAGAAGCCTTCGGGGGACGACTGCCCGCGCGAAACGATCCGCTCCACCCGGAACGGACCCGCTCCGGAAAACAGCTCCTCGAAGACCTCCGCGCCGTCCTCCTCCGCCGTCGCCATCGGCGGTGGCGGACCGAGGAGATTGCCGGGGATCGGTTGCATCGTGGGCGGGGGAGGCTCACTCCAGGGCGTCCTTCGGCAGCAGCAGCGCCGAGGGCGTGTGGGAAAAGACGTTCGGCGCGTTGGCGAACCACACGAATTTCGGCGCGAAACTCCGGAACCACCACGCCTTCCCGTCCATGCCGGCGGGCACGGGGATGGTCACGTAGTTGCCGCGAACGGCGATTTCGGCCGCCAATTTTCCGTCGGGCGCGAAGACCTTCGGTTTCAGGTTGCCGCCGTCCCAGAAGAGGTGCAGCTCGCGCGTTTCCCTCGGAACGAAAAAGAAAACCGGCTCGCGAAACTGTCCGAGCGAGAGGATACGCTTTCCTCGTTCGATTTCCAGGGACACCGGCACGCCGGGCTCGGTCTTGAGCGCCCAGCCGGCGGAGGTATCGTCGTAGCTGAGCCGGTAAACCCCCGCGCCCGGCACGGCGACCTCCACCGGGTGATCCTCGCCGTCCTGAGGCAGCTTTCCCCGACCGATCTCCTTGCCGTCGAGGGCGGCGACCGTCCACCGTCCGTCCGCCTTGTCGCGGAAACCGGCGATCACCCCCGTCTCGATCGCGAACCGCAGGGGCTCGCCGTCACGGCTGGCGATGGCGTAGGTCTGGCCGCGCTGAAACCGGTGATGCAATCCGGGCTGGGGCCGGACGATCTTCGGGTCGGGATCGGGCAGATTGGCCATGACGAGTTCGCCGGCAAACTCCCGGTCGACGATCTCCAGCGGCTGGAAACGCTCCAGATCCGCCCGGAAGACGCGCTCGGTCTCGGCCGGGGAAACGGGCGAGTCCACCGCCCAGGGCTGGGGGCTTTCCCGATACCGGTGGGACCAGCCCGGCTCGTCGAATTCCTCCGCGGCCTGCTTCGACCAGCCCTGCCACATCGCGGCCCAGTGGTTCATGTGCGTGTAGCGCGTCCGGTGGCACCAGGTCAGGCCGTCAAGCGTCAGGGCCTTGCGCGCGGGATCGTCCTTCGGCAGCCGGTCGAGATCCCAGCGCACGCGGACGTAGTGCAGGTATTGCTTCAGCAAGTCGAGCCGCGCCAGCACCTCCGGCTCGTCCCGGGCAAGCCCGGTCGCTTCGTCGAGATCGCGAAACCCGAGGCCGAGCAGGTGCTCGCTCATCAGCGGACGACCGCCGCGGTCGAACCGCTCGTAGTATCGCCGCACCGGCACGGCGGCGGGCCCGAAGGCTTTCTCGTAAAAATCCGCCAGCAGCGCGTCGACGTCGGTGTCGGGGTTCCACATCAGCCGCAGGGCCACGTAGTAGCCGCGGCCGTGGAGACCCCAGTTGTCGCCGCTCTCCGCCGAGATGCTGGTGGCGCCCGCCGCCGCGTAGCGCCGGATGCGCTCGGTGAGCATCGCGATGTCGTTGGCCTTGCCGCCGGGTAGCTGGTCGAAATCCCACGGCCAGACGGAGAAATACTCGTAGACGCCGAAGTTCCGCGTCTTCTTCGGCCAGAGATCGAGCAGTTCGTCGAAGGTGTAACGCCCATGGACGAAGCCGGCGGTCGATTGCACGTACACGTTCGGCTCCAGCTCGAAGGAGGGCGGCTCGCAGTGGTCGCTGTAGGCGAGCATGCCGACCATCTTGCCGGGAAACTTTTCCGCCACCGCCCGGGCCACTTCGTTGGTGAGACCGAAGGCCCGTTCCGACACGCTTCCCAGGGCGGCGCATTTTTCGCACTCGCATTGGTTGAACCCGTCGGACGGCTCCATCGAGACCATGTCGTGGTCGGGAAAGCGCTCCAGCTTGCGCAGCGCGAACTCGCGCGCCAGCCGCCGGACCCCGGGCTGGCTCAGGCACATCTGCGGACCGCGCCGCTCGCCCTTGACCAGGGCGTAGTATTCGGGATGGGCGTCGAATTCGGCCCGGTTTTCCGCGATGATGGCCTGCCAGGCGTGCCCGGCCTGGATGCGGAAGGACTCGGCCATGCGATTGCGCCGCGCCCAGGCGTCGTAGTCGGTCCGGATGCGCCCCTTCGCGCCCTCGTAGAAGCCGTAGCCCCACCAGACGCGGCGGGACAACATCACGGGACGATCCGCCTCGGCGAAGTCGGCCGCGATCGTGCCGGAACGCGGAACCACCTCCCACGCCTCGCCGGGAAAAAACCAGCGGCATCCCAGCTTTTCGAGAAACCGGAACGCCGCGTGCGAGGCGCCCAGTTCGGTCGCGCCGACGAGATACAGCGAGCCGGTCTTCGCCTCGGGATGGATCACGAAGGCCTCGACCCCGTCGCGGCTGTCGCGAAGTTCAAGGTCCCGTTCCCTTCCCGGAACCGGGAAACGGTCCGGCGTGCCCAGAAAAATCGCGGGACCCGCCGCGGCATCCCCGGTCTTGACCTCGAAGGCGGCCCCGGAAATTTTCCCTAGATAACGCGCCAGTTCCTCGGCGGCCGTCCGCGCGATCTCGCCGGCGTCGGGGGCGACGACGACGGGCAGCAACGCTTTTCCCTCCCGGGCGAGGAGGACCGGCCCGGACTCCGCCGTTTCGGCGAGCGCGGGCAGGACGGCGAGGAGACCGGCGAGAAAAAGGACTTTCACGCCGCGAGCCTGCCGGATTCCGCCGCCGCCGGCAATCGCGGGATCGCGCACGGGATGCGTAAGGTCCCGGCCGGGGGGCGCGTCCGACTCCCTTGACGCTGTCCTCCAAACCCTTAGTTTGAACCCCATGAAAACGTCCCAAGCCCTCGTCGCCGGAATCGCCGTCTGCGCCGGGATCGTCGCGCTGAAGCTGCTCCCTTTGCGCGCGGATGAATCGAAATCCGGCAAAGCCCCGAAAAAAACCGCCATGGAAGTCTCCCCCGTCGCTCCCGAAGATCCCAAGGAACCGGTCGTGAAATCCGACGAAGAGTGGAAAAAGATCCTGACGCCGGAGCAGTACCGCATCCTTCGCCAGGCCGGCACCGAGGCGCGCGACGGCCAGGTTTACGAGGAATTCAAGAAACAGGGCGAGGGCACCTACCACTGCGCCGGCTGCGGGGCGGAGCTGTTCTCGTCGAAGGAAAAATTCGATTCCCACTGCGGCTGGCCCTCGTTCTACGACCCCTCGAAGGTGAAGAACGTCAAATACAATGTCGATTACGTCCTCGGTTACCCGCGCACCGAGGTGCGCTGCAAGGTCTGCGACGGCCATCTCGGCCACGTCTTCGACGGGGAAGGCTTCGCGACCCCGACCGACAAGCGCTACTGCATCAACGGCACCGTGTTGAAATTCGTTCCCAGGGCCTCCGGCGGCGAGTCCGCCGAATCCGCCAAGCCGAAGGCCGGCGACGCGAAGGAATCCGAATCCGCCGCCGATCCGGCGAAGGCCGAAAAGAAACCCGGCTGATCCCGGCCCGACCGGTCGCGGTTCAGGCCGCCGCCCGGCTCAGATAGAGCCACGCGACGTAGGCGGTGTATCCGGCGAGGAGGAGGATCCCCTCCTTCCGGTCGATGACGCGGCCGCGGAACATCATCGGGATCAGGATGACGGTGAATCCGAGCATCACCGCCAGGTCGACGCGATCGATCTGGGAGACGATCACCGGTTTGCCCAGCGCGGTGAAGCCGATCACGCAGAGCAGATTGAAGACACAGGAGCCGATCACGTTGCCGATGATGATGTCGCCCTCCTTTTTCGCCGCCGCGATGATGGAGGTGGCCAGCTCCGGCACCGAGGTGGCGAAGGCGATCAGTGTCAGGGAGATGACGGCCTCGGGCACGCCGAGGGCGGTGGCGATGCTGATGCCGCCGCGTTTCAGGGCCTCCGCGCCGACGGCGAGCAGCACCAGGCCGGCGAGAATGAGTCCCGCCAGCTTGAGCGGGTTCTCGGTGCGGGCTTCGTCGGGATTGAACTCCGCCTCGAACTCGCCGAGCACCTCCGGGTCCGCCTCGCGCTTCGACAGGCGCAGGCACAGGACGGTGTAGGCCACGATGCCGGTGGCGAGCACGGCGCCCTCCCAGCGGGCGATCGTCTTGTCGTAAATGGTGAAGAGGAAAAACGCCGTCGCCCCGAGCAGCACCGGGATGTCGCGGCGCAGCAACTCGCTTTTCACCGCGAGACCGTAAAACAGCGCGCTGACGCCGAGGATGAGGCCGATGTTGCAGATGTTCGAGCCGACCACGTTGCCGACGGCCATGTCGGGCAGGTTGTCGAGATTGCAGCGGAAGCTGACGAACAACTCCGGCGCGCTGGTGCCGAAGGCGACCACGGTCAGGCCCACCACCAGCGGTGTGATGCCGAAGCGGACGGCCAGTTTCGCCGAACCGCCGACAAGCCATTCCGCGCCGAAATAGAGCGCGACCAACCCGCCCAGAAGCCAGAGGAGATCGATGAGAAAGTGCATGGAGAAACGCCTCCGGCCACCGTGGACCGGGCCGGTCGGAAATCAAGGAAGACCGGAAAAACGCGCCGGGACCCAACAGGGTATGGTCACCGACCTAACCCTGTTTGGTCGGCAGGAGGCCGAAAACGAGGGTTCCGAGCCAGGAAAGCACCGAAAACACGCCGTCGATGTGGGCGGCGCCGGCGGCGCGCATGACCCGCGCGATTCCGATGCGTTCGTCGAGATTGCGGAAGGCGTGGTTCCGCTCGAGGACTTCCCGGGCGCGCTCGGAGGCGTCGAGTTCGACCGGGAGGGTGACGAGATTCCACGCGGCGACCAGCGACCAGCCGGCGAGGGCGAGATAGACGCCCGATTTGCCGAAGACGGGCAGCACCATCGTGAACACGCCGGCGAACACCAGGGGCAGGCTGAGCCAGATGGTGGCGCGAATCGCCGCCACGCGCCAGTGGAGCGGGACGTGCCCGGCCCGGTGCTGGAGCACGTGCCCGGCTTCGTGCGCCGCGATGCCCAGCGCGGTGAAGGTGGAGCCGTTGAAATGCTGGGGGGTCAGCACGAGGCGTTTCCTCAGCGGATCGTAAAAATCGGAGAACAATCCGTGGCCTTTCACGATTTCGACGCCGCCGATCTCGGAGACATCGAGAATGCGGCGGGCCAGCTCGGCGCCCGTGATGCCGGAGGCGGCCAGATTTTTCAGCTCCTCGTCATAGACGGTCTGGTATTTGCGGCGGCCCCAGAGGGTCAGCGCGAAGGTGACGGCGAAGAGCAGGACGAAAAGCGGCATCCGCTGAGAATCGCGGGGGCGGGCCGGGGCCGCAAGTCCGCGATCGATCCGCGGCGCGGGCTCAGCTCAGGAACGCGACTCGAGCAGCGAGGCGGTTTCCTCGGGGCCGAGGTGGCGGATGTCGGCGGCTTTTTCCGAAAAGACGGTGTCCTCGGCGATGTTCACGGAGTGATCGCCGACGCGTTCGAGGCAGCGAACGATGAAGATGAGATGCAGGTAGGGTTTGACCATGGCGGTGTTGCTTTCGATGGCCTTGGTCAGTTCCTTGATGGCTTTGCGATGGAGTTTGTCGAGTTCCTCGTCGCGCTGGTAGAGGGCGAGGCTGCGCTCGACCTCCCCGGCGGCGTAGGCTTCGGCGCTCTCGGCGAGCAGTTGATCGGCGAGCTGGTGGATGGGCTCGACGAGGCTGACCTCGGGCAGCTCGGGGTGCTTGAGAATCTTCCGGGCGCGGCGGGCGATGCTTTCGGCCTGGTCGGAAACGCGCTCGAGATTGTTGGCGATTTTCATCCCGGCGAGGACCTGCCGGAGATCGCCGGCGACGGGATTGTAGCGCATGAGGATCTCGAATCCCTCGCGGTCGATGGTGCGCTCCAGGTTGTTCACATCGTCGTCGTCGGCGATGGCCTCGGCGCAGAGTTCGGCGTTGCGGGTCAGGAGGCCCTCCACGGCGTTTTTCAGATTCTGCCGCGCCGTGCTGGCCATGGTCAGCACGTTCTCGTTGAACTGGGTGAGCGCCGATTCGAAGTTGGCGAGGGTGTGGGGCATTCCGTTGGGCATGACTTTGAAAGATAGGCGCTTACCGAAAGAAGTCATCGAAACTTTCGGAAAACGCGGGCGCGTCCGGTGAAACGGTCCGCCCGTGGGTCGGCAGGCGGGAGAATGGCTCGGGGCGCGCCATGCCGGTAGCGCGGCTTCGAAAAGATTTCGTCACAAAGCGCGCGGGTGCTCCCTCGCGCCTTGTTTCGTCAGGCGGCGGCGGCGGCGGCGACCGGCGCGAGCGAGTCGGCGGCGCTGCCCTCGCCGTCGGAGATGACGCTATTTTTCAGCGACGCCATGAAAGTTTCGTATCCGACGACCTGGAAGACGCCGGGCTCGGGCTCGACGATGGCGGTGAGGGATTCGACCCAGTCGCCGCTGTTGAGGTAGTGGATGCCGCCGATCTTCGTGTCGGCGGGGGTGTGAATGTGCCCGCAGATGATGCCCCGGCAGCGGCGTCCCTCGGCGTAGAGGCGCAGTTGCTCCTCGTAGCGGGAGATGAAGCCGACGGCCGATTTCACCTTCGCTTTCACCGTTTTGCTGAGCGAAAAGTATTCCTTCCCCCGCCAGGCGCGCCAGCGGTTGTAGAGGCGGTTGAGGCGCAGCAGGAGGTCGTAGCCGATGCCGCCGAGCCTGGCGATGAAACGGCAACGGGTGGCGACGGAGTCGAATCCGTCGCCGTGAACGACGAGGTAGTCGCCGTTCGGGGTGCGGTAGGTGTATTCCCGCTCGATGCTGAGCTTGCCGAAGGCCACGGGCAGGAACCGCTCGAGGATGTCGTCGTGGTTGCCGCGCAGGTAGATGACTTCGGTGTCCTCCTTTTCCATCTTCTTGAGGACGGTGCGGACGAATTTGGTGTGTTCGTCGAGCCATTTGCCGCCCGACTTCAGCGCCCAGCCGTCGACAATGTCGCCGTTGAGGAAAAGCCGCTCGCAGCGGGTGGCCTTGAGAAACTCGATGACTTCGGCGGCCTTCGAGTCGCGGGTGCCGAGGTGCAGGTCGGAGATGACGATGCTGTGGAAGAAGGGCTTGGGACTTCGGTCTTTCATGGCGGGCGGCGATTTCAGGCGGCGTTGGCGGGCTCGGTTTCGCGATCGAAGGCGGGAAGGTCGACGGGGCGACCGGGAAAGGCGCGCTCGATGAGGTCGACGAGGTTTTTCTCGAAGCGCTTGATGACCTTCGACCAGCGGACGCGGCGGGCGGCGGCGCGGGCGTTTTCCCGGAGGGCGGGCAGGGTCACGCGTTCCGAGGCGGCGCGCAGGGCGGCGGCGACGAAGGCGTCATCGTCGTCGAAGGGAGCGGTGTAGCCGTTTTCTCCATCGGCGATGTGCTGGCGGGCGGCGGCATAGTCGTAGGCGACGGTGGCGAGCCCGCTCGCCATGGCCTCGAGGGTGACGTTGCCGAAAGTTTCCGTGATGCTGGGAAAGACGAAGAGGTCGGCCGAGGCGTAGTGCCGGGCGAGATCCTCGCCGAAACGGACGCCGGCATAGACAAAGTCCGGATGGGCGAGGCGCAGCTCTTTGAGCTTCGGGCCGTCGCCGACAAAGACGCCGCGAAAGTCGGGGAAACGGCGGCGGATTTCCTCGAAGGTCCGGACGATGAGGGGGAGGTTCTTTTCCGCCGCGATCCGGCCGACGTAGAGGCCGACGAGTCCGTTTCCGCGCGCGCCCCACTCGGCGCGGAGGAGCGGGTCGCGTTTTTTAGGCGAGAAAAGGCGGGTGTCGACGCCCTTGGGCAGGAGTTCGAGATTTTGAAAACCGGCGCGGTCGAGATCCGCGATGGTGTCGCGGGAGGGCACGAAGGTGCAGTGGGAGCGGTTGTGGACGTGGCGCAGGTAGCGCATCGCGGCCCGCTCCAGCAGCGGCAACTGGTAGTGCGCCATGTATTGCTGGAAATTGGTGTGAAACCCGGAGGCCACGGGAATGTCCAGGGCGCGCGCGGCATTGATGGCGGAATGCCCCAGCGGCGTCTCGGTGGCGACATAGACGACATCCGGACGATGGCGGAACCAGCGGGCCTGGAGCACCAGCCGCATGGGCAGGCCGACGCGGACTTCGGGATAGCCGGGCAGGGCGACGGAGGGCACGCGCATGCCCTCCTCGTCGCAGGCGAGCACGGAGGGGCGGACGACATCGACGGTGTGGCCGCGTTCGCGGAGTCCATGGACGAGACGCTGGAGCGTGGTGGCGACGCCGTTGGGCTGGGGAGCGTAGGTGTCGGTGACGAAGGTGATTTTCATGGGAGAAATCCTCGTTTCGTGGAAAAACTTAAGAATGGTTAAATAATCGACAACTGGGGGATTGTTCCGTTTTCGTAACGGACAGGGCCTACCTTCCCCCGAAGTCGAGGCCGCCGGGTAATCGATTCCTCGGCGACGAGGATCGATTGAATCGATGCCGTTCCAAGCGACGAATTCGCCACAATCCGGCTCGCCGCGCGGGTGTCAGCGCCCGCTCCGGTCGCGCAGTTGGCGGATTTGCTCGAGCAGTTGAGCCGTCTGGGGATCGCCGGGATCGAGCCGGGCGAGCTGCTCGGCGGCGCGCATGGCCTCGTCGAAACGGCCCGCGTCGCGGCAGACGGTGGCGAGGCCGACGAGGTATTCGGCGTGGTTCGGCGCGAGATCGCGGGCCTTTTGCAGATAGGGCAGCGCCTCGTCGAAGCGGTTCAGCGAGTTGAGCGCCACCCCGTAGAAATACTGCGCGCGCGGATCGTCCGGCAGGAGTTCGGCGGCCGAGGCGAGTTCGGCGAGGCCTTCGTCGTAGCGTTTCAGGCGGATCAGGTAACGGGCGAGCGCGTCGTGGGCGAGTCCGCGGGAATGGCCGGTGTCGGCGGCGGCGACCGCGGCGCGGAAGAGCTCCTCGGCGCCGGCGAAATTTCCCTGGTTGTAGAGCATCTCGGCCAGGTTGACCCGCGAGGGCACGTGGTCGGGCTCGATGTCGAAGGCCTTGCGATAGGCGGCCTCGGCCTCGGTCGTTCGGCCCAGATCGGCGTAAAAAAGCGCCCGTCCCATGTGGCCGGCGGCGCGGTCGGCGATGGCGTCCATCTTTTCGAGAAACTCCGCGGCGGCGCGGTCGAAAACCGCGCGCTGGTCCGGCGTCATCGAACCGGCGGCCGAGGCGAGCACCCGGGCGGCCTCGGCGCGGACGGCGCGGCGCCGGTCGGCGAGCAGGCCGGCGGCGATCTGGAGCCGCTGCGCGGGCTGGACGCTCTCCAGCGCGGAGAGCGCCTCGACCCGCACCATGGGATCGGCGTCATCGAGCCGGGCGGCGATGGCCTGGAGCGTTGGTTGCGAGGGGGACATTTGCCCCAGCACGGAGACGGCGGTCGCTCTCACCAGACCGGGACGCGCTGGGTCGGAGGCGAGGGCCATCAGGCGGTCGGCGGAGCCGGGCACGCCGTCGCGGGCGGCGGCGAGGATTTCGCCGTAGTGAACGTTGCGCGGCGTTTTTCCCCAGCGCTCGTCGAAGGCGGCGACAGCCCAGTCCACGTCCTTGTCGGTGTGGCACTGGTTGCAGGCGTTCGGCGTGCCCAGTTTCTTCGACAGGTCGGGGCGGGGAATGCGGATGCTGTGGTCGCGCCGCGCGTCGACCACCATGTAATTTTTCGTCGGCATGTGGCAGTCGACGCATTGGGCGCCGGCGCTCTCCGGCTGGTGAAAATGATGCGCCGGGCTGTCGTATTTCGCCGGCAGATGACAGCGCACGCACAGTGCGTTGCCGGTGGCGAGCGTCTTCATGGTGTGCGGGTGATGGCAGTCGGTGCAGCGCACGCCGCGGTGAAACATCTTGCTCTGAACGAAGGAGCCGTAGACGTAAACCTCCTCCTTGATCTGCCCGTCGGGCTCGTACAACTCGGCGGACAGGATGGAGGGCGCGTGGGTGTCGTGAAAGGGTTGTCCGGCGACGAAGGATTTCTCCAGCAACTGCCGGTGGGCATGGCAGCGCGCGCAGGTCTCGACCTGCACGGCCGATTTCAAAGGCACAGTCCGTTTGGGCTGTCCGGTCGCGGGATCGACGAACCAGGCGCCGAGTTCGGGTTCGGACAGGGTGACGGCGAGGCCTTTTCCCTCGAGCCAGGCCGCGAGGTCGGCGGTTTCCGCGTCCGATGGGGCGGGCGATCCGGCGCCGGCGGCCCGGGCCTGAGCCTGAGCCCAGGCGATGTGTTCGGAGCCGGGACCGTGGCAGGCTTCGCAGCTCACGTTCATCTCGGACCACGCGGTCGCGTAGGTTTTCGTGTCGGCGTCGAAATTCTTCCGCAAATCGGTCGAGTGACAGTCGGCGCACATGTAGTTCCAGTTGAAATGGAGCTTCGTCCAGTGCAGCACATCGTCGGGCGGCACCTCCTCGTCGGGGTAGAGGTGGTACCACCGTTGGCCGCCCTCCCCGGCCGGGCGCGAGTCCCAGCAGATCTGCAGCGCCTGGTAGCGGCCGCCCGGAAAGGCGATCAGATACTGCTGCAGCGGATAGAAGCCGAAGGTGTAGTCGATCCGGTAGTCCGTCCGCTCGCCGCCGGGTCCCTCGGTGTTGACCCGGAATTCGTCGTCTTTCCGGTAAAACCGCGTCCGGTGACCGAAGTGCTCGAACTCCACGCCGCCGAAGTCGCCCAGCACGGTGTCCGGCGTGGCCGGCTGCATCGCGCGGTGATGATCGCTCTGGAGCCAGTCGGCGAAGGGCCGCGGGTGGCATTCCCGGCACGACTCCGCCCCGGTGTGGGTCGCGTTTTTCACCGCGTGATACGGCGACCAGGGCGCCTCCACCGCGCGCTGTCCCGCGGGCGGGTCCTCGTTTTTTCCACAGCCCGCGAGCGTCGCCAGCGAGATCGCGGCGGCGGTGGCGGGTCGAAAAAAACTGAAACGACACGGATTCAAAAGGCGGCCAGAGGAAACCCGACTCGGCGCGGGGCGTCAAGGCCGGGCGGAAGGCATTCGCGCCGCGGACCCAACAGGGTTGAGTCGCCGACCATACCCTGTTGGGTCGGCCGCGGCGGCCTTCGGATTCCGCGAAAATGGCGCGATTGGCGGGAAAAAGGTTTTGAAGCGGGACCGCTTCGGGTTGTAAGCTCGGCACCCTTTTCAGAGACAGAGAGGCTCACTCGAAACTCGAAAAACCCAAACCAACCAACCCAAAACCACACTCTTCAAATATCATGAGTAAGATCGTTCCTACCATCAGCTCCGGCACCGCCGGTCCCCTCGGCGTGCTTCACCTTCCGCGTTTGTGGATGAAGGCCTCGCTCGCCGCCGTCGGCAAGCTCCATGACGACTATCCCGCCATCGGCGCCGGCTACGACTCCATGGTGCTCGACGCCCTCGGTCTCGACAAGGGCGCCTTCGAGGCCTACATCAACGAGAACAAGCCCAGCTACATCCAGCTCGAAAACTGGGTCCTCGAACAGAAGGGCGGCTCGCTCGACCAGGCGAAGGTCGACGAACTCAACGCGGCCATCACCGGCTACATCCACGCCGACGACACCCGCACGGAAATCCTCGCCGCGGCGGGACGTCCGGACGACGGCACCATCAAGGACGCCGTGAACCTCAACAACCTCGACGACTGGTCGATCTTTCATTCCCAGGAAATCGCGGGCTGAGCGGCCCGATGTTTCCGGGCATTGACCCGACCCACTCAACACTCACGGAAAACCCGGGCCTGGCGACAGGCCCGGGTTTTCTTGTCTCTTTTCAAAAAGGAAAAAAATCCGCCGCCGCGCCATGTTCCCCGAACATTACACGGTTCGCCTCGCCTCCTGGGACGACGCGGACGATCGCGAGGCGGCCATCGCGGTGCGCCGCGCCGTTTTTGTCGTGGAACAGTCCGTGCCCGAGGAACACGAGATCGACGGGCTCGACGGCGACTGCCGGCATGTGCTGGCGGTCGAAACCGCGACCGGCCGGGCGATCGGCACCGCGCGGCTGATGCCGGAGGGTCGCATCGGCCGCGTCGCGGTGCTGGCCCCGTGGCGGAAACGCGGTGTCGGCGCCGCCCTCTTGCGCCCGCTGATCGCGGAGGCCGGGCGTCGCGGCCAGGGCGCGGGCGTCCTGCACCTGCACGCCCAGACCTGGACGATCGGCTTTTACGAATCGCTCGGCTTCGCCGCCGAGGGCGACGAATTCGACGAGGCCGGCATTCCGCACCGGCACATGGTTCTGCGCGGGAGTCCGTGACCGGCTCCGTCCTTCGAGAAAAGTCCGCGTCCTACTTTTTCGCCGCCTTCTTTTTCTTCGCGGGCGCCTTTTTCTTCGCCGGGGCCTTCTTTTTGGCGCCGTGGCGACCGGGAAAGGTCAGTTCGGCAATGCCGGACTTGTCGAGATCGCCGAGACCTTCCTTCACCATGAGCTGGTATTGGGCTTCGGTCGCGGTGTTGAGCGGGAGGCTCAGCTTGACCTGTTTGGCGATGCCGCCGGCGATGCCGGAGTCCTTCGCGGCGTGCTCGGCGGAGAACCAGCAGTCGTGCTCGCGGGCGATCATGTCCCCGGCGTCGGTCTCCAGCACGCGGGAGTTGGCGCCGGTTTGCGAGAAGACCTCGCAGATCATGCCCAGATCGTGCCCGAGCGCGGCGGCGAGGCCGAGGCCCTCGGCGAGGCCGGCGGTGTTGATGTTCATGACCATGTTCACCAGCGCCTTGACTTCGGCGGCGCGTCCGGGGCCGCCGATGTAGCGCAGATTGACGCTGAGGTCCTCGAGCAGTTTCTTGCTCGACTTGAAGACTTTCTCGTCGCCGCCGATCATGAGGTAGAGTTTGCCTTCGCGGGCGTGGCTGATGCTGGAGGCCATGCAGGCCTCGAGGGCGTCGGCCTTGGCCTTGGCGCAAGCTTTTGTGACTTCGCGGTGGATGTCGGGCGAGAGCGTCGCGCAGTTGACGAAGACGCGGCCCTCGGCGCCCTGGAGCAGGTTGTCGCCCTTGCCCATGAAAATGGCGCGCATCGCGGCGTCGTTCGTGACCACGGTGAAGACGATGTCGGCCAGCGCGGTGACTTCGGCGAGGGTCTCGCAGGATTCGGCTCCGATCTCGGCGCCCAGCGCGTCGGCGACCGTCTTGTTCACGTCGTAAACGGCGGTGACCCGGTAGTTCAGGTCCTTGAGGCGGCGGGCCATGTTCGCGCCCATGCGCCCGACGCCCACGAAGGCGACGCGCTTTTTGCTGCCGGGGGACTTGGACTTCTTGTCCTTCGACTTTTTCTGTTTCTTGTCCTTCTTGCTCATGATGGGTGAAAGGGGTTGGCGGTTTCGGGTTGGTTTCGGTTCCGGGGAAGCATTTACCGGATTCGACGACCGGTCCAAGTCCTTTTTTCGCCGTTCATGCGGCCAGAATCTCCCGGTAGAGCGTGGCGTCGACGTTCCCGCCGGAGAGCACCAGCCCGAGGCGCGCGCCGCGGTTGCGCTCCCGTTCGCCGGGGAGCAGCGCGGCCGCCAGGGGAGCGGCCCCGGCGCCCTCGGCGACCTGGTGGCAGTCGGTGAAGTAATGCCGCATCGCCGCGCGGATGTCCGCTTCCGACACGCGCACGATCCGGGCGGCTTCGGCGAGAATCGTGGTCAGGGCCTCGGCGTTCGGCACCCGGCAGGCGACGCCGTCGGCGATGGTGTCGGGAATCGTCTCCGACGGCACGGGCCTCCCCGCCGCGAAGGAATCCGCATAGGTGGGCGCGCGCTCGGCGACCACGCCGACGATCTCGGTCGTGGCCTCCAGCCCGAGCGCCGCGCGCGCCATCGCCAGGCCGCAAATGCCCGAGCCGAGCCCGATCGGCACGTAAACCCGGTCCAGCGCCGGCGCGCCGCGCAGGAATTCCAGGCCATACGTCGCGACGCCGCGCACCAGTCTTTCGTCGAAGGATGGCAC
This sequence comes from Akkermansiaceae bacterium, assembly GCA_024233085.1. GTDB lineage: Bacteria > Verrucomicrobiota > Verrucomicrobiia > Verrucomicrobiales > DEV007 > JAEUHH01. The sequence goes on from JACKQC010000031.1 coordinate 22,654, forward strand.
GAAGTGCAGGCCGCGTTTCCCGGCGAGTTCGGCCGCAAAATCGAGCGCCTCGGCGAAGTCGCGGCCGTGCTCGATCAATTCGGCGCCGTGGGCCCGCATCGCGCGGTTTTTCTCGAGGCTGTTCCCGTGCGGCACGACGAGGGTCGCCGTCAGGCCCTGGGCGCGGGCGGCGAAGGCCACGCTCTGTCCGTGATTGCCCCGCGTGGCGGCGATCACGCCCGTCACCTCGGGATGCGCGCGGCGCAGCCAGTCGTGGTAAACGAGCCCGCCCCGGACCTTGAAGGCGCCGGTGGGCGGGTGATTCTCGTGTTTCACCCACACCTCGCCGCCGCAGCGCTCCCCCAGCAGCGGCCACGCGATTTGCGGCGTCGGCGCCAGCGTCCGGTAAACCACCGCCGCGGCCGACTCGATGTCGGACAATGTTTTCAAGAAAGAATCTGAAAACCGAAAACTGAACCCTGAAAACTTCGCTCACACCCGCCCGCTCACCAGCGACTCGACCACGGCCGGGTCGGCCAGCGTCGAGGTGTCGCCGATGTTTTCCACGTCGTCCTCGGCGATCTTGCGCAGGATGCGGCGCATGATCTTGCCGGAGCGCGTTTTGGGCAGGCCGTCGGTGAACTGGATTTTCTCCGGCGTGGCGTGCGGCCCGATCTCGCCGCGGACGCACTGGACGATCTCCTTGCGCGTGTCCTCGGTCGGGGTCTGGCCGGTCTTCAGCGTGACGAAGGCATAGATGGCGTTGCCTTTGATGTCGTGCGGGTATCCGACCACGGCCGCCTCGGCGACCGCCGGGTGGGTGCCGATGGCGCCCTCGATCTCCGCCGTGCCGAGGTTGTGGCCCGACACGATGATGATGTCGTCCACGCGGCCGGTGATCCAGTAATAGCCGTCCGCGTCGCGGTAGCAGCCGTCCCCGGAGAAATACTTGCCCGGAAAACGCGCGAAATAGGTGTCGATGAAGCGCTGGTGATCGCCGTAAACCGTCCGCATCTGGCCCGGCCAGGGCTCGAGCATGCACAGGTTGCCCCGCACATCGTTGCCCTCGATCACGTGGCCCGCGTCGTCGACCAGCGCCGGCTTGACTCCGAAGAAAGGCAGGGTCGCCGAGCCCGGCTTGGTCGGCGTCGCCCCCGGGAGCGGGGAGATGAGCACGCCGCCCGTCTCCGTCTGCCACCAGGTGTCGACGATGGGGCACTTTTCCTTGCCGATGACGGTGTGATACCACGTCCACTCCGGCGACTTGATCGGCTCGCCGACGGTGCCGAGCAGGCGCAGGCTGCCGAGGTCGTGCCGGTTCGGCCAGGAATCGCCCTCCTTCATCAAGGCGCGCAGCGCGGTCGGGGCGGTGTAGAAAATGTTGACCTTGTGCTTTTCGACCACCTCCCAGAAACGGCCGAAGTCGGGATAGTTCGGCACGCCCTCGAACATCATGGTGATGGCGCGGTTGGCGAGCGGCCCGTACACGATGTAGGAATGTCCCGTGACCCAGCCGATGTCGGCCGTGCACCAGTAAACGTCCCCCTCGTGGTAGTCGAAAATGTAGCGGTGCGTCGTCGCGACATAGACCAGGTAACCGCCCGTGGTGTGCAGCACGCCCTTCGGTTTTCCGGTCGAGCCCGAGGTGTAGAGGATGAAAAGCGGGTCCTCGGCATCCATCGGCTCCGGCGCGCAGACCGGGTCGGCGGCGTCCAGCGCGTCGTGCCACCACACGTCGCGCCCCTCGATCATCTCGATCGGGCTGCCCGTGCGCCGGACGACGAGGATTTTCTCGATGCTGGGCGTCTTGGCGACGGCCTTGTCGGCGTTCGCCTTCATCGCGATGTCGAGCTTTTGCCCGCGCACGCCGGTGTCCTGGGTGACGATGACCTTGCAGGCCGAGTCGTTGATGCGGGTGACGAGACTATCGGCGGTGAAGGCGCCGAAGACGATCGAGTGCACCGCCCCGATGCGGGCGCAGGCCAGCATGGCGATGGTCAGCTCGGGGATCATCTGCATGTAGATGCAGACGCGGTCGCCCTTGCCGACGCCCAGATTTTTCAGCGCGTTGGCCGCCTTTTGCACCTCGGCGTGCAGTTCGGCGTAGGTGTGGGTCCGGCTCTCGGAGGGGTCGTTGCCTTCCCAGATCAGCGCGGTGGCGTCGCCGTGGCCGTCCTCGACATGGCGGTCGACACAGTTGTAACAGGCGTTCAGCTTGCCGCCGAGGAACCACCGGATCTCCGCCCGGTGATAGTCCCATTCGCGGAGGGTGTTCCATTTCTCGAACCACTTCAGCTTCTCCGCCTGCTCCGTCCAGAAACCCTCCGGATCGTCGATCGACCGCTGGTAGAGGGCGCGGTATTCGTCGAGGGAACCGACATGGGCTTTCGCGGAAAACTCGGCCGGCGGCGGATAGACGGGGACTTCGTGTTCGTGGCTGCTGCTGGTGCTCATGGATAAAAGGGACGGGAGGGGAATTTCGTGGGCCGAAACGCTAGCAAGCCGGGCCCGGAGGCTCAACCGTTTTCCATCCCGAATCGCGGGGCGGGGGGGAATCCCTCGACCCAACAGGGTTGAGTCCGCGACCTAACCCTGTTGGATGAGCGGCGATTCAGCGTCCCTGGCTGCGTTCCCAGGCGACGACCTTGTCGCCGGAAAACTCCACCGTCGCGGCGAGGCGCTCGCGGTAGGCGAAATCGTCCCAGAACGGGCTCCGGCATCCATAGCTGTGGCCGAAGTCCTCGATATACCCGTAGTGGCCGCCGTAACCGTAGCCGTAGCCGACCCCGAGGCTCACCATGCCCGCCGCCGACTCGCGGTCGAACCACAGCCAGGTCTCGTTCGACTTTCCGTCGCGGCTGCCCTGCTTGATCTCGTGCGGCCGTCCCCAGGCGAGAAAGACGGCGTCCTTCGACATGCCCTCCTTCACCTTGCCCTGCCGGACGAGCGCCTGGTGGGATTCGGGCAGGGCGTTGAACAATGCCGGGTCGCGCTCCACGCGCCGGTCGACCGGCGACATCGTCTCGCAGCCCGCCAGGAACACCGCCGCGAGGGCGACCGCGGCCAGCCCGCGCCGGCATCGGGGACCGTCTTCGGGAGCGCGCTTCGGATGCATCGGGTTTTCGGAGAAATTCACCCCCAATCCTGTTAATCCTGCCAAAAAAAGCAAGGACGATTCAAAACTCCGCCCAGCCGGGAACGCGGGGGAAGGGAATGACATCGCGGATGTTGGCGACACCGGTCACGAACATCAGCAGCCGCTCGAACCCGAGCCCGAATCCCGCGTGGGGCACGCTGCCGTGGCGCCGCAGGTCGAGATACCAGCCGTATTCCGCCTCGCCCAGGCCGTGCCGCGCGAGGTTGCCGGCCAGGCGGTCGAGCCGCTCCTCGCGCTGGCTGCCGCCGACGATCTCACCGATGCCGGGCACCAGCAGATCCATTGCCGCGACCGTTTTGTCGTCGTCGTTCTGTCGCATGTAGAAGGGCTTGATCTCCTTCGGGTAGTTGTAAACGGTCACCGGACACTGGAACCGCTCCTCGGTCAGGTAGCGCTCGTGCTCGGATTGCAGGTTGTGCCCGTACTCGACGGGAAACTCGAAGGGCCGGCCGCTGGCCCGCAGAATCTCCACCGCCTCCGTGTAGCTGACGCGCTCGAAGGGCCGGTCGCGGACGAATTCCAGGCGCGCCCGCAGTTCCTTGTCCACGAAGCGGCCGAAAAACTCGAGGTCGTCCGCGCAGTTTTCCAGGGCGTCGGCGACGAGGTGTTTGATCATGGTCTCGGCCAGGTCCATGTCGCCCTCGAGGTCGCAGAAAGCCATCTCGGGCTCGATCATCCAGAATTCGGCGGCGTGCCGCGAGGTGTTCGAGTTCTCGGCGCGGAAAGTCGGGCCGAAGGTGTAGATGTTCGACAGCGCGCAGGCGAAAGTTTCCCCCTCCAACTGTCCGCTCACGGTGAGGTAGGTCGGTTTGCCGAAGAAATCCTCGGCGTCTTTTCCCGCCGCCAGGGCCGCGCCGTCGAGCGTGGTGACGCGGAACATCTCGCCCGCGCCCTCGCAGTCGCTGGCGGTGATGATGGGCGTGTGGACATGGACGAAGCCGCGCTCCTGGAAGAAACGGTGGATCGCGTAGGCCAGGCGGCTGCGAACGCGGAAGACGCAGCCGAAGAGGTTCGCCCGCGGCCGCAGGTGGGCGATGGAGCGCAGGAACTCGAGGCTGTGCCCTTTTTTCTGGAGCGGAAAATCCTCGCCCGCGTTGCCGTGGACGAGGACGGACTTCGCGACGATTTCGAAGGACTGCCCGCCCCCCCGGGAGGCGACCAGCTCGCCCGTCACCTCGACGGCGGCTCCGGTGCGCAGGTGGTGGATTTCCGTGTCGTAGTTCGGCAGCGAGGCGTCGGCGATCACCTGCACGCCCTTCACTGTGGAGCCGTCGTTGATTTCGATGAAGGAGAAGCCTTTCGCGTCGCGCTTCGTCCGCACCCATCCCTGGACGAGCACGGCATCGCGCGGCGCCTCGGCGGCCAGCAGGTCTTTGACTCGGGAGCGATCCATGAGGGGTCAATATGGAGCTTTTTTCGACGGGATTAACAGGTTTTTCCGGGTGGGAGACCGGTTCGAGGCGGCCGGCGCCGCCGGCTCGGCGCCGGGGAATCGCGGAAGTGTCACCGAAGCCCGCCGCATCCGGCCTTGACCCTGGTTTGGGGGCGCTCTAGCGTCCCGCGATGCGCCGGCTTTTTTCATTGCTCCTTTCCGCCGTTTTTCTCTTTGCGCTGACCGGAACGGTCCGGGCCCACCCGGGACACCCCCATCCCGAGCCGGAGGTGGACGAGTTCGACGACGAGGCCGTCCTGTCCGCCGCGACGCATCCGTTTACCGGGGTGGATCACGTGCTGGCGATGCTGGCCGCGGGCTTGCTGGCGTCGGTGGCGGACCGGCGGCTGGGCGCGGGATTTGTCGGTGCCATGGGACTGGGTTTCGCGGCGGGATGCGCGCCGGCGGGTTGGCTTCCGGCGCTCGCGGCCGCCGCGGCCGGCTTTCTGCTGTTGGGCGGGTCGCCGTCGCCGAACGCGGGGCTCTGGGCGTTGGTGGCGGTCATCGGTTTCTGGCTCGGCGGCGCGCACGCGGCGCGAATGGGCGGCTTCTCCTCCGGTCTGGGGCTCTGCCTCGGCACGGCGATCGGGGTGTGGCTCGGCGCGGGGGCCGCCTCGGGGCTGAAGTTTCTTTCCCCGCTGGGAACGCGCGTCGCCGGGGGCGCCGTTCTCACCACCGGACTTCTGCTGGCCGGCGCGCGCCTTTTCCCGGCATGATATGACACAACGGGTGCGGCAGATGGCGGCGGAACGATCGTCGCGTCCGGACAACGAGCGGGTCCGGCTGCCGATGGAGCGCCATCTTTTCCTCAAGCGGCGCTGGCGGGGAGTGGCCGAGGACGGAACGGAATTCGAGTTCGATCTCGAGTCGCGCCTGAAAGACGGCTGTGTGATTTTCCAAACCGACCGCGCGGACTACGTCATCGCGCAAACGCCCGAGCCGGTTTTCCAGATCGCCACGCCGACCGCGGAATTCGCGGCTTTGGTGGGTTGGAAAATCGGCAATCTGCATTTCCCGGTGCAAATCCTCGACGGATGCCTGCGGGTGTCGGCCGATCCGTTGGTGAAAACGCTGCTGGACCGCGAGAACTGGACCTACCAGGAGTTGAGCGTCGCCTACCAACCGCTGAAACTGCCGCCGGAGGCCTACGCCCAGCCGCCCGCCCCGAACCCATGAAATACCTGGACGACTACCGCGACGGCGAAGCCGTGCGGCGGCTGGCGGACGCGATCGACCGCGCGGTGACGCGTCCCTGGACGATCATGGAGGTCTGCGGCGGGCAGACGCACTCGATCGTGCGCTTCGGGCTGGACACGCTGTTGCCGAAGGAAATCACCCTCGTCCACGGGCCGGGCTGTCCGGTGTGCGTGACTCCGGCGCGCCTCGTCGACGCGGCCATCGCCCTCGCGCGCCGGCGGGAGGTGACGCTGTGCTCCTTCGGAGACATGCTGCGGGTGCCGGGGACGAGAGACGACCTGTTCCGGGCGAAATCGGAAGGCGGCGATGTGCGGATCGTCTATTCGCCGATGGACGCGCTCGAGATCGCGGTCAACCATCCGGCGCGCGAGGTCGTTTTTTTCGCGGTCGGCTTCGAAACGACGGCGCCCGCCAACGCGATGGCGGTGCACCAGGCGAAGGCGCGCGGCGTGAGGAATTTCTCCATTCTCTGTTCGCACGTCCTGGTGCCTCCGGCGATGGAGGCGGTGCTGGCGGCGCCGGACAATCGCGTGCAGGGCTTTCTCGCGGCGGGCCATGTGTGCGCGATCATGGGGTGGGAGGAATATCTGCCCATCGCGGCGCGCCACCGCGTGCCGATCGTGGTCACGGGCTTCGAGCCGGTGGACCTTTTGCAGGGCGTGCTGCACTGCGTCCGGCAACTCGAGGAGGGCCGCGCCGAGGTGGAAAACCAGTACGCCCGCTGGGTGCGCCGGGAGGGAAACCCGGCGGCGCGGGACCTGGTCCGCGAGGTCTTCGAAGTCATCCCGCGCGAGTGGCGCGGCATCGGAGCCCTTCCGAGCAGCGGACTGGGATTGTCGGAGGCCTACGCGGACTTCGACGCCGCGAGGCGCTTTGCCCTGGACGACCAGTCCGAAGCGGAGACCGACTCGGGTTGCGTCAGCGGGCTGATCCTGCAGGGGCGCCTGAAGCCGGAGGAATGCCCCCACTTCGGCGCCGGCTGCACGCCGGAGCATCCGCTGGGCGCGACGATGGTGTCCGACGAGGGCGCCTGCGCGGCCTATTACCGCTACCGCCGTTCGGAACGGGAGGTTCCCGCATGAAGGAGTTCGCCTGTCCCTTGCCCGCCGACATGGGCGACACCGTGCAGCTTTCCCACGGCGGGGGAGGGGTGATGATGCATCGCCTGCTCGAGCGGGTCGTTTTTCCCGCGCTCGGCGACGATCCGGCGCGGGCCCATCACGACGGCGCGGTCGTCGACGCCGTTGGCGGGACGCGCCTGGCTTTCACCACGGATACCTATGTCGTGCGGCCACGCTTTTTTCCGGGGGGCGACATCGGCTCGCTCGCGGTGCACGGGGCGGTCAACGATCTCGCCATGTGCGGCGCCCGCCCGAAGTGGCTGAGCGTCGGCCTGATTCTCGAGGAAGGCCTGCCCATGGATGAACTGCGCCGGGTCCTGGAGTCGCTGCGGCGCGCGGCGGACGAGGCGGGCGTCACCGTCGTCACCGGCGACACGAAGGTGGTGGATCGCGGCAAGGGCGACGGCCTTTACCTGAACACCGCGGCCATCGGGGTCGTCGAACATTCGCTCGACATCGGCCCGGCGAGCCTCCGGGACGGCGACGTCATCCTGCTGAGCGGCGACATCGGCCGGCACGGCATCGCGGTGATGGCGGCGCGCGAGGGCCTGGCCTTCGAGACGACGATCCAAAGCGACTCCGCCCCGCTGCACGAGCCGGTGCTCGCGATGCTCGACGCCGGTCTGCCGGTCCATTGCCTGCGCGACCTGACGCGCGGCGGTCTCGCGGCGGCGCTGAAGGAACTCATGCGCGACTCCGGGCTGACCGCGCGCATCCGCGAGGCGGACATTCCCGTCGAACCGCAGGTTCGCGGCGCCTGTGAGATGCTCGGGCTCGATCCGCTGCAGGTGGCCAACGAGGGACGGATGATCGTTTTTCTACCCGCCGAGATGGCTGAAAAAGCGCTCGCCGTGCTGCGTCGTTTTCCGGAAACGCAAAATGCGGTCAAAATCGGCACGGTTTCAGCGGAGCAGAAGGGACGGGTTGTGCTTGAATCCGTCATCGGGACCCGTCGGGTGGTGGAAATGCCGCCCGGCGAGCAATTGCCCCGTATCTGCTGATGACCACCGAAGCTCCCGTTCTCCTGTCCCGCGAACACTTCGACGCGCTGCTCGCCGCGCTGGCGAAACGCGGCTACACCGTGGTCGGACCCACCGTGCGCGATGGCACGATCGTTTACGACGAGATCGGCCGCCCGGAGGAACTGCCCGTCGGCTGGACCGACGAACAGGAGGGGGGCCATTATCGCCTGAAACGGCGGGAGGACGAGGCGCTCTTCGGCTACGTGGTCGGGCCGCAGTCGTGGAAGAAATATCTGCATCCGCCGCGCCTGCGCCTGGTGAAAGCCGAGCGCGACGGCGACGGCGCCCTCGTTTTCACCGACGGCGACGAGGCCGAGCCGCCGCGTTACGCCTTCCTCGGGATGCGCTCCTGCGAGCTGCACGCGATGACGATCCAGGACCGGGTGTTTCTCGGCGGCGCCGCGGCGGATTCCCATTACGAGCGCCGGCGCAAGCGGGTCTTTTCCATCGGCGTGAGTTGCGGCGAGGCGGGCGGCACCTGTTTCTGCGCCTCGATGAACACCGGGCCGGCGGTGACGGATCGCACACCCCACGATCTCGCCCTGACGGAGGTCATCGACAGTGGACGGCATTTTTTCGTGGTCGCCGCGGGCAGCGACGAGGGGCGCGAGGTGCTCGCGGAGCTTCCGGTGACGCCGGCCGGAGACGGCGACGTGGCCGCCGCGAAGGAGCGCGTCGATCGCGCGGCGGCCTCGATGGGCCGCTCTCTGAACGCCGAAGGGGTGCGCGAATTGCTGCGCGAAAACCTGGAGCACCCGCGTTGGGACGATGTGGCGCAACGCTGTCTCACCTGCGCGAATTGCACCATGGTGTGCCCGACCTGTTTCTGCACCACGGTGGAGGACGTGACCGACCTCACCGGCGACCACGCGGAACGCTGGCGGCGCTGGGACTCCTGCTTCACGATGGACTTCACCTGGATGCACGGCGGCGGCGCGCGGCAGTCGGCGAAGTCGCGCTATCGCCAGTGGCTGACCCACAAGCTCTCCACGTGGCACGACCAATTCGACTCCTCCGGCTGCGTCGGCTGCGGCCGCTGCGTCAGCTGGTGTCCCGTGGGCATCGATCTCACCGAGGAAATCGCGGCCATCCGCGACAGCGAACCCCCAGCCCAACCCGACGAGTCATGACCACAACGCTCGAACCCCTGCTCCGTCAACATCCGTTCTTCTCCGCGATGGATGACGAAACCATTCGGCTCATCACCGGCTGCGCCAAAAACGTCCGGTTCCGGGCCGGAGACGCGATCGCCCGCCAGGGCGAGCCGGCCGACGAATTCTTCCTGCTGCGGGAAGGGCACGTCGCTTTGGAAATGCCGGCCCCCCAGGGCGGGGCGGTCCGCCTGCAGACGGTCGACGAGGGCGATGTGGTCGGCTGGTCCTGGCTGGTGCCGCCCTACCACTGGCATTTCGACCTGCGCGCCGTGAGCGAGGTGCGCGCCTTCTCCATCGACGGCCGCTGTCTGCGGCGGAAATGCGACAGCGACCCCCGCTTCGGCTACGAAATGATGAAGCATTTCTCGGTGTTGATGGCCGACCGGCTCGAGGCCACCCGCCTGCAATTGCTCGATCTCTACCGGGGCCCGGCGGCCGCGTCCAACCCATGACATGAGCGCCACCTTTCATCCTACCGATCCCGCCGCCCTCGAGGCCGGCGCCATGCTGCCGGAAGCCTTCTTCGTGGTTTCGCGGAACGAGGAGACGGCCGACACCTTCACGCTGGCGTTGCGGCCGGTGAAGGCGGGCGCGCAACGGCCATTCGAGCCCGGCCAATTCAACATGCTCTATGCCTTCGGCACGGGAGAGAGCGCCATCTCGATCAGCGGTTCGCCGGAAGAAACCGACCTGCTCATCCACACCATCCGCCGCGTGGGGATCGTCACCAGCGCCCTGGACCGCCTCGCCGTGGGCGACACGGTCGGGCTGCGCGGCCCCTTCGGCAGCGCCTGGCCGATGGACGAGGCGCGGGGGCGCGATCTGGTTTTTGTCGCCGGGGGCATCGGTCTCGCGCCGTTGCGCCCCGCGATTCTCCATGCCCTGGCGCATCGTGGCGACTACGGCCGCCTCGTGATTCTCGCCGGCGCGCGCGGCGCCGGGGACGTCATCTTTCTGGACCAGTTGCACGAATGGGCGAAGGAGCCCGATGTCGAAGTCCGGCTCACCGTGGACCGGGCAGGATCGGAATGGCCCCACCACGTTGGCGTGGTCACCACGCTCATTCCGCGCGCGAAATTCGACAAGGCCAACGCCGTCGCGATGGTCTGCGGCCCGGAAATCATGATGCGTTTCACCGCGGTCGAACTGGCCAAAAGCGGCCTGCCGGATCAGTCGGTCTTCGTCACCCTCGAGCGGAACATGAAGTGCGCCGTCGGCCTCTGCGGGCACTGCCAGTTCGGCCCGGAGTTCATCTGCCGGGACGGTCCGGTCTTCCGCTACGACCGCATCCGTCACTGGTTTTCCCAGCGCGAAGTATAGTTTTTTGTCAAAATCGAATCGATGAAAGAAATCCCAACGGGATTTTGGAACGTAGCCCAGGGTTGCCGACAGGCTACCCTGGGGCCGAAACGCAAAGACCCGGCCGAACCTCGAAGAGGTTCCGGAGTCGGCGGTTTGACGTCAATCTTCCGCAAGCCCTTCAGGCTTGTCTCCCATTTCAGCCAGTCGAATCCCGGGGCTCTTTCGAACCCCGGGCTATCGTCCGAAACGCCGTCGGCGTTTTCCACCAGTTCCAATCCGACAGAATACTTGGCTGTGTGGACAAATTCCCGAACAGCTCGAATCGAACGAAAAAAGGGAAAAAGATGAGCACCGCCACCGAAAAACCCAAGCTCGCCGTCTGGAAGTTCGCCTCGTGCGACGGCTGCCAGCTCAGCCTGCTGGACTGCGAGGACGAGCTGCTCGCGGTGGCCGACGCCATCGAGATCGCCAATTTCGCCGAGGCCACCCGCCGCGTGGTGGACGGACCCTACGAACTGTCGCTCGTGGAAGGCTCCATCACCACCGCGCACGACGCCGAGCGCATCCGCCAGGTGCGCGCGCAGTCGAAATTTCTCGTGACCATCGGCGCCTGCGCCACCGCCGGGGGCATCCAGGCGCTGCGAAACTGGCGGGACGTGGCCGAGATGGCGTCCGTCGTGTATGCCTCGCCGGAGGTTCTGGAGACGCTGGCCACCTCGACGCCGATTTCGGACCACGTGCCGGTGGACTTCGAGCTGCGCGGCTGTCCGGTGAACAAAAAACAGCTCGTCGAAGTGGTGCTGGCCTTTTTGCATCGCCGGAAACCGCTCGTCTCCGCGCACAGCGTGTGCCTCGAGTGCAAGCTGCGCGGCAATCCCTGCGTCATGGTGGCGCACGGCGCGCCCTGTCTGGGACCCGTGACCCAGGCGGGCTGCGGGGCGATCTGCCCGGCCTACAACCGCGCCTGCTTCGGCTGCTACGGCCCCATGGAATCGCCCAACACCGCCGCGCTCTCCGCCCAGTGGAGCGCCATGGGTGTGCCCGACCGCGACATCATGCGCGCCTACCGGTCCTACAACGGCTACGCCTCACCCTTCCGCGAAGAGAGCGACAAACATGACCACTGACCCGTCCGCAACCCCGCCCCGAAACACCCGCACCATCAAGGTCGACTACCTCGCCCGCGTCGAGGGCGAGGGCGCCATGCACCTGTCCGTGCGGGACGGTCGCGTCGACGACGTGCGGCTCAAAATCTTCGAGCCGCCGCGCTTTTTCGAGGCCTTCATGCGAGGCCGCCACTTCCGCGAGGCACCGGACATCACCGCGCGCATCTGCGGCATCTGTCCGGTCGCCTACCAGATGAGTTCCTGTCACGCCATGGAAAGCGCCGCCGGCGTGCGCGTGACCGGACAACTGCGCGAGCTGCGACGCCTGCTCTATTGCGGCGAGTGGATCGAAAGCCACGGTCTGCACGTTTTCATGCTGCACGCCCCGGACTTCCTCGGCTACCCCAGCGCCATCGAGATGGCGAAAGATCACCGCGAGGTCGTCGAAATGGGCCTGAAGCTGAAGAAGATCGGCAACGACATCGGCAACGTCCTCGGCGGACGCGAGATTCATCCCGTGAACGTCAAGGTCGGCGGCTTTTACAAAGTGCCGTCAAAACGCGACTTCGCCCAACTCGCGGAGGATTTGAAATGGGCCGCCGACGCCGCCGAAAAGACGATCCGCTGGACCGCCGAATTGCCGTTCCCGGACTTCGAGCAGGACTACGAGTTGGTCAGCCTGTCGCATCCCGACGAGTATCCGATGAACGAGGGGCGCCTGGTGTCGAACTGCGGGCTCGACATCGCCATCGCCGAATACGAGGAGCATTTTCAGGAGGAGCACGTGCCCTACACCAACGCCCTGCAGTCCGTCCACCTCGGACACGGCGCCTATTTCGTGGGGCCGATGGCGCGTTTCGCCCTCAACTTCGAAAAACTCACCCCGCGCTGCCGGGCGGTCGCCCGCGAGGTCGGGCTCGAGGCAAGCTGCCGCAATCCTTTCCGCGGCATCATCGTGCGAAGTGTGGAGCTTCTCTACGCCTGCGAGGAGGCGCTGCGCATTCTCGCCCAATACGAGCCGCCGGAGGCCTCCAGCGTCGAAGTCGACGCCAGCGGCGGGACCGGGAGCGGCTGCACCGAAGCGCCGCGGGGATTGCTTTACCATCGCTACAGCGTCGACGAGAACGGCGACATCGCCGAGGCCAAGATCGTGCCGCCCACCTCGCAAAACCAAAAGACCATCGAGAACGACCTGCGACGGCTCGTCCCCGACTTCCTGCACCTCGACGACGAAGGCCTTCAATGGCAGTGCGAACAGGCGATCCGCAACTACGACCCCTGCATCTCCTGCGCCACCCATTTCCTCAAGATCCATCGGGAAGACGCGCCGGCATGACTCGGACCGTCGTGATCGGTGTGGGCAATGCCCTGCGCGGCGACGATGCCGCCGGGCTCCGGGTGGCCCGACTGCTGGCCGGGCGCGGAATCGAGCGGGTGCATGAGTCCTCCGGCGAGACCTTCGCCCTCATGGAACTGTGGAACGGCGCCGACGCCGTGCTGCTGGCCGACGCCATGCGATCCGGCGCGGAACCGGGCGTGGTGTCGCGTTTCGACGCCTCGGACGAACCGCTCCCCGCCGCCTTTCGGAATTGCTCGACCCATGCCTTCGGCGTCGCCGAGGCCGTCGAACTGGCGAGGTCCCTGGGAAATCTGCCGCCGCGCGTGATCGTGTTCGGCGTCGAGGGCGTGTCCTTCGAGCACGGCGCCCCGCTGAGCGCCGAGGCCGCCGCCGGGGCGGAAAACGCGGCGGACCGCATCCTGGAGGAACTCGGTTGAGGTCAAAATTCCGACCACCATGCACGAGTTGTCCCTCATCAACAATCTGCTCGGAAAGATCGAGTCCGTCGTGAAAGCCAACGGCGGCAAACGGGCCGTGGCCGTCGAGGTGTGGCTCGGCGCGCTGAGTCATCTCTCTCGCGACCGCTTCGCCGATTACTTCGAGGAATTCTCCCGCGGCACCGCCGCCGAGGGCGCCTGGCTGGACATCCAGATGTCCGACGACACCGACGACCCGAACGCCCAGCAGATCCTGCTCCGAAACATCGAGGTGGAGATCGAGGAGGAAACGCCCTGACCCCAATGGCGGCGCGCGACCGGCACAGGCTCGAGATCACCGGCGCCGTGCAGGGCGTCGGCTTCCGCCCCTTCGTGTTTCGCCTGGCGACCGAGCTGAACCTCGCCGGCTGGGCCCGCAACGCCCTCGCCGGCCTCGTGGTCGAGATCGAGGGCCCGCCGGAAGACTGCGCGGCCTTCCTCGAGCGGGTTGAGAAAAATCCGCCGCCTTTCGCCATCGTGCGGCACATCGCGCATTCCCCGCGGCCGGTCGAGGGCGGGTCCGGATTCCGCATTCACCATTCCCGGCTCGAATCGGCGGCCGGGACCGAGGCCGCCAACACCGAGATTCTGCCCGACCTCGCCACCTGCCCCGACTGCCTGCGCGAGATTTTCGACCCCGCCAACCGGCGCCACCTTTACCCCTTCACCAACTGCACCCAGTGCGGCCCCCGGTTCAGCATCGTCCTGGCGCTGCCCTACGACCGCGAGCGCACCACCATGCGCGGTTTTCCGCTCTGCGCCGCCTGCCGCGACGAATACGAATCCCCCGGCGACCGCCGTTTTCACGCCCAACCGAACGCCTGTCCCGATTGCGGCCCGCGGCTCGAATTCACCGACCCGTCCGGCCATCGGCTCGCGACCCGCGGGGAAGCCCTCGAACGCGCCGCGCAAGCCATCGAGTCGGGCCAGATCGTCGCCGTGAAAGGCGTCGGCGGCTTTCACCTGATCGCCGATGCCCGGTCGGCCGAAGTCGTCGAAACGCTCCGCGCCCGCAAGCACCGCCCCGCCAAACCGCTCGCGCTGATGATGCCCCATCTCGCCGCCGCGCGCGCCCACTGCGAGATCTCGCCGGCCGAGGAGGACCTGCTGACCTCCGCCCGGGCGCCCATCGTGCTCCTGCGTCGGCTGAGCGGCGGCGAGCTGCCCACCGTCCTCGCGCCCGGCAATCCCACCTTCGGTGTTATGCTGCCCTATTCCCCCCTGCACCATCTCCTCCTGCGCCGGCTCGGGTTTCCCGTCGTCGCCACCAGCGGCAACGTGTCCGACGAGCCGATCTGCATCGACAACGACAAAGCCCTCGACCGCCTGCGGGGCATCGCCGACGCCTTTCTCCTGCACGACCGCCCCATCGCGCGGCCCGTGGACGATTCCGTGGTCCGCGTGGCGGCGGGACGCGAGCTGCTGCTGCGCCATTCGCGCGGCTACGCCCCCCTCTCCCTCGGAGGCGAAAGCGCACCCGTCCTCGCCGTCGGCGGAGACCAGAAGACCGCGCTCGCGGTTTCCGGGCCCTTCGGCGTCCGCTGCGGCCCGCACCTCGGCGATCTCGAGACCGAGGCCGCGCGGCTGGCTTTCGAAGCGCAATGCCGCGATTTTCCCGCGCTCTGCGGCGCGCCGCCCCGCGCGATTGCCTGCGATGCCCATCCCGGCTATCGCGGCGCCCGGTGGGCCGCCGAGGCCGGCCCGCCCGCCGTTCACGTCCAGCATCACCACGCCCACATCGCCGCCTGCCTCGCCGAGCACGACATCTACGAGGAAGTTCTCGGCGTCGCCTGGGACGGCACCGGCCACGGCCCCGACGGCACCATCTGGGGCGGCGAGTTTCTGCTGGCCGACCGGCGGGACTTCGCGCGCTTCGCCCGCCTGCGCCCCTTTCCGCTGCCCGGCGGCGAACTCTCCATCCGCCAGCCCCGCTATGCCGCCCTCGGCTTGCTGCACGCCGCCGGCATTCCCGTCGCCGGCACGCCGCTCGTCTCCGCCTTCACGAAAGAGGAACTCGCCGTCGCCGCCACGCAGCTCGAGCGCGGCCTCAACACCCCCCTGACCTCCAGCGCCGGACGCCTCTTCGACGCCGTGGCCGCCCTGCTCGGCCTCCGGTGGCGGAACGCCTTCGAGGCCCAGGCCGCGATGGATCTGGAGTTCGCCGCGGATTCGGGAGACGACGCGGGCGTTTTCCCCGTCGCCCTCGAGTCCGGCTCCCTCGACTGGGAACCCGCGATCCGCGTCCTGCTCGACGAACTCGGAAACGAAACGCCCGTCGCCGCGCTCGCCGCGCGCTGGCACGAAACGATGAGCCGCGCCATTCTCCTCGTCGCCCGCGCCGCGAAGAAACCGCTCGTCGCCCTCTCCGGCGGTTGTTTTCAAAACGTCCGCCTGTTGGAATCGGCGGTTGCCGCGCTCCGGGCGGAAGGCTTTACTCCCCTCTGGCCGCGCCGGTTGCCCCCCAACGACGGCGGTCTCGCGCTCGGACAGGCCGTCGTGGCCGCCGCGCGTCTCCGCGAAAAAACCGACTGACCGATCCCATGTGCCTGGCGATTCCCGGAAAGATTCTCGAAGTGGCCGAAAGCGACGACCCGCTCTTCCGCACCGGCCGCGTCTCCTTCGAGGGCATCGTCAAGGACATCCAGCTCGCCTACACCCCCGACGCCCAACCCGGCGACTACGTGCTGGTGCATGTCGGCTTCGCCATCGCCGTCGTGGACGAGGCCGAGGCGCGGCGCACGCTGGAGCTGATCGAGCCGGAAGACGCCCTTCCCGCCGGCCGCGGCGGCGGAGGGTAGCGCCGGAATCGCCGTTGCCCCAAGCACCCGCCCCGCGTCGGCCAATCTCGTTACCGATCCCACGGCGACCTAACG
>JACKQC010000032.1 GCA_024233085.1 Akkermansiaceae bacterium
TGGCCGGCGAGGCGTTTTTCGGAGAGGCGGCCGGAGGCCGGATCGTAAAGCCAGGCGGTGGCCTGCTCGGCGGCCGCGCCGGGATTGGTGACCAGGGAGGTGAGCCGCCCCTGGGAGTCGTAGCCGTATTCGCGGGGGTAGGTCCGCGCGCCGGAGACGCGGCGCAGGTCGCCGGTGGGAAAGTAATCGTAATCGATCTGTCCGAGATCGGGCAGGGTGACGATGTCGGGCCGCCCGGCGGCATCGTAGGTGTAGGCGGTGACCTGGGCGGCTCCGCCGCCGCCGGGGGGCGGGGTGGTGACGGATTGCAGCTCGCCGGTGTCGAACCAGGCGTAGGTGGTGGCGCCGTTGCGCGCGTCGGTGACCGCCGTGGTCCGGCCGAGCCCGTCGTAGGTGTAGGCGGCGCCGGAGAGTTGGTTGCCGGCGGCGTCGCGGTGGGTTTCCGAGGCGAGCCGGCCGTTGGCGAAGGCGCGCGCGACGGAGGCGCCGTCGATCCCGGTGGTGGTGACGGTCCACTCGCCGGCGCCGGCGATCGCGGTCTCGGAATGGATCGTCCCCCCGGGCAGATCGACCCAGGCCTGGAGCCCGTCGACGGAGCGGTCGGCGACGCGGATTTCCTGAGGCTGCCCGTTGTCCCGCCAGACCTGGGTGCGCTCGCGCAGGACGGTGTGGCCGTCGCGGCCGGCGACCTCGGTGGTCACACGGGTGACGCGATCCGGGCCGGCGAGGTCGATTTCGCCGTTTCGATTGACATCGACCGCCGTGTCGGTGGGCAGGCCGCGCTCGTCGTAGGCGCGCAGGACGGCGACACCGTCGGCGTCGGTGCTCCGGACGAGCTGGCCCTTGGCGTTGTATTCCTGGCGAAGCGAAGCGCCGGAAGAGGAGAGCGTGAGCGTGGGACGACCGGCGCCGTCGGTCCAGATTTGGGTCCAGGGCCCGTCGTTGCCGGTGGCGTCGCGTTCGATGGATTTGACCCAGGACTGGGGCGGCGCGCCCTCCCCGGGGGAGGAAACGCCGTATTCGTAGCGCATGGGGCGGGCGGCGGTGCCGGAAACGGACTGGAGAGCGCCCCCGAGATAGAACTGCCGCAGCGTGGTTCCCCCGTCCGCCGCCTGGGTCGTGAGGAGCCGGGCACCATCGGCGAAAGTCTCGGCGATGTGAGCCGACCGATTGGCGGCGTCGGTCACGGTGATTTCCGTGCCGAGGCTGTCGCGCACCGTGCGGGTTTTCAGAATGGACAGCGCGCCGCCCTCCTCGGCGATGCTCCGAATATCCGAGAGGGCCGACACCTCGTAGCGGGTGGTGACGCCCTGCCGGGTCATGGAATGGACGCGGCCGAGCATGTCGCGGTCGTAGAGGGTGGTGAGGCCGAAGCGGTCGCGCAGGCTTTCGAGTCCGCAGCAGGTGTAGGTGGCGGCGGTTTCCGTGCCGTCGAGGTGGCGGGTCAGGGTGGAGCGGCCGAGCGTGTCCTGGGTCAGGGAGAGGTCCTGCTCGAGCGTCAGATTCTCGGGGAGGGACACGATTTGCGAGGCCAGCGGACGGCCAAAGGCGTTGAGCAGGCGGGTCGTGCGAACGCCCTTGGTGACGGCGTTGGCGCCGGCATCGAGCGCGCCGGTTTGCGAGACGGTTTCGCGACCGGTGTATTCGTAAACGGCGCCGGTGCCGTCGGGCAGACTGACGGATCGGACGCGGTGGGCGTTTTCGCCGTCGGCGTACTCGCGGGTCCGGGTCACGAGGGCCTCGCCGCTGGCCAGAGCGGCCTCGGCGGTGGCGATGGTGGGATTGGGGTGCTGGATTTCCCAGCGTTCAAGGCAAAGGGCGGCGCCCCCTCCGGCGAGCGGGACCGAAACCGTGTCGCCAAACCAGATGGTGAATCGCCGGGAAACGGGCTGGCCCGCCACCGAATTCGTCACCGTCCGGACCCGGTCGGGCGCCGGTCCCAGTCCGAACTCGCCGTCGCCGTAGGCGTAGGCGGTGACGGCGTGTTCCCCGTCACCGGAGCCGCGCCCGGCGTTCAGGTAGGGCGTGTGCACCGCCGCCAGTCCGTCGGCGTTGTAATCCATCCGCGTCCAGGAACCGTCGAAATCGGTGTGGCGTTCCCGGAGCATGCCATACCCGGGGGCGTTCTCGGTGTCGTGGTAGTCGAAGAAGGTGGTTCGGGAACCGGTTTCGTCGCCATCCGAACTGACGATGAACACTTCGGCGCTGATGGCCCGGTCGCCGAAGGAGAAATGGCGCTCGCGGGTCAGCGACCGGGCCGCCAGCCGGCCGTCGGGCTCGAAAATGCGCCGGTCGATCGCAACGATGCCGTTGCCCTCCGGCGTCTTGGTGACGGTTTCGCGGCGCAGCGTGCCGCGGCCGGGATCGATTTCCTCCAGGGTCCACTCCTTGACGTTGCCGACCCCGGTCCAGTGGAAAACGTGCTGCCGGTCGCCGTACTGGCCGGCCTCGGTCACGCGGAAACGCTCGAATTGCCCGTCGGCGCCGTCCTCGACGGCGAAGCGGATGGTCTGGAAGGGCGTGGCGGTCGACTGATCGAACAAGCCGGAGATCTCGTCGAAGGCGCCCAACTGACTTTCCCGGTCGAAGACCCGCACCCTCCACTGGCTGTCGGCCGGGTCGGGATCGTCCACCGCCACCAGCACGGCACCGGTCAGCACCTGGACGGGATGCTCCGCCTCGTCGGCGGGGAAACGCTGGGCGTCGCCCGGCGCCGAACGCCACAGCGCCGCGGGCGTCCGCAGGTCGTCGGTCGGGCCTTCCTCATGAATCCACCAGTCGCCCAGCGCGCGCCCCTGCTCGTCGAGGCCGAGGGAGATGCGCACGTCGGCGGAATTGACGATCGCGGTTACTTTTCCCGGTTCGGCGCAAGCCACGCAGTCGCAGCGGGAAAAGGGAACCGGCTCGGAAACGGCGGAAAAGCCCAGGCTGTCCTCGAGGCGGATCTGGACGGTCCAGTCCTCCTTTTCGGAGTTCAGGGGCAACTGGCTGGCGTCCCAGCGGATGACGTGTTTTCCGGGGGCCAGGCCGGCGCCGGCGCCAGCGCCGTCGACCACCTCGGAAAGGGGCACCGATACAAAGCCGTCCCCCGCCCCGCCGAGCCGGTAGGACATCGAGACGGTGTTCGGGTCGGCCTGTTCGCCAAGTATGTATGTGACCTGGATGGTGCGGGTCCGCGGATCGACGACTTCGGCCGATTCGATCTTGATGCCGCCGCCGCCCTGATGGATGAAGTAGGGGGTCGAATTGACCTGGATCGTGCCGGTGCGCGGTTCGGCCCAGTGCGTTGGATCGGAGCTGTCCTGGGGTGCGGCGACAAAGTGGAGAGTGGAACTGGCATAAACGCTTTCCCCATTTACGGTTGTTGGAAGGAAAACCGTGCCACTGGCTCCCCCGGTCAACCAATCCGATTGGGAAACCGCATTGTAGGCTCCTCCCAAAAGCCGACCATAGACTTTGACACTAACGCTACCGCCGGAAAGAGGGACCTCGGTTGGAGTGACAACCGCCCAAAATTTGTTGTCGAATCCCGGTTGATGGGCTGAAAACGAAACGCCGGTCGAATTCGGGGCCTTGACGTGAAACGTCGCGATTCGGTCTGGAGTGACCGCGTCCCAGATGACATTGTTCCCGTATCGAAGGGTCAGATAGGTACGATATTCACGTCCCAGATACGTTCCCGGGCCGCCGCCGGTGGTTCCCGAACTGGTGACGCTGATCCAAGGCTGGCCCACGGTCGAACTCAACACTTCCGACCCATCGCCCCAATCGTCCCCGTTGGTGATAACCTGGACGGGGCAAAAGGGAATCGCCGACCAGACCGAGATCGTCTTCGTCGATCCCGAGGAGCCGTAACTGCGAAGCTCGATCGTTTCGGGTGATGGATCGTAGACATAGGTGTTGTCGACACCAGGCTGATCAATGGTGTAGGTGACGCCGTCGGTGTCGGGCGCCTTGATTTTGAGCTTCGCGTTTCGAGCATCGGTGACGCCGTCGAAAACTGTGTTATCGCCGTAGCGAATCGACACATAGCACCTGAACTCCCGACCAAAATAGGTGCCGGGCCCACCGGACGTGACCCCAGAGCTCGCAACGCTGATCCAAGGCTCGCCTGGATTTGAATTGTAAACATTGGAACCGCTTCCCCATTCGCCATCGAGTGGCACGGTTTGCACCGGCGAAAAGGGCACCGCGGACCAAACCGCAATCGTCAATGTCGGAAACCCGGAACTGTATGGCTCGACACTAACATTCGTGCCGAATGGGTCGTAAAAGTATGTATTGTCGATCCCGGTTTGAACAATTCCCGCGCTGTCACCGGCGGCGCTCAAGGTCGCGCTCCTTTCTCCGGTAACGCCATCGGGAATCCAGTTCTTCGCGTAGGTCCAAGTGATCGTCTTGGTCTGCCCCGCCGACGCGATCGTGTATTGCCCGTTGATGTTGGAAATCCAATCCGGCGCCCCGGAGACGGTGAAGGTGTAGTTATTCTCGGGAGCCGTGACAACGACCTGCCCCCCCGATCCGCCGAGGTGATCCTTGGTCAAGCCGGAGAAATCCGCGGCCTCCGTTCCGTTTGGCGGGAACGCCGCGAGAACCGCCAAAATCAAGAGCGATTTCAGAGAGGATTTCATTTTGCCGGGAAAAACTTGAGAAGATGAAAGGATAGAAAAATCCGGAATCTCGGCGTTTGCGGTTTCAGGGAAGGCGGCTTCCGGCGGGGGCGAACACCCGCAGACCGGTTGTGAAGGTTTCGGCGCCGATCTGCTCCGCGGCGAACTCGTCCGTGTTCGGATCGCGACCCAGCGCGATTTCCGCCAAGTCGGTCATCCCGTCGCCGTCGGTGTCCTGGCCGGGCGGGATGGGGTTGCCGATGCCGAGGGCGTCGAGCCAGTCGGGATTCCCGTTGCCGTCGGCGTCGATCTCGACCCAGGCGTCCACGTCGAAGGAAAACACCACCTTCAACTGCCCGATGTTGACCGGGGCGGCGTTCTCCGCCGGGGGTGCCTGGGTATCCCAGGGAACCAGCACGTCCGCGCCGTCCTGCGCGTCAAGGGCGGCGGCGGGAACCCCGACCGCCAACAGTTCGGAACGGGGCGAAAAACCCACCGCCGCGAGACGCCGATAGTAGGAGGCGGCCACGTGTTTCAACTGCCCCACGTTGATCGGGGCGAAGTTGTCGACGTTTTCAAAGCTCTCCACCAGCGCGTCGATCTCGGAGCCCGCGCCACCGGCGGGCGCGAGGCGCAGGTCCAGATAACGCTTCGCCTGCGCGGCGACGTGTTTCAGTTGCCCGGCGTTGACGGGCGCCCAGTCCTCCCGGGTGGGTCCCGAATCGGACCACACGCGGGTCTCGGCCCCGTACCACCAGACGGGACCCTCCAACTGAATCACGGCCATCGAAAGGGTGGCGATCGACGCGAGAACCAAGCCTGACGCAAAGAATTTTCGGCGGGCTCGAGAAAGGCCGGGCAAATTCAGCTTTGGTGATTTCACGGGGAGCAGCAAGGTTGAAAACGTTGACGGCGCGCGACCGGAGTGTCCGAGGCGGAGACGCCCGGCCGCGACAGGGGCCTGTTTACTCCGCATCCGAACCGTCGGCCGTGTAAATGCCCATGGAAATTCCGCCCCGCGGGGGAACGCGGGCAATGTCGGCTTCGCCGGGAACGACGAGGTCCGTTCCCACCGTCAGGGCGCCTTGCAGGCCCGCGTCGCCGTTGTTGCTCACGACGAAGGCGTTTGAAGGCTGATTGAGGACGCCATTTCCGACGACAAAGACCGCATCGTCCAGTGGAACATTGATCCGCCCGCACACAAACTGGCCGGAGATGCCCCGCGCCACCGTGCGATCTCCGAACGCGGCCTGGTAGGCGCCGTTTGCCGCCGAATAATGCCCTTGGGCGAAAGACAAGTCGCCGTTTGCCTGGGTGAGGTAACCGAAGGTCGAGGCGATCCAACCGTTGGCCGAGGAAAGGTAACCCTGCGCAAAGGTCCGGGAGCCGTTCGCGACGGCCCCCTGCCCGACGGCGAAGGAGTATATTCCCGCGGCTTCGGTGTCCAATCCGAACGCGACGGATCGGTCGCCGGCCGCGCTGACGTTGTTGCCGTTGGCAAACGCCCCCAATCCGCTCGCGACCGACGAAGTTCCACCGGCGAAGGCGTAGTCCCCGGAAGCCACTGTGTTTTCCCCGTAAGCCAGGGAGAACAGGCCGGAAGCCATGGCCGTCTCTCCAAACGCGATCGAGTCGCCCTCGGTGTAAACCGCCTTGCCATCGATGGTGAGAGTCCCCCCTGTCAGTTCCAGATCGATCCCCCTGATCCCCAACAGCGACTCGTCGAGCGAAATCAGCCAGTCCTCGGTGTCGACCGAGTCATTGTCGTAAACGCGAAGGGGGGCCGCATCGGCTTGAAGATAGAAATCGAAACCGAGGGCGAAGAACCCGATTTTTTCGGGACTGAAAAGGCGAAGGTCGCCCAGCGTTTCCTCGACATCGATCAGGGACGGCGGATCGGTGAGCCCGAATTCGACCCCGAGCGGGGCGCTGACCGGCCCGGCGTTCGGGCCCGTGGGGGGATTGCCGGCGCCGCCGGCGTTGCCGTTGCCGTTTCCCTGGCCGAACGCGCCAAGAGAGGCGGCGAACGAGGCCAGACAAACCATGAGAGCGGCGGAGGGGGAACGGGATTTCATCGGAGCGGGGAGTTGAGGTTTACCAAAAATTAACCGGGTTAGATCGATTGCACCTAAGCCCATTAACGGAACGCGGGGAGGCCGGCAAGAAAAAAACATCGGAGCGGAAAAATTTCACAATTTTTGCGGAAACGGGATCGTTCGCGGCCCCATGGAAAGCCCGAATCGGGTAGGCCGGCGGCCCCCAATTCTTCCGGTGACCCAACAGGGTTAAGCGGGAGAGGCAACCCTGTTGACTCTGGGGCACGGCGGCATCTCCGACCCTTCTCCGCCCTCGATCAAGATCGTGTGCGGGCTCGCCGCGCCGCGCCCCGGCATTCCGCTTCTTCTTTTTTCGCGGGATTTTTCGGCGACGGGTATACACTCCGGCGCATGAGCAGCGCCTTTCCCCCGCCCCGCCCGGTCGAGCCCGGTTCGACGATCGGCCTCGTGGCGCCGGCCGGCCCCTTCGATCGCGGGCGCTTCGAAGCCGGCGTGGCCTGGCTGCGGGAGCGTTACACGGTGCGCTTTGACGACGATATTTTCGAGAAAACCGGTTACTTCGCCGGTTCGGACGCGCGGCGGTTGCGGGAACTGCGCGACGCGATTCGCGATCCGGAGATCGACGCCATCCTCTGCGCGCGCGGCGGCTACGGCGCCACGCGTCTGCTGCCGGATCTCGTCCCCGCCGAAGTCGCGGCCGCCAACAAGGCGCTGGTCGGTTTTTCGGACATCACCGCCCTGCACGCTCTCTGGGCGCGGGCGGGCGTTCGATCCATCCACGCGCCCATGGCCGGCGCGCTGGCGGGCGCGACCGAGCCCATCCGGGAAGAATGGATCCGCACGCTGGAGGGCCGGGACGCCCCGGAGACCTGGACGCTTCAACCGATCGTCGCCGGGGCGGCCGAGGGCCGGCTCTTCGGCGGCAATCTGGCGGTGATCGCCGCGCTGCTGGGCACGCCTTTCCTGCCGCGCACGGACGGTTGCGTCCTGTTTCTCGAGGATGTCGGCGAGCGTCCCTACCGGGTCGATCGAATGCTGACGTCGCTGTTGCACGCGGGTTGGTTCGCGGGTTGCGCCGGCATCGTCATCGGCGCCTTCACCGAGGGTAAACCGGGCGACGACGGCGTCTCGACCGAGGAGGTGATCGCCGAGCGGCTGGGAAATCTGGGCGTGCCGGTGATCGCGGGGTTTCCCGGCGGCCACATCGACGACAACGAGCCGCTGACCTTCGGCGCGGCGGCCCGCATCGACGGGGATCGATTCACGATTTCGGCTTAGCCGCGGCCGGCCCGAGCCGGAGGTTTTCCAGCCAGAAAAGGCCGCTCCGCCCGGGGCACACGAGATCCAGATCGCCGTCGGCATCGAGATCGGCCGCCTTCGGGTCCAGCCCGAAGCCCACTTTTCCATTCTCGGCGATCGGGTGTTTGTCCCAGGCTTTCCGAGCGGGATCGAACTGGTAGCGATAAATGACCAGCGGATCGTGGGCGCCGGGATCCCGGCCATCGTGGGCCAGGTAGCGTTTTCCGGCGACCAGTTCGGGGCGCCCGTCTCCATCGAGATCGCACCAGAGCGGCGCGTGGCACTGCGACCAGGAATCGTCGATGGATTGGCGTTTCCACCGCCGTTTTTCCCCCTCGCGCGTCTGCTCCATCCAGAACAGGCCGTAGTCGTGACCGTTGGCGAGCACCAGGTCGTTGTCCCCGTCTTCATCGGGATCGACGACGAGGATGGGCACGCTGGCCGACTTGCCGAGGTCGAACTCGGGAAACCAATCCCACGCGCCGGCAAGGCGGTCCTCGGGCGCCCGGGCCCAGCCTTTCGCGCCCACCACGTCGCCGCGCCCGTCGCCGTCGATATCGCCAAAGCCAACACCGTGGCTGGCGACTTCGGCGGGCAGATCGTGGCGCTCGAAGCGGCGAAATTTCGGATCGAAGCGCCACCAGGCGGCGAATTTCACTCCGTTCGGCAGGATGTCGAGGTGGCCGTCGGCATCAATGTCGTGAAGGCGGCCGGACTCCATCGCACCCGGCAGGGCGATGGTGTGTTTCGGCCAGGGCCGGCCCGGATCGGCGGGGTGCTCGGTGACGTGGATCGACTGGCTCCGGTAGTTCACATTGACGAAGTCGGTGTCTCCGTCCCCGTCCACGTCATAGGGCAGGTGGGAATATCCATCGTACCGGCCCCGGATCTGCTGGACCGGCTGGATGAAATGCGCCGTCCACCGGGGAGCCTCATACCACCACGCTCCGCAAACGATGTCGAGCCGCCCGTCCCGGTTGACATCGTCCACCGCGCAGGCCGAAAAGGCGGAATCGGGATTGATCTCGTGTACGGCGAAGCGCGTCTCATCCCCCGCCCCCCGGACGGGCAAGGCCAGCGCGGCGAGGATCGCGGAAAGGGACCGGGACAACGGGGTCGGGCGGGACATCGCCCGGCAGTCTCCGCGAAAACCGCCGCGGCTCAAGCCGGACCTTCGGCGCAAATCAGCGGTTCCGTCCGTGCGGCGTCAGGTCGCGCTCCACTTCGGTCCCCACGGAAAGCTGGGTCGCCTTGGCCAGGAAGGGCTTGTCTTTCAGCGTCGACGATTCGACGACCCCGATCGAGGTTTTCGCCTCGATGACACGCCCCTCCTCGTCCTGCAGGACCAACAGATAGCCGTCGAAATCCCAACCGCCGACGTTGGTGTAGTCCTTGTCGGAATCGTAGGACGTCATGATCGGCTTGCACTCAAACTTGAGTTCCTGCCCGGCGGGGAGGGAGTTCGTGAAGGTTTCGTTGGCCAGGATTTTCGACCAATCCTGATCCCGGTCGGCGAAGCGGCTCGTGTTCCGGCCTATCAGGAGAATGGTGAATTTCGTCTTCGCCAGGTCGATGTCCCGCGATTCGTTCTTCACCGAAACGGAGGCGGTGATTTCCTGCCGTTTCATGTAGGAGCTGTTGCCCTCGCGCGCCCGGCGGGCGCCGTTGGAAACCTCGATATTCAGCTTCGGCATGGCGACCGGGGCGGCGTCCGCGATCTTTTTCTGAGACTCGGCGTCGAAGGCATCGAGTTTGACGTTGAAAATCTGCCCGTCGGAGGTGCGCTTGATCCGAACGTTTCCGCTCGACTTGGTGTAGGCGAGGACTTCCACATCCATCGACTGTCCCGAGGTGCTCTTGACGGTGATATCCTTGGCGGAACCGGTCAGACAAACCGTCCAAACGGCCACCGCGCTGAGAAGATTGAAGGCGCGAGCGGTTTTCATGACAAATTCGATTTGGCGCTCCCTTTTCAGGAACGAATGCCGCATCCTATTCCGATTCGCCACGCCGGAACAGGAAAAAGTCGAAAAAATTCGAATTCCACGTCAAGTCAAGCCCGAGCCGTGGCCGCCTCGACGGAGGCCTTCATCTTCTCGAGCCCTACTTTCGCGCATTCGAGAGCGGGCATTGCCCAATAGGTTTTGTTGAACAACTCGAGGGAAAGCGAGGGCCAGGCGCCGACCGCCATGAAATTTCTCAGGATCCGGGTGATGGGGGCGATGCCATCCCCGGTGAAAACGCGATGCTCGTCCTTGATCGTCTCGCGCGGCGGATCGGCGGGGTAGTCGTTCATGTGGTAATGCTGGATGGCCCGCGGCCCGAGCAGCAGAATGGAGTCGAAGGAAGATCCGCCCTTGTAGGTGTGATAGACGTCGCCGAGAAAGCATGCCTTGGGATGTCCGGAGCGGATCGCCACGTAGAGGGCTTTTTCCATCGTGCCGATGGTCGGATTGCCACCCCACATCTCGACCTGCGGCACCACACCCATGCGGTCGCCCAACTCCAGCAGGGCGCGATAGCGGTCGGCCGCGTCGTCGAGGCTGACGATCTCGCCCTTCGACACGCCGGCGGGCGGGGCGGCCATCCGGATGCCGCCGAGCTGGGAGATGGTGTCCATGTCCTTTTTCGCCTCCTCGAGTCCTTTGGCGCGGGCGTCGTCGTCATTGACGATCCAGGGTGCGAAACCGATCGCGCTCTCGACAGTGAGACCGTGATCGTCGATGCGCTTTTTCAGATCCTTGAGCGAGCCCCCTTTTTCCACATACTCATAGATTTTGCGATACCACGGTTCGATGGCGTCGTATCCGGCCTTGGCGGCGACCTCGATTTCCTCCGCGGCGTCGAGTTCCTGGCCGCGGATGGTGGACATATTGAGACAGAATTTGAAGCGCTTCACGGCGGAGGGAGCTTCGGCGGCCAACCCGGAACCGAGTGTCGTAGCGCCGGCCAGGAGACCCGCCGAAGCGAGCAATCCCCGTCGGCCGATGGCGACGGGCTGTTTCGATTCGTCGTTCGGGGAGACATCGGCGGAGTTTTGCATGGCGCTTTCTGGCACGAAACGCGGCGGGGTTCAAGAGGTGTGATTGAATTTGGCGGTCAATGTGGCGCGGGCATCCTGCCCGTGAACGGGGCAAACTCGAATTCACTTGGCGCTCACCCGCCGTAAAGCACCTGGCTCATGAAATCGATGACCTTGGCCAGCACCATGCAGATTCCGCCGAACGCGGCGGTCAGAAAGCCGCCGATTCCGAAAATCTTCCGGCTACCCTTGCCGGTAAAAAACGCCCGCAACGTCTCCGAGCGAAGGTGGGCGAACCATTCGGGCTTCCATACCCCCACGGCATAAACGCCCACTTTCAACAGCCCGATCCCCACCAGCAACAGGCCGCCCCAAAAAACAGCGATCGCCGCGGCGTGATAGACTCGCGGGTCGGCATTCATGGACCATCCGGGTTTCGGCGGCGGGAGGGATTCCGTTCACGCTTTTTTCAGCGCGGCGAGATTCGCCTCGTAGGCTGCTTTGTCGGTGACCGTCCGATCCGTCTCCAAAGGCCGCCCGATCAGGATGCCCGCGTGATAACGAAAGTTATTCAAATACTCTGACACCGAATCGTCGATCACGACGCGCTTGTAGTTGGTCGAGGCGTGCATGAACCGCATCACGCCGTCGTTGGTGCGCACGGCGAGGCCCACATGGGAACAGAAACCACCCGTCTGGTTGGTCGCGATGCCGAGCACATCGCCGTCCTTCAGTTTGTCCTCGATGGCCTTGACCTTGCTTTTCGGCAGGTAATAGACAGGCAACGCCGCCACGTAATCCTCCCATTTTTTCATCGGGGCGCGCAGTTCCGGGTTTTCCCGCAGGTAACGGTAGCTTTTCCACAGCACCGTCATTTCCTGAACCTTTCGTCCCTCGATCCGGGTCGCGCCGGGGAAATCGCGGGTCACGTTGTCGATCACGCCTCGGGCGTCGTTTTCAAAATACCACTCGGCGAGGTAGTGAATTCGCTCCAGATAACCGCCCGAGCAATGCCCGCCCCGGTATCGGGTGAACTCGATCTGATTCAGCAGGTCCCCGGGCGCGAAACGGTCCTTCTCCGACGCGATCATCCGGGCGAACCCGAGCGCGATCTCGAAAAACGACCAGCAATCCAGTCCCTCCAGATTCACCGAGGGCGATTCGACGTGGTCGTCGACTTCCAGGGTGAAACCCTTGTAGGGCGTGCCGCGCAATTCACGGGCGAAATTCACCATCCGGTCGCCGATCGGGAGCGCGCGCCAATTTTCCTTCAGCGCCTTGGCGACGATCGTCTCGAACTTCTTTTCGCCCTTGAAAATCGTCCCCATCGGTAGCAGCCGTTTCCTGGCCGGTTCGTCCTCCGCCAGGGCCGGAAAAGCCAGGCCCGACGCGAACGCCAACGATTGCCGAATCAGAGTACGCCTTTCCATGATGCGGCATTCTAGCGGGTCGCCAATGCCCCGGCAAACAATTCTCTTTAAGATTTCCGAAAGAATCCTCCCGCATTCCAGTCCCGCCGCATGAACGCCCCCCTTCCCGCCATCCCGCGTGTGTGTTTCGGCCTTTTCTGGATTTGGGCCGGCGCTTCGAAATTGCGCGATCCGGCCCTGTTCTCGGCCGCGATCCGAAATTAC
This sequence comes from Akkermansiaceae bacterium, assembly GCA_024233085.1. Taxonomy (GTDB): domain Bacteria; phylum Verrucomicrobiota; class Verrucomicrobiia; order Verrucomicrobiales; family DEV007; genus JAEUHH01. The sequence goes on from JACKQC010000032.1 coordinate 12,623, forward strand.
GATCTCATCGGCGACCCCCTCGTCGCCGCGGCCGCGCTCATTCTGCCGTGGCTGGAGGTGATCGCCGGCGCCTGCCTGGTTCTGAATCGCCTGCCTCGGGGAGGCTCCGGCATCCTCTGGGGTTTGCTCGCGGTCTTCACCCTCGCCATCGCCGTGTCCTGGACGCGGGGCCTGGACATCGAGTGCGGCTGTTTCGGACTCGGCGACGGCTCGACCGTTAATTACCCGCTGAAACTCGCCCAAAACACCGCGCTGCTCCTGCTCGGCGCCTGGATATGGCTGCGCGCCGCGCCCGCGATTCAGGAATCCCGGTAACGCAGGATGCCCTGGGCGATTTCCTCGGCCAGCACCTGGCGAAACCAGGTCGAGGCGCAACGCTGGCATTCCCAGCGATTGGAGATGAAGCCGCACTCCACCAGAATCGCCTCGCGCTTCGTCTTTTGCAGCACCTTCAGAGCGTTGGCCTTGATGCCGCGGTTTCGCGTCTTGATACGCCGGCCCAGCTCTCCCTGAACCGCCAGCGCGAGATTCCGGGACTCCGCCGCGCCCGGGTAGTAGAAAGTCTCGATGCCCTTCACGCTGCGGTCGCGGTGCGCGTTGAAATGCACCGACACGAAAACGGCCTCGCCCAGCTTGTTGGCCACCTCCGCGCGGTCGACCAGCTCCACATACTTGTCGGTCGAACGGGTCAGCACCGCCGTCACCCCCTCCTCCTGGAGCGCCTTCTGGATTCGTTTCGCCAGGTCGAGGGTGAGATTTTTTTCGGTGACCCCGTACCACTTCGATCCGCCATCCTGACCGCCATGACCTGGGTCGATGACGACGCGGGTGAACTTCGCGGCGCGGGCCGTTCGGACCGGCCCCAGAACGCCGGAGACTACGGCGCCCGCCCCGAGCAAAAGGGAAAAAGATCTGCGACGCGAGGAAACGGCGGGCATGCAATGAAACCGTGGACGGAAAAGGGAACTTTACGTAACTATTAGCTTTTCTAAAACAAAAAATCGTGGAAAATTAGATTTTTCATAAACCTGCCCCTTCTTTTGCCACACCGGACGCCGTTCACCCGTGCCCGATGATGTTTTTGGTTCGTATGCGTTCTTGCAACCGAACCGGAATCGCGGCAATGGACCGCACCCCACTCAAGAAACCTCCATTCCATGACTGACTCGATCTTCTACCTGATTCCATTGTTTGGCGTCGTTGCCCTCGTCTACACTTTCTGGCGCTCCGGCTGGGTCGCGAAACAGAACCCGGGAACCCCGGAGATGGAGCGCATCTCGAAAAACATCGCGATCGGAGCGATGGCCTTCCTCAAGGCGGAATACAAGGTGCTCGGGATCTTCGTCGTCTGTGTGGCGGGCCTGTTGGCTTTCGCCGGCGCGAAAAGCCCCGGCAGCGATCCGCTGGTGGCCGTGTCCTTCATCGTCGGGGCGCTTTGCTCGGCCGCGGCCGGCTTCATCGGCATGCGGGTCGCCACCCAGGCCAATGTCCGCACCACCCAGGGCGCCCGCACCAGCCTCGGCGAGGGATTGAAGATCGCCTTCGCCGGCGGTTCGGTCATGGGCCTCGGTGTCGTGGGTCTCGGGGTTCTCGGGCTGGGCACCCTCCTGCTGATTTTCTCGAAAACCATCGGCACCGACGCCGCCTCGATCCAGAAAGTGATGACCATCATCACCGGCTTTTCATTTGGCGCCTCTTCGATCGCCCTCTTCGCCCGTGTCGGGGGCGGCATTTACACGAAGGCCGCCGATGTCGGCGCCGATCTGGTCGGCAAAGTCGAAGCCGGCATCCCGGAGGATCACCCGCTCAACCCCGCGACGATCGCGGACAATGTCGGCGACAACGTCGGCGACGTGGCCGGAATGGGCGCCGACCTCTTCGAGAGCTACGTCGGGTCCATCATCGGCACCATGGTGCTCGGCACCGTGTTTGTCGCGCTGCCCGAATTCGCCGACAGCTTCAACGGTCTCGGCGCCGTCCTGCTCCCCCTCACCATCGCCGGCCTCGGCATCGTGGCCTCGATCATTGGCGCCTTCCTCGTCCGGGTGAAGGAAGGCGGCAGCCCCCACCGCGCGCTGAACACCGGCGAAATCGCCGCCGGCGTCATCCTGCTGGGCGGCACGTTGATTCTCGTCCAGACCATGCTTCCCGAGAAATGGACCGTCGGCGAAACGGTTTACACCCCGATGAAAGTCTTCGGGGCCATCTTTCTCGGCCTCGCCTCCGGCATTGCCATTGGCTACATCACCGAGCATTACACCGGCACCGGCACCAAGCCCGTTATCGGCATCGTGCGCCAGTCTGTCACCGGGTCCGCCACCAATATTATTGCCGGACTCGGCGTGGGCATGCTCTCCACCGCCCTGCCCATCGTCGTGCTGGCCATCGCCATTCTGGGTTCCTACCATCTCGCCGGCCTCTATGGCATCGCCATCGCCGCCGTCGGCATGCTCGCCAACACCGGCGTCCAGCTCGCCGTCGACGCCTACGGCCCGATTTCCGACAACGCCGGCGGCATCGCCGAAATGAGCGAGCTGCCCAAGGAAGTCCGCCAGCGCACCGACAAGCTCGACGCCGTCGGCAACACCACCGCCGCCATCGGCAAGGGCTTCGCCATCGGTTCGGCCGCCCTCACCGCCCTCGCGCTCTTTGCCGCCTTCAAGACCACCTACGAAGCGACCCACGAGGGCGCCAGGCTCACCATCGAAGTCACCGACCCGAAGGTCGTCGCCGCCCTTTTCCTCGGCGGCATGTTGCCCTTCCTCTTTTCCGCCTTTTCGATGGAGGCCGTCGGCCGCGCCGCCATGTCCATGATCGAGGAAGTCCGTCGCCAGTTCCGTGAAATCCCCGGTCTCAAAGCCGGGCTCGACGCCATGAACCGCAACGACGGCAAGGAAATCGCCGACTGGCCCGAAGCCGATCGGAAAGCCTTTCAGGAAGCCCACGGCCAGGCCGAATACGACACCTGCGTCGCCATCTCCACCCGCGCCGCCATTCGCGAAATGGTGAAGCCCGGTCTGCTCGCCGTCGCCGCGCCCGTGCTGGTCGGCTTCTTCGGCGGCGCCGAAATGTTGGGGGGCCTGCTCGCCGGCGTCACCGTCACCGGCGTGCTCATGGCCCTTTTCCAATCCAACGCCGGCGGCGCCTGGGACAACGCCAAGAAAATGATCGAGGAAGGCTACGAAGTGAACGGCGAAAAGCTCGTCAAAGGCTCCGACGCCCACAAAGCCGCCGTCGTCGGCGACACCGTCGGGGACCCCTTCAAGGACACCTCCGGCCCCTCTTTGAACATCCTGCTCAAACTGATGAGCGTCGTCGCGCTGGTGATCGCCGGCTTGCTGGGGTGATTCGGCGATCCGGCAAAATCAACGCTTCGTCAATCCCCTCGCTATCTCCCCACCCCTATCCAACAGGGTTGGGTCGGTGACTTAACCCTGTTGAGTCCCCAACCAGGCAGGGTTGCCTCGCCCGCCAAAAAAATCCGTTGTCCGAGGCCCGGTTGCGCGGCACGGATGGAGCGTGCCCGGTTTGTCGCCACGCTACCACCTCGCCTACGTATTCGAGCGCTTCCCCTCGTTCACGCAGACGTTTTGCGTGCGGGAGATCCTCGAACTCGAGCGGCAGGGACTGCGGCCGCTGATCTTTTCGATCCGCGACACGAGGGGGGAAACACCGCGACATTTCCCGGACGAACTCTTCGAGCGCGTCGTCTTTCTCCCCCCGGAAAAGGAGTTGGTCGAAGAGGTCAAACGCCTGAAATCGGAAAACCGGCTGCCACAATCGGTCGTCCTGACGCTCCGGCATTGGAAGGAACGCTCCCGCACCGGCGACAAGCAGCGCGTATACGAAGCGGCCTGGATCGGACTGAAACTGGCCGAAGCGGGCGTGCGGCACGCGCATTCCCACTTCGCCGGAGTCGGCGCGCGGACAGTCTGGTGGATGCGGGAGTTTTTCGACATCACCTACAGCTTCACCGGCCACGCCAACGACCTGTGGAGCGCCGCCTCCCCGGAGCTGTCGCTTTCGCTCGACGATCTGATGCGCGACGCGGCTCTGGTGGCCACGGTCAGCGACTACTCCGCCCGCGACCTGCGCGCGCGTTTCCCCGGCGCGGCGGCGAAGGTGAAACGTGTCTACAACGGGCTCGATCTCGCGCCTTTTCGGGCGGCCGGCGCCCGACGCGACGCGAAAGCGGTCTGGAAAGGCGAACGGCTCCTCCTCAGCGTCGGCCGGCTGATCGAAAAAAAAGGCTTCGACGATCTCGTTCGCGCCTGCGCCGATCTGAAACGGCGGGGCGTGGGAAATTTCCGATGCGTCATTTGCGGCGACGGCCCCATGGAAGACGAACTGCGCGCCCTCATCGCGGAAACGGGAACGGGCGATTGCGTCGATCTGGCGGGGCCGAAAACCCAGCCCGAAATCGTGGCGCTGCTGGAAAAAGCGGCGGTCTTCGCCCTGCCCTGCGTCACGGAACAGGATGGCGGGAAGGACAATCTGCCCACGGTGCTGATGGAGGCGATGGCGGCCCGGGTGGCCTGCGCCTCGACCGTCCTGGCCGGGGTGCCGGAAATGGTCATCGAAGGAGAGACGGGGCTCCTTGTGCCCGAGCGGCAACCGCGGGCCTTCGCCGGAATTCTGGCCGATCTGCTGGCCGATCCCGGGCGCACCGAAGCCATGGGACGAGCCGGCGAAGCGCGGGCGGAGGAACTTTTCGCGAAGGAAATCACCGCGCGCCAGTTGCGGCGCCTCCAAACCGGCCGCGGGCTGGTCCGCTTCGATCCGGCATCGGTGTCGGGCGATCCGGCGTTGCTGGGAGCCTATCTTCGGCAGTCCGGCGTGCGGATGGCGCGGTGGTTTCGGCGCCGGAAACGTCAGCCCAGCGCCTGAATCGCCGCCGCGAGAGCCTCGACGGCGTCCGGATCGTGCGCCGCCGACAGAGTCACCCGCAGGCGGGCGCCCCCGCGCGGCACCGTCGGGTAGCGGATCGCGGGAGCCAGAAAACCCGCCGCGTTGAGGGATTCGGCGGCGGCCAGCGCGGCCTCGTTGCTTCCCAACAGGATGGGCACGATGGCGCTGGCGGCCTCGACCCCGGCCGAATTCGCGAAGGCGTCGACATTCCGCCAAAGCGCCGCGCGCCGGGCGTCGCCCTCCGCGCCCGCGATGAGGTCCAGCGCGACACCGGCGGCCTCGGCGAGCGCCGGCGGCGGCGCGGTGGAGTAGATGAAACCGCGGGCGCGATTGACCAGCAGATCCACCGTCGCGCGACTGGCGCAGAGATAGCCCCCGGAAAGCCCCGCCGCCTTGCTGAGGGTTCCCATTCGCAGTTCGATCCGGTTTTCGAGTCCCAGCTCCGCCGCCAACCCGCCACCGCGCGGTCCGATGACGCCGAAGGCGTGGGCCTCGTCCACCATCAGCCAGGCGTCGCGGGCCTCCTTCAGCGCGACAATTTCCGCCAGCGGCGCGCGGTCACCGTCCATGCTGAAAACCGATTCCGTCACGACCAGCACGCGGCCGCGGGCGGGATCGACGCGATTTTCCGCCCACCGGAGATGGCTGGCAAGTTTGTCGAGGTCGTTGTGCGGAAATACCCGCAACGTCGCGCCGCCCAGCCGCGCGCCGTCGATCAGCGAGGCGTGGCACAGCTTGTCGAGAATGACGACATCCTCCTTCCCCGTCAGCGCGCTCAAGGTTCCGACCGCGGCGGCGTAACCGCTCGAAAACGTCAGCGCCGCCTCGGATCGCTTGAAGGCGGCCAGTTTTTCCTCGAAATCGAGATGCGCCCCCAACGTGCCGCAAATCAGACGCGAAGCTCCGGCGCCGGCTCCGTGTTTTCGCAGCGCCCCGGCGAAGGCTTCGGTCAGGGTCGGATGGCTGGCGAGCCCGAGGTAGTCGTTGGAGGAGAAATTGTGAAAACGCCGCCCGTCCATTGTCACCACCGGCCCCTGCCCCGACTCGATCCGGCGCAGGTGTCGCCGCAGGCCCCCGGCTTCGAGGGCGGCGAGTTCGTCTTCGGGCAAACGCATCGGCGGGGCTGCGGCGGCTTACTTCTTCCGGGCCTCGCCGCCGGGAACGGGCGCGACAAAGCCCTCCGCCGTCAGCAGATCGACCGCCTGATTCAGGGTCCGGTCGCGAAGGCGCGGCCGATCCCACTCGGTGGGTCGGTTGTTGCTTTTCGCCACGTAATAGTCCAGCTCCGGATCGGTGCCGGCGACCAGCGCGGCTTCGTTCAAACGGGGACGCTGCTTTTCGAAAATGAAATCGCTCAGCGGATGTTCCCGCGTTTCGCGGAAGATCGCCTGCTTCACCTTCGTCGATGCCGGGGTGCGAATGTCGGGCGTCAGTCCGACGCGAAACAGCGAGCTGTCGTCGGGCAGGACGACTTCCGCCACGCCGTAGCGAAGGATGCGATCCTCCCCGATGGGCACGTCGCGGTATTCGACCGTCATGCCGATGGTCGGCTCGCCAACCAGCAGGGAACCGTCCCGGTTCTTCAACACGGCGGCGATGATCTCGCCCACGTTTCCCGTCTCGCGATCGATCAGGACGATGACGGGACCTTCCCACTGCTTGCGGGCGGTTTTGGCGAGGAAAAGCTGGGGTCGCTCGTCCCGGGGCCGGCGGATTTTGAAAAGCAACTCACCCTCGGGCCGGAACCGGCTCAGGATCGAGGCCGCGATATCGAAATCCGCCTGTCGCTGCGGCGAACGCAGGTCGAGAATGAGCGTTCGCAGATCGGGCTCGTCGCCGAACCGCACCAGGGCTTTGTCCAGCTCGGTCACCTCCTCTTTTCGGAATCTTCCAAAACGCACGTAGCCAAGGGTTTTAGAAAGCTTTTCCGAATGAAACAAAAACGGCGAATCGCGCGCCTCGCGGCTTTCCCGGGTGAGCAGGGTGGCGCCGAACTCGAGGCGCTCCAGAAGCCCCTGCAGCGCCGAACGATTCAGTTCGAGAAAACTGAGGGTGTCGCGTTTGATATAATCCTCCCGCAGGAGGCGAAAGGCTTCCTGAAGACTCTCCTGCGGCAGAGCATCGATCAGGTCGGGCAGAGTCGGCTCCGGCTTCGGCCCGGACTCGACCGCCGAGGCGGGCGCCTGGGGAGCGCTGGCATTCTGGGCCGTCAACACCCCGGGAGCGAACGAAGCGAGCACGGCCAGACCCGTGACAGGCCGGACCACTCGCGGAAACAACGCTTTCATCATCGGTGACATGCGGGCCTCAGCTTACGCCCTCGGGGAAATGGTTCAAAGCGGTAATCGGCTCCGGAGACGTCCAGCGATAGGATTGCCGCAGAGCCGCGGTGATGTATCGCTTCGCCCTTTCGACGGACTCGGACAGCCCCCGGCCGCGCGCCAGATTCGCCGCGACGGCGGCGGAAAACGTGCATCCGGTGCCGTGAGTGTCGACCCCCGGCACTCGCTCGGCCGAAAAATGCGCCAGGCTTTCGCCGTCCCAAAAAACATCGACCGCCGCGGCGCGATCGCCGGTATCGAGATGGCCGCCTTTCACCACCACCGGCGTGCCGAAGGCCTCGAACCACTCCCGGGCCGCCTCGTCCATGGAGTCGAGCGAGTCGATGTCCCGTTCGAGCATCGCCCGCGCCTCGGCGAGGTTCGGTGTCGCGAGCGCCGCCAGCGGCAGCAACTTCGTCCGGTAAACCGCCACCGCCTCATCATCGACCAGCGAATCGCCCGAGCTGGCCACCATCACCGGATCGACCACAACGGGGATATCGGCGTGCGAGGCGAAGAACGCCGCCGTCGCCGCGGCAAGCTCCGCGTTGGCCAGCATGCCCGTTTTGGCCGCGCCGATCGTGAATCCGGAGCGAACGGTGTGGAGCTGGCGATTGAGCAGCATCGCATCCATCGGCTCGTAACCGGTGACCCGGCCCGGGATCTCCGCCACCACCGCCGTGACGGCGCACACCCCGTAAACGCCGTGGGCGGCGAAGGTTTTCAGATCGGCCTGCACCCCGGCGCCCGATGAACTGTCGGATCCGGCCACGGTCAGGGCGATGGGAGGCTTGGGGTGCATCCGGAGCAAGTTTCCCGGCATTTTTGCGGTTCGCCACGACAGATTTGGCTTTACCCCCCTCGGGCGGCCGTGAAAGAATCGCGCCCGACGTGCAAAAAACGATCGAAGAACTCAAAGGTGTCGAGGTTTCGGTGGACGAGGTTTTCTACATGCCGAGTCTTCAAACGCCGCCGAATCTGCCCTATCCCTTTGTCTATTTCATCACCGTTCGGAACCACTCCGACCGTCCGATCACTCTCCGGGGACGGAAATGGATCGTCTCGGAGGAAAACGGCGAAACCCAGGTCGTCGAGGGGACCGGGATCACCGGACTGACGCCGAAACTGGAGCCGGGTGAACACTTTTCCTACAATTCCTATCACACCGTCGCCACGAACGCCGAAGTGACCGGCAGCTATCTCGTCGAGGACGATCTCGGCGGCCTTTACTTTACGCCCATCCCCCGGTTCCGGTTGTCCGTTCCGGAATGGTGACCATATTGCGGGCGATGGACACTCGCACCCGCATTTCCCTCCGTGTCGCCGGCGCGCTCGGCTTTCTCGGGGTCGCCCTCGGGGCCTTCGGCGCCCACGGTCTCGCCGATCTCCTCGCTCGGAACGAACGCCTCGACACCTGGCACACCGCCGTTCTCTACCATCTGATCCACGCGGTCGCGCTCATGGCCCTCGCCGCCGCGGGGCGGGTCCGTCCCCTGACATTCTGGAGCTGGCTTATCGGCATTCTGCTCTTTTCCGGCAGCCTCTACGTGCTGAGCGTCACGAATATCAAAGCGCTCGGCGCCATCACGCCCTTCGGCGGCGTGGCTTTTCTCATCGGCTGGGGATCGGTGTGCCTCCGCCCGAAAGGCGGGAGCGAAAACGAGATCTGATCTCCCGCTTCCCGGAGCCACGCGGATTTTTCCGCGCCTTTCGCGACTTCCGCCGCTTGTCACGACGGACAAACGCCTCTATCCAACCCCTGCACGATGAAGCTCAAATTCTGCGGCGCGGCCGGCACCACGACCGGTTCCCAACATCTTCTGGAAGTCAACGGGTCCCGAATCCTGCTGGACTGCGGCCTCTATCAGGGACACCGGGCGGACGCCTGGGAACGCAACCAGGACTTTCTTTTCGATCCCGCCACGCTCGACGCGGTCGTCCTCTCGCACGCCCACATCGACCACAGCGGCAACCTGCCCAATCTGGTCCGGCAGGGATTTCGCGGGAACATCTATTCCACCTTCGCCACGCGCGACCTCTGTTCCATCATGCTGCCCGACTCCGCCCGCATTCAGGAGCAGGATGTCGAGTGGATCAACAAGCGCCGCTCGAAAAACGGTGACGATCCCGTCGAACCGCTCTACTCGGAACAGGACGCCGAGCTTTGCCTGCGCCAGTTCGTCAATATCGGCTACGACCGCGCCCTCCCCATCGCCAATGGCGTCCGCCTCACCTTCATCGACGCCGGACACATCCTCGGTTCGGCGCAGGTGATTCTCGATCTCGAGGAAGCGGGAAACCGGAAGCGTCTCCTGTTCAGCGGCGATGTCGGGCGCGGCCGCAACGAACTGCTCCGCGATCCGGCCAACGCGGAGGGGGTCGATTTTCTCCTCATGGAAAGCACCTACGGCGGCCGCGAGCACGAGCTACCGACCCAGGCCAACCACCTCCTCGAGTCCGTCCTCGAGCGTGCGCTGAAAAAACGCGGCAAGGTCATCATTCCCGCCTTCGCCGTCGAGCGCACCCAGCAGCTCATCTACGTGCTCCACACCCTCTCCGAGGCCGGCCGCCTGCCCGACGTGCCCATCTTCGTGGACAGTCCCCTCGCCGTCGGCGCCACGGAAATCTTCCGGCTTCATCCGGAATGCTTCAACGATGAGGTTTACCGATTCCTTTTCGAAAAGCGCGATCCTTTCGGGTTCGAAAACCTTTCCCTGATCCGCAAGGTCTCCGAGTCGAAGTCCCTCAACGAGCTGCGCGAGCCCGCCATCATCATCTCCGCCTCCGGCATGTGCGAGGCCGGGCGCGTGCTTCACCACCTGCGCAACAATATCGGGGACCCGCGCAACACCGTCCTTTTCGTCGGCTATTGCGCCGAAAACACCCTCGGCTGGAAAATTCGCAACCGTTGGGACGAGGTGAACATCTTCGGCGAGCCCTTCAAACTCCGCGCCAATGTCGAAATTCTCGACAGCTTCAGCGGCCACGCCGACCGCGGCGAATTGCTCGACTATTTCGACCGCATGGGCGGGTCGCGCGAAAAAGTATGGCTCGTCCACGGAGAGCCCGAGCAATCCAAGGCCTTGTGCGAAACCCTGCGCGAGCGCCACCCCGGCGGGGCCATCGAAGTCGCCCAGTGGAAACGGACGGTGGAACTTTGACCATCGCACCTCCCGACGCCGCCCCTACCCCACCGCCTTCTTTCCGAAATTTTTCTTTCGAATTTGTGAAAACCCTGCTTCTCACCAACGAATATCCGCCGAACATTTACGGCGGCGCCGGCATCCACGTGCAGTACCTCGCCCGCGAACTGGCAAAACTCGTTCCCACCGAAGTCCGCTGCTTCGGCGAACAATGGAGCGATGGCTCGCCGATCGTCCGCGGGGCGGGCTGGGACCGCTCCGGCTACACCGCCCCCGAAAGGCTTCACTCCGTGCTGGGCGCGCTCCAGCGCTGCCTCGAGTTCAACACTCGCGCCATCGACGCCGACATCGTCCACCTCCACACCTGGTATTCCCACTTCGGCGGCATCCTCGCCAAATTCAACCACGGCATTCCCATGGTGCTCACCGTTCACTCCCTCGAGCCCCTCCGCCCGTGGAAACGCGAGCAACTCGGCGGCGGCTACGATTTCACCCTCTGGCTGGAGAAAACAGCCATCGAAATGGCCGACGCCGTCGTCGCCGTGTCCCGCGAGACCCGCGCCGACATCCTCCGACTCTTCGACCTGCCCGAGGAGCGCGTCCACGTCATCTACAACGGCATCGATCCCGACGAATACCGGCCCACGCGAAACTCCGACCGCCTCCATTCCTACGGCGTCGATCCCGACCGGCCCTACGTCCTGTTCGTCGGCCGCATCACCCGGCAGAAGGGCATCGTCCATCTCGTCAACGCCATCCGCCATCTCCGGCCCGGCACCCAGGTCGTGCTCTGCGCCGGCGCGCCCGACACCCCCGAGATCGCCGCCGAAATGCGCGAGGCCGTCGATCGCGCCCGCGCCGCCCACAGCGGACCGGTCGTCTGGATCGACCAGATGCTCGACACCGAGACGAAGATCATCGTCTATTCCGGCGCCGCCGTTTTCTGTTGTCCTTCGATCTACGAACCCTTCGGCATCATCAATCTCGAGGCCATGGCCTGCGAAATTCCCGTGGTCGGCTCCGCCGTCGGCGGGCTGAAGGAAGTGATCCTCGACGGGGAGACCGGCCTGCTCGTGCCTCTGGATCAGCAAAGCGAGAGCCCCTTCGAGCCCGTCGATCCCGAAAAGTTTGCCGCCGATCTCGCCGCCGCGCTCAACCGTGTGCTCGACGATCCCGAAACCGCCCGCCGCATGGGATCGGCCGGCCGCCAGCGTGTGCTCGACCATTTTTCCTGGGCGGAAATCGCGCGGGAGACGGTCGAGCTATACGAAAAAGTTTTAAGCTGACCGTCAAGCCCGGTCACTGGACCGACTGGATCGAAACGACGGACGGCTCCTGCTCCTTCCCGACAGCCACGGTTTCACCGGGCAAATCGCGGACGTCTTTTTCGCCGCCATTCACCGGTCCGTCCGGCAACCGACGGACACTGACCGACACCTCCATGAGGCTGCCACCCGCTCCGTAGTAAGTCCCCGCCACCGGGGCCACCTCGCGGTAGTCACGACCCGTCGCCACCACCAGGTAGGTCTCATCAACCACTTTGTTGTTCGTCGGATCCAGCCCGATCCAGCCGAACGATTCGAGATAAACCTCGACCCAGGCGTGGGAGGCCTCCGAGCCGCGCAGATGATGATCCCGGGTCGCGTCAAAAAAATAGCCACTCACATATCGGGCGGGAATTCCGATTGCCCGACAGAAGGCGACCATGGCGTGCGCGAAATCCTGGCAGACCCCGGTGCGCTTTTCAATCACCTCTCCCGCCCGGGTCGCCACCGTCGTCGCGCCGGACTGATACCGAAACTCCCGATAGATATGCTCCATAATGGCATAGCTCGTCTGGAAAACATCCGTCGAACCACCCCGGATATCGAGGGCCCGCCGCCAGATTTCCGGTGTTCGCTCCACATAGGCGCTTTCCTGGAGAAATGGATAGCACTCCTCTCGAAACCGGCATCGTGGAAGGTCATCGTGATGAAATCCGTAGGGAAAAGCCGAGAAATTCACCTTTTGGCGGGTCACCACCTCGGCCCGGCTCTCGATTACCAGCCGTTGATGAGGCCGCGCAATCTCAAACCAGTGGGTGCGATTCTGGTTAAGATCCTCATAATGCCTCAGCCGACTCGCCGGCAGCACCGAAACGAACGCGTACTGCCGCTTCTGCCATCGGGTGTCGGGCGGATATAGTCGCAATTCGTTGACACTGTCCGAGACGGGCTCCGGATAGCGGTACTCCGTGCGATGGTGTACGCGCAGTCGCATCGAGGGGGAGTTTTCGAGTTATTGTTGCTGTTGCTGGGATTGTTGCCAGGCAATCTGCCACACCTCGGGCCGCGCCACATTCCGGATTTCAGAAGGAAGGAGCACGTAGGTCTCGAAGACCTTTTGCCCGATCTGGTTCAATTGCGCCTGCAGTCCGTCAATATATCGGTGCAACCCGACGCTCCAGACGTTTTCCACGCTCGAAAAATTCATCTGCGCCAGCATGCTGCCCGTCAGCCGCTCCGCCTCGTTGGAGAAGGCGCCTGACGGCATTCCCGAGATGGCGTGAAGCACGCGATCGACTTCCCGGACACAAAAACGAACCGAGCGGGGAAAAGATGGCGAAAAGAGCAGAAAACCCACCACATTGCGAAGACTGATCTCGCCTCGATACTCTCCCCGGAACGCTGAAAAACCCGAACAGGATCGCATCGCCGAGGCCAGCCGCCCTCGCTCAGGCTCATCCCCGTATGTCAAAGTGTCCAGTATCCGGCTTGTCTTGTCGGCCCGCTCCAGGTACTTGCCCACCTTGATGAAATTCCACCCCTCGTCGTGGGGAATCGTCGCATCGATCAACCCTTCAAACAGCAACCGGAACTTGATCACTTCCCGGTAAAGCGCCTCGGGTTGGCGGCGCCACAGGTCCTCCGCCTCTCCGGACTGGAGAAAGAGGTGGATGCTGTTGAGTTCGAGCCACATTTCCTCCGATATTTGATCGCGAACCATCCGCGCGTTTTCCCGAGCGTGGGCGATGCAATGGCGGATGCAGTCCGGATTCTCGTCCGCAAAGGTGATGAATCGCCCGACATCCAGTTCCTCGGAACGCGACCGCCGCGCCACTTGATAGGCCTCCTCCGAGCACATCGCATAGAGAATCGGTCGCCAGGTCTCGCCGCTGTCGCCGAGCACCGCGTCAAGCGCGTCGTATCGGCACACGTCCACCATGCGCGCGAGATTCTCCGCACGCTCGAGGTAGCGGCTCAACCAGTAGAGACTGTCGGCGACACGGGATAGCATGATCGGATTGAAAACGAATCTCCGAAAAATCGGGTTGGTTCAGTGGTAAAGCACCCAGGTGTCTTTGCTCCCCCCGCCCTGGGAGGAATTCACCACCAGCGACCCTTTCCGCAGCGCCACCCGAGTCAACCCGCCCGGAATAATCTCGATGTCTTCGCCGTACAAAATAAACGGTCGCAAGTCGACGTGACGGCCCTCGATCCGGTTGTCACCGCAGATCGTCGGATGGCGGGAGAGCGACACCACCGGTTGGGCGATGAAATTCCGGGGTGTCTGACGGATTTTCGCGGCGAAATCCTCCCGCTCGGCCGCGGTCGACGTCGGCCCCATCAGCATTCCATACCCACCGGACTCGTTGGCGGCCTTTACCACGAGTTTGGGAAAATTCTCGAGCATATATTGCCGATCCTCGTCACGCCACGCGAGGTAAGTCGGAACGTTTTCCAGGATCGGGTCCTGATCGAGATAGAATCGGATCATCTCCGGCACATAAGCGTAGGTCACCTTGTCGTCCGCCACCCCCGTGCCGACCGCGTTGGCCAAGGCCACGTTCCCCTTCAAATAGGCGTCCATGATGCCCGGCACCCCCAGCATCGAATCGTCGCGAAACACCACCGGATCCAGAAAATCGTCATCCAACCGTCGATAGATGACGTCCACCTGCACCAACCCTCGCGTAGTCCGCATATAAACGAATCCATCCAGCACGATCAGGTCGCGGCCTTCGACGATTTCGATTCCCATCTTCCGCGCGAGAAAGGTGTGTTCGAAATAGGCGCTGTTGTAAACCCCCGGCGTCAGCAACACACACACCGGCGCCTGCCCCGGTCGCGGAGAAAGATGCCGCAACGTCTTCAGCAACAATTCCGGATAATGATCCACGGGGCGCACCCCGTAGTCACGATAGAGTCGCGGAAAGGCCCGCTTCATCGCCTCCCGGTTTTCCAGCAAATAGGACACGCCCGACGGGCAGCGCCCGTTGTCCTCCAGCACGAGGTAGCGCCCCTCCGCGTCTCGGATCAGGTCCGTCCCGCAGATGTGAATGTAGATGTCTTTCGGCACATCCACGCCCCTCATCTCCGGACGGTAGTGCGCCGCCGATTTCACCACCTCCTCGGGAACGATTCCCTCTTTGATGATCCGTTCATCGTGATAGATGTCGTGGAGAAACAGATTCAGCGCGATGATCCGTTGCGTCAGCCCTTGCTCGATCGTCCTCCATTCCGTGTCGGGAATGATGCGCGGAATCAGATCAAAGGGAAAAATGCGCTCCGTCCCGCGATCGTCCCCATAGACGGTGAAGGTGACCCCCTGCTCCAGAAAACTCGTGTCCACCCGCCGCTGTTTCTCACTGATCTCAGCATCGTCCAGACGCCCCAGGCGCTCACGCAGCCCCTGGTAATGGGGAAAAACCGATTCATCCTCTCCGACGAACATTTCGTCGAAAAAGGATTCTTTCTGATAGAACTGAAACATGAATTTTGGGGGCAATCCCCTTCAAAGAGCAAGGTTTGTGCCACTCCCCGCCGGGCATTCATTCACGCCCGTCCGGCGGGAACCCAACAGGGTTGGGTCGGCGACCATACCCTGTTGGGTCGGTCGTTTCCCGGCCGCTCGCTACCAACCCTTCGGAAGATCCTCCAGCGTGCCGCGCAGGATGGCCTGGATGGCCTGTTTTTCGCGGGACGGGAGGTAACCGAATGCCGGGTCCGGCTTCTCGACACTCAGCGCCTCGCCGAGCCGGCGATAGACGTGCTGTTTGAAGACGTCGGGAATGCCCCGAAAAATCGCGGTGTCGATCATGTAGCTGCACCGGTATTTGAAAAGGCGAGTCTCCATGTCGAGATCGCGCAGGGAAACTCCATTCGGCAACCGTTTGGCGTGACGGGCAAAATCCTCGGCGTAGGCCGTGTCGTAGGCGATCCCGCCGCGGGGAAATTCCGCCTCGTCGGCGAAGAGCAGGTAGCGCACGAGCTCGTCGGCGGTCTTTTTCAAGGTCTCGATGTGAACGCGGTTCGTGAGGCGCCCGTTTCCCTCGTGAAGATAAGCCCGTGCCCGGTAGGAGGCCTCCACCACGCGGTCGACGAAGCCGCCCTGATGCTCGTGGATCAACTGAGGCAGGATGTCGCTGGTGGCGACCGGGTATTTGTCCCAACTGAAGAGGGTTCCCGGCTCGAGTTTCTGGGTGGACATCTCGCCGTTGGAGAGGCGGCCGATCAGATTTCCCCAATGGTGCCCGATCTCCTCGCCACTGGTGAGATGCCAGCCGCCGAAGCGCTCGGAAAACGGGATCTGGTGCCCGATCTGCTCGCGGCGGTAGGAATTCAGCGAACCGCCGGTGGGACCGGGAATGACCGATTTGATCGCGATACCGGGCACCTGGCGCGTGTCGTCGTCGGCATGGCAGTTCATGCAGCGCTCGGAGCGCTCCACCACCGGGCGGGCGCCGTTTTGCGGGATGTCGAAGATGTAGAAAATGCCGCCCACCTCGGGATCGAGGGAGATGATCTCGATCCGCCCCCCGGGGATGTAGCCGAGGTAAACGTCCTCGTTGAAAAAGAGGGAGCGGGGATTCCGCGGTGAAATAAACCGGAGCTGAAGGCTGGTGGTGGAAAACAGCAGCATTTGCGAGGTGGCGGGAATGTCCAGCACCTTCAGCAGGCTGATGACGAAGGCTTTCTCGCTCGAAAAATCGAGCTCGATCTTCCCGGCCTCGAAGTCGGCCTTGAACCGCGTGAAGGGATCCTTCAACTCGCGTGTCCAGTAATCGTGCGCCGGCGAGGTCAGGTCGGCAAAAGCGTGCGGATCGGCGCTTTCGTCGTTCGTCGCCTGTCCCGACGCCCCTCCCGGCGCAGCCAGCAACAGGGCGGCGGAAGCGGCGAGGAAGACTGGGAATCTCCTGGGCATGGTTGTGGAAACCGGCCGGCTGTCTGTTCCGTTCTCCGCCTGTCCCGGGAATCGCGCTCGCCTCCCTACGGTTTGCGCGGGCGGAAATTCCATTCGGGACTTCCCGCCGGGTCAGGCAGGGAAGGCGCCTGTCCCAGCGCGAAATCGGAGGGTTGAAGATCGGCCTTTTTCCAGTGATCGGGTTCTTTGATGAAACCGTAGAAACTCGGATAGAAGGGATCGACAAAGGCGACGTCAGCTTTCTCCGGAACCTCGAGTCCGGTGAGCTGAAACGCGGCGTTCACGACGAGGCGGCGCAAATCCTCGTTCACCAGATCGACCGAAGCCCCCATGGTCGTGCAAAAGGAATGCCCTTGGGTCGTCCCATTCGGCGCGGTGTAGAGGTGCAGCCAGGCGAGCGGCTGCATGGGTTCGTTTTTCTCGCCATCGATGGCTTTCGAGGCCGGATCGAGGGTCTCCGTCACCGCGCCGCGCAACAGAATGGCGTCCTTGTCGGTGAGATGCACGACTCCATAAACGTCGGTCGGCACAAAGACATCCTTCACCCCGCTGAGAATGGCGTTGTTGGCGTTGGCGCCCTCGACGACCGCGCGGCAACCCTGCTTTTTGTGCGCGCCGTGATGGCTGACCCATTGCTCGCCGAGAATCTCGAGCCCGAATTTCCCGTAGTCGAGCGAGTCTCCGAACCGGCCTTTCCCGTTGAAAGCGTGCGTGGCGGTGCGCAGACCGATGACCGGTTTGCCGGCGTTGAGAAAGGCCGTGATGTGGGCCGCTTCCTCCTCCGACGGGGCGCGAAATCGGGTGGCGATGATCATCAGATCCGCGTCGTCGAGCGCGGCGAGGCCGCGAAGACCGGCCTGGTTGTTCGGGTCGAGATATTTGCCGTCGGCATCCCAGGAGAACACCACTTCGCAGTCGAAGCCGTGTCGATGGCTGAGAAGCTTCGCCAGCATCGGCATCGATTCTTCCGAACGGTATTCTTCGTCGCCGGCCACGAGGACGATCTTTTTGCCCTTGCCGGGACCGTCTCCGCCGGGGAATTTCAGGGTGACGGATTCGTCGCCGATGGCGGCCGAAACGGTGAAAGCGGCCACCAGAATGGCAATGGGAAAGGTATTACTCTTCATGAGGGAGATCGAAGCGGAGGTTTGATTGTGGAAAAAAAGGCATCGCCGCCGAAGTCCGGTTCGGTCACGGCGTCGCGACGCAAGCCTTGAAGTCCTGCGCCGCGTTGATCGTGGAACCGGGAATCGCGGGGAGACCCAGCAAACTGAGGCAGAAATTCCCGGCGTCGCCATTTCGGATCGGTTGAGCGTCGGCATTGTAGTCGGGGTTTTCCTTTCCCGGGTCCCGGCGTGTCGCGGAATTGAGTTCGTAGAGATCCTTGCCTCCCGGAATGCCCGGTCCCCAGGCATAAAACGGAATGGTAAAGTTGTCGGGTTGGTCGTTCTCGCCGTGCCCCTTGGTGCCGGTCCATCCCCCGTGGTCGGCCGTGATGACCAGCCAGGTCCTGCCGTTCAGAGCGGGGGTGGTGTCGATCATTTCCAGCAAGCGACCGATGAGACCGTCCACCTTTTTCGCCGCCTCCAGGTAGGGGCTGCCGGGGGTCAGATCCCACGAGTCCTTGTGCCCGGCCGAATCGCAGTCCCTCAGGTGCAACATGGCGAAATCGAATGGCTTTTCCGTTTCGGCCGCGATGAATTCGCCGATCAGCGCCTCGGTGTCGTCGTTCTCGTGATAAACGTCGATCTTGTCCCGCCCATTGTCGGGCCCCGTGGTGTCGGGTTCGCCGGTGCGCTCGTCGTAGCTGATGTCGTAGAGGGAAAACTTCGTCTTGCTCGCGTAAAGCCCGGTGCGCCGGCCGTTGTCGTGGGCGACGGCGAACACACTGGAAAGGTAAGCCTTGTGGTTGCGGTGGAGATTCTGCCCGAGCTTCGGATCGGTGTTGATGATCCATTCGTGGCCCTCCTTTCCAACGACCCCCCGGCTGGTGACCATGCTGGTGTGGTTCGGCAGGGTGACGGTGTAGGTCTTGTCGGTGCGGGCGTTGTCGGTAAATGCCCCCTCTTTTCTCAATCGATGAAAATGAGGCGCGCCTTCTTCCCCGAGCGCGGTGACCGCGTCCGGGCGCATGCCGTCGCAACTGATGAAGATGACCACCCCCTCCCCGGCGCGGAGCGTTGAGGGAAGGAGACCGACAGCGGCGTAAACAACAAGCTTGGAGAAGAACCGAAATTTCATGGGTGAAGGCGACCAAGAAACCCCGGCGCGGCCGCGGATGCGACCTCTTTTTTGCGTCCCCACCCCGGCGAGAATTTCCCGCTTCAGGCCAGACGGGCGAATCCAGCCTTCGCCTCCCCCGCCCCGGCGACGTCCCGCAGCCTGCCCTCGGCGCGAACCCGGTCGACTTCGCCGAGCGTCTCATCCAGCGCGTCCAGCATGGACTCGACCTGCCCCAAATCGTGGGTGCCCATCGCGTAGAGCTGACTCGAAAAGAGAAACCCTCGCCTCAGCATCCCGCGAATCATGAGCACCTTCGCGGGCATCGCCTCCTCCCCGAGTCCAAAAGCCAGGGACGGTGCGCAGGGTTGCCCCGCGATGGTGATGGCCAGGGCGCCGTGCTTGGTGGCCAAATCCCGGAGACCGGCCTGAAGCCGCTCGCCCAACGCCCAAACATGCGCCTGGGTGCCTTCCCGCTTCATTTTACCGATGCAGGCCAGGGCGGCGGCGGGTCCGATGCCGTCCGTCCAATAACTCGATGAAATAAAGCTCTCGTTTGCCGCGTCCATCACCGAATCGCGACCGACGACCGCCGCGCAGGGAACGCCGTTCGACATGGCCTTGGCGTAGATCGCGAGATCCGGCTGGATTCCCACCCGCGCGCAGCCCCCGGGAAACCCGAAACGCCACCCCGCCGTCACCTCGTCCACGACCAGGACCGTCCCGATTTCACGGCAATGGGCGGCGATTTTCTCCAGAAAACCGTCGCGGGGCATTTCGGAACGGAAAGGCTCCATCATCACCGCCGCCGGCGCGCCTCCGACCGCGGCGATCGCGGTCTCGAAGGCGCCGAGATCGTTGTAGCGGAACGGCGCCGCCGTTCCGGCCAGCTCCCGCGGCACGCCGTGGGGTTCCAGCCCGGGCAGCAAGTGCCCGTCGAGCGCGTCCGTGTCGCCGAGATTCGCCGCCAGATACCAGTCCGACCAGCCGTGATAGCCACAGAAGACAATCCCGCTCCGCCCCGTCGCGGCGCGGGCAATTCGCGCCGCCACGCCCAGCGCCTCGCCGCCCCCGCGGGCGTAGCGCACCTTTCCCGCCCAGGGGTGAAGCTCTAGAAGCAGCTCCGCCAGCTCGATCTCGTCCGGCGACGCCAGTGTCGCGTAGGTGCCCAGGGTCGTTCGCCGGCGCACGGCGGCGTTCACCTCGGGATCGCTGTGTCCCAGCAAGATCGCCCCCACCCCTCCCGTGAAATCGACCAGGCGCCGTCCCCGCGTGTCCCACAGGTGCGAACCCGACGCGCGGGAGAAATAGGACGGCCATGTCACCGGATCGAAACTCTCCGCCCGCTTCGACAGCAGCCCGGTCCCGCAGGAGATGACCTCGCGCGCCCGACGCCAGAGATCCGTTCCCTCGGGTAACGCCGGCACGTCGGCGGCGTCGAGATGCGGCGCCAGCAGCCGCAGCGCGTTGTCGCGAAACACATCCCGCGCGTCCGCCGCGTTGAATCCGCCGATCTCGAAGGCCTCGCGCAGGCACAAAACGGATTCCACACCGACCAGCGCGTAGTTTTCGAAAACCGTCACCGCCGGAGTGGGCAGCTTGTCCGCGTACAACCACGAAAAGCCGTCCCCCATCGTGAAACACTTCCCCCGAAACTCGCTCACCATGTAGTCGCTGCCGAAAAGCACCCGCCTCGGTCCTAGCGCCTCCAGGGCGACCCGCATGGCCTCGGCCTCGGTAACCGCCGAGGTGTCCACCACCACGTTGTCGAGCGGCTCCAGCGTCCGCAGCGCGGCGCGGGCGTTGCGGTAGTTGAACGATCGCGCCACATGCGCCAGCACCAGCCGGCATCGGGGATACTCCCGGCTCAGCCGCGCGATCGCCTCGAGATTGTCCGGATCGGCGATGCCCTCGCTTCGCATGATGTGGAGCATCAGCACCCCATCGATGTCATGGCACACCTCCCACATCCAGCGCGGGGCAAACTCCTCGATCCGAGCCTGGGTCGTGTCCGCCACCGGCGCATAAAGCCGGTAGGGCTTGATGCCCACAAATCCGCGCGACGCAATCAACCGGCGCGTGGCCTCCTCGCCGTCCTCCGGCGCCACCAGCGCCAGCCCGCGACTGAGCCGCCGTTCGGGATGCCTTGCGAGTTGGGACGCGACCCAGTCGTTTTCCCCCGCCCGGTCGTTCCCCGCCGCCGGATAGCCGAAAAACAATCCATCGACCTCCCGCCCCGGCAGCCAGCGCCCGAGCGCCGCGCGGTAGTCGGCGAATCCGTATCCCGTGTCCGGCGCGAGAAACTCCGGCGACTTCCCCTCCGCGAAATGGGCCGAATGAAACAGATGGGTATGGATGTCGTAAACCGCCTCCGGCACGAAGCCCTCGGTCGCCTCGCGCGCCAGCCGCGCGTCGGCTTCGGTCAGTTCGGTGACGAGCGTGATGGCCATGGCGGCGGGAAAAGGTCAGTCTTCGAGATAGATCGCGTGGAGCCGGGCCGGACTCCCCTTTGGAAAAATCACGCGCAAGGCCCGCCTCTCCCCCGCTCCCGGAGGTATTTTCCACGAAACCGGCACCCGGAGACCACTCTCAACGACCGAGGCGCGGGCCCCGGCCACGGGACTCGCCTTTTCGTCCAGCCACTCGATCTCCACCGGCGACTGGGTGGTGGCGCCTTCGATGTTGAGAAAAACGGACGTCTTTTCCGTGGCCGGAAAGAAATCGGTGACAACCTCCGCGTCGTTTTCCGCCACCTGACTCGATAGATAACCGAAACCGTCCCGTCTCAGGGTCGCGAGCCCGATTTCCATCGACTTGAGCTTGCCGCCCGTGTCCCAGTGCGAATACCAGATCATCGTCCGGTCGCCCTCGTTCACGAAGGCGTGCCCCTGCAGCAGCGCCGTGTCATCCCACGCCCCCGGTTCGCCCCGGGCCACCACTTTGAACCCCGGCACCGGCTCTCGAAAATGCACGCCGTCGTTGCTGACGATCAGGCCCAGATCGACGGACACGCCGCGGTTCCAATACTCGGCCGACTCGGGCTTCTTCGGCGCGTCCTGCCACATGCCGTAGAGCCCCATCATGACGTTTCCGCGATTCCACATCCCGGCGCCCATGTGGGTCTGCTGGCCCGGCACCGGCGGATTGGCCAGCTGACCCGGCCGGGAAAAGCCCCGCGCCGTCGCCGGCGACCAGCGGTCGAAGTCCGCCGAACGATAGGTCAGCATGGTCCGGCCCGTCTCACTGCCGTCGGCCCGCCAAGTCCATGGCGAGATCAACTGGCCGGTCGAATAGTAGAAATCCCCGAAACGATACAAGGACGACACCTCGAAACGCTCGCCCCCCGCGTTGGCCGGCGGACCGGCGATCTTCCACGACAACCCGTCCGCGCTCGTCGCCAGCACCGTCACCGCCACCCGGCGTTCCTTCGTGCCGATCGCGCTCATGCCGCCGGGAATGTCGTCATAGGGCACATGGGCGATGAAGGCCGCCTTGTAGCGGCGGGCCGGATCGGGATCGTCCGCGTCACGCAGAACGGACAGAAAATCGTTCACCCGCGTCATTGAAAACGGCTCGCCCTCAATGAGACAGATGTTGTTTTGCCGGTCTCCGTTGAAATCGACCAACCCGAGAGCCGGCTTCGACCAGTGGACCCCGTCATCGCTTTCCGCGTAACACATCGGCCGCCACCAGCCGGGAGCCTGGCCGTTGAGGATCTCCGGCTCGAACATGCCCAGATACCACATGCGAAACCGGTCTCCCTCCTTGAGCACCGTTCCATAGAGAATGGCGTGACCGTGATCGGGAGCCCCCTTCGGTCCCCGGCGCAGCACCGGATTCTCCGGATGCTTCTCGGCCTGAGCCAGAGTGAGCTTCAGATTGTGTTGCCACGGGAGGGCGTGATCGTCGAAGGCGAAAAACACCCGCTCGCCGCCGCGCGCCGCGGAAACGGCGAAGGCGACGGCGAGGAGCCCAACCAGAAGAAGGAAAGTTCGAAAAACCATGGCGTGACCGGCGGCGGGAAGCTTCCGGAATTCACCAGTTCAACAGGGTTGGATGCCGGAGTCAACAGGGTATGGCGCCGGACCCAACAGGGTTGGGTCGGTTTTTCGTTGCACGGGCCGCCGGATGGCCGGAAGTAGGGGAAAATCTCACCCCAGACCCACGCAATCATGGCCGCCAGATTCGAACTCGAGGGAACCGTTCACCAGATCGACGACATCCAAACCTTTTCGAGCGGATTTTCGAAACGGGAGTTTGTCGTCGAAGTCGAGGATGGAAAATTTCCGCAGATGATCAAGTTCGAGTGCGTGAAGGACAAGACGTCCCTGACCGACGGACTGGGCAAAGGCGACCGGGTGAAGGTTCACTTCGACATCCGCGGCAACGAATACAAGGGCCGATATTTCGTGAACCTGAACGCCTGGAAAATCGAGAAAAGCGGCCAGGGCTCGGGGGGCGGCGGTTTTCAGGATTTCGACGAAGGCGCTCCCCCGTCCCATCTGAGCGAACCGCCGTCCGGTTTCGACGCCGAGGGGGACGACATTCCGTTCTGAGCTTGGACAATTTTTCGACCCGGCGCGAATTCCTCCTTGGAAAAGCGCGCGGCGCGCGCATATTTGCCGCTCGCCCCCATTCGGGCGCACTCGGTCGCGGGGTGTAGCGCAGCTTGGTAGCG
>JACKQC010000033.1 GCA_024233085.1 Akkermansiaceae bacterium
AGTGTCATACCCCAACGCTACGACGAATATGACCCCGGCCCGGTCAAGAGGGGCTCCGCTTGACGCTTACGTTTTTAAGCCCGGCATTCGCGTTCTTTCGCGTCCATTCGCGGTTTCCTTTTCCGAATCCGGCCCCCTCCCTTGTGGCCGCGAGCGTGAGCGAGTGGACCGCTTCGCCCCGGCGCGCCCGCATTGACTCGCCCACCCGATTTCGGTTCAGGAGGCGACGGCCCGTTTTCCGGTGTTTTTGTCAACACCGGTGACCGAAAACCGCTCAATGGCGGGCATCTTCCGATTGAGAGATGGAATCTGAATCCGCGCCCTTCATTTCCCAAACATCCCGTTCCCCCGGTCGCCGCCGCTGAGGACGTAGGCGACGAGGTCGAGGATCTCGTCTTGGTTCAGCATGGCGAGCAGCATGGGCGGCATGGGGGACACGGGGCTGGGCTCGATGCTTTTCACCAGCTTGCGGTCGATGTTTTCGCGCTGGTTGGGGTCGGAGAGGTCGGTGTTGAGGGTGACGTTGTCGCCGCTGAGGTTCACGACCACCCCGGTGACGCTGGTGCCGTCGTTCTTGGTGACGACGATGGGGGCGAACTGCTCGTTGATCACTTTGCTGGGATTGATGATCTGGTCGAGGAGGTCGTGCGGGCTGTAGCGTCCGCCGGCGCCGGTGAGGTCGGGGCCGTTCATGCCGCCGGCATTGTCGAAGCGGTGGCAGGCGTAACAGGCGGCGGCGGCGAACATCTTGCGCCCATTGTCGAAGTCGCGCCCCTTCAGGCCAGTCTGGGCGGCGGCGCTGAGTTCCTCCAGGGTCCACACCTTCGGGGTGCGCCCGGCGAAGATGGCACCGGCGACCTCGATGGCTGACTTGCGCTCGGGTTTCTGGGCGATGAGAGCGGCAAACTGTTTGTTTTCGGCGTCGGTGAAGGTGGTGAGAGTGTCGTTGCGGATGAACTCGATGAACTTGTCGAAGCTGGCACCGCCCTTGTAGTTGGCGGCCTTGAGGAACCATTCGAGCTGCTGTTTCCGCAGTTCCGGGGTCCAGCCGGCCTTGAGGAAACGCAGGCTGCGGGCGTACTCCATCTGCGGCTCCTGGCTGGGGGCGGCGGCGATGAGGGCCATGCCTTTGGCGGCAGCGTGCGGGGCCTGCAGGTAGGCGAGGGTCTCGGTGAGGAGCCAATTTTCCGGGAAGTTGTCGGCGGGATAGGCGGCGTCGAGCGCGGCGACCAACTTTGCTACGGTGGCGTCGTCGGGATTGCCGAAGCGGTGCAGCACGATCTCGGCGAGGCGCACGTAGGCGAGTCGCTCGCGGGACGCGAGGCCGGCGTAGTCGAGCTTCAACAGGGCGCCGAAAATCTGGTCACGGGTGGTGGTGTCGATGGTGGCTCCGTCGGGACGGTGATCGGGACAGGCGCCGGTGAGCCGGGCGAGGGCGAGCAGGGCGGGCAACTGCCGGCCGGGCAAGGTCTCGGCGAGGGCCTTGTCCTTCCACTCGGCGACGGGCTGGTGCTCCAGGGCGATGCGGGCGGCCCAGGCGACGAAGCGGTCCTCGTGATCGAGCCGCGGCCATGCGGCGGCGACGGCATTCGAATCGGGCTTGCCGTGAAATTTTTCCAAATCGCGGCGGAGTTGAACCAGTTTCGACGGCGTCGACGAGGTCTGGGGAATGGGTGCAGTGTCCTCCGATCCGGTGTAGGTGACGCGGTAGAGGCCGGACTGCACGCGGCGGCCGCCGATGGCGAAATACATGGCGCCATCCTTCGGGTGGATCAGCGCGTCGGTTAAAGGCAGCGGGGAGCCGGTGATGAAGTCTTCCTTCGTCGCGGTGTAGCTGGCGCCCTCCGGCTCGAGATGGACGGCATAAAGTCGCCCCCAGCTCCAGTCGAGCACGTAGAAGGCGCGCTGGTATTTGGCGGGGAATTTCGCCCCGTAGCCGAAGGTGGTGCCGGTGGGCGAGCCGGGTCCGATGTTCAGCACCGGCGGCAGGCTGTCGGGATAAAACTCTGGATACTTGCCCGCCCCGTTGCGCCAGCCGAACTCCGCGCCGCTGACGACATGGCACACCCGGGTGGGACGGTACCACGGGGTGTTGAAGTCGTATTCCATGTCGGCGTCATAGGTGAACAACTCGCCGTCGAGGTTCACTCCCGCGCCGTAGATGTTCCGAAAGCCGGAGGCAAAGATCTCGAACCGCTTTCCCTCGGGATCGAGGCGATAGACGATCCCGCCCGGCGCCAGCACGGAACGATTGTGGCCGCGTCCGTCGGGCATGCGGGGCAGGAGGTGATCGTCGCCCCAGATTTTCTTCACCGGCGAAGTGTCGACCGTCTCGGTGAGGATAGCGTTATTGCCACAGACGAGGTAGAGGCCTTTTCCGTCGGGCGTGACCAGCACCTTGTGCACGCCATGGTCGCTGCCGGAATCGATCCCGCGGAGCAGCTCGACTTTGTCGGGCATGTCGTCGCCGTCGCTGTCGGAGATGCGGTAGAGACCGCTCTGCATCTTCTTTTCGTAGTCATTCACCCCGGCGTAGATCGCGCCGAAAGCCCAGGTCATGCCATTGATGGCGCGGATGTTCACCGGCACCTTTTTCACGTCGGCCGCCTTCAGCGGCTGGCCCGCCGCCGGGGCGGGGAAACGGTAGAGGTCGCCATACTGGTCGCTCGCATAGATGCGGCCTTTGTCGTCGGCACAGAGCGCCACCCAGGATCCCTGGTCGCCGCCGGGCACGGAGTAGAGCAGCTCGACCTTGAAGCCATCGAGCGCCTTGATGCGGCCGACCGGAGTCGCCACGTTCTCGCCGATGGCCGGTCCGACGGAATCGGGGCGTTTCGGCTTGGCCTTCGCATTGGCCGCGGCGGCCTGCGGCGCGGGGGCCGCCTTGCCCTTGCCTTTACCGGGAGCGGCCTTCGGATTCGGCTGCCCCTTGGCAGGTCCCTTGGCCTTGCCCTTGGCGGGCGGAGCGGGCTTTTCGATCTTCTGGGCGTCGTTCGGAATGTTCGACTTGGCGAAGGGAATCACGCCGCCGTCGGGCAGCTCCTTGAACATCACGTCCTTGATCTGCACGTTCATGGCCGGACCGCGATGAATCTGGAAGGCGAGCAGGCCTTCGAGTTCGCGCTCGGCTTCCTCGTGATCGACGAGGTCGATGGTGACCTGGCCATTGAGCTTGTGAATGAGGTGATTGCCCTGCGCGATCACCGTGTATTCGTTCCACTCGGCCACATCGACCGTGACCGGATCGCGCTCCGCCACGAGCCAGCGCGCGCCCTGCGGATCGATCACGACGCTCTGCCCATTCTGGCAAATGATGCCGCGTCCGCGCTCGTCATAGACCATGGCGTTGTTCGCCGGGGTGGGATGGACATCACACTGGTATCCCCCGACGGACCACTTGCCGACCTCGGGCAGCTCGGCGCTGCGGTACTGGATGCCAGTGTTGTTGCCGGACTGCTTGATCTTCACCCGCAGCTCGAAGTTCTTCACCTTGCCGCCGCGCCAGACGAGGAACTGGTTGTAGCTGAGCTGTTCCGGACCCGTGGTCTTGCCGGTGATGCAGCCGTCCTCCACGCTCCAAAGCTCGGGATTGCCATCCCAACCGGTGAGGTCCTTGCCATTGAACAGCGGACGAAAGCCATCATCGGCGGCAGACAGCGAACCGGCGCAACAGAGCGCGGCGAAGGCGGTAAACGAGAAACGTGACAGGGTTTTCATGGGGACCGAGAGATACCGGAAAAGACGGTCCCACGCAAAAGGGAAATCGGGTTTCCTGCGGCGTGATGAGGGAAGCAGAATCGGCCAAAAACGCGACACCGCGCCTCAACGTTTCCCGATGCAGATCAGTTCCCGAATCGTGTGGCCAAAAATCCGCCCATCCTCCACGAGGAGGCTGGCCCGAGTGTAGGCCTCGCCAACGGGGCCGAGATCGTTGATGGCAACGACCGCGGATTCGTCGAGCGTCGGCGCGTTCCAATCAATGACATAGACCGTGCCGTTCATCACCGGAACGTAGAGATTCGGCCCCGCCGCCATCGGCGTCGGCGAAGCGATGTGTCCCCATCCGCTGCCGGTGGATCTTGCGTCGCCCATCACGACAAAGCCGCGCGAGTTTTTCACCGAGTTTGGGACGAGGGTCTGCTTTTCCAGCTTTGGTGAAGCCTTGTCCCTAGGTTCAATATACCAGAGGAATTGGTCCTCTCCATCGTTGTTCCGTCCCAGTTGAATGGGCAACTCCAGGTATTCCACCGCGCCGGTCTCGACCTGAACGCGCCCCAGGTAGGGCCGGGTGTAGCCGCGGAAATAATGCCAGGGACCGACCAGCAGATTCGATGTCTGAGTGATCATCCGGGTGGCCTTCGGCGGAATCGTCTCGACCTCGGTGACCCGCGCCCCGTCCTTCCATCGCCTCACCGCAACGTTTTCCAAAATATTCACCCGGCGCAGGATCTTTCCCGTCAGGGCATCGACCGAGAGATGCTCCCCCTCGTGAAACAGGTGCACCTCATCCTTCCAGATCCGGAAACTCATCGTGGCCATGAACCCCTCCAGCGGAAGCGACCACAGGGTGTGGCCGTCGGAGAGGTCGACCATCGAGATGCCGTCCGGCTTTTCCGGAGGCCCATGTCCGCCGCCACGTCCCACCACCGCCACGGCCCGGCCGTCGGAGAGCCGCTGCGGCAGAATCGCGCACCCCATGTTGACGCCGCACCCGGTCGTCCAAACGACCTCACCCGTCTCAAGGTCGAGCGCTTGGAGCTGGGTCCACATTTCCAGCGGCGCATCGGCATAGGCGTGGGAAAACTCGCCCGTCGGCTCTGGCGGATAGACCTGGCGGGTGAAGACATATTTGCCCTCGTGCACGAAGGGCAGCGTGCGCGCCACGGTGAGCGTCTCTCGATTCCAAAGGGGATTTCCGTCCAAGTCGAAGCAGGCGATCGCGCCGGACGCGCTGGCAAACACCACGCGCCCGCCCTCGCACACCGCCGGCGGCGAAGTGCTGTCGCCAAAGCAACCCGAGAGACGCTGCGGATGTTTCCCGGGCATGTCCCGCCGCCACAGGACCTTTCCCGTGGCTGCATCGCAGCACCACGCCACGATGTCCGTGCCTGTCTTCGCATCGGCTTCGACGGGCTTCATCGTGGAAAAGAACACTCGCCCCCCGGCCACCACCGGCGTGTTCTGACCCGTTTCAGGCAGGGTCACTTTCCAGACAACGTTCTCGCCGCGGACCACGCTCCAACGCGTCGGCGCCGACTCCGCACCGATCGGCCAATCGGCAGCAAGTGAAGCGCCGAATCCCAAAGTGGTCGCCAGCAAAAGCGCCAAAAGGAGCGGAGGAATCGTCTTCAACCGATGTCGGAAGTTCATATTTCCGTTAGCCACCCGTGTCCATCCCGCTCAAAGTTCGGTTAAAGGCATGCATTCAACTCTTGCGCCCGTTGCCAGGCGCGATGCCCTCCTTTGCGGAGATTCAGCACGATTTCGCGAACATCCTCGACCGTCCTGGGAACGAAATCCGGATTCCACCACCAAAAGCACTCGTGAAAATCCTTCACGGCCTGAAGCGCCATCTCCACCACTTCGGGCGGGACGGGGCGGGCGGTCTTTGTAGATTCGGCGGGCATGGCGGGGAGAAGTTACCGCAGTTGCCCCCCGATCTCAAGGTCGCTCGGAGAGCCGATCAAACAGGGTTGAGTCGGCGATCATACCCTATTGAATTGATTTGCAAGCATCGCAACGACTTCGAATGGTGCAAAAAGGCGCGTTCCTACCGGGACCTCCTCCGCTTTCAAATCGGGCAGACATACGGTAACTCGCCATCGACGGTCGATTGAGACATCTGGGTCTCGAATGTTGAAATGCGACAATTGAAAAATCGCACGCGCTTCAAAACGAATTCCGTCCGGAATTTCCAAAATCACAGTCTCTGTTCGTGATTTCCAATTTCTCCCCGGGACGGAGAAATCTGGCGACAAAACCAAACCTCGTTCCTGAATTTGGAAGAGATCCTTAACCACAAGGAGAAGCTGCAAATCGCTCGGGAGGTTCATTTGGATTCGGTCACCTCCAATACTTCGCTCCCTGAATTCAATTTCTCCAACCGCAATCCCTCCCCCATTCCTGGTTGATCTCGTATGACGAGGCCAATGTGGCTAATTCTTTCCGCAATACGGTCGACAAATTCAATCGCTTCGATCTTCACCGCCACCGAAAGGCCACCATCCAATGGAATTTGGACCGCCATTCCTTTGCGAATCACGCCTTCAACAACGTCACCGAAAACCACCGTTACAGGCCCATCCCTGTCGATTCGAAACATTCCCTTGGCGAGAAACCGAGTCATAGTCGCATTCTGTATCGCTTCCTACTCCTTCACCAGCGGCAGCGAATCGACCATCTTGGCGTCGGTGCGTTTCAGCTCGGCGAGGGTGGCGGCGCGGAGTTGTTTCAGCGTGTCAGCATGGGCGGAATCGGCGGCGAGGTTGGTCAATTCGTTGGGATCGGTGAGGAGATCGTAGAGTTCCTCTGGCTCGTTGGGATTGAGGGTGCGGATGTATTTGTACGGGCGCTGAACGATCATCACGTACCAGGGGATGCCGGCCTTGTGGACGTTGGCGGGCGGATCAGGGACCCGGTCGCAGTCGGCGCCGAACTTGTCGGCGGTGAAGGGCATTATCGTGGTGTGCGGCCAGACGGTGTCGGGATTTCTCAACAGGGGCGTCAGGTCGTGGCCGTGCATTTTCCATGGGAGGTCGATCCCGGCAAAGCTCAGAAAGGTGGGCGGCAGATCCACCCCGCCGACCGCGGTACGGCACACTTTTCCCTCGGGCAGCGTGCCGGGCATGGAAATGATGAGCGGCGAACGGATGTTCGCGTCGTAGGGCGCGAGCTTGGCGCGGAAGCCATGCTGCCCCCAGGCGTATCCCTGGTCGGCGGTGAGGACGACGAGGGTGTTGGCCAGTTGGCCGGTATCCTCGAGGGCCTTCAGCACCTGGCCGATCCCTTCGTCGAGGGCGCGCACCGCCTGGTGATACTGGCGCGACCATTCGTTCAGGGTGCGCCCGCGGTCGCGCTCGAAGTTGTCGCCGATTTCGCTGCCGATGGCCTTGTCGCTGAGCACCGGGTCACCGGTGGGGCCCTTCTCCCAGGCGGCGATCTTCTGCATATAGCCGGGTTTGCCGGCTCGGGGCGGATAGATGTCGGCCGGCGTGGCGACGGTAACGCCGGGATAGTCGTTGAGATGGCGCTCGGCCGGCAGGTAGGGGGCATGCACGCCGCCGTAGCAAAGCCAGAGATACCAGGGCTTGGAGGCGTCGCGATGTTTACCCTCGATGTAATCCACCGCCCAGCGCGTGTAGTTGTCGGTGGAATAACCGGGCACCACTTTCGGCTCGCCTCCGTCGATCGAGAGCAATTGATCGTAATAGTAGTTCGGCGCGTTGTCCGGATGCGCCGGGCGGTTCCACACGATCTGGTGGTCCCAATCGCGCCCGAATCCCGCGTCCGTGCCGGAATGCCACTTGCCGATCTGGGCGGTGTGGTAGCCGTTTTTCCGCATCACGGCGGGAACGAAGGGCAACTGTTCCGGGTCGTATTCGCTGCCGGGATAGGGCCCCTCCATCCGCATCGTCTTCGCGCCATACTGATGAAGGCCAGTCAGCATCGTGACCCGCGACGGCATGCACCAAGTGCCGATGTAGGCATGGGTAAAGCGGACCCCGCGCGCCGCGAGCCGGTCAATGTTCGGCGTTTTCGCCCACGACTCGGCATGCTCGTAGCAGGACACCGTGCGGTAGGAGTGGTCGTCGGTGTAGATGAACAGGATGTTGGGACGGCTCTCGGCGGCGCGGAGGAGGGAACCGCAGCAGGCGAGGAAAACGCAGGGGAGAAAAAGGCGAACGAGGGCTCGGGGCGGAATCATGACACGCCATTCATAACGGGAAGGCATCCGGGATGCGAGGACGGAAATGGGCGAAGGGGACAGCGGCCGGTTTTCCCCATTGAGAAAGCCGGACAGCGGCGAGATAGTTCCTCAATTACTCATGGCTGAACCCAAACCAGACCGATCGAATTGGCGCGTGCTCAAGTGTGACGGTTTCGAAGGCATGAGCCGCCAGCACACTGTGGATTGGCAGGCCTTGCCTCCTTCGGCCCGTAGCCGGGCCGCCTGGCGAATGGTTGAAGAAGCATGGCGCCTCAAGGGACGTAACCCGGATGAACTCAGACTACAGAGATCTGTTGCGGTGTTTCGCCGAAGCTGAGGTGCGCTATCTGGTGGTGGGAGGTTACGCGGTCATCTTCCACGCGGAACTAGGTCTTTGCGAACCTTGAACCTCCGCGCCGATTCGCTACGCTGTCGTCCATGAAACGCCCCCTCCTCTTGACCTCTCTGCTGTGGCTCGTCTGCGTCGCCATCGGCCAGGCCACCGACAAGCCCAACATCGTTTTTATCCTTGCCGACGACATGGGCTTTTCCGATCTCGGCTGCTACGGCGGCGAAATCGCGACGCCGAACCTTGACGGACTCGCGGCGGACGGACTGCGGTTCACCCAGTTTTACAACACCGCCCGCTGCTGGCCCACTCGGGGCGCGCTGATGACCGGCTACTACGCGCAGGAGATTCATCGCGATGGTTTGCCCGGACTCGGCGGCGGCGGCCAGGGCATTCGGCAGAAGTGGGCTCGCCTGCTGCCCGATTACCTGAAGGCGGCCGGCTATCGCAGTTATCATAGCGGGAAATGGCACATCGACGGCCCCGTGCTTGAGTCCGGATTCGAACGGTCGCTCGACATGCGCAACCAGGGCAATTTCTTCACCGCGGCGGGGAACCGCCTCGACGACCAGCCAATCGCGGTTCCCGCCGACGAAAGCGGCTACTATGCCACCACCGCCGTGGTCGATCATGCCGTCGACTGCCTGAAAGGCCACGCCGCCGCGCATGCGGGCGAGCCGTTCTTCCACTACATCGCCTTCATCGCCCCGCATTTTCCGCTCCAGGCACCGCCGGCGGACATCGCGAAATACCGCGACCGTTACCTCGAAGGCTGGGAAGCGATGCGCTCCGCTCGTTTCGCCCGCCAGCAGAAGATGGGCATCGTGAACACCACCCTGTCCGCGCTCGAACCAGACATCGGGCCACCCTACGACTTTCCCGATGCCTTCGAAAAACTCGGGCCGGGCGAGATCAACCGCCCCCTGCCCTGGGCCAGCCTCACCGACGAGCAGCGCCGCTTCCAAGCCACCAAGATGGCCATCCACGCCGCCATGGTGGACCGCATCGACGTCGAGGTCGGCCGCGTCATTGAACAGCTCAAGACAATGGGTACCTACGAAAACACTCTGATCCTTTTCGGCTCGGACAACGGCGCCAGCGCCGAAATCATGGTGCGTCACGGTGGTCACGATCCCGCGGCCGAGCCCGGCAGCGCCGCGACCTATCTCTGCCTCGGCCCCGGATTTTCCAGCGCCAGTAATACCCCCTATCGCCGCCACAAGACCTGGGTTCACGAGGGCGGCATCAGCACGCCGCTGATTGCCCACTGGCCGAAGGGCATCGCCGCGAAGGGCGAACTGCGTCACACGCCCGCCCATGTCATCGATTTCGTCCCCACCGCGCTTGAACTCGCCGGCGTCGAAAAGCCAGCCCAATGGGAAGGCGAACCCGTTCCTCCCGCTCCCGGCAAAAGCCTCGTCCCGGCATTTGCCAAGGACGTCACCATCGAGCGAGACAGCCTCTGGTGGCTGCACGAGGGCAACCGCGCCATCCGCGTCGGCGACTGGAAACTCGTCGCCGCCGATGGCGACCCGTGGGAACTCTACGACCTGAAAACCGATCGCGCCGAGCAGCATAATCTGGCCGCCAAAATGCCAGAAAAGGTCGCCGAACTCGAGCGCGCCTGGCAAGCCCAGACCGACGCCTATTCCGATCTCGCGCGGAAGACCCTCGACGAGCAACCCAAGCCAAAAGCCGGCGGCAAAGGCAAAGGAAAGACAAAGAAATAGCAATTCCCGCGCAAGGATCGGGATTGACCCCCGGCGTCCGGCCTCTTCAAAATGGCCGCGATGCCATGAGCAGCTTTCGCGTCAGGCCGCACTTCCGCCAAATCGTCGAATCGGACGCGACGACTGTGCAGGAACAGATTGTCGCGCGGCTATCCGAGGCGAAGTGCGGCTGCGATGTGAAAAATTTTCCCGGCTACGTGACGCTCCGCATTCCCGAGCGATTCCAGCATTTCTGGTCGCCCCAGCTCAACATCAGCGTCGAGGCCGGCGACGACGACAAGACCGTCATTCAGGGGATTTACGGTCCCAACACGAATGTTTGGGCGATGTTTCTCTACGGATACCTGGTGATCGCGTTTCTCGGCATCGCCGGCGCCGTGATCGGTTTTTCCCAATGGATGCTCGACCGTTCGCCGTGGGGTTTCTGGATTTCGGCGGTGGCGGGCGCCGCGGCCCTGATTCTCTATTTCGTCGCCCAGACCGGTCAGAAACTGGGCGCGCAGCAGACCTTCATGCTTCACCAGGCCTACGAAACGGCCGTCGGCGAGTCCGTGGAAATTCGCTGAACCCTTTTTCGCGACCCAACAGGGTTAGGTCGGCGAGCATACCCTGTTGGGTCAGGGTCGCGCCAGCGGTCCCGGCGGCTGCCAGAGGGGCTTGCCACGATAGATTTCGCCGATGGGATAGCGGGCGCTTGGGATGGCGGCCGTTTCCAGAATCTCGGCGATTCGGGCGACCACGTCGGGATGCGCCGTGGCGACATTGCTCGTTTCTCGGAGATCGGACGCGAGATCGTAGAGCTCGATGGCGGCGTCCCGGCCATTGCGAACGCCTTTCCAATTCCCCAGGCGCACCGCTTGGTCGTAGCGTTTCCGACAATGCCCGTAGTCCCAGTAGAAAAAGGCATGCGGCTTCGACAAACGGCCGCCTTTCAGTGCCTCGACCACCGAGATGCCGTCGATGTTTTCAGGAATCTTCGCTCCGGAGAGTTCGGCGAAAGTCGGCAGCATGTCGTAAAAGGCGATCGCTTCGTCGCTCTTGGAGCCGGCCGTGATCGTCCCCGGCCAGCGGGCCAGAAAGGGGACCCGGATGCCGCCTTCGTAGAGACTGGACTTGAACCCGCGCAAGGGACCGGCCGATCGGAACCGCGGAGGAGCCTTCGGCAGGGCGCCATTGTCGCTGGTGAAGACGACCAGGGTGTTTTTCGTGAGTCCCAACTCGTCGAGCAGGTCGAGGATGCGCCCCACGTCGCGGTCGAGCCGAGTGATCATCGCCGCGTAATTTTTTGATGCTTGGTCCCAGTCGCGGTCGGTGTAGGGCGCGTCGCTGGGAACGGCATAGGTGGTGGGGTCCTCTGATTTGGCCGAAAAATGCGGGATCGTGTAGGCTCCGTAGAAGAAAAAGGGACCTTCCTTCGCGCCCCGGATGAACTTCAGGGCGCGCTCGGTCATCAGGTCGTGGCTGTAGTCAGTGTGGCGCTCAATGTTGTCCGGCAGTTCCAGTCTTCCCTCGTCGTCATCGAGGTAGGCGGGATAGTAGTAATGGGCATGGTCCTGATTCAGGTAGCCGAACCAGGTGTCAAATCCCTGGGCGGTGGCCCGCCCTTCGGTGCCCGGATCCCCGAGCGACCACTTCCCGATGCCGCCGCAGCGGTAGCCCGCCGATTTCAACACTTCCGCCAGGGTGATGTCGGAATCCTTCAGGTAGGCCGGATAATGCGGAATGTTGTCGCGCGCCGCGGTGTGCCCGTTGTGCTGACCGGTCATCAGCACACTCCGCGAGGCGGCGCAAACCGGTCCGCCCGCGTAGGCCTGGGTGAAGCGAATTCCCTCGGTGGCGAGGCGATCGATGTTCGGCGTCTCGATCAGCTCCTGACCGTAGCAACCGAGATCCCCGTAGCCGAGGTCGTCGGCCATGAGGAAAATGAGGTTTGGCCGAGGCTCCGCCGCCTGTCCGCCGAGCGCAAGAAACGCACCCCCCAACACGGCCGCGAGGCTCAGCCGGAATCGGTCTCGCCAGTTCGCGATCACTTCAGTTTCCAGATTTTCACGTCATCGACCACTGCCGACTGGTTCACAGCCAAGGTGATCATGCGCTTGGTCGGATGAGCAATGCCCTCGGAGGAAAACTCGCCAACCGATTTGCCATCAAGGCTCGCCCGCATGGTGTCGCCCTCGACGACGAGGAGCAGCGTGTGCCACTCCCCGGCACTGAGAGGATGCGGAAAGGTCTTCGTCTTGGTTTTCAACAAGGCTGCCAGTTCGGGCGAATTATCCCCCGCCAGCCGGCGTTCCCGGATTTCGTTATTCATCCCGCCGGTTTTCGAATCGGTGATTGTCAGCCCTTTCAGCGTCACCCGCCCCATGCAGAGGTGGCCGGCGTGAACCGTCTTCAATTCACGATCGACGAAATCGACGCCAAGGTCATCGCCTTCTCCGAGTTGGAAACGCAACTGCACCGCGCCATCCTGGAACGCCACATCGTGAAAAATTGCGACGCCGTGATCCGCCTCCGGCACGCGCGTCACATGCATGGCGCCATCCTTGAGATCCACCTGCTTTTTTCCCTTCGCCCGCCAGGCGCTGTTGCTCGTCCACCCCTCCCCGATCGTCTCCTGGTCCGACGTGGGTTCGTCGCGCTCGAAGGTGTCGGAAAACAGCAGGGTGCCGCTTTTTTCAACCGTCGCGAGGTCGTCGGCGAGGGCGGGGAAGGCCACCATCAGGAAAAGCCCAAAGAGGGAAAAAATGCGTTTCATTCGATGAAATGATCAGGACTCCGCCATTCTGAGGTCGGAAAGGGGGCTTCGTCCACGCAATTCCCTTTCTTGATTTCGCCTGAAACTCCATGCACAGTGCATGCATGGCCACGAAAACGATTTCCATCGATCTGGAAGCCTACGAACGGCTCTGCCTGGCGCGGACTTCTCAAAAGGAGTCGTTTTCTCGCGTGATTCACCGGGCTCGTTGGGACTCGGCGGCCAAGACCTGCGGGACGTTGCTGGAGTCTCTCAAAACCATGACTCCCGCCTCCGAGGCCGTCATCGCTCGGCTAGATGCCGCTCAAAGGGAAGACTCGCCGCCTGACGATCCCTGGTCGCCGGGTGGGAATTGAGCCGACGCCATGGACGCCCTTTGTTTCGACACCTGTTTTCTCATCGATCTTGAGCGGGAACTTCGGCGAGGGCCGGGCAAAGCCCACGCCTTCCTTGCCGCCCATTCCGCCGCGCGGGCGGCGATCCCGTGGACGGTCGCCGGAGAATTCGCCGAGGGATTTGGCGACATTGACGACCCCGCCTGCGCCGCGATGATCGACCGGTTTGAATTCCTCGAAATGAACCGCGCCGTGGCGGGTCACTACGCCCGAGTCACCTCGGCGCTTCGCCAAACCAACCAGCTCATCGGCGCCAACGACCTCTGGATCGCCGCCTCGGCCCTCGCCGCCGGTCTGCCGCTGGTGACAAACAACACGACCCACTTTTCGCGCGTCCCCGGGCTGGCGGTGATCGCTTACTGAGTGGGCGGGCAGTCTGAGATTGGAAAGTCCCCGCGACGTGGCGTCACGAAAGCGACTCACGCCTTCTTCTCGCCCTTTGCCTTGCCGTTCTTCTTGTCCTTCTTCGCCTTCGGGGCCGGTTCCTCGGGCGGGGTCAGTCCGTCGTCGGGTTGATCCCAGAGCCGCCACGGGTCGTCGAGGCGGCGCATTTCGGAGAGCAGCAAGGCCTCCATTTCCTTCAGCTTGTCCGCGTATTTCGGATCGCCGGCGAGGTTGACCTGGTTCTCCGTTGGCGCAATGCCGGAGGCCTCCATCACGGCGGGATCATGGTGTTCCTTGAGGAACTCGTTCGGGTTTTCCGCGAGATTAAACAACTGTTTTTCCCGCACTTGGCCGTCCATCACGTCGTACTGGATCAGTTTCCAGTCGCCCTTCTTCACGGCTCGCATGCCCGGCTTCGTTCCGCCGTTGTACACGCCGTAGAGCACATCGCGGACGGTGTCCTTTTCCCCCATCAGCACGGGCTTGAAGCTGGTTCCCTCGTTCGACGCGGGGGCCGGCACACCGGTGAGGTCGCAGATCGTGGCGAGCGAGTCCAGCAGGTAGATGTTGCCTGGCGCGCGGGTGCCAGCCTTGATTCCCGGGCCTTTCACGATGTAAGGCACCCGCCAGGTGTGCTCGTAGAGGTTCTGCTTACCCTGCAAACCGTGGCGGCCGATGGCGATGCCGTGATCGGAGGTGTAGAAAACGTAGGTGTTGTCCAACTCACCCATCGCCTCGAGCTTCGCGAGCACTTTTCCGATCTGGATGTCGATATTCTCCGAGCAGGCGAATTCACGACCCACTTCGTTGTGAATGGTTTGAGGATCGCGCTTTTCCCACACGCCGCTGACCGACACTTCGTCGCGCAGGCCGGGATGGCCGTGATGGAAGGGGTGAACAGGGAGCCAATTGATTGGCAGGGCGGGCTGCTTCGGATTCGCGGGAGGCAGCGCGTTCTTGTCGGTATGATTGGTGGCGCCGTAGTTGGCGAGCAGTTCCGGCGTCCCGTCGCGGGTGTCGTGCGGGTGGGAAAAGCCGAAATAGATCAGGAAAGGATCGCTGTCCTTCGACGCCTCGCGCTGGTCCAGATACTCCAAGACCTGTTTGCCATGCCAGGCGCTGCCAGATTCCTCGTCCCCGCCGCGTTTCGAGGCGTCGTGCCGGATCGTGAACTGCTCGTTGGCGCTCTCGTAACTGTTGCCCTTCTTGCAGGTCCGCATCGTGTCGTAGCCGGCGCGGTTGAAAACGGCGGCCATCGTGCTTTCCGGCAGATCTTCCGGGCAATGCGTCTTTGCGTTCGGGCCGATGGGCAGATGCCACACGGTCCGCCCGCTCATCACCATGTGCCGCGAGGGCGTGCACACCGCGCCGACAAAGGCCCCCATGTGGTGGGCGGCATCAAACACCATGCCATCGGCGGCGAGCCGCTCGATGTTCGGTGCGGTGAGTTCTGACTTCGGATTGTAGAACTTGAAATCGAAGGGCGATTGGTCATCGACGATGATGAACAGCACATTGGGACGATCGGCGGCGGCGGCGAGACCGACGCTTGCGGCGAGGAGGCAAAGAATTCGGGTCAGGGATCTCATGTCACGGCAGAGGGGAAAAGACCGCTAGGGT
Organism: Akkermansiaceae bacterium; assembly: GCA_024233085.1. GTDB lineage: Bacteria > Verrucomicrobiota > Verrucomicrobiia > Verrucomicrobiales > DEV007 > JAEUHH01. The sequence continues at coordinate 15,161 of JACKQC010000033.1, forward strand.
AGGCGATTTCCGACGGCCTTGGCAATGCCCGGATGCCGCCAAATCACCGCGCCTTTTCGGGACCGCTCAATCCTTCCGACAAGGCCCGGAGCAGCGACGTCTCCGGAGCCGTGCTGTCGTGTCCGTAATCCCACACCATCACGCCTCCCAAGCCGAACTCCTTCACCAGATCGATCCGCAGGTCGCAGGCCTGAACTCCCACCGGCCAGTAACCGTGTTCCGATTCCGGCAGCGGTTCGGCATCCGGCCCCGCCAGTTTCCACCACGAGATGGCACGCCGCTCGCCCGCCTTTTCCTTGGCGTAAAATCCGACGCCCAGCAGCAGCTTTTCCGGCGACAACCCGGCCTCGAGAAAGCGCATGACCGATTCCCGTAACCACGGCTCGTAGGGCTGCTCCGACCACGGCTGGTAACTCATCAGGTGGACTCGATCGACGTGAGCCCAACACTCGGCCGGAAGCGGTCGAGTGTATCCCAACGCCACGGTCAGGAGGCGCCCGTCGGCGTGAAGCCGACTTCCCAACTCCGCGAGAAACGCGACGAAGTGCGCGTGTTCCTCGTCGCCTTTCGGAAACTCCCAGTCGATATCCACCCCGCCCAACTGGTGCCGGGCACAAAATGCCGCGAGATCTTCGACGAACCGCGAGCGGCTTGCCTCGCTCGACACCGCGCTGGCAAAGACTTTCCCCCTCCCCCATCCGCCGACGCAAACGCTGACTCGCAACGCTCCACCGGCCCTCGCCTTTTCGCCGAAGGCCAGCAACTCCGGGGTGATCCGCGAAAAATCGACCGAACCATCCTCCCTCGGCGTCGCTGAAAACAGGATTAGGTCCGTCGTCCCATACAGGGCGGGCTCCATGCCGGCCTTCACGCGATAGTCGGGCAGGTAAACCGCCAGGGCGGAAGGCTTCGCTTCTTGGGCGGCCGCCGGGCCGGGGAAAAAGCATCCCAACATGCCGAGCATTACCGCGATGGGAAAAACAGAGATCTGGGAAATCATCACAGGTGAGTCTTTCCCACCATGCCGGGACGAACGCTTCCCGTAAACCCGATTTCGCGGGGGGGCCGAAACGTCAGCGTAATCGCGTCCCACGGTCTCGCTGGCCTTGGGAGGACAAATTCGGTTTGATCGAGGCGCTGTGACGAGACTCACCCTTACTTCCTTTTCCCGACTCGGCGCGCTGCTGGTTTCCGCCGCCATCACTGCGCCGATTTTTGCCGATCCACCCGCTCCCGATTGGATCTGGACCTCCCAAGGTGACCGGTCGTCAGCCGCCGGAGTGGTCATTGAACGATCCGTCACGGTCGACGGCAAAGTGGATCGCGCTACCCTTCGCGCCACGGCGGACTTTGCCGGACTGAAAGTTTCCCTCAACGGAACACCCCTCCTTGCGCTCGATCCTTACGATCCCCCGGCGGAAATCGAAGTCACTCGTTTGCTCAAGTCGGGCGAAAACACCCTCAGCGTCGTGGCTCAAGGCGTCGTGGGCCCCTCGGCCATCGCTCTCTCCCTCGAAATCGCCCGCGCGAACGAGGCTCCGATTCACTTGCTCACCGACGCGTCGTGGAAAACCGTCACCGGTGAAGCCGTCGGCCAGTTCGGTCGGGTGGAACCGCGACGCTGGGCGCTGAACCGGCTTCCTGAAATCAGCCCTTTCGCCGAGTATAACCAGTGGAAAGAAGCCCTAAATGGCGACCCCGCCACCGGGACGGCCACGAAACCCGGCGACGCCCAGCTATCGCCCCTGCCGCCCGGCTTCGAGATCGAAAAAATCCGCGACGCCCAGGAAGGTGAGGACTCCTGGGTCAGTCTCGCGATCGATCCGAAGGGCCGCCTCATCATCGCCAAAGAACAGAAGGGGCTGCTGCGCCTGACCTTGTCCGACAACGGACGGGAAGTCATCGCCGCGGAGACCATTGAAGACACCCTGCAGGAATGCCGCGGCATCGAGTGGATGGGCGGCGCCCTTTACGCCCACGCCAACCGCGGCAAGGCCCTCTATCGCCTTCGCGACACGACCGGCGATGACCGCTTCGATGAAATCACGCTCCTTCAGGCCACCGAAGGCGGTACCGGCCATGGCCGCAACGACCTCGCCGTCGGTCCCGACGGCGCACTGCACGCCATCACCGGCGACGACGTTCAGGTGCCCGACGGCGCGCCACGGCGCGCCCGGCCCGAAAGCGGAGCGCCCAAGGAACTAGGCCATTGGATACGCTGGACGGAGAAGCCAGACGGCTCAGGAACCTGGGAAGCCATGACCCGCGGACTGCGCAATCCCTACGGGATCGATTTCAATGCCGACGGCGAGCCCTTCACCTACGACGCCGACAACGAGGGCGACGTGGGCTTGCCCTTCTACCGTCCGACGCGGATCAATCATCTCGTTTCCGGTGCCAACTATGGCTGGCACCAGGATCGCGGCAACACGCGCAGCTTTCCGATCTACGCGCCCGACAGCGTGCCGACGACCTACGACGTGGGGCGCGGATCGCCGACAGGCGTGAAGTTCGGCACCCGCAGCGGCTTTCCCACCCCTTGGAAAGAGGCACTCTTCGCCCTCGATTGGGCCTACGGCCGCATTGTCGCCGTCCACATCACCGCTAACGGAGCGAGCTATCTGGGTAGCGGGGAAGTCTTCCTCGAGGGACGTCCGCTCAATGTCACGGACCTCGATTTCGACGCCGACGGCGCCCTGTGGTTCGTCACCGGAGGCCGGAAAACGCAATCCGCGCTCTACCGGATTCGCTACACCGGCAAACATCCGGACACCCCGGCCGAACCCGGTGGCCAGGCAAAAGCGCGTGCCGATTTCTCAAGGCAGGCCCGCGAACTCCGCAAATCGCTGGAGCGTTTCCACGGTCACGCCGACCCCGCCGCCGTCGAGGCCGCCTTTCCCCATCTCGGCAGTCCCGACCCGTGGATTCGGAATGCCGCCCGCATCGCCCTCGAATGGCAACCGGTCGATTCCTGGCGAGAAAAGGCCCTCTCCGCCAATGGAGACCTCGCCGGCCTGACCGCCCTGCTCGCTCTCGCCCGGGCGGGCACCGATACCGACCGCTCCGCCGCATCGGACCGCGCGTCCCGCTTTCCGATCGGCCCGGATTCCTGCCGCACCGAAAAACTCGCCCTGATGCGCCTGCACGAACTCGCCGGCCCTCCCGTGATGCCAGATCAGCGCCGACGGGTCGCCGACCAATTGCTCGGCCTTGCACCGGATCTCACCGAGCCGGTCAATCGCGAACTCGTCCGCGGTCTCATCGCCATGGACGCGCCCGATGCCATCGCTTTCGGCCTCGACCGGCTCGCCTCCGCCGATGACCAGTTGGAGCGCCTCCACTACCTCGAAGCCCTCAGCGAAGCGCCGTCGGGTTGGAGCGCCGACCAGCGCCGCCTGTTCTTCAACACCCTCGCCCACGCGAAGCGCTTTTCCTATGGAGACCGCTTCATGCTGCCCTTCTTCCAGACCTTGGAAAAAACGGCCCTCTCCCAAGTGGCCGACGAAGAGGCGCGGAGCCAATTCGCCGATCTCCTCGCCGAAAACCCGGAATCGGACTCCGCGCCCGCGACGCCGTCCCGCCCCTTCGTGAAACACTGGACGATGGACGACTTCCCCTCCGGCGAATCATTGCCCTCTTCGGATAAGCCCGATCCCGCGCATGGTCGCGAACTCTTTTCCGCCGTCCTCTGCGCCCGCTGTCATGTCTGCGGCGCCACTGGCCGCCCCGTCGGTCCCGATCTCACCACCGTCGCCAACCGCTTCAGCCCCCGCGACCTCATCGAATCCATCGTGGAACCCTCCCGGGTGGTCGCGGAAGTCCATCGCAATGTGATCGTCACCAAGACCGACGGCTCCGTCATCCAGGGCCGAATCGTGCAGAACGACTTCCGCGAATCCAAGCTCAGCCTGTCGACCAATCCCTTCGCCCCTGCCGAACTGGTCGTTATCCCGAAATCGGAAATCCAGGGCTGGGAGGAGTCCCCCATCTCGCCCATGCCGCCAGCGCTCCTCGATACCCTGACGAAGGAGGAGATCGGCGACCTGCTGGCGTTTTTGTTGTCGGGGGGTAAGTGAAAATGGTGCTCGGTTAATAACGATTGTTGGGCGGCAACTCGTCGCGGAGCGACGACGCCTGAATAGTCGGGCGTTTCAACGCCCGGAAAAGCGCGGACCCATGGCCGCGTCGCGTAGCGACCGCTTATGGTCATGCGGGAACGAATCCGAGTGAGCGGTCGCTTCGCGACGCATGGATTGGCCCCGGCAAAGTCCGGGCGTTGAAACGCCCGGCTACGATTGCCTTGTCGCTCCGCGACAATTTCCCATTTGACCCTCGTGCAAGTAACGTGTTACTCGTTGATGGCCAAGAATGAAACGGAACGAAAGAATCATCGACGAAATGCGCTTCCGCATCGCCCGCCGGAAGGCGAAGCGGCCGGCATTGAACCATTTCGCGATCTTCGGGATTGCCTTGATCGTTGTGATTGTGGCCGCGGCCATTTTTGGATTGCTGATCGGGGTCATCGCCGGAGTCGCCGTTTTTTTCGGACTTCGGATTTACCTTTGGAGAAAGTCGCGGCATATCGTTGAAGCGATGGATCGACAGCGAAAGACCGATCGGCATCTGGAGGATTGAAGCGACGCCGGCTGGCGCGAGAAGCACGCAACCGTGCATCATTCGGGCACCCGAGCACTAAGCCGTAGCCGCCGCGAATCGGCAAGGCGGATGCGGGATCAGCATTTGAAAGATCGGAACCGAAATCGGTTGGCGAACGTCGCGACGGTCGTTCCCGTGACGGCGAGGTCTTGACGGTGTGTGGCGTGACCGGTAGGCTCGATTTCCAACACAGCCGAAGATCATGAAACGCTTTTCGTTCTTTCCCGCGATCCTCTGCCTGTTTCTCGCGGCTACCGCAATCGCCGATGACGAACTGGACCACCTCCGCCTGTCCTACCATGCGGCGGTGAAGCGAGCCATTCAGGCGCCGCGCGTGGACTACGTGAAGGAGTTGAACCGGCTCATCGAAAACCGGACGCGCCGGTCCGATCTCGACGGAGCCGTGGCCGCCCGGGACGTCCTTGAGAAATTCTCCGGCTCTCCCGGCAAAAAGGAAACCGAGTCGCCCGCCTCCCCGGACGGGGAACTCGATCGCCTCCGGACGGAATACGAGGCGGCGTCGGCACGAGTCATCAAACCCTTGCGGGAGACCTACCTACGCGAACTCAACAAGATCCTGCAGGCACGGACTCGGGCCTCCGACCTTTCGGGAGCCCTGGCCGTGAAGAATGAAATTGAGAAAGTGACCGAAGAAACCGAGCTGGAACCGACCGATTCCCTTGAGGCCTTGTTTGTCGGCCGGACCTGGGTTTCGGGAACGGGAACCGCCTTCACCTTCGCCGCGGACGGCAAGTGCATTCGCGTATTCCGCGACCCGGTCGAAGGAATCTGGGAACGGCGAGGTTCCGTCGTGATCGCGAGCATCGAAGGATCGCCAAATGAAACCCGGTACTTCCGCTTTGTGTCGAAGACGGAGGCCTACTACGGAAATTCCGAAAAGAAAATGGACATGCCGGTCAGACCTCGGTGAATGGCAGGGAGGCGCTTTTTTTTGAGCTGAGTCACGGATCTCGGCCAAGCGCTTTGCATCAAACCGTATGCCGAAATCACTCCGGCATCCGCGGCTTCACCGGCGTCTTGCCATCGTCGCCGACGGGATAGGCGGCATGCTGCGCTTCCAATCCGGCGATCAGGCTCGTCATCATCCGTTTCAGTTCCTCCGGCTTGGCGGCGGCGAGATCGGTCTGCTCGAAGGGATCGTCCTTCAGATTGAACAACTGATAATGCGATCCGCCCGACACCTCGGTCGGAAAGTAGTGATAGATCACCTTCCAATCGCCATCGCGCCAGACCGTGAAGTAGTTGCTGCGGTGTGGCGAATGCGGGTAGTGCATCAGGAAGCGCTCGCCGCGCGATGCTTCCGCATTCCCGGTCAGCAGGGGCGCGAGGGAACGGCCGTCGACAACGTGATCGGCCGGGTTTTTCCCGCCGGCCAGGTCCAGCACGGTGGGAAACAGATCGTAAACGGCGCCGAGCTGATGCTGGATCGCTCCCGCCTTGATGGGAAGCTGCTTTTGGAAGGGATTTTCCGGGTTGGCCTTCAGCCAGGCGGCGATGAAGGGCACCCGCATCCCGCCCTCGTAGTGGGCGCCCTTTTTCCCGCGCAGCGGGGCGGCGCAGGCGACGGCGTGCTCGTCGCCGAGGGGTGCATCGGAACCGTTGTCGCCGAGGAAAAAGACGATCGTGTTTTCGGCGATGCCCAGCTCCTCGAAGTGATCGATCATGTCGCCCAACGACTTGTCCATCCCCTCGATCAGCGTGGCGAAGGCCTGGGCGTTTTCAGGTTTGCCCGAGTCCTTGTAGTGATCGGCGAAGCGCGGGTCGCTGTTGAAGGGCGCATGCACCGCGTAGTGGGCGAAGTAGAGGTAGAAGGGCTCGCCGGCCTTCACCGACGCGTCGACGGCCGCCTTGGCCTCGATCGTAAGCGCCTCGGTGAGGAAGGTGTTGGTGCCGTGGTATTTCTCCAGTCCCGGCACGGCGTGCTTCGCTTTCTTGGGACCGTTGCCATAGTTTTTTTCGCCGTAGTAGCTGGCCGGGGCACCGAAGGCGGCGCCCGCGATGTTGGTGTCAAAGCCGAGGTTGAGCGGTTCCGCCCCATCGAAGCCGTCGGCGCCGAAGTGCCCCTTGCCGACGTGGATGGTGCGATAACCGGCCTTTCGCAGCAGGCCCGGCAGGGTGACGGTCTGCTTGTTCAGGCCCTCCCAGTTCCAATCCAGAGGGCCATTCGGTCCGGCGTTGTTTTTCTCGGGGTTGATCCAGTTCGTCGTGCGATGGCGGGCGGCGTTTTGCCCGGTCATGATGCAGTTCCGCGTCGGCGAGCAGACGCTCATGGCGCAGAACTGGTTGAACCGGATGCCCCGCTCGGCGAGGCGCGCCATGTTCGGCGTGCGGTAGTAATCGTTGAGCGGATAACGCTTGGGCTGTTCCGAATCGTCCGTGAGAAAGGGCACCGAGGTGTCCATCACGCCCATGTCATCGACGAGAAAGACGACGATGTTGGGTTTCTCGGGGGCGGCGCGGCCGGATGTCGCGAAAACGGCGGTCGCCACGAGCGAAAGCGAAAGAAGCAAGCGTTTCATGGCGCTCATTCAAACGGGGCGCCGGGGCGGTGTCAAAGGCAAAGGCCGGCCAATGTGGCGCCGGCATCCCACCCGTGAGCCGGTCCGCCGTCCGACACGGGCGCTGGATTGGCGGACATTTTGGAGAATGCTCCGTCCGCGAAATCTTGGGCAGGATGCCCAAGCCACGGTCGACACGCGTTTACGCCTCTGCCCGCGCCGCTGGTTTGGGGGGAAAATGCTCGCCATCAACGTGTTCGTGTCTTTCTCCATCTCGGCGACAAGCCCCCGCCTCCACGCATCGTGCGCCGTCGTTGCGATGGCGGTCGTCGGCACGTTGCCGGCACGGGCGACGCCGGCAAACAAGAAGGGATTCGAGAAATTCTTCGGTCCGCATCTTCCGGCCAAACTCGACACCTGTGCCACTTGTCACGTTCGGGCCGAAGCCAACGGCGCAAAGTCGCTCGACGAGTTTCCGCACAACACCTTCGGCAAGGCGCTCCACGCCGCCGCCGGCCGGATCGATGCCCGCCTCGCGGCTTTGCTCGACGCGGACAGCGACGGCGACGGTCTTTCCAATCGGGACGAGATCCTGACCGGTTCCGCGCCGGGAACTCCGACCCAACAGGGTCAGGTCGCCGACCCTACCCTGTTGAGTCAGAAACGCGAGGCTTTCGCGGCCTGGCATGACCGCTATCCGTGGAAACCTTTCGATCCGGTGAAACGACCCGCCGTCCCCGAGGTCGGCGCTGGTTGGGCCCGCAACGAGATCGACGCCTTTCTCGCCGCCGAGCACGCGGCTCGCGGCCTGACTCCCCGGCCCGAAACTCAGCCGGAAACCTGGCTGCGCCGCGTGACGCTCGACCTCACTGGACTCGCGCCGACGCCGGACGAGATCCGCGCCTTTTTGAAAGCCGTCGGGAAGGATCGTGAACAAGCCTATGCCGAGACGGTGGATCGCCTGCTGGAAAGCCCCCACTACGGCGAGCGTTGGGGCCGGCACTGGATGGACGTGTGGCGCTATTCGGACTGGGCGGGATACAAGGACGCCATCCGCACCAGCCAGCCGCACATCTGGCGCTGGCGCGACTGGATCGTCGAATCGCTCAACGCAGACAAGCCCTACGACCGGATGGTGCTGGAAATGCTCGCCGCCGACGAACTTGCTCCGGAAGACGAGGACGCCCTCCGAGCGACGGGTTACCTCGTCCGCAGTTACGATGTGGGAAGCCGCGATGTGTGGCTCGACAACGTGGTCAGCCACGCGGCGCAGGGGTTTCTCGGCATCACGATGGGTTGCGTGAAGTGCCACGACCACAAGTACGACCCCATCCCGAATGAGACCTACTATGCGATGCGTGCCATCTTCGAGGGCTACGATGTGAGGACGGATCGGGTGCCGGGAGAGTTGGACACCAAGACGGCCGGTCTGGTTCGGGCCTACGACAAGGCGATGGACCCAAAGACCTTCCAGTTCGACCGGGGTGACGAGCGTTTTCCGCTAAAAGACAAAGTCATCGCGCCGGGCGTGCCCACCGTGCTGGGCGGCGAACTGAAAATCGAACCGGTCACTCTCCCGATGACCGCGTCGCAGCCGTGGCGGCGGGATTTTGTGAGGCGCGAATTGCTCGCCAATGGCGAGAAAGCGATCGCCAACGCAAAATCCGAACCCCAAAAAGCCGCCGCAGTCGCCGCCCAAGCCGCGCTGGAAGCCGAGTTCGCGGTAGAGGCGATCGAGGAGGCAGGGAAGACAAAGGATTCCCCGGAGTGGAAAGCCGCGGCCGAAGCCACCGTTCGCGCCCAACGCAAGGCCGCCAGTCTCGATGCCCAAAGCAAAATCGCGGCCGCCACCGCAGCGCAATCCAAAGCCGAAGCCGATTTCGCCGCCGCCAAGGCGAAGAAGGACACCGCGAAACAAGGCGCCGCGACCAAGGCTCTCACCACCGCCAAGACCGATCTCGCCGCAGCGAAGAAAGCCCTCGCCGCCGCCGAAAAAGCCGCCGCGACGCCGGTGGACACGAAATTCAAGCCCCGGCAGGCCGCCTATCCTGTCCAATCGAACGGTCGACGCCTCGCCTTTGCCCGGTGGCTCACCGACCGGAAAAATCCGCTGACGGCGCGCGTGGCAATGAACCACGTCTGGCTGCGCCATTTCGGTCAGGCCATTGTGCCGACGGTCAACGAATTCGGCGCCAATGGCCGCGAGCCAACCCATCCGGCCCTGCTTGATTGGCTCGCGGCGGAATTCATGGACTCCGGCTGGAGCATGAAGGCGATGCATCGCCAGATCGTCCTGAGCGCGGCTTACCGGATGAGCAGTACCCCGGACAACGCCGATCTCGCCAAAGATCCCGACAACCTCTACCTGTGGCGGATGCCGAGCCGCCGGATGGAGGGCGAGATCGTGCGAGACAACCTGCTCTGGATCGCCGGCCGCCTCGACCCGGTCCTCGGCGGACCGGAGATCGATCAAAACCTGGCAATGACTTCGCCGCGTCGATCCATCTACCTGCGTCACGCCCACGAGAAGCTGGTCGAATTCGTCCAGATCTTCGACGGCCCCAAGGTGGCCGAGTGCTACCAGCGGGTCGAGAGCGTCCAGCCGCACCAGGCCCTCGCCCTGCACAACAGCCCGCTTACCGAGGCCGCCGCGAAGGCACTCGCGGCCGATCTTTCGGCAAAAACCAAGGGCGATCCGAAGGCCTTCGTCGGCGAGGCATGTCTCGCCATCCTCGGCCGGGAGCCCAAGCCGGAGGAGGAGAAGCTGTGCCGCGAATTTCTCAGCCAAGGCGAATCTGGCACGGAAGCCGCGAACCCCACGCGCGCCCGCGAGCGGCTCCTGACCGTGTTGTTCAACCACAACGATTTCGTGACGATCCGATGAGGTTGTCCGTTCGGATTTCGTCGTTTATTCTTTACCCCATGACCAAGCTGCTCGAAGAAGCTTTCGACAAAGCCTCGCAATTGGAGGATGCGGCTCAGAATGAGTTTGCGGAATTCCTGCTGTCGGAATTGCGCTCCGATGAGAGATGGGACGGGCTCTTCGCGCGATCGCAGAACGCCTTGGCTCGAATGGCCGAGGAGGCCGCCACCGAGTATCGGGCGGGTAAAACCGAATCCGGAGGATTTGGAGACGAGTGAATTCCAGACGCACGAAGCGATTTCGGGACCTGTATCGTCGCCTTCCGGAAATAGTAAGGAACCAAGCGGTCGAGAACTATGGCATTTGGAAATCCAACCCTTGGCATCCCAGCCTCCGCTTCAAAAAGGTTCACACTTCCGAGGAGATCTGGTCGGTTCGGATCAATCGCGATTTTCGGGCGCTGTGTCACATCATCGACGGAACCGCGGTTTGGTTTTGGATCGGCTCGCACGACGAGTATGAGCAACTATTGGGAAAAATCTGATTTCGCATCATGAGCCATTCCCCCAATTTCCCCTCCCGCCGCGCCTTCCTAGCCGACACCGGCATGGGTTTCACCGGATTGGCATTGTCCGCGATGTTGTTCCGCGATGGCGTCGCCCAAGGGGCCGGGGCCACCGCCGAGGCGGCGGGGTGGATGCCTCCGAATGGTCAGCCGCAGTTTCCCCCAAAAGCCAAGTCGGTGATCTGGATCTTCAACATCGGCGGAGTGTCGCACCTCGAGAGCTTCGATCCGAAGCCGATGCTCAACAAATACGCCAACCAGTCGATCGATGAGACGCCCTTCGCCGACATCGTTTCGGCCGACAAGATCAACGAAAACCTCCTCGATCCGAGCAAGCAGAAGCGCGAGGTTTACAAGAAAATCATGCCGCTCCAGATCGGCTACAAGAAGTATGGCCGGAGCGGAATCGAAGTGAGCGACTGGTTTCCCCACATGGGATCGATGATCGACGAGATGACCGTCGCGCGTGGCATGTGGACGATCGACAACAACCACGGCGCGCAACTGACCTATCATACCGGGCGAAAGATCACGGAGGGCGCCTTTCCCACCGTCGGCGCCTGGGTCAGCTACGGTCTCGGAACGCTGAACGCGAACCTGCCCGAGTTTGTCGTGCTCGGAAATCCGAGCGCCGATTGCTGCGGCGCGGCCTACACCCACGGGGCGTCTTACCTGGGCCCTCAGCATGACGGTGTGCGGATGAAAGTCGATCCGAAGGACCCGCTCAGTTTTGTCCGTCCGTCAGACTCGTCGCTGACGCTGGAGGAGGAACGGGAGAACTTCGGACTGCTCGGCCAGTTGAACCGCCTCGCCGGGATCGAATACCCGGACGACCTGAAGCTCCGGGCACGCATTCAGAGCTACGAGCTGGCCTTCCAGATGCAGACCGCCGTGCCCGAGGTGATGGACCTCGAAAAAGAGCATCCCGAAATCCGGGCGCTCTACGGATTGGATCGGGCCGAGACAAAGGACTTTGGCGAGAAATGTCTCGCCGCCCGACGGCTCGTCGAGCGCGGAGTGCGTTTCGTTCAGGTGTTCCACGGCTACACTGGCAATGCCGGGGCCTGGGATTCGCACCGCGATATTGTGAAAAACCATTCCAAGCTCGCCAAGGAAGTCGACCAGCCCGTGGCGGCGCTGATACGCGACCTCAAGCTGCGCGGCCTGCTCGACGAGACGCTGGTGGTGTGGGGCAGCGAGTTTGGCCGCACGCCCGGCGCCGAGTTTCGCGACAAGAGCGTCAACGGCACCGGTCGCGACCATCATCCGCACGGATTTTCCGTGGTAATGGCCGGGGGTGGCGTCAAGAAAGGCCACGTCCATGGCGCCACCGACGAGCTGGGTTTTCACGCCGCCGAAGAGCGCCACTACGTCACCGACCTGCACGCCACGGTCCTGCATCAGATGGGGCTCGACCCCCGCAAGCTGGAAGTCCCCGGCCGCAAGCGGCTTGAGCGCGACTTTGGCGAAGTGATGCGGGGAGCGCTGGCGTGAGGGGAAAAAAGCGGTTCGACCCAACAGGGTTGAGTCCGCGACCATACCCTATCGGGTCGAGGTCGGCTCAGTTCTTTTCGCCGGCCTTTCGGAAGACCCCCAAGTGATGCCTTTTCAGAAAGGCGATCACTTGCTCGGAGGCCTCCTCGATCGCGTCGTGGAGCGGGCAGAGATCGCCCGTGCCGCACCAATTCGGCCCGAACGGGCACATCGGGCGGACATCGGTCCGTTCGAAGGCGGCCACGATGTCATAGAGCGCGACCGTTTCCGGCGGCCTGGCGAGGCGATAGCCGCCGGAGGGTCCCGGGGCGCCGGACACGATTCCGCTTTGGGCCAGGGTCGCGAGCACCTTCGCCACGACGGGGCGGGGGAGTTCGCGGGCGTCGGCGATTTCCGAGGCGCTGAGCCGCACGGCGTCGCCGCCGTAGCGCTCCGCCAGGACGGTCGCGGCGGCGATCGCCTGCTGGCTGAGTTTTCCGATTCTCAACATGGTGACCGGCAACATCGCCGTGGATCGCTCCGGAGAAAAGGAGCAATCGGACTTCGCGATCGGAAAACCGGCTTTCGCGCGATTTTTTCTTGACCGGAATCGGGCATCGGGAGTAAAAAGCGAAATACAGATATTTTTTTCTGGAATACCAACCCGAGCCCCTTTGCCGCTGTGTTAAGCAAATCCCAAGCCCGCGCGTTTTTCCTCGGAGGCACCGGTCTCTTCACCGCCGCCTTCCTGACCCTGACCATCGACACGCACCGGCGAATTCCGGCGCGAACCCATTCCGACGCCATCACGCCGGAGGTGGTTCGCGGCAAGCGGATCTGGGAGTCGAACAATTGCATGGGCTGCCACACGCTGTTTGGCGAGGGCGCCTACTACGCGCCGGAGCTGACGAAATCGGTCGAGCGGCGCGGGAAGGCATTCCTCCGCATTTTCCTGAAGGATCCGCAGGTTCTCTATCCCGGACAGCGAAAGATGGTGAAATACGACTTCACGGCGGAGCAGATCGAGGACGTGATCGCCTTTCTCGACTGGTGCGGAAAGGTCGATCTCAATGGATTTCCCGCGCCGCCGCCGCTCGGCAAGACGGTCGTTCCCGTGGCCGTCCAGCAGCGGGCGGTGGTCCCGGCGGGCGTCGAGGTCCCGGCCCTTTTCGCCGAAAAAACCTGCCTCGCGTGCCATTCGCTGTTGGGAAAAGGCACGCCGAACGTGATGCTGCCCTCGACGACGGGCGAGTTGGTGGCGGTTCCCTCGCTGGATGAGGTTTACCTGCGCAAGACGCGCGAGGAACTGGTGACGTGGATCACCGACCCGCAGAAGATCAAGCCCGGCACGCCGATGCCCACGCTGGTTCCGGCGGTGGTCAGCCCCGCGGAGGTGCAACAGATCGTCGACTTCCTGATGGGCCTGAACCCGGCCGCGCGCCCGGCGAACTCTCCCAAACCCAACTGAGCCTGACCCCCATCCCCTTTATCCGGCATGAAATTCAAGACGCAAAAGATCGCCTACTGGTTCTTCGCTTCGGCGATGCTCCTGCTCACCCTGCAGATCCTTTACGGGTTCATCATGGGATTTGCCCGCATCGGCTGGGACGGACTGCACGACTGGATTCCCTTCAACACGGCCCGGGCGACCCACACCAATCTGCTGGTGGTCTGGCTGCTGGCCGGCTTCATGGGCTCGGCCTACTACATCATCCCCGAGGAGGCGAACCGCGAACTCGAATGGCCCCGCCTCGCGTGGGTGCAGTTGATCAGCCTGCTCGTCGTGGGGGTGATCGCCATCGTCTGCTACCACATGAACATCTGGGAGGGCCGGAAATTTCTCGAGATCCCGCGGCCGCTCGACTATCTGGTGGTGGTCAACGTGCTGATGTTCCTCGCCAACATCGGCGTCACCCTCTGGAGGGGCTCCCAGCACACCACGACCTCGATCGTGCTCTACATGGGCCTGCTTTTCGCCGCGCTGCTTTATCTGCCGGGGATGCTGACCCTGGACAACCAGACGCTGGACTCCTTCTACCGGTGGTGGGTGGTGCATCTCTGGGTCGAGGGCGTGTGGGAGCTGATCATGGGCGGCATTCTCTGCTTCCTGCTCATCAAGCTCACCGGCGTGGACCGCGAGGTGGTCGAGAAGTGGCTCTACATCATCGTGGGCCTGACCTTTCTCTCGGGCATCCTCGGCACCGGACATCATTACTACTACATCGGGACGCCGAAATACTGGCTGATCGTCGGCGGCATCTTCTCCTCGCTGGAGCCGCTGGCCTTTCTCGGGATGGCGGTCTACGCCGTGGCCATGGCGCGAAAGGGCGGGCGCAAGCACCCGAACCGCATCGCCCTCACCTGGTCGCTGGGCTGCGCGATCATGTCCTTCGTTGGCGCGGGTTTCCTCGGCATCGCGCACACCATTCCCCAGGTGAATCTCTACACCCACGGCACGCTGATCACGGCCATGCACGGGCATCTCGCCTTCTGGGGCGCCTATGCCATGATCGTCCTGGCGATGATCGCCTATACCCTGCCGCAACTGACCGGCCGCAAGCTTTGGGACACGGCGATGGCCAACTGGGCCTTCTGGACGAGCAATATCGGCATGGTCGGCATGACGGGCGCCCTGGCCGTGGCCGGCATCACCCAGGTCTCGCTCGAACGCCGGCTCGGTCTCGATTTCCTCGCCGTCCAGAAGGAGATCGAAATGCACTTTGTCGGCATGCTGCTCGCCGGAGCGCTGTTCACGGTCGGGATCGGCCTTTTCATCGTCAACTTTTTCCGGCACGGACTGCCGAGTGACGAAGCCGTCGGCGCCGACGTGGCCGGGGACGCCGCGTGGGCCGGGGCGAAATGACCCGTTTTCCGAGCAACTCAGCATGGCCGTTTTTTACCTGCCCCAGGGACGGGAGATCGAGATTTTCCGGCACGCCTGGCGGTCGCGCCTGCCGCTGTTGGTCAAGGGGCCGACCGGTTGCGGCAAGACGCGCTTCATCCAGCACATGGCCGAGGCGCTGGAGCGCCCGCTGATCACCGTCTCGTGCAACGAGGACACCTCCGCCACCGACCTGCTCGGCCGGCATCTCCTTCTCGAGGGCGAAACCCGCTGGTCCGACGGTCCCGTCACCCGCGCGGTTCGCGAGGGCGCGCTGCTTTATCTGGACGAGATCGCCGAGGCCCGGGCGGACGCGGTCGTGGTCATTCACTCCCTGTCGGACCACCGCCGCGAACTGTTCCTCGACCGCACCGGCGAAACGCTCGAGGCCCCGGACGATTTCATGCTCGTCGTGAGTTATAATCCCGGTTACCAACGGTCGATGCGGGAGATGAAACCCAGCACCCGCCAGCGCTTCGTGTCGCTGAGCTTCGACTTTCCCGCCGAGGAGAACGAGGTCCGGATCGTCGCCGAGGAATCCGGCGTCGAACCGAAAATCGCGGAGCGCCTCGTCCGGATCGGGCGGAAAATCCGCCACCTCCACGAACTCTCGCTCCTGGAGTCCGCCTCGACCCGGCTGCTTGTCGCGGCGGGAAAACTCATCGCCGCCGGCGTGCCGCCCCGGTTGGCCTGCGTCGCCGCCGTCGCGGAGCCGCTGACGGACGAGCCCGAGGCCCTCGCCGCGATGCGCCAGGTCATCGAGCTTTCCATCTGATCCCCCGACGCGATGCTCGACTGGGAGGAAAGCGTCTTCGTCGGCCTGCGGGCGCTCTACCGCCGCTGGATCGGGCGCCCACGCCAAAAACGGCGCGAGACGGCGCGCGCTTTGTTGAAAGACCGGCGCCGCGAGCTGCTGTTGTTGGCCGAAATGCTCGCCGGGCGGCCACTGTCTCTTTTCGAGACCGACGACCGCCGGCTGGCGTCCGGGGACCGCGTTTTCCTTCCCGGCGAGTTTGGCGTCGCCGAGACCGCCGAGGCGAACGCGGCGCTTTACGAACTCAAGACCACCGTGGCCGCGCTCGCTCTGCGGGAAGGCTGGTCCGAGACACCGCTCCCTCCGAAACTCAAGGGCCTCTCCGAAGAACTGCCTCATCTGTCCGAAAAAATCGACCGCGTACGGCGCGACCTTCCGCCGGGCGAGGATCTTTGGACGCTGCTGGGAGTCGCGACAATTTCCGATGAGGCGGTTGGAAAACCGGGCGCGCTCTCTTCGGAACTGGCCAATCCCGAGTCGGGCGAAGTCACCACCGAGATCGAGGGCCGCGGCCAGACCGAGGTCACCGTGCTCCCGACCCCCGAGGACGACGGTCCCGGCCATGACCTGCCCATGCACACCTTCGAGAAAGTCGAGACCGCCGAGGAATACGACGGCCAAAGCCGCAAGAGCGACACCGACGACGAACTGGCCGACCACGCCGAGGCCCTCGAAGAATTGAACATGAGCCAGCTCGTCCGTTCTCCGGAACGGCCGCGCTCCCTTTACCGCGCCGACCTCATCCTCGACGGCCTCGACCTCGAGGTGGCGGATCGCTCTCCGGCCGCCGGTCACCCCTATCCGGAATGGGATTACCGGCGCCGCGCCTATCGCCCGAACTGGTGCTTCGTCCGCGACGTGGCGACGCCCGCCTCCGATCCGGCCTGGATCGCCGAGGTGGAAACGCGCCGCCGCGCCCTGATCCGCCGCCTCAAGCGCCAGTTCGCGTCGATCGCCGCCGAATGGCTGCGGATCAAGCGTCAGCCCAGCGGCGGCGAGTTCGACATCGACGCCGTCGTCGACGCCGAGGTGCGGCGGCGCGCCCGAGGTGCGCCTTCGGATGCCGTTTACATCGATGTCCGGCGCGACCTGCACGACGTGGCCGCGCTTCTCCTCCTCGACCTCAGCTATTCGACCGACGCCTGGCTGGACGGCGTTCGTGTGCTGGACACCATCCGCGACACCATTTTCTGCGTCGGCGAAGTGCTCGACGAGTTTGTCGAAAAGTTCGCCGTGGCCGGCTTCAGCTCGAACACGCGGCGATCCTGTCATTTCCACTGGCTCAAGAACTTTCACGAACCTTGGCCGGCGACGCGCGGCCGCCTGGGTTCGATTCAGCCCTTCGGTTACACCCGCATCGGCGCGGCCCTGCGCCACGCCCAGGAGCTGCTCGACCGCCAGCCCGCGCGCCGAAAGATGATCCTTCTCGTCACCGACGGCCGTCCCTGCGACTACGACCGTTACGAGGGAAACCACGGCGTTCACGATGTGAAGAAGGCCATCGAGACGGGTCGGCGCCATGGCATCGCGGTCCACGCCTTCGCGATCGAGAAGCGCGCCGCGGAGTTTTTTCCGCGAATGTTCACCGGCCATCATTTCGACATCATTTCGACCCCCGAACGGCTGTCGCGGACCGTCTGCCGCCTCTTCGCCCGCCTGCGGACGCAGTGACCAGACCCAACAGGGTTAGGTCAATGAGTCAACCCTGTCGGGTCCGGCTATCGCACCAGCTCGAAATCGACAAACCCGCGCGAACGGTCGACCCGGAGCACACGGACCCGGACGCGGTGTCCCACGGCGAGCTGAAAGCGTCCGTAGCGCGACACGAACCGTTGCCGCGCGCCGTCGAGCCGATACACATCGCCGGGCGGGAAGTCTTCCTTGCGGACGAGTCCCTTGATGAACAAATCGGTCAGTTCAACGAAGGCGCCGATGGGCCGGACCTCGTAAACGACGCCCTCGAAGAACTTGCGCTCGCCGCTTTCGCCGAGCCGGACGAGGTACTCGATGAGCTTGAGGCGCTGCGTTTCCTGCTCGGCGTCGGCGGCGACGCGTTCGGTCTCGGAAATGTGCTTCGCAATCTCGGCCATGCGCCCGTGGGAAGGGGTGCCATCGGGGGACTCGCCGGCCTCGGCCTCGGGCTCGCGCCGCAGCACGAGCTTGCGCAGCACTCGGTGGACGACGAGGTCGGCGTAGCGGCGGATCGGGCTGGTGAAATGGGTGTAGTTGTTTTTCGCCAGGCCGTAGTGGCCGAGCGGATCGGCGCGGTAGGCGGCGCGCTTGAGGCTTTTGAGCAGCGCGATTTTCAGCGCGTGTTCCTCGGGTTTGCCGCGGATGGCGCGAAGGAGTTTCTGCAGCTCGGCGCGGACGGCAAGGTCGCCGACGGCGTGGCCGTAACTCCGGGCTTGCTCGGCGAACTCGAGCAGTTTTTCGGGGTCGGGGTCCTCGTGAACGCGGTAAACCGAGGGAGCGAGGGCGGACTTGGTCTCCAGCGCGACGGCTTCGTTGGCGGCGAGCATAAATTCCTCGATCAACTGGTGCGATTCGTCGTGCTCGATGCGGCGCACCTCGATAGGAATCCCGCGTTCGTCGAGAACGGCCCGCACCTCGGGAAAATCGAGGTCGAGCGAGCCGTGGTGGAAACGCCGTTCGCGCAGGCGTGCGGCAAGTTTCCAGGCGCGCTTGACGTGGCGGGCGAGGCTGGCTTCCTCGGGCGACAGGAAATCGATCTCGCCTTCGGAGAGGTTCAGCCGGCCGAAGGCTTCCTCGTAGGTGAAACGCCGGCGACTGCGGATGACCGCGGCGGCGAAGCGCGCGGCGGTCATTTTCCCGGTCTCCGAGAAACGCATCACGACGGCGTGGGTGAGGCGGTCGACGCCGGGCTTGAGACTGCAAAGGCCGTTGCTGAGCTTTTCGGGCAGCATGGGGATCACGCGGTCGGCGAGATAGACGCTGTTGCCGCGCATTTTCGCCTCGCGGTCGAGCGCCGTGTCCGTCCTGACATAATGGGAAACATCGGCGATGTGGACCGCCAGTTCCCAGCCGCCGCCCTCGTCGGGGTGAAACTCGTGCACGAAGACGGCGTCGTCGAAGTCCTTCGCATCCTCGGGGTCGATGGTGAAAACCTCCCGGTCGCGCCAGTCTTCGCGCACGGCGGCCTCGGCGGGATCGACTTCGTCGGAAAAGCGGGTGGCTTCCTTTTCGACGTCTCCGGGAAAATGAAGCGGGAGATTGTGCCGATGGATGACGGTCAGAATATCGACGCCGGGGGAATCGGGCGGACCCAGCACCTCGATCATCCGCGCCCGGGGCGGAATACGCGGCGAGTCCCAGCCCTCGAATTCGGCGACAACGACATCGCCGGGACGGGCCTCGGGGAGCACCCGTGTGAGATTGAAAACGGGCGGGAGATTCGGGTGATCCGGTTCGAGATGGGCATAGCGGCCGTGCCGGTGATAGACGCCGGTGACGCGCGCGTTTTTTCGCTCGATGACGCGCACGATCCGGGCCTGGAGGCGGGGTTGATCGAAGTCGGCCCGCTCGCGCTTTCGCTTGACGTGCCGATGCCAGCGGGGCGCCTCTTTTTCGGCGACCATGACCTCGACGCGGTCGCCATGGAGGGCGGTGCCGGAAAGGCTCGCGGGAACGTAAATGTCGCCCTCGGAATTTTTCAAAAGGCCGGTTCGGCACTCGGGATCGGGGCTGAAAAACCCGGCTCGGCGCGTGCCTCCGGCTTGGAAGGAAATCGTCCCGACGCAGGCGGACGGCGAACCTTTTTCGTCGGGCTCGGCTCGGGGAACCGCATAACGCCCTTTGCGAACGCGAACCAGTTCACCGGAGGCCTCCATTTGGCGGAGCGCCTCCCGAAAGGCGGCCCGGTCTTTGGGCGAAATGTCGAGCCGCCGCGCGAGTTCCGATTTGCTGGACGGACGATAGTCCGCGGCGCGAACCAAACGGCGGAGCGAGTCGAGAAATGGGGTTGAATCGTGGTTCACTCGGGGATGCGGAAGGGATCCGGGCGATCCGAAGGGAAAGGGGCGGATCGGGCATAATAGGCACCTCACGGTAACGAATGTGGGCTGATCGTCGAACGAGAAACCGGGGCGAAGAACACCATTGATCGCGAAAGAAATGCGAAAACATCGAAAAAAACATTGACGGAGTGATTTACAATGTGTTTACATTGTAAATAATTCAAGAAAGTGGTGCGAAGTCGATTTCGAAGGATTTCCGTCTTGCGTTCCGCGCGGTTTCAACGTCAACATCGA
>JACKQC010000034.1 GCA_024233085.1 Akkermansiaceae bacterium
CGCTCACCGCCGACGCGCGGATTCTCGCCGCCACGAACAAGCATCTGGAGACCGAGGTCGAGGCCGGGCGGTTTCGGGAGGACCTCTTTTACCGCCTGAACGTGGTGCGCATTCACATCCCACCCCTGCGGCAGCGCCGGGAGGATATCCGGCTGCTGGCGGAGCATTTTCTGGCGCGCCAGGCGGAATTCGGCGTGGGCCGGCGCATGCAGTTCTCCCCCGAGGCCCGCGAATTGCTGGAGGAGCACGACTGGCCCGGCAATGTCCGCGAACTCGAGAACACCATCCAGCGCGCCTGCGTTCTCGCGACGGGCAGCGTGCTGCTGCCGCGGGATCTCCCCCTCGGTCACGCGCCGCGGGTCAATGCCGGCGGCGCCGACGCGGCTTCGGCGGAGGAAAACCGCGCCGGCCCTTCCGGGCTCGGCGGGTTGGCGGCCGCGGCGGAGGCCTTTCTCGCGGCGGCGGACACGGACGACACCGGCCCTTCTCCCCTTGCGATCGCCGAGCGCGAAATCGTCCGCGCGGTCCTGGCTCGATCCGGCGGCGATGAAGCCGCCGCCGCCAAAGCGCTGGGAATCACCCGGCCGGCGCTGAAAAAGAAGATCGCGGCTCTCGGTTTGGGCGCCTGACCGTCCAGTCAGAGCGCCTCCCGGATGAGCGGAATTCCCGGGATTTGCTCGAAATGCCGATCGAAGGTGAAGACCGCCGCCCCGATCCTCAGGGCGGAGGCGGCGATCAGCGCGTCCTGGGAGGGAATGGTGAAGCCGGCCCGCTCGAGGTCACGCGCCAGATCCGTCGCCTCTCTCCACAGGCGCGGGTCGGCCGGCACGTTCATCAGCACGTCGAAAAATTCCTCGAGCCGCTCGATGACCCTCGGCGAACGCTGCCCGCGCAACACCTCCAGCCGCACCATCGGGCACGTCGCCAGGTCGACCATCGCGTATCGGTTGCCCAGCGCGATCGCCGGGTCCCGTCCCGCACGAAGCAGGTAAATGAACACGTTCGAATCAACGAGAATCGGACGATCCATAGGGCGGCGACGGTTCGGCGACCCGCAGGGTCTGCGGATCGTAATTCGGATCGGTCGAGGCGATCATCTCTTCGGGAGTCAATCCCAACCCCTCGCTCAAAAAACGTCGCAATCGCGACCGGCGGCACATCTCCCGCAAGGATCGCTCGACCGCCTCGGTTTTGCTGGCGAAGCCGTACTCACGAATCACTTCGTCGAGCAGGTCTTCGTCGATGTGCATGGTCATTTTCATGGCTTGTGTCTCTCCTTTGCCATATCCATGCCATACCATTTTCGTCTCGCAAGTCTTTTTGCCATATTTCTGCCATACCGCTCCGTTTTTCCCGTTTTCCCCCTCCGGTTTCTCTCGTAATCTCCCGTCGCCCGACCGGTCGGAAACCGGCGGGTTCGCCGTGTACCGATGCCCCGCGCCAAGCAGAGAAAAACGACGCCCGCCTCGCCCCATTCGGGCGCCGGGGTGAGTTCGGAGTCCTCCGGGCTGCTCGATCGCGTGGCAAACTCGCCGGCGTTCGCGGCGAGGCTGGCGACGCTTGACGCGGGCGATCAGGCGGTCTTCGACCACGTGGCCGAGGCGGCCCAGCCGCTCGTCGCGGCTCTGCTGGTGCGGAGGTGGCTGGCGGAGCGTCCCGGCACCACGGTGTGGCTCGCCTGCCCGCACATCAAGGCGCAGGAGATTCTGCATGCCGAACTGTCGGTCTGGGGCGTGGAGGCGACCTTTCTGCCGGAGAACGAATGGGCCGGCTTCGAGGAAATCCTGCCCGATCCCGAGGCGGCGGCCGAGCGTCTCGCGGGATTGAAACGTGTCTGGGACGCCCGTCAGGCGGGCAAAAGCCAGGCGGTCGTGCTGTGCGCGCAGAGCCTCGACGAGACGGCGCCCCGGCCGGGCTCGCTCACCGCGCGGACACTGTCGCTGCGGGCGGGTGACCGGCTCGATCTGTCCGATTTATCGGAGAAGCTCGCCGCCGCGGGCTTCGAGAAGACCTCCCAGGTCTTCCAGCGCGGCCAGTTCGCCGTGCGGGGCGGCATCGTGGACGTGTTTTCCTGGCAGGCGCTTTTTCCGGTGCGGCTGGAGCTGTTCGACGACGAGATCGAATCGATCCGGGAATTCGACGCCGACGACCAGACCTCCACGCGGAAGCTGACCGAGGCCGAAATCCTGCTCGCCGAGGCCGATCTCGAGCCCGCGGCGCGGGTCGCCGACTACATCGGATCGGCGGATCTGACCGTGGACATGGATCTGGACGCCGACGCATTCCCCGACGCCGCCGTGCGGGTCACCGCCGCCGACGGCGGGGGCCTGGAGGGCGTAACGGAAGAGGAGGACTACTCGGTCGCCTGTTACGACAATCCGCTCGGCAGCTTCGAGGCGGGCGATTTCATCCTGCAGGAGCAGAGGCGGCACGAATTTTCCCGCCAGATGGCGGAATGGCAACGGGACGGGTGGACGGTGGCGATGGCCTTTCACTCCCGGGGCGAGATCGATCGCTTCGCCGAATTGGTCAGCGCCGACCATCTGGAGTCCGGCTTTCCGCGGACGCTCGTGGGATCGCTGAGCCGGGGCTTCACCATCCCGGGCGCCCGGGTCGCGGTGCTGAGCGACGCGGAGATTTTCGGCCGTTACCAGCACCAGCGCACCCAGCGCCGGATGCGGCTGGCGCGGCAGAGACAGACCACGCAGCGCCAGACGGACCTGACCGAGTTCAACTACGGCGACCTCGTCGTCCACGTCGATTACGGCATCGGGAAATTCCGCGGCATCCGTGAGCGGGAGAGCGACACCCGCGCCGGAAAACACCGCGAGGAGGTGCTGGAAATCGAGTACGCCGACGAGGCGCGGTTGTTTGTCCCCCTCGACCAGGCCCACTTGGTGTCCCGCTACATCGGCACCGGGAAAAAGGCGCCGCGTCTCAGCCGACTGGGCGACAAGCGCTGGTCGCGCCTGCGGAAGGACGCCGAGCGTTCCATTCTCGACTACGCGGCCCGGCTGCTCACGGTCCAGGCCGAGCGCCAGACCAAGCGCGGCCACGCCCATCCGCCGGACAACAAGTGGCAGTGGGAATTCGAGAACGCCTTCATCTTCAAGGAAACCCCCGATCAGCTCCGCGCCATCGAGGCTTCCAAGGCCGACATGGAAAGCGAACGGCCCATGGACCGGCTCATCTGCGGGGACGTCGGTTTCGGGAAAACCGAGGTCGCCATCCGCGCCGCGTTCAAGGCCGTCATGTCCGGCAAACAGGTCGCCATTCTCGCGCCGACCACGGTGCTCGCCGACCAGCATTTTCACAATTTCCGGGAAAGAATGTCCGACTTTCCCGTCACCATCGACCTGCTCAGCCGCTACCGGTCGCCCGCCCAGCAGCGCCAGACCCTCGCCGCGCTCGCCACCGGAAGCGTCGACATCGTCATCGGAACCCACCGCGTCATCTCGAAGGACGTCGTCTTCAAAGACCTCGGCCTCGTGGTGATCGACGAGGAACAACGCTTCGGCGTCCAGCACAAGGAGCGGTTCAAGGAAATGTTCCGCCTCGTCGACGTGCTGACCCTGTCCGCCACGCCGATCCCGCGGACGCTTTACCTCTCCCTGATGGGCATCAAGGACATGTCCACCATCGAGACGCCCCCGCCGAACCGCCACCCGGTTGCCACCAGCATCTGTCCCTACGACGAGCGCCTCATCCGCACCGCCATCCAGCGCGAACTCGCCCGCCAGGGGCAGGTCTTCTTTCTCCACAACCGGGTGAAAAGCATCCAGGGCGTCAAACGACGCATCGAGGATCTCGTCCCCGGCGCGCGCGTCGAGGTCGGCCACGGCCAGATGGACGAGCACGTCCTCGAGGAGGTCATGAACCGCTTCATTCGCAACGAGATCGACGTCCTCGTCTGCACCACCATCATCGAGAGCGGCGTCGACATTCCCAACGCCAACACCATCATGATCGACCGCGCCGACCGCTTCGGGCTGGCCGATCTCTACCAGCTTCGCGGCCGCGTCGGACGCGCCGACCGCCGCGCCTACGCCTACCTGATGCTGCCGCCCGACATGCTCACCGTCGGCGACGCCCGCAAGCGCATCAACGCCATCAAGCAATACTCCTCGCTCGGCGCCGGCTTCAAGATCGCCATGCGCGACCTCGAGATCCGCGGAGCCGGCAACCTCCTCGGACTCCAGCAGAGCGGCCACATCGCGGCCATCGGGTTCGACCTCTATTGCCAGCTCCTCAAGCAGTCCGTCTCCAAGCTCAAGGGCGAGAGCGCCGGCGACCGCGTCGACGTTTCGTGCTTCATCGACTTCCTGTGCACCAACGAGGCCCAATACCTCAAGGCGCCCGGCGACGACGTGCTCCCCGCCTTCATCCCCGCCGACTACATGCCCGATCCCGCGCTGCGCATCAGCGCCTACCGCCACCTCGCCGAAGCCTCGAAAGTCGCCGAGATCGCGGCCCTCGAGGCGAACTGGCTCGACCGCTTCGGCCGCCTGCCCGCTCCCGCCGGCTACCTCCTGCGCTGTGCCGAGCTGAAAATCCGCGCCGCCCATCGCGGCGTTTCCGCCCTCGAAATCCGCGAAAACAAGCTCATGCTCACCCGAAAGGGCCAGTTTCTCCAAATAAACGGCCGTTTCCCCCGTTTGGAGGGAAAGACGGCCGCCGACCGCCTCGCGCACGCCATCGAGACGGTCAACACCGTCTGACAATGCGGTTTTGCGCGGCTCCCCCTTGCGTGACACGCCAATTTCCGCGAAAATCCCAGCCCGACCCCATTTCCCGATGTTTTCGCGATTCGCCCTTTTCGTCCCTTTTGCGCTTTTCGTCTCCTCCGCCGTTCTCGGCGCGACCGCCGCGCGCGGCTCCGGTTTTGAGGAAATCAACGCCCTCAAAGCCGTCGTCAACGGAGAGTCCATCACCTCCGCCGAGGTCAACACCGCCGTCGCCACCCAGATTCAGTTGTGGCTGCTCGAGCATCAGAACGACACCGGTCTCACCCAGGCCAAGGTCGAGGCCAAAGTCGAGGAGATGAAGAAGGAGGCCCTCAACGACCTCATCGACCGCAAGCTCATCCTCGCCGAGTTCAAGAAAATGGGCGGCTCGATCAAGGAAACCTACGTCGACCAGGCCATCGAGGAATTCATCCAGAAACGCTTCGGCGGCGACCGGAACAAGTTTCTCCGCGAACTCGAAAAGGGCGGCCTCACCATCCGGCAGTTTCGCGACATCCAGCGCGAGCAGATCTCCATCCAGGCCCTGCGCGCCCAGAACGACGGCCCGCAGAATCTCGTCAACACCCCGATGGAAATCCGGGCCGAGTACGACCGCACCAAGAACGAATACGCCTCCGATCCGCGCATCATTCTCCGCATGCTGTCCATCCCGAAAGTCACCTCCACCAGCGACGAGGCCGCCCAGAAACGGCTCGTCGAGGATATCCGCAAGCAACTGACCGAGGGCGCCGACTTCGCCACCATGGCCAAAACCCACTCCAGCGACAGCTCGGCCGCCAACGGCGGTCTCGTCGGCGAGATCGGCAAGGACTACCTCAACCCCTTCCTCACGGACAAGGCCTTCGGCCTTTCGACCGGCAAAGTCAGCGAGACCATCGACGACGGCCCCTTCTGGCGGCTCATGAAGGTGGACGCCCGAAACGGCGGCGACGTCCCCTCCTTCGAAGAACTCAAGGAACGCATCGACCAGCTCGTGACCCAAAAGAAACGCAAGGGCTACATCGACCGCTGGCTGGACAAGCTGCGCCACGACGCCGCCATCCGGATTTTCGAGTGAAAAAAAACGCGCCCCCGGCCGTGCGACTCCTCCACATCTACATCTCGGATGGTCACAACTACTTCGGCCACCACGACCGGCCTCCGGGCGACGCGCCGATGGTCGACGTGCCGGAAGTCGAGTGCGTCGCCGGCCGCGGCCTGATCGGCGACCGTTTCTTCGATTACAAGGAAGACTACAAGGGCCAGGTCACCTTTTTCGACCACGCCGTCTTCGAGGAACTCCGCGAGCGCTTCGGCGTCTTCGACCGCGACGCCGCCGCCTTCCGCCGGAATCTCGTCGTGGCGGACGCCGATCTGAACACCCTGATCGGCCGCGAGTTCGAGCTGCAGGGCGTCCGTTTTCTCGGCACCCAGGAGGCCGCCCCCTGCCACTGGATGAACCGCGCCTTCTGCGACGGCGCCGAGGAGGCCCTCGCCGGCCGCGGCGGTCTCCGGGCGAAAATCCTCACCGGCGGCGTGCTTCGCGCCGAGCCCGGTTCGTCATGACGACGGCGGCGCTGCTCGCGGGCGGACGCTCGACCCGCATGGGGGCGGACAAGGCCTTTCTCGACTGGAAAGGCCGGCCGCTCTATGGCTTTCAGTTGGCGAAATTGTTCGAGGCGTTCCCCGGTCGCGTGGCCCTTCTCTCGGCGGCGGAGGGGCAGGAATTTCCCGATTTCATCGAAAACGTCCGCGTCGTCCGCGACGAAACCGCCGGGCTGGGACCGATCGGCGGCCTCGCGACCTGTCTTGGAGGCTGTGACGCCGAATTCCTCGCCGTGCTGGGCGTCGATCTCCCCGAAATGCCCGTCGACTCCCTGCGCGAACTCGCCGCCACCGCCGAGGCCACCGGCCGCGGCGTCGTGCCGAAAAACGCGAACGGCTTCTGGGAGCCTCTCGCCGCCGTCTATCCCGCCGCCGTTCTCGAACTCGCTCGCCGGCAAATCCAGACCGGCGACCTCTCGCTCCAGACCCTGTGCGACACCGCCTTCGCCGCCGGCCTGATCGCGCCCCGGCCCGTCGCGGCGGAGGAAACCGCCCTTTTCGCCAACCTCAACACCCGCGACGACTACGAAGCCATCAAACAGGGTTTGTTCGACCACTCAACCCTGTTGAGTCGCTACCGTCGCGACGCCGGTTTTGCCGAAGTCCGCGACCGCCTCGCCGCCGAGGAACCGCTCGAAATCCGCGTCGGCGGCCGCGCCGTGGCCGTTTCCATGCGCACCCCCGGACACGACGACGAACTCGCCGCCGGTTTCCTTTTCACCGAGGGCGTCGTGACCGAGCCCGCCCAGATTTTCGAGATCGTCCGCTGCCCCGACACCGCGCCCGAGGCCGCCGGCAACGTGCTCGACGTCCGGCTCGCGAAAGGGCACGAAGCCGATCTCGATTCGCTGACCCGCCATGTCTTTACCTCATCGAGCTGTGGCGTCTGCGGCAAGGCGACCATCGACGCGGTGTTCCGGAGCTTCCCGCCCGTGGAGTCGGATCTGACGATCACCCCGGAAATCCTGCTGTCGCTGCCGGACAAACTGCGCGCCGCCCAGGAGACTTTCGAGAAAACCGGCGGCCTCCACGCCAGCGCGCTCTTCGACGCGGAAGGAAGGCTCGAGTGCGTCCGCGAGGATGTCGGGCGCCACAATGCCCTCGACAAGGTCATCGGCCGCGCCCTGCTCGACGGGAGCCTTCCCCTGCGCGACCGTTTGCTGCTGGTCAGCGGCCGGATTTCCTTCGAACTCGTCCAGAAAGCGCTCGCCGCCGGCATTCCGGCGATCGCGGGCATTTCCGCGCCGAGCAGCCTCGCCGTGAGGTTTGCCCAACAGAGCGGCCAGACTCTGGTGGGGTTCCTGCGCGAAAACGGCTTCAATCTTTACACCGGCGGCGAACGCGTCCAGCGGCGGGAGGCGTGATTTTTCGATCGAATTCGTGCCAATCCGCGAAACCGCGGTTAAGAATTCCGATGCAGATCCCGCTCGAAGATTTTTACGAAGACATCGTCGGCAAGGCCATGCGCGGCCTGGGAGTCGGCGAGTCCCAGCTCGCCGCGAAAACCGGCGTCGATCCCGACACCCTTCGCCGCTTGTGCCGGGGCGAGTTTTCCGACGAGACCGCCCTCGCCAAAGTCGCCCGCGCGCTCGATCTCGATCCCGGCGCGCTGCTTGTGTCCGCTTCGAAAGCCTGGCGCCCGCGGCCGGTGTCGGTCGACGGCCTCACCCTCTACAACACGCCCTACCGCGACATGCGGGTGAACGCCTTCCTGATCGCCGACCCCCACTCCGGCGCCGCCGCCGTTTTCGACACCGGCACGGACAGCTCGCCCATCCTCGCCGAGATCGAGAACGAAGGGCTCCGGCTCGAGGCGATTTTCATCACCCACACGCACAACGACCACATCGCCGACCTCGACCGGCTCCGAGTCGGCACCGGCAGAGCCGTGCCCGTCTTCGCCAATCGTCTCGAACCCTGGGAAGGCGCGGAATCCTTCGACGAAGGCAAGAAATTCGCCGTCGGCGGCCTGACCATCGAGACGCGCACCACCAGCGGCCATTCCATCGGGGGCACCACCTACGTTGTCACCGGCCTGGAGCGGCCCGTCGCCGTCGTCGGGGACGCGATGTTCGCCGGATCGATGGGCGGCGGCATGATTTCCCACGCCGACGCGCTGGGGAACAACCGCGAAAAAATTCTCACCCTGCCCGACGAGACCGTCCTTTGCCCGGGCCACGGCCCCCTCACGACCGTGGGCGAGGAAAAGCGTTGCAATCCCTTCTTTCCGGAATTCAAAGGATAGTCGGAAAACCATCCCGTTGCGGTCGCCGCGCCGCGGCGAGGGCCTCCCCAAAACGTCTCAGCTCACCCTCCGCAATTTCGAAACGCGCCCCGTCGCGACCCATTCGGCGACGAAGATGTTTCCGTCCGCGTCGTAGCACGCGTCATGCGGGTGGACGAATTTGCCCGACACCCAGGACCCCGGTTCGTTTCGCAGTTTTTTGCCGGTCACGGCCCGCCGCCAGTCGGGGTCCTCGCCGAGGTGGATTATGTTGTCGTCCTTGTCGAGCAGCGACACCCGCGCGCTGAGATCGGGCACGAGCAGGTCGTCGCCGATTCGGTCAAGGTTGGCGGGCAGGATAAAGCCGTCGAGAGTCTTCAGGTGTTTGCCCTCGAAGGTGAACCATTGCAGCCGTTTGTTCGCCCGGTCGGCGACCACCAGCGACGGCTCGCGCCCGGGCCGGTCGTCGATCCACAGGCCATGCGGCGTGTTGAACCGCCCGTTTTCCGTGCCCGGCCCGCCGAAGCACGACAGCCAGTTCGCGTCCTTGTCGTAGCGATGGATGGCCCACGCGCCGTAGCCGTCGGCGAGAAAGAAACCGCCATCCGGCAGGAAGGCGAAATTGGTGGGCATGAAACGGTCGCGGCCCCAGACCTTTTCCGGCTTGGTGTCCTCGCCCGCCGCGTAGAGGCCCGAGTCCATGGGGGCGAAACGCCGCCAGACCGTCTCGCCGTCGAGCGTGAGCTTGGCGAAGGTTTTCAACTGCTGATAAGCCGTGACGTAGAGAAATTCCTCGCTCCCCTCGCGCCGCACCTCGAGCCCGTGGCCCCCGCCCTGGAATCGGATGCCGAAGGCCTTGATGAATTTCCCGTCGCAATCGAAGACAAAAATCGACGGATGATCGGTCAATTCCGCCCGGCCCTCATGGATCACGTAGAGCCGGTTGTGGCTGTCGAGGGCGACATTGTGCGTGGTCTGCCACTGATACTGGCTCGGCAGTCGCGCCCAGTCGTGGATGACCTCGTAGCGGTGTTCGCCCTCGCCGAGGGTGACGCCGTTGCCGCGGGTGGGCGCCGTCTTCGAACAGCCGAGAATGGTGAACGATCCCGCCGCGGCCGCGCCGGTTTTCAAAAATTGACGACGAGAGCTTTTTTCCGAATCCATCCCGAAAGCATGCCGCGAAACGGCCGGCCTTGTAAATCCCGGAAAAACGTCCCGGGATTGCGCCCCGAGGCGGGCCGCGCGAGATTGGTCGCCATGAATCTCTTCGCCTACGGCACGCTGCTGGTTCCCGAAATCTGGCGCGCGGTGGCGGGACGTGACTTTCCCAGCTCACCAGCCACGCTGCGGGGTTACGCGATCTTTCGCGTTCGTGACGCGGATTTTCCCGGCATCGCGCGCACGGAAAGTGGCGGCCTCGTCCCGGGGCGCGTGTTTTTCGACCTCGACGCGGAAACGGTCGCGCGGCTCGACGCCTACGAGGACACGTTTTACGAACGACTCCCGGTGTGCCCCGCCGACGAGCGCGGCCTTCCGGTCGACGCGGAGGCCTATGTGGTGCCGGACCGAAACCGGACCCTGCTCTCCGGGGAAACCTGGACGCTGGACTGGTTTCGCGCCCACGCCGAGGCGGATTACCGCGCGCGGCTTTTTTCGTCGCCTTGACGGGAGGGACCTCCTAGGATTTGCCGCATGAAATTTCATCTCCCGCGGCGATTCGCCGTTCCGCTTTCCATCGTCGTGGCGGCCCTCGCGCCGGCGGCGCACGCGAAAACCGAAAAGGCGAGCCTCCCCGGCGCCGTGGCCGAGGTCTACAAGAAGGCCTCGGGCGACGATCTCTGGCTCTACCTTTTCAACCCGGCCGGGCACGACCCGGCGAAGGATCGGCGGCCGGCGATCGTGTTTTTCTTCGGCGGCGGCTGGAACGGCGGCGCCATCGCGCAGTTTGAGCAGCATTCGCGTTACCTCGCGGCGCGCGGCATGGTCGCGATCTGCGCCGATTACCGCGTCAAATCGCGGCAGGACACGACTCCGCGCGAATGTGTCGCCGACGGCAAGTCCGCCATCCGTTGGGTGCGGAAAAACGCCGCGCGCCTCGGCATCGATCCCGACCGCATCGCGGCGGGCGGCGGCTCGGCCGGCGGTCATGTGGCGGCCGCGACGGGCATGCTCGACGAGCTGGACGACCCCGCCGACGCCGACGCCGGAGTCTCCTCGAAGCCGAACGCGCTCGTGCTTTTCAACCCCGTCTATGACAACGGCCCGACGGGCTACGGCCACGACCGCGCCAAGGAATGGTTCCCGCAAATCTCGCCCGCCCACAACATCACGAAGGACGACCCGCCCGCGATTGTCTTCCTCGGGACCCGGGACAGCCTGATTCCCGTCGCGACGGCGGAGAAATTCAAGGCCGACATGGAGGCGGCGGGCGTGAAATCCGTGCTTCATCTCTACGAGGGGCAGTCGCACGGCTTTTTCAACGAAGGCAAGGGCGGCTCGGAAAACTTCTTCGACACCGTCCGGAAAATGGACGCCTTCCTCGTCGATCGCGGATTTCTGACCGGCCCGGTCGACGAGGCGGCGCTGAAGTCCGTGTCGAATGGCGGCAAGGCCGCGCCCAAGGCGAAAACGAAGGCCAAAACGAAGGCGAAAGAATCCGCGCCGGCGAAACCCTGACCCCAAGCGGCCATGTTCAAGCTTCGTTCCATGAAGAAGGCCGACCGGCCTGAGGTGGCGAACCTGATTTACCTGTCCACCAACACCTGGTACCGGGCCCGGCTCGGGCATGCGATCTTTTCCGGCGGACCGGAGGTCTGCGAGTTGTTCTGCGAGGTTTACGAGGGCCTCGACCCCGGATTCTGCCTGCTGGCCGAGCATTCGAAGACGGGGATTATCGCCGGATCGTGCTTCTATCATCCGCGCGAGACGCACGTGTCGCTGGGCATCATGAACGTGCATCCCAACTACTTCGGCAACGGCGTCGCCCGCCTGCTGCTGCGCCGCATCGCCGAGTACGCGAGGGAGGAGGGACTGCCGCTGCGGCTGGTCTCCAGCGCGCTGAATCTCGATTCCTTCTCGCTCTACACGCGGGAGGGTTTTGTGCCCACGGCGTTGTATCAGGACATGTTCCTCGAGGTGCCGGAGTCCGGCCTCGACCCCGCCGCGCACGGGATCGACGCCTCGCGGGTCCGCGAGGCCACGCTGGACGACATCACCGACATCGGCGCGGTCGAGTTCGAGGTTTGCGGCATCTCGCGGGAGCGCGATTACCGGCATTTCATCGAAAACGAGGCCGGCATCTGGACCGTGCTCGTCTCGCCGAGCCGGACGGGCGCCGATCTCGACGGTTACCTCGTCTCGGTCCGACATCCCGGTTGCAACATGATCGGGCCCGGCGCGGCGCGGGACGCCGACACGGCGGCGGCGCTGATTGTTTCCCAGCTCAATCGCAATGCCGGGCGCCGCCCGGTCTTTCTCGTGCCGGCGGACAACCGCGAACTCGTCGCGAAAATGTACGCCCTCGGCGCGCGAAACTGCGAGCTGCACTTCTCCCAGGTGCTCGGCGAGAGCCAGCCCGTCCGCGGGGTCGTCATGCCCACCTTCATGCCCGAGACCGGCTGAGGCGGCGCGTCATTCCAGCTCCGGCGGCGTGCTGCCGTAGTCCCAGCCCCCCTTGAACGGCGGGGCGGGCCGCAGCCCGGGCACAGCGTCGGGCTTGAGCGAGTTTCCCAGTTCGATGCCCTTGTCGCGGAGGATGGAGCCGGCTTTCGGCTGAAGATTGGAGTAAAAAGTCAGCCGCGTCTCGTAGCCGCCGCCGTGGGGGCCGAGCGCCTCCTCGGTGGGCACGTAGCCGACGCAGCCGTTGGCGAGGCTGACGGGAAAGACGAAGGGAAAGCCGATCGCCTTCTTCTGCTCCAGGCCGAATTGCGTGAAATACTCCGCCGGCGTTGTCACGAAGACCGCCGGACCGACTTGCACGGCCTGGACTTCGACCTCGCGCACGGGCTCCCGCCGCGACGCCGCGTCGAGCATCACGATTTCCTTCGCCCAGATCCAGTCGGCGATCGCCGCCGCGTCGGCGGGCTTGGATTTCACAAGTTCGCGGCTGCGGGCGAGGCGCTCCGGGCTCGGCGCGCGGCGGTCGATTTTCAGGACCTCCCGGCGAAAATCCACCGTCGCGGCGTCGGTCCGCGCCTCGGCGGCGAGCAGCACCTTCACGGCCTCCGCGCCGACGGCGCCGCCCACCATCAGGGCGGCCGCCTCGCCGGGCGCGCGGATGGTGGGCGAGGTGTTGTCCACCTGCGTCACGTCGCCGCTCGCGCCGTTGACGAAGACCATCACCACGTCGTCGCCGAAACAGGAGCGCACGATTTTCTCGATCGCCCACGGATAGTTCGCCGAGATCCCCGGCGGACTCGTCGTGGCGTGGCAGGCGAAATTCACCACGCACCCGGCCAGCTTTCCCTCGGTGTCCCAGGCGCCGATGACGCCGACCTCGGGATCGATGGGGCCGGCCGGCTCGACCATGTCGGGGTTCCCGTAACGCGGATGGGTGAAGGTGAGGCCGTTTTTCATGCGCCAGCGGCGGTTGAAGGAAACGCCGCCCTCCTCGCCGCGGCCGAAACTGAGCCGGAGTTCCGCCCTTTTTTCATAAGCCTCGATCACCGCCCCGGCGATGCCGCCGACGACGGTCTCGAGATATTTCGGGTCGGCCATGGAGGACTGCTCGTAGGCGAGGTCCCGAATATCGGCGTCGGCGTGGTCGAACTCGCCGGGCAACACCATGCCCGTCGGCCCGGAGGAATGCGAGTGCGAGGCACCGATGAGGATCGCCTCCGGGGCGAGGCCGGTTTTTTCCGCGATGCGTTTCCGGGCCTCGGCGACCTGCGGCTCGCGCAGGATCAGCGCGTCGAGCCCGACGATGGCGACGGCATTTTCCCCGCTGTCGAACACGGCGGCGCGGGCCTTGCAGGCATCGTGAAACGCCTTGTGAAAGGCCTTGCCGTAACCGCCGGGGCGCTCCATGCCGATCTCGGGCGAGATGTCGCGCTCGGCGAAACCGGCCTTCACGGGCGCGGACCAGACAGGGTTGAGTGCCGGACCCAACAGGGTTAGGTGGAAAAGCAGGAAAAACCGGGGACAAATCGCGTTCATGGGGCCTTTTTTACGCGATCGGAGGATTTTTTTCGAGTGGCGCGGGGCCGCGATTGCGTTTTTCGGCGGAATTGCGGATAGGTACGCCAACACCGCCATGCCGATCCATCTCAACGCCTCCCCCGCCCCCACCCGGCGCCGTTTTCTCGCCACCGCGGCCGCGGCCGCCGCCTTTCCGGTTTTCGACTACCGGCGCGCGGGAGCGGCGGTGACTTCCGAGGTCTGGGCGCTGCTGTCCGACACCCACATCGCGGCCGACCCGGGCACGGTCTCGCGCCAGGGGGTGAACATGGCGGAAAACCTCAACCGCGTCGTGGCCGAGGTCGTGGCCGAGGCGAAATCGCTCGCCGGCGTGATGATCGACGGCGACTGCGCCCACGACGACGGCCAGCCGGGCGACTACGGGACGCTGGCGCAGTTGTTGAAGCCGCTGGCGGACGCGGGGCTGCCGATTCACATGACGCTGGGCAACCACGACGACCGGGGGCCGTTTTTCGAGGCCTTCGCCTCGCGCCGTCCGGAGACGGAGCCGGTCGAGGGCAAGCACATCGGCGTCATCGAGACGCCCCTGGCGAGCTGGATTTTGCTCGATTCGCTGCGTTTCGTGAACAAGGTCGAGGGCGAGTTCGGCGCCGCCCAGCTCGAATGGCTGGCGAAAATCCTCGACCAGCGCCGCGAAAAACCCGTCATCCTCGTCGGGCATCATTATCCACAAGTCTTCCGCGAGGACGTGATCCCCGGCGACGAAAAGATCAAAATCTCCGGCCTGGTGGACACGAAAGCCTTCGAGGAAGTCGTCGCGCCGCGCAAACAGGCGAAGATTTACATCTACGGCCACAGCCACGACTGGAAAACCGAGACCGGCCCCGAGGGGCTGCATCATGCGAACCTGCCGCCGACGGCCTACGTCTTCAAACCCGAGCGGCCCAACGGCTGGGTGCGCGCCACGGTGACCCCGGGCGGGATGAAACTGGAGCTGCGCGCTCTCGACCCGAAACATCCCGAGCACGGCCAGGTGAAGGAATTCGCGTGGCGCTGAATTCGGGGAGCGGGGCGGTTCAGAACACCCATTCGGCCTGCCGCAACGGGGTCGGCGGCGCGGGCTCGCTCCTTTTGGATCGCCGTCCGTCGGCGGCCCCGTGATGCGCGGCTCTCGGGGATCGGGACGGCGTTGCATTTCCGTACTCGGCCGGCGGTTCGCGGAGCAGGAGCGGCGCTTCCTCCGGCGCCGCCTCGGTCACCGGCGGCGCGGGATGGCCGGCGTCGCGCAGGGGGAGGGCTTCCTTTTGCCGGGCGCACTCGACATCGACGCCGGGAAAGCCGGCCCGTTCGAGGCGCTGGCGGATGGCGGCGGTGGCGACTTCGGGCGCGTTGCAGTCGCGGCTCAAATGGCCGAGCACGACGCGGTGGAGACGCTCGCTGGCGATCTCGACGACGAGTTCGGCGGTTTGATCGTTGGAAAGATGGCCGTGCCGGGAGCTGATGCGCTGCTTGGTGGACCAGGGGCGTTTGGTGTCGTTTTGCAGCATCAGCTCGTCGTAGTTGGACTCGACAAACAGCGAATCGACGCCGCGGAGCCGTTCCCGGATCAGGGCGGTCACGTGGCCGACGTCGCTGAGCACGCCGACGGCGGTTCGTTCGCCGCGAAAGACGAATCCGACGGGATCGACGGCGTCGTGCGGCACCGAAAAGGTCTCGATCCGCAGGCCCTCGATGGCGAAGGTCTCGCCGGCCTCGAATTTCCGCCACGCGACACGGGAGCGGACGGTTTCGGCGACCATCTCGCAGGTGTGCGAGGTGGCGTAGACGAGCGGCGCGCGTTTGCGGCAGAAAACGTCGAGCCCGCCGGCGTGATCGCCGTGTTCGTGGGTCAGGACGATGGCGGTGAGGGAGTTCGGATCGATGCCGATGGCCTCGAGGCGCAGGCAAAGCTGGCGGGCGCTCAAACCGGCGTCGATGAGCACGCGGGTGTCGCCGAAACAGACCACCGCGCTGTTGCCCGAACTGCCGCTGCCAAGAACCGAGAATCGCAACATTGTCGAGGGTCATCGTAGGTATTTAAGATGCGCAAACAACCAAAAACTGCGCGGGCGATGGTGGGGATCGGGGATTCTTTTCATCGCTCATCGGCTCCGGTCCTCTTCCCTCTCCCTCCGCCAGCGGGCGGCGAGGAAGCTGCCGATGAGACAGTGGTAGAGCGCGCTGATGGCGCAGGGCACGGGCGCGAGCAGGGCCTGGGCGGGATCGGGGAATTGGGCGACGAATTTCGGGGTTTTCGCCAGACCGCTGCCGAGGCCGGAATTCTGCATGCCGACCTCGATGCTGAGGGTGCGGCGGTCGGGCAGCGGGAGACGGAAAAGTTTCGCGATCGCGTAGCCGAGGCCGAAGCCGCAGGCGTGGAGCAGGAACACGACGAGCATCAGCACGCCGAAGTGCGCGCGGATGGTCTCCTTCGACGCGCCGATGATGCCGCCGACGATGAGGACGATGACGAGCACCGAGAGCACGGGCGACCACGGGGTGACGAAGCGGACGAGGCGCGGCAGGAAACGGTTCAGCGCCAGCCCGGCCAGCACGGGCACCAGGACGACGGCAAGCATGTTGAGAAACAGGTTCAGCCGGTTCACCTCGACGTATTTCCCGGCGAGAAACCCGGTCAGCAGCGGCGTCAGGACGATGGCCGCCAGGGTCGAGCAGAAGGTCATCAGCACACTCAGCGCGAGATTGCCGCGCGCCAGATAGGTGACGACGTTCGAGGCCGTGCCGCCCGGACAACAGCTCACGAGAATGAGCCCCACGGCCAGTCCGGTCTCGAGGGAAAACGCCCGCGCCAGCCCGAAGCCGAGCGCCGGCATGACGAGGAACTGCGCCAGCACGCCGAGCCCGGCCCTGCCCGGCGTCTTCAGCACCTCGCGGAAATCCTCGAAGCGAAGGGTGATTCCCATGCCGAACATGATGAGCCCGAGCCCGGCGTTCAGCAGTGTGGCGCCGAGGACGCGGTTGGCCGGATCGACGAACCACGTGAAGTGCGGCGGAAAAAACCAGGCCCACGCCGACCCGAGCACGGTCCAGAGGGCGAAAAGGTTGGTGACGGCGTCGAAGAAGCGTTTCATGGGGGCCGGCGGCGGCGGGGGTTTGCGAGTCAACAGGGTTGGGTCCCCGATTCAACAGGGTCTGGTCCGGGAGTCAACTTAACGGTGGAGGCTGCGTCAAATTCGCCGAGCCACGATTCCGCGGCGATGAATGGGTGGGGCGAGGCGTCGCGGCCGAGCCGGTGCGAGACCCCGTCGCGTTCGTCCCGCCCGATCCCGTCCGTGAAACCAACCGCGAAGGGGGAAACGGGGGAAAGCCCAGGCTCCGGCGGCTCCGGCGAATGGCCGAAGAACCTTCGACGCGATGTGGCATCACGACGGCTCGGCCGGGACGCCTCGCCCCACCCGGCTGACGCCGCTCGCCATCTCCGCGGACGCGGGCGGGAGTCGGCATGGACCCGGGCCTTTGGAACCTTCGCGTTCGTCACGTTGACGCGAACAGGGTCTGGTCCGGGAGTCAACCCTGTTCAATCCGCGACCCGTTTCCGGCATCAGGTCCGACCCCGTCGCCAAGGGCCCTCGCGCCGCCGCCGCCCCCCTCCGCGGGCTCTGCCAGGCCTTCACACCGCCCTGCAACGGCCGCTGACAGCGCTGCAAAGGCAAATTACCTCAATGCAAAGGAATCTTGCAGGGCCGCAACGATCCTTCACCGCCCCGAAAAGGGCGCGAACAGCTTTGAAATGATTGCTTCCCGTTCCGAAACGTCTTCTCTCCATTCTGTAACGTTTGCTTGCCTAATTGAAACTGCTGCTCACCGTGCGGAAACAGTTAGGTCCGTTTTTGAAACGCATGCGCACCAATCTGAAACAATTGCTCCCGATTCCGAAAAGGCTGCTCTCAACATCGCAAATGCTGCTCACTCTCCCAAAACGTTTCCGTTTTACTCCGAAACGTTTGCGTCCCGTCCCGAAACGTTCTCGTCCCGTCCCGAAACGGTTGCGCCCAGGCCCGCCACGACCGCCAAACACGGCTGGGAACGCCTCCTCAGTCCCCCGCCAGCACCCGTCCGGGTTTCGAATCCGGCGGCAGTCCGCCGGTCGGCGGCGGGTTCGATTCCAAGGGCCGCCGCGTCAAGATCAAGGGGGCCAGCGCCTGCCCGCTCGCCTTCGCCGACGAATTCCAGGCCCAGAGCCGCCGCCACGGCTTCGTTTACGGCCTCCTCAAGGTGAACAACGTCCTCCCCGTCAGAGTCGACCCCTCAGGCCACCCCCTCTGGCAGGCCCGCGACACCCCGTCGCTCCAGGTCGAAGTGCGCGATGCCGAGCGCGACGAGGTGGCGTATGCCGAGGCGATCTCGCCGTTGGATGCGGAGTAGGGGGAATGGCGCTCCGATAAAGACTATTGGGCGGAGACCTGTCGCGTAGCGACGACGCATGAGTAGCCGGGCGTTTCAACGCCCGGAAACGAACAGGACCCAAGGCTGCGTCGCGTAGCGACCGCTCAATTTCGGAAGGTTCCGAAACAGAATGAGCGGTCGCTACGCGACGCAGCGTCATACTCGGACCAGATCCGGGCGTTGAAACGCCCGGCTATCGATGCCTTGTCGCTCCGCGACAAAATCGCCGACGCCCTGCCTTAACGGAGCGCCATTCGGAGGAGGGGGGAGAAAGGAGGGGCGACAATCCTGTCGCCCACCCACATCCAAGAAGGGCAATTATTATTATGTGCAAAAACAACCGCCGCTCACCTGCTTTCCGTCCACAGAATATTGGAACGGATCATTGAGGAACGCTCTCCGCAAGGGGGAGACAAGGCCCCCAAACCGTGCCAGTATCCGTGGACCATGAAATTCCCGAAATCCACTTTCGCCCGGCTCCGCCTTTTCCCGTTCCTTCTTTGCCTGTCCGGGGCGCCTCTCGTCTTCGTGCCGGCGGCGGGCGCCGCGGATCTGGCGGGGACGAAACCGAACATCATCCTGGTGATGACCGACGACCAGGGCTACGCGCCGCTGGGACGGCACGGGCACCCGTGGCTGAAGACGCCGAATCTCGACGCGCTCCACGACTCGAGCCTGCGGTTCACGCGCTTCCTGGTCAGCCCCACGTGCTCGCCGACGCGCTCGGCGATCATGACGGGGCGGCACCCGATGAAGAACGGGATCACCCACACCATCCTGGAGCGGGAACGAATGACGCTCGACGCGACGACGCTGCCGCAGGTGCTGAAAACGGCGGGCTACACCTCGGCGATCTTCGGCAAGTGGCACCTGGGCGACGAGGCGGACCACCAGCCGGAGCGGCGCGGCTTCGACGAGACCTTCATCCACGGCGCGGGCGGGATCGGGCAGGCCTACGACTGCTCCTGCGCCGACGCGCCGAACAACAAATATCTGGACCCGGTGATCCGGCATAATGGGAAATTTGTGAAGACGCACGGTTTCTGCACGGACGTGTTTTTCACGGCGGCGCTGGGATGGATCAAGGCGCGCGCGGAGGCGAAGGACGGCCCGTTTTTCGCCTACCTGGCGACCAACGCGCCGCACGGCCCCTTCATCGCGCCGGAGAAAAACGCGAAGCGCTTCACCGATCTCGGGTTCGGCGAGCAGCAGGCGGGCTTTTACGGGATGATCGAGAACATCGACGAAAACATGGGGCGGCTGCTGGCGAAGCTGGGCGAGTGGAATCTGCTCGAAAACACGGTGGTCATCTTCATGAGCGACAACGGGATGACGGGCGGAGGCTCGGGCAAACCGGGCGAGCCGCTGGGCACGGACGAGAACGGGTCGCCGATGACCTTCTACAACGCGGGCATGAAGGGCCAGAAAGGCAGCGCCGACGAGGGCGGGGTGCGGGTGCCCTTCTATGTGCGCTGGGACGGCAAGATCGCGCCGGGCCGGGACATCGACCGCATCGCGGCGCACCTCGACATCCTGCCGACGCTGGCGGCGCTGGCGGGCGCGGAGATTCCGAAGGACCAGGTCGAGGGCCGCAGCCTGCTGCCGCTGATCGAAAATCCGGCGGCGGCGGACGAGTGGCCGGACCGCTACCTGTTCACCCACAAGGGACGCTGGAAAACCGGGGAAGATCCGGACGCGAACCAGTGGAAAAACTACGGTGTTCGGAACCAGAAATACCGCTTCGTCGGCGGCGGCACGGCGATCAGTGTGTCGGAGCGCCAGCGCAAGAAAGGCGTGCCGGCCACGGACGCGCTCTACGACATGGAGACCGACCCGGGCCAGACGACGAACGTGATCGACGCCCACCCGGAGGTGGCCGAGGCGATGAAGAAGGCCTACGACCGGTTCTGGAAGGAAACGCGACCGCTGATGGTCAACGAGGACGCGCCCATGTCGCCGGTCCAGCCTTTCCACGTGTGGTACGCGGAGCAGGAAAAGGCGGGCGGCATCCCCGACTGGGTGCCGCCGACGCTGTGATCGACCCCGGCGCGCCCATGATCGAGGTCCCCGAGTTCATCGTCTGCGTCGATTGCGGCCAGAAAGCCGGTCGCCTGACCCCGCCGCCGGAGGACGGCTGGGAGCCGGGCGATCTGGTGGCCTATCGCTGCTCGGGCTGCCTGGACCGCTGGGACCTGGTGGTGGACGGTCCGGCGGAGTCGGGCACGCCGGACACCGAAGTCGCCTTCGATCTCCGGGCCTTCCTGGAGGAGCGCCGGTCAAGGAATCGGGAAGACGCCGGATGAGCGGTCGCGGGAACGACGACGTCCGCGACAGCGGCGGCTTTCAGATGCCTTTGTAGCGGACGCGCTTGCCTTCGGAGTCGACGGGACGGTCGTCCTTGCGTTTCGGCGCGTGCGGGCGGGAGAAGTGGTTGTCGTCCCCGCCTCCGCCCCGATGGGACGTGGGGCCTCCGCCGCGGTCTTCGGCTTCGTTGACGCGCAGGCGACGACCGGCGAGTTCGTGGCCGTCGAGGGCCTGGATGGCGGCTTCGCCGGCCTCGCGGTTCATCAGCGTGACGAAGGCGAATCCGCGCGGCTGTCCGGTCTCGCGGTCTTTGGGGAGGTGGACGTCGAGGATGGGCTCGAACTCGGCGAGGGCCTCGCGCAGTTCGGCCTCGGAGAGGTCATAGGAGAGGTTTCCAATGTAGAGTTTCATGCTTCCGGGATAGGATTACAGATCGGGTTCGGCCCGGGGTTTCCGGCTCGCAGCGCCCGGGGATCGGGCGCGTTTTTTCCAAGCGACAACACGCGCCAACGTGGACGTTCGCGCGTTTCGGCGGACCGATGGGTTTGATGCTTTCCCCGACAGAGTTGAAGAAAACGGCGGCAATTGCGAGGCTTTTTCGGAAAAAAACCGCGCGAAATTTTTGGCGGACCCGCGGCGCGCTTTGACCCCGGCGGGGAAAAGGGCCATGCTTGGGACGTGAGCGATTCGCCTCCAGAGACTTTCACGCCGGGCGCCGAACCCGGCGGCGCGCGGGACACGCGGCACGTGGTGCTTTACGACAGTGACTGTCCCCTGTGCACCTTTCAGATGAAGTCGCTGACCTGGCTCGACTGGCTGGACCGGGTGCGTTTCGCGCCGATCGCCGGAGGCTCCGCGGCGGAGATCGCGCCGCATCTGACGCGCGAGGACCTGATGGAGGCGATCCACTGCGTGACGCCGGCGGGCGAGATCCACCGCGGCGCGCGGGCGATCCGCTTTCTCGGCTGGCGCATGCCGGCGCTGTGGCCGGTGGCGCTGTTTCTGTCGCTCCCGGGGGTGATCTGGGTGGCGGAGGCGGTCTATCGCTTCGTGAGCCGGCACCGGCTGTTTCTCAGTCGCCTCTTCGGTTGCCGGGGCGCCTGCGCGCTGATGCCGGAACGGCGGCGCGAGGGCGACGATCAGGACTCTTCGGGCGGCCCGGCGGAGACTTCGGCGGTTTCTTCCTCGTCCTCGCCGAGTTCGCGCTCGTAGGCGATGGGAACGCGGGCGCGGGCGATGAAGGTGTCCTCGTTGGGGCGGATGGCGGAGATCTTGCCGTTGAGGGACTGGACGATGCGGCGGCAGAGCGCGAGCCCGATGCCGGAGTGGCGCTCGCAGGGGGTGCGGGACTGGGCGCCGCGGGTGAAGGGGAGAAAGACTTCGTCGATGGGCATTTTCGAGTCGGCGGTGATGGGGGCGTTGCGCACTTCGATGGTCAGGTCGCGCTCGGATTCGCGGACGGTGACACCGATCCATCCGCCGGATTCGGTGTAGGAAAGGGCGTTGTCGAAAAGGTTGCGGCACACGATTTCGAGCAGTTCGATGGGCAGGGGGCGCGGCGGCTCGAAGACCGGGTCGCAGACCAGCTCGACTTCGATGTCGGCCTCCTCCGCCCGTTCGAAGTAGGGCTTCCACGAACGGCGGATGAGATCCTTGATGGGCAGCGGCTCGTAGTCGATGCGCTGGGTGCCGGCCTCGAGCCGGGCGAGGATGAGGAGGCTCTGGACGAGTTTTTCGAGCCAGTCCTCGATGTGGAGGACGTCGGCGAGGGCGTCCTCGTAGTCCTCGTTCGAGCGGGGCCGGGAGAGGGCCAGTTCGACGCGGTTGCGGATGCCGGCCAGGGGCGTGCGCAGCTCGTGCGCGGCGTTGGCGGTGAACTGGCGCTCGTTGTGGAGGACCTTGTCGATGCGGGTCATCAGCTCGTTGAGGCGGTTCAGCACGGGCACCACCTCGCGCGGAGCGTCGGGCAGGGAGAATTTCCGGCCGCGGGACTCGACGCAGGTCTCGCCGATCTGGCGGCTGAGCACGGAGAGAAAGCGAAGATTGCGCCGCACCATCAGACGGATGAGAAAGGTCAGCGTCAGCATCGAGAGGGCCGCCGCCTGAAAGCTGAGGATGACGATGCTGCGCGTCGCGGCGTGGACCCGGTCGGTGTGATGCGCCGCGATCAGGTGCAGGCGGATGGGTTCGCCGGCGTTCTCGCCCTGGATCGGGTAAAAGAACTGGCCCGCCGCGCGTCCCTTTTCCCCGCCCGGCAGCAGGATCGTCTCCAGGCTGGGCTCGGCGGAGTCGGCGCCGACCCGCTCCAGCGTCACGCCGGCCAGACTGGGCGACCGCAGCAGGACCCCGCCGCCGCCGGCGAGACTGAGCTGGATGAATTCCGGGTCCTCGGGATCGTGCATCCGGCGGAAAAGATCGGGACCCAGCTCGACGATGACGCGCCCGTCCCGCTGCACGCAGGCGGAGCGGACGATGCGCATCTTGTCCGTCAGCGAATGGTCGAGCTGCGCCATGAACAGGTCGCCCAGCCGGATGGCGACAAACCAGATCGCCAGCGCGGTGGTGATCGCCGACCCGATCAGGTAGGCGGCGATGAGCCGGTTTTTCAGGGTCGGTATCGGCATGCGTGAAGAGGTGGCGGAGGAGAGGGCGAAAATCACGAGCGCGGCCGCGCGGCTCAGGCGTCCGGCAACAGCACATAGCCCTGGCCGCGCC
Source organism: Akkermansiaceae bacterium (assembly GCA_024233085.1). Classification (GTDB taxonomy): domain Bacteria; phylum Verrucomicrobiota; class Verrucomicrobiia; order Verrucomicrobiales; family DEV007; genus JAEUHH01. The sequence goes on from JACKQC010000034.1 coordinate 23,155, forward strand.
GGGTCTGGATGAGCGAGGGCTGTCCGGGCCGGTCGATTTTTTTCCGGAGATTCGAGACGAAAACGTCCACCACATTGCTGCTGCCGCGTTCGTAGTTGAAATCGTAGAGCTGCTCCCAGACGTCCCCGCGGCTGACGACTTCGCCGGCCCGCATGGCCAGCAGTTCGAGCAGGGAAAACTCCTTGGCCGTCAGCTCGATGGGTTCGCCGATCCGGTGGACGCTGCGCGCCACGGTGTCGATATCGAGACCGCCGACGCGGATGACGGTGCTGCGCTTGCCGAAGCGCCGCCGCAGCAGCGCGCGGACCCGCGCCATGGCCTCGTCGAGGGCGAAGGGCTTCACCAGGTAATCGTCCGCCCCCATGTCGAGCCCCTTCACCCGGTCCTCGATGGCGTCGCGGGCGGTGATGAGCAGCACCGCCGTGTCGAGGTCGCGCCGCCGGATGTCGGCCAGCAGTTGCAGACCGGAGCGGCCCGGCAGCATCAGGTCGAGGATGGCGAGGGCGAACTCCTGCTCCTTCAGCAGCCACTGGGCCTCCTTGCCGTCGGCGGTGTGCTCGACGAGAAAGCCCGCCTCCGTCAGGCGTTCCGAGATCGACAGGCGCAACGGGCCATAGTCTTCCGCGAGCAGGATTTTCATGGGTTTCGGGGGGAGCGTAGGGGCATTTTCGCGGGCCTGAGAAGGCGCAAATGCCGCGTCAAACACATTTTTGCCCTAAATTAACCGTATTTTAATCTTCCACGTCCTAAAGTGGCCTCGTTCGCCGAAAAACGCGGGCTTTGACGATCTCCCACTCCCCCATTTTCGAAGACCACCCAAAACCACCTGAAAAAGAGATGAAAGCCATTCGCACCCAGTCAAACGCTCCCCAATTTCTCCCGCTGATGGCGGCCCTGCTTCTCGGGTTGGTGCCGGCGGCGCTCTTCGCCCAGACGCCTCCCTCCGGCGTGCTCGGCCTGTCCTTCACCGTTCAGGAAGACGCCGACGGTGGAAATCTGGAGGATCACATCGAGTTCAACAGCGCCACCGCGGGTCGCACGATCGATCCGGTGGACAGCGACATCGACGATTTCGACTACACCTACACGCCGACCGGGGCCAACACCGCCGAGGTGATTCTCCAGTTCAAGCCCGACAAATGGGACGAATACACCCTGACCTTCGACGGCGCGGGTGGCGGCACCTTTGTCCTCCGTGAATTCGACAAGAACGCTCTCAAAGACACCGACACGGGCGATTTCACGGAGAACAGCGGCGCCGGCGGCCTGCCCGCCTCCCTCAACGGCGTGACCATCGAAACCTTCGAGGCGGTCGAGATCGAGACCCCGGAGCGCCTCGACTTTCTCACCGGCACGCGCGGACGCGAGGTGGAGCCCGGAGACGTCGATCCCTTCGTTTACACCTATCAGGTCACCGGAGCCGACACCGCGTCGGCCGTGCTGACCTTCAAAACGAACATCAAGTGGGACGAATACGACTTCACCTTTCTCACCGACACCAGCGGCACCTACGTGCAGCGCCGCTTCGACAAGCGAGTCCTGAAAGACACGAAGACCGGCACCTTCACCGTCGCGGAAAACACCGACATCCTCGATCCCATCGCCTCGGGCATCTACGACGGCGTGCTCGAAATCGAGGACATGTCCGGCATGGACGACGACGATTTCAACGGCCGCCTGCGAGTGAAACTGCGCAAAAACGGCGCCTTCAGCGCGAGCTTCAACCTCGACGGACGCGAGATCAAAATCCGCGGCGCCTTTGACGACCAGGGCAAATACGTCAACCAACTGACCCTCCGCGACGGCACGGTGATCGACATCGATTTCACCCTCGAGGCCCTCGAGACCGGCTTCAAAGTCACCGGCACGGTCACGACCGGCGGACAGGTCTTCACGGTGGACGGCGATCAGCGCACCTTCCACCCGAAGCGGAATCCCGCGCCGAACGCGGGCCGCTACACCCTGATCCTGACCGGCGACGGCAGCCCCGCCCAGACGCTCGGCATCGGCGACGGTTACGCGGTGATTTCCGTCCGCTCCAACGGCCTCGCCCTCATCCGCGGCAAGCTGGCCGACGGCAGCGGGTGGTCCGCCAATGTCATGGCGCGGCAGAACACCGACCTGACCCTCCTCAGCAACCTCTATCGGGGGCAAGGCAGTATCGGCGGTCGCCTCGTCTTCCAGGACGACCCGGGCGTGTCCAACCTGAGCGGCATCCTGCACTGGACGCGTCCCCCCGGCATCGTCTCCCCGCTCCGCAATCCCCTGTACGAGGGCGGATTCGACGTCGATCGCACCGCCGTGGGCTCCGAATACAATCGCCCCGGAAAAGGCCAGACGATTCTCAACGTCCCGGTCGGGGCCGACAATCTCCAGATCGACTTCGCCGACGGCGATCTCGCGGCGCCGCTGACCATTTTCGGAACGCTGACGAACGGAAACCGCGTCCAGATGGACCGCTCGATTGGCCGGCTGCGCTTCAACACCTCGAACGGCAACTTCAGCGGAGACTTTTTCGACAACAGCGGCGCGGCGCCCGTGAAACACCGTTTCCACGGCGCCGTTCTGCAAATCCAGAACAACGGATCCGGCTTTTTTGTCGGAGACGGCGTGACGGGTACCGTTTCCCTGGCAAGTCCGTGACACTCTCCTCCTCCTCCAATGGCTGCCCTGCCGGGCGCCAGTCACGGACGAGTCAAACAGAGCGCTGGTCGCGGGGGGGCTTCCGCGGCCAGCGTTGTTTTTTGCCCCCGGGGGGCCGCTCTCCGGGGAGAGCGGAAAGGACCGTCTCGGTGTCGATCCGAATGCCTCGACGCTGGCTTCAATGGGGCCGCTCTCCGGGGAGAGCGGAAAGGCTCCGCCGGCGGGATGCCCAGCCCCTCGTCCCCCGGGCTTCAATGGGGCCGCTCTCCGGGGAGAGCGGTATGTCGCACGCATTGCCCGGA
>JACKQC010000035.1 GCA_024233085.1 Akkermansiaceae bacterium
GGGCGCCGCCGACGATCGCGGTGGTCATGGGCCTGCTGACGGGGGTGGCGGGAGGCGCGATCCGCGATGTGCTCTCGGCGGAGACGCCGATGATCCTGGGCCGGGAGATCTACGCGACAGCGTCGCTGCTGGGAAGCACGATACTGGTGTCGCTCCGGGCGGCGGGGTTCGACGCGTCGTGGGCGTGGGGCTGCGGCTTCGCGGCGGCTTTCCTGCTGCGGCTGGCGGCGATCCGCTGGCATCTGAGGCTGCCTTCGGCGATCAGCCGGGAGCCGGCGGACGGGGGCGACGGGGGCGACGATTGAAGGGGCCTCACCGCCGCCGTCCCTTGCCCCGGTGGGCGCGGCGGACGGAAAAAATGAGCCGCGCGCCCATGACCACGCTGACGGCGAAGCCGACGGCCCCGAACAGGGAGACGCCGAAAACGAGCGGCGGCGCGGCCATGCTCCACATCATGGCCGAGCCGAGAAACATGGCGGAGGTCAGCAGCCCCATGACGAGGCGGTCGACGGTGGACTCGAGGCGGCGGTGCTCCATGTGGACTTCGAGCGTGCCCTTGCGGAAGCGGGTGAGGATGTCGGCGAGATCGCGGGGCAGCTCGCCCGCCAGGCGGCGCCAGTCGCGGTAACCGCGGTGCAGGTCCGCGAAAAGGCGCCGCGGCGCCAGGCGGCGATGCAGGGTGCGGCGGCAATAGGGCGCGATGAGGGCCGCGAGGCTGAAGTCGGGGGAAAGGCGCTTGGCGGTGCCGTCGAGGAGGATGAGGGTCTTGACCAGCATGGCGAAGTTTCTCGGCAACACGATGCGGAACTCGCGGAAGGCGGAAAACATGCGCTGGAGCGCTCCGGACACGTCGAACTCGGCGATGGACTGGGCGGTGTAGTCGTTGAGGAAGGACTCGATCTCGGCGCGGAGGGCGTCCTCGTCGAGTTCGGGCGGGGTGCGGCCGATGCGCATGACGAGGTCGGTGAAGACGCGCGAGTCATTGGCGACGGCGGCCATGAGCATTTCCTCGATGTCCTGGCGAAGGTCCTCGTCGATCTGGCCAACCATGCCGCAGTCGATGACGCCGACGACGCCGCCCGCGAGCAGGAAGAGATTCCCGGGATGGGGATCGGCGTGGTAGAAGCCGTCGCGAAAGATCATGTCGAGATACATGCGCCCGCCGCGGCCGGCGAAGGCGCTCAGATCCTCGCCGGACGCGCGCAGGCCGGCGCCGTCATTGACGGGGACGCCGCGGAAGCGCTCCATGGTCAGCACGCGCTGGCCGCAGAGTTCGGGGCGGACCTCGGGAAAGCGCACGTGGGGGTCGCCGGCGAAGTTTTCGGCGAACTTCTCGAGATGGCGGCGCTCGTGCGCAAAGTCCAGCTCGCGCAGCAGGGTGCGCTCGATGTCGCGCGCGGTGGCGAGCGGCTGGTAACGCCGCAACTGCGGCGCGTGGGTATCGGCCAGCTCGGCGATGCCGACGAGCAGGTCGAGATCGCGCCGCAGGGAGGCCTCGATGCCGTCGTGCATGACTTTGACGACCACCTCGAGGCCATCGGCGAGTGTCGCGCCATGGACCTGCCCGATCGATGCCGAGGCGATGGGCGCCTCGTCAAAGCTCGCGAACAACTCGCCGAGGGGGCGGCCGAACTCCGCCTCGACGGCGGCGCGGACGCGGTCGAAGGGATCGGCGGGGGCGTTGGACTGCAATTTCCCCAGCTCGTCGGTGAGATCGGGACCGATGAGATCGGGTCGGGTGGAGAGGATTTGCCCGAGCTTGATGAAGCCGGGGCCCAGCTCCGTGAGCACGCTGCGAATCCGCTCGTTGGTGGTGAGGTCGGGGATGACGGCGCCATCGGCGGAACGTTTCAACAGGCCGCGCAGCCAGTCGTAGTCGATCCCGGAGAGCCAGTCGCCGAGCCCGTATTTCGCCAGCACGGCGAAGATCTCCGCCAGGCGCCGGGCGCTTTTGTCGATGCGAACGAGGGTGCGCAGTCTCATGGAATCGGAAAGACCCGCCAATCTAACGCCGAACGCGTCGCCGGGCCAGTCGAAGGCCGCCGCGGCCCCGCCGGAGGGGGGTTCTCAGGCGATGATGGGCTGGACGATGTGGCGTTTTTCGACGCCGGTCAGGCGCACGTCGAGCCCGAGATGTTTCGCCGAGATACGCTCGTGATCGATGCCGAGCAGGTGGAGAATGGTGGCGTTCAGGTCGTGAATGTGGACGGGGTCCTGAACGATGTTGTAGCTGAAATCGTCGGTCTCGCCGTGGTTCGCGCCGCCCTTGATGCCGCCGCCGGCGAACCACATCGAGAAGCAGCGGGGATGGTGATCGCGGCCGTAGTTGGTGGGGCTCAGTCCGCCCTGGCAATAGATCGTCCGGCCGAATTCGCCGCCCCAGACGATCAGGGTGTCGTCCAGCATGCCGCGCATCTTGAGATCCTGCACCAGCGCCCAGGAGGCGCGGTCCACGTCGCCGCATTGGAGGGGCAGATCGCCGGTCAGGTTTCCGTGCTGGTCCCAGCCCCGGATAAAGATCTGGGTGAAACGCACGCCGCGCTCGGCCAGCCGGCGGGCGAGCAGGCAGTTGTAGGCGTAGGTGCCGGGCTTGCGCGACTCGGGGCCGTAGAGGTCGAAGATATGGTCGGGCTCCGTCGAGAGATCGGTCAGGTCGGGCACGGAGGTCTGCATGCGAAAGGCCATCTCGTACTGCGCGATGCGGGCCTGGGTCTCGGGATCGCCGGCCTGCTGGTAGTGGCGCTGGTTGAGCTTCTGCACGCCGTCGAGCATGGCGCGGCGGATCTCGGGGCTGACGCCTTGCGGATTGGACAGGTAGAGGACGGGATCGCCCTTTGAGCGGAGGGCGACGCCCTGGTGTTTCGACGGCAGAAACCCGCTGCCCCAGAGGCGGGAGAACAGGGCCTGGGCATCGCGCTTGGCGGACCAGGTGGAGTTGAGCACGACAAAGGCGGGAAGGTTCTCGTTCTCGCTGCCGAGGCCGTAGCTGAGCCAGGCGCCGAGACTGGGGCGACCGGGAATCTGGCTGCCGGTCTGGATATAGGTGATCGCGGGATCGTGATTGATGGCCTCGGTCCACAGGCTGCGGACGACGGCGATGTCGTCGGCCATGCTCGCGATGTTCGGGATCAGTTCGCTGAACCAGCCGCCCGACTGGCCGTGCCGGGCGAATTTGTAGATCGAGGGCGCGACGGGAAAGCGCTTTTGTCCCGAGGTCATGGTGGTCAGCCGCTGGCCGTTGCGGATGGACTCGGGCAGGTCCTTGTCGTACAGGGCCGCCATCTTCGGTTTGTGATCGAAGAGGTCGATCTGCGACGGCGCGCCCGACATGAAGAGGTAGATGGCGCGTTTCGCCTTGGGTCGGAAATGCTGCTGCCCCGCGAGCCCGGCGGCGGGCAAAGCGGCGTCGCCGCTTCGGAGGGAAGAACCGGCGAGCAAGGAGGCCAGCGCCGCCTTGCCAAGGCCCATCGCGGAGCGCCCGAAGAATTGGCGGCGGGTTTCGAGAGTGAGGTAGTCGTTCAGGGGGCTCATGACTCGTCAGGTTTGGGGGTTCTCGCGATCGTGCATTCTCCGCCGAAACTCGCGGACGGCCTTGTTCATCGGTGTCACCAGGCAAAGCTCCTCGAGGTCGGCGATCGAAATACCCGGGAGCACGCGGCTCTCCGCGATCGGCAGGTAGGCCTCTTCCGTCCACTCAAACGGATGGAGCTTTCCGTCCTCGAAGATCCAGATCTCCGGCACCCGGAAAGGATGCCAGACCCGCAATCGGTCGAAGCCGCCCGAGGTGACCTTGACCTCGATGACCAGATTCGGCGTCCGGTCGTCTCCCGCCGGTCCGTCGAGAAAAAAGCACTCATCCGGTTCGGCGCCCCGGAGCCCGGCGATCTTCTTTCTCAGCTCGCCCGCCCCGACGATTTCGATATCCCTTTCCAAACAGTAGTTCTCCACGAGAAATCCAAGGTTCTTTTTCGGAAGCTCGTGGTCGAAGGAGGGCGGCGGCATGATTTCGATGGTGTGATCGCAGAACGTCAGACGCGGACGCGAGGCGAAGGTGTCGAACAAGGCCGCCATCGCCTCGTAGTCTTCCCAGGACATGCCATCAAGCCGCAGGCACTCGCCCGGCATCAGGTCGAGTCCGGCGGTCGTTTTCGTCCCTTCTGTCAGAGTGGCGGTCATTGTCACGATTTTACCCGCGATCGTTTTCCCCGTCGATCCCTCAATGTTTGGTCACCGATTCGTCGAGATTCATCACCTGGCTGGCGACCATGGCCCAGGAGGCGAGTTCGGGCGCGGGTTTGAGGCCGCCGTCGAGGGAAAAGGCGGGATTGACGGAGTCCACGAGGAAGGCGGCGGCCTCGGGCTCGGCGCTGGCCCAGGCGTTTTCGAACTGCGTCAGCGAGGCCTTGAGCGTCTCGCGTTCCCCGGTCTCGAGCGGTCGCCCGAGCAGCAGCATGGCGAGGAAATCGAGACGCCCGTCGACATTGTCCCGCTCGTTCAGGGCGCGCAGGCCGAGATACCGCGCCGCGCGGACAAACTGCGGATCGTTCATCAGCACGAGCGCCTGCAGAGGCGTGTTGGTCCGCTCGCGGCGGACGACGCAATCCTCGCGGTTCGGCGCGTCGAGCAGGGTCATGTTCGGCGGCGGGGCGGTGCGTTTCCAGAAGGTGTAGAGCGTGCGCCGGTGCTCGGTGGCGCCGTAGTCCTGGTAAAAGGTCTGCGTGTTGCTGTTCGTGTAGCCGACCGCCTCCCAGATGCCGGAGGGCTGCCAGGGCCGGACGCTCGGGCCGCCGATGTCGCGCCGCAGCAGGCCGCTGGCGGCGAGCGCCTGGTCCCGCAGAATCTCCGCGTCGAGCCGGTAGCGGGGTCCCCGCGCGAGGAGACGATTCTCGGGGTCGCGCTTGACCAGGCCGGGCGTGATGACCGAGCTTTGGCGGTAGGTCGCCGACAGGAGCATCTTCCGGTAGAGGGCCTTCATGTCCCAGCCTGATTCGACAAAATCCACCGCCAGCCAGTCGAGCAGAAGCGGGTGGGTCGGCGGTTCGCCCTGGGTGCCGAAGTCCTCGGCCGTCTTCACCAGCCCGGTCCCGAACAGCTCCTGCCACATCCGGTTGACCACGACCCGCGCCACCAGCGGGTTTTCCGGCGCCACCAGCCAGCGCGCGAGCCCGAGCCGGTTGCGTGGCGCGTCGTGGGTCAGTTGAGGCAGCATATCCGGCACGCCGGGTTGCACGGCCTCCTTGGGCTTGTCGTACTCGCCGCGCTCCAGGATGTTCGCTCCGGGCGTGCCGTCGGGCTTCTCCTGCATCACCAGGGTGAAAGGCGCGGCGCTCTCGACACGGCTCAGCGCGGCTTCGATCTCCGACCGTTTCGCCACCAGCGTCCGGTAGGGTTCGTGGAAAAGCTCGAGGAAGGCCTCCCGCAACGTTTGCGTTTCCTTGTCGCCGCGTTTGCCGGCCGGTTTCCTCGCGGCGGCGAGGAGGGCGCCGCTTTCGGCCAGCCGCGCCACCTCCGCCTCGCTCAGGACACGGTCGAAGAACCGGATCTGGCTGATGCCCGGCGTCAGACCCGACTCCGCGTCTCGACCGCCCGCCCGCAGGGTCGCGTTCGACTTGAAATCGCCCGCCAGCGTGTCCGCCCATTCGTTGACGAAGCGGCTGGTCAGCAATTTGCCCTTCGAATAGAGCCGCAGTCCGTGGGAATGCCCCGAGCCGTCGTAGCTGATCGCGTAGTGTCCGCTCGAGCCCGCCTTGAAAAGCCGTGTGTTCCCCGAGCGCAGCACCTTTCCGGGCCAGCTCTCGATGAGCTGCACGTTGATTCCCTGATCCTCCACCACCACCCGCCAGCCGCGGTCGCCGTCCCGTGGATCGGTCCGGTCGAGCAGCACGCTCCGTCCCTCGCCTTCGGGCGCGCGAAATTCGAAGGCGATCGTGAACGGCTCGCCCGCCGCGAAGGCACCCGCCGCTCCCAGTTCGAGCGGCTTTTCGGCGGCGTTGCCCGCCGGATGGGAAAACGTCTCGCCGACGGGCTTCGCGCCGCCCAGTTTCCCCGCCAGATCGGGCGCGGCGGCCCACGCCTGAAAGGCCGTCTCCGCGTCCTTCGCCGCCTTTTTCAATTCGCCTTCGAGTCGGCCCGCCTCCGCCCGCAGTTTTTCGGCCCGCGCCTTTTCGGCGTCGTCCGCATACACACGGATCACCGGCGGCGAGTCCTTGGCGTTGCCGTCCAAACCGGGCTGGGTCGTGTTGTTGAAAAACGCGAAAAGCTGGTAGAACTCCCGCATCGTCAGAGGGTCATACTTGTGGTCATGGCATTGGGCGCAGTGGGCTGTCATGCCCAGCCAGACGGTGGCGGTGGTGTTGACCCGGTCCACGCCGTAGCGGACGAGAAACTCCTCGGCGATGGCGCCGCCCTCGGAGGTGGTGACGTTGCAGCGATTGAAACCGGTGGCCACGATCTGGGCCTGCGAGGCGTTCGGCAGCAAGTCGCCGGCGATCTGCTCGATGGTGAAGCGGTCGAAGGGCAGATTGGCGTTGTAGGCCCCGATGACCCAGTCCCGGTAGGGCCAGATCTCGCGGTAGTTGTCCAGATGCAGCCCGTGGGTGTCGCCGTAACGCGCCGCGTCGAGCCAGTAGCGGGCGCGATGCTCGCCGTAGGCGCGGCTTTCCAGGAGCCGGTCGATCAGGTTCTCGTAGGCCCGGTCCGAGCCGTCGTTGACGAAGGCCTCGACTTCCTCCGGTGTCGGAGGCAAGCCGGTGAGGTCGAGCGTCACCCGCCGAACCAGCGTGTGGCGATCCGCCTCCGGCGACGGATTCAGACCGCCGGCCTCGAGCCGGGCCAGCACAAAGCGATCGATCTCGTTCCGCGCCCAGTTTTCTCGGGCAACCGCCGGGGGCGCGCTTTTGACCGGCGCGATGTAGGCCCAGTGCGCCTCCCATCGGGCGCCGGACTCGATCCATCGCCGGAAAAGCGCGATCTGCTGGGGCGTGAGGTGCTTGTGCGAATCGGCGGGCGGCATCAGGTCGTCGGGATCGCTCGTCACGAGTCGCTGGAAAAACTCGCTCGCCTCCGGATCGCCCGGCACGATGGGCGCTTCGGCGTCCGCGTCGCGGGCGATGGCGCTTTCCTCCTTGTCGAGCCGAAGATCGGCCTTGCGCGCCCGGGCGTCCGGACCGTGGCAGGCGAAACAGTTGTCGGAAAGAATGGGGCGAATGTCGCGGTTAAAGGAGACCTCCCCTTCCCCGGGTTCGGCGCCGGCGGCGGCCTGAACGAAGGGCGTGGGAGGCCGCTTCTGCGACCCGCCGGAGGTCTGGGCCAGCAGCGCGGTTTGGCGATACTGCTCTTCGGGCGTCAACTCCGGCGCGTCCGACCGCGAAATCGCCGCCGAAACCGGCTCGACCGAAGAGGGTTGGGTCACCGACTCAACCCTGTTGGGTCGGTTTTCGGCTTCGAGACCGCCTTTTTCGGGGTTTTCCGGGCCATGACGCGCGATCAGGAAACCCGCGAGGGCCAGCAGGGCCGCGGCCGCCGCCGCCCGCGGCCAGCGCGACCGCCGGGCTTCGCGATCGTGGTCGGCTTCCCCCGGGGAAGCCGCCACCGGCACGGGCCGGGCGCCGGGCATGGGAACCACGTTTTCCGGCCGGCCGGGAGCGGCGAGCAACTCGCGGAGGGTCTCGTCGCTTTCCAGCGCGGTGTGCAACTGGCTCCAGGCCACATAGAGCGCGCGGGCGGACTCGGAGCCGGCGAGCATCTCGCCAAGTTCGCGCTGATCGGCCTGAGTGGCTTCGCCGTCAAAGGCCGCGTGCGCAAGCCGCATCAGGCGATCTTCATCGAAGCCCTGGGGAGCGGAGGTGTCCGTTTTCATCGATTCGGGAAAGGGGTCTTGAGGGGTTCAGACTTCGCCGGACGACTGGCGACTGACGCATTTGAGCAGATTTTGCCGGGCGCGGAACAGGAGTTGGGAAATGGCGTTGGCGTTTTCGGGTCCGGTCTCGGCGAGTTCCGCGACGGTGCAGCCCTCCAGGTAGCGTTTCTCGATCACGACGCGCTGGCGCTCGGGGAGTTTTGCCAGGCAATCGCGCAGGGCATCGATCCGGACATCGTAGGCGCCGTCCTCGCCGGTGGCGGTGTCGGCGAGTTGGGCGACCAGTTCGTCGTCAAAGGCGAGCCGGTTGCGACCGCGGCGTCGGCGCCAGGTCATCACCTCGAAGCGCGCCACACGGAAGGCCCAGGCGGCGAAATTCGTCCCCGGCCGGAACTCCCGGGCCTTGCGCAGCAGCACGAGATTGGTTTCCTGCAGGACATCTTTCGAGGCATCGCGATCCCCGGTGAGGCTGCGAATGAAACTCTCGAGACGCCCCTGATGCGCGGCCATCAGTTCGGCGTAGTCTTCGGGCGCGGCGGGCGGCACGGCGGATGGGGCGACGTTAGGATCCATCAAAGGGAAACTTCGGGGGTGAAACGGCGTCGTTCACCGAAATCTTACGTGCCTTCGCGCTCGGCACGCCGGACGGTATCGCGCCAGACTTCCGATGGCGGCCTGAGGGCGAGGGAGCGCCCCGTCGCCGCCGGCCTACTTTTTCGCCAGGCGGCGGAACAGATAGACGCCCAGACCGATGAAGAGCAGGTTGGGCAACCAGGCGAGGTAGTAGGGCCGGATCGAGTTGTTCTCCCGCATCATCTCGACAATGGTCATCAGCAGGAAATAGGCGATGCCGACCAGGAGGCTCAGCGCGAAACCCACGGAGGTTTCGCGGCGCTGCGCGGTGATGCCGAGCGGCACGCCGATGAGCCCGAGGGTGACGCAGGCGAAGGAAAAGGCGAATCGCATGCTCACCTCCGTTTTCAGGGAGCTGACGACGTCCTTCTTGTGCTCGGGGTTGCGGATCTCGCGCAGGATTTCCGGGGTCTGGAGGGTCTCGGGCTTCATCTTCCGCTGGGCGTCGCGGAGCGTGTCGAGACCGACGGGCATGGGCGCGGACCGGGCCGCGTAGGGCTGCATCTCGGAAAACTCGCCGTCGGGCGAGGTCAGCTCGAAATACGCGTCGCGCAGATCCATCAGCATGGTCGGCGTCTCCGCCTCGGGATCGAGTCCGACGTTGACTCGCTTGGCGATGACGAAGACCTGGGGGCGCGAAGTTTTGTCCAGCACCACCATCTGGAAATGTTTCAGGTGATCCTCCTCGCGCTCGGCGAAGATGAGGTAGCCGGGAATCTCCTTCATCACCTGCCGGTCGGTGAACAGCGCGAGGGGATTCTTCGAGGCGAGGTTATAAAGCATGTCCGGCAGCATGCGCTCGAGCTTGTGGCGCGCGGCGGGCTCGACGCTGAGCTTGATCCAGCCGCAGAGCCCCGTGAAGGCGAGCGCCAGCAGCGCCACCGACAGGCAGATCCGCGGCGTGCTCAGCCCCGCCATGCGCAGGGAAACCAGTTCGTTGTCCGCCGAGAGCCGGCCGAACACCAGCAGGATCGCGGTCAGGAATCCCCACGGAATGGTGATGGCGAGCGAAAAGGGAAGCACATTCAGGAGAATCTCCGCGACAAACCCGAGGTCGAGATCGGGGCGGTCGACCAACTGGGCAAGGATGTATTTGAAGATGCTTCCCAGCACCAGCACGATGCTGAGAACGAGGACCGCGAAAAAAGCCGACAGCAGGATCTGCCGGCCCAGATAGCGATCGATCAGCTTCATTGGAGGGGAGAAAAAGAGACCCGCCCGCGATTTCTCGGATCGCCGGGTATTTCGGAATTCCAAAGCACCATTATCGGGCCGGGGACGGTCGTCGCAACTCAAAATCCCCCACCCCACGAGCGCCGGATCGCCGCGTTCGGTCCGTTTTCAGCGCCCGCCCTCGACGATCCACATCTGGTGACCGAGCAGAGAGGGCAGACTCATCAGGAGGTAATTCACCAGCGCGGCGCGGGCGATGTTTCGCAGGTGCAGTTCCCGGCCCAGCTTGGGGATGGCGACCGAGCCGGCGAAGCGCTCGACGAAACAGACGGCGAAGAAGGTGAAAGGCAGAAACAGCCCGAGAATCAACCGGGGCCCCACCCCGATCGCTTCGTGCCAGCAGTAGAGCAGGCCATAGCCGCCGAAGAAACCGAGCACGAACAAAGCCTCCGGCCAGCGCGTCCGAAAGGCCGCGAAAACCTCGCGGCGGGAGACCAGGCCGACGATCAGCACGGTCATCAGGAGCACGTTTTTCGCGAAATAGTACGCCGCCGGATACAGGCGCCGCGTCAGGCCCCGCAGCGCCTGCCAGCCGTCGGCCGGACGGGACAGGAAATCTGTCGCCTTGTGTTCGCTGAGGTATTTCCGCGCGGAAGGCAGCTCGTGCCCCGCCTCGGGCGTGAAGCCCGGCTCGGCGAAGCGGGTCTTCTGCCAGTAGCGCTTGTCGTCCGGACCGTTCATCCAGATCATGTATTTCGCCTGGGCGTTCCAGAAATAGGAACCGTATTGCCGTTTGGTCTCGGACAGGTAGGGAAACAACAGAACGAAAAAGACGGCCGGCACCGCGGTAATTCGCGCCCAGTCAAAAAGGTGGAGCCGCCAGGGAATCGGATCGCCAAACGGCCTCCGCGACGCCCGCCAATCGGCGAGCCATTGCGCCGACCACTTCAGGCCGCAGCAGGCGAGGAAAAGCGCGATCAGCGGCGTCACCATCGGCTTGACGATGAATATGCCGGCCAGGATCGCCCCGGCCGCGAGCGCCTTTGGCCAGGTGGGCCGGATGAGGATTCGCCACAGAAGAACAATCCCGATCAGCAGCAGCACATAAACGAGCAACTCCGGCTGCACATAGGGCGCGCGGATGACCGCGACGCACCATCCGAACCCCCACGAAACCGTCAGCGAGGGAACGATGCCCAACACGGACCGACAACACAGGTAAACGCCGAGAATCAGGCCCATCGCCAGGTAAATGGCGGCCTTCTTCGCCCGCTCGAAGTAGGCCTCGGTCACCCGCCGGGGATTCGGGGCGCCGGCCGAAGGCTCGTTGGCGTCCTCGTCCCGGTAGAGCCACTCCAACATCGCGGGAAACCCCGGCGTGCGTTGGCGGGTGATGAAGTAGGTGTAATGCGAATCGTGCAGCCGGCGCGCCAGATGCAGGTAAAAATGCTGGTCGTGCTCGAACATCTGGTGATACCCCTTCGCGGTCATGCCCGAGTTGTCGCGCCGCGACTTGAGCGTCGCGAAGTGGTAAAAGAGCCCCCAGAAAACCACGAACACCGTTCCCGCGACCGTCACTTCCCGAAGAATTCGGGATCGGAGCGGGTGCGTGGACGACGAAAACATGGGCCTGACACTCCCTCCCCGGAGTGCGTTGGTGCCCTATAACGAGTCGCACCGGTGGACGCAACCGGGAACGCCTGACTTTCCGATGTAAGAAATAGCATTGCCGGGAATTCAATATTCGGCCCGGTCGCTCAAATTCTTCATTCGCTGTGCAAAGTTATTCACAGCCCCGATCCGACCGACGCGGAGACCCCGCCGGAAGCGTTCGCGCGGCGCTTTCCCCGCTTGACGCCGGCACCCGCTCTGATAGCCTTTGACTTTCACGACAGGGGCGTCCCCGGCCATGCGGGACTGAGACTTCGCCGCTCCGAGCGAAGGACCCTTCGAACCTGATGCGGTTCATACCGCCGAAGGGAGTCGAGCCATGATCCAAGCACGCCTTTTTTATCCGCAAACCGCGCCGCTTCGCCCCCGCGCCGCGGTCTTTTTGTGCCCGACGTCGGCGCTTTCCGGCGCTCGCCTCCTCCGCCGATTGCTGGACGGATTCTGACAACCGATTCCGGAACTACCGATTAACGCCCCCATTTTTCCCAGCCATGATTACTCCGAACGAACCCGATGCCGCCGGCAATTCCCCCGCCGCACCCGCCGATGCGGCGACGCCCGATTTCCCGAACAGCCGCCGCGTCTATGTGGAGGGCTCGCTCTATCCCGAGGTTCGGGTGCCTATGCGCGAGATTTCGCTGACTCCGACCAAGTCATTCAACGGAGAGATCGAGGAAAACGAACCCGTGCGGGTCTATGACGCCTCCGGCCCCTGGGGCGATCCCGATTTCCAGGGCGATGTCACGAAAGGCCTTCCCGCCTTGCGCCGCGAGTGGATCGCCGCCCGCCAAGACGTCGAGGCCTACGAAGGCCGGGCCGTGAAGCCGATGGACAACGGCTACCTCAGTGACCGCCACGCCGAATACGCCAGCACCGCGGAAAAGAACCGCCTCGTCGAGTTCCCCGGCCTCAAGCGCCAACCGCTCCGCGCCAGCGCCGGCCATCCCGTTACCCAGCTCTGGTATGCCCGGCAGGGCATCATCACCCCCGAGATGGAGTTCATCGCCATCCGCGAAAACCTGCGGCGGGCGGAGTCTTCAGATTTCAGTTTTCAGTCTTCAGATCTCCGCGATGACATCGTTCGGAGCGATCTCGGAAAACAACACGCCGGCAGTGCCCAACTCGCCGCTGAAAACGGAAACCTGAAAACTGAAAACTTTATTCCGAGCGTTTTTCGTCGTTTTCCCCAGCGCATCCCCGCCGAGATCACCCCCGAGTTCGTCCGCGACGAAGTCGCCGCCGGCCGCGCCATCATTCCCGCGAACATCAACCACCCCGAGCTGGAGCCGATGATCATCGGGCGGAACTTCCTCGTGAAGATCAACGCCAACATCGGCAACAGCGCCGTCGCCTCATCCATCGAGGAGGAAGTCGAGAAAATGCGCTGGGCCACCAAGTGGGGCGCCGACACCGTGATGGATCTCTCCACCGGGAAGAACATCCACGCCACCCGCGAGTGGATCCTGCGCAACAGCCCCGTGCCTATCGGCACCGTGCCCATTTACCAGGCGTTGGAAAAAGTGAACGGCAAGGCCGAGGACCTGACCTGGGAACTCTTCCGCGACACCCTCATCGAGCAGGCCGAGCAGGGCGTCGATTACTTCACCATCCACGCCGGCGTGTTGCTGCGCTTCGTCCCGCTGACCGCCTCCCGCATGACCGGCATCGTCAGCCGCGGCGGCAGCATCATGGCCAAGTGGTGCCTCGCCCATCACCAGGAGAATTTCCTCTACACCCACTGGGACGACATCTGCGACATCATGGCCGCCTACGACGTCTCCTTCTCCATCGGCGACGGCCTGCGCCCCGGCTCCATCGCCGATGCCAATGACGAGGCCCAGTTCGGCGAACTGGAGGTACAGGGCGAACTCACCCAGCGCGCCTGGGCCAAAGGCGTTCAGGTCATGAACGAAGGCCCCGGCCATGTGCCCATGCACCTGATCGAGGAAAACATGGCCAAGCAGCTCGAATGGTGCCACGAGGCCCCCTTCTACACCCTCGGGCCCCTCACCACCGACATCGCCCCCGGCTACGACCACCTCACCAGCGGCATCGGCGCCGCCATGATCGGGTGGTACGGCTGCGCCATGCTCTGCTACGTCACGCCCAAGGAACACCTCGGCCTTCCCAACAAGAAGGACGTCAAGGACGGCGTCATCGCCTACAAGATCGCCGCCCACGCCGCCGATCTGGCGAAGGGTCATCCCGGTGCCCAATACCGCGACAACGCCCTCAGCAAGGCGCGCTTCGAGTTCCGCTGGGAGGATCAGTTCAATCTGTCACTCGATCCCGTGACGGCGCGGGAGTTTCACGATGAGACCCTTCCGCAGGAAGGCGCCAAGAGCGCCCACTTCTGCTCCATGTGCGGCCCGCATTTCTGCTCGATGAAGATCACGGAGGATGTGCGGAAGTATGCGGCGGAGCAAGGCATCGCGGCAGAAGACGCGCTCGAAAAAGGAATGGCTGACAAATCGGCCGAATTCTTGGAAAGCGGGGCGGAAGTTTACGCGCAGGCCTGAAATCCATGAGCAAACTCAAGAAGTCACTCTTTCGCCTGCTCGAAGGCCGTTCCGATGCGAACTTCGATTTTGGTGATCTGTGCCACATTCTTGATCGCGCAGGGTTCACGCTTCGCCTGGGGAAAGGCAGCCATCACATCTATTTCAAAGAGGGCGTGGAGGAAATCCTCAACTAGCAACCCCGCGGCTCTCAGGCGAAACCTTACCAAGTCAAACAAGTCCGGGACCTCATCCTCAAATACCAACTGGAGATCGACTGAAATGCGCTACGAACTCATCATCTATTGGAGCAAGGTCGATGGGAATTTCATCGTCGAAGTTCCCGAACTCCCCGGCTGCATGTCCGATGGCGCCACCTACGAAGAGGCCATCGCCAACGCCCAGGCCGTCGTTCAAGAGTGGATCGAAACCGCCAAATCGCTGGGCCGCCCCATTCCCGAGCCGAAAGGGAAACTGGCCTATGCCTGAGGCATTTCTCTCATTCGGCACCATCGAAACCGAGCAAGAATTGACGGAGGAAGCCTTCGCCATTCTTCGCCAACATCTTCCGCCCCACAAAGTGGCACGGCTCTTGGCGCTTTGGAAAATCGGTTCCGGAGACTACGTAAAGGAACGGGAGACGCTGTTTTCCGGATCCACAGTGGATTCTCTCTTTGATGAGGCGAAATCTCCTCAAGATTGATCGGAATGCGCTACGAACTCATCATCTATTGGAGCAATGTCGATGGGAATTTCATCGTCGATGTTCCCGAACTCCCTGGCTGCATGTCCGACGGCGCCACCCACGAAGAAGCCATCGCCAACGCCCAGGCCGTCGTTCAGGAGTGGATCGACACGGCCAAATCGCTGGGCCACCCCATTCCCGAGCCGAAAGGGAAACTCGCCTACACGTGATGTGACTCCCAAATTCGCCGCCACCGGCTGCGACGCCCAACTAGATGGAGCGTGCGGCCGCCGAACGCTTCCTTTCCCTTATCCCCTGAAACTCCGCCTCCTTGCTCCCTTCTGCCTCGTCACCGCCTCCACCTTCGCCGCCGATGCGCCGAAGCTACCCGCCATTCCCACGGAGCCGATCGCGAAGGAGAAAGAACGGCTCTTCTCCGATGACTTCGAGCGTGCCGAGCTTGGGAAGGAAACAGGCTGGGCCATCGCGGTGCCGATGGTTGCCCTCGAGAACGGCGCGCTGAAGGGCACGCAAACGCGCTTCGGCGCCCCGGCGAAGGATAGCAAACCGGCGGTGAATGGGCATCGGGCCGTCATCGGCACGATGACAACCCGCCTCAGGACAGCGTGATCAAGTTCCGCTTCAAGTTCGGCGGCGCTCAGTCTGTCATGGAAAGAAGGACAGTAGCGCCACGCCTCCCGCCGGATTCGCCTTTGCCGGAAGCGTGGTGCAAACTCTCTGTGGAAACAGCGAAAAGCAGCTCAAATATTTACACCCCTGCTAGCTCGATTTAGACTGCAACCATGACAGTCATCCAGATTACCGACCGCGAAGCCGCGGAAGCCCAGGCATTCCGCGAGCAATGCCGTCGGCAGATGGCGCGTCCCATCGCCACGCGGATGAAATACGGCTGGTGCCGCGTCAAGCGTCCGGTGCTCGACACTCCCTCCACCCGCGTTTTCCCTTCCACGCAGGCTTACCGGGAGTGGTGCGCGGCCAACCTCCCCGCCTACCTCGGCTATCAATCCGCCCCTTTGGAATGAACGACCGCCTGCCCTTTAACCCACTTCAGGCGCAGGAGGTGGCACAAGCGTTCAACGCTGCGGGCGTGGATTACCTGTTCATCGGCAAGGGTGGTGCCATCCTTCTCGGTTTCCCCGGCACCACGCAGGATGTGGACGTTTTTCCCGCGAAGTCCGTTGAAAACGGCCAGCGCATCGTTGCAGCCCTCTTATTACTCGGTTTCAGTCTGGACGAGAACGCCCAGTCCGAGATCGTCCGAGGCAAGGCATTCGTCCAACTTACCGATGGTCCCTTCTCTCGTCTTCGCCCCCGATGGCATCGAAAGCTTCGCCGAGGCCAAAGCCAGAGCCGTGCAGGAAGACATCTTCCCCGTCGCCAACCTGCGTGACATTATCGCAAAAAGGCAAGTGGCCGCATGAAGGACGAGCTGGACCTGCATCTTCTAGAACTTTTCCGGCTCGAATACGAAAGCCGGAAGCCCTGATACGTTAGTCCACTCACTTTCCCCCATGAACTTCCACTTCCTCACACTCGCCTTTCTTGTCACCGCCACCGCCTTCGCCGCCGATGCGCCGAAGCTGCCCTCGATTCCCACGGAGCCGATCGCGAAGAAGAAGGAACTGCTCTTCTCCGATGACTTCGAGCGCGCCGAGCTGGGCAAGGACAAGGTATGGGCCATCGTGGTGCCGACGTTTTCCCTCGAGAACGGCACGCTGAAGGGCACGCAGATGCGCTTCGATGCCCCGGCGAAGGAGAGCAAGCCCGCGGTGAAAGGGCATCAGGCCGTCATCGGCAACGACATCCCGACGAAGGACAGCGTGATCGAGTTCCGCTTCAAGCTCGGCGGCGCGCAGTCCGTCACGGCGGAGTTTGACGACCGGAAATTCAACGGCTCGCACTACGGGCACCTCTGCATGGCGCGCATCGCCGCGGACAAGATCATCCTCGTGGACCAGAAAGGACTCGCCGTCGCCCGCCCCGACGGCGCCACCGGCGAGCCTCCGACGCCGAAAGGCCGCAAGAACATCGCCTTCCCGCTCAACCTCGATCCCCAGATCTGGCACACCTTCATGCTCGAAACGGTGGGCGACACCATGCGCGCCACGATCGACGGCCAACCCGTCGCCTTCCTCCAATCCCCCGGCATTGCCCACCCGACCAAGTCCAAGGTCGAATTCGGCTGCATGGGTCAGGGCGGCTGCTTCGACGATCTCAAGATCTGGAACGCGGAACCGAGCGGAGCGAGATAGCCTGCCGAAGGCAGCCCGAAGGGCAGCACTGGGGAGTGCTGGCAACCGGTGAAGTAAGCGGAAAGGAGCGCGGACACTCCTGCCCGCCATCGCAACAAAGACTCACGGCGAAGCAGTGATGATCCCAAAGAAGCGGACCAGAGAATCGGAGTCAGCCGAAGGCAATCCGCTCTCCCTTCGTTGCGTTTCTCACTCAGACAGGTAATCCAGCGTTGCGAACGAGGCGGAACCGAGGCAAAAAACTCCCATGACCCCGACCCTCTGCATTCTCGGCGGCTGCAATGGCGCGGGGAAGACCACGCTCGCACGCGAACTGCTGCCTCGGCTGGGCTTGATGCGCTTTTTGAATGCCGACGAACTCGCGCGCGGACTCTCGCCGCTCGACCCTTCGCTCAGCGCGTTCCGCGCGGGACGCTTGGTGCTGGAGTAGGCGCGTTCGCTTATCGCGGCGAAGTCCAGCTTTGCCATCGAGAGCACGCTCAGCGGCAAGACCCATGTCGCCTTGATCCGCGAAGCAAAAGCCCTCGGCTACCGCATTCTGCTGCACTGCATCGTCATCGGCTCCGCCACGCAGGCCGTTGCACGGGTGGCGCTGCGCGTGAAGCTGGGCGGTCATCACGTGCCGGAAGATGACGTTCACCGACGCTTTGACCGCAGCCGCCGGCATTTTCTGGAAGACTACCTGCCCCTTGCCGATGAATGGGTGCTATGGGACAATGCCGAACCGCCCCACCGTTGCATCGCTGACAGTGGCACGCACGCCATCGAACAACTCCACGCCATGCTCACCTCGAACAAGCTGCAGGAAACGCCTCCGCGCGACATGTCTGAGATGGTTCGGGTCGGGCTCGAAGCCAGTCGAGTCGCCACGGAGAAGATGCTCGACTACTACCAACGCATGGGCATCAAGGTGACCCCGGAGATGACCCTGGCCCCGGAAAAGCCGAAACGGGCGCCGCGCAAAGCGGGTTGAACCTCCGATGCCCCCGGGGAGCCAATCGCACCCTGTCGAGAAAGCGATCCAACCCTCTTGGATCGGCGCGAACCGAGATGACCGATCTGCTCTCCGCTGATGCTGCCGCGCCGGAAATGGAGTGAGGTCAGCGGTTTTCGCCAATGGTGCCCGGCCGGTTAGTCCTTCGCGGAAGGTAGAAATCGCCGCGCGATCGGATCGACGCCACCGCGTTTCCCTTCCACCGGCTTGAAGCCTTGCGTTCCGGCATCCCACCCCGTCCGCATCGGATACGGATAGATCGGCATTTCCCAGGCGACCTTCCCCTCCTCCACATGCCGTCCGGTCAACCCGACCGGCGCGGTGCCGGTCTCGCGCCACGCCCGGACCGCGTCGAGGAGATTCGGCGCCTGATTGATGCCGGGACCGCCGCCGTGGGCGAGGCCGGGGACCAGATAGAAACGGAAGAAAGACTGCACCGGTTCGAGTCCGCCGAATCGTTCGATGACCCGCTCGTAGTAGTCGATCGAGGCGTGATAGGGCACCACGGAATCGGCGGTGCCGAGGGTCATGATGAGTTTGCCGCCCCGTTGGGCGAAGGCGCTGATGTCGGGGTTCTCGGCGTTCAGATACGGCGCCAGCGCGGCGGTGTAGGCGTCGATGTCCGTGCCGAAGTTGATCTCCTCGAGGGCCTTGTCTTTGCCGAAGACCCATTGGAAGAGATAAAGGTGCCCATGCGCGGCGAGGATGGAACTGCCGAGAGGGATGCCATTGAAGAGGCGTTCGCCGGTCTCGGCGTGGCGCGGGCCGTCGAAAAGCTTCCGCAGGGCCGCCGCGTGGGCGTCGGTGAGGGTGGCGTCGCGTTTCCGCGCCAGGGCGATGACGGCCTCGATGTCCTCGGCGCCGCAGCGCGGGTCGGAGACGAATTTCCCCGCCGCCGCCGGGATCTCGCGCGAGGCCATCACCTCATTGGCGGCGGCGATGACGCTGGCGTCCTGCTCCTTGGTGAAGGGACACTGCCTCAGGATCTGGTCGTTCCACAGGAAATAAGCGTGCAGCGGAGTGCGGCAATGGGCGGCGACTGCCGCCGAGATCCCGTCGTAGTCCTCGGGATACCGCTGCGCCTCCTGCAGGGCCTGCTGGCCGCCGGTCGAGCCGCCGCTGAAATAGGAAAACTCCGGGTCCCGCCCGTAATGCGCCCGCACGATCTGCTTCCCGGCAACGGTCATGAGGTGGGTGGCGCGGAAGCCGAAGTCCTTCCACACCTCCGGATTCCCGATGCCCGAGTCGGAATTCGGCGCCGTGCCCATGTCCGTCGTCGCCACGGCATACCCGTTCGCACTCGCCCCATCAAGACTGCCCGAATTGATCTTCCCCGCCGCCCCGCCGTTCCCGAGCCCGAGAAAACGTTCATTCCACTTGGCCGCATCGGGCAGCCAGACCTCGACAAGGATGTTCGATCCCTTCGCCGGATTCAGCACCAGCTTCACGATGGTTCGTGTGTCCGACGCGTCGCGTTCCACCGCAGTGATGGTCCCCGCGTCGATCTCCAGCGCCCGCAGCGCGGCCAGAGAGGGATCGGAGGCCTGCTTCGGCGACTGGCCAAAGGCCGAAAGACCGCCGAACAGAGCGGCGATGCCGAAGGAAAGGAGGATTCGTTTCATGGGAGGGGGCAGATCCGGTTGGAGCGAGGTCGAAGAGCGAATGGTTTGAGCAACGCCGCGGTGGATTGATCCGCCAGCTTTGCGCGCAAGTCACGCGGGGAGATGCGGCTGAGGTTTCCTTGGATCATTCAAACAATACCGTTTCCAGCTGGATTCCTCTCGTGATCGCCCACATTGAACCCTGTTCCATCGCCGACGAGACAGGGTTGTTTCGAGTTCATCGGCCAGGATGAATTGAATGACGCGTGATTGATATGGATTCCCAGATCCTCTAGAGTAGCCCATGCTCAGTGCTGAAGAACTGGTGGGCGAGGAGTGGGCCGAATGGTATCGGTTGACTCCGGCTCAGCGCTGGACAGAGACCTCTCGTCTCTGGCAGATTTACCTGTCCCTTGGAGGCTCCCTTGATCCCGAACCCGATACGCAAAGTCCTTTCTTCGATGCGCGAGCACGAGGTCCAGAGTCTGCTGATGGGCGGCCAGGCCTGCGTGTTGTACGGCGGAGCGGAGTTTAGCCGCGACACCGACCTGGCCATCCTGGCGAGCGAAGAGAACGCCAGGCGTCTGCTGGATGCCATGGACGAGCTGGACGCGGAAGTCATCGCAGTCCCGCCTTTCCAACTTCGGCACCTCGAATCCGGTCACGCGGTTCACTTTCGCTGCCGTCATCCCGACGCGTTTGGGATGCGGGTGGACATCATGTCGCGCATGCGAGGGGTGCCCGACTTTGCACATCTTTGGGAACGCCGATCCACGGTGGAAATGGATGACGGCACTCGTTGCGAGATCCTTTCGCTGCCCGATTTGGTTCAGGCAAAAAAGACGCAACGGGACAAGGATTGGCCCATGATTCGACGCTTGTTGGAGGCGAACTACTTTGATCACCGCGACGCCCCCACTCAGGACCACCTCGATTTCTGGTTCAGGGAACTCCGTACTCCGGAACTGTTGTGTGAACTTTCTCAACTTCACCCAGACCAGGCGCGGCATACGGCGGAACGGCGTCCGCTGATCCTTCAGGCGCTATCCCAAGACCTGCCGGCTTTGGAGTCCGCGCTGGAAGCAGAGGAGCATCACGAACGAGCCCTGGACCGCGCTTACTGGAAACCTTTGAAGCATGAACTGGAACAGCTTCGGCGGCGTTAGGTGGCCTCAATGCGGACGGAGCGAGACCTTCTCCAGCGTGATAGGGTGCGCCGCCGATTCGGGCGAATGGATGGAATGGATGTGTTCTTTGGTCACCTGTCATTGATGGTTCAACGCTTCTGGCGTTTCCTCTTGGGAAGCGCATGGGCCATGGTATGGATTGTCCTCGGAGGCATGCCGATGTTCTCGGCTGCGGCAGACGAACCCGACGCGGCCTACGCCGCCCAACAGGCCGACGCGAAGAAGGCCTTCAACGACCATGTGGTGACCTTCGTGAAGGAATACTGCGTCGAGTGTCACGGGAACCGGCGCTCGAAGGCGGGACTCAACTTCGAGGTGGCGGTCCGGAAGCCCGGCGACTCGGCCTTCAGCCAGAAATGGGCGAAGGCCGTGGCGAACGTGAGCGCGCTGGACATGCCGCCGGACGATGTGGACGCCCTGCCTACCGATCCGGAACGGCAGCAGTTTCTCGACGCCCTCGCGAAGCTCAAATACCTCAGCCCGAAGGATCCCGGCCTCTTCGTGATCCGCCGCCTCACCAAGACGGAATACGGCAACACCCTCCGCGACCTTTTCGGCGTGGCCCCGTCCGTCGCCGATGGCCTGCCCGACGAGGTGTCCGGCGAAGGCTACCTGAACACGCTGTCCCCGCTCCAGTCGGAGCAATACCTCGGAATCGCGAATGCGGTGCTGGATCAGGCGTTCGCCCCCGAGGGCCAGCCTCCGACGGCGGTGCAACGGCGACTCCTCGGCGACTCCCCCGCTCCGGGCGCGGACCCGCGCGACTCGGCGCGTGGCGTGGCCCTTGCTTTTTCCCGGCAGGCCTTTCGCCGGCCTCCCTCGGACGAGGAAGTGGAAGTGCTGCTGAAGGTCTATGACCTGGCTCGCCAGAATCAGCTCGCCCACCCCGCCGCTCTGCGGCTGATGCTCAAGGCGGCGCTGGTCTCGCCGCAGTTTCTCTACATCACCCCGGCGGTCGAACCAAAACCAGCTCATGGCATCGTCCCGCTGGACGAGTATCAACTGGCCTCACGATTGTCCTACTTTCTGTGGGCGACGATGCCGGACGCGGAACTGTTCGAACTTGCGGACACCGGGAAACTCCACGAGCCAGCCGTGCTGAAGGCTCAGGTGACCCGCATGCTCGCCGACGACCGCTCCCGGGCGCTCTTCGATGGCTTCGGCACCCAGTGGCTGGGGCTCGGCAGCCTGCCCGACAAGACCTTCGACACCGCGAAATTCCCCCAGATGACGACCGAATTGCGGACGGCGATGATCGAGGAGGCTCGCCTGTTTTTCGACAGTCTTGTGAGGGACAACCAGAGCGTGTCCCGCTTCGTTGATGCCGATTACACCTTTCTCAACGGAACGCTCGCGCCTCTCTACGGACTGGAGAAATCCGTCACCGGCCCCAAGATGCGGAAAGTCTCGCTGACCGATCGCAATCGCGGCGGCATTCTCGGCATGCCCGGGGTGCTGGCCGTGACCTCCTTTCCCAATCGCACCAGCCCGGTCCGGCGCGGCGTGTGGGTGCTGGAGCAGGTCCTCGGCGAGCGCGTGCCGCCGCCGCCGCCCAATGTCCCCGCTCTCGAAAAGCAGGATCAGAAGAAGGTGGCCAACCTCACCCTGCGCCAGCGCACCGAGCTGCATCGCACCAACGCCGTCTGTGCCAACTGCCACCGCATCCTCGACCCGATCGGGTTCGGCCTGGAGAATTTCGACGCCATCGGCCGCTGGCGGGATCAGGACGACACCGGTGGCGCGATCGACGCGGGAGGAGAACTCCCCGGCGGCAAGCATTTCACCACGCCGAAGGAACTGAAGGCCATCATCGCCGGGCGCACCGACGATCTCGCCCGCAATCTCACCGAAAAGCTGCTCGCCTACGCTCTCTGCCGCCAGATCGAGGGCTATGACGAGATCGTGGTGGATCGGCTCATGGAAACCATCGCCAAGGACGGTTATCGTCTCCAGACGGTGATCCGTGAGGTCGTCACCAGCTATCCATTCACTCATCGTCGCATCCCGGAACCTGTCGACGCTTCCACCCATGAAAAGTAACCACCTCATCGATCGTCGCACTTGTCTCCGCGGCATGGGCGTGTCGCTGGCCCTGCCCTTGCTGGAAACGATGGGATGGGCCGAGACGATCAAGGGCGACAAGGCTTACCGGCCGCCGATCCGGCTTGGTTTCATGTACATGCCCCACGGGGTCATCATGGACCAGTTCTGGCCGAAGAGCCCGGAGACCTTTCTCACTTCGCCACCACCCGCGCTCGAGTCGCTGCGACCGGTGCTCGACAGATGCCTGTTGATGAAGGGCATTTCCGGTGTGCCGATCGCCCCCTTCAATGGCGCGCCGCATGCACTGGAGTTGTCCACCTGGCTCACCGCGTGCCTGCCCGATGCCGACACCCGCAACCGGATCAACATCGCCATTTCCGCCGACCAGATCGCGGCGAACTACGTCGGCGGGCTCACCTCGCTCCCATCGCTCGAACTGGCCACGATGCCGCAGACGCACAAGGAGAACCAGGAAGGACTGAACGAGGGATACTACTCCCACTGCAGCTTTCGCTCGCCCACCCAGGCCCTGCCCGCCGAGACCAATCCCCGGAACGTCCTCAACCGGCTCTTCGGAAAGTCGGACCAATCCGGCTCTCTCACCCAGGTCGACGCCCTGGACCGGCAGATGCTGGACCTCGTCATCGGCGGTGCCCGCGACCTGCGCCGCCGACTCCCCCAGGATGACCAGCACAAGCTCGACGAATACCTCGACAGCGTCCGCGCAGTGGAGCGCCGCATCGCCGCCATCGAGGTTCGCCAGAAGGAAGCCGCCCTGGAGAAGGC
>JACKQC010000036.1 GCA_024233085.1 Akkermansiaceae bacterium
CCGCCACCAGAAAGTCGTCGAGATCGCCCCCTCGGTCGAGTTGCACGAGGCGATCCGCACCGAGCTGTGCGCGGCGGCCGTCCGCATCGCCCGCGAGATCGGGTACAACAACGCGGGCACGGTCGAGTTTCTCTACGATCTGGACCGCAACGAGTGGTTCTTCATCGAGATGAACCCCCGCATCCAGGTCGAGCACACCGTGACCGAGGTCATCACCGGTGTCGACCTGGTGAGATCGCAGATCCTCATCGCTCAGGGACACGCTCTCCACAGCCCGGAGGTCGCCATTCCCGCGCAGGAGGCCATCCCGCGAAACGGCTACGCCATTCAGTGCCGGATCACGACCGAGGACCCCGAGAACGGGTTTTCGCCGGACTACGGGAAAATTTTGAACTACCGGTCGGCGGCGGGTTTCGGCATCCGGCTGGACGCCGGGGCGGGGGACGCCGGCTCGGTGATCACGCCGTATTACGACTCGCTGCTGGTGAAGCTGACGGCCTCGGGTCCGACCTTTGACATCGCGCTGCAGCGGACAAACCGCGCCCTGCGGGAGTTTCGCATTCGCGGGGTGAAGACGAACATTCCCTTCCTCGAGAACGTCATCCTCCATCCCGTTTTTCGCGGCGGCCAGGCGACGACCCGGCTCATCGACACCGAGCCGAGTCTTTTCAAGTTCACCCCGCGGCGTGACCGGGCCACCAAATTGCTCGCCTACCTGAGCAATGTCACCGTGAACGGCAACCCCACGGCGAAGGGCTATCGCCTCGACGAGATCCTGCCGGCCGCGCCGGTGCCCCCCTTCGATCCGCGCGGTGAGATCCCCCCCGGTTCGCGCGACATCCTGCTCCGCGAGGGGCCGGAGAAATTCGCCGCCTGGATCCGCGGGCGAAAACCCCTGCTGATCACCGACACCACGCTGCGCGACGCGCATCAGTCCCTGCTGGCGACGCGCATGCGCACCGTCGACATGCTCAATGTCGCCGACGCCATCGCCCGGCGGACTCCGAACCTTTTCAGCCTCGAAATGTGGGGCGGCGCCACCTTCGACACCGCGATGCGCTTTCTGAAGGAATGTCCGTGGGAACGTCTCCGGCTGCTGCGCGCGAAGATTCCGAACATCTGTTTCCAGATGCTCTTTCGCGGATCGAACGCCGTGGGCTATTCGAACTACCCCGACAACGTCGTCGCCGGCTTCATCGAGCACGCCGCCGGAAGCGGGATGGACATTTTCCGTATCTTCGATTCGCTCAATTATCTGCCGAACATGGAGGTCGCCATGACCGCCGTTCGCGAGCGCACCCGGTCGGTCTGCGAGGCCGCCATCTGCTACACGGGCAACATTCTCGATCCGAAGCGGGACAAGTATTCGCTCGCTTATTACGTCAAGAAGGCCAGGGAACTCGAGAAAATGGGCGCCCACATTCTCGCCATCAAGGACATGGCCGGCCTCTGCCGTCCCGCCGCCGCGAATAAACTCGTCGCCACTCTCCGCGACGAGATCGGGCTGCCGATTCACTTTCACACCCACGACAGCCCCGGCATCAACGCCGCGTCCGTCCTCCAGGCCTGCGATGCCGGGGTCGATATCGTGGATCTCGCCATCGCTTCGATGTCGGGCTCGACCTCGCAGCCGAATCTCAACTCCATTGTCGCGGCGTTGCACGGGCACGAACGCGATCCGGGTCTGAATCTCGAGGCGCTCAACGAGATGTCCGACTACTGGGACGAGGTGCTCGGTTTCTACAAGCCCTTCGACACCAGCCCCCGGGCCGGAAGCGCCGAAGTGTACGAGCACGAGATGCCCGGCGGCCAGTTCACCAATCTCAAGGAACAGGCCCACGCCATCGGCCTCGGCCACCGCTGGCCGGAGATCGCCCGCTGCTACGCGGCGGTCAACCGGCTTTTCGGGGACATCATCAAGGTCACGCCCAGCTCGAAGGTCGTCGGCGACATGGCCATGTTCCTGATCACCCGCGGCATCGATCCCGCCGACGTCCCCACCCTCGAGCCCGGCTCCATCGACTTTCCGGAATCGGTCATCGACATGCTCTGGGGCGGGCTCGGCCAGCCCGACGGCGGCTGGCCGAAGGAAGTGCAGCGCGCCGTTCTCGGCGGACGCGCCCCGACCACCAAGCGCCCCGGCGAACTCGCCGAGCCGGTCGATCTCGAAAAGACGCGCCGCGACATCGCCGCCAAGCTCTCCATCGAAGGAAACGACGACCAACTTTACAGCCACCTGATGTACCCGCAGGTGTTCGCCGATTTTCAGAATTTTCTCGCCCAGTTCGACCGGCTCGCCGGCCTGCCGACGACGGCCTTTTTCCACGGCCTCCAGGTCGGCGAGGAAATCGCCGTCGAGATCGGCCCCGGAAAAATCCTTTTCGTCAAGCTCATCGGCATCGGCGAACCGGACGCCGAGGGCCGGCGCACCGTTTTCTACGAACTCAACGGCATGCCCCGAGAGTCCCAGGTCATCGACAAAAAGAAGGCGCCGAAGGACCTCGTCTCCCGCCGCAAGGGTGACCGCGACAATCCCCTCCACGCCGTCGCTCCAATGCCCGGCATGGTCACCGAGATCGCCGTCAGCGTCGGGCACAAGGTCGCCGAGGGCGATCCCCTGGTCACGCTCGAGGCCATGAAGATGCTGACCACCCTCTCGGCTTCCCAAGCCGGCACCGTCACCGAGATTGTCGCCGCCAAGGGCGCCGCCGTGGAATCGGGCGACCTGCTCGTGGTGCTGGGCGAGTGACCGGGGATCGATGAAAAGCCGCGAAGTCATCAGGCGCTTGAAGGAGGACGGCTGGTACCTCGTGGGGGTTCGCGGGGATCATCACCAGTTCAAGAACGAAAGGAGATCCGGTTGTGTCACCGTTCCCCGCCCAGTAAAAGACATTCCCATTTCCACAGTTCGAAGTATCTTCAGGCAAGCGGGTTGGGAATGGCCACCCCGAGCGAAATGAAATGAAATCGATCGCCGTCCAATATCCCGTCGTGCTCCACCGAGCCGCCGATCGCGAAGCCGGATTCGGTGTCAGCGTTCCGGATTTACCCGGCTGCATCTCCGTTGGCGGAAATTTTGGCGAAGCGCTCCGAAGTATTCGGGAGGCGATCGAATTCCATGTCGAAGGGATGCTTTCGGATGGCGAAAAAGTCCCCGAGCCGGCGCCGGTGGATGAACATCTGGGAGACGAAGCATACGAGACGGGGATCTGGGCTCTGGTCGAGGTGGAACTGCCGGTTGGCACCTTCTCTCCGACATCCCGGGCGGCGTAACTAGGGTGTGTGGAAAAATTCCGCGGCTCAGAACATCTCCATCTGCCCTGCCCGTTCCGCCGCGGCCCCGCTTGCGTCTTCCTCGGAGAAAAAGCGGACCCCGGCCCCGATCAATCGCACGGCCTTGCCGCCGCCGCGTTCCCAGGCCTCGCGCAGCAGCGCCTCGAAGATTTCCGAATCGACCTCGCCCACCGCGCGCTGGGCGGTCGTCTGGGTGAAGTCCTCGAATTTCAGCTTCACCACCGCCTCGCGAACGCGGCGCCCGGCGTGGGCCCGCGCGAGGTCTTCGCGCAGCTCCGCCTCCAGTTCCTTCAGCTTTTCCAGGCCCGCCTCGGGCGTCCGCACATCCTCGAAAAACGTGCGCTCGTTGCTGACCGATTTTCGTTCACGGTTCGGATTCACCCGCCGGTGGTCAACGCCCCGGCACAGGTCGTGAAGCTCATGCCCGAATTTGCCGAAGCGGCGGTCCAGGTCGACGAGCGAAAACCCCTGCAATTCCCCGCAGGTCCGCGCGCCGAAGGCGTGGATCTTCTCCGCCGTCCGTTTGCCGACCCCCCAGATCTTTTCGACCGGCAGCGCGCGGACGAATTCGTCGAGAATTTCCGCCGTGACCTCGAATTGGCCGTCCGGCTTGCGCCAGTCGCTGGCGACCTTGGCGAGAAACTTGTTCGGCGCGATGCCCGCCGAGGCGGTCAACCCGGTCGTTTCGCGTATGCGCGCGCGAATCTCGGCCGCCACGGCCGCCCCTTCCGAAGCGAGATGGGAAACATCGAGATACGCCTCGTCGAGGGACAGCGGCTCGATGAGGTCGGTGAATTCGGCGAAGATGGCCCGGATTTTTCGCGACTCCGCCCGGTAGAAGTCGAAACGCACCGGCAGCACGACGAGATCGGGGCACAGACGCATCGCCTGAAAAGTCGGCATCGCCGAGCGGCAGCCGTATTTTCGCGCCTCGTAGTTGCAGGTCGTGAGGACGCCGCGCCGCCGACCGCCGACCGCCACGGGTTGGCCGCGCAGCTCCGGGCGCTCCCGCAGCTCGATCGCGGCGTAAAAGCAGTCCATGTCCACATGGATGATTTTGCGCGGAAGATCGTCCACCGGCCAGGATAGCACGGGATACCCGCCCGCGAAAATTCCGCCCCGTCGGGCCGGGAGCGGGAAAAAATCTCCGGGAAACCGCGGCGGCGGATCACCCGCCCTTCGGCAGCGCCGCCGAGGCGAGAGTCCGCCGAACTTCGCGAAGTCGCTCAGTCAATTGGGAAGTCTCGCCGCCACCGGGATCGTCCGTCTCCGGGGCTTCCGCCTCTTTCGAAAACGCGGATTCGAGCTGTTGGCGCCGCAGTTGGCCGGCATCGAGGCGCTCCAGTTCCTGTTGCCTTTTCCTGAGCGCGGCTTTCACCAATTCGGCCTCGCTCTGGATGATCCGGGCTTCTTCGATCGCCTTGTCGCGGAGGGCGACCGCGCGATCGATGTCCCAGGGTTGAACCTGCGGCCGGTCGTTGGGGAGGGCCCGCCGAGCCTCCGCCTCCTCGATGTAGCGTTTGCCTTCCTTGATCATTTTCGCCACCTCCCGCTCGCGGCGGGCCACCATCTTCATTCGCTTGAGCAACTCCTTTCGCCTCCCGATCTTGGCCTGAATTTTGTTGAGGGCTTTTTCGTTTCTGGCGATTTGGGAATCGATTCCGCGGCCGCTCGCCTCCAGTTTTTCGGTCGTCCGGGCCGCTTCCTTCCGCCGGTTTTCCGCCTCGGCGAGTTGGACTTCGGTCCGGGCCAATTCGTCCGCCTTCGCTTTCCGCCGCCGCTCCAACTCGAGAGTTTCCGCGAGCGTCCGTTCGACGCGGGTTTTCTCCCGTTGCCGGGCCTGACTGGCTTCCTGATCCAGGTTTTCGAGTTGTTTTCGAGCGGCTTCCAGGGTGCGGGCCCATTTCTTGCGCTCCGCGCTCGCCGCGGCCTTTTCGGATTCGACGCGCGCCAGGAATCCCTCCAGTTCCGTTTGCAGTCGCGCGCGTTCGGGTTGGTACGAGGCGATCTCCCGCTGCATTCGCCGATGCTCCTGGCGTATCGATTTGAACTGAGCCCGCGCGTCCTCGATCTCGCCGTGGGCTTGCTTGAGCGCCTTCAATTCGGCGCGCAGGGCCTCGGTCTCGTTCGTCGCCCGATCCAGGCTTTTGACGGACTTTCTCAGGTCGTCGCGTTCCGCGACCGCCTCGCCGAGCCGATCCCGCAGGGTGGAAATCGTCGCCTCCATTTCGGAACGAACGCGATCGGCCTC
The DNA here is from genome assembly GCA_024233085.1 of Akkermansiaceae bacterium. Lineage (GTDB taxonomy): Bacteria > Verrucomicrobiota > Verrucomicrobiia > Verrucomicrobiales > DEV007 > JAEUHH01. Next base: position 5,546 of record JACKQC010000036.1, read on the forward strand.
CTCCAGCCCTTCTTCGAAGGCCTCGATCTTTTTAGCCTTTTGACACAACTGAGCCTCCAGGCGATCGCGCTCCCGTCGCAGTTCGGCAATTTCGAGGTGCCATTCATCCCCGGGGTTCTCCCGATCTTCGATCGTGTCGGTCTCCGCCTCGATCGGGCCGGTCTCGTTCCCGGGCGGGGCGTCGGAAGGGGGGGCGTCTTCCGGTTCTTCAAAATCCAAAGCCGGCTCGGCGGATTCGATTTTGGGCCGGTCCCCGTCATCCGAAACATCGCCGATCGATGGCTCCTCCTGGATTGCTTCTCCGACGACCCGGCTTTCGGGTTTGAAGGGTTGGCTGAGCCCGCTGGGCAGTCCCTTCTTCTGCTTCTCCATCGCCTGTCTTGCCTGGGAAATGGCTCGCGCTCCGAAGATCGAAGACTTTTCCGAATCGCCGTCCGGGGAATCGTCCGTTTCCGTCACCCGCGCGTCGATGTTTCCGAAGCGAACGGTGTCCCCCGGCGTCAGCGGCGAGCGGGTGATCCGCTTGTCGTTGACGAAGGTGCCGTTGCTGGAGCCCAGGTCCTCGATGCTCAATTCGCCGTCGTCCGTCCGCTCGATCCGGGCGTGGGTGCCCGAAACGATGTCGCTGTCGACGACGATGTCGTTCGTGCGATGCCGACCGATCGTCGTGCGATCCTGGGTGATCGATACGACTCGAGCCGGATGATTTGGGAAGGCGCTGATCTCAAGGACAACCATGGCCGCTCGGGGAAATCCTTGTGTTGAGGCGGGGTGGACGAGGGGCAAACGCCAAACATTATCATAATTATGGTTTTTATAAACAGATTTTTCTTCGGAGAAGCTCCGCTGATGGAATTTCCCGCTTGTCCCGACTATTCTGGGTTCGAACGGGGAAGCGCTTCCGCCATTTCGGCAACGCCTGGAAATCCGCAGTTTCCGGCGCTCGGGTCACACCGACCGCGGAGAACGCCGCAGGCAGGCGCAAATCGACGAAGAACCCGCGACCAATACACCCACTAGGAATCGAACCTAGATCTACGGCTCCGGAAACCGTCGTTCTATCCGTTGAACTATGGGTGCCTTGAAAAGACCGGGCCGCGACGAAGACACTTCTCCCGTGGGAGCGAAGCCGCCCGCCGCGACGGGCCGATAACGTGTTCCTTTACACCTCCGGGCGCAAGCAATATCGTCCCGCACCGCCGCATTTCGACGGCGGAAAAACGGAATTTTCGAACGAACACCCCGGCCCCATCCTTCCCTGAAAGTTGTCATCAAAATCGGAACCGGCGTCCTGACCCGCGGCGAGGGAGTGACCCTCCATCACGCGATGATCGCCCGCCTCACCCAGGCCATCGCCGACCTCTACGAGGCCGGGCATCGGCCCATTGTCGTTTCCAGCGGAGCCGTGGGCGCCGGGTTGATGGCTTTCGGCCTCGACGAACGCCCCACCGACACCGGCATGCTCCAGGCCTGCGCCTCCGTGGGCCAGGCGCGTCTCATGCACATTTACGAAAACCACTTCAGCCATTTCGGGCTGAAAGTCGCCCAACTGCTTCTCACCCACGACGATCTCCGGGACGAAAAGCGCCGCGCCAACGTGCGCAACACCCTCGACCACCTGCTCGGATTCCCGAACATCGTACCCATCGTCAACGAAAACGACTCCGTCGCCGTTTACGAGCTGAAAGTCGGCGACAACGATGTCCTCTCCGCCGAAGTCGCCGAACTGGCCGCCGCCGACCTGCTCATCCTCCTGACCAGCGTGCCCGGCCTGCGCCGGCCCTGCGACTCCGATCCCAACGCCATCGTCGCCCGGGTCGAGGACATCGAGTCCGTCATGTCCTTCGCCAGCGAGGAGAAAGGACGCCTCTCGGTCGGCGGCATGCGCTCGAAGCTCGAGGCCGTCCGCACCGCCGTTTCCGCCGGGATCGAGACCATCATCGCCGGCGGCGCCAATCCCGAGCAGTTGATCGACCTCGCCGGCGGCGGCGGCATCGGCACCCGCTTTGCCCCCGCGCGCCGCGAAACCGCGGCGGGGTGATCCGCGGCATGTCCTTCCTGCCCGCTTCTGAGGCGAAAAAATTGTAAAGCCTTTTCCTTTCACCCCCCGGCCCGGATCGCCCGGGCGGCGAGGAAATTGTAGTGGGGCAGGCAGTCGTCGAGCAGGGGGCGCAGCCGCTCGGGGAAGGGCTCCTTTTTCTCGGTGAAGGGAGCGAAACCCGTCGAGCGGTGGAGGTTGTGATACCAGTATTTCGCCCAGGGACCGTCCTCGGGGCGCGGGCCGGCCTTCCACGAAAGCATGACCGGATCGAAGAGGACGCCGATCCGTCGGCACAGCTCGCCGAGCACCTTTCCGGGATCGAGCAGCAGTTCGCGGGAGTCGAGCACGAGCGGAGCGCGGCCGGCGGCGTCGAGTTCGCGGAAAAGCTCGGCCTGCCGCGCGTAGGCGGCGTCGCGCGGAGTGGGCTCGGCGATCTGATTGACGAGCGAGGGCAACATCTGCCGCGGATCGCGGATCAGGAAAACATTCGCCACGCGCGGATCTGAGAGCCAGGCGGGATCGAGGTCGATGAGATGGTGGGCCATGTTCTTGACGAACCACACGGCGCGTCCGGCGGGCGGGTTGAGGATGCGCTCGCGCACGACCTTTTCGCCGTCGGTCTCGAGCAGGGCGAGCATTTCCTCCCAGTGCGGCTGAGGAGCGTGAGTCAGGTGCAGGTAGTGGCCGTAGAGCGGCTCGTCGATGACGGCGGTGTCGCCGCGCTGGGCGAAGGCATACATCAGCGCCGTCGAGACGTTGCGCGGGCCGGAGAGCAGGTTGACGATCCGGGTCACGAAGGCGAGTAAAGCGGGGTTTCGGGGTTTGGAAACCCCAAACGTCTCCGTCCCGTTCCCGTCCGTGTCATGAGCGCACCCACGACAGCTTCGCCCGCCTTTTCCACCTTCGAGACGCGGCTCGATGTCCGGCCCGACGACATCGACATGAATCGTCATGTCCACAACTCGCGTTATCTCGACTACGTGCTGGCGGCGCGCTACGACCAGATGGAGCGCTGTTACCGCATGTCGATGGCGGACTTTCTGGATCGCGGCTTCAGCTGGGTCGTCAAAGTCGCCCACATCGAGCACAAGCGCCCGCTCGAAATGGGCGACTCGGTCGTGGTCCGGACACGGGTCGAGGCGCTGCATCCGCGCGGGGTGCGGGTCGAATTCGAGATCGTGAAGGCCTCGGACGAAAAGCTCTCCGCCAAGGGCTGGTTCGAATACGTCATGGTCCACGCCGACACGGGTCGTCCGGCCCTGATTCCCGAGGATATCGCGGCGAAATACGCCGTCTGAGCCGACCGCCGTCCGAGGCGGGGAAGCGTTTTTTTCTCGTGGGCAAATCCGGGCGCGCGTGTTTTGCTGGCGGAACATGAGCGAGATCATCCTGCCCGCCGTGGAGCTGCCGGATTCCGGCGTCGAGACGCCCCGCGGCCGCGTGTCGGTGCCCGGCCCGCGTATCGCCGAAAAACGCCTCGCGGTCGATCCCGGCCACATCTTCGGCCTCCTCCTGGCCGCGCGCGCGGCGGCGGAAAAGGCGCACGCGCCGTATTCTCGTTTCCATGTCGGGGCGGCCCTGACGATGGCCGACGACCCGGTGGGAACGGTTTTCACCGGCTGCAACGTGGAAAACGCCAGCTACGGCGCCACGATCTGCGCCGAGCGCAACGCGATCGCCGCCGCGGCCGGCGCCGGGTTCCGGAAAATCGCGCTGCTCGCCGTTTCGACGTGCGATTCGCTGTCCGGCCCCCTGCCGGGCCGCTCGCCCTGCGGCGTCTGCCGGCAGGTGATCCGCGAGTTCGCCGACGCCCGCACCCTGGTGCTGATCGATCGCGACGACGCGAGCGGAATCCTCTGCGACGTGGTGGACATCGACCGCCTACTGCCGTGGGGATTCGCTCTGGAGCCGTGAGCGAGCGGAAGGCGGGCGTTTTTTTCGTTGCCGGAAGGGCGAACATTCGCTAGACGAACGGTCCGCCACGGGGGTAAGATGATTTCCCCCGCGTTCCGTTTCCCGGGACGCTCGAAACGCGAAATTGCACACGAACGGAGAAAGAAAACCATGTCCACCGGACCCGAAGGCACACCCGAAAAAGCTCCCGACCTCGTCAGCGAGCAGGATCTCGAGAAAAAGCTGCGCGACCTCTACCTGCGCGGCATGAGCGCGATGGAGCTGCGCAACTGGGGCTATGCGATCACGCTTTTCCAGGCCGTCCTGAAACAGGAACCCCGCTTCCTGCAATGCCGGCGCCAACTCCGCGCCGCCGCCGTGAAGGAAAAGGGCGGCAAAAAATCGCTCGGCACCGAGTCGATGAAGGCCATGACCATGCAGCGCGAGGTGAAGAAGGATCCCCTCGCCGCGATGGCCAACGTCGAGAAGGAAATCCTCGCCACCGATCCCTACAACGCCCAGGGCAACCAACTGCTCTTCGAGGCCGCCATGGCCGCCGAAATGCCGCTGACCGCCGGCTTCGCGCTCGAGACCCTGACCGAGGGCGACCCGGAAAACACCAAGCACTGGCATCAGCTCGGCCAGTTCTATTTCGACCAGAGCGAGTACGAGAAAGCCGCCGAGGTCTACGAGAAAATCCGCAAGAAGGACCCCGCCGACCTCGTCGCCATCAAGATGTCCAAGGACGCCACGGCGCAGCAGTCGATGAAATCCCAGAACTGGGAGGGCGCCAGCTTCAAGGAACTCATGAAGGACAGCGGCGAGGCCGCCAAGCTCGAGCAGGTCAACCGCGCGGCCATGACGCCGGAGATGCTCCAGGAAAAAGTCGCCCTCCTCGCCGAGCAGTACGCCGCCGACCAGAACAACATCAACGTCGTCAAGGACCTCGCCGACGCCTACGAGCAGTTGGAGGATTTTCCCTCCGCGCTCAGCTATTTCGAATGGGCCTACCAGCTCAGCGGCAGCGATTCCTCCCTCGAGCGCAAGGTCGCCGAGCTTCGCGAGCGGGTGAACAAGGCCCACCTCAAGGAACTCGAGGTCTTCATCGCCGAAAACCCGACCCATCCCGAGATCGAGGAACTCAAGGCCCGCGCCGACGGCCTGCGCCGCGAGCAGAGCGGCCAGTTCATCGACGAGGCCCGCGCCCGCGTGGACCGCAACCCGACGGACATGCAGTTGCGCTTCGAACTCGGCGAGCGCCTCTTCGACGCCGGCCAGTTCCGCGAGGCCGTGCCCGAGCTGCAAAAGGCCAAGCGCAGCCCCAGCCTCCGCATCCGCGTGATGAACATGCTCGGCCAGTGCTACGCGAAGATGAAGATGAGCGACCTCGCCGCCCAGCAGTTCGAGGAAGCCGTCGCCGAACTCAACGCGATGGACGACACCAAGAAAAATCTGCTCTACAACCTCGGCCTGCTCTACGAGGAGATGGGGAACAAGGAAAAATACCTCGACTCGCTCAAGCAGATCTACGCCGCCGACTACGACTACCGCGACGTCGCCGAACGCGTCGAGCGTTCCTACTCCGAGGCGTGATTTTCCGCTTCGGCCGGCCGCTGACTGGCCGCAAAATTCGCAAAAAATGGGATTGGTGATTGTGGCGATTCTTTGCGGCGGGCCGTTCGATTCGCGGTCGACTTAACAGGGTTGGGTCGGTGACCATACCCTGTTGGGTCCTGCCCAGCGGGATGGGTTGACTTGTGAAAAGTCTTTGCGAAATTTCACAAGTGGAAAAAATCGAGATCCCCCGCAAGGCGGTTTACCGCCTCTCCGTCTATCAGCGTTGTCTCCAGCGTCTGCGGGAGAACGCCGTCGAGACGGTGTCCTCCGAGGCGCTGTCGAAGGCCGCGGGTGTGAAGTCCACCCAGTTGCGGAAGGATCTCGGCTACGTCGGCCAGTTCGGCACCCGCGGGTTGGGCTACAATGTCGAGACGCTTTCCGAGGCGATCGTTCAGACCCTCGGGTCCACCTCGCTCCAGCCGGTCATTCTCGTTGGGGTGGGAAATCTCGGGTCCGCGCTGCTGCGATACAGCGGCTTTCGCAAAGAGGGATTCGAGATCGTGGCGGCCTTCGACCAGATGCCGGAGGCGGTGCGCGTGCGCGACACGGGCATCCCGGTGATGGCGGCGGACCGGATGGCCGGATTCGTGAAAGAGCGGCAGGTGAAAATGGCCATCCTCGCCGTGCCGGCCAACCACGCGCAGGCGGTGGCCAACGAACTGGTCGAGGCCGGGGTGCAGGCGATCCTGAATTTCTCGCCGACGGTCATCCAGGTGCCGGAGCAGGTGGTGGTGAACACCGTGGACCTGGCGATCGAGCTGGAAAGCCTGAGCTACTTCATCCGCTGAAGTTTTTCCCCTCCCGTCCGTGCCGGCGAAACGACAGAAAGCGGGCGAACTGGTCGCGGTTCCGGCGGACGGGTCGCTGGACCTCGGGCAGACTCTGGATTCGGGGCAGGTGTTTCATTTCGAAACGACCCGGCTTGGCGGGATCGAGGGCTGGGCGGGCTGTCTGGGGGCGGACCCGGTCTTTCTCGCGCCGGGCGGGGAGGGCGCCATCCTCACCCGGGCGCGCGACGTGCCGGCGGTGCGCCGGTTTTTCCAGCTCGACACGCCCCTGGCGGAAATCCGGGCGACCTTTCCCGCCGCCGACGCGGTGCTGGAGGAGGCGATCGCGCACTGTCCGGGGCTAAGGATTTTACGGCAGCCGGTGTGGGAATGTCTCGCCACTTTCATCACCTCGTCGCTGAAACAGGTCGTCCACATCCGGCGGATGTCGCTGGCGCTGCGGCGGCGCTTCGGGCGGGCGCGGCGCATCGGCGGGCGGGTCGTCCATGCCTATCCCGAGCCGGCGGCGCTCGCGGCGGCGGGCGAGGCGGCGCTTCGGGAGTGCGGGCTGGGCTATCGGGCGCGGGGCCTGCACCGGACGGCGGAGGCGCTGGCCTCGGGCGCGCGGGATCTCGCGGAGCTGGAGGGGCTCGACGACGCGGCGGCGCGGGCCTGGTTGATGGAATTTCACGGGGTCGGGGAGAAGGTCGCGAACTGCGTGCTGTTGTTCGGCTGCGGGCGGCACGGGGCCTTTCCCATCGATGTGTGGATGGACCGCGTCCTGCGGGAGCGGTATTTCGGCCCGAGAAAACGGAAGCGGCTGACCGCCCGTGAGTTGCAACGGTGGGCGGAGGGGCATTTCGGGCCTTTCGCCGGCCACGCGCAGCAATACCTCTTTCATTTCGCCCGAAAGACGTTTTAGTGCTGGCGGCGGGTCCGGACCGCTCCCGCCGGTCGCGTTTGCCGATGTCGGACAACCAGAAAGTCATCGTTTCGCTGTTGGGAGCGGTGGTGGGTCATCTGCTGCTGCTCGTGCTGGTGGGCGCGTTCCTGTTCCTGACCGCAATGCTCGCCCCGCAACGGACTCAGGCGGCCTCCGTTCCCGAGCCCGAGGAGGTGACGGTGCTGCTCTCCGACCTGCTGGAACAGGCCGAGCTGGTGCCCAAGGAACTGACCCAGCGCTACATGCGGACCGATCCCGACCAGGAGGCGGACCGCAAGCCGGAGGACGCGGCCTTTCACTCGGATCGCAACACTCTCGCCACCTCGGAGCTGGCGCCCGATCCCGCCGCCGACAAGCCCTTGCCGACCATCCGCGGCGAGGACCGGCTGCCGATCTTCGACCTCCGCGACCGAAACTTTGTGGACGGCGATTTCAAGGACGCCTCGGCGGCCAGCGCGCCCTCGGCGCCGTCGCCCGCCGCGCCGCAAACGCCCTCGCTCGAGACCGCGCCGCTGGTGCTGCCTCCGGTCAAGCCCGTGCGTCCCCTGCAAACCGAGGCCAAGCCCGCCGACGAGCCGCGCGAGGCGCCGGACGCGAATCCCGACCGCCCCGCCGAAGCCGACTCGCCGCCGGAGCGGGCCGCGGAACGATCCGCCCAGCCCGAGGCGGAAACGCTTTCCCGTCCGGAGATGGCCGAGTCGCGCGAAAGTTTCACCGACCCCTTCGCCGCCGCGCCGCTGGTTCTCAGCGACGATTCCGGCGAGGTGGATCGCGACGCCGCGAAGGAAAAACCGGCCGATCTCGTCGGCCCGCCCGCCGATCCGGAGATGGCCCGGCCCGCCTCCTCGCCGCCGCTGACGCTGCCGGAGGTGACGCCGCCGCCCACGCCGATGTCCCAAAGCGCGCCCGCGTCGGCCGACATCCCACCCTCGCCGAAGCCGCCCTCGGAAACGCCGGCCTTCACCCCGGAAACGCGCGCCCACACCATGACGGGGACCATTTCCAACCGCGGAAAGTCCGCCGCGCTCGATGTCGAGGAAAGCACGCTGGGCAAATACAAGAAGGCCGTGACCCAGGCCGTCGAGCGCCAGTGGCACCGCTACCGGGAGAGCAACGGCAGCTTCGTCACCTACGGCTCGCTGAAGGTGAAGTTCCGCGTCACCCGGGACGGAAAGGTGCGCAATCTCAAGCTGGTGAAGAGCGATTCCAACACCGTGATGACCGAGTTCACCCTGAGAGCGGTCATGGACGCCGACATCCCGGCGATGTCCGACGATGTCGCGCGGATACTCGGCGACACGGGCCTGGAGATCACCTACGAGATGATCGTTTACTGACACGGACATTTTTCCCCAAAGGACTCACCTTGCACGCTTTCCCGTTCGCTCTCGCCGTCGATCCCGCCGTCAACCAGAAGATCTGGGACTTTCTCCTCTCGGGCGGTATCTTCATGGCCTTCATCGCCGTGTGCTCTTTCATCGCGCTCACGGTGGCGATCCATCGCTTCATTTCCCTGCGGCGCGGGGCGGTGATTCCCGCGAGGGTGATGGACCACATCGATGTCGCCGAGCGCTACATTTTTCACGGGGCGGCGGCGGATCTGCGCGAGCGACTGGAGGAAAGCGACACCCCGCTGGGCCGCATCGGACGGCTGGCCCTTTCGCCCGCCCACCTGACCCGGGAGGAAGCCGCCGCCGCGGTGGAAGTGACCGCCCGCGAGGAGGTGGTGAAGCTCCAGACCGGTCTCGCGGCGCTGGAGGTCGTCATCACCATCGCCCCCATGCTCGGGCTGCTCGGCACGGTCAGCGGGCTGGTGAGCGTGTTCGCCGAGCTGGGACGCAACAGCGACGCCAGCGATCCCTCCGCCATCGCCGCCGGCATCGCCGAGGCTCTCAACACGACCATCGCCGGCCTCGTCGTGGCGGTGATGACGGTGATCGTTCACAGCTACCTGAACAAACGCATCGAGGCCATGGCCGCGCGGCTCGAGGTCGTCATCGGGCACCTGCTCAATCTCTATTTCCGCTTTCGCGACCGTGCCGAGCGCGGCGATGACGAGCCGGCGTCGGCCGAAGTCGAAATCCCCGGCCCCGGCGACGAGGGAGAGGAGGTGGGGACGTGAAGTTTTTCTCCCATCGCCGCGCCATTCCCGCCGTGCCGATCGTTTCGCTGATCGACATCCTGGCCATCCTGCTGATCTTTTTCATCGCGACGACGACCTTCAAGAAGCGGCAGTCTCTGGTGAACGTGAACCTGCCGCAGTCCTCCGAGATGGCGTCGAGCGCGGAAAAGGTCGAGCGCCTCGCCCTGTCGCTGACCGAGGACGGCCAGATTTACCTGGGTGACCAGGCTGTGGAGCCGGAAAGCCTCGCCGAGGCCCTGCGGATCGCCCGGCGGACCGATCCGGCGGTGAAATTCGAGCTTAAAGCCGACCAGGTCGCCCAGATCGGGCTGCTGGTGAAAGTGTGGGACGCCGCCAAGAAAGCCGGTGTCGAAATCGACGATCTGCCCGTCCGCATCCTGCTGCAACGCGGCGGTGGCGGGCAGTGAAGACGAGGATGGCAAGCCGGCGGTTTTGCGGTAGGGTGGCGGCGCCATGATTCGCCCGATCGTTCTCTACGGCGATCCCGTGCTCCGGAAGAAAGGCGCGCGGGTCGATACCGTCACGCCCGAAATCCGGCAGCTCGCCGCGGACATGATCGAAACCATGCACGACGCGAGCGGCGTCGGCCTCGCGGCCCAGCAGGTGGGGCAGGCGATCCAGATGGCCGTGGTCGATGTCTCCCACGACGAGGAATGCGTGAGCTATCTCCGGGTCAACGGCGAGGAAATGACGCTGAAGGATCTCTGTCCGCTCGTTTACCTGAATCCGGAAATCGAGGCCGGCCGCGAGACCGACACCGACACCGAGGGCTGCCTGTCCTTTCCCGACCTGCGGGCCGAGATCACCCGGCCGGCGGAGATCAAGGCGACCGTGCAAACCCTCGACGGCGACACGCTCGTCATTGAAACCGACGGCCTTTTCGCCCGCGCGTTGCAGCACGAGACCGATCATCTCCAGGGGAAGCTCTTCATCGACCGCATGAGCCGCGCCCGCAAGTTGTCGCTCCAGCGCACCCTGCGCGAAATGCAGCGCGAATGGGCCGCCGCGACCCGGTGAGTCTCCCGAAGAGACGCCGAGGCGCTGAGTTCTTTCTGAAATAAGAAATCGCCGCGTCCCCGCGCGAGGCCCTTTCCTCACAGTCCGAGGAAATTCTCCGCGTTGCCGTGGCAAATGTTTTCGATCATCGGGCCGAGCAGGGCGTCGTCGTTCGGGATGAGCCCGTCCTCGACGTCGCGGCCGATGAGGTTGCAAAGGGTGCGGCGGAAATATTCGTGGCGCGGGAAGGACATGAACGAGCGCGAGTCGGTGAGCATGCCGACGAACCGCGAGAGCAAGCCGCAGTTGGAGAGCGCGTTCATCTGCCATTCCATGCCCTCCTTCTGGTCGAGGAACCACCAGCCGCCGCCGAACTGCACCTTGCCCGGGATTTCGCCGTCCTGAAAGTTGCCGATCATGGTGGCGAAGATGAAATTGTCGTTCGGATTGTTGTTGTAGAGGATCGTCTTCGGCAGCGCGCCGTCGGCGTCGAGACGCCCGAGATAAGCCGAGAGCGCCCGGGCCTGCGGGTAGTCGCCGATGGAGTCGCAGCCGATGTCCGGACCGATCCGCTCGAAAAGGCGCCGGTTGTTGTTTCGCATCGCCCCGAGGTGGAGCTGCTTGGTCCAGCCTTTTTCCGCGTCGAGTTCGCCGAAGAACAGCATCATGTGCCCCGCGAAAGCCTCGCGTTCGTCGGCGCTCACGGGCTTGCCGGCGCGGGCCTTGTCGAATATCTCGCTGGCCACCGAACCCTCGGCGAAGACGGCGGGGCACCGTTCCAGACCGTGATCGGAGAGCCGTCCGCCGATGCGGTGAAAGTAGTCGTGGCGCGCCCGGATCGCCTCCTTGAAATCGCCGAAACCCCCGATGTCGCGGTCCGCGGCGGCGGCGAGCCGGCCGGTCCAGGCGTTGAAGGCTTCCGGGTCGTGGACGTTGAGCGCCTTGTCAGGCCGGAAAGTCGGCAGCACCTTCACCCCGAAGCCGGAATCGGCCGCCGCCCGATGATGGGCGAGGTCGTCCACCGGATCGTCGGTGGTGCAGAGGGCGGTGACGCGGAATTTTTTCAAGATGCCGCGCGCGGACAGTTCGGCGCTTTGGAGTTGCTCGTTCGCCCGGTCCCAGATCGCCTTGGCGGTGGATTCGTCGAGCAGGGTGTCGATGCCGAAGTAGCGCTTCAGTTCCAGGTGAGTCCAGTGGTAAAGCGGATTTCGCAGCGTGTGGGGGACGGTGCGGGCGAAGGCGAGAAATTTCTCCCACGGCTCGGCGTCGCCGGTGCAGTAGCGTTCCGCGACGCCGTTGCCGCGCATGGCGCGCCATTTGTAATGGTCGCCCTCGAGCCAGATTTCGAAGAGATTCGCGAAGCGCCGGTCGTTGGCGATGTCGGCGGGCGGCAGGTGATTGTGGTAGTCGAGAATCGGCTGGGGCGCGGCGAAGTCGTGATAGAGCCGCCGGGCCGTTTTGGTCGCGAGCAGGAAATCGTCGTGGATGAAGGGGCGGGAAGCCATGCCGAAACGACCGACGAACCGCGACAAAATCAACCGGGAATGCCGAGTGCGGGAGGGGAAAAACGCGAGATGTGTCGGTGCCTGTCGGCAAGGCGGGATTGCGGCGTCAAGGTTTGGCGGTTTCCCTTTGTCCGTTGCGCATCCCCGGTTTTGAGGACTTTTCCTCCGATTTCAGGAGTTTTCGTCCTTCTTTCTCGCGGCTCAGATCGAAAAGGATCGTCCCTGACGGCGTGTCCGAGAGGTTGAATTCAAGGGTGGTTTTCAGTCGCTGAAGCCGAATTTTCTGCGCGTCCATGGCCCAGAAAGCGACTTCGAGATCGGCATTCGGGGGCAGGCGATCGATTGGCACCATGTCCCTCCATCGGGCGTGCGATTCACGATTGTAAAGGCTCTCCGAACCCGCGAAGACGCCGTCGATCGCCGTGTCGGGATCGAAAATGGGCGATTCCATTTCGACCATTTCGACGATCTCCCAGTCGCGGGACGAGCCGCTTTCACGAAGTCCAATCAACACACCGTCCGCCACGCGGTCCGGGCCGCGCAACGTGGCAAACCCGTGCACGAAGAGGCCTTGTTCGGTCATTCCGGCGCCGACCAGATCGGCGCGATGCCATTCCAACTCCGCGTCTCCCGTTTCGAATACGCCAAAGTCCGCCTTTTCGAATAGAGGAGGATTCAGAAGACCCTTCGAATTGAGAAAGTTGGCCTGTTCCCGTGCGAACTCCATCGAGAAATCGATTCGTTTGTGACGAGTCGGCTCGAAGTGGTTGATATACAGCAATGCCGCTCGCTGCTGGAACCGGGCCAACTTCCATTGCTCCATCTTTAGCAGGGAATGGCTCCAGGTCGGCGTCTGAAGCCCCAGCCAGAGGCAACCAATCACCAACGCGCAGCGTGTTCTTGTCTCCCGTAGTCGGGAATCGCCCGGGGTTGAGCGCCATCGCCTCAAAATCCAACTGCACAACACCACCAGCGCCCCGGACAAGAACACGCCGGCACCGGCGTATCGCGGCAGCACACCTTTTTCCCACCCGTGCGCCGATCTTCCCAGAGACATCGCCACCATGATCGTCATCGCAAACGCGGCCATCGCCAACCAAGGCAGGGCCTCCCGCGGCACCCTCAAATCCCGCTTTCGCACCCACCAGAACAGACAATATCCCACCACGCCCACCAGAACGATCAACGTGATTCGACCCATCTTTGGCGCGTACTGGATCACGTCGGGAAAAATCCGCGCCGTTGGACTTCCCATCGCCGAAAGGACAAACCGGCCAAGCTCGTCCGGCTTTTGCGCGAATCTTATCAGCCCCGGAGGCGTCTCGCCCGGCATTTGCCCGTAGGCGTGCACCGAGGAATTTTCGTAGTTCCAAAGAAAATACATCGCGATCGTCGCCGCGGCACAAGCCAACATTCCGCCCGAGAACAACAGGCGATTCTTCGACTCGGAAAATTCCGTCAAAAACAGGGGCATCAGCACCGCCACCGGCCAAAGGGCAATCCCATGGCCAAAACTGTGGGTCCCCACCCAAGCCAAACCGGCAACCGCTGGAAATTTCCTCCACATCGCCCATTTCCGGTGGAACGCCCACATCATCAGTCCGAAACAGGCGAACGGCAACAACATCGCGATTTGAATCGCCCAGAGGAAATTCTGGTATTGCACCGGCGAGAACAGCGCCACCATCAGCAGAAACGCCGTCCCATACATCCACGCGTTTTCGCCCATCAGTTTGCGCAACACGAAAAACAACCCGACCGCGCCCAGAGTGTAAATCGAATAACTCAACCCAATTTCCCATAACAAGTTGCCCCCGGTGAGTTCGTTCATGAGCACGATCAACACCCTCGGCACAATCATCCGGTGATCGATGTGCGCCGAGCCCAGATATGAGAAGAACTCGGGCGATTTGGCGTAATATTTTTCAAGCAGAACGCCGCGTTCCCAGTCGTCCCAGACGGGGATGTTTACCGAGTTAAAGGCCACCAAAAATCCGACAAAGATCGCCGGGGAAAAGACGAGAGAAACTTTTGCGATGGTTTTCATTTCCAGCGTTTCAAATCTTCGTGAAAATCCTGTCATGTTCGTGGGCGATCGCACTCCGGCCTTCCTGAATGTGGTCCAGGGGCGAATTCACCACCGAGCCCCGGGCGGAAGACCCCGAGCAAATCCGGGAAGGTCGAAAACCGAAGCGATCGCTCATTCCCATTCCCCCTTTCGCCGCAGTTTGAGGGCCTGCCGCCGCATGTCCTCGACCGGATCGAGTTCGTCCACGATCTCCCGCCCGATGAGCGTTTCGATGACATCTTCGAGACTGGCGATTCCAACGAAGTCGCCGTATTCGTTAACCACCATCGCGAGATGCTCCCGCCGATCGATCAGGTCGGCATACAAAGCGCTCACGGGCAGGGTTTCCGCCACCACGGGCAATTCGCGCTTCATCGATCTCAGGAGCGTTTCGGGATCGGGAGCCGAAAGAATGTCCGATCGCAGCACAAATCCGGTGATCCTGTCGGGCATGCCCTCATGCACCGGGATCCGGGAGAATACGTTGGCGGCACAGTCCCGCCGATAGGCTCCGACGCTGAGATCCTCGGGCAGTCGGTAGACCACCACGCGCGGAGTCATGATCTTGCGGACGGGAACGCGGCGCAGGTCAAAGACATTCCTCAGCACGGCCGATTCCACCTCCGACAGGGTGCCGGACTTGCTGGCCCGCCACACGACCGACTCGATCTCGGCCCGGCTTTGATCCTGGCCCTCGTGGTTGGCGAGGTCCTTCGTAAATTTCAGGAGCAGGCGAATAAGGGGTTTTAAAGCCCACGTCGCGGCCCGCACCCCGTGGGCGGTGGGAGCGGCCAGCCTGCGCCAGTGGTTGGCGCCGATGGTCTTGGGGATGATTTCCGAGCCAATCAAGATCAGGAGCGTCATCACGCCGGACGACACCCCCAGCCAGCGATCGCCGAACAACACCGCGGCCTCGTGCCCCACTCCCGCCGCGCCGACGGTGTGGGCGATGGTATTGACCGTGAGAATGGCGGCGAGGGGCTCGTCCGGCCGCGTCTTGAACCGGGTCAGGATGTCGCCGGCTTTCACCCCCTGCCGCTTCAGGGAATCGATGTAGCCTCCGTTCACGCTGAGCAGCACCGCCTCCGCCACGGAACAGAGAAACGAAAAGACGAGCGACACGGAAAGGTAAACGATCAGTTTTACCAGAGTGTCGACGGAGAATTTTCCGGTTCCGCCCTGCATCTCCACCATGGGCGCCGCTTGCGCCAGGTAACTGGAAATCTCCGAATATTCGGCCATGTCATCTTCTCCGCCGGCCCCCCCGACTCCCTGTGTTTTTGAGGAGCACACGATCCCGGCGTCGCCCCTTTGACGCGCCAACGGCCTCCCTCCTTCAATCTTTCGCCGAGTCATTTCATTGAATAACCGAGGCGAAATTCCTGTCGAATGCCCGAGCCAACTTCTTGATGAACTCTCCACTGCATCGTTTTCTTCCGAAAGAAGCCCTCCCCGGACTCCTGTTGATGGCCGCCATGGCGGCGGCTCTGATCGCGGCCAATTCCGGCCTGTCCGCCTGGTACGATCGCCTGCTGGACGTCCACGCGGTGGCCCAAGTGGGCGAATTCGGAATCGACAAACCGATCCTTCTCTGGATCAACGACGGATTGATGGCCGTGTTTTTCTTCCTCGTGGGTCTGGAATTGAAACGCGAAATCATGGCCGGCGAGTTGTCGGACCGGCGCAAAGTGGTGCTGCCCCTCGTCGCCGCCTTTGGCGGTGTCGTGCTGCCGGCGGGCATCTATGCGTGGATTAATCGCGACAATGCGCTGGCGCTGAATGGCTGGGCCATCCCGGCGGCGACCGATATCGCCTTTGCCCTTGGCGTGCTCGCTCTGCTGGGAAAACGGGTCCCGGTGGCACTGAAGGTGTTTCTCGCCTCCATCGCGGTGATCGACGACTTGGCCGCCATCGTCATCATTGCCCTGTTCTACACCTCGCAGTTGTCCGTCGGGTCGCTCTTGTTCGCCGCGGTCTTCCTGGCCGGGCTCCTGGCGGTCAATCGAATGGGTGTCACGGCGAAGACCCCCTACCTGCTCCTAAGCGTGGCGCTTTGGGTGGCCGTGTTGAAAAGCGGTGTCCACGCCACCCTCGCCGGCGTCGCGGTGGCGGCTTTCATCCCATTCCGCCCGCCGAAAAAAGCCGGCCCGGACGGCGCCACGCTTCTGGAAGAACTGGAGCATGGCCTCCAACCCTGGGTGGCCTATGGAGTGCTGCCGATTTTCGCCTTCGCCAACGCGGGAGTCGCCCTGAAAGGGCTGACCTTCGACGCGCTCCTCCAGCCCGTTCCGCTCGGAATCACCGTCGGCCTGTTCCTCGGCAAACAGTGCGGTGTCTTCGGGGCGAGCTTTCTCGCGGTCAAGGCGGGCATCGCCCGGCTTCCCGACAGGGTGACCTGGACCCATCTCTACGGTGTTTCGCTGCTCTGCGGCATCGGGTTTACCATGAGCCTGTTTATCGGAGGTCTCGCCTTCGAGCAGAGCGGCGGGCAGAGCAACACTTTTGACGACCGGCTGGGCATCCTCGCCGGGTCTCTCCTGTCGGCGGTTTCCGGCGCCATCGTGCTCCGGTTCTTCGCCAGGCCCGCGCCGGCGGGCTGAGGGCCATCGCGCATCGAACGCGGTCCCCGGGATCTTCGAGCCCGGACCCAACAGGGTTAGGTCAGTGAGTCAACCCTGTTGGGTCGGAAAAGCGCGGAAAAAGGTCGCGCGAGCCACCCGGAGGCCGCAAAATCGGGGTTTCCGTTCGTCATGAATTTCCTCGCCCACCTGCATCTCGCCGAGCCG
>JACKQC010000037.1 GCA_024233085.1 Akkermansiaceae bacterium
AAGTTCGGGTTCCGGGTTCCGGGCTCTGGGCTCCGGGCTCCGGGCTCCGGCGAAAGGCCGGGGGACGTTCGACGCTCTCGGGCATCGCGGCGGCTCGGCGGGGACGCCTCGCCCCACCCGGCTGCCGCCGAGCACCAGATCCCCGCCGCGTTCGTCCCGTCCCATCCCCTCCGCGAAACCCTCCGCGAAACCGTCCTCTTCCTCCGGTCGCGGGCGGGATCGCGGGCCGCGAGGTCGGGGTCACTTTTCCGTGCCGCCACCCGCCTCATCCCGCTCCTCCGAGGCGTCCCCGGCGGCGCCGGTGGGCGGGTTTTTCGCCAGCACGGCGAGGGAACCGATCAGGCAGAGGGCCATGACGATTCGGAAAAGCACACGACCCGGGATTTTCCGCCCCCCGCCGGGAGGAAAGGCCAGGTCCGGCGGGTAGCGCTCGAGGATCAGCCACAGCCCGTAGATGACGCAGGGCGCCATGGAAAGGAAGAGCCGCGTCCCGGCGCCGAAGGTGGCATAGGCGCCGTAGAGCAGCGAGTAGCCGGCGAGATAGAGCGCGAGGTAGGGCACGAGATACCAGTGGCGCCGCAGATCCGCGAGCGGCAGCCTTTCGCCGCCGCCCTCGACGACGATGCCCCGGCGCCGCAAGGCCGGCGCGAGCGCCGCCAGGGCGCAGAGCACCAGCACGAAGGCCGAGGTCCGCCCCAGTCGACGCTCGACGAAGCGGTAGCCGGCGCGGTTTTCCCGGTCGATCATGCGCAGCGAGATCTCGGTGCCGTCGAGGCTGCGGACGATAAAATCCCTCCACGTGTGATGCCGGAAATACCGCTCGCGGCTCGGGGCGTCGGCCGGGGCCTCGCCCCCGTCCTCGAGCAGGCTCAGCAGATGACGCCAGCGCCGTTTGTCCTCGCGATCCTCCATCCACATGAAGTGCGCGGAATGCACGCTCCAGACCGGGGAGCCGTGCATCCTCCAAGTGCGGTAAAAGTAGGGCGACAACAGGGCGAAAAAGACCGCGGGCACCACGACACCCCTGCCGACGGCCATGAGCCACGGGCGCCAGTCGAAGCGCCCGCCGCGCCAGTCGCGCCACGCCTGGGCGAGGTATTTCAGGGCGAAACAGAAACAGAACAGCGGCACCATGGGCAGGATGGCCGCCTTCACCAGGTAGGTCGCGCCCAGCAGGACGCCGAGAAACAGGCCGCGCGCCCAGGTCGGCGCGATCGTCTGCCGGGCCAGCAGGACAAAGGCGACAAAGGACAGCGTCATGAACAACACCTCGGGCTGCACGTAGGCGGCCAGCGGATAGTAAACGAACCACCCGACGGCCCAGGCGAACATCAGCGCCGACCATGGCGACAGCGCGCGCCTGGTGAACAGGAACAGCGCCAGGATGCAGGCGACGGCGAGCCAGCGGTTGAAGACCTTGGCCCGCTCGAAGTAGGCGTCGCTGACGCGGCGGGGATCGCCCTCGGTGACGGGGTAGGCGTCCTTTTCGCCATAGAACAGGGAGAGCAGCGCCGGGTAGCCGGGGGTGCGGTGCCGCGGCACCACGTAGGTGTAGCCCGAGCGCCGCAGCATGCGCCCGTTGTTCAGGTAAACGTGCTGATCGTGATGGAAAACCATGGGAACGGCCCGCCCGTCGATGGCCGAAATCGCCTTTTGATCGGAATTGTGGCGGTCGGCGTGCCGGGTCACGGCGACCAGATAGACGGGCACGACGGCGGCGAAGAGAACGCCCGTCACCACGCGGGCGAGGCGGCCGGGGGAACCGCAAGGGGCCTCCGCCGGCGCGCCGCCGAGGTTCGGATCTCGCCCTTCGCTGGCCATGGTTCGCGATTGCGGTCGGCGCCGGGGCGGGTCGTCACGCCTCGACGATCTCGACGTCCGGGTGCGGCAGGATGAACCGGGTGCGGGTGTTGCCGGCGGCGCGGACTTTGCGGATGACCTCGTCCCGGTAGTTCCAGATGGTCAGGAGGTAGTAGTCGGGCGGGTCCTTGGCGGCCTCCTCCTCGGAGATGACCTGGATGTTGGCGAGGGGCACGTATTTGCCGATTTTTTCGGGGGTGAAATCGACCACGAAAGGCACCTGGGCGGCGGTGATGCCGTAGTAGTTGAGCAGGGTGGTGGCCTTGGCGGAGGCGCCGTAGGCGTGGATGGTCTTGCCCTCGGCGTGGAGCTCGTCCACGAGGTGGCGCAGGGCGTTGCGGTTGCGCCAGGTCTGCGAGACGAAGCGCTCGTAGTACTCCGGCCGGTGCATGCCGGCTTCGGAGGCGAGGTAATCCCGCACCCGCCCGGAGGGCTCGGTGGGCGAGGCGGCGAGCTTCGCGACGAAGACGATGGTGCCGCCGTGGACGTCGGAGTGGTGCGCATCCACCAGCTTCAGCCCGTGCGACTGGAGGATGCCGCCCAGGCCGCGGAGGTTGTAGTAATACATGTGCTCGTGGTAGATCTGGTCGAACTCGCACTTTTCCACCGTGTCGCGGAAGTAGGCGTTCTCGATGACCATCACGCCCTCGGGGGCCAGCACCTGGGGAATGCCGGCGAGGATCTGGCCGGGGTCCTCGTTGTGGGCGAAACAGTGGCGGGCGAAAATGGCGTCCTGTTTCCCGAAGGCCTCGTCAATCTCCCGGGCGCTGGCCTCGTTGAAAAAGCGGCAGAAGGTCGGGATGTGGCGGTCGATGGCGAGGTCCACGATATTCTGGGCCGGATCGATGCCGAGGACGGACTTGACGCGGGGTTTCAGGAACTCGAGGAGCCGCCCGATATTGCTGCCAATGTCGAGCACCATCGACTCGGGGCCGATGTGGCCGTTTTCCCGCAGGAAATCGTAAACCTCGCCGTAGTGGCGGGTCAGCTCGACGCTTTCGGGGGTGACGTAGTTGTAGTCCGAGTAGAGCACCTCCTTGTCCACGCAGTAGCTGAGCTGGGCGAGGGAACAGCGGTCGCACACCCGGACGGCGAGCGGAAAGGTCTCCACCGGCGCGCCGGGGGACAGGGACAGGTTGTTCGCCAGCGGCTGGTCGCCGAGATTCAGCAGCTCGAAGGTCGAGCCGCCGCAGCTCCGGCAATGCTGCTCCAGTTCCATGTCGGAATCGCAAACCGGCTGTCCCATTTGCATCGCGTCAGTTCGTTGGAGGGTTGGTGTCAAGAGAGCCAAGGCAACGAAAGGTTGGAGGGTGGGTGGGACTGCGCAAAAGGTGCGATTTTCATGCGGCGCTGGCGGGGGCGTTCTCCAGCTTCCGCGCCAGGATTTCGCGCCAGGCCCGCAGCGCGAGGCTGTCGGGGATGGACACGTCGGCAAAGGTGACGATCTGGCCGGGCTCGAGCGCGGTCTCCAGCACGGCGCCCTTGAGCAGGCCGATGGGCACGTGGTCGGGCCGCTCGACGATGCGCACCGACTCGCCGCGGATGTCGAAGCTGCCGAGCGCCTGCCCGATGCGGTGTCCCTTCGGCAGCGGTCCCTTCGCGAAGGCCGCGACCGAGACGCGGGGATCGGCCGAGTTGTCCAGCAGCACGGGGCCGCCCCGCAGGGCGCGCCGGATGGTCTTGACGATCTCGAAGTGGCACAGAATATTCGTCACCGAGATCGTGAAGAAGGGGCCGGGGCCGAACTTGTAGTACTCCAGCGCCGGCCACTGGTCCTCGTCGTGCTCGGCGGTGATGAAGACGCGGTAGGGCGACCTCGGGATCACGGCGAAATCGCTGATCGGACCGCCGAAGGCCTTCGCCCTTTCCGCCAGGGCCTGCGCGCTGGCGTGCATGTCGTCGGATTCCTCGCCCACCATGCCGCCGTCGAGAATGTCCGCCCCGAGCCCGTTGGCGACCAGCGCCTGCTCGAAGTGGATCTTCGTGCCGTCGGTGGCCGAAATCACCATGTCGAGGCTGATGCCCTGCTTTTTCGCCCAGTGTTCCATGCTCTCCCGGGCCGGGTTCTTGTCCTGAAAGCCCTTCACATTTCCCAGCACCAGCGGGCGGAAACCCATGGAGGTCACGTTTTCGTAAAGGTTCGCCAGACACCCCGGCTGATCGCCCTCGGCCTCGGTCACGTAGCCCTTGCCGGCGAACCACGAGCCCGCCGTGACGTGAAACTCCGCGTCCATCGTCACCACCGGTTTGCCGGCCTCGACCGCCGCGTTGACGACTTCGGTGGCGTGGATCACGTCGCCGCTGCACTCCACGACGAGGTCGCAGGCGTCGACCAGTTCGGCCAGCGAGCGGGTGAGCGTCTCGGGCCGGGGAAACTCGCCGCAGGTCGCCGGATCGCGGCGGGTCAGCACCTTTTCGAGCGAGAGATCGCCGTGGTGGTGCAGCGTTTTGACAAAGCCCCGGGAGATGAAACCCGTGCCGGCGACGCCGATCTTGTGTTGTTCCAACCCATCCATTCAGGGACCGAATACGCAAAGGCCGGGGGCCGCGCAACCGAAACGGGGTTCAAATCTTAACAACCTTCGGTCAACCGCTCGAATGGCGAAAAAAAGCTGGAAATTCAATAAAACGAAAAACCTGTCAACAAGGCGAGCCCGTTCGTTGGGCCTGGGCGCGGCCTTTTGGTGTCCGCGCAAAGACAAGAAATTCACCACCGTCGCGAGCGATGAAGGACCGGCTTCACCCCGGCGTGGGGCGGTTCTCCAGAAACGGTGCCGGGCCGCAACGGAGTGCCGAGGATCGACTACACCAGGCGCCCATGCCCCAAAAAAGATCGACTTTTACTTTCTAAAGCTCGCTTGTTCCGTTTTGATGTGTTCGGAGAGATTGTGGAGTAGTCGGTTGAGACGATCGCGAGGAATCGAACCAAGCGCACCTAGAGTGGCGGTCCTTGGAATGGTCGTTACCATCCCAATACGAAAAAGAGAAGTCGCCTTCAATCCGCTCTTCCCAAAATCGGGATCGGATTCTGAAATCACTTCGTCGAAGCCCTCCACCGCTTGCCTGATCTGCGAACTGATCCCGCAAATCAAGAGGTCATTGTAAGGCGGCATCTTTGTCAGAATCAGCGCTGGACGTCGCTTGATCTGCCCATCGGCTTGCTGAAGCCGCGCAAGGATTGTGTCGCCCGGATTCATCGCTTCAAATCGGCCTCGGTGTATTCGATCTCATCGTCGCCATACGAATCGGCGAAAGCGGCGCCCGCCAGCCGAAGGAATTCCTCCCGGTCGCGATCCGAGTCCTCGAGTATCGTAACCAGAAGCTTGGTTTCAGGGGCGATTGTGACTTCCTCATCAAGGCACACGCGTTGCCCGTCGTAGTGGGCAATAACGGATTTCATCGGCATGGAGGCACTTTATTCCGTCGTGGCTTTCGGTCAATCATCCATTCGGCGGGTCGCGAGACTGTCCCGTCGAGCCACTCAGTCTCCCGTGTTGCGCCCTCTCATCGATTCATGTTGGTTTATCTCCGCCCTTACGCCATGGTCCTCGGGGCGGCTTTTCCTTGGACCATTTCGCGTCGTCATCAAATTTCGAGAGCCGGTAGATTGCCTCGTCCCGTAGCTCTGGAATTTTTGAATCCGTGTATTTTCCGACAAGATCTCTAGCCTCGTCAGTTCCGATTGCCACGAGCGCCCACAGGCACTTTTTATAGTATGCGCCGTAGTCATCGTAATCGAGATATTTGAGGGCGGGTTTTTGTTCAATCGCGGTGGCGAGTATCGGAATGCTTCTCGGATTTCTCCATTCTTGCAAAAGCCCCACCAAGTCTTCGTGTCTTTGATGCCACCGAAGAGGAATCAAACGGTGAACTTCATCGAGAAATCTGTCGGGAAATCCATATCTAAACCCCAAACCCAAGGCGGCTTCCACAGTATCGCCATCGTGTTCATGGTGCGCCAAATCAATCAATCTCGATACCTCCGCGGAGAACTGATCCGGGTTGATCCCGTATTTTTCGGAAAATTCGTCTTCGGAGACTTCCTCGAGAAGGAGATCAAAAATAAGATCGATTTTTGGGGGACTCATGAACGGATTCTTTTCAGGTTCGCCATCGTTGTCATGCTAGACATCGGTTGTGGGCGGCGCGTCGATTTTGGACCGCTCGTCCTCAAGCGACATCATTAATGAACGCCAGGAATTCAATCGACCGTCACCCGCCGAAAATCCCCGTCTTGGGCAGGTTCCCGTCGTCGTGGGCGTAGAGGTCGAGTTCTTGTCCGGTGGGCGAATAGACGAAGTCGATCTTCGCCGAATCGCCGTCGTCGTCCCGTTGCGCTTCGACGGCCCAGACCAGCGAGACCAGCTTGCCGGAGAAGGAAAAAGGGCCATCCTCCGGCAACCGAAAGGCGTAGTCGCGCGAGTCCGGCGCGGAGGGCCGGTCGATGGTCAGGGAGTCCACCACCACGATGTCGCGGTCGCCTTTGCCCTCGGTGTAGTAGAAAAGGCGCACTTCCACCTCCTCGGGCGGCGGTCCGGAGGAAGGCCAGGACACCCGGCCGCGGAGGGTCTCGCCGGGCACGTAGGCGCGGTTGTCGAATTCGGTGGTGAGGGTCATCGGCGGGGCAACGGACAGGGTTGGGTCGTGGAGGCAACAGGGTCAGGTCGCCGGGTCAACAGGGTCGGATGACGGGGGCAGCAGCGGCAGCTCGAAGGTGTCCGAGACGTCGGGCCAGAAGGGAATGTCGCCCTCGACCCGCAGCTCGTAGCGGAGGGCGTTGTTTCCCAGCTTGATCGGCGGCGGCAGGTCGGCGGGCACGGTGGCGGTGGCGACGCCGCGCTTGATATCGTAAACGTGGTTCACCTCCGCGACGACGGTGTGGAAAAAGACCCGCGTGCTGGTGTGCGAGTTCGTCCCGCGCCGGTAGGTGGCCGACTCGATGCCGCGGATGGAGAGCTTCAGCGAGACGAGGCGCGACACGCTGCCGGACAAGATCCAGCTCAGCTCCATGGGCTGGCCGAGGCGGAGGACGGGCGGCCGGATCACGATCTCGGGCTTGGGATTGGCCATCGCCAGCACCTGATAGAAAAAGAACACGATCGTTCCCAGTCCGACGAGCACGAAGGGGATCATGAAGAGGGTCAGGAAAATCTCGCCGTGCCCGTTTTGCCATCCCTCGATCACCTGATAAACGAAGATCGACACGATGCCGTTCCAGAACAGGCCGAAGAGCAGGATGCCCACGGCCATGACGAGCCGTTTCGCGCCGGGGCGGAAGACGCGTCCGCCGCCCTCGACGACTCCGGTGTCGGCGGCGTTCATCGCGACCTCCACCGCGCCGCCGCCGCCGGGCGAGAGGGAGAGGATTCCGCCGTCGCCCGTGGCGTCGGAGCTTTTCTCGTCATCCAGAAACCGCGCTCCGGCCGGGAGGCGGCTCCGGCGCTGCTTCATCCAGCTCCGCAGGCCTCCCCACATGACGAGCAGGCCGATGGCGGCGAAGACGAAGGGGATCAGAAACACCAGAACCATGGGCGAGAGGCCGGGCTTGAGGACGGCCTGCTCGGGGATGTCGGGGTTCACGTGGCAGACCCGCTCCGCCCCGCGCGGGTAGCGATCGACGATGGCCTCCTTCCCGCCGCGCCCGCTGGAGCTGCCGCCGAGGCTGGTGTAGTTGTTGGACCGGTGGGTCTGGCCGTCGAACTGGTATTCGTAAAAAATGTCGACGCTGTAGGTGACGCTGGTGTGGCCGTCGCTGTCCTGGCTCTCGTGCCGCCGCACCGTGCTCCAGATGACCGTGCACGGGGTCTCGACCCAGTGGCGCGAGGCGAACATGCGCTTGATCGGCCCCAGAGTCAGCGGAATGCCCACGCCGAGGCCGACGCCGCCAAAAACGAAGCCGAAAAGCAGGGCGAACTTCCATCCGGCGCTGGCGCTTTTTTTCGCCGAGCCGGAGAGGCTGGCGCGGGTGGCGCCGGATTTTCTCCCTTTGTCCCGCAGGATATTGACGCCGAGCAGCATGATCCCCACGCCGGCGCCGACGAAAATCAGGGGCACGAGGCCGATCAGCGCGGTCTTGCCGATTTCGGGGCGGATGACGGCTTCGGCGGGGTTGTCGGGATTGACGCGGCAGGTGGTGCCGTCGCCGGCGAGCAGGGCCTTGCGGATCATGGCGAGGTCCTCGTAGCGGTCGGAGCTTTTGCCCGACAGGGTGTAGCGGTCGGAGGCATAGGGCCTCCCGGCGAACTCGTATCGATAAGCCACCTCGAGGGTGAAGGCGTTGCCGTTGGTCTCGCGGTCGGCGACCTCGCAGCGTTCGACGCGGCACAGGACCTCCGGCCATTGGCGGGTGGCGACTTCGGCGGCGATCTGTTTGCCGATGAAGAAGGCGAACAGCCCGCCAAACCCGGCGAAGACCAGGCCAAACAAGATCAGGCAACCGCCGCCGTTTCCTTTCCCGGATTTCACGCTCACGGGTGCCATTCATCGCGCCGAAACCGATTCCCGGAAAGGGAAAAAAACGGGGGAAACGGGCGGGCGGTTCCGTTCCTCCAAAAGAAAAGCCCGCGCCGGAAGGGTTCCGGCGCGGGCGATTTCTGAAATGGGGTCGGGGGCCCCACCCCGGCGTGGCCGCTTATTTCTCGGGCTTCGGGGTGTCGGGGCCGGACTCGGGCAGCTCGGGCATCTTGATGTAGTCGGTCGGCACCTCGCCTTTCAGCGACTTGAGGAAGGCGACGATCTTCGCGGTCTCGTCGTCGGTGAGGATCTGGCCCTGCTGGTATTCGGCCATTTTCCTGACCATTTCCTCGAGGGTCGCGACGGACCCGTCGTGCAGGTAGGGACCGGTCTCGGTGATGTTGCGCAGGCTGGGGACTTTGAAGAAGCCGACCATCGCCTCGAAGCCGGGGACTTCGGCGCGGCCCTTGTCCTTCAGATCGGGCCAGGGTTTCACGAGTCCGAGCTTTTGATACAGGTGACCGCCGACGCCCATGCCCAGATGGCAGGTGGTGCAGCCTTTCGACATGAAAAGGGTGAGCCCTTCCTTCTGCTCGTCGGTGAGGGCGGCGTCGTCGCCTCTGAGGAAGGCGTCCCACGGGGCGGGGGTGAGGAGCTTGCGCTCGAAGGCCCCGATGGCTTTGCCGACGTTGGCGTAGGTCAGCGGGCTCGACTCGTCGGGAAAGGCCTTCCGGAAAAGCTCGACGTAGCCGGGGATGGAGTTCAGCACCTTGAGCACGTAGGCCTCGTCGGGCATGCCCATCTCGATGGGATTGAGGATGGGGCCGACGGCCTGGGCCTCGACGTGGGGCGCGCGGCCGTCCCAGAACTGGGCGATGTGGATGGCGGCGTTGTAAACCGTCGGGGCGGAGCGTCCGCCTTTCTGGCCGGCGATGCCGGTGGAGGTCGGGGCGCCGTCGTCGCCGTAGCTGGCGAGATCGTGGCAGGTGTTGCAGGAAACGGTGTGGTCCTTCGACAGGCGCTTGTCGTAGTAGAGCTTCCGGCCGAGGTCGATCTTCGCCTCGGTGACGGGGTTTTCGGGATTGTCCGCCATCTCGGGCAGCGGCTGGAACATGCCGAGCGTGGAACGGTTGATGGTGACCTCGCCCCGCGCGGCGAAGGGAAGCGCGACGAGGGCGGCAAGCAGGAAGCGGGATACGGAGATTTTCATGATTTGATTCGACTCTATAGCTGAATACCGATACGAATTCAACCGCCGCCCGGTTGCCATTGCGCCGCAATCGCGTTTCGTCCCCTCGTTTCCCAAATCCGTGAGCCGCCCCGCCGACTTCACCAACAGCGACCCATTCTCCGGTCTGCAACTGCTCTCCGACCGCGCCCTGCAATCGCTGGGCTCCATGGAGGCCGTGGAATGGACGCCGGCTCCCGCCAAGGACTCGCCCTGGCGCGCGCTCGGGCCCGGCATCGCCGTCGCCGCGCTGGTCACCGCGGTGGCCGCGGGTCTCGCCGGGCGGCTCCCGGCCTCGCTGCCCGTCGGCGCCTCCGTGCTCGCCCTGACCCTCGGCATCCTGCTGCGGAACGCCCTGCCCCTGCCCGCCGCCGTCGCCGCCGGCTGCCGGTGGATCGTCTCGCGCGTCATCCCGGTGGCGATCGTGGCCCTCGGCGCCGGGCTGAATCTCGGCATCCTCGCCACCGACGGGCCGCGCTTTCTCGGATACATTCTCGCGGCGGTGACGCTGTCGTTTTTCCTGGCGATCGTGCTGGGCCGCTGGATGGGGGTCAAAACCGTCACCGCCCTGCTCATCGGCGCCGGCACCGGCATCTGCGGCAGCTCGGCCATCCTCGCCATCGCGCCGGCCGTCGACGCGGACGAGGAGGACATCCTCCTGTCGGTCGGCGCCATCAATCTCGTCGGCCTGCTCGCCATGTTTGCCTGCATCGGGCTGGGCTCGGCCCTCCCGATCCCGGCGGTGGACTTCGGCGTTCTCACCGGCGCCACCATCCATGCCGTGCCGACGGTGGCGGCGGCCGCCTTTGGCCACGGGGAGGAGGCCGGGCGGATCGCCACCCTGGTGAAGCTCGGCCGCGTCGCCATGCTGGTGCCGGTGGTCTTCGCCATCGCCGCCCTCTGGCGCCGGCGCCATCCGGCCGGGAGGACCCGCTCCGCGGCGGCCGGCGGCAAGGTCTCGCGCTTCGTCCCCTGGTTCGTCTGGGGCTTCGCCCTGGCCGCGCTGCTCGGCACCCTCGGGCTGATCCCCGGCCTCGTCTTCGGCGGGGGAAACACCCCGCTTTTCCCCGAATCCCGCGTCCTCGCCGGCGCCGCCCTTCTTTCCAAGCTCGGCAAGGTCCTCCTCGCCGTCGCCATGGCCGCCATCGGCCTGCAGGTCGGCCTCCGGTCCATGCTCCGCACCGGCGTCCGCGCCATCGCTCTCTCCGTGATCGTGTGGCTCGTCGTCACCGGCGTCATCGCCGCCCTGCTGCGCCTTTCCTGAACGCCGCCGCCGCTTCCCATGCCCGGAGGAAAAAAAATCCGCCGCCTCATCCCCCTGCTGGCCCCGCCCGCCGTGCTGGGCCTGATGCTCGCGCTGGCGCCGATGAAATTTCTCCGCCAGATCGAATACGTCACCGTGGACTGGCGCTTCCAGGCCCGCGCCCCGTCCGATCCGCCCGCCGACCCCCGCATCGCCGTGGTCGGGATCGGCGACTACTCGCTGGAGAAACTCGGGCGCTGGCCCTGGGCCCGGTCGGTTCACGGCGAATTCCTCGGGCTGCTCGCCGCGACCCTTCCCCCGAAGGCGACCGTTTTCGACATCCTGTTCACCGAGCCGAGCCAGGATGTCGCCCAGGACGAGGCGCTGGCCGCCGGCCTCGAGAAACATCCCAACGCCATCACCGGCGCCGGCTCGGCGGTGACTTTCGACGTCGAGGAGGGACCCGAGGATCGGCGGCCCAGCCAAATCGGCAAGACCGAGCCCATCCCCCGCGTCACCGGCGATATCCGCGCGCTCGTCGGCGGCGAGGACGGGCTTCTCCCCATTCCCCGGGTCGCCGAGAGCGCCTGGACCGGCTTCGTCGATTGTCCCCCCGACCCCGTCGACGGCGTGCGCCGGCGTTACCCGCTCGTCGTGCGACTCGGCGAGGGCGTTTATCCGTCGCTGGGACTCCAGGCCCTGTTGCGGCTTCACGACCTTCGCACCGAGGATGTCGAGGTCGTCCTGGAATCCGCGCCCGGAAAAGCCGACGGCGGCTTTGTGAAAATCCGCGGCCGGGAAGGCGCGATCCACCTCATCCCCATCGACGCCCACGGCCGGATGTGGATCAATTTCCGGGGCGTCGGCACCTTCAACGCCGTCGACTACGGGCGAACCGTCCAGCATCTCGCCGGCGTGCTCCAGGGCCGGCCGCCGCCCCCCGATTTTCCCCCGATCGAGGACCAGATCGTCCTCATCGGCCAGGTCGCCGAGGGATTGACGGATTTCGGCCCGACGCCCCACAACCCGCGAACCGCGCTCGTCCTCGTCCATGCGAACGCGATCAACACCATCCTCCAGAGCGACTATCTCCGCATCGTTCCCGCCTGGCCGATCTGGCTGGGATGGCTCCTGCTCGCGTGGGGAACCCTCTGGATGCTGCGAAAAGTGCCCGTCGCCCTCGGCGTCATCGTCCCCCTCGCCGTCGTCGCCGGCTACATCGCGCTCGCGTTTTTCCTCTTCAAAACCGGCAGCCTCCAAGTCCCCCTCTTCCTGCCCATCGCCGGCTTTCTCGCCGTCCACGGCAGCGCCATCACCGACCGCCTGATCGCCGAGATCCGCGCCAAGAGCCGCATCAAGGGAATGTTCGGCACCTACGTGTCGCCGGAGGTGGTCGACACCATCATCGCCTCCGACGAAGACCCGAAGCTCGGCGGCGAGAACTGCGAGATCACCGCCTTTTTCAGCGACATCCAGGGGTTCTCGTCATTTTCCGAGCTGCTCACCGCCGAGCAGCTCGTGACCCTGCTCAACGAATACCTCACCCCCATGACCGAGATCCTGCAAATCACCCACGGCGGGACCCTCGACAAATACATCGGCGACGCCATCGTCGGCATCTTCGGCGCCCCCCTGCACTTTCCCGACCACGCCCGCCGCGCCTGCCTCGCCACCGTCGAAATGCAGGCCCGGCAGGCCGAACTCCGCGAGAAATGGAAGCGCGACGGCGCCTGGCCCGAAATCGTGCACCGCATGCAGACCCGCATCGGCCTGAACACCGGCGAAGCCGTCATCGGCAACATGGGATCGCCCAACCGCTTCAACTACACCATGATGGGCGACAACGTGAACCTCGCCGCCCGCTGCGAGAGTGGCGCCAAAGCCTACGGCGTTTACACCATGGTCACCGGCGAGACCCGCGACGCCGCCGCCGCCGCCCGCGATGACATCGCCTTCCGCTACCTCGACCGCATCGTCGTCAAAGGCCGCACCCGCCCCGTCGAGATGCACGAAGTCATGGGTCTGACCGCCGAGATGTCCGCCGCCGCCCTCGACTGCGTCGCCGCCTACACCGCCGGCGTCGAAAAATACCTCGCCCGCGACTGGGACGCCGCCCGCGCCGCCTTCGAGACCTCCGCCGCCCTCGAGCCCTTTCAGCCCGGCGGATTCCTCCGCATTCAGACCAATCCCTCCCTGGTCATGATCGAGCGCGCCGCCGCCATGAAAGCCAACCCGCCCGGCGAGGATTGGGACGGCGTTTACGTGATGACGTCGAAGTGACGGTTTACCGGTTTTCGGTTCGGAGTTTCCGGTTCCGCGGTCCGCCGAGACGATCCTTCACCCAACAGGGTATGGTGCCCGACCCAACCCTGTTGGGTCCGGGTCGATTTCGCCCGGCGGCGGGCCGAAAAGCGATCCTTCTTTCACCGCCATCATTCGAGGATTCGAATGAGGCGTTTGCCGCCGTGCGGGCGGCCGTAGGCGTCGGTGGCCTCGACTTCGATGAGCCGCGGTCCCGCCTTGAGGCCGGCGGGCAGGGCGGTCTTCCACAAATGGCCCGACGGAACGGGCGCGTTGAGCGGGCTTGCCGAATCGGGCTGGGCGGCCATTTCGCGTTCGCGAATCTCGACATAGTAGGGATCGGGTTCGAGGACCTTCTCCAGGGCGATCCACTCTCCTTGGCCGTCGATCCGCATTTTGACGACGGACTTTTCCGAGCCATTGAAAACGTTGACATGCACGAAGGTTTCCGGCGCGGCGGCGGCGCTGATTTCATCGGGGGCGTGGATGCTGAGTTGGTAGTCGGCGGGCTGGCGCGCGGCCTTGAAATCGAGTGTGTGGCGGGTGCCGTCGAAGGTGATGATCGAGTAGCCGTTTGGCGCGCCGTCGCGCATGGTGGCGTGGGGAATGCCGACTTCGTCCTTCGCGCCTTTCCACCAGGTGCCACAGACGGTGACATTGACGATGTGATGATGCGGTTCCTCGCCCCGCCATCCGTCCTCGCGGGTGATGTACTGATGGGCCTGCCAGTGGGTGTGGCCGGAGATGGAAATGCAGTGCGGGCGCCTCTCGATGAGACGGTACAGCTCCGTGCGGTTTTCCATTTCGGTCAGCGGAATGTGCATCATCAGGACGACGAGTTTTTCGTCCGGCACGAGGGCGAGGTCGTTTTTGACAAAGGCCAACTGGATGGCGTCGAGTCCGCCGCGGTAGGTGCGTTTGCCGGCGGCGTTGGTGACGCCCCACTCGACGTCGTCGAGCACGACGAAATGCACAGGACCGTGGTCGAAGCTGTAATAGTTGGGACCAAAATAGCGGTGAAAGGTCTCGTCGGAGTCGCGATCGTCGGGTGATTCGAAATTGAGGTCGTGATTGCCGATCACATTGTACCAAGGGACGCCAATCAGAGCGATATTGGCGTTCTCGGGCTCGAAGAGTTCGAGTTTGTCGAACATGATGTCGCCGAGAGTCACGCCGAATTGCGCGTCAGTGCCTATCAATTCGGCGATGACGTCATGGGCGATGTAGTCGATCTGCTCCAGACTGTTCGGCTGCGGATCGCCAAAGAGGATGGCCGTGAACTTGGGCGGTTCCTCGGCCGGACGAAGGGCGAAATCGATCGACTCCGGCAGCGGACCGGTGGGTGCGACGCCGGGATAGCGGAAATTCGCCGGCGAGCCCTTCGGCTTATGAATGTAATAAAAACGCGGAAGCCGGTTCCGGTCGGCCGGCGTCGCCCAGCCGGAGGGCTTGATCACGAAAAGGATGGTGTCCTCGGCGACGGGAAGCGACCAGCGGCCCTCGGCGTCGGTGGCGACGATCTCCTGCTGGTTCGACACGTGGACGCCGGGCAGGCCGGGTTCCCCGGGGTCGCGGCGGCCGTTTCCGTTCCGATCGTGAAACACCACGCCGGTCGCCGTCTCGGCGCGCAGAACGCCGGCGGAACCGGATATGACCAGCACGAAAAGCCAAAGAAACAGAGACAGGGAGTTGGTGATTTTCATGATCGAGCGCCGCATTACTGGCGGTCCGACGGGACTTTGGCAAGCGCGAGGGATGGCCGAAACGCGCCCGATTCGATCCATTCGGGCTCGGTCCGCGGGACGCCCGCCGATGGACATCGGACCCGCTCTGGGGCAAGCTGCCCGACCGATTCATGATTTCCGCGACACCCGCCCGATTCCTCGTCCGCCTGACCGTGGTGTTCGGCCTTTCGCTGCCGGGCCCGATCGGGACCGCGGCGGAGCGTCCTCCCGTCCTCGCCCACACCATGCCGTGGTACGCGTCGAAACCGGTCAGCGGCGCCTGGGGCTGGCATTGGACGATGGACCGGTTCGACCCCGACACGATCCGGCCCGACGGACGGCGCGAGGCGGCCTCGCACGACGAACCGCTGATCGGGCTCTACGATTCGGGAGATCC
>JACKQC010000038.1 GCA_024233085.1 Akkermansiaceae bacterium
GGCAAGCTGCCGGAGAGCTACCCGGTGCCGGTGCAGGTGGCGCGCTTCGGCGACTCGCTGACGCTCGCGGCGCTGGGCGGCGAGGCGACGGTGGACTACTCTCTAAGGCTGAAACGCGAGCTGGGCGAAAAGTCCGGCGGCGCCCCGGTATGGGTGGCGGGCTACTCGAACGATGTGATGTGCTACATCCCGAGCGACCGGGTGCTGAAGGAGGGCGGCTACGAGGGCAAGACATCGATGCGCTACGCGCGGTCAACGATCCACCCGGGGCCGTGGGCGGCGGGAATCGAGGAGCGGCTGGTGGGAACGGTGCATGCGTTGTTTGGGGGACTGGAGTGAGTGAAAAGGCGGGGGATTCTTTTTGGCGCAAAAAGGCGCGGACACCGCAAGAAGGGCTGTTTGGAATGGAGGCTCCCGTTTCCTGGTTTCGGTTTTCCAGAGTGGTGATCAAAAAATTCGCGTGAATTCGCGTCCATTCGCGGTTCCAAAAAGATTCGGGTTCGTTGATGTCCATTCGTGGTTCGGATTTCGGATTTCGGATTTCGGATTTGCGTGGTTGAGCGTTGGACGTTGGGCGCGGGATGTTCGATGTTCGCGGCCTTTGCCATGTCCGACTCCGTTCTCCTTGCCCGCGACCTGACCAAGCGCTTCGGCGATTTCGCCGCGGTGAACGGGGTGTCGTTCGAGATTCGGCCGGGGGAAATCCTGGGGCTGCTCGGGGCCAACGGGGCGGGCAAGACGACGGCGATCAACATGATGCTGGGCCTGCTGCTGCCGACTTCGGGGACGATCGAGATCTTCGGGCGGGACCTGGCGAAACACCGGGTGGAGATCCTGCGGCGGATGAATTTCTGCTCCACCTACACGAACCTGCCGGGAAATCTCTACGTGTGGCAGGTGCTGACGGTCTTCGGACGGCTCTACGAGGTGCCGGACCTGAAGCGGCGCATCGACGAGGTGCTGGGCCTGCTGGAGATCGGGCACCTGAAAAAGCGGGTGACGGGCCACCTGTCGGCGGGCGAATCGACGCGCCTGAACCTGTGCAAGGCGCTGCTGAACCGGCCGGAGCTGCTGCTGCTCGACGAGCCGACCGCGAGCCTGGACCCGGACATCGCGGACAAGGTGCGCAAGGTCGTCAGCCGGGTGCGGGAGGAGTCGGGCGCGGCCATCCTCTACACCTCGCACAACATGCGGGACGTGGAGGAAATCTGCGACCGGGTCGTGTTTCTCCACCGGGGCAAGGTGCTCTTCACCGGCACGCCGGCGGAGATCGTGCGGCATTTCGAGGAGGATTCGCTGGAGAACGTCTTCATCCGGGTGGCGCGAAGCGGGGACGTGGAATTCACGGGGGAAACGCGGAAGGCCGGAGACGAATGACAGGGGAACGGGGGCGGGGGAATTTTTTCCGAAATCCCTTCTTGCGACATCCGCGCCTTTTTGCGGCAAAAACCGACAACCGAAAAACCGTAAACTGACAACCGAATTCCAATGAATTTCCGAGTGATTCAGGCCCTGGTGATGCGTTACCTGTATCTCTACACCCGCGCGCCGGTGCGGGGGATCGAGCTGGTGTTCTGGCCGATGGTGAATCTCCTGGTCTGGGGCTACCTGACGCAATACCTCCAGAAAAACATGGCCGGCGATTTCCCCGGCCAGATCACCTACCTGATCGGGGCGGTCATCCTGTGGGACGTGCTGTTCCGCGCGCAGCAGGGGGTGGCGATCTTTTTTCTCGAGGATGTGTGGACGCGGAACCTGCTCAATGTGTTCGCCGCGCCGGTGACGACGCGCGACTACCTGGCGGCGACCTACACGATCGGGCTGCTGCGGGCGCTGGTGACGACGACGCTGCTCGGGGTGTTGTCCTGGGTGCTGTATTCCTTCAATGTCTTTTCGCTGCACGGCTACCTGCTCCCCTTCGCGCTGAACCTCTTGGTCTTTGGCTGGGCGCTGGGGATGATCTCGACGGCGCTGATCGTGCGCTGGGGACCGGCGGCGGAGACGCTGGCGTGGGCGGTGCCGTTTTTCATCCAGCCTTTCGCGGCGGTGTTTTTCCCGATGTCGGAGTTGCCGGCGGTGTTTCGCGCCTTTTCGATGGCGTTGCCCTGTTCCTACGTGTTCGAGGGGATGCGCGAGGTGCTGCGGTCGGGCTCGGTCTCGACGCGGGATCTGCTGCTGGCGACGGGGCTGAATCTCGTCTATCTGGCGGCGGCGGGCGTGCTCTTTGTCCGGGTGATGCGGACGGCGCGGCGAAAGGGCCTGCTGACGAAGTTCGCGACCCAATAGGGTTGGGTCGGTGACTTAACCCTGTTGGGTCGGTCAGACGCGGCGGGCCAGGGTGACGTCGACCATCAGGTCCTGGGCGATGGCTTCGATGGCCGTTCGCAGCGCGTCGATGTCGGCGTCGGGCGGCGCCTGGAGGGTGGCGCGGGCGCGGAAGAGCGTTTCGCCCGACCACGGGGCGCTCTCGCAGCCGGTGGAGAGCTTTTCGACATTCACGCCGTGGGCGGTGAGGATGCGGGAAATCTCGCGGACGATGCCGGGGCGATCCTGGCCGACGAGGTCGAGCTTCAGCGCCAGACCGCGCCCGGTTTCGCGGGCGACCGAGTCGCCCTCGTCCTCGGCGATGAGGACGCGGAGATCGCCGGAGGCTTCGAGCGCGGCGCGCAGTCCGGGCACGGCCTCGGCGGGCAGGGCGATCTGGAGAATGCCGGCGAACTGCCCGGCGAGGTGCGCCATGCGGCTCTGGGTCCAGTTTCCACCGTGCTCGCCGACGAGGCGCGAGAGGGATTCGACGAGCCCGGGCCGGTCGGGTCCGATGACGGTGAGGACGAGGTTTTTCTGCATGGCCGGAGGAAAAGGGAAAAGGAGCGCTCAGAGACCGGCGTCGCCGGCGAGGCCGGGATCGGTGAAAGCGTGCTCCACGGGAAAGTCGAGGGCCTCGGCGAGGAGGCGGAGATAGTCGTCGCGCGGTATCTCGCGGCAGCCGAAGCCGGTGAGGTGCCGGGTGGTCCACTGGGTGTCGAGCAGGCTGAAACCGCGGGCGCGGAGGCGCTCGACGAGGGCGACGAGGGCGACCTTGGAGGCGTCGGTCTCGCGGCTGAACATGGATTCGCCGAAAAAAGCGCCGCCGATGGCGACGCCGTAGAGGCCGCCAGCGAGCTTGCCGTCGCGCCAGGTCTCGACGGAGTGGGCGTAGCCGAGTTCGTGGAGTTTTTCGTAGCTCTGCCGGATGTTCGGACTGATCCAGGTGGTGGGCCGGCGGGCGCAGCCGCGAATGACTTCGCCGAAGGCGGTATCGACGCGGATCTCGAAGGGGTTGCGTTTCAGCGTGCGCCGGAGGCCGTGGGGAATGTGGAATTCGTCGAGCGGGATGATGCCGCGCGGATCGGGCGAGAACCAGCCGATGCCGCCGCTGTGGTCCAGCGACATGGGAAACAGCCCGCCGCGGTAGGCGGACAGCAGCAGGGCGGGGCGGATGTAGCCTTCCGGGGTGAAGATCGACTCGGCCATGGAGGGGTTGGGGACCGGCGGCGGGGACGGGCGCCGCCGCTCGGTCAGGATAGAAATAGCCCGGAATCGGCGGGTCCGACAAGTCCAAGGTGCGATCCGGCGACGAGCGGGGAGGTTCCGAAAGGGGCGAAAACTTAACATTTCCTAAATTGTGGCATGACGGATGCGGCGGAGTTTGATATGGATGAAGGAAATGCAGGAAGTTCTCTTCGTATGCACCGGGAATTTCTACCGGAGCCGGTTTGCGGAGGCGCTTTTCAACCACGAAGCGGCCCGCCGGGGGCTTTTCTGGCGGGCGGCGTCGAAGGGGTTCCGGCCGCATCTGGCGCCGGCGCTGATCGCCCGCGAGACGCTCGAGGCGATGCGGGAGCGATGCGTTCCCCGGGAAATGACACGCCGCGCGCCGGCCCGGCTCGAAGAGGAAGACCTGGTCTTGGCGAGCCAGGTCGTCATGCTGAAGCGGACCGAGCATCTCCCCATGCTGGCGGCGGACTTTCCGCGCTGGCCGGAGCGGGTGACGTGGTGGGAGATCCACGACATCGACGTGGAACCGGCGACCGTCGCGCTGCCGAAACTGGAGGAGGCGGTCGTCGGCCTGCTGGACCTCCTCGAAAGCGGGCACGCGATCGGCGCGCGCGCGGCTGTGGCCTGTGAATTCTGACGAAAAGACGGACCGCCTGGCGGTATCGACGGACGGGCCAACCGGAAAGGGGAAGGCCCGGTTCGGTTTTTGTTTTTCAACCCATGAGACCCCGAATCGAACCCTCAATCGACCCTCGTTCCGGGCAACCGGCCGGTGGACAACCCGAACTCTTTCATCACACAAACGGCAACGGCGGCGGCAAGCGTCGCGAATTTGACGCCGAACCGGATTCCGCCGCTCCCTCGACGGGCCAAAACGGGCACGCGGAGAAAACGCCCCGCAAACGACGGGCGAAGCTCGCGGACGGCCTGCGGGCGCCATCGGTGCTGGGCAAGAATTTCGTCCTCGACACCAACGTGCTGCTCCACGATCCGGGCAGCGTTCAGCGCTTCGGGGACAACCACGTGTGCGTTCCCTTCGAGGTGCTCTGCGAGCTGGACCGCTTCAAGAGCGAGCAGTCCGAGCGCGGGGCGAACGCGCGGGCGGTGCATCGGGAGCTGGCGGAGATTTTCTCGGCGCATCCCGAGCTGGCGACCCGGGGCATTCCGACCGCGGGCGGCGGGACGGTTCGGCTGGTCACGCCCCGGCCGGACGACCGGCAGTCGAAAGCCGCCGGCGCGCGGATACTTGACCTGCTGCCGCATCTCGACTCCGCCGATCACCGGCTGCTGCTTTGCGCCTGGCTGGTGGCGATGGCCAATCCGGCGCCCGCGATCCTGGTGACGAAGGATCTGAACCTCCAGCTAAAGGCGCACGCGCTGGGCATCCCGTGCGACGACTACCTGAGTGACAAGGTCGTTCCCTCCGGCGCCCAGAGCCATCGCATGCGCCGCATCGAGCTTCCCGCCAGCGACGTGCAGCGGTTCGCCAGCACCGGGCGCCTGGAACCGGGCTCGGCGCCGGCCACGATCGAAAGCGGTCTGGCGCTGAACGAATACGTGCTGCTGCAAAACGGGGACAAGCGCACGCTGCCGGCGCGATACGCGGGCAAGGGGGCCTTCGAGCGGTTGCGCATCCCGGAATTCATCCGCGTTAACAAGGGCGCGGCGATCCGCCCGCTCAATCTCGGGCAGCAATGTTTCCTCGACGCGCTGCTGAACCCGGAGATTTCGCTGGTGACCTGCTACGGGCAGGCTGGCACGGGAAAGACGCTGCTGACCGTGGCGGCGGCGCTGCACGCGACCATCGCCGACGCCTACGCGGGGGTGACGATCAGCCGTCCGGTGGTTCCGCTCGGGGAAACGCTCGGATTTTTGCCCGGCACCCTGGATGAAAAGCTGCATCCGTGGCTGAAACCGATCTTCGACGCGTTGGAGTTCATCCTTGTGCCGCCGGGCGCGGCCGACTGGGTGCGCAAGCCGAAAAAAGGCGGCGCTTCCCGGGCGGAACCGCCCACCGGCGCCGCCAACGGCGCGCTTCCGCGAAAATGTTACCAACCCTACATCGACTCCGGCGTCATTGAGGTCGAGGCGCTTTGTTATATCCGGGGGCGGTCGATCCCGAACCGGTTCTTCATTCTCGACGAGGCGCAACAGCTCACACCACTGGAGGCCAAAACCATCGTGACCCGGATGGCGCGCGGCTCGAAGCTCGTGCTCGTCGGCGATCCGGCCCAGATCGACAATCCCTACGTGGACCGGCTCAGCAACGGCCTGGTCTTCACCCGCGACCGCCTGAAAAACCAGCCCTGCGCCGCCCATGTCACCCTGGAGCGGGGCGAGCGCAGCGAACTGGCGGAAGCCGCGGCGCGGCTGATGTGAGGCGGCGGGAGAGGGGCGGGGCGGGCCGCAGAAGTTCGCCGGCCCCGCGCCCCGCCGCTTTCGAAAAACAAAAAAACAGCCGGCCTCCCTTCGGAGAACCGGCTGCTTTCGAACAAGGGATTTCGCGAGGAATATCCGTGGTGAAATCGCGTCAGGCGGCGTCGGCGCCCTTGTGGCCGAGGATCTTGACCGTGCGGTTGAGCTGATCGAACTCGATCGGCTTTTTGATCACCGTGACGGGGCCGCTGGAAAGGATCTTCGTCAGGATTTCGCTGTCCGGATAGCCCGTGATGATGACGATGGGCAGGTCCGGGTGCTTGGCCTTGAGTTTCGCGTAAAGCTCGTCGCCGGGAATGTCGGGGAGCTTCAGGTCGAGAAAGACCAGGTCGAAGCGCTGTTTCTCCGCGAAGGAAAGGGCCTCGGCTCCGGTGCCGACCACGATGCGTCCGAAGCCGGCCTTCTTGAGGAACTGCTTGAACAGGGTCTGCAGGGCGGGGTCGTCATCGACCACCAGCACGGTGGGCTGGCCTCCCTGGTCGGCCTTCAAGATGTCCCGGTCGAGCAAGCTGCGCTTGATGCGCCAGCGCCCGCCGATCTGGATGGCGGGGAGCTGGCCTCGTTGGACGAGGTAGTAGACCGTGGGCAAGGGGATCCGCAGGTATTCCGCGGTCTCCTTCACGGTCATCAGTTCTGGGGCTTCTTCTTCTGCTGCCATTCTGGTTGGATTGCTTGAATGATGGATAGGGTGCGAAGGGGGGAAAGCGGCGAAAAGTTCGTTTGAGACAAAGGTGAGCGCCTCGAAGGCGAAAGGAGGCGCCATCATTACCGCGAAAACGCGTATCTAATTTCCATAATTTCTATAAAAGTAAAACCCTTGTCAGTTAATTACAAGCGATCTTTGACAAAAATACAAGAAAAAATTGCGAAAATTTTTCAAAACCGAAATTCACGAATGCGATTCGAGTGGTTATCAGTCCCTTTGAAACTCCGAAAAATAAAGAATCAGGCGGAAATGGCGCCGTCAACTTGCCTCCTGTCCTTCGGCTTTTGAGCGCCCGGCTCGCCGAGATTTTTACAACTCCTCTTCTTCCGGAAGGGATACTTAGAAAAAGTGCGGTTTTTGTAAAGCGCCGACATGCGCCGAATTCAAAAAAAATGCGGCCAGCCATTTTGGCGATCATCGGGGCCTCTGTCGCGGTGAACGATTCGCTCACTCGAGCGGTGGAAACCGCGTCGTTTCGGCCGGTTTTCCCGCGCGCCCAACAGGGTTGAATGACGGACCGAACCCTGTTGGGTCCGGGGCTGAACCGTAACGCCCGCGTTTTTCGGGGAGCCCCGCCTCACTCAGTCGAGGGCGGTGAACCGGATGTCCTTGAACTGGACCGTCATGGGCGGGCCGCTGTGGAGCTGCAGGGCGAGCACACCGGACATTTCGCGTTCCTCCTTCTGGTGATCGATGACTTCCGCGGTCTGGACGCCGTTGAGAAACACTTGGAGCTTGTTGCCCACGAAACGGATGCGGTATTCGGCCCATTCGCCGGGCCGGTAGGCGGCGAGGGCGGCGTCGGCGCCTCGGGCGTCGAGCGGGGTGGAGTTCATCGTCCCGTCGGTCTCGATGACGGTGCGGTGGCCGCGATTGGCGAGCATCTTCCGGCCTTTTTCGTCGTAAACGGCGCCGAGGAAAGGCGCGGCGGGATCGGCGATGTCCACCTGATAGCCGACGACGTGGCCGTCGGGCTCGATCCGGCTGCGAATCTGAACGCCGGAATTGGCTTTGTCGGAGCCCTGGATGCGAAACTGGAGTGTCAGCTCGAAATTCGCGACTTCGCCCCCCCGCCAGACGAGGAACTGGTTGTGCTGGCATGGGTGTTCGTCGGTGGAGGCGGCGGTGATGGCGCCGTCCTGAACGGACCACCAGCTCATGTCGGGGGCGCTCCAGCCTTCCAGGGATTTGCCGTCGAAAAGCGGTCGCGGATCGGCGGCCGGG
The DNA here is from genome assembly GCA_024233085.1 of Akkermansiaceae bacterium. Lineage (GTDB taxonomy): Bacteria > Verrucomicrobiota > Verrucomicrobiia > Verrucomicrobiales > DEV007 > JAEUHH01. Next base: position 7,904 of record JACKQC010000038.1, read on the forward strand.
GAGGCGATGGCCGTCAGCAGGAGGAGCGGGAGGGCGAGGAGAGCGGGAGATTTCAACATGAGGCCACGATGGCGGGGGAAGGCGGTCTTGGCAACCGGTGGCGACGGCAAACCATGAGGCCTTTTCGCCAAAAAGTTTATCGACCGCCGGGCATTCGGCGTTCATGATTCACGACGGAGAGAGTTGAGATCGGGGGCCGCCCGCGCGGCGGCGCCCCAAAAACACCGGTAATCTGGATTCGCCATGACTGTTCCTGTTCGCCATCGTTTGACCCGGCGGGGTTTCCTTCGGTCCGCCACCGCCTCGGGCGCCGCCGTCTTCGGAGCGGGAAATGCCTCCGCCCAGCAGCCGGCGCCCACCGCCTCCGCCCCGGCCGAACCGGGGGCGAAACCGAAGGTCGAGGACGGCTTTGTCTGGCACGATGTGAAGCAATGGGGTGTCGAGGGGCGGGGCTGGGCCGAGGCGGACATGGGGCGCTTTTACGCGCGGTTGCCGGCGAAAGCGGAGGCGATCGTTCGTCCGCCGGTGTGGAGCCTGAGCCAGCACAGCGCGGGCATGCTGACGCGTTTCCAGACCGACGCCACGGCGATCCAGTGCCGCTACACGCTGCTGAGTCCGACGGTGGGAATGCCGCACATGCCGGCGACGGGCGTGAGCGGGATCGATCTCTACGCGCTGGACGGCGAGGCGCACTGGCGCTGGGTTTCGGTCTTCAAGCCGGGGGCGGGAACCGGGGGCGATCCGAAATCGCAGTCGGGCAAGCTGGTGGAGGGGCTCGATCCGGGCGACCGGGCCTTCACGGCCTATCTGCCTCTCTACAACGGGCTGGAAAAGCTCGAGTTCGGCGTGCCGGAGGGGGCGAAGCTCACGCCCCTCGCGCCGCGCTCGGAAAAACCGATCGTTTTCTACGGCACCTCCATCACCCACGGTGCGTGCGCCTCGCGGCCGGGCATGTGTCATCCGGCCATTCTCGGGCGCCGGCTCGACCGGCCCGTGCTCAACCTGGGATTTTCCGGGAACGGCAAGATGGAGCCCGAGGTCGGCGCCCTGCTCTGCGAGCTGGACCCGGCGGTCTATGCGATCGATTGTCTGCCCAATATGGTGGGCGATGAGGTGCGCGCGCGCGCCGAGCCGCTGGTCAGGCAACTGCGCGAGGCGCGGCCCGACACCCCGATCGTGCTGGTCGAGGATCGCACCTACGCGAACGCCTGGATCAAGAAATCCCTGCGCGAACGCCACGAACAGAGCCGCTCCGCCCTGATCCGCGCCTTCGACAATCTGGTCGCGGCGGGCGTGAAAAACCTGCACTATCTGGAGGGCGCGACCCTGCTCAGCGACGACAGCGAGGCGACCACCGACGGCTCGCATCCGAACGATCTCGGCTTTGTCCAGCAGGCGGACGCCTTCGAGCCGGTGCTGCGAAAGGCGCTCGGATTGGGGTGAATCGGCGGCTTTTCCATTGTCCTGAGGCCGTTGACATGGTAACAGGCACACCATGAATCGCGGCAAAAATTCGAAGCTTTCCCAGTTTCTTCAAAAGGATCGGAAGACCGTCATCGTTCCCCTCGATCACGGCACCGCGATCCCCGTGACCGGGATGGAGAGTCCGGCGGCGCTGATCGAGTCTCTGTCGCCGCATGTCGACGGCTTCGTGGTCAATCTGGGCGTGGCCATGGCCTGCCGCGACGCGCTGGACGACAAAGGGGTCTGCCTGCGGATCGACTGCTACAAGCCGGTCCATGGGGAAAACCCCGACGAGGGCTGCTACCGCCTTTACGGTCCCGACGAAGTCGAGGCCTGCGGCGCCCACGCGATGATGAACATGCTCTACCCGCATCATCGAAACGAGGCGGAAATCTTTCGCGAATGCGCCGAGGCGATCGCCGAGGGCATCGAGGCCGAGGTGCCCGTCATCGTCGAGACGCTTCCCTACGGCATCGGACGGCCGAAGGACTACACGGTGGAAAACATCGGATTCGCCGTGCGGGCGGCGGCGGAGCTTGGCGCCGATATTGTGAAGACGGCCTTCCCCACCGGGGCGGGCGTCGACGATTTCCGGCGCATCGTGGAGTCGTGTTTCGTGCCCGTGATCGTGCTGGGCGGCGCCGCGATGGGCGACGATCACGCGCTGCTGAAGATGGTGCGTGACGCCATGGACGCGGGCGCGGCCGGCATCGCCGTCGGACGCAATGTCTGGCAGCACGCCAACCCGCCGAAAATCGCCGAGGCCCTGGCCGCCGTCGTCCATGAAAACGCGTCCGTTGACGAGGCGCTCAGCATTTTGCAGGAAGTGTGAAAAAGGGGCCGAAAACCCTCGTTTTCAGCCGCGACATCGTTTTTTGAAAAGACCCATGAAATCCCTCTGGTCCGATACCGAAGCCAAGAAATTCGCGGGCGCCCTTGGCCGGCGCGTTTACACTTCGCGCCTGCTGGGCGCCAACCCCGAACTGGTCCTCCACGGCGGCGGCAACACCTCGGTGAAAGTGACCGAGAAGGATTTTTTCGGCGATCCGGTGGACGTGCTTTACGTGAAAGGATCCGGCTGGGATCTCGCGACGATCGAGGCCGCCGGTTTCGCGCCCGTCCGGATGGAGGCTTTGCTGAAAATGGCGAAGCTGAAGGCCCTTTCCGACGCCGAAATGGTGAAACAGCAGCGCGCCGCCATGCTCGATCCCGGCGCGCCGAATCCCTCCATCGAGGCGATTCTCCACGCCGTGATCCCGCAGAAGGTGGTGGACCACACCCACGCCAACGCGGTGGTGGCGCTGACCAACCACAAGGGCGGCCGCGAATCGGTCGAGGAGGTTTACGGCGATCGCATGGTGGTGATTCCCTACGTGATGCCCGGATTCGAGCTGGCGTTGGCGGTCGCCGCGGCGCTCTCGAAGACCGATCCCCGCTCGATCGACGGCCTGATCCTGATGAACCACGGGATCTTCACGTTTCACGACGATGCCCGGCGCAGCTACGAGCTGATGATCGAGCACGTGTCGCGCGCCGAGGCGTATCTTTCAAAAAAATGCGGCAAGGCTTTCGCGCCCCCGAAATCGAAGCCGGCCGAGGACCTCTCCGGGCTCGCCGAAATCCGTCGCCAGGTCTCGAAGCTGCGCGGCGTTCCGGTGATCGCCAGTCTCGACGCGTCGCCCGAGGCGGTCGGTTTTTCGGCGCGGCCGGATGTCGCCGGCCTCGCCACGCGCGGTCCCCTGACGCCGGATCACACCATCCGGACCAAGCGCGCGCCGGTCGTGATTGGCGACGATATTGGGAAGTCTATCGGGAAATTCGCCGACGATTACGCGAAATATTTCCAGAAGCACCAGAAGGGCGAAACCATGCTGACGCCCGATCCCCGCTGGGCCGTCTGGCCCGGCAAGGGCGTGGTGAGCTTCGGCGCCACCGAGGGCGAGGCGGGCATCGTGCGGGACATCGCGACCCACACTTGGCGCACCATTCAGGTGGCCGAGGCCGCATTCGACGGCGGGTGGAAACCGCTCCCGGCCTCGAAGCTTTTCGACATCGAATACTGGGAACTCGAGCAGGCCAAGTTGCGGAAGAGCGGGAGCGCCCCGGTGCATCGCGGCAAGGTGGCCATCGTCACCGGCTCCGCCGCCGGCATCGGCTTCGCCTGCGCGGAAACCCTCGCCGAGCAGGGCGCCAAGGTGATCGGCATCGATCTGAGCCCGGAAATCGAGGCGCAGATGGAGGGCATCGGCGGCGTCGGCATCGTGGCCAATCTCACCGAGGACGCCAAGGTCGTCGCCGCGGTCGAGGAAACGGTTCGCCGCTTCGGCGGGCTCGACATCGTGGTGAGCAACGCGGGTATTTTCACCGCCGGCGCCTATCTGGAGGATCTGGAGTCGTCGAACTGGGACAAATCCATGGCCGTGAACCTGACCAGCCATCAGAAGCTGCTGAAGCACACCATTCCCTATCTCAAAAAGGGCGTCGACCCCGCCATCGTCCTCGTCGGTTCGCGCAATGTGAACGCGCCCGGAGCCGGAGCGGCGAGTTATTCCTGCGCCAAGGCCGGCCTGACCCAGCTCTGCCGCGTCGCGTCCCTGGAGCTGGCTCCCTTTCAGGTCCGCTGCAATATCATCCATCCCGACGCCGTCTTCGACACCAAGCTCTGGACCCCCGAGGCCCTCCAGCGCAGCGCCGAGCGGTACGGTCTGACGGTCGAGGAATACAAGACCCGCAACCTCATGAAGACCGAGATCAAGTCGAAGGATGTCGGCCGCATGGTGGCCGCGATGGCCTCTCCGCTGTTTGGGAAAACCACCGGCGCGCAGATTCCCGTCGATGGCGGGAACGACCGGGTGATCTGAGATTCGACGGCCGTTCGCGCGGTTGGGATCGAGTTTTCCAACGGGAGAGTCCTGGCGGGTCTCCGAAGCGAATCCCAGCCAATCTTTCAGAAGAGGTTCCAGCGATGTTTGTCGACAAGATCAAAATCCACACCAAGGCCGGTGACGGCGGGGAAGGCTGCGTGTCGTTCCGGCGCGAAAAATACGTGCCGAAGGGAGGACCCGACGGTGGCGACGGCGGCAAGGGCGGCGACATTCTTTTGGAGGTCGATCCCCATACCGACAACCTGCGCTCGTTTTTCTACACCCCGAAATATCGGGCCGAGCGCGGCCATCACGGCAAAGGACAACGCAAGACCGGCAAGTCGGGCAAGGATCTGGTGTTGAAGATTCCGCCCGGAACGCTCGTCTTTCGCGCCGACGAACCCGTGCCGCGAGGCGCCGGGATGGAGGGAGACGGCGACGAGGAGGGACCGGAATGGATCGAAGTCAGGGAGGAAGGCGACGAATGGGAAATCGGGGAGCCCGAACCCACCGGGCCGGACGCCGAAGACGGGAGCGAGGACGGGGAGTTTTCGGAGGAACTGCCCTCCGAAACGGAGCGTGAAGGGCACGAGTTGCTCGCCGACCTCACCCGGCCGGGCGAGCGTTTCGTCCTTTGCCGGGGCGGAGCGGGCGGACTCGGCAACCAGAATTTCGCCACGCCGACGAATCGCGCCCCGATCGAGAACACCCCCGCCGAGAAGGGAGAGTTCGGTTGGTTTTACCTCGAGCTGCGCCAGATCGCCGACGCCGGGCTGGTCGGTTTTCCCAACGCCGGCAAATCGACGCTGCTGCGCGCGCTGTCGAACGCCCATCCGAAGGTCGCGGCCTACCCTTTCACCACGCTACAGCCCATGATTGGCGTGGTGGAGTTCGCCGGCTTTCGGCGCGCCACGGTGGCGGACATTCCCGGGCTCATCGAGGGCGCGCACGACAATCACGGGCTCGGCCACGAGTTTCTGCGCCACATCATGCGCTGCCGGCTGCTGATCTTTGTGGTCGACGCCGCCGGTGTGGACAATCGCGATCCCATCTCCGATCTCGAGATCCTGCGCAAGGAGATCAAGCTCTACGACGAGGAACTCGCGAAGCGCCCCTGGCTGATCGTGGCCAACAAGGTCGACCTCGACACCTCGGAACTTTTTCTCGACGCCCTGCGCCACCGTTTTCCCGGGCGGGAGATCCTGCCCGTCTCGGCCGAGCGCGGGGACGGGCTGGAATCGCTGAAGGCGCGGCTGGCGGAGCTGATCGGCCGGCGGCCGGAGTGACCCAACAGGGTTGGGTCGGTGACCATACCCTGTTGGGTCAAGCCGAACCGGGCCCCGGGAACTCTTGACTCGGTGGCCGATTTCTGCTCAATTCGCTGAGCATGAGAATTTTCGTCGTGTTCCTTATCCTTCTCGCGGCGGCGGGCGGCTTCCTCTTTTCCCAGAGAGACGCACCGTGGATGGAGGAGTGGCTGGTGAAGGGCGGTCTGCGCGAGGCCCGGTTGGAGTTTCCCTTTCCGAGGACCCTCACGGCGGCGGACGGGCGCACCACCGAGGGCGAGGTTCTCGGTTTTTCCGAGGTTGAAATCGCGTTCCGGCGCTCGGCGGACGGGGCTCAGTTCATGATTCCCCTCGCCAACCTCGATCAGGTGGACCGGGATTTTTTCGCGGCCCGGAAGGCGTCGGACCGGGAGGAGTTCGAGGCGCTGCGCGACCGTATGAACGCGGCGGGCAAGCGGGCGGCGGAGGATCGGAAGCTCGCCGGGCGTCGGGCGGTCTGGCATCGCGACTTCGAGACGGCGACACGCGAAGCGGCGGCCGTGGATTTGCCGATTTGCGTGGTGTTTTTGCGTTCGGATCTGTCGGCGAGCGACGATATGGAGAGAAAGATCGTCCAGTCCTCGGAGTTCCGGTCGTGGGCCGACCGTCACGCGGTGCTCTGCCTGCTTCAGGTGGCGGCCAAGAAGACCGGGGCGAGGGGCGGGGGGCTGGATTCCGGCGCGGATGACGAGGTGGCGGTGCTGGTCAAGCGCTTCAAGACCGGCGGCAAGTTTCCCGTCATTTCGGTGCTGAAATCCGACACGAGTTCCCGGGGAAATCTCTCCGGTTACGCTGGTCAGGAGGCGGGGCGGGTGATCGAGCGGTTCGAGGAGGTGCTGAATAGCGGGCGGGGCGGCCGTTTTTGAGCCCCGGGGCGCCGGGGAATTCGCGGCGAAACGCCGGGTGGAAGGTCGGCGGATCGGTGCTTTAGTGGCGCCGCACGGAATTCTCAAGCGAAGCGATGGAGTGCCCAATCATGCGCCGGTGGTTTTTGTTCGTCTCCAGTTTCGGGGTGTTGACTCTGCTGG
>JACKQC010000039.1 GCA_024233085.1 Akkermansiaceae bacterium
CCAGCGGCAGGACGAACTCGAGCCGGGCGGGTTTTCCTCCGCCATCACCGCCGCGCTGGAGGAGTGCCTCGCCCTCGGAAAGCTCGACGGCCTGACCATCGCCTCCTCCGACGGCCTCGTGGTCGCCGAAACCAGCCGACTGCCCAATTCCGAAATTATGGCCGCCATCGGTTCCGTCTTCGAATACGTCGCCGACCGCGCCCAGCACACCGGCATCGTCACCGGCGTCGACGAGATGACGCTGCTCGGATCCGACGGCGAACTGGCCGTGGTCCGCTATTTTCCGAACCTGAACCGCCGCTTTTTCCTCATGTCCTATGCCCGTCACCGCTGCGCCCACCGGCGCGTGACCAATCTCGCCCTGAGAAAATGCGGCGCCCTCCTCGAGCGCCGCTACGGGCCCGCCGTCGCCTGACGCCTTTCCTTTCCAGAAAAAACAAACCAAAACCACAAACCCGAAAATACCATGGCCGCTTCGAAATCCGACGCTCTCAAAACCATCCTCAACACCCTCTCCGCCTCCAGTGGCGATATCGAGGCCTCCGCCGTCGTCTCCACCGACGGTCTCATGATCGCCTCCAACTTCCCCGCCGGTCTCGACGAGGATCGCGTCGCGGCCATGTCCGCCGCCCTTCTGGCGATGGGCGAGCGCTCCGCCGCCGAGCTGGAACGCGGCGAACTCGACCAGGTCTTCATCAAGGGAGCCCGCGGCAACGTCGTCATGCTCGCCGCCGGGCACGAGGGCGTTCTCACCACCCTGACCACGCCCAACGCCAAGCTCGGGCTCGTCTTTCTCGACATGAAACGCGCCGCCGAGGAAATCTCCCGCATCATCTGAGCGCCCCGCGCGCCTTCCTCCCCGCCGTCTTCTTCACCCCAGGCATCAATCATCCGGCCACCGGCCTCAAACCATGGCGACCGACGACACCGACTCCAAGGAATCGTGGCGATCCGTGCTCGAAAAGGCGAGGACCCTCACCGGCTTCACCGAGGAGGACGAACAGATCCTCCAGGAAGCCTCCGAGGTGCTCCGCCCCTGCTCCGAGGAGATTGCCCAGGTCTTCTACGACACCCTCTACGGGTTCGCCCCGACCGCGGCGATCTTCCGGGATCTCGACCAGGATCGCTCCGTCCGGGAGTCGACCCTGCGCCAATGGTTTGAGTCGCTGGTCAGCGGCCAGTACGACGACCGCTTCTGGACCTGGCACTGGCTGGTCGGGCTCGTCCACGTCCAGCACCACGTCGAGCACGTGTTCGTCATGTCCATGATCGGGCGCGTCCAGACCGTGCTGGTGGGGAAGGCGTTCGAAATCTTCGAGGAAGCCTCCGCCGAGCGCGTCATCCAGGCCTTCATCCGCGTGACCAACTGCCTCGCCGCCCTCACCGTCGAGGCCTATCATCACGAGTATCTCCACGCCGTCCGCGAGTCCGGCATGAAGGAACCGGTCCTCAACCGCATGGTCTCCATGGAGGTGAAGAAAAAGATCGAACAATACCGCCGCATCCTCGGGCCCTATCCCATCCATTAAACGCCGAAACCCTTTCCCATCACCAGAACCATGAGCGAATCCATGAAAGTCGCCTGGTCCGACGCCCTCAGCACCGGCAACCGGGCCATCGACAACCAGCACAAATACCTCGTCGACATCATCAACGACCTCGCCGAGGCCATCGAGACCCGCCAGACCGGCCAGTCCCTCAAAAAAATCGTCAACCTCCTCCAGTACTACACGGAGTGGCACTTCTGCAAGGAGGAGGACTGCATGGACCGGCTCAAGTGCCCCGCCGCGCTGAAAAACAAGGACGCCCACGCCCAGTTCATCCAGACCTTCCTCGCCTTCCGCCGCGAACTGGAAAGCGGCGGCGATTCCCACGAAATCGCCACCCGCATGTACAAAACCCTCGTCTCCTGGCTCGTCCAGCACATCCAGGGAATCGATTCCCAACTCGCCTACGTGTCCGGCGAGGGCGGTCTTCCCGCGGCGGCCGCGGCGGCGGCCACACACACCGCGCCCGGCGCCGAGGCCGCGCCGGCACCCGAACCCGCTCCTGAGCCCGTGCCCGAGGCCGAACCCGCGCCAGCGCCGACTCCGGAACCCGCGCCCGCTCCTCCCGAAGCCAAACCCGCGCCCGAGCCGGAGAAAAAGTGGTGGCGTTTCGGCCGCTGATGATGCAACAGCGTACGGAAGTTTCCGACGTGGCACCCCGACGGATGCCCGGTCGATTTCCGTCCCCGCGCTTATGAGCCATCGCAAAATCATCTTCGCCGGCCCCGTCGGAGCCGGCAAAACCACCGCGATCTGCACCGTCAGCGAGGTCGAGCCGATCCTCACCGATGTCGCCGCCTCCGACGACACCCGCAAACGCAAGGAAACCACCACCGTGGCCATGGACTACGGCCGCATCTCGCTGGAGGGCGGCGAGCGCGTCCATCTCTACGGCACGCCCGGCCAGGAGCGTTTCGATTTCATGTGGGAAATCCTCATCAAAGGCGGCGGCGGACTCATCCTCATGCTCGACAACGCGCGGCCCGATCCCCTGACCGATCTGCGCGCCTACGCCGAGTCGTTTTCGACCTTCATCAAGGAACAGCGACTGGTGATCGGCGTCACCCGCATGGACCTGAAAGGCGACCCCACCCTCGACGACTACCGCGAGTTCCTCGACATGGCCAGTCTCCACGCCCCCGTTCTGCCCGTGGACGCCCGCGACCGCGACGGGGTCATCGTCCTCATCGAGACCCTGCTGTCCCTGGCCTGAATTCCCCGACCCGACAGGGTTGACTCATTGACTTAACCCTGTTGGATCGACCGGGCCGCCGCTCAAAACGCCCCGGTCACCAACTGCACGTAGCGCGAGCCGGAGGCGGTGAGGGCCGCCTTGGACCCGGTGCCGTTGATTCGGGCGAGGGTGTTGTAGGCGTGGTCGATCCGCGAGGATTTCACCCAGACGACGGCGGGATAGGCGATCTGGTGATCGCCCGGCTCGATGGCCAGCGGCACGCCGGTGTCGGCGAAGGTGAACACCCACGAACGGTTGCCGTCGGCCTTCGCCATGTCGCGACCGAGCCACGGATAGCGCTTCAGCAGCTCGGGCGTGCCGCGATTGGGCACGGCGACCTTGTAGTAGGGCGCCGCCAGACTCAGGAACTGGGAGGCGGCGATGCCGGGATTGTCGCGATGGGAATGATACAGGCCGGCGAGATCGATGCCGGCGAGGTTGAAGCCGTTGTAGTTTCCGTGCCAGTTCCGAGTGGTGAAATGCTTGTCGTACCAGCCCTGGAAGCGGGAGCTGAGCATCATCGCCAGCTCGACGTGGACGTGGGCGCGCTCGCGGTTGATGCCGGCGCCGGTATAGCCCATGCGGGCGACGCGCTGCCCGGCCTTGACGGGCTGGCCGGTCTCGATCATCACGGATTTCAGGTGGGCGTAGAGGGAGTAAAACGGGCCCTCGCCCCAGTCGTGCTGAATGACGACGTAGTTCCCGTAGTTCGAACGGGAGGAGACGGTGCTGACGTAAACGACCTTGCCGTCGGCGATGGCGAAGACGTCGTCGAGCGGTTCGCCGGCCTTGTCGCGTTTCACGGGGCGGATGTCGATGCCTTCGTGGAACTTGGTGAAGACGATGCCGGCGGCGGTGCGTTTCTGGTCGCGGACAAACCCGTAGCGGCCGCCGGACCAGGGCTTCGACCTCACTCCCTCGAAGGTGCGGTCGGTGTACTGGTAGAATTCCTCGGGATGCTCGGAAAAGATCGCCTTGTTCGCCGTCGGCAGCACCAGCCCGAGCGGCCCGCCGACCGCCACCGGCGGAGCCGCCGTGCCCAGCGTGAAAAGGACGGACGCGGCCGCGACAGCCGCGCGGGAACCGGCAAAGCGGTCACGCCGCCGCCAGGGCGGTGAAAAACAAAAAGTCGGGGAATACATGGTGTCTGGCTGAGGGGAAAAGAAAAACGCCCCCGGCGGTCGCTCCCGCGCGGCGCCGTGACGGGGAAGGCGGAAACGGCGCGGGCCGGGCCGGGTCGAGCCGGAAAAAATCGCGCGCGGACCTCCGCCTTCGCTTTCACTCGCGCGCGGGGCCCGGCGCGAGCGGTCCGTTGAGCGGAACGCCGCCCCCGGGAGCCTGGGCGATCGCCTGGTCGGCGTGGGGAAACTTGTTCTCGAAAGCCTTCAGATGCTGCTTGGTCAGGCCGTCCCAGACGACGATGACGCCGTCGTCGATGGGACGGTCGATGAGCAGGGCGGTGTAGGGGGCGTTCGGGATGCGGACGCCGAGCAACTTGCCCGGATTGGTCAGGCAGAGGCCCTTGAGCGTCTCGCTGGCGTGGTTCTTGAGCTTGAAGCCGACTCCGTAGCTCTTGCCGTCCTTCGAGATGAAGGGATAGAAATAGGCGATGTCGTCGTCGGTGAATTCCGGGACGCGCTTGAAGTAATACTGGCGCCCCTCGGACCCGAGCTTGACGGGGGCGGAAAATTTCGGCGCCTCCTCGGCGGTGCCCTCGACGTGGACGGTGATGAGGAAGGACTTGCTCTTTTTCCCGGCGGCCGGCGCGGCGAGCGGCATCGCCAGCGCCAGGATCGTTGCCAGCCAGAATTTCATGCGCCTACTAGACCCCGGATCGGGCGCGCTTGCAACCGCCGTCATCGGCCGGCCGGCCGGGGCTTTTCCGGGCCGAAAAAACGGCGCGCTTCCCGGGCGGCAGTCGCGGCGAGCAGCTCGGCGGCACGCTCCAGAGAAGCCTCCAGCGGCAGGGCGCCGCGGTCGATGGCGGCGAAACCGTCGAACACCTCCCCCAGCGCCTCGGTGGCTCCTGGCTCCACCGCGCCGCCGAAAGCGAACACGGGTTTCCCCAGCGAGCGCGCCAACCGGGCGACGCCGGCGGGCGCCTTTCCGAAAAGGGTCTGCCGGTCCAGCCTTCCCTCTCCGGTGACCACCGCGTCCGCCCCCGCGATCGCCGCGGGCAGGTCGAGCGCCCCGGCCACCACGTCGAATCCGGGCCGCAATTCGCCGCCGGCAAAACACAGGCAGCCAAAGCCAAGCCCGCCGGCCGCCCCGGCGCCGGGAACGTCGGCCGCCGCCGCGCCGCGGCCGCCGAGCAGGGAAACCAGGCGCCTCAGCCGCCCCTCGTGCGCCCCGAGGTCGGCGGGCGTCACGCCTTTCTGCGGTCCATAGACGCGGGTGCAGCCGTCGTCCCCGAGAAGCGGATTGGCCACGTCGCAGGCGACCGTCAGCGGCGGCGGGGAAACGGCGCGCGAGGCGTCGATCGCGACGGTTTCGTCGAGCCGGGCGGGCAGATCGGCGATTTCGAGCCCCTCCGCGTCGAGAAAACGCCAGCCCAGCGCCCGCGCCATGCCGGCGCCGCCGTCGTTCGTCGCGCTGCCGCCGATCCCGAGCAGGATTCGTTTCGCGCCCGTCCCGGCGGCGTGCCGCATCAGCTCACCCGTGCCAAAGGTCGAGGCCCGCCACGGGTCGCGCTGGTTTTCGGCCACCCGCCAGAGGCCGGAAGCCTCCGCCATTTCCATCACCGCCGTGTCGCCGCCGTCGATGAGCGCGTACCCGGCCGTGACCGGCCGTCCGAGGGGATCGGACACCGCGGCCTCGATCCAGCGGCCGCCTTTCGCGTCGAGAATCGCCCGGGCCATGCCTTCCCCGCCGTCGGCGACAGGCAGCAGGCCGCATTCGGCCACATCGCCCAGCCCGCGCGCCAAACCGGTCGCGATGGCCTCGCAGGCTTCGCGACCGGTGAGGGATCCTTTGAATTTGTCGCTGGCGACCAGGATGCGCATCGCGGTGTCGGGCTTGTTTTGACGGGACTAACAGGATGGGAAACGATTTTTCGCGGGCATCCGGCGATCGTTCCCGTCCAAAAAACCTACTTCGAGGCGGTTTCTCCGAGGTAACGCGCCACGGCGCGGGCGAGTTGGCCGCCGACAGTCCGGTATCCCTCCGCCGTGCTGTGCGGGGTGTTCCACGCGGTCTCGAGGGTGACGGAAACGACGCGTGCCGGGTCGCTGTGGTTTCGCACCCAGCCGCTGCTCATCCGTCCGCGTTCCTCCTCGGTGGTGACATAGGTCGCGAACCGGTAGGTCGGCCGCAGCGGCAGGGGCCCGGAAATTTCCTCGGCCGCGAGGGCGATCCAGCGGTCGTAATGCTCGCGCGTGCCGCCGGTCATCGTCTCGTGGTCGAAGGGCCCGTAGAAAAACGGTTCCTTGTCACCAGGCCCCGGATTGTGCAGATCGACGAAAAGCCGGAGCCGGCCCGCCGCCTCCAGCGCCGCGATCCGCCGCTGGGCGGCCGCGACTTCGGGATAGACGGGCGTGTCGGACCAGTCGCGATTGTGGTCGCGCGGCACCGCCTCCTTGCCGCCGGCGCCCTGGGCCGCGTTGTCGATGTCCATGATGGGCACGAAAAATATCTCCGTCCGCTCCCGCAGCCTCACCGCCTCGGGCGCGTCGCCCGCGATCCAGTCGAGAAAACCGCGACCGACCCAACTGCCGCCCGCTTCCCAGGCGTGCTGGCGGGCCTGGACCCAGATCGCCGCCGGCGCCTCCGCCGCGCCGAGCCGGATGCCGCGCACCGGCCGGTCGCCGCGGGTGCGGGCGAGTGTGAAGATTTCCGCGCCCGCCACCGCCTTCGCCGCCGTCTCCAGCAGCTCGTCCGCGTCGGCCGGCAGGAAGGGCGGTCCCCAGGCCAGCCAGAATCGCTTCGCCGGCGCGGAAAACCGGTAGGTCGCCGTGTGCGCCTCCGTGTCGAACTCGCCCGCCGGCGTCCGCGACCACGCCCGGCGGTCCGTGCTGATCGCCGCGTTGCGCGGCTGCGCCCAACTGGCCGCCAGCGCCTTGCCCCCCGGTCGAAACGGCCCCGGATTTCCGCTTACCCGCAGCGTCATCTCCCGGCCCGGCACCGCGTTTTTCACCTCGAAATACCACCAGCACGGCCACCCCCGACCCTCGCGCAGCGCCGGACGGATGTGGATGAACGCCGCCGCCGCGTCAATCGCCACCGTCTCGGCCGAGCCGCCGGGAAAGGCCGCGTCGATCGCCAGCACCGGCTCCCCCCGCCCTTCTTCCGCGACCGCCAGCGCGAGCGTCACCGCCGCCGCGCCGCGGAGAAGAAGGCGTCGTTTCGGCGCGGCGTTCACGGCGTTTCGTCTTCGTTGAGCGCCGCCTCGAGGTCGCCCCACAGGTCGCGCAGGTCGGGATCGCCCTTCGCCTGGTGGCGCAGGTCCGGCTCCATTTCGAAGGACCGCAGCAACCACGCGCGGGCCGCGTCGCGCTGGCCCAACCTCGCCTCGTAGCAGCCCAGGTTGTAGAAAAACACCGGCTCCTCGCGCAGCGAGTCCGGGCCGCCGATCAGCGTCTCCCGCGCGTCCCGGGTGCGTCCCAGCTCATGCAGGCAGTAGGCCTGATGGATGTAGCCGGCCGTGGAGTCCGGCACCAGATCGCAGAGTTGCCGGCTCTGGTCGAGCGCCTCGTCCCAGCGCCGGCACGAGAGCAGGATCTGGATGCGCAGATGCAGCGTCTCCGGATGCGCGCGCTCCGCCGCCGACCCGGCGTCGAGTTCGCGGAGCGCGTCCTCGACCATGCCCAGCTCGAAATAGCCCTGGGAAGCCTCGATGCGGTGTCGGAGTGCCATGGCGGAAAATGCGGCGGGAAAAAACCGCGCGTCTCAGGCGTGATCGGCGGCTTCCTCCCGCTCCTCGATGGTGGTCTTCGCCTTGATCGCGTCGAGCAGCGCCTCGATCGCCTTCTCGCGCCGCTCGGCGACAAACCGCTCGCCCACCGATTCGCGCACCGTCTCGAAGGGTATCGCCTCCGGCGCCTTCCTTTCGGTGACCTTGAAAATGTGAAAGCCGAAATGCGTCGCCACCACCGGGCTGATCTCGCCCACCCGCATCGAAAAGGTCAGCGCCTCGATCTCCGGCATCGTCTCGCCCTGCTTGAAATAACCCAGGTCCGTCTGCTCCGCCGGCTTGTCGCTGATCTCGCGCGACAGCGCCTCGAAGTCCGCGCCCTCGAGCAGTTTTTCCCGCGCCTCGCGCAGTTGCACGTAGCACCCCTTCGCGTCGGCGTGCGACTTCGGCTCGCGGAAGATCTGCGACACCCGCACCTGTTCCTCGGTCTGGTATTGGGAAAGATTTTCGTCGTAAAAGCCGCGCAGCTCCTCCTCGGTCGGCTCCGGCGGCGCGCCGATCTCGGTTTCCAGCAGTTTGTCCACCGCGAGGGTCGTCGCGACCTTCCGGCGGATGCGGAATTCGTCCTTCGCCGTGTAGCCCGTGTTCCGGTAAAACTCCTCCTCCCCGCCGTGCTCGGCCTTCAGGCGGTCGAGCATGGCGCCGACATCGGCCTCGGAGGGCTCGCCGAAGCGCCGCAGCGACTCCTGCTCCAGCAGCGTGCGGTTGAGCACGTTGTCGCGCGCGTAGGCGCGGAATTCCTCGTCGCGGTCGCAGCAGACGACCTCGCCGAGGTTCATGTAATGCTCCTTGATGGCGTCGAACTCCTCCTCGAGAACGTCGTCGCCAATGTGCTGGTCGTTGATGACTAGGGCCATGGTCGGCGGGACTTTCGCGCCGTTTGGCCCGGTTTTCAAGGCAGGCGGCCAAAAACCGCCCCCCACCCAACAGGGTACGGTCACCGACCCAACCCTGTTGACTCCGGCATTCGGCGGGCCGATAAGCGGGACGCCGTTTTTCCCCCGAATCGTATTTTTCCGATCATGAAAACCGCCTCCCGCTTTCTTGCCGCGGTCGTCGCGCCGGTTGTCGCCGCGACCTTTTCCCTCCCCGCCACCGCCGCCGACGGCGAGGCCGGGACCCGCGACCTCGTCATCTACGGCGGCACGTGCGCCGGGGTCATCGCCGCCGTGCAGGCGAAAAAGATGGGCAGGTCCGTCGTCATCGTCTGCCCGGACCGGCATCTCGGCGGACTGAGCAGCGGCGGCCTGGGCTTCACCGACACGGGGAACAAGGCCGTCATCGGCGGGCTGTCGCGCGATTTTTACCACCGGGTCTGGAAACACTACGACTCGCCCGAGGCCTGGACGTGGCAGAAAAAGGAGGAATACGGCAACAAGGGCCAGGGCACCCCGGCCATGGACGGCGAGAACCGGACGATGTGGATTTTCGAGCCGCATGTCGCCGAAAAGGTCTTCGAGGACTATGTGCGGGAGTTCGAGATACCCGTCTATCGCGACGAGTGGCTCGACCGTGAAAAAGGCGTCCGGAAAGACGGGGCGCGCCTCGTTTCCATCACGATGCTGAGCGGGAAAACCTTCGCGGGCCGGATGTTCATCGACGCCACCTATGAAGGCGACCTGATGGCGGCCGCCGGGGTCGATTACCATGTCGGGCGCGAGGCGAAGGCCGACTTCGACGAGGAATGGGCCGGCGTCCAGACCGGCGTGCTGCATCACAAGCATCACTTCGGCGCGGTGTCGAAACCGATCAGCCCCTACGTGACGCCGGGCGACCCGTCCAGCGGGGTGCTGGCGCGGATCAGCGCCGAGCCGCCGGGCGAATACGGCGCCGCCGACCATCGCGTGCAGGCCTATTGCTTCCGCATGTGCCTGACGGACGATCCGGAGAACCGCGTGCCCTTTCCCAGGCCGGACGACTACGATCCGGCGCGCTACGAGCTGCTCCTCCGCGTCTTCGACGCCGGGTGGCGCGAGACTTTCGGAAAATTCGACCCGATCCCGAATCACAAGACCGACACGAACAACCACGGCCCCTTCAGCACGGACAATATCGGCGCCAACTACGACTATCCCGAGGCGAATTACGAGCGCCGGCGCGAGATCGTCGCCGAGCACGAGAGCTACCAGAAAGGCTGGCTCTATTTCATCGCCAACGATCCGCGCGTCCCTCGGGACGCGCGGGAGGAGATGAGCCGCTGGGGCCTGCCGAAGGACGAGTTCACCGACAACGGCAACTGGTCGCACCAGCTCTACATCCGCGAGGCGCGCCGGATGATGGGCCACTTCGTGATGACCGAGAACGAGCTGCGGAAAAAGCGACCCACCCCCGGCTCGGTCGGCATGGGCAGCTACTCGATCGATTCCCACAATGTGCAGCGTTACATCACGCCCGAGGGATACGTCCAGAACGAGGGCGACATCGGCGTCTCGACCTATGGCCCCTACGAAATCGCCTACGGCTCGCTGTTGCCGAAGCGCGGCCAGGCCGACAATCTGCTGGTGCCCGTCTGCGTGTCCGCGACCCACATCGCCTTCGGCAGCATCCGGATGGAGCCGGTGTTCATGATCCTCGGCCAGAGCGCCGCGACCGCCGCCGTCATGGCCCTGGACGCGAATCTCGCGCCCCACGACCTGGACCACGAAAAACTGCGCGCCCGCCTGCTCGCCGATGGACAGGTGCTCGAGTATGACGATCCCGGCGGCGGCGCCTCGGGCCGCGAGAAAGTCGCCGTCAAATCCCTGCCGGGCACCGTCGTGGACGATAGTCAGGCCCGCCGCACCGGCGTGTGGAAGGAAAGCGGCGCGGCGAAAAGCTACGTCGGCCACGGATACCGCCACGAGGACGACACCCGCGACGGCAAGGCCGCGGCGCGATTCGAGGCGACCCTGCCGAAGCCGGGCCGATACGAAGTCCGCCTCGCCTACCCCGCGAACGCGAACCGCGCGACAAAGGTGACGGTGAAAATCGAGCACGCCGGCGGCGTCGAAACGGTGTCGGTCAACCAGCGCACCGCGCCGGAAATCGACGGCCTGTTCGAGTCGCTCGGCGTTTTCGAATTCGCGGCCGACCGGCCCGCCGCGGTGACAATCTCCAACGCCGGCGCCGATGGCTATGTCGTCGTGGACGCCGTGCAGTGGATCGCGAAGACGGATTGATCGCCTTTTTTTGGCCGGGACTGGACATCGAGGGTCACAAATTCCTAAGATTGTCGCAATCAGTTCCGGGAGAATGAATTCAATCGAGAAAGTCCTTCGCGAAGCGCTCGCCAAAGACCCCGCCGACTGGTCGATCCGGCTGGAGTTGGCGACCAAGGTGGCCGACCGCGGCGCGGGCTTCGAGGCGGCGGGAATCGTCGCCGACGCCCAAACCCCGCCGCGGACGGAGGCGGAATATCGGGCCGCGCGCGAATTTCTCGCCAGCTTCGAGGCACAGCGCCAGGCGCTGGACGATGCCTACGCCGCCGCCGCGGAATCCCCGGAGCCCGTCGCGATCGCGGTGGAAAAGGTGCGCCCGCTTTCGCCGCCGCCCGAGGCGATCCCGGATACGCGGGAGGAAACCGCGCTGTCGGTGGCGGAGGACGCCGTCGAGGCCGTGGCCGCCGAGCCCCCGTCGCCCCACGAATACGCCTACGATTTCACCGTCACCGGGGCCGTGCCCCTGATGCCGGTCGAGGACGCGGTCGATCGTCAGGTCCATGAGCGCGCCCTGATTGTCGGGGAGGGCGAGGCCATCCCCATCCATGACCGGCCCGAGGACAAAGGCGCGAAGGCTTCCGCCGTGTCGGTGGCGGTGCTGGTCCATGCCGCCATCTTCGTGATTCTGGGCTTCGTCGTGGTCGCCACGCCGCGCCCGAACCCGCCGCAGATCGTCGGGCACTCGGTGCCGTCGGATGAAGACGGCCGCATGGAGATCACCCGGATCGAAAAGGTGCAGCGCAAGGCCCAGCAGTCCGCCGCCGCGCGGATGGAGGTGATCGCCTCGGTCGCGGCCTCGGCGGTGTCCGCGCCCGCGTTTGACAGTCCGAACCTGACCTTCGACCCGATCGGGGTGGGCGACACTTTCGGGATGAGCATGAATTTCACCGACGCCGACGGCGCGGGCATGGTGTCGTTTTTCGGTTCCCGGACGAAGGCGCAGAAGGTCGTGTTCGTCGTCGATGCCTCGGCGTCGATGAAGGCCAAGGGACTCGGCGGCAAGACCAAATTCGAGCTGATGAAGGAGGAACTGATCAAATCGATCACGGCCCTGCCGCCGACGGTCGAGTTTCAGATCGTCTTTTTCACCGGCCCGAGCTGGTTCGTCGGCGAGGACATCGACACGAAGAACTGGCACGAGCTGATGGTGAAAGGCAAGAAGCGCAATTTCTGGCACTACAAAGACGGCGAGTCCGACCAGTTGCCGCAAGCCAAGT
Organism: Akkermansiaceae bacterium; assembly: GCA_024233085.1. Taxonomy (GTDB): domain Bacteria; phylum Verrucomicrobiota; class Verrucomicrobiia; order Verrucomicrobiales; family DEV007; genus JAEUHH01. The sequence goes on from JACKQC010000039.1 coordinate 12,105, forward strand.
ACATCAAGGCCTCCGCCAGCCAGGTCCGGAAGGTGTCCAAGCAG
>JACKQC010000040.1 GCA_024233085.1 Akkermansiaceae bacterium
GGAAACGGAGGAGGCGGACGCGCCGGGCCTGCCGAGAATCCTTGCCACCTCGACCGCCGACCCGCGGGAGGCCGTCGTGCGCGGGGTCTTCCGCTCCGATCTTTATTACCGCCTCCAGGTGCTCGAAATCCGCCTGCCGCGCCTCCGCGACCGCCTGGAGGATCTGCCGGCGCTGGTGGCGCTCTTCGCGCGCCAACTGGCGCCCGGGCGCCGAGTCGAGGCGGGAGACGGCGTTCTGAAACGGCTCGCGGCGCACGATTGGCCGGGGAATCTCCGCGAATTGCGCAACACGGTCGCCGCCGCCATCGCGGCGTCGGCGGGCGCGCCGGTCATGGGTCCGGAGCATCTGCCCGAGCCTCTGGGAGGCGGAAGGGCCGCGAAGGGCGGGAGCCTGCCCGAGGATCTGTCTTTCGCGCTGGCCGGATGGGTCGGCGAACGGCTCGATGACGATCCCCCGCCGGCCTATCGCGACCTTTCCGAAACGCTCGAGCGCGAACTGATTCGTGAACTGCTGAAACGATTCGACGGAAAACTCGCGCGCCTCGCCGCCGAGTTGAAGGCGAACCGCGCGACGCTCCGGCGCCGGCTGCGGGGCGGGTGATTGTTTGTTTTTTCGCCATGGAATCGCGGAAAGTGGTCAATTTTCGACCGGATACGCGATTTTCGCGCCGCGAGGTTGCCGACCCCGGTGTGGCGGGTTATGAGCGGCTATCATCCCATGAAACACACGAACTCACACCGATCTGTCGCCGCCGCCGCCGTCGCGTGCCTCCTGGCCGCGTTCGCCCCATCCCTGTTTTCCCAGGAAAACTCGCCACCCGTCGTGGCCGAGGTGACCGCCTCCGAGGGTTCGGGCGCCGCCGCGCCGGCGGCCTCGACCACCGGCGACACGGGCGCCTACAACCAGCCCGAATGGGTAAAACACCGCCGCTTTTCAACCACCCGGGTTCACATCCAGCGTGACCCCTGGGAAATGGCGCTCGAACAGTGGTGGCGCGGTCGCCTCAACGACGGCGAGTGGAAGCACAAGTTTCAGGAGGAATTCGAAATCGGTCTGCCGGGCCGCGTTCAGCTCGATCTCTACGAGGATTGGGAAATCGAGGATGGCGACGCCTTTCACAACGACTTCGCGCTCGAAATCCGCTACGGCCTCGCCGATTGGGGCGTGCTGCCGCTCAATCCCGCGCTCTACTTCGAATACAAATGGGTCGATCCCGACCATGGCGGCGATGTCATCGAGCCGAAGCTGCTGTTGGGCGACGAATTCGGCGACGGCTGGAGCTACGGCCTGAACCTCGTTTACGAGCGCGAGATGGGCGGCGAAAGCACCGAGGAATTCCAGGTGACCCAGGGCATCAGCAAAGCGATGGCCGACGGCCGCGTCGCGCTCGGTCTGGAGGGGAAATACGTTCACGAAACCGTCGCCGGCGCCCGCGATGACGCGGAACACAAGGTGCAATTCGGTCCCAGCGTGCAGTTTCGCCCCTTCGACAACGCGCATCTCGATCTCGTCGCCCTCGCCGGCCTGACCCACGATTCGCCCGACCTCGAAGCCTGGGTCGTTTTCGGCTGGGACTTCGGCGCCGGCGCGGGTGGTCCGAAAAAGGTCCACGCGCCGATATCCGGCCGTCGGTGAGGAGGAGCCCCGACACTTCCTCGCCAAATTCCCGTTTTTCGCGCACAATACGGGCCGAAACTCCGCCGGTGTCCGTGTCCAAGCCCAAAACGCCGATCTTCGACCTCGATCCGCCCGTTCCGGCGCGTCTGGCGCGGGTGATCGCCCCGACGGTGGCGCTCGCCGCTCCGGAACGCTCGATCGCCGGATCGGCGGCGGTGTCGTGCCTGCTTCACGGCGCGGCGATCGTCTGCGCGGCGGGTTGGTGGATCGCGCGGCCGGGCGATTTCGGCGACGGCGAGGCCCCGGTGATCGCGGTGGTATCGCTCGATGCCGCCGAGATCGAAACCGACGCCGACGGTCCCGACAACGCGGTGGTGAAAACGCCGCCGCCGATTCGCGAGGCTTTGCCCGAGACACCGGAAACGCCGCCCGAGGTCCAGCCGGAGTTTTACGAAACGATGGATCCGGCCTTCGAGTGGGCCGAGGCGGTCGCCCCGCGGCCGGTGGAACCGGTGGTCGAATTCCTCGTCGCGGAGTTGGAGGCCTCGATGGTTTTTCCCGAACCCGTGAAAGAAACCGCGCCGCCGTTGGCGAAGCGGGAAACGCCAACCGTTCGGGACACGACGCCGTCGAAGCCGAAAAAAGCCGCGCCCCAATCGGGACGCGGCGCGTCAAAAACCGTTCCGCCGCGCCCGGTGTCGCCCGTCGGGCCGGTCTATCCCGCGACGGCGAAACGGGCGGGCCGCCAAGGCACGGCCTGGGTGCGCGTGTCGGTGAAGGCCAGCGGCGCCCTGCGCTCGGTGCGGATCGATCGCGGCACCGGCAGCCCGGCGCTCGACGCGGCGGCGGTCTCCTGCGTGCGGCGCTGGCGTTTTTCCCCCGCTCTCAAGGCCGGCGTCCCGGTCGACGCCGAGGCGCTGGTGAAGGTGAGCTTTCGGCTGAAGTGATCCGGCGAACCGCGACCCAATAGGGTTAGGTCATCGAGTCAACCCTGTTCAGTCGATCCGGATGGAGGCGGGGTCGAAGTCGGCTTCCGGATACTCCATTTTCAGGCCGCGCAGGGTGCCGATGAGGATTTGCGCCACGGCGAGGTCGCGATGCCACTTTTTGTTGGCCGGGATGATGTGCCACGGAGCGTGGTCGGTGCTGGTGCGGGCGAGAACGTCCTCGTAGGCGCGCATGAACTTCGACCACAGCGCGCGGTCGTCGAGGTCGCCGGGATTGAATTTCCAGAGCTTCTCCGAATCGTCGAGCCGCGCCTGGAGACGGGCCTTCTGCTCGTCTTTCGAAATGTGGAGAAAGAATTTCAGGATCGTCGTGCCCTCGTCGGCGAGCATTTTTTCGAAATTCACGATGTGCTCGTAGCGTCGCGACCACACCGTTTCGGGAAAAATCTCGCGCACGCGGACGGCGACGATGTCCTCGTAATGGCTGCGGTTGAAGATGACGCACTCGCCCTTCCCGGGGACCTGGGCGTGGACGCGCCAGAGATAATCGCGGGCGAGCTCGTTTTCGCTGGGGCGTTTGAAGGAGGCGACCCGAAGGCCCTGGGGATCCATCGGCGCGAACACCTTTCGGATGGTTCCGTCCTTGCCGCCGGTGTCCATGGCCTGGAAGACGACGAGCAGCTTGTGTTTGCCCTCGGCGTAGAGCTGCTCCTGCAGCGCGTCGATCTCGGTGGTGAGTTCCTTGAGCAGGTCCTTGCCGTCGCCCTTTCCGACCGGGTAAAGGGAATCGTCCTCGGCGTCGATCTTGTCCAGGTCCACCGTCGAGCCGGGTTTCACGCGGTAGGGATGCCGGTCGGGGCTGGGGATGTCGTGGGGCATTTTTCTCGGGGGTGAATTCGGGTGACGGGAAAGCTTTCGGTGAAGGCGAAGGAGCGGGCAAGCTCATCGGCCGGCTTTTTTCCGGGCCAGGGCGAGGGCGTAGCCGGCGGCGGCAAACAACACCACGACCGGTCCGGTGGGGGTCTGGGTCGGGTAGCTGAAGGCGAGACCGGCGACGGAGTAGAGCATGCTCAGGCCGGTGGCGATGATCATGATGCTCCAGAGACGGCGACCGAGACGGGCGGCGCTGGCGGCGGGCAGGACCAGCAGGGCGATGGCGAGGATGATGCCGGTCAGGCGCACCAGCAGCACGACGCTGAGCCCGATGAGGCACAGAAGCAGGAGGTAGAGAAATCCCGCGTTCACCCCGCGCAGGCGGACGAATTCCTCGTCGAAACAGACACCGACCAGGCGGTGGTAAAAGAACACGTTCGTCACCAGCACGATGGCGCCCAGCAAGGCGGTCACCGCCAGGTCCGCCCGCGAGGTGATGAGGATGTCGCCAAAGATGAAGCTCTCGGCGTTCACCGCCGGTCCCGGCGCGAAGTAGAGAAACAGGACGCCCGCCGCCATGCCGGTGGCCCAGATGGCGGAGATGACCGTGTCCTCGCGCTCGCGGACGCGCAGGGACACCCAGCCGATCAGCAGGGCGGAGAGGATGGCGGCCACGATGGAGCCCAGCAGCGGCGTGCACCATGCGAGGTCGAACTTCCGCTCCAGAAAAACCGCCGCGCCGATGCCGGCGAAGATGCTGTGGGCGATCGCGGCGGCGATGTAGCTGATCCGGCGGGTTACCACGTAGCCGCCCACGATGCCGAAGGTGAGGCTGGCGATGAGGCCCGCCGCCAGCGCGTAACGCAGCAGCGGCGCGGCCGGCGCCCGGAGCGCCTCCCAGAATTCGCCGAGGCCCTGGAAAAACTCAGTCATGCGCGCAGGAGGAATGATCGCCGTGCTGGTGGCGTGTTTTGCGGTCGTGCTCGAGCCGGAGTTCGCCGCTGTAGATTTCGCGGAGCAGGTCGCCTTTCAGGTCGCCGACGGCGTGGCGGTGGACCTTGTGATTCACGCACAGCACGGTGTCGCCGAGGCGCGAGATCAGGTCGATGTCGTGGGTGACGAGCACGATGGTTATCTTTTCCCGCAGCCGGTCCAGCGAGTCGAGGAACTGCGCCTCCACGGTCAGGTCGATGTTGGCGGTGGGTTCGTCGAGCAACAGCAGTTTCGCGCCCGTCGCCAGGGCGCGGGCGATGAGGACGCGCTGGCGCTGCCCGCCGGAGAGATCCGAAAACGGCGTCGTGGCGCGGTCCGCCAGCCCGACTTCGGCGAGCGCCTCCATCGCGGCTTCCCGGCATTCGCGGGTAAAAAAACCGAATCTCAAGCGATCCAGCCGGCCCATGAGCACGATGTCGCGGGCGTTCACGGGAAACAGCGGGTCGTAGCGGATCGCCTGGGGCACGTAGCCGACGAGGCGGCAGGCCTGGTCGGGCGGTTCGCCAAAGACGCGGATCGTCCCGGCCCGCGGCTCCACCAAGCCGAGGATGAGCCGCAGCAGCGTGGTCTTGCCGCCGCCGTTCGGACCGATGACACAGGTCGAGTCGCCCGGAGCGATGTCGAAGGTCACGCCGTCCAGCACGCGGGTGAGCCCGTAGCGGAAGGTGACGCCGGTAAAGCTGACGACGGGGGCGGACATTGTTTCTATCTCTTCGTCTTATTCTTAATCTTCGTCATCTTTCTCGTCCTTGTCCTGGTCTTCGCCTCGGTTCGAAATGGGGACGAAGACGAGGACTAAGAAGTTGACGAAGGTTTTTTAGAAGGACGAGCGCCACTTGTCGAACAGCCCTTCCAACTCGGCAACTTTTTCCGGATTCTCCGCCGCCCGGTCGCGGGACTCGCCCGCGTCTCGCCCCAGATCGAAGAGTTGCCACGGCTCGGCCGGTTTTTCGCGGACGATCTTCCAGTCTCCCGCCCGCAGCGCGGCGTGGCGGCCGTATTGGAAAAACAGCGACGCGTGCGGCGATTTCGGATCGGCCCCGGTGAGGGCGGGGAGCGGGTCGCGCCCGTCGAAGACGACGCTGTCCGGCAGGTTGAAGGTGGCCAGGGCGGCGCAGGCCGGCAGCAAGTCGGGCGACCACAGCGGCGTCGTGACGACGGAGCCGGCGCGGATTTTTCCCGGCCAGCGGGCGAGGGCGGCGACGCGCAGGCCGCCCTCCCAGCAGGTGACGCCGCCGTCGCGGAGCGGGGCGTTCGAGGCGACCTCGAGCCCGCGATCCTTGAGCATGAAGGCGCCGTTGTCGGCGTAGAAAAAGACGAAGGTGTTGTCCGCGACGCCCGCCTTGTCGAGCGCGGCCAGCACGCGGCCGAAGGCCTCGTCCAGCGCCCACACGACCGCCGCGTAGCGCTTCGCCGGGTCGGTCTCGTCCGGGGAAAGGCCGCACGCCGCGAAGGCGCGGTCGGGCGCCTGCCACACGGGCTCGACGCCGGGCGCCTTGTTTTTTTTGTTGGGAAAATGCGGGGCGTTGAAGGGCAGGTAGCAGAACCACGGCCTGCCCGCGGCGCTGTGCCTCGAAACGAAACCGATGGCCGCGTCGGCGAAGAGGTCGGTGCTGTATTGGCCCGTGGCGTCGAATTCCTCCGTGCCGCGGAAGAGATCGTGTTTTCCGTCGTAGACGTGGGTGCGGTAGTCGATGTTTCCCGAGGCATGACCGAGGAACTCGTCAAAGCCGCGCTCCGTCGGCCGCGAGCCGGGCGCGAAGCCGATGTTCCATTTGCCGAAGCAACCGGTCGCGTAGGGAACGGGCGCCCGCTTGAGATAGGCGGGGATGATTTTTTCCGCCGGGTTCAGGCCGACGCCGTAGTTGCCCGCGATGCCGGGGAGCTGCTGTTTCAGGCCGTGGCGCTCGGGAATGCGGCCCGTCAGCAGGCAGGCGCGCGACACCGTGCAGGTCGGCGAGGCGGTGTAGAAATCCGTCAGCCGCGCGCCCGACGCGGCGAAGGCGTCGAGATTTGGCGTCGGGATGGGCGATTCGGGCCGATAGCAACGCAGGTCGCCATAACCGAGATTATCGGCCGTGACGATGAGGATGTTGGGCGGGGAATCGGCGGAGGCGCCCGGTTTCGGGGCCAGAAGGAAGGCCAGGGTCGCGGCGGCGAAAAACAGAGTCGGACGGGTCATGGCGGGACCAGACTACGGCAGGGATCGGCGTTTCGCCAAGTCCGTGCAACCGTCCCGCCGCCGGCCGGGGCGATCGCGCGGTCGCGACGAGTTTCACCGGCCTCTCAGCCGCCCGAAAATGGCCTCCGCGCCGGTGGCTTTGACGTGATAGACGAACTCCATCAGCTCCCCGAGCCGGCCGGTGGGGAAGCCCTCGCCGCGCTCGACGAACCAGTGGAGGTACTCGTAGGGCAGGTCGTGGATCGCCTTGTGCCGGTAACGGCCGAAGGGCATGCGGTAGCGTCTCAGGTCGTCAAGGTAATCGGCCAGATCGGCCCGCATCGCGTCGGGGTCGAAGCGCGGCCGGCCGCCGTCCTGGTCCGCGGCGGCGTTTTCGGGGTCGTCGTTCATGGAAACGGCCAGCCGGGCGGGCGCCGGGAAACCAACCCTGTTCGCCCTCCGACCCAACCCTGTTGGGTCCGCCACTCAACCCTGTCTGGTCGGAGGCGATTATTGTCCGTTTCCGCCGTCGGAGTCGAGGTAGATCTTGCGGTTCGACACTTCGCCGTCCGGCCAGCGGACCGTGACTTCGACCGGCGCGCCGGGCTTGGCCACGGTGCCGAAAAACAGCTTCGCCGGCGACTGCGACAGGTGACCGCCGCCGGCGTGGTATTCGGCGGTCTGGTCGGCCATGCCGGGGCATTTCACCGTGACGCGGGCGCCGGCGGCGTGCTTGCCCCGCCGGACGAGGCTGACGGCGAGCGGGGCGAGATCGCGGATTTCGGCTTCGTTGAAAAAGGCCACCGGGTCCGCGCCGCTGAGGGTCGCGACGAGATCGACGCGGTCGTCGTTGTTGATGTCGGCGGCGATGGCGCCGCGGGCGGGGCCGAAAAGAACCAGGCCGCTTTCGTCGGGCCAGACGGGCTGGAAAGGCCGGCGCGGATCGCCCGTGCCGAGCAGCAGGACGCTGAGGCCGTTGTTGGCGGGATCGACACGGGAGCCGGCGGCCTCGCGGTTCTGGACGATCCAGGCGTCGGCGCGCCCGTCGAAGTTGACGTCGGTCATCACCGAGCCAAAGGCGGGCGAAGCCTGCACGACGGAGGGCAGCGCCTGAAAGGTCAGCCCGCCCGCGCCGTCGTTGACCAGCAGGCCGCTTTCGAGGACGGTCGCCGAGACGGCGGGCGCGGCCTCGCGCCGGGCCGGGGGCAGCAGGCCGTCGAGGCCGGCGGCGGCGAAGTCGGCGGGTGTTTTGAGGGTGTCTTTCAGCGCGGGAACGGCCTTCAGCCAGCGGTGATAGCCCTGGAGGGGGAGCAGGCGCCCGTTTTCGGAGACCGTCTCGATGAAGATCGGCTTATCGGACCCGGCGACGGGGGCGAAAAAGGCGCGGGCGGGATTCTCGGGGCTGGCGATGACGCCGGTGTTCGTGCCCAGGTTGGTCGCCAAATAGTCGATGTCGCCGTCGTTGTCGATGTCGCGCCCGACGAGGCCGGACCAGCGCCCGACCAGCGCCGCGGTGCCGGCTTCGGCGGTGGCGTCGCGCAGCTTGCCGCCGCCCTCGTTTTTCCACAGGCGGATCGGGCCCCAGTCGTGGCTGACGAGCAGATCGAGGTCGGTGTCGTTGTCGATATCGGTCCACAGGGCGCTGGTGACCATGCCACATTCGGCGAGTCCGGGCGCGGCGTCGGCGGTGGCGTCGGTGTAGTTCGCCTGGCCGTCGTTGAGGAGCAGGCGGCTCCTGGGCGCGGTCGGGTAGGCGCCGGGGGTCGCGCGTCCGCCGACGAAAAGGTCCACGTCGCCGTCGCGGTCGAAGTCCGCCGCCGCGACCGGCCCGGAGCTTTCGGCGAGGTCGGGCACCTGCTGGGGCCGGGCTTTGGCGAGGACGCCGCTTTCGTTGAGGTAAAGGCGGTCCTTGAGCGCGGAATTTCCCGCTTCCACTTCGACGCTTCCGCTGGCGACGAAAAGATCCTGGTCGCCGTCGTTGTCGGCGTCGAAAAACACGGCGCCGGCGTCTTCACAGGGCGTGTCGAGGTCGAACTGGTGACGCGCGCCGCTGAAGGACATCGATTGCGTCACGAAACGCCCGCGGATGTTGCGCGCGCCGCCGAAATAGAACTCGTCGCTGCCGTCGCCGTCGAGGTCATAGGCCGCCACGGAGGGGCCGAGGTGGGCGAGGTGCCCGGGAGCGAAGGGCTGGTCGAGGGCGCCCTCGACGGAGGCCTCCACCTGGCCGAGCCCGCGAAACACCGCGCTGGCGTTGAACAGCGGTTTCCCGCGCAGGGGGCGGGCCACGGGAGGCGTGCGGCTGATGGCCTCGGTCACGGTGTAGAGCTGGTTGACTTCGAGATCCTCGAGCGTCTCGACCGCGCCCGAGGGCCAGCGGATCGTGAGGCGGTCGATTTTTTCCCCGTCCCCGACGCCAAAATGCACCAGCGGCTCGTCCGATCCGAGAAAGCCACCCGTCGGGAAAAGCTGCCGAATCTGGGAGCGCCCGCCGGTGGCGATCAGGACCTCCGCGCCGATGCCCCAGGTGTTGCTTTTCCGGCCCTCGAGACGCACGGCGACGCGGTTGCCGGGCGAGTGGTTCCGGTAAATCGCCGCCGGCTCGCCGATCCGGCACACGACCAGGTCGAGATCGCCGTCGCCGTCGAGATCGCCCATCGCGGCGCTGTGTCCGATCCCGGTGTGATCGAGGCCCCAGGCGGCGCCGGCGTCCTCGAAGCGGAAGTCGCCCGCGTTGCGGAAGGCGCGGTCGGGCTCGGGCAGCTCGGGCGCGTCCTTCAGCAGGTCCCAGCGGGTTTTGCCGACGAGATTTTCGCCGACGGAGGGATCGCCGGAGGCTTTTCGCCAGTCGCGGACGTTCCCGGTGGTGAAAAAGAGATCGACCCGGCCGTCGTTGTCGAAGTCGGCCGCCTTCGCGCTCCAGGCATGGCCGATCGTGCCCAGACCGGCCATGGGCGCGATGTCGAAAAACCGGGCCGCGCCCGCGTTGATCATCAGCGAGGTGCGGGGCGTCTGCTGCGCGCCCCCGGCGGCGAGCATGCGGACGGTGTCCACGTCATTGGGAAAAGCCGCCGCCAGCGCGTCGGCGTGGGAGACCGGCCCCGACTCGGCCAGCGCCAGATCCATGAGCAGGTCGTTGTTGAAGTCCGCCGCCGCCGCGCCGCGGGCGTTCCACGCCGTGTGGGGCAGGGTCTGCGCGTCGATGCG
>JACKQC010000041.1 GCA_024233085.1 Akkermansiaceae bacterium
GTAAAAAGCGGCAATCCCGCAATCACCCTTTCGCCGTCCCTCGAAGCCCCCGCCGCCGCCAGCAGCACCGCCGCTCGATTTCCTTCCCCCCTCGCCCCCTCACGCCCCGGTCAGCGTCCACGACTGCCACTCGCTCCACAGGCCAAAGTCCTCGCCCTTGTAGAGGTATTGCAAGCGCACCCGCACCACCTGGCTTTGGCCGGGGTCGGGCAGCCAGTTGAGGACGTAGTTGGGGCGCAGATCGATGTCCGACTTCAGGCCCGCCGCGCCGAGGTCGAACTCCAGCTTCACGCCGTCGAACTCGCCCTTGGTCCACACCACCTCCACCTTGCCGCCGGTGGTCAGGCGCAGGCTGAACTCCGGCACGGTGGTCGCCGGGTCGGGCGGCGCCATCGCCGCGCCCACCAGGCCGAGATCCTCGCCCACCATGTCCGTGTAGGCGGCGGCCGTTTTTATCTGGTTGACGATGTAGTCGAAAACCCGCGCCAGGCAGCCCTTTTGCACGGCGGCCGGGATCGGCGTCGGCGCGGCGAAGCCCGTCCAGGCCACGTCCATGGCCGCCTCGGTGTAGAGATTCTCGTCGATGCAGGCGTAGCAACCCTGCGTGCCCGGGCCGAGCGCGCCCCGGTAGTCGTCGAGGCCATAGATGGCGTTTTCGGCGTCCAGCACGCGCGCGGCGACCTCGGTGGCGTCGAGCGAAAGCGGCGTCGTGTAGTTCGGCAGCTTGGTCTTGAAATTTTGCAGCCAGACGACCTGGTCGCCGATGCGCGAGGGATAATAGGCTTGTCTTCTCATGGTCTTTTTCGGTTTCGATTCGGGTTGTGATGCGGGATCGTCGGTCGCGTCGTAACGCACACCGCTGTCCCAGGTGATTCCAGGCTGGTCCCAACGCGCCATGGTCAGATAACGAGCCTCCACGGTTGGAAAGGGCGGAAAGGGCGGCCGAAGGGGCCGAAACCGGGCGATTTGGCCTCAGAGGGGCCGTTTCGGCCGGAAAAGTCGAAAAAGGGACGGATACCATCGCCAAGGGTATCGATCCCATCGCCAAGGGTATTCATCCCATCGGCAAGGGTATCGATCCCATCGCCAAGGGTATTCATCCCATCGGCAAGGGTATCCGTCCCATCGGCAATGGTATCCGTCCCATCGCGAATGGTATCGATCCCATCGCCAAGGGTATGCGTCCCATTGGCGATGGGATGCGTCCCATTGGCGGCAAAAACCGTCCCCTTGGCGATGGGATGGGTCCCCTTTGAGGGCGCCGGGCGGGTTTCGGCCGCCCAAACGGGCGCCTTCCGGGCGTCCGCGCCCCTGTCACAACCCCGCGCGGTCAACCGCCGGCCCGTTTCGGCTGGGCCGCGGCGTCGCGGCGTCCCATGGCGTTTGGGATTCATGCGGCCGTTTTACCCAATCCGGATTTTCCCGCCAAGCTTTTTTGTTCGGAAATTTCATTTTTTTTTCCGGCTGTCCCGCGTTTCGCGGCTTGGCGCGGGTCGGAAGGCCGTTTTCCGGGGGGAGCTGGGCAATTTCGCGGCGGGGCGCCGGGAGTCAACAGATGCGGTTTTAAGTTGAGCAAGAAGAAGGAGAGTGTGGGTTGAAGGGCCGTTGGTGTTTGAGGACACCGAAAACGCAGTGGAGCAGTTTGCGCATGACCGCCACGACGATGGCTTTGCCGGATTTTCCGTTTTGGCGGAGCCGGTGTGCGAAGCGGATCATGATCGGGTTATGGCGCATGGCCACCATTGCCGGGAAGTAGAGCAAGGCCCGCAGGCGGCTGGATCCGATTTTGCAGATGCCGCCGCGCGAGCAGACCGAGGTGCCGCTTTGCCGGCGCCTGGGCGTCAAGCCCGCGTGGGCGGCCAGATCGCGGGCCTTCTCGTAGCAGAAGGCCACATCGCCCAACTCGGCGACCAGTTGCAGGGCGGTGGCCTCCCCGATCCCCGGGATGCTGACCAACAGCTCCAGCCGCTGCCGCAAAATCGGGTCGCCGTGGATGATCCGCGCCAGTTCGGCGACGATTTGCTCCTTTTGCTCCTCCAGTCCCTCAAGGTGCCGCTGGATGCTTTGGCGCACACTGGCGGCCCGGGCGTCCTGGAGCCGGTTTTTCTCGGCGGCCACCATGCCCGCGAGGCTCTTCTGGCGCCGGGCCAGCTCCTTGAGTTCTCTTTCCTGCTGGCTGGGCGCCCGCCAGGGCTTGGGTTTGAGCGCCTCGGTGAAGTCCGCCAGGATGCGGGCGTCGACCGGATCGCTCTTCGAGCGGCGCAACTGGGATTGGGCAAAGGCTTTCGGGCACCGGGGGTTGACCACCGAAACGCTCTTCAGATAGCCGTGCAGATCGACGGCCAACTCCAGATGATGGACTCCGGTGGCCTCCAGAGTGGCGTGAATTTGGGACGCATCGGCGTGTCGCTCCAGCCAGCGGCGCAGTTGGGCAAAGCCTCCTTGGTTGTTCGAAAAGCCGCGCTGCGCGTAGCGGGCGCCGAGTTTCAGAGCGGCCTGGAAGGTCTTCTTGGCCACGTCAATTCCGAGAAAAGCCGTTTGGGTTCTGTCGAATTTCATTTTAGGATCGGGTTAGGTGTTAAAAACCTCGCCTGGCGGGGCTCCGCGAGTCTTTCCTTATCAACACAGTCTCTTGTCGGACTTAGATGCGGTTCAGTCTTTTCGGAGCCTTGAAGGAGGGAGAGGCCTGATCTGTTGCACGGGCTCAAAAGGCCTCAGGGTTAGATCAGTTTGCCTCCCCTCCTCCAGGCAGAGGGTTCTCCAA
>JACKQC010000042.1 GCA_024233085.1 Akkermansiaceae bacterium
AGTCAGCAGGATCGGGTCCGGCTCCGGGCGGGCGGCCTTTTTCTTCAAAACGGACTCGGACAACGCGACCTCGCCGAGGCTCTTCGATTTCGCCGCGAGCGACAGGCCGCGATTGCCGCTCTTTTCGAAATAGAGCAGCCGAAAGCCGTGCTCGCCCTCCTGCAGCGTTTCCTCGCCCTTGTTCGGGCTGCCGTCCGGGTGGACGCCATCGCGATCGACCGTGCCTTCGCCGTCAATGATCAGCCGCGAACCGTCGTCGGAGTCGAGGAAAAACTCGAACTTCTCCGCCCGGGTCACCTTCAGCCGTCCCTCGAAGACGATGCCGAAGCCGCCCTTGCGCTTTTTCGCCACCTGGAGCGTGACGAGGCCGCCGGGGAGCTTTCCGGTTTCCACCGCCGTCAGCTTCGAGAAGTCGGGGAGTTTGTCCCAGTTTCCCTCGTATATCGAATAGCTCAGGTCCTCGAGCAGCTTTGTCTCCGATCGGATGTGCAGCGTTCCCCGCATCAGCATCGAATGTCCCGGCACGGTGCAGATGAACGGGTAATCGCCCGCCTCGGCCGGGGCGACGAAATAGAGGTCCTCGCCGGCCTTCGGATCGAGCAGGCGGGCGGCGACCAGGATGCGGGGATGATCGCGCGGCACCCAGCCGAGCTTGATCCCCTCCTCGCCGAGCAGCCAGGCTTCCTGGGCGAATTTCTGGCCGTCCTTGTCCTTCGCGTCCGGCTTGAGAATGACGAGGTTGTGCTGGAGGTCGTCGGGGTTTTCCAGCGTCAGTTTCACCCGCGCTCCGGGCGGAACGGCGATGTCGGTGGTGTCGTAGCGCATCATGCCCGGGAGCGTCCGCACGACGATCGTCTTGTCGGGATTGCCCGACCATTCGGGCGGCTCGGCCCGGGCGAACGGAACTGCGGCGGCGACGACGGGCACGACGAAGACGAGGGGGAGAAAACGTTTCATGGAGACGAGGGAGGGAATGAAGCGATCGGCCCGGAGATTTGGCCAGATCGACCGCCGCCGCAAGAACGGAATCGCGCACGGTTCGGGCGACGCGACCCAACAGGGTATGGTCGACGACCTAACCCTATTGGGTCAGAAACCCAGTTTCGCCCGGATCAGGCGGGCCAGCATTTCCGCCTTCGAGAGGCGGTAGCGGCGTTCGAAAACCCGGAAACCGTCCGCCCGCATCCGGCGCAGAATGCGGTGATAAATGCCGCCCATCAGCTCCGCGCTGACCATGGAGGGCCGGTCGGTGGCGGGCAGCGCCCCGGCCGCGGCCTGGAAAAAACGCTCCGCGCGATCGGCTTCAAAGGCCATGAGCCGCCCGAAACGCTCGTCGTCGTGCCGGCGCGCCGGCAGGTCGTCCGCCGCCAGGCCGTGGGCGCCGAGATCGTCCAGCGGGAGGTAAACGCGCCCGCGCGCGGCGTCCTCGGCGACATCGCGCAGGATATTCGTCAACTGGAGCGCATACCCGAGTTCCTCGGCATAGACGCGGGTTTGCGGCTCGCGATAGCCGAAGATCTCGATGCTCACCAGGCCGACGGCGCTGGCGACGCGGAAACAATACTGGCGCAGTTCCTCCCAGTTTTGGAAAAACCGCGGCACGAGATCCATTTCGACGCCGTTCACGATTTCGTGAAGCAGGGAGCCGGGGAGGTCGAGCCGGTCGCGGAGTTCGGCGAATTCCCGTTCCAGCCCCGGTCGCGCGGAGGCGCCGGTTCCGGCGATCACTTCGCGCCAGCGATCGAGCCCGGCGCGGCGTTGGTCGAGGGGCAGTCCGTCGTCGTCGGCGATGTCGTCCACGATCCGGCAAAAGGCATAAAACACGCGCATGTCGCGGCGTTTCGCCCGGGGAAGGACGGCGAGCGCGAAGGCGAGGTTCGATCCCGCGGCGCGGACGATGGCGTCGGCGGACGGCGGCGGCGGACTCTCGAGCATGACGAACGGCCCGGCGTCAATGAATCGGCCCCCAATGATTGCCGAAGGGCATATAGACGAAGAGGGCGCGGCCGACGATGTTTTCGGCGGGAACGCGGCCCCAGTAGCGGCTGTCGGAGCTGTTGAAGCTGTTGTCGCCGAGGGCGAAGTAGTCCTCGGGCCCGAGTCGCACGTCGCGGTGAATGCCCTGGTCGGAATACCCGCGATAATAACCTTCGCCGGCCATGACGCGCTGGAATCCCGGCTCCTTCGCGATCTCGCCGTTGATGTAGAGATTGGGTTCCTCGACCCGAAGGTGATCGCCCGGGGTCCCGGCGAGCCGCTTGATGTAGTGTTGGGAACCCATCCGCGCGTCGATGGTGCTCTGGATGCCGGGAATGTTGTTCGTCGTGAAAACGAACACCTCGCCGCGTTTCGGCCGGATCCAGTGATAAGTAAACTTGTCCACGATGACCTGGTCGCCTGTTTCGACGTAGCCGCGGGCGATGACTTCCCCCTTCTTGACCGCGGGCGACCGGAAAACGGCCGGGCTCAACAATTCCTGAACCTTGGACAAGGTACCCGGAATGGAATAGACCTTGCCGCTTTCGAGCGGGATATAGGTCTTGGTGAAAAATTTGAAGTGGGTCTTTTCCACGATCTCGTGACGAAGGACAACATCGTCCTGTTCGGCGGCGATATCGACCCAGGTGCG
>JACKQC010000043.1 GCA_024233085.1 Akkermansiaceae bacterium
ATGGATTCGGGGGCGCTGGTGACAGGAACGGCCATGGCGGCGGCGCTCGGGACGCTGGCGATGGCCTTCCTCGGGAGGCTGCCGATCGCTCTCGCGCCAGGGATGGGGATGAACGCGTTTTTTTCCTACGAGATTTGCGGTCATCTCGGCGTTCCCTGGCAGGGGGCGCTGGGGATCGTGTTCTGGAATGGAATTCTGTTCCTGGCGATTTCTTTGACGCCGCTTCGATTGGCGGTCGTCAGGGCGATTCCGGAGTCGCTCAAGACGGGCATGCAGGTAGGAATCGGATTGCTGATCGCGTTTATCGGGCTTCAGAAATGCGGGCTGATCGGCGATCATCCGGCAACGTTGGTGACGCTGAACGACCTTTCGGATGGCTGGACACCGAATACGGCGACGCTGGCCATGATCGGTATTATTCTGACTTCAGTGCTGTTGTTTCGGAAAGTCGCGGGCGGTGTCTTGATCGGAATCTTCGCGGTGGCGGTGCTGGGGCTCTGGGTCCCGGGTGAGGGGGGTGAAGCCGTCACCCGATGGCCGGACCGCTGGATGGCGGCGCCGGCGTCGATCGAGCCGCTTTTGTTCAAAGCCGATTTGTTATATCCATTTCGTCATTGGCAGGTGGCCTGGGTGCCGGTGGTGATGCTGATGTTCGTGGACTTGTTCGACAGCATCGGCACGCTGATCGGGGTTTCGCGGCGGGCGGGATTGGTGGACGAAAAGGGAGAGCTTCCCGGGATGGGGCCCGCGCTGGTGGCGGACGCGGCCGCGACGAGCGTTGGAGCCTTGTTGGGAACTTCACCCGTGACGGCCTACGTGGAATCCGCCGCGGGAGTCGAGGCGGGCGGGCGGACGTGGCGAACCGGGGTGGTGGTGGCATCCTGTTTCCTGCTTGCTCTGTTTTTTCATCCGGTCATTCTCCGCCTTCCCGCGGCGGCCACCGCTCCGGCGCTGGTGGTGGTGGGGGTGTTGATGCTTTCGGGGTTGAAAGGCTTCGATTGGTCGGATCTCCGTGAGACCGCGCCGGCGGCATTAACGATGATGCTGATTCCGTTCGGATTCGGTATCGCG